>NZ_JACIFY010000013.1 GCF_014197615.1 Rhizobium esperanzae
CGCCCTCTCGCAGTTGCGCTTCTCTTCGTTCGCCATGACCAGCTTACGGTGGGACTTCCACCCACAAGAGTGCGCCCATGCTGGGCGCACAATGCAAAAAGGCCGGCGTGATGCCGGCCTTGAAACTTTACGATCGGACAGGCCGGATCGGAAAATTATGCGCTTTCCTTCGGCGTCAGAACCTGACGGCCGCGATACATGCCGGTCTTCAGGTCGATATGATGCGGGCGACGCAGTTCGCCGGAGTTCTTGTCTTCGACATAGGTCGGAGCCTTCAGCGCGTCTGCCGAACGGCGCATACCGCGCTTGGACGGGCTTGTTTTTCTCTTCGGTACAGCCATTTCTCTTACTCCACTTGCGGGCAAAACATTCCCACGGCCAGACTGGCGGCCGAAACGGACATGTCGCGATTTCGGAAATTTTGCGCGCTTATACATGCAAGGGGCGGCCTTGACCAGTCCCCATCCATATTTTTTGCGGAAGCGATGATTCCCGGTTCAGACTTCGTCTTCCGCCACGATCCAACGCTCGGCGCGGGCCGCCTCTTCCCATTTCCGCCAGGCCGGATGCGCCTTCATGGTCTTCATATAGGCGAGCGTATCGTCCCGGCTGACGAGGTCATAAATATCGAACCGGTTGACGACGGGCGCAAACATCGCATCCGCACCGCTGAACGCGCCAAAGAGAAACGGTCCGCCGGATTGCTGCAGCAGGCCTCGCCAGATCGTCTCGATACGATTGACATCGGCATCGACACCATCCGGCAAGACGATCCTGGCCTTTGGCCGGCGGATATTCATCGGGCAGGCGCCGCGCAGAGCCCGGAAGCCCGAGAGCATTTCCATCGACACCGAACGGGCGACCGCGCGTGCGGCACGATCGCCCGGCCAAAGACCTGCCTCCGGATAAAGCTCGGCGGCATATTCGATGATCGCCAGCGATTCCCAGATCTTCAAAGCGCCGTGCTGCAGGACCGGCACGTTGCCGCTCGGCGAAATGGCCTTGATGTCGGGATTGCCGGCGGGATAGTCGAAGGGGATCAGGACCTCCTCGAAATCGATGCCGCCGCCCGTCAGCGCCATCCAGGGTCGGAACGACCAGGAGGAATAATTCTTGTTGGCGATGTAAAGCGTCGGCCTGTCCATGGGCTTCTCCCGTTCAGGTGTTGAAATCGAAGATCAGCAATTCGTGGAAATGGTTCATGTCCTCGAACACGCAGAAGGCCGGCGGCGTCAACTCGAAAACGGGGGCCTTGCGGCGGATATCTTCGGCCACGTCGGTGAGCATAGCCTGCCAGCGAGGCAAGGCTTCGTCCTCCAGCCGTTCTATCGGATAGGCGAAGGTCATGTGAAACTTGTAGTCCTCGTGGTTCGGCTGGCGATAGCCGAGAAGATCGGCAAAGGCATTGCGCCAGGCACGCATGATCCTGCGGTCCCTTTCCGTCGCCCCGTCGACGAGCAGGCCCGACGGGCGAGCTTCGACGACGGCGACATCGAAGGGATCGGCCATCGAGAAGCCTTCGAGTCGCGCCGCCATCAGCGCGGTCATGTCGTCGATCGGCGTCTCGAGCGGAAGATCGCCCGGCCAGGCGTTCTCCCGGCGCCGGGTCTCGATGATGCCTTCGAAAAGCGTCATGTGCAGACTCGAGATCGGCGTGAACAGGAATTGCTGCGCCTCCGGCATCGCCAGATATGTTTCGCGCGCCTCGATCAGCATCGCCTGGGTCTGCGAGCCTTTCTCAACATGGCAGACGATGGTGTTGCCGGCCTCCGGCAGGAAACCTCCGACCTTGCGGTAGCGGCTGCCGAGATGAGCGGGCGGGTGCGGATTGTGTGTCTTCGAATAAACAAGAAGCTCGGGAGAATACGTCGTGACGGTCATGGGCGACTCAGGAGTTCTGATGGGACTGCGTCAGCCCATATGGCAGAACCAAGAATGTCAGATGACGCTCACCATCTCCAATAACAAGTTCCGATCTCAGTCATAGATGCACTTGATGTAGTCGCCAGAACCCTGCGCCCGCCGCTCGATCACGCCCGCAAGCCGGCGAAGACCTCGTCCGGGCTTGCCGGCATTGCGATCGATCGGGTTCGGCAGCGAAACCGCAAGCAGCGATGCCTGGCGCCGCGTCAGCTTCGAGGCCGGCACCTTGAAATGGTGCTGGGCCGCCGCCTCGATGCCGTAAATGCCGGGACCCCATTCGGCGATGTTGAGATAGATTTCCATCAGCCGCCGTTTCGACAGGACGAAATCCGTGGAGACGGCCAGCGGAAGCTCCATCGCCTTGCGCACGAAGGAGCGGCTGTTCCAGAGAAACAGGTTCTTGGCCGTCTGCATCGGGATGGTGCTGCCGCCGCGCGTCGCCTGGCCCTTCAGCGTATCCTCGACCAGCATGCGCATCTCGGCCCAGTCGACGCCGCCATGGAAGCAATATTGCCCATCCTCGGACATCATCACCGATTGCACCAGAACCGGAGAGATCTCATCTAGCGACACCCATCGACGGTCATAGCCGCGCAACAGCACGAGATCGCGCAGCATCAGCGTCGAGACCGGATGAATGAAGGGCAGCAGGTAGAAGAAGATCAGCGCATAGGGAAGGATCAGCAGGGCCAGCACCGCAAGGACAATGCGTTTCAACACACGCCGGTCTCCGAACCATCGCCGCTCGGCCGGCGCCTCGACGCTGTCCTCTATCTCTGGCGCTATATCCAATGTCCCCAGCCCGATTTCGCTCCTATCGTTCTCATAACCCCTGTGCGCCGCTTATGCCAGAGCACAGAGGGAATCTTGCCCCCGCCATCGACAATTCCGTTGCAAGCGGCTGTGCGCTCATGTCAAACAGCGCCCCATGGACGCGAACCGGGACACTTTCGAGACGAGGCTGAAGCACAACGCCCACGAAATTGAGGCGCTGCTCGACATATTGCTGTCACCAGCGACCCTTTCCGATGAAATCGCCAGACCCGAAACCCTGCGCAGCGCCATGCACTATGCCGTGCTGAACGGCGGCAAGCGGCTGCGCCCGTTCCTGGTCGTCGAAAGTGCAGCCCTTCTCGGCGGCGACGCCGGGGCGGCCCTTCGGGTCGGCGCAGCGCTGGAATGCGTCCACTGCTATTCGCTGGTGCATGACGATCTGCCGGCCATGGACGATGATGATCTGCGCCGCGGCAAACCGACGGTCCACATCAAGTTCGACGAAGCCACCGCGATCCTCGCAGGCGACAGCCTGCTGACCTATGCCTTCGACATTGTCGCCGCGCCGGAAACGGCCCTTCCCGATACGAGCAAGGCAGCGCTGGTGCTGGCTCTTGCCCGCGCTGCCGGTCTCGGCGGCATGGCGGGCGGCCAGGCGCTCGATCTTGCAGCGGAAAGACAGGCCCCCGACGAGGACGGCATCATCCGCCTGCAGGCGATGAAAACCGGTGCGCTGATCCGCTTTGCCTGCGAGGCCGGTGCCATCATCGCGGCGGGCTCACCGGACGATCGCCAGCGCCTGCGCGCCTTCGGCGAGAAGATCGGCCTTGCCTTCCAGCTCGCCGACGACATCCTCGACCTGACGTCGGACACCGCAACCATGGGCAAGGCGACCGGCAAGGATGCGGCCCGCGGCAAGGGAACGCTTGTCGCCCTGCACGGCATGGAATGGGCCGAGACCGAGCTTCGCCGGCATGTCCACGACGCCGAGGCACTGCTTGCCCCCTACGGCGCCCGCGCCTCGATCCTCACCGCCGCAGCGCGTTTCATCGCCGACCGAAAGAGCTGAGAGGCAGTCAGACTGCCAGGATCGCCTTGAGAGCGGAAACGAGACGGGCACATTCCTCGTCCGTGCCGATGCTGATGCGCAGGAAATCCGAAATACGCGGCTTGGCGAAATGCCGGATGAGAACGCCACGCTCCCGCAGGGCCGCCTGCAGCGCAGCGCCCGACCGGCTGTCGTGCTGTGCGAAAACGAAATTCGCCTGAGACGGCAGCACCTGGAAAGCCAGCGCTTCGAGTTCCCGGACGAGATCCTCCCGGCTGGCGATAAGCTTTCGCCGGCAGGTCTCGAACCATGCTTCGTCCTTGATCGCCGCCGTCGCGGCGACCTGCGCCAGACGATCGAGCGGATAGGAATTGAAGCTGTCCTTGACCCGCTCCAGCGCCTCGATCAGCTCCCGCTGCCCCAGCGCGAAACCGACGCGCAGGCCCGCAAAGGAGCGGGATTTCGACAGGGTCTGAATAACCAGCAGATTGGGATATCGGGAAATGAGCGGGATGGCGCTTTCACCGCCGAAATCGACATAGGCTTCGTCGATCACAACGACGGCGTCCGGATGGGTGGCGACAAGCGCCTCAATGTCGGCAAGCGGCAGGCCGATGCCGGTCGGCGCATTCGGATTGGGAATGATGATCGCGCCGCACGGCCTGTCGTAATCCGCCAGCCGGATCTGGAACCTGTCGTCGACAGGCACTTCGATCGCTTCGATATCGTATAGCAGGCTATAGGTCGGATAGAAGCTGTAGCTGACGTCGGGATAGAGAAGCGGCAGCTCGTGCTTCAACAGCGCCTGAAACGCATGGGCAAGGACCTCGTCGGAGCCATTGCCGACAAACACTTCCTCCGCCGTCAGACCGTGACGGGCAGCGATCGTCTCGCGCAATTCCGTGGCCGCCGGATCGGGATAGAGCCGAAGACGATCGTCCGCGGCCTGCGCGATCGCCTCGAGCGCCTTTGGAGACGGCCCATAGGGATTCTCGTTGGTGTTGAGCTTGACCAGGCCGGGAATACGGGGCTGCTCCCCCGCGACATAGGGCCGAAGCTTGCCGATGATATCAGACCAGTATCGGCTCATGCGAATTTCCGGGCCTTCATTCCGCCGCCGTCCGCTGGCCGAAGCGCTTCTCGATATAGTCGACGACGAGCGCCTCGAAATCGGCGGCGATATTGGGGCCGCGCAGCGTCAGCGCCTTCTTGCCGTCGATAAAGACGGGGGCGGCCGGCGTCTCGCCGGTGCCCGGGAGCGAAATGCCGATATCGGCGTGTTTGCTTTCCCCCGGCCCGTTGACGATGCAGCCCATGACGGCGACGTTCAGCGCTTCGACGCCCGGATATTTCTCGCGCCAGATCGGCATGTTCTTGCGGATGTCGTTCTGGATGTTCTGGGCCAGTTCCTGGAAGACTGTCGAGGTCGTGCGCCCGCAGCCGGGACAGGCGGCAACGACGGGTATGAACTGGCGGAAGCCCATGACCTGCAGGATTTCCTGCGCCACCTGGACTTCGCGCGTGCGGTCGCCGTTCGGCTCGGGCGTCAGCGACACGCGGATCGTATCGCCGATGCCCTGCTGCAGCACGAAGCCCATCGCCGCCGACGAGGCGACGATGCCCTTGGTGCCCATGCCGGCCTCGGTCAGGCCGAGATGCAAAGCATGATTGGAGCGTTCGGCGAGCATCGAATTGACGGCGATCAGGTCCTGGACCTGGCTGACCTTGGCCGACAGGATGATGCGGTTGCGCGGCAGGCCGATCTCTTCAGCAAGGGCTGCCGAAAGCAGCGCCGACTGCACGATCGCTTCACGCGTTACCTGCCGGGCCGAAAGCGGCGATCCGGCTGCGGCGTTCTGATCCATAAGCGCCGTCAAGAGATCCTGATCGAGCGAGCCCCAGTTGACGCCGATGCGCACCGGCTTGTCGTAGCGGATCGCCATCTCGATGATCTCGGCGAACTGCTTGTCCTTCTTGTCCTTGAAGCCGACATTGCCGGGATTGATGCGGTATTTCGCCAGCGCTGCCGCACAATCCGGATGATCGGCAAGCAGCTTGTGGCCGATATAATGAAAGTCGCCGATCAGCGGCACGTCCATACCGAGCCGCAGCAACCGCTCACGGATCTTCGGCACGGCAGCCGCACTCTCGTCGCGGTCGACGGTGATGCGCACCAGCTCCGAGCCCGCCCGGTGGAGGGCCGCGACCTGGGCGACGGTCGAATCGATATCGGCCGTATCGGTATTCGTCATGGATTGCACGACGACCGGCGCCCCGCCGCCGACGATAACGCCGCCGACATCGACGGCAACGGAAGCGCGGCGCGGTTTCGGATCAAAATCGGCGGCTGAAGACATGAAGAGTTCTTGCACCCCTAAAGCATGTCGCGCAAAAGTGCGCAGCGGTTTTGCGACAACGACATGCGTAAAACAAAGACCTAAAGCGCGAGGAGCGAATCTGAAAGATTGCGGCGCGCTTTAGAAACAGTGCCTTTCAGGTGGATCATGACCGCTTTCTTGTCAACCGCCCCCGATATCACTTTTGTCTGGAGGCGGCTCAATGGCCACCCCCGGAGACCCCATCGGCATAATGAGCCAGCTTGGAGAACGCCAGGACGACCAGCAACAGCACCGGCAGCGCCATGAAAACGACGGCAAAACCGATATGCTCGGCGACGAAGCCGATCAGCGACGGCGCAACCAGCATGCCGGAATACCCCATGGTCGTAACCACGGAAATGCCGATGCCGGGCTTGAGACCGGGGATATTGCCCGCCGCCGAGAAGGCGATCGGCACCATGTTGGAAATGCCGATACCGCAAAAGGCAAAGCCCAGAATGGCAAGCTCGGCATTGGGCGCCATGCCTGCAAGCAGCATGCCGACAATCGCAAACAGCGTGCAGATCCTCAGCGTCTTGACGCCGCCGAGACGATCGCGCACCAGGTCGCCGGCAAAGCGCATGATCGCCATGGTCGCCGAAAAGGCTGCGAATCCAAGACCGGAGAGCGCCACGGAGGCGTCCATTTCCTGCCGCAGATAGAGCGCGCCCCAGTCCAGGACGGCACCTTCCGGCACCATGGAGAACAAGGCCATCAATCCGAGCAGCCAGGGCAGCGGCACCATCGGCAGCTTGGTTTTTTCCTTTTTGGTATCGGGATGCGGCGGATCCGCCAGGATCATCGGCCATGCCAGAGCGAGGAAGATCGCCGCCAGCACCGTCGCCAGCTGCGCATGGCCGAGAATGCCGAGCTTGGAAATCACGATGCCGCCGAGGCCGGAACCGATCAGCCCGCCAAGGCTCCAGAAAGCGTGGCAGGACGACATGATGGCGCGGCGCATGGATTTCTCGACCGACACCGCATTGGCATTCATCGCCACATCCATCGCGCCGATGAAGCCGCCGAACAGGAAGAGCGAGATGGCCCCGGTGATCACATTCGGCGCGAGCGTCAATGCCATCAGCAGCGGCAGCACGCCAACCGCCGTCGCCCGAACGACGACACGCGAGCCGTGTCTGGCGATCTGCGCGCCGGCGATCGGCATCATGACAAGCGAGCCGAGGCCGAAGACAAGGATCATCAGCCCGAGCTCGAACTTGGAGAGATCAAGTCGCTCGGCAAAATCCGGGATTTTCGGCGCCCAGCAGCCGACGACGAAACCGTTCATGAGAAAAAGCAGGGAAACCGCCGCCCTGCTTCTGGTGATGAAGCCGCTTCGGGCTCCCCGTGGCGCACTCACATGACTGTCCATTTTCGGTCTTTCCTCACTACCGGGCTTGGGAGCGCCCGTTTTTCTCAAACTCTCTAACGGCGGCTCAGTTCGTTTTTTCAGCGATGACGGTCCTGCATCCACGCTCGCGGTAACCCGCAAGAACGGCCGGATCGGCATCGTGCTCGACAACAAGGCATTCGCAATGCGCAACCGGCAGGATGCTGTGCGGCGCAGCCGTGCCGAACTTCTCCGAGGTGACCGCCGCCAGCACTTTTCTGCTCCTCGATGCGGCAAACCGCTTGAATTCGGCATCTTCGAAGCCGAACGCGGTGATGCCGGCTTCGAGATCGACGCCGCAAGCGCCGAGAATGCAGAGATCGGGTGAAATCTGCTCCATATCCCGCAAGGCCTTGGCGCCGAGCGCCCCGCCCGTCTGCCGGTCCACCATGCCGCCGATCAGGATGACGTTGACGGCAGGCTTGTCGATGAGCGCTGCGGCAATCACCGGCGCATTCGTCGCGGCTGTCAATTCGAGTTCGGCCGGCAAGGCATTGGCAATTGCCAGATTGGTGCTGCCGGCATCGAAAAACACGCACGAACCGGCAGCGATCTGCTCGGCCGCAGCGCGCGCCAGCGCCTGCTTCCGATCGGCGGCAAAACCGACGCGCTGCGTCAGGCTTCCGTGCGCCGGCGAAACCGGCAATGCGCCGCCGTAAACTCGCTCGCAAAGGCCCGCCGCCGCCATTTCGCGCAGATCGCGCCGCACCGTATCCTCGGAGACGCCGAATTCGAGCGCAAGTTCCGCCGCCAGCACGCGGCCATTGAGCCGCAGCCTGTCCGAAATTACGCCCTGACGCTCTCGCAACAAAAAATCCTGCATGTTTCTACCGGGTGAATATCGCAAATACGTAAAACGTGCATAAACACTGATGAACGTGCAGGCAATATGCGCGATCACACGTTTTCTGACATTAGGAAACAAAGCGCCACCGGAGCGACATATCGCCTCTTGACCGGTTCAGGGCCGGAGAATATCGATCTGATATTCTCAGGTCCCCGCCGCCATACCGCCATCTGGTGCATTCCCCGTGAAAAACTCCGTCAGCCTGGGCATTCTGCTCACGAGCGTCGCCTATATGGCGTTCACCTTCCATGACGTGATCATCAAGATCCTGACTTCAACCATTCCGGTCTGGCAGATCCTGTTTTTTCGCAGCCTCACCATCCTGCTCGGTTGTCTCGCCTATGGCCGCGGTAAGCTCATCCACCAAACGATGACATCCCCGATCATCAAGCCGATGATCCTCCGCAGCATCCTTCTTCTCTCTGCCTGGCTTTCCTATTATTCCGCCGCAAGCCGCCTGCAGCTGGCCGAAGTGACCACGCTTTATTACGCCGCACCCGTCGTCGGCACCGTGCTTGCATGGCTCATCCTGAAGGAAGAGGTCACACCGGCGCGCTGGCTTGCCGTCGGTGCCGGCTTCGTCGGCGTGCTCATTGCCTGCAACCCCATCGGCCTCACCATCTCCTGGCCGGTCTACCTGGCGCTGCAGGCAGCCGTTCTCTGGGCCGCCGCCATGGTCCTGCTGCGCAAGACCTCGCTGCATGAGAAGACCATCGTCCAGCTAACCGTCTCCAATGTCTTCTTCCTGCTCATGACCGGTGTTGCGGTTCTCTACACCTGGCGGACGCCCGACATGACGCAGCTGGCGCTTCTCGTCGCCACCGGCGTCGTCGCCGGCTTGGCGCAGGTCGCCCTCTTCGAAGGCATGCGCCGGGCGCCCGTCTCCGTGCTTGCGCCATTCGAATATACCTCTCTCGTCTGGGCCTTCCTCCTCGGCTACCTGATCTGGGCCGATCTCCCCACGCAGAATGTCATTGCCGGCGCATGCATGATCCTCGGGGCCGGATTGATCATCATCATCAGCGAAAGGCTGCGCCGCCGCGTCGCGGTTTGATGCGTATTTTCCAAGGGATTCCCGGCCCAACCGGCCGCTTGAGAAAAATATTTGCAGTTGCTGCTTTTATTCGCAGTTTTTTACGCTTCCGGCGCCCTAGTTTTCTGCGAACTATCCCTCATCCGATAACAACCTCCCAAGGATGGATAAACAATGAACTGGCTGAAAACCGTCGCCGCCGCTGCTCTCATTCAGGCTGCGGCCCTCCTGCCCGCCCATGCCGGCGAAAACCTCGCCGCCATCAAATCGGCCGGCGTCTTCAAGATCGGCACCGAAGGCACCTATGCGCCCTTCACCTATCATGACGAAAGCGGCAAGCTCGTCGGCTTCGACGTCGAGATCGGCGAGGCCATCGCCGCCAAGCTCGGCGTCAAGGCCGAGTTCGTCGAAGGCAAGTGGGACGGCCTGATCGCCGGCCTCGACGCCAAACGCTACGACACCGTCATCAACCAGGTCGGCATCACCGAAGCCCGCAAGCAGAAATACGATTTCTCCGAGCCTTATATCGCTTCCAAGGCCGTGCTGATCGTCCGCGACGGCGACGACAGCATCAAGACCTTCGCCGACCTGAAGGGCAAAAAGTCCGCCCAGTCGCTGACCAGCAACTTCGGCAAGCTCGCAACCGAAGCCGGCGCCGAACTCGTCGGCACCGATGGCTTCGATCAGTCGATCCAGCTGGTGCTGACCAAGCGCGCCGACGCCACGATCAACGATAGCCTGTCCTTCCTCGATTTCAAGAAGCACAAGCCGGACGCGCCGGTAAAGATCGCCGCCCAGGAAGAAAATGCCGATTACTCCGGCGTCATCATCCGCAAGAACGAACCGGAGCTGCTGGAAGCGATCAACAAGGCGCTTGCCGACATCAAGGCCGACGGCACCTACAAGAAGATCGCCGATAAATATTTCGGCCAGGACGTCTCGAAGTAAGCTTCATTCAAAAAAGTCCCCTCCCCAACCCCTCCCCACAAGGGGGAGGGGCTTTCTGCCGCCCCGCTTCACGATCGAAGGCGCGAAGCTGCGGGACAGACGCCATTTTGGGGTCGGACGGTGCATCCTCCAAGCCTCTCCCCCTTGTGGGGAGGGGTTGGGGAGGGGTACACCTCAGACACACCAATCCATGAGAGGGAATGTCCTTGCCGCACTGGCTCCAACTGATGGCGGAATCGCTTCCCTCGCTTCTCTGGGCGGGGCTGATCTTCACTATCCCCCTCACGCTGCTGTCCTTCGCCTTCGGCCTGATCCTCGGCCTGATCACCGCGATCGCCCGCCTTTTCGGCCCCGCGCCTGTTGCAGCCGTCGCCCGCTTCTATGTCTGGGTGATCCGCGGCACGCCGCTGCTCGTCCAGCTCTTCGTGATCTTCTACGGCCTGCCGAGCATCGGCATCCTGCTCGATGCCTTTCCCGCCGCCCTTATCGGTTTTACGCTGAATATCGGCGCCTATAGTTCCGAAATCATCCGCGCCGTCATCTCCTCCGTGCCGAAGGGCCAATGGGAGGCGGCCTATTCGATCGGCATGAGCTGGCGTCAGGCGATGAGCCGCACCATCCTGCCGCAGGCGGCCCGTGTCGCCGTGCCGCCGCTGTCGAACACCTTCATTTCGCTGGTCAAGGATACCTCGCTTGCCGCCGCCATCACCGTGCCGGAACTCTTCCAGGCAGCGCAGCGCATCGTCGCCACCACCTATGAGCCGCTGATCCTTTATATCGAGGCGGCGTTGCTCTATCTCGTGCTCAGCTCCGTTCTCTCGCAGCTGCAGGTGCGGCTCGAGCGCCGCTTCGCGCGTTACGGCGGCATGCTGGAGGCCAATGCATGATCGAGCTTTCCAACATCGAAAAGCGCTTCGGCGACGCCGTCATCCTGAAGGATATCAGCATTCGCATTCCCGAAGGCAGCGTCACCGCGCTGGTCGGGCCGTCCGGCGGCGGCAAGAGCACGCTGCTGCGCTGCATCAACCTGCTCGAAATCCCCACATCGGGTTCCATCCGCCTCGGGGAGGAAAGGCTGAGCTTTGCACCGGGCAAACGAACGAGCTGGCAGGCGATCCAGAAGATCCGCCGCCAGACCGGCATGGTCTTCCAGAACTTCCAGCTTTTCCCGCATCAGACCGCGATCGAAAATGTCATGGAGGGCCTGGTGACAGTCTTGAAGTGGCCGAAGGAAAAGGCCCGCGAACGCGCGATGGAGCTGCTGACCAAGGTCGGCATGGCACACAAGACCGATGCCTGGCCATCGACGCTCTCAGGCGGCCAGCAGCAGCGTGTGGCGATTGCTCGCGCCTTGGCGCCGTCGCCGCGCGTGCTTCTTTGCGACGAACCGACCTCGGCCCTCGATCCGGAGCTTTCGGCAGAAGTCGTCGATGTTCTGGGCCAGCTTGCCCGTGAAGGCACGACGATGGTGATGGCGACCCACGATCTCAGGCTTGCCTCGAAGATCGCCAATGACGTCGTCTTCCTGGAAGCCGGAAACGTAGTGGAAACGGGCAGCGCCAGGGCAATCTTCACCGCGCCGGAGCGCGAACGCACCAAGCGCTTCATCTCGACGATCAACGCCGCCCATACCTACGATATCTGAACTTGTCTCACGTGAATCATGATTCACGTGAGACGCTTTGTCTAAAGCACGTCGCGTCAAATTTGATTCATGTGACGTGCTTTAGGTCTTTGTTTTTACGCATGTCGTTGTCGCAAAACCGCGGCACACTTTGCGCGACATGCTCTAAGCGACCTGCCTCAGGCCGAGGTGACGACGGAGCGCGCAGCCTTCAGCGCATTGCCCCACCAGGTGATCTGGTCGAGCAGGTTCTTGGCAGCCTCGTTGAGATGCGCGTAATCGCCAAGGCTCTTGCCTTCCTTGAGAACGGCAAGATATTCGCTAAAGGCGATGTGAACGCCGGTCTTGACGGAAGCGGCGCTCATTTCCACGAAGATCAGACGAAGCTGCTCGACCGCACGTGCGCCGCCGACGCCGCCATAACCGACGAAACCGACCGGCTTCTGGATGAATTCGCCGAGATCGATCGCGTTCTTCAAAACCGCCGTCGGCGCATGGTTGTATTCGGCGACAGTGAATATGAAACCGTCGAATTCGCGCAGCTTCTTCTTCCAGCGCTCGGCGGATTCGCTTTCCGCCGTCGTGGCGCGCTCTTCGCCGAAGAAATGCATGGGATAGTCGAGAAGATCGAGAATCTCGACTTCGAGATCGGAGCGTTGGCCGACCAGTTCGGCGATCCACTTGGCCGGATGTTCGGCGAAACGGCCAATACGCGTGCTGCCGACAATGACGGCAATCTTCAGCTTGCTCATGGGGTTCTTTCCTGTTGAACGGCGGGGTCGCTGGAGCGCCGCGTCCGACAGGGCACACCATGGACGCTCCTTGACCAGCGTATAATCCTTTGGAGTTAGACGCCGGATTTTGTTTTAGGAAAGAAGCGTCATGCCCGGCAAGCCGGAAACACTGCGAAACGCGTGAAAGTCCCCCATTCCCATCGACCGGTCGCACACAATCGAGTGATCACGGCAAAGTGGGTGGGCTGCCGGAACGAGGCTTCGATCGCTCCGGCAGCCGAGCTGTTTAGCCGCCATAGACGACGAGCAGGTCCTTGGCGTCGATCTGGTCGCCGGCACGCACCAGCACCTCGGAAATCGTGCCGTCCTTTTCCGCATGCAACGCCGTTTCCATCTTCATCGCCTCGATGGAGACCAGCACGTCGCCGGCGCTGACGGCCTGGCCTGAAGAGACGAAGACACGGCTGATGACGCCCGGCATCGGGGCACCGACATGGACGGCATTGCCGGGTTCGGCCTTGCGGCGGACCGCAGCCCCCGTTGCCCCATGCGCCCGGTCCGGCACCTTGATGCGGCGCGGCTGGCCGTTGAGTTCGAAGAAGATGGTCACCATGCCCTGGCTGTCGGTGGCGCTCATCGCCTGGTTGACGATGACGAGCGTCTTGCCGCGTTCGATATCGGCAAACAGCTCCTCGCCGTCGGCAAGCCCGTAGAAATAGGCGGGCGTCGGCAGCACCGAGACCGGACCATAGGTGTCGGAGGCCAGCGCGAAGTCGGTGAACACCTTCGGATACATCAGGTAGGAGGCGAATTCGAAGTCGCTGACCTCGCGCTCCAGCTTGGTCTCGATCACCTTGCGCTCGGCATCGAGATCGGCCTCCTTCAGCAGCGAGCCCGGACGCACCGTATAGGGCTTGTCACCCTTCAGCGCCTTCTTCTGCAGCGCTTCCGGCCATCCCGACGGCGGCTGGCCGAGATCGCCCTTCAGCATCGACACCACCGATTCCGGGAAGGAGACTTCGCGGTCCGGGCTGACGACATCGGCAACCGTGAGATCCTGGCTGACCATCATCAGCGCCATGTCGCCGACCACCTTGGAGGACGGCGTCACCTTGACGATATCGCCGAACATCTGGTTAGCGTCGGCATAGGCCTGCGCCACCCGATGCCAGCGGGTCTCCAGACCCAGCGAACGGGCCTGTTCCTTGAGGTTGGTGAACTGGCCGCCCGGCATTTCGTGAAGATAGACTTCGGATGCCGGACCCTTGAGGTCGCTTTCGAAGGCGGCATACTGGTTGCGCACCGCTTCCCAATAGAAGGAGACGCGGCGGATCCATTCCGGATCGAGGCCCGGATCGCGCTCGGAACCGCGCAGCGCCTCGACGATCGAACCGAGACAGGGCTGCGAGGTATTGCCGGATAGAGCATCCATCGCCGCATCGACGGCATCGACGCCGGCATCGACGGCGGCAAGAACGGTCGCTGCCGCAATCCCCGACGTATCATGGGTGTGGAAATGGATCGGCAGGCCGGTCGCCTCGCGCAGCGCCTTGAACAGCACCTTCGCTGCCGCAGGCTTCAGCAGACCCGCCATATCCTTGAGCGCGATGATATGCGCGCCGGCCTTTTCGAGCTCGACGGCAAGGTCGGTGTAATATTTGAGATCGTATTTCGGGCGGGCCGAGTTGAGGATATCGCCGGTATAGCAGATCGCCGCCTCGCAGAGCTTGTTCTCCTCGGCAATCGCATCCATCGACACCCGCATGTTCTCGACCCAGTTCAGGCAGTCGAAGACACGGAAGAGATCGATGCCGCCCTTGGCCGCCTGGCGGACGAAATATTTGACGACATTGTCGGGATAGTTGGTGTAGCCGACGCCGTTGGCGCCGCGCAGCAGCATCTGCAGCAGCAGGTTCGGCGCGCCCTCGCGGATCAGCGCCAGCCGCTCCCACGGATCTTCCGTCAGGAAGCGCATCGAGACGTCGAAGGTGGCGCCGCCCCAGCATTCGAGCGACAGCAGGTTCGGCAGCGCATGCGCATAGGTGCCGGCGATGCGGGCGATGTCATAGGTGCGCATGCGGGTGGCGAGCAGCGACTGGTGGCCGTCGCGCATCGTCGTGTCGGTCAAGAGCACGCGCTTCTCGTTGCGCATCCATTCGCCGAACTTCTTCGGGCCGAGCGTGTCGAGCAACTGCTTGGTGCCGTCCTTGACGCCATTGCCGTTGCTGTAGGGCACCACCGGTTCGGCAGCATTCTCCAGCGGCCTCGGCCGGTCCTTGGCCTCTGGATGGCCGTTGACGGTGACGTCGGCGAGATAGGTCAAGAGCTTCGTCGCGCGGTCCTGGCGCTTGACCTGCTGGAACAGTTCCGGCGTCGTATCGATGAAGCGTGTGGTGTAGCTGTTGTCGCGGAATTTCGGGTGGCCGATGATCGCTTCGAGGAAGGTCAGGTTGGTGGCGACGCCGCGAATGCGGAATTCGCGCAGCGCCCGGTCCATACGGGAGATCGCTTCGGACGGGTTCGGCGCCCAGGCCGTCACCTTGACGAGCAGCGGGTCGTAATAGCGGGTGATGATGGCGCCGGAATAGGAGGTGCCGCCATCGAGACGGATGCCGAAACCGGAGGCCGAGCGATAGGCGGTGATGCGGCCGTAATCCGGAATGAAGTTGTGTTCCGGATCTTCCGTGGTGATGCGGCACTGCAGCGCATGGCCGTTGAGACGGATGTCGGCCTGAGCCGGAACGCCTGATTCCGGCGTGCCGATCGCATAGCCGTCGAGGATGTGGATCTGCGCCTTGACGATATCGATGCCGGTGACGACTTCGGTCACCGTGTGCTCGACCTGGATGCGCGGATTGACCTCGATGAAGTAGAATTTGCCGGTATCGGCATCCATCAGGTATTCGACGGTGCCGGCGCCGATGTAATTGGTCGCCGCCGCGATCTTCAGCGAATAGGCGGCAAGCTCCTGGCGCTGCGCTTCCGAGAGGTAGGGTGCAGGCGCGCGCTCGACGACCTTCTGGTTACGGCGCTGGATCGAGCAGTCACGCTCGAAGAGATGCACGACATTGCCGTGCGTGTCGCCGAGGATCTGGCTTTCGACGTGGCGGGCGCGCTCGACGAGCTTTTCCAGATAGACCTCGTCCTTGCCGAAGGCGGCCATCGCCTCGCGCTTGGCCTCGGTCACCTCGCGGGCGAGATCCTTCGGATCGCGGATCGCGCGCATGCCGCGGCCGCCGCCGCCCCAGGAAGCCTTCAGCATGACCGGATAACCGATGTCTTCGGCCATCTTCGCAACCACGGCCATATCGTCCGGCAGCGGCTCGGTGGCCGGCACCACAGGCACGCCGACCGAGATCGCGAGGTTGCGCGCCGCAACCTTGTTGCCGAGTTGACGCATCGTATCGCCCTTCGGGCCGATGAAGATGATGCCGGCCTTGTTGCAGGCATCGACGAATTCGGGGCTTTCCGACAGCAGGCCGTAGCCCGGGTGGATCGCATCGGCGCCCGAAAGCTTGGCGACACGGATCACTTCGTCGATCGACAGATAGCTTTCGATCGGCCCGAGATCGCGCGCAAGATGCGGGCCGCGGCCGACCTGATAGCTCTCGTCCGCCTTGAAGCGGTGCAGCGCCAGCTTGTCCTCTTCCGCCCAGATCGCCACCGTTTTTATTCCAAGCTCGTTGGCCGCGCGGAACACGCGAATGGCAATTTCGGAGCGATTGGCAACGAGTATCTTGGAAATGGGCAAAACGGTCTCCTCAGACGTTCAGACGCGGGCATGCTGCACCCGCGAAGGAAATTCTTAACTTCTTGTCACAGGAAGTTCAATTTCTCTTGCGACTGCGAAATGCAATTTCTCGCCATTCCGGATGAGAATAATGCCGGCCCGGATCGGGTTAAATCTGAATCCCTATCTAAATCAAGGAAGTAGCGTGAGAACCGTTCATAGTTTCGCGATCGCGCTCTAGCGTATCAGGCCGTGACGGAAGGCGAGCGCCACCGCCTGCTGCCGGTTTTTCGCCTTCAGCTTGTTCTGCAAGCCGTTCATATACCAGTCGACGGTATGGTTTGAGATCTTCAGCATCTTGCTGATTTCTATCGAGGTCATGCCTTCGGCGAGGTAATGCAGGATTTCCATTTCACGTCGCGTCAGCGGCGTTTCGGCCGGCAGCACGGTTTCCAGCGCCTGCGCCTCGCCCTTCAATTCAAGCAATCGCCAGAAGGACTTGCGCGCCACCGCCTCGAACAGGGCGATCTCCATCGGCGACAGATCGACAGGCTTGCCGGCGAGACTGAGGCTGCCGAGAATGCCATTCCGCCCGTGGATCGGGAAGATATAACCGTCTTCCAGCCCGTGACCGAAAGCATCGACCATCATCTGCTCCATACGGCGCTGCTGGCCATCCTTGCGGAAGGCGGCCAGGCTTTCCCGCCAGCCGAAAGGCCGCTGGGCATGGGCGAGATAGCGCACCATCGGATCGATCAGGACATATTTTTTCGCAGTATAGATTTGCGGCCATTGTTCCGGCCAGCGGCCGGCAAGCGCCGCAGCCCAGGGTTCTGGATTCTTCTGAGCCGGATTCTGCGGCAAATGGCGCAGCAAACCGTAATATTCGAAGCCGGAAGCGTGAATGACATGCTCAAGTTCGGTCACGACAGCCTGAGGATTTGACGCTTCTCCCAGAATTATAAGCAATTGAATTAACGAATTAATATTCACAAATTGCCCCTTGCCCGGACTGGTGCCCGCATCGAGGCCGTCGGCGGCTTTCAAATGGGTCGCGAAACGGTCTTCTTCAAAAAATGCAGTCTCTAATTTAATGCTGCGCTAAACATTTATTAAAATGCAAGCGCAAATTGCCGCGGGGTATAGCCGAGCAGCAACCTGAACGCCAGGATTATCTCGCTGCACCCTGGGATAGCACGATCGGGTTAGGCGGCGCAGGATTGAAGCCTGAATAGGCCGTTAATCGCCGGTTCAGGTAATCTTTTGTAGCATCGCATCATCCCGTTTTCGCAGATGCACAAGAGGTTCGACGTGACGCTATTCAAGGTCTATGCAAGAGCTCTGCGCTATCTCAGCGCCTACAAGCTGCGCGTATCCCTGGTCGTGGTCGCAAACATCGTTCTGGCGACGATTACCATCGCGGAGCCGATCCTGTTCGGTCGCATTATCGATGCGATTTCCGGCAAAGGTGAGGTCAAGCCTATCCTGTTCATGTGGGCGGCGTTCGCGGTTTTCAACACCTTTGCCTTCGTCCTGGTCGCCCGCGAGGCCGACCGGCTGGCCCATGGCCGCCGGGCAACGCTGCTGACGGAAGCCTTTGGCCGCATCATTTCCATGCCGCTCGGCTGGCACCATCAGCGCGGCACGTCCAACGCGCTGCATACATTGCTGCGCGCCTGCGAAACGCTGTTCGGCCTCTGGCTGGAATTCATGCGCAACCACCTGTCGACGGTCATCGCGCTCGCCCTTCTGATCCCGACCGCAATGTCGATGGATCTGCGCCTTTCCGCCGTGCTGATGGTGCTCGCCATCGCCTACTGGCTGATCGGCCGCGTCGTCATGAGCCGCACCAAAGACGGCCAAGCTTCGGTCGAAAACCATTATCACACCGTCTTCTCGCATGTCAGCGACTCGATCAGCAACGTTTCGGTACTGCACAGCTACAACCGCATCGAGGCTGAAACCAAGGCTCTGAAATCCTTCGCCGACCGTCTGCTCGAAGCCCAGTATCCGGTGCTCGACTGGTGGGCGATTGCCAGTGCGCTGAACCGCATGGCTTCGACCATTGCCATGATGGTGGTCCTGATCATCGGCACCATGCTCGTCCAGGCCGGCCAGCTGCGCGTCGGCGACGTCATCGCCTTCATCGGCTTCGCCAACCTGCTGATCGGCCGCCTCGACCTGATGCGCCAGTTCGCCACGCAGATTTTCGAGGCCCGCTCCAAGCTCGAGGAATTCTATGCGCTCGAAGACTCGGTGCGTGACCGCGAAGAGCCGGCCGGCAACGGCGAGATCAAGGACGTCAAGGGTGCGATCGAGTTCCGCGACGTCTCCTTCGGCTTCGGCAACTCCTCGCAGGGCCTGCACAATGTCTCCTTCTCGGTGAAGGCAGGCCAGACGGTCGCAATCGTCGGCCCGACCGGTGCCGGCAAGACGACGCTCGTCAACCTGCTGCAGCGCGTCTACGATCCACAGGACGGCAAGATCCTCGTCGACGGCACCGATATCACCAAGGTGACCCGCAAGTCGCTGCGTCGCCACATCGCCACCGTCTTCCAGGATGCCGGCCTGCTGAACCGCTCGATCAGCGACAACATCCGCCTCGGCCGCGAAGGAGCCAGCGAAGAAGAAATGCGCCGTGCGGCCGAAGCCGCCGCCGCCGCCGACTTCATCGAGACCCGTGAGGATCGCTACGATACCCATGTCGGCGAACGCGGCAACAAGCTCTCCGGCGGCGAGCGCCAGCGCATCGCCATTGCCCGCGCCATCCTCAAGGACGCGCCGATCCTGGTGCTCGACGAGGCGACCTCGGCGCTCGACGTCGAGACCGAAAACCGCGTCAAGACGGCGATTGACAATCTGCGAGAGAACCGCACCACCTTCATCATCGCCCACCGCCTGTCGACGGTCCGCGAAGCCGATATGGTGCTCTTCCT
The DNA here is from genome assembly GCF_014197615.1 of Rhizobium esperanzae. Taxonomy (GTDB): domain Bacteria; phylum Pseudomonadota; class Alphaproteobacteria; order Rhizobiales; family Rhizobiaceae; genus Rhizobium; species Rhizobium esperanzae_A. Next base: position 19,366 of record NZ_JACIFY010000013.1, read on the forward strand.
GGATGACGGCCGCGTCGTCGAACAGGGCAGCTTCGACGAGCTCAGCCACAGCAACGGCCGCTTCGCCGCCCTGCTGCGCGCCAGCGGCATCCTGACGGACGAAGAGGTCCGCAAGGCCCACGCGACCGAAGCCGCCTGATCGGTTCGGATTTCCAAACAAAGGCCGGAAGGAGCGATCCTTCCGGCCTTTTTGTTTGGTGACGTTCATACACGACGCTTTAGGACTTTGCCTCCTCCCCGGAACCACGGCGGAAGACCACGCATTAGCCACACGGCACAGCCTCTCCATTGAGATCAAGACAGATTGATCCCCCTGCCGTTCTTCCCTAACCTCCTGCTGTCCCCAAGCACAGGAGAAAAACCCATGACGGTCCTGCGCCTCGTCGCCAATATCCAAGCCCCCGACATCACGCCGGCCCGGCGTTTCTATCAGGAGATCCTCGGTCTCGACGTGCTGATGGACCACGGCTGGATCACCACCTACGGCGCCGCGCGACCGATGAACATCCAGCTCAGCATCGCGAGCGAAGGCGGTTCCGGAACCCCGGTCCCGGATCTCTCCATCGAGGTCGACGATCTCGATGCCGTGTTCGAGGCAATGTCGGCTGCCGGCTTTCCGATCGAATACGGCCCGGCTGACGAGCCTTGGGGCGTCAGGCGCTTCTATGTCAGGGATCCCCTGGGCAAGCTGGTGAACATTCTCGTCCAATCGGGATAGGGGGGAGCCTGTTGGCTCCGCCCCTCCCACACCACCCGGCATGCGGGTCCGCACCGGGCGGTTGGAGCAGTTGAAGTCGTCGGGCTCGTCGTTCTCCCGGCCTGACGCTTGGCTTTGCTTAGTCTGGTTCGGCGGATTTGATTTCTCGCTGCCGTGACCCTTCGGGCTTCACCCTACCTGCCAGATCGGCGAGCTTCGCTGGCGCGACCATCTGAGACCATTCAAATCCGATAACCATCGGCTTCCCCTTCCGCTCCTTCGGCCCTTCGTTTGCGCCAAGGCGCTCCCTACTACGGCCTCTGCTGACTTCTCGCTCCGGCTCAGCACCGTCGCCCTTTCAAGCGCAAAGCGAGATCTCCCCAGGTAAGAACGCACTCCTTCACTGCACGACCGCCGGATTTACGCCACCGCCCCTTGGTCACGAGAGCTTTGCGGTCATTAGCCCGCTCGCCCTGGTCGGCACCGCCTCATATCCGGTTCTTGTCCATCGGCCCGCAGTTGCGATCCACGCTTCCTCCCCACGGTCAGTCACCCTTCCGCAGTTGCGCTTCTCTTCGCTCGCCATGACCAGCTTACGGTGGGACTTACACCCACAAGAGTGCGCCCATGCTGGGCGCACTAAAAATTGAGCCGGCGGCCATTCGGCCACCGGCTCTTAAGCAGGCAAAACCCAATTGTTTATTTCCGATCGCTTCCACGATAGGCATTTGCCGCTCCGCCGATGCGGACGGGAACCGTGATAGCGGCGGGCTCGGTGACCAGTTTCGCCTTGACCTTGCCCTCGCGGCGCTTGCGCTCGAGATAATAGGCATAGGCGAATTGTATTGCGATACCTGATATCACGAAGAGCGGACCGACCAGCGGATCCTTGTTGGTGATGTAGAGCACCACCTGCCCGATCATGGCGAGGATTGTGCCGGCGACGAAGATGTTCAGCGAATGGCGACCGAGGATCGTCAACGGATGGTGCGCGGGACGGCGCAGAATGCGCGAGAATACCGGAATGCTGATGACGAGATAGGTCAGCGCCAGCACGTGCAGCAGCCGTGGCAGCGACAGGAAGGTTTTGTCGAAACCGGTGATGACAGGCGGCAGGCCGAGCGCGGCCAGCGAGTTGCCGAAGACCCAGAGATGGCCGGTCACCCAGATGAAAGACAGCGCGACATAAGCGGCCGCGGCCGCAAGCACCAGCGGATGCCGCGGGATCGTGCCACCGCGCTTGATATGCAGCATCGAAACGATGCCGATCGAAAACAGGAACTGCCAGGAAAGCGGATTGAGGAACCAGTAGCTTTCGATCAGCATGTTGTGCGGCGCCACCTGGTAGATGCCGGCCAGCAGCCAGACCGTGCCGGAGACGCCGAGCGCCAGCAGCGGGCTGCGCGCATTCAAGAGCAGGATGATCGGCACCATCAGCATCAGCGCGCCGTACATCGGCAGGATATTGTTGTAGCCGATCTGGTGGCCAAGCAGCAGCAGCGCCGGAATGCCTTCCTTCAGGTTCATCAGCACTGCCAGGATGTTGATCTCGACCAGCAAACCCGGCCGGTGAAACAGCCAGGCGCCGCAGATGAACAGCGCCAGCGTCATGAAGGTGGTGATCATATGGGCGAGATAGAGCGTGAAGGCGCGCTTGACCGCCTTGATCGCCATGTTGAGCCGGTTGCCCGGCCGGAAGCCGGAACCATAGGCAAGGCCGACGGCAATGCCCGAGATCAGCACGAAGGCCTCGGCGGCATCGGAGAAACCGAAATTCTTCGTCGTCACATATTCGAAAATCTGTCCGGGAACATGATTGATGAAAATCATGATCAGCGCCACGCCGCGCAAGACGTCGAGCCTCGTATCACGCATTGGCGCAGCTGCGGATAGGGAACTGCGCCCAGCGACGATGGCTTCGGTCGGCGTGCTTGCCATGAGTCTCTCCTTGTCATCCGATTTGCAAACGCGACGACGGCCAAAAGGGTTCCCTTTTGGCCGTCGCGAATCGCCGTGTTTTTCAGCGTGGAGAACGCTGTTATCCGAGCGGATATCCCTCTTCGGGATCGGTGACTTCGCAGCCGTTGATCGACAGAGTGTAGCCGCTGGCATTGGACGCTTTTGAGACCGAAATGCGGTATTTGCCGCCGCCCTGCTCGACCTCTGCCGCAAATCCGTCCCATTCCGAAGGGAGCGACGGCCGCACATAAAGCCGGCCCCCCTTCAGGCGGATACCGAGAATGCCTTCGACGGCGGCACGGTAGAGCCAGCCGGCAGAGCCGGTATACCAGGTCCAGCCGCCGCGCGACGTATAGGGCTCATGGCCGTAGACGTCGGCCGCCACGACATAGGGTTCGACGCGGTATTCTTCCGCCGAAGCCTTGTCGAGCGCATGGGTGATCGGGTTGAGGATCTGGAAGCAGCGGAAGGCATCGTCGCCCCGCTTCAGCTCGGCCAGCGCCATCACCACCCACGTCGAAGCATGAGTATATTGCCCGCCGTTTTCGCGCACGCCCGGCGGATAGGCCTTGATATAGCCGGGATCTCTCGCCGAATTGACGAAAGGCGGCGTGAACAGCCGGATGATGCGAGCATCTTCATCGACCAGCTGGTCGAGCACGGCCTCCATCGCCGTGACGGCGCGGGCCGGATCACCCTCGCCCGACAGCACGCTCCAGGACTGTGCAATCGAATCGATCCGGCATTCGGGGCTTTCCCTGGAGCCGAGCAGCGCACCGTCGTCGAACGTGCCGCGGCGATAATAACCGCCATCCCAGGCCGCAGTTTCGAGCGCCTTCTTCAGCTCGGTGAGATGCGTCGACCAGCGCTCCGCGCGCACCGTGTCGCCACGCTCTTGCGCATAGGGAATAAAGGAGCGCAATGCGCCGGCCAGGAACCAGCCGAGCCAGACGCTGGTGCCGCGCCCGCCGATGCCAACGCGGTTCATGCCGTCGTTCCAGTCGCCGCCAAGGAACAGCGGCAGGCCGTTTGTCCCCTTGCGGGCGATGGCGAGATCGAGCGCCAGCGCCGCGTGCTCGTAGACGCTTGCCTTGTCCTCGGAAATCTCCGGCTTGTAGAAGGAGTCGTGCTGGCCTTCGAGCAGAGCCGGGCCTTCCAGGAAGGCGATCTCCTCGTCGAGCACGCCCTTATCGCCGGTGACGCTGCAATATTGATGGAGCGCGTAAGCGAGCCAGACGACGTCGTCCGAGATCATCGTACGCACGCCGGCCCCCGTTCCGGGCAACCACCAATGCTGCACGTCGCCTTCGCGGAACTGGCGCGAAGCGGCATTCAGGATCTGCCGGCGGGCGAGCGACGGTTCGTGCAGCACGAAGGCCAGCGTGTCCTGCAGCTGATCGCGGAAGCCGAAGGCGCCACTTGCCTGATAGAAGGCGGTGCGGGCCATGATGCGGCAGCCAAGGCTCTGATAGGGCAGCCAGGTGTTGACGAGATTGTTCATCCCGCGATCCGGCGTCGATATCTGCACTCGGCCGGTGAAATCCCGCCAGAAAGCACGGTTCGCCTCGACGGCATCGTCGAACGAAGCCTTGCGGATATCGGCGATGACACCGCGCGCTTCCTCCTCCGTCGGCGTATCGCCGAGGAAGAAGGTGAAGTCTCGTTCCTCGCCGGCGCCAAGCTCGATATCGATCGCGAGCACCGCGGCCGGATCGCCGTCGAGGTCGGTCGTGCCGGAAAGCGAGGCGGCGGAGGTGACGGCCTGCGGTGCCTGGATCGTTCCTGCCTTGCCGATGAATTCGCGCCGGCTTGCCGAATAGCTCGAAAGCGTCTCGTTCGCCGCGAAGAAGGCGGTGCGGTTGGAAAAATCGATGCTGTAGGGATTGCTGGCAAACAGCGCCCCCGTCTCCTGGTCATGTCTAGACAGGATGAAGGGCGCCGTGCGTCCCGCATTGCTGCCGAGGATCCATTCGACATAACCATAAAGACGCAGCTTGCGGCTCGTCGAACCGGTGTTGCGCAGACGCAGGCGCTGCAGTTTCACCGGCCTTTCGCGGTCGACCGTCTGCGTCAACTCCAGCGCGATATCCTGCTGAATGCTGGAGAAAACCGAATAACCAAGCCCATGGCGGGCTTCGAAACGGATGTCCGGCCGGCGGGAAAGCGCTGCGAACGGTGTCATGACGGCACCGCTGTCGAGATCGGTGAGATAGAAGGCTTCGCCGGAACGGTTGATGACAGCGTCGTTCGACCAGGAGGTCAGCTGATAATCGCGCGAATTGGCGCTCCAGGTGAAGCCGGAACCCTCGGCCGACACGTGGAAGCCGAACCTGTCATTGGAGATGACATTGATCCAGGGCTGCGGCGTCGCGTGGCCTCCCGGCAGGCGAACGACATATTCGCGTCCGTCGCGGGCGAAGCCGCCGATACCGTTCCAGAAGTCGAGATCGCCTTCTTCCTCGATGAGGACGGCGGGCACGACGGGCGGCGGCACCGGCGCGACACGCTTGACCGGGACCTTGTTGCGCTCGGCCCGTTCCATCTCCTGCAGCTCCTCCTTGGAGGGGGCAAACAGGGCCACGGCGCGGTTGATCTGGTCGACCACCTTGCCGTTCTTCGTATGCAGCGTGACGCGGGAAGCCGCGATCAGCGCGTGATAGGTGCTCTCCTCCATCAGGTCCTTGCGAACCGCAAAGATATGCTGGCGCAAGCCGTCGGCCTGGCCCATGCGGCGCACGTTTTCGCACATGGCGTCGAGCGCATGCTGCATGTCCTGCGCATAGGACGAGGCGCGTTCGTTCATGATGACGAGATCGGCGGTGACGCCGCGCGAACGCAGATATTCCTGCGCCAGCAGTGCCTCACGGGCGATTTCGAGATCCATGTCGTCGTTGATGCGCAGCGTGAAGATCGGGAAGTCGCCCGAGATCGCCAGCGGCCAGAGCGCCGATTGCGACTGAAGGCCGGCCTCGACGGTCGCCTCGTCCTTGCGCAGTTGCATGTCGGGATAGACGAGGTAGCGTCCGAGATGCTGGAAGGCCGCCGCCTGCTGCGAGGTGACCCCGACGTGACGCATCTGCACCTGCGTGCGCGTCCAGGCCTGGACCAGTTCGTGGTTGAAGGCGTCGGGATGACGATAGCGATTGACCGCCTTGTCGACTTCGTCGCGGCTTGGCGCTGCGATCGTCCAGAAAATCACGCTGACTTTCTTGCCGGCCGGCACGCGGACGGTGCGGCGCAGCGACATGACGGCATCGAGCATGAAGCCGTCGCTGCCGGAAAGTGTGGCGCCCGGATCGAAGGCCGCCGCATCGGCAAGGCTGCGGCCGCGGCCGATGAACTTGCGCCGGTCGGTCTCGAATTCGGTATGACGCGTGTCGCCGGCATTGTCGACGATCAGATGGGCGATGCTGATGTTCGGCTCGTTCGGATCGCGCTTGTTGCGTTCGGCCCGAATGACGTCGCCGCGCTTGCCGATCTCGGTCTTGACGAACATCCGGGCGAATGCCGGATGCGCATTGTCAGTATCGTCGGAGGTGATCACCGGTTCGAGATAGGAGGTGACTTCGATGAAACGGTCTTCGGTGCCCATGTTGAGCAGGGTGACGCGGCGGGCTTCGGCATCATGCTCGGTGGCGATGATGCATTCCACCTCGCTGGTGAGGTCGCCGACCGTCTTGGTGAACTGCGCCTTCTCGTCGGCGAATTCGACCTTGATCTTTTCGCCCTCGACGCCCTTCGGTTCCGATGTCGTCGACCACCATTCGTTGGTGGCGGTGTCGCGCAGGAAGATGAAGCTGCCCCAGCGGTCTTCGGTCGGATCGGCTTTCCAGCGGGAAACGGAAAGGCCGTTCCAACGGGAATAACCGGCACCCGTCGCCGTCAGCATCAGCGAATAATGACCGTTCGACAGGAATACGAGTTCGCGGTCGCGCGTAGCCGGATCGCTGATCTTCCTGATCTCCGGCCGCAGCAGATCGTCCTGGATGCTGGCCGGCGTGTCGGATTCGTGCTTGCCGCTCATGACCGGAATGTCGCGCGGCGCCTTTTCCTGCAACAGCAGCTCGGCCGCCTCGATGACGGGATCGGAGTGGAAGAGTTCGCGCAGATGGCCGTTGAAGGCGACGTTGGCGACGGCTGCGATCGACATGCCGTGATGGTGGGCATAATAATTGTAGACCACAGCGCATTTCTTGCCTTCCGGCACGCGTGTCGGCGTGAAGTCGACGGCATCGTGGAAGCCGAACTTGCCGAGCGCACCGACCTTGCGCAGCCTCTGCAGATTTTCGAGCGCGCCCGGCGGGTCGTACTGGCTGGCCAGCAGCGATGCATAAGGTGCGATGACGGCATTGTGGCCGAGGCCGCGCTTCAGGCCGAGCGTCGGCACGCCGAAATTCGTGTACTGGTAATTGAGGTTATGGTCGCGGGCGTTGAAGGCCGCTTCCGAAATGCCCCACGGAATGCCGAGCTTGCGGGCGTAATTCATCTGCTCGACGACGACCAGATTGTTGGTCTGGTTGAGAATGCCTCCGCCGCGTTCCTGCATGACGAGCGGCGGCATCAGATATTCGAACATCGAGCCGGACCAGGAGACCAGCGCGCCGCGTGAACCCACCGGCACGACCTGGCGGCCGAGGCGGTACCAATGTTCCGTCGGCAGATCGCCCTTGGCAATGCCGAAGAGGCTGGTCAGGCGGCATTCCGAGGCGAGAAGGTCGTAGCAGGCCTGGTCCAGTTCACCGCTTTCGACACGGTAGCCGATCGACAGCAGGCGCCGTTCCGGCCGGAACAGGAAGCCGAAATCCATCGAGAAGGCGAGATCGCGGGCCTTGTCGCGCAGCGCCACCAGGCGCGGCCTCAGCGCATCGACCTTGGAGAGGTCGAAGGTGCTGTCCGATATATGCGCCTCGCAGACCTTCACCAAGGATGCCGCCCATTGGGTGACCTCTTCGCTCTGCTTCGACTTGACCTCATGGTCGAGATTGGCAGCGAGCTTCTCGATGTCGCGAGCAAGAACGGCGAGGTTGATGATGCGGATCGAGGCGAATTCATGCTCGCGCTTGACGGCGGCAAGCGCGTTCTGGAAGCCGACGATGCGTTCCTCGAGGCGCCGGCGCAGCGGGCGCACGGTCTTGCGGTCGTCGGGCAGATCCGCCAGCACTTCGCCGAGAATGCCGGCCGTGTCGCCGACGCCGTCGAGATTGCCCTGCATATGGGCGGACGGCGCCTCGGCCCAGTTGCGGCAGGCCGACGAAATGGCGATCAGATGGCCGGCGAGATTGCCGCTGTCGACGGCCGAGACATAACGCGGTCCGAGCGTCTGCAGCGTGTCGGTGTGATACCAGTTGAACAGATGGCCGCGGAATTTCTCCATTCTGTCGATCGTCGCGATCGTCTGTTCCAGCCGCTCGAGCGTCTCCTCGAAGGAGAACCAGCCGAATTGCCGGCCGGAAACGACGGAGAGCAGATAGACGCCGATATTGGTCGGAGAGGTACGCGCCGCGACGATGACATGCGGCGTTTCCTGGATATTGTCCGGCGGCAGATAATTTTGCTCGGCGGTGGTGAAGGTCTCGAAATAACGCCAGGTGCGCCGGGCGATCTTGCGCAGTTCGCTCGATACCGAATCAGCGACCTCGAGCCGGTCCTCGGTCTCTGCCGACTGGCTGACATACCAGGCGACGACAGGCGAGAGGATCCACAACAGCGCGAAGGGAATGCCGACGACGAAGGCGCTGCCGCCGGGCAGGGCGGCAAAACCAAGCGCCAGCAGCGCCAGCACCGGGGCATGCCACATCTGCTTGTAGTAGGAGATCAGCGTGCCCTGGCCGCCGGCCTGAACGCTGGCGGCGGTCCGCCACTGCAGCATCAGCTTGCGGCTGACGAACAGGCGGTAGAGCGAACGGCCGATCGCATCCGCCATCATGGCCGCGGAATCGGCGATGAAGACGATCCGCAATGCAACCTGCGCATTGGCGGCGGTGATATCGGACCAGACCGTATAGAGATGGGCGCGAGCGATGATATCGCTGGTGCGCGGAATGATGCCGTTGATCAGCGACAGCGTCGGCGCGACGAAGAGGCAGAAGATCAGCAGGATCTGCCAGATGAGCGCGCCGAGCGGACCCATGAAATACCAGCCGAGCACGGAGGCGAAGAACCAGGCGATCGGCGTCAGCGAGCGGCGCAGATTGTCGAACATCTTCCAGCGGCCAAGCGCCGTGACACCGTATTTCGGATTGAACATATAGGGCAGCAGCTGCCAGTCGCCGCGCGCCCAGCGATGCTGTCGCGAGGTTTCGACCTCGTAGCGGATCGGGAAATCCTCGACCAGCTCGAGATCGGTGACGAGCGCGCAGCGCGCCATCGAGCCTTCGAGAAGATCGTGGCTGAGCACGGAATTCTCGTCGATCCGGCCCTTCAGCGAGGCTTCGAAGGCATCGACATGATAGAGGCCCTTGCCGGTGAAGGTGCCTTCGCCGGCAAGATCCTGATAGACGTCGGAAACGGTGAAGACGTAAGGGTCGAGGCCGCGGTTGATCGAAAAGACACGCTGGAAGACCGAAGCGTCCTTGCCGGTTGTCAGCGACGGGGTGACACGCGGCTGCAGCACGCCGTAGCCACTTTCGACACGGCCGGTTTTCGGATTGATGACCGGACGATTGATCGGATGATAGAGCTTGCCGACGAGCTTGGTGACGGCGTCGCGCATCAGGCGCGTGTCGGCATCGAGCGTCATGACATATTGCACATTGGCGGGCACGGCATTGGCGCCCGGCAGATAGGTCGTGTCGCGGTCGCCGCGCAGCAGCATGTTCAGCTCATGCAGCTTGCCGCGTTTGCGCTCCCACCCCATCCAAACACCTTCGGCGGGATTGTAGAGACGGCGGCGATGCAGCAGATAGAAACGCGTCTTTCCGTCATAGGCATAGCGGGCGGAAAGATTGGCAATCTCGCGTCTGGCATAATCGAGCACTTCGAGATCGGCGGCGGTTTCCTCGGTGTCGCTGTCCGGCCAGTCGCTGAGCAGCGCGAAATAGAGCTCGCCGCGCGGATTGGCGAGATAATGAACCTCGAGATTGCGCACGTGGTCGTCGACGCTGTCGCGGTTCGAAATCAGGCAGGGCACGACGAGCAGCGTGCGCGCATCCTCCGGAATGCCTTCCTTGAACTCGTAGCCGACGAGGCGCGCCGGCGTCACGAAGAAGGACAGCACGGTATTGAAGAGACCCGTCGCCCCTTCCGACGCCGGCAGGGAGAACATGATCAGCAGCAGGGCGATTTCGATCGGCCCCATGCCGGCATTGGCCATGAACCGGCCGACGATCGCCATGGCGATGATCGTCAGCAGCATCACGGGCACGGCAATTGCCAGCCAGTTGAACTGGCGCACCGCGCGCACGAAATGCTGGATGAACGTCGGGCGATAATTCGCCCGCGCCTCGAGCTTCGGCCGCTGCGCGCCGGACAGGAAACCGCCGACATTCGGTTCATGCGGCTGCGGCTCGCCGGAGGCCTTGGCGGCATCGGTCATGTCGAGCGCCAGCTGGGCGATTTCCATTTCCGTCAGCGGCGAGCGCTTGGCCAGCTTTTCGATCTGTTTGCGGTATTTGTTGCGCGAGCCGGAATCGAGGATGCCATAGTCCGAATGCTCCCAGAGCAGCTTGTCGACATGGCTGACCTGCTCGACCCAGACCGACCATTCGGCATCGTCGATCTCGCGAAGGCTACGGATGATGTTGCCCATCGTCACGTTGCCGGAGGAGAGGCGGCTGTGTTCTGCCGTCGTCGCCTCTTCGGTATTGCGGCCGAGTTCTTCCAGCCGCTCATCGAGCCAGGTGATCGCCAGGCTCGACGTCTGCGAGCCGTCGCGCAGGCGGTAGAGGAACTGCGTCGAGAAGGTATTGTCCTCGGCAAGCGGCTCCAGCGTTTTCAGATAGCTGGCCGCCCCGGCCGGATCGGTCAGGCGCACCAGTTCATCGGCCGCATCGTTGGCGCGGCGGCGCATGCGGCGGCTGGCTTCGACGCGGCTGGAAATGCGGCGGAGGTTTTCGACGAGCACATAGCGCACAAGCGACGGCAACGCCCAGAGTTCGCCGATCCTCAGCGTCTCGCTGGCCTGGAAACCATCGACCAGCGCCGTCAGGCTTTCCTGCGAGATCGTGCTGTGGGTATGGGCGACGTAGAGCCAGGCAAGCACGAGGGTGCGTGGCACCTCAACGCCGCCGACGACCATGGTCGGCAATTCGCGATAGAAGCGGCGGGGGAAGTCGCGCCGCACCTCCTGGATCGCCTCTTCGACGATATAATGATTGTCCAGCAGCCATTCCGCCGCTGGCGTGATCGTCTCGCCGGCTTCGACGTCGGTCGCCGTGGTCCGGTAGACGCGCAGGATTTCCTTCTCGTTTTCCTTATGGCGCGCGAAGAAATCGAAGGGAGCGAAAGCCGGCAGCTTGTCGACGCCGCTGCGGGCGACCGCATCGCCCATCGCCTTGATGTCCTCGATGGCAAGATAGGTCGAGCGGATCGAATCGTTGTGATCGATCTGCTTGGTCTCGGATTCGCGCGGAAGGCTCGGAGAAAGATTAGAAATAGACATGGGTTCGGTTCTGGATCCAAACAAAGTTATGGCTGTTTTGCTCAGCCTTTTGCACTGCTTATCATGACTGCGACATGAACGGAGCCCGATTCTTCGAAGAACGATGAAGCCGGGATAAATGACATTTCGGCAAGTGATGCGAACGGGCTAAGCCCCCCGTCCAGGGCACAGCCCGACGGATGATCGAGACCATCGCTACCCTCTCCGCGAAAGCCATGTCGAAAATTGGACACCATCGGGATAATTCAAGTCAAGAGGCATGCGCCGCTGCCCCTTGCGCGCAGGACCGGGAAACAAAGTTCAGGTGTCGGGCCGCAAAGCCGCCGCCAGGATTTTGACCTGGATAGATAAGCGGGATACACTGCATCCCATCGTAGCCCGCTGCATTACGAGGCCGCATCATGAAGGATAACGAAAAATCACAGATCTCCCTGAGGTTGCCCACGCGAACAGTGGAAGCATTCGATCGCATCGCCCAGCTTCTTGACCGGGATCGCACCTGGGTGATGTCGAAGGCCCTCGATCAATATCTTGCCAATGAAGGCACGGAGATTCTGAGAGACGCCCAGGGTCTCGACGAACTTGATCGCGAGGAAAGCGTCGATCTCGACGATGTGCTTGAAAAAGCTCGAATGATCGTTGACGCTTCAGACGTTCGGCATCGTCGGGCTGGATGATGCCGCCTGTCCGTCTCTCCAAAAGTGCCGAACGCTGGTTTCTGACCAAAATTGCCGAACTGGCGGACGTCAATCCTGCCGCAGCCAGGAATCTGATCGACCGACTTGAGAGACAGAAAGGGCTGTTGTCTTCCTTCCCCAGAAGCACGGAAAGGGGCCTTCTCGAAGGAACAAGGAAGGTCAGCATGCCGCCTTTGGTTCTGACAATCCGGGAGCGGAACGGCATCATAGAAATTGCCGCCATCAGAGACGCGCGGCAAAGGGATGCATTCGCGCCGACCGAATTGCGCGACGCCCTCTATGACGAAGAAACAGATGACCAAGAGAAAATAGACGACGAACCAGCCGAGCCGCGGTTCTGATGGATTACCATCACCCGGTGGTAGAGGTCATCCAATGAGGCGGAAACCGCCGCAGCGCCGGCACCGGCCGACGCTTGTCACACGCCGGTTAGCCGACGACGCCGCAAACCATGGCCACGACGAACAGGAATGCCGCCGTGAAGATTGCTCCATGGAGCACCGTCTGAAGCCGGTGACGTGTGGTGAGCGGCTTCTTCGCTACGGAACCATACTGGTTCACGTGAGTATGCGAAATACCCAGATCTGCCATATGTCGCCTCCGTTGTTTTTCATGCGGCCGGTTGTGCGGCTCGCGTTTCTTTTCTTATATTCTCTATCAGGTAGGTAGAGATAAAATTCCGTCTAGAGCGAACGGAAGAGAAAATTCAACCAGACCTTTCGCAGCGCCTGTATTAGCAGAGCGTGCGCCATGCCCAGATCCACGAACGCTCGACGGCGTCCTCGCTCTGAGGGGCGTGGGCGGGGACGTCGATCAGCCGACGGTCCTTCTCCGCGGGAATGGACGTTGAAATCTGTTCCCTACGGTCGGCTTTGACGGGAGGATCGAGGTAGCCCATGGTCATCCCACCGAGAAAGAACATGCTTCAACCTCCATCGATCACGAAAGCTAACAAACGTTAACAGGATCATGACAGAAGCAAGGCAGCTGTCAATAGTCTAGTTGAATGGTCGTCTTTTAGCAAAACGTTATCCTTAACGGCGCCACCGGCCTTTTCTTTTCAAAGGTTTGAAAAGATTGCCTTTCAAGCTTTGACGAAACCCTTGCTCGCGATCATCAAATTTCGCGTGTAGTCCTCCTGCACGGCGCCGCTTGCCAGGTCTTGCGAGCTCAATCGTTCGACGACAGTGCCGTTGCGCATGACAGCGAGCCTTTCACACATATGGGTGATGACGCCGAGATCATGGCTCACCATCACGAAGGTGAGCTTGCGGTCACGCCGGATCTCTTCCAGCAGGTTCAGCACCTCGGCCTGCACCGAGGCATCGAGTGCCGATGTCGGCTCATCGAGCAGCAGGATCGACGGTTCGACGATCAGCGCCCGCGCGATCGCCACACGCTGCCGCTGGCCGCCCGAAAGCTGGTGCGGGTAGCGGAAACGGAAACCATTGCCGAGGCCGACCTCGTCGAGCGCCCGGGCGATGCGCCTCTCGCCGTCGGCGATGCCGTGAATGGCAAGCGGTTCGAGCAGCAGCCGGTCGATCGTCTGGCGCGGATGCAGCGAACCGTACGGATCCTGGAAGACCATTTGCACGCGGCGATAGAAGGCTTTGCTGCGTTTCGAACCCTTCAGAGCCTCGCCGTCGATGCTGATCGCGCCGCCGCTGATCGGCGCAAGCCCGGCGACGGCCCGCAACAGGGTCGACTTTCCCGAGCCGGATTCGCCGACGAGACCGAAGGATTCGCCGCCCTGGACGGTGATGCTGACGTCCTTCAGCGCATGGAATTCGTCATAGACGACGCTGAGATTGTCGACCTCGAGAGTTGCACTCATGCCGCCCACTCCGGCCTGCGGTCGAGCACCGGCAGCGGGTGGCGGCTGGCCCCGATCTCGGGCATGCAGTTCAGCAGTCCTTGCGTATAAGGATGCTGCGCATGTTTCAGATCGGCGGCCGCCAGTTCCTCGACGATCTTGCCGGCATACATGACGATGACGCGGTCGCAGAAGGAGGAGACCAGCCTGAGATCGTGGGAGACGAAGATTAGCCCCATGCCGCGCTCCGACACCAGCCTGTCCATGATCCTCAGCACATCGAGCTGCACCGTCACGTCGAGCGCCGAGGTCGGCTCGTCGGCAATCAGCAGTTCGGGCCCGGCAACCAGCATCATCGCGATCATCGCGCGCTGCCCCATCCCACCCGAAACCTCATGCGGATGCAGGTCGTAGACGCGCTGGGGATCGCGGATCTGCACGGCTTCCAGCATGGCGAGCGCACGTTCGCGCGCCTCCGCCTTGCCGATCTTCTCATGCGTGCGCAGCGTTTCGGAGATCTGCCGGCCGATGGTCATCACCGGATCGAGCGAATATTTCGGATCCTGCAGGATCATGGCGATGCGCTTGCCGCGCAGCCTGCGCCTTTCGCCGGCCGAGGCCTTGAGGAGGTCGATGCCGTTGAAATCCAGCCTGTCGGCCGTGACGATGCCGTGTTTCGGCGTCAGTCCCATGATTGCCCGGCCTGTCTGCGACTTGCCGGAACCGGATTCGCCGACGATGCCCAGCCTTTCCTTGCCGAGCGTGAAGGAGACGCCGCGCACCGCCTCGATCACGCCGGTGCGGGTGGGGTAACTGACCTTGAGCTTCTCGACCGTCAGAAGTGCCGTCATTGGCCGCTCTCCTTCGGATCGAGCGCGTCGCGCAGGCCGTCGCCCAGGAGATTGAAGCCGAGGCTGACGATGAGGATGGCAATGCCGGGCATCGCCGCCACCCACCATTGATCGAGGATGAAACGCCGGCCCGAGGCGATCATCGCGCCCCATTCCGGCAGCGGCGGCTGTGCGCCCAGGCCGAGGAAACCGAGACCGGCCGCCGTCAGGATGATGCCGGCCATATCGAGCGTCACCCGCACGATCAGCGAGGAAATGCAGAGCGGCATGACATGGCGCACGATAATGCGGATCGGCGAGGCGCCCATCAGCTTCACCGCCGAGATATAATCGGACCGGCGCACCGTCAGCGTCTCGGCGCGTGCGATGCGGGCATAGGGCGGCCAGGAGGTGATGGCGATGGCGATGATCGCGTTCTGAATACCCGGACCAAGCGCGGCGACGAAGGCAAGCGCCAGCACCAGCTTCGGGAAGGCGAGGAAAATATCGGTGATGCGCATCAGCGTCGCATCCACCCAGCCGCCGGCATAACCCGAGACCGTGCCGACGATCAGCCCGATCGGCGCCGAGATGACGGCGACGAGCACGACAACAAACAGCGTCAACCGCGATCCGTAGATCAGCCGCGAATAGATATCCCGGCCCTGGTCGTCGGTGCCGAGCAGGAAGCCGCTCGTTCCCGGCGGCAGCAGCCGGGCATTGCGGAGATCGCCGACCACCGGATTGTGGGTGGCGAGGAGATCGGCAAAAGCGGCGATGAAAAGCAGCGCAACGATGATCAGCAGGCCGACGACGGCAAGCCTGTTGGCCGTAAACTGCCGCCAGGTGACATAGGCGCGGCCGAGGCGGGCCTGCAGGCGCGATTGAGGCCGGTCGGACAGCAGCCATTCGCGGCGGCTCATCGGGTCAGATGGGCTGACAGGGGCCGTCATCGGTTGCGCGTCCTCGGGTCGAGCGTCCGGTAGAGAAGATCGGACAGAAGGTTGATGCCGATAAAGACCGTGCCGATGACGATCGTGCCGCCGAGCACGGCGTTCATGTCGGCGTTCTGCAGCGAATTGGTAATGTAGAGCCCGATGCCCGGCCAGGAAAAGACGGTCTCGGTCAGCACCGATCCTTCGAGCAGGCCGGCATAGGAAAGTGCGATGACGGTGACGAGCGGCACGGCGGCATTGCGCAGCGCATGACCCCAGATCACCCGCGTTTCCGAAAGTCCCTTGGCGCGTGCGGCAACGATATATTCCTGCGAAAGCTCGTTCAGCATGAAGCTGCGCGTCATCCGGCTGATATAGGCGAGCGAGAAATAGCCGAGCAGCGACGCGGGCAGGATGATGTGGCGGAAGACGTCTGAGAAGACGTCCCATTGCCCCTGCCAGGCGCTGTCCAGGAGATAAAAGCCGGTGATCGGCGTGAACGTATATTCGAAGACGATATCGATGCGGCCGGGAAAGGCCACCCAGCGCAGTTGCGCATAGAAGATGACGAGCGAGATCAGCGCCAGCCAGAAGATCGGCACCGAATAGCCGATGAGGCCGATAACGCGCACCAGCTGGTCGGCGAAGCTGCCGCGCCGCACCGCCGCAAGCACGCCGAGCGGCACGCCGACGAAAGCGCCGATCAGCGTCCCGAGCGTTGCGAGCTCGACCGTCGCCGGAAATGCCCGGCGAATATCGACCATGACGGGATTGGTCGTCAGCACCGAATTGCCGAAATCGCCGGACAGGACTCCTTTGATATAGAGGAAGAACTGCTGATAGAGCGGCAGGTTGAAGCCCATCTCCTGGCGCACGCGTTCGACGACATGGGTGGGGGCGCGGTCGCCGAGGATGGCGAGCACGGGATCGATCGGCACGACGCGGCCGATGAAGAAGGTAACGGCCAGCAGGCCGAAATAGGTGGTGACGGCGGCAAACAGGAACCGGCCTGCCGCCTTTGCGAAGGGACCGGCCCGGCCCTTTCGGGGCCGTGCCTCCCGCGTTATTCCCAAGGTGCTCAAGCGATCAATCCTGCAGGATTATTCCTTGGCGATCGGGCCGACGAAGTTGGTGTCGAAGCTCGGACCCAGCTTGAAGTCCTTCACGTTCTTGCGGTAACCGGCCACCTCGGTCTGCTGGAAGATGAAGACGAAGGGGCTGTTTGCCAGATATTTCTTCTGGATGTCCTGGTAGATGGCGGCGCGCTTGCCGGCGTCGCGCTCCAGAAGGGCGGCCTTGGCGAGCTTGTCGAGTTCCGGCGCTTCCCAGGTGTTGCGCCATGCGAGCGTCTTCACCGTGCCGGCATCGGAATTGTCGGGATTGCCGGTAAAGGTATCGGCATTGGAATTCGGGTCGAAATAATCAGACCCCCACTGGCCAATATACATGTCGTGGGTGCGGGCGCGGTATTTGGTCAGCGTCTGCTTGCCGTCGCCCGGGATGATTTCCATCTTCACGCCGGCCTGCGCCAGCGTCTGCTGCATCGATTCGGCAATACCGGTCACTGGCTGCGTGTTGCGCACGTCCATGGTGATCGAGAAACCATCGGGCACGCCGGCCTTGGCGAGCAGTTCCTTGGCCTTGGCGACGTCGAGCTTGTAGGGGTTCTCGTCGAGCGCGCCGAGTTGGCCCTTCGGCAGGAAGGTCTGATGAATTTCGCCGATCCCCTTGATCAGGGTCGCGCCGATCGCATCGTAGTCGACCAGATATTTGAAGGCTTCCTGGACCTCGGGCTTCTTCAGATTCTCGTTCTTGTTGTTCAGGCTGACATAATAGATCGTGCCCTTCGGCGCGCTTGTCGTTGCCAGATCGGCATTCTTCGAAACGGCGTCGATATCGCCCGGCTCGAGGTTGCGGGCGATATCGATATCGCCGGCTTCGAGCGCCAGCCGCTGCGCCGAACTTTCCTTCATGTAGCGGTAGATGACGCGGTTGAGCTTCGCCTTGTCGCCGTAATAATTGTCGTTGCGCTCCAGCACGACGACTTCGTTGGCGCGCCATTCGCGCAGCTTGTAGGCGCCCGAACCGGCATAGCCGGTCTTCAGCCATTCATTGCCGAAATCATTGTCGTATTTGTGCTCGGCATCCGGCGTCACCGCCTTCACATGCTCCAGCACCAGCTTCTTGTCGACGACCGACGCGACCGTTGCCGTCAGGCAGTTCAGCACGAAGCTCGGCGCATAGGCCTTATCGACCGTGAAGACGAAGGTATTGGCATCGGCCGCCTTGGCCTTTTCGGCAATGTTTTCGCCGGTCAGGCCGAACTGGGTGAGGATGAAGGCCGGGCTCTTGTCGAGCTTGACGGCGCGCTCGAACGACCAGGCGACATCTTCGGCGGTGACTGGATTGCCCGAAGCGAATTTCATGCCGGGCTTCAGCTTGAACGTATAGGTGAGACCGTCATCGGAAACGCTCCAGCTCTCGGCCAGATCGCCCTTCACCTTGGAGGTGTCGTCCATGTCGAGACGGACGAGCAGGCTGTAGCTGTTGCTGGTGATTTCGGCGGTCGACAGCTCGAAAGCCTCGCCCGGATCCATCGTGATGATATCGTCGATGGCAAAGCCTTCGACCAGCGTATCCTTGGGCGTTTCGGCGAAGGCGCAGGGTGCGGCCATCATCAGGAGGGAAAGAGCGGCTCCTGCGGAAAGCAGGCGGAAATTGCGGCTGAGCTTGGTGATCATCATGGTCTGTTCCCCTGTTCTTGATTGATTACGAAGCGTTTTGTCGGTCATCTCACATTAAACTATTGTCCGTTCCGAGCGCGTCCAGAGGCGCACGGCGCTTTAGGCGTGGTCCTCCCGCCAAGCTTGTGCCAGAATACGAAGCCAATTTTCACGGGCAAGTTTCGTCAGATCGGCCTCACCATATCCAACCTCCTGGAGAGCGGCAATCAGCTTCTGATTGCCGGCCGCGTCGCCGATTTCTTCCGGAATGGTTGCGCCGTCGAAGTCCGATCCGAGGCCGACGCAGTCGATGCCGATGCGGTTCACCAGATAGTCGATGTGGCGGATCATATCGGCAAGCGGCGTGTCGCTGTCCGAGCGGCCGTCAGGACGCAGCATGGCGGTGGCATAGTTGATGCCGACGAGCCCGTGGCTTTCGCGGATCGCATCGAGCTGCCTGTCGGTCAGATTGCGCGCCACCGGCGTCAGTGCATGGGCGTTGGAATGGCTGGCGACCAGCGGCTGGTCCGTCGTTTTCGCCACGTCCCAGAAACCCTTCTCGGTAATATGGGCAAGGTCGATCAGGATGCCGAGGCGATTGCATTCCCTCACCAGCGCGAAGCCGGCATCGGTCAGGCCGGGGGCTGTATCCGGCGACATCGGAAAGGCGAAGGGTACGCCGTAGCCGAAGACATTGTGCCGGCTCCAAACCGGCCCGAGCGACCGCAGCCCCGCCGCATAGAACACTTCGAGCGCCGAAAGATCGGCGCCGATCGCCTCGCAGCCTTCCATATGCATGACGGCGGCAAAAATACCGTCCGCCATGGCGCCGCGGATATCCTTCACCGTCCGGCAGAGCCGCCAGGCGCCGGCCTGGTCGAGCCGCAGCGCGATCGCCGCCATTTCGGTGGCGATGGCAAGGGACGGCAGCGGATCGAGAGGCGCCGCCATCGGCGTGATATAACGACCCTCTGCATCCGGATCGGCGAAAACGAGATCGCCCGAGGGAATGTAGATGGCGCAGAGACCGCCGGAAAGGCCGCCCTCTCTGGCGCGACGGGCATCGATATGGCCGACCGTCGTACCCTCCGCGAATTCCGCGATCGGGTCGCTGCCGTCTTTTGCATGTGTCCAAAGTCGAAGGAGAACGTCGTTGTGACCGTCAAATACGAATTGCATCTGTCTTCCTGCGCTGCCCTACCGCACAATCCCTTAAATCGGGTTCGATTTAAGAATAGAATTACGCAGCATTCAAAGTGCTGCAGCGTCCTTTGCACGTCTCTTCGGACGCGCGGCGCTGCAGAGGGCGAATGAACCGGCAGAATAGGAAAGCTGACGAAATTCGCCACCTCTTTTTTTAGAAACCCGTCATCGACGCCAAAATGGAACGGGGGCCGAAGCCCCCGTAAAAATCATCGATCGCACCGTCGGATCAGTGCTTGCGGCGCTTCTTCTGCCGGTAGACGTCGATGACGACAGCCGCGACGATGATGAAGCCCTTGACGATCTCCTGGTAATAGGCGTCGATCCTGAGGAAGGTGAAGCCCGATGTCATGACGCCGAGGATGATGGTGCCGATGACGGTGCCGGTGATGCGCCCGACGCCGCCGGTGAGCGAAGTGCCGCCGATGACGGTCGCCGCGATCGCATCGAGTTCATAGCCGACGCCCATGCTCGCCTGCGCGGTTTCGGCGCGTGCCGCCGTAACGATCCCGGCGAGACCGGCCAGTAATCCGGCAATCACATAGACCTTGACGAGATGCGCCTCGATATTGATGCCGGACACGCGCGCCGCCTGCGGGTTGGCGCCGATGGCATAGGTGAACTTGCCGTAGCGGGTGTAGCGCAGCGCAATGTGAAAGATCAGAGCGACGACCAGGAAGACGACCACAGGCCAGGCTTTGGTCCCGATGAAGTGAAACTGCTCGGTGATCCCGGAAACCGGCTGGCCCTTGGTATACCACTTGGCCACACCTCTGGCCGATACGAACATGCCGAGCGTCGCGATGAACGGAGGGATCTTGGTGTAGGCAATCAGCGCACCGTTCGCCAGACCCGCTGCCGCCCCGATCAGCAGGCCGACCATAATCGGCACAACGGCCGGCAGGTCGGTCAGTGACGGAAACACCGCCCGTCCCCAGGTCGACGACTGGGCAAAGCTTGTCGCGATCATCGCCGTCATGCCGACGACCGAGCCGGAGGAAAGATCGATGCCGCCTGTTATGATGACCTGCGTGACGCCGACGGCGATGATGCCGATGACGGAGACCTGCAGGATCATGATCGTCAGGCGCTGCGAATTCAGAAGAAAGCTCTGGCCGATGAACATCCAGCCGAGCGCTTCATAAATGAGCGCGATGCCGACAAGCACGAGGAAGATGCTGAGCTCGGGCGGCATACGCCGCCGCCTTTGCCGGGTCGCGAGCGGAGCCGCGCCCTCTGCTGCCTTGGTAGTCATGTCAAACCTCCCTTGGACGATCGCAGGCGGCGCATCACTGCGCAGCCAGCTCCATCACCTTGATCTGCGTTGCTTCATCGCGATTGAGGAAACCGGTGACGCGTCCCTCATGCATGACCATGATGCGGTCGCTCATGCCGAGAACCTCGGGCATTTCGGATGAGATCATGATGACGGCCACGCCGTTTCGCGCCATCTCCGTCACCAGCCGGTGGATTTCCGCCTTGGCGCCGACATCGATGCCGCGCGTCGGCTCGTCGAGGATCAGGATCCGCGGATTGGTGAGCAGCCAGCGCCCGATCAGCACTTTCTGCTGATTGCCGCCGGAAAGATTTTCCACCCGCTCGTAGAGATTGGGCGTTTTCACCCGCAGCTTTTTCGCCATGTCTTCGCAGGTCGCCTCGATTGCGCCCTGCTGCACGAAACCGCCCTTGACATATCTGTCCTGCAGAACGGCGATCTGCATGTTTTCGAGAATATCGAGGATCAGCAGACAGCCGGTATCTTTGCGGTCCTCGGTCAGGAAGGCCATCTGGTGGCGGATAGCCTCGGTCGGCGAGGAAATCGTCACCGGTTTGCCGTAGAGCTCGATCGAGCCGGAGCTTGCCGGCGTCACGCCGAACAGCGTTTCGGCGACATTCGATCGCCCGGAGCCGACAAGGCCGGCCACGCCGAGAATCTCGCCCGCCCTCACCTCGAAGGAGACGTCCCTGAAGACGCCGTTGAGGCAAAGATCCCTAACGGAGAGCATGACCTCGCCGATCGGCACCTCTTCTTTCGGAAACATCTGGGTGATTTCGCGCCCGACCATCATGCGGATGATGTCGTCGCGGGTGACGTCGGTCGAAGCATGCGTGCCGATATATCGGCCGTCGCGGAAGACGGAGAACTCGTCGGCGATCTCGAACAGCTCGTTCATCTTGTGGGTGATGTAGACGATGCCGATGCCCTGGGCCCTGAGGTCGCGGATGATGCGGAAGAGATGCTCGACCTCGCGCTCGGTCAGCGCCGAGGTCGGCTCGTCCATGATCAGCACGTCGGAATTATAGGAGACCGCCTTGGCGATCTCGACCATCTGCCGGTTGGCGACCGACAGGTGCCGGACCTCGATATCGGGATCGATGTCGATATTGAGCCGGGTAAACAGTTCCTCGGTCATGCGGTGCATGACGCCGTGATCGACGAAGCCGAGGCGGTTCTTCGGTTCGCGGCGGATCCAGATATTTTCCGCGACCGTCATGAACGGCATCAGGTTCAGCTCCTGATGGATCATGGCAATGCCGTTTTCCAGCGCGTCGAGCGGAGATTTCAGCCGGATTTCGACGCCTTTCAGGCGGATATCGCCCTTGTCGGGTATGTAGATGCCGGCAAGGATCTTCATCAATGTCGATTTGCCGGCGCCGTTTTCGCCCATCAGCGCATGCACGGAGGCGCGCTTCAGCCGGAACTGGACGTCGTCGAGGGCGACGACACCGGGAAATTCCTTGCGAACGCCCTCGGCGCTCAGCAGATATTCCGCATTCGGAACTGCGCCGCTCGCACGCACGGCGGCCATGGTTGTCGGGCTGACGGCCATCTCATCTCCTCCAAATACGGACAGGCGGAAAGGATGCGGGCAGAGCCCGCATCCTGTTGGCACTCGTCTCAGTTCTTGGTGACGAAGTCCTTGACGTTGGCAGGGGTGACGAGCTGGAAGGGAATATAGACCTTCTTCTCGATCTTTTCGCCCTTGGCGAGCTTGAGCGCAGCGTCGAGCGAGCCCTTGCCCTGGCCGGCAGCGTCCTGGAAGACGGTGACGTCGAGATCGCCGGCCTGCATGGCGGCAAGCGCGTCCTGCGTGGCGTCGACGCCACCGACGACGACCTTGGTCATGTCCTTGCCGGCAGCCTTCAGCGCCTGGATGGCGCCAATCGCCATTTCGTCGTTGTTGGAGATGACGGCGTCGAATTCGATGCCGCTGGACAACCAATTGGTCATCAGGTCGGCGCCCTGGGTGCGGTCCCAGTTGGCCGTCTGCTCTTCGACGATCTCAAGGCCCTTGCATTCATCGGTCTTGACGACGTCATGAACGTCCTGGGTGCGCATGCGTGCAGCCTGGTTGGAAAGCTCGCCCATGATGACGACGGCCTTGCCCTTGCCACCGAGAATGCGGCAGATTTCCTTGGTTTCCAGCGTGCCGGATTCCTGCTCGTTGGAGGCGACGAAGGCCTGCTTGTCCGGCAGCGTGTCGACATTGACCGGCTGGCGGTTGACGTAGACAAGCGGAATGCCGGCATCGGCGGCGAGCTTGGACATTGCCGTGGTTGCGTCGGTATCGACAGGGTTGACGATGATTGCATCGACCTTGGAGGCGATGAAATTCTGGATCTGGCTCTGCTGCTTGGAAACGTCGTTCTGTGCGTCTTCGACCTGCAGTGTCACGCCGGAAAGCGTCTTTGCATAATCGGTCATGCCGTTGCGCAGAACGGTCAAGAAGTTGTCGTCGAATTTCGCCATCGAGACGCCGACGGTTTCTGCGTGCGCGGCCGTCGACATGACGAGCGCCATCGCAGTGCCCAGGATAAACTTTTTCATTTTCACTTCCTCCACAAAGCGGTGCCCGGCTGCACCCTCCTCACGCCGGAGCTCCAGGCATTTGCCCTGAAGCCGTAATTCCCTCGCGCCGCCTCTCCCGCGGCGCTTCCGCAAAACGGAACAAACAAACCGTAAAATTTGCTCTTCGGAATATTCATTCCATTTTCTGGGAACGGCGTCAAGCCTCTTTAGCGGCGACGAGGCATGGATAAAGCTGCAATGCCACGGACTTCATGATCGGCGCCCGCATGCCGCTGTTGTGAAAGACGAGGGCCGCATCCATTTATGGGAGGTCGAAGACAAGGCCGGGCCGCAGGCGTCTTCGATTTCTCGATGCGGCCGGTCATTTAAAGATTTTGGAGACAGGACAAATGTCCATTTCGATCTATCGCCTCACCGTTCCGATGTTCCAGCGCGGCCTTGCCAGCCTGAAAACCTATCTCGACAAGGCCGAAGCCTATGCGAAGGAAAAGAATATCGATCCGACGATCTTGGTCGCTGCGCGTCTTGCGCCTGACATGCTGCCGCTCTCCGGCCAGTATCAGCGCGCCAGCGACAGCGCCAAATTCACCCTCGCCCGCCTGACCGCCACCGAGGCCCCGAAGTTCGAGGACAATGAGAAGACGTTCGACGAGCTTCGCGAGCGCCTGGCAAAGACCGAAGCCTATCTCGCCGGCTTCTCAAAGGAAGCGCTGGAAGGCGTCGAAAGCCGTCAGATCACCCTGCCGGGCAACAGCGGCATCGTGCTGCCCGGTGACGAATATGTCACCGTCTTCGCCCTGCCGAATTTCTATTTCCACGTCGCGACCGCCCACGCCATCCTGCGCAACCAGGGTGCGCCGATCGGCAAGCGTGATTATCTCGGGTAAAGTGCTTAGCCCCGACTTCGCGCGTCCTTTGGGACGCGCGGCGCTCTAAAGCAATTCCAGGAAAAGTGTGAAGCGGTTTTCCGTCCGGGATTGCTTAAGAACAAAAGGGTAGAGCGGTTCTACACTTCCATGAAAAGCTGAACCGCTCTAACTTCAGGGCCGGCGCGTCACCGGCCCTTTTTCCGTCAGCTCGGTATAGGCAAGCGTCTGGTCGAGATGCCGCGCTCGCAGCGACAGCAGCTTTTCGGCATATTCAAGCCGGATCGCCGCATAGGCCGGGTCGGCCGCGACATTGTCGAGCTCCATCGGATCGTCGCGGAGATCAAAGAGCAGCGGCGGCAAGCCGGCAAAATGCACGTATTTGAACCGTGCGTCACGGATTACTGCGAGATTGCACTCGTTGGACCTGAGCCCGAAATGCTGTTCCGCCTGGCCCTCGGCGATATCGCGGAAGTCGAACTCCCAGAAGGCTGCGTCCCGCCAGTCCGCCCCGCTGCTGCCATTGACAAACGGCATCAGCGACCGGCCGTCGAGCCCGTTCTCCGCCTCGATGCCGAGCCTTTCGCAGAGAGTCGGAAAAATATCCGCAGCGCTGGTGAAATCGTCGACGAGCCCGCCGGCCGCGCCGCTTGAAGGATCGCGAATGACAAGCGGAATATGATAGCTGCCGTCGAAGAAACCGCCCTTCCCCAGCGTCCAGTGATCGCCCGCCATCTCGGCATGGTCCGACGTGAGGACAACAAGCGTATCGTCCCAGGCGCCCGCATCCTTCAGCGCCTGCCAGATACGGCCGAGCTGCGCATCGACCTCCGATATCATGCCGTAATAGATCGCCCTGATCGCGGCGAAATCCTCGCTGTTCCAGTTGCCGAGCGGTCCCTTTGCGCCGTGGATGAAGCTGCCCTTGTCGGTGCGCGGCATGGCGAAGGCGAGATAGGGATGACCTGCCTCTTCCGCGTCGCGATTTACCGCCCGTGCAAAAGCCGGCCCCTCGCCCGGCTTGACCATCCGGTTGAACGGCTCCGGCACCGAGAATGGCGGATGCGGGCGCAGGAAGGAGACATGGGCAAACCACGGCCGATCCTGCTCACCCAGCCAGCGGATGAACTCGCCGGCCAGGAACGCCGTCTGGGTCTCGTCGCTGGAATAGGCCGGCGCCGCATCGGAAATTTCTCCCGGCGCCGCGCCGACGGGAATATGGATGTCACGGCTGACAGCATTGGCATGGCCGCGGGAGCGGAGCCATGAGAGCCATTGCCTCTCGTGCTCCGGCAGAAGCTGGCGAGCCGTAAAGCCCGGCAACAGGCCTTCATAGGTCGTCAGATGCGGATCGTTGGCATCCATCCCGCGCGGATCGGGCGCCGTGTCGGTGTAGCCGAACAAAGTCGGGTCGTATCCCGCCCGGCGCGCGGCCAGCGCCAGATTGTCGAAGCGGGCGTCGAGCGGCGAACCGTTGCGGCAGACGCGATGGTTCATCTGATAGAGGCCGGTATAGAGGGTCGCCCGGGCCGGCGAGCAGGGTGCCGCCCCGGCATAATGCCGCCGGAACAGCGTACCCTCCCGCGCCAAGGCATCGACATTGGGCGTTTTCACGCAAGCATGACCGGCAGCCGACAGGCAATCGCCGCGCCATTGATCCGCGGTGATCAGCAAAATGTTCGGCCGACGCGCCTTCTCGGCGCGGGTTGGCTCAGTGCTGGTTGGATTTTGCATGCCAGTTCCAGGCGGAACGGATGATCTCGGACAGATCATACTGCGGCACCCAGCCGAGCACGTCACGCGCCTTGTCGTTATTGGCGACCAGCGTATGCGAATCGCCTTCGCGCCGGCCGATATATTCGACCGGGAAAGGCCGGTTCGATACATCTTCGATCGCGCCGAGCAACTCCTTCACCGTCGTGCCGGTGCCGGTGCCGAGGTTGAGCGCGACGGAATCCCCGCCCTTCAGCAGATATTCGACGGCACGCACATGCGCATCGGCAAGATCGAGCACATGGATATAGTCGCGCACGCAGGTGCCGTCGCGCGTCTCGTAATCGCTGCCGAACACCTTGAAGCCTTGGCGGCGGCCGAGTGCGGCATCGATCGCCAGAGGTATCGCATGCGTCTCCGGCTGGTGCCATTCGCCGATCCGGCCTTCGAAATCGGCGCCGGCCGCATTGAAATAACGCAGCACCACCGAGCGCAGGCTCCGGTACTGGTCGTAATCGGCAAGCGCCTGCTCGACGATATATTTCGTCCGCCCGTAGGGATTGATCGGAACCTGCCGGTGCGTCTCATCGAGCGGCACGCTCTGCGGCAGACCGTAGGTGGCGCAGGTGGAGGAGAAGACGAAGGCGTTGATGCCGGCCGCCTGCGCCGCCGAAAGCAGCGTCAGCGTGCCGATGACATTGTTCTCATAGAAGGAAACCGGATCCTTGACCGATTCGCCGACCTCGATCAGCGCCGCAAAATGCAGGATCGCCGCCGGCTTGTGCTTGGCGAGCACCTCGTCCAGCCGGGCGCGATCGCGAATATCGCCTTCCTCGGCCGGGCCCCATTTGACGAACTCGCGATGGCCGTTCGAAAAATTATCGAAGACGACAGGCTTGTAGCCCTTGTTCGCCAGGTCGAGACACGTATGCGAGCCGATATAGCCGGCGCCGCCGACCACAAGAACCGTTTCACCTGCCATGCACCACCCTTATTGTTAGCGAGAGATAAAAGAAACCTAGACGAGATACACGTCAATAAAAAGAAGGAATTGCGATAGGCAGGAAAGGACAATAGGTCAAATGCCGAACGCCCCGGCCCCATGTTCTCTGCCGGATCGGCAATGGCGAATTATTCGCGTGATTTGCATGATCGCCCGTTTTAAGGGGCTTTACCACCATGTGATGCAACGGTCCGCAGCCGTCAGCCAGGGAGCGCGCGAATGAGGAAAGCATTGGTCGTTTGGGGCGGATGGCAAGGCCATGAGCCGGAGCAATGCGCCGAGATCGTCGCCGATCTCCTGCGCGAGGACGGTTTTGCGGTGGAGGTTACCGGCGATCTCGGCATATTCGGATCTCCGGCGCTTGCCAGAACAGATCTGCTGGTGCCGATCATCACCGGCGAAACGCTCGAAAAGCCCCATGCCAGCGCCCTGGTCGAAGCGGTGCGCGGCGGGCTGGGGCTTGCCGGCCATCACGGCGCGCTCGCTACTTCCTTCAAGGAAAGCGCGCCTTTCCGCTATGTCTCCGGCGTCACCTGGGTTGCCCATCCCGGCAACATCATCGACTTCCGCGTCGCCGTCACCCGCCAGGACGATCCTGTCATGGAGGGCATTCCCGATTTCGATTACCGTTCGGAGCAATATTACCTCCATTACGATCCCACTGTCGAAATCCTGGCGACCACCACCTTCACCGGCGCCTACGATCCGGCCGCCCGCAATGTCGTGATGCCTGTTGTCTTCAAGCGCCATTTCGGCGCCGGCCGCATCTTCTATTCCGCGCTCGGCCATGTCGCGGCCGAATTCGACCATCCCTATATGCCCCTCATCCTGCGGCGCGGCCTGAACTGGGCCGCTCGCCAGCCGTGATGGAACACGCCCGGCCGATTGTCGACCGCCCGCCCGCGCCATAATTTGCCGGTATGCAGGATCGTTATGCAGGATCGTTTCTCTTTCGTCCCCGCCACAACAGACCGCCTGGCCGATATAGAAGCGGTGTTCGACGATTGCGCCGACGGCCGCAATTGCCGCTGCGCCTACTGGTATCTTCCGAATGCCGACTACAAGGCCGGATGGGGCGAGGGAAATCGCAGCTGGTTTCGAAGCCTGCTCGCCCAGCCGCGCCCGCCGGGCATTCTCACCTATCACGAGAACGAGCCGGCCGGTTGGTGCGGCGTGGCGCCGCGAGTCGTCTTCGACCGGCTGCACCGCTCGAAACCCTTTGCTGCGGTCGATGACAGGCCGGTCTGGTCGATCACTTGCTTCATCGTCCGCAAGCCATTCCGGCGGCAGGGCCTGTCGCGGCGGCTCTTGAACCATGCCGTCGAATTCGCACGGGCAAATGGCGCCGAATGCCTCGAGGCGTACCCCGTCGACCAGCTCCGCGCCTCGAGAGTGGGCGACCTCTATCCGGGAGCGCTCTCGATGTTTCTTGATGAAGGTTTCGTCGAGGTGGCGAGACGCCTGCCGACAAGGCCGATCGTGCGCCTGGAATGCCGTTAGTTCGAAGTCCTGGCAGTCTAACGGGCCGCTTTCAGCTGCCGGTCGTCGTCATCGACGACGTCGGGCGCCGGCTCGTCATAAACCCGCATCAGCCGCCCGGCTGCCTTCAGCTTCTCGATGAGGTCGTTTCCATCGGGCGAGGCCTTGGTCAATTCCAGCTGCTCGAATTCCCTCAGCGCCTGCGCCCAATGGCTTTCGCCGCGCCCATCCGGCCTGCCTTCAAATTCCCACAGTGAATAAGCGCGCTGGCTGACCCAGGCGTCTTTATTGTGACTCATGACAAACCCCAGCCGAAAAATTTGAAAGCAAATATCGATAACAAGAAGGTGCCAAAACCGGCTTTAGGAGTCGTTACGAGGCAGCGTTATTTTTTAGCTAACGGCGATGATTCGGCGAGACTAAGCGCCGATAAAGTCATACGAATTCGGTCTATGGTCGCAGCTGGAATTATCCCGGCGTCTCCGCACCCGACACCTTGGACTGACCGAAACGCTGAGATACTGTCGGCCTGAAACGATAGCGATGGCCATGGCAGCAAAGACAACTCTCAACGCGAAAAACCTGGAGGCCCTCGGTGCGCAGCGTCTCGCCGAACTGCTGATCGAAATCAGCACCGGCAGCGCCGCCCACAAACGCCGGCTTCGCATGGAGCTTGCCGGCAATCACGGCAGTGCCGAAGTGGCGCGTGAGGTGCGCAAGCGCCTCGCCAGCATCGCGCGAGCCCGCAGCTTCATCGAATGGCATAAGGTGAAGGCGATCAATACCGACCTCGAAACGCAGCGATCGACGATCGTCACGGTCGTCGCCGCCGACGATCCGAAGGAGGCGTTCGATCTCATCTGGCAATTCCTTGCCGTCGCCCACACGATATTCGAGCGATCCGGCAGCGGTGACAGCGTGTTCCTCGATACCTTCCATCAGGCATGCGCCGATGCCGGCGTCATCGCCAGCGCCGCTTCTATCGGTACCGATGTCCTTGCCGACAGGGTCTTCGATGCGCTGCAGGATAACGACCACGGCCAATATGATCCGCTGATCGCCGAAATGGTTCCGGCACTGGGCAAAGACGGCCTGGAACGGCTGAAGAGCCTCCTGGTGCAATGGTCGAACGAAGCGGAGGAGAAGCCCGCCGATGCCGACCGGGAGATTTTCGGCTGGGGCGGCAACGAGCCGATTTTCAGGGACGAGATCTACGCCCGCCATCGGCAACAGACGGCGCGAATCGCTCTGCAGGAAATTGCCGATGCCGAGAACGATGTCGATGCCTTCATCGCCCAGCAGCCGAAAGAGACGTTAAGGGCGCCGACGATCGCAACCGAGATCGCCGACCGTTTGCTCCTGGCTGGACGCGCCGGGGAAGCATTGGAGATTTTGGACGCCGCCGATCACCGGGGGCGGTTCGAACTGCCTTATGAATGGGAGCGCGCCCGCGTCGAGGCGCTCGATGCCCTGGGACGGGAGGAGGAAGCGCGAGCCTATCAATGGCAACGCTTCGAGCAGTCGCTGAATGGCGAGCACCTTCGCGCTTTCCTGCGAAGGCTCCCCGACTTCGACGATATCGAGGCCGAGGAGAAGGCATTCGCCTTCGTCCATGGTTTTCCGGATGTTCACCCGGCGCTTGCCTTTTTCCTCACCTGGCCCGCACATGCCGAGGCAGCAAAACTCATCTCCAGGCGCCAGGCCGAACTGGACGGCAACCTGTACGAGCTGATGACACCGGCCGCCGAGATGCTGCAGGAGAAATATCCGCTCGCGGCAACCATGCTGCTGCGGGCAATGATCGGCTTCGCCCTCGATTACGGCCGATCCAGCCGTTACAAGCATGCCGCCCGCCATCTGGCGGAATGCGCGTCGCTGGCCCCTCATATCGACGATTTCGGCAGCGCCCGGCCGCACGACGCCTATCTTGTCGAGCTGAAACGCCAACATGGAAATAAGCACGGCTTCTGGAGCCTGCTGCGTTAAGCCGGACACGAGACCGCGCCGAACTTGACGGCAGCTTGAGGAACGCCGCCGTATGTCCGCGCTGAGGCAGGAAATCGCCCGTGCGTATTTGGCGAAGAACCGGGATATTCGTACCGATCTTCGGGCATATGATGTCCTATCAGCGGAATTTTCCAGGCGGGCGGGCGTGTCTGGGCGTCGCACTATCGAATAACGCGGGGGCGATCAAAATTGACAAACTTTGCCAAATTGTGTCACGCTACAAAATAAGGAGGCCGATATGGCGACGATGAATGTATCCCTGCCCGGCCCGATGAAAGACTGGGTCGAGGCGCAAACCAAAACGGGCCGCTATGCCAACGCGAGCGATTATGTCCGCGACCTTATCCGCAAGGATCAGGAGCGAAAAGATAAGATCGCCGCCATGCAGCGATTTGTCGATGAGGGGCTGAAGAGCGGCGTCGGTACACGCTCGAAGGACGAGCTTTTTGAGGCAGCGCGGGCACGCGTTGAAGCCTCCCGCGGCAACTGACGATGGGGTTTCACCTCACAAAAGAAGCCGAAGAAGACATGATCGGCATTGTCGAGGCGGGAATCCGGCTGTTCGGGCCGGCGCAAGCGCGGCGCTACCATGACGAGCTTTACGCCATTTTCGACCTGATTGCTGCCAATCCCCGAATGGCGCGAGAGCGTCCTGAGATTTCGCCGCCTATGCGCATTCATCCCTTCAAGGCGCATCTCGTCGTTTACACAATCGAAGAGAATGGCGATGTCCTTGTTGTCCGCCTCCGGCATGGACACGAAGATTGGCTTGATGGAAACGAGTGACCACAGCTCTCGACACATGATGGATATTAATAAGTATCTACCAGTGGAACGTCACGATGAGCGCGACCGCCAAGCTATTCACACATGGGCGCAGCTAGGCCCTGCGCCTGCCAAAAGAGTTTCGCTTCGAAGGCAAGGAGGTCCGGGTCGGCCGGGTCGGCCATAGCGTGATCCTCGAACCGCTCGACGCTGACAACGCCATGCCTTGGGCGGCAATCGACAAGGTAGGCGACACCCCTCTCATGCCCGAAGGGTCGTGAGCAACCATCCATGCCAACCGACCGCGTCGTGTTCGACTGAATGATCCTGTCACAGTCTTGAACGGACGGTCACGTCAAATTCGCGGGCGCTTCGATGAGGCGCGAAATGCAGCAGCCCCGCTTGGCCTGGCAATTTGAGCGAAATCAGTAGATCGCGGCCTTACGGTCCAAGTGGCGGAGAGGGTGGGATTTGAACCCACGATACCCTTGCAGGTATGCCGCATTTCGAGTGCGGTGCATTCGACCACTCTGCCACCTCTCCGCGGTCTGGTCGGCGCTTGTTCGGCGCGGGCGTTCTCATAACGAGCATATGACGGGTTGGCAAGCCGAAAAGTCGAAGCATTCCATCCTTTTGCCTTGACACCTTTTTGACACTCGCGTATCTCGGCTGCGCAATAGGTTTGGAGAAATCCGTGCCTTGCTCGTCTCGCGCTCGCGTGGGACACTTCACCGGCAGGAAGAGTTCGAGGTTCCCTCTGAAATCCCTGCTTAACTTCGACTGATAAAAAGACGGCCGCCTTGCTCAAGGAGCGAGGAGAGCTGGAACGAACATGAAAGGATAAAAAATGTTCGCAGTCATCAAGACCGGCGGTAAACAGTACCGTGTGGCAGCCAACGACGTGCTGACCATCGAAAAGCTGGAAGCCACCGCTGGCGATTCCATTGAATTCACCGAAGTGCTCGTGATCGGCGAAGGCGCCGACGCTGCGATCGGTGCGCCCTTCGTTACCGGCGCCTCTGTCAAGGCAGAAGTCGTCGAACAGAACCGCGGCAAGAAGGTCATCGCCTTCAAGAAGCGCCGCCGTCAGAATTCGAAGCGTTCGCGCGGCCATCGTCAGCATCACACGGTCGTCCGTATCACGGACATCGTGGCTGCCAAGTAAGATCAACGGGTTTCAGGTTTAAAGGAGAACTCCAATGGCACACAAAAAAGCTGGCGGTTCCTCGCGCAACGGTCGCGATTCCGAATCCAAGCGCCTTGGCGTGAAGAAGTTCGGCGGGGAAGCCGTCATCGCAGGCAACATCCTCGTGCGTCAGCGCGGGACGCAGTGGCATCCGGGTTCCAACGTCGGCCTCGGCAAGGATCACACGATTTTTGCACTTACCGCCGGCAATGTGAACTACCGAACGAAGGCCAACGGTCGCGTCTACGTGTCTGTCATGCCGAAAGCGGAAGCAGCGGAATAAGCCGGTAGCGCTCTAAAACAGCCGGCGTCTCATCGACCCGGCTGGCCGTACCAGGTTCAGTTCAGAAAACAGGGGAGATGGGGCGCCATCTCCCCTTTTTCTTTGTCCAAACAGGAGGACTGAACATGCAAGGCGAATTGTTGAGGGCAGACCAATCACGGTCTCCCCGGGAAGACCAGCGGTCTCCCATGGAACGGCTGAGGCCGGAGCGGTTAAGGACCGATTGCCCTGTCTTACTATCGGAAAGGCTCGTCATGCGCGCGCCCCACGAAGAAGACATCGACGCCCTTGCCCATCTCGCCAACAACGCCAAAGTCGCCACCATGGTATCGCGTATGCCGCATCCCTATACCGCCGATGATGCCGCCGACTTTGTTTGGCGTACGCGAAATGGCGAGATTGGCAAATGCGTCTATGCCATCACCAAAGCCGAAAACGGCGCCTTTATCGGCTGCTGCGGTGTCGAGCCGCATGCCGATGGCAGGACCGTCGAAATCGGGTACTGGCTGGGCGAACCCCATTGGAACAAGGGTTATACGACCGAGGCCTGCCATGCCCTGGTCGATATGGTGTTCAGAACCCGCGAAAACGTCGATCAGATCGACGCCCGCTGCCGGGTGATGAACGTCGCCTCGCGCCGCGTCATTCAGAAGTGCGGCTTCCAGTTCCAGGGATCGGGGCTCGCCGCCTCGCTGGCGCTCGGCAGCAACGTGCCGGTGGAATGGTACAGGCTCGACCGCAAGACCTGGATATCGCTCCGAAGCTGGGGGAACATCGCATGAGCACGACCGCGCTGCAAAGGCCGGAGACCACGCCGATGATGCCCGGCCCCGCGCCTGTCATCTCGACGGCCCGGCTGACGCTCCGCCCTCACCGGCTGAGCGATGCGCCTGCGATCGCGGAATCGCTCTCCGATTTCGCGGTCACGCGCATGCTGTCCCGCGTCCCCGCGCCGTTCGACCGGCAGGATGCGCTGGACTGGCTGATGCCGGTCACCTCCGGCACTCTGCCGGACTGGCCGCTGGCGATCACCGGTAGGGACGATGTCCATATCGGCAATGTCTCGATCGAGCTGCGCCACGGCCGCTGGCACCTCGGCTACTGGCTGAACCGCTACTACTGGCGGCGCGGCTATATGAGCGAGGCGGTGGCGGCGATCATCGAGCGCTTCTCGCGCCGCATGCCGGAGACGCCGGTTCATTCCGGCGTCTTCGCCGACAACCCGGCGTCGCTGCGGCTGCAGGAGAAGCTCGGTTTCCGCATGGTGGGCTGCGGCGAAATCTATTGTTTCGCCCGCAACACCATGGTTTCGCACATCGAAACCGTGCTGCAGCCGGGCATGCTGCAGCAGCGGAAGGTTGCCTGACACAGCATGATGCCGAAAAGTGTGAGCGATTTTCGGACGAACATCATGCTCACGTAAAAGGAGATGCCGCCGGCTCGGCGGCGTCTCCATTAATCGCCGATCTCGACCCAGAGCGGGAAATGATCGGAGCCGACGGATTGCGTGTCGATCCGGGCGGATTTCAACCGGCCGACAAGGCCGCAACTGACGAAGCAATAGTCGAGATGCATGCGTTTGCCGTGATCTTCGGGATCCATCCAGCTATAGCTCTCCGGCCGATAGGCCTGAAGCGCCGCAAAGGCGTCGACCGGCGTGCCGATCCTGGCGATCCGGCCGTAATATCCGCCGCCGGCCCCGGCAAGCGCGCAATATTCCGGCGATTCCGGCTCCATGTTGAAATCGCCCATGATGACGTAATCCTCCGGCAGCGGCGGCTCCGGCAGATCGAATTCGCCGCCTCCGGTCAGCGACCCGCCCTCGTGAACGAAGGCGTTGATATGGGCATTCAGGAACTGCAGCTGGCGGATGCGCTCGTCGGCGGAGACGTGGTCGAGATGGACGCAGTAGAGGCGGATCGCCCCGCCGGGTGCTGCGATCACCGCCTCGGTGGCGCCGCGCTGCAGGTTGATCTTGCCGATCGTCCGGCTGCGCGGCAGAAGCAGCGTTCGGGTCGAGACGACAGGCCAGCGCGACAGCACCATGTTGCCGAACTGGAAGCGGGTGCCGCGCACCGGCGCCGGCCCGCCCGGAGCCGCTTCGGCATGCATGTCGCAGGCCGGCCCATACACCCAGAAATAGTCGGGAAAGAGGGCTGCAACATCGGCCGCCATATCGGCAAAACCGTTGCGCGAGAAGCCGCGGGTCACCTCTTGCAGCGCGATGACATCCGCACGTTCGAGGCTGCGGGCAATCCGCCCGAGATCGTATCTGCCGTCAAGACCAAAGCCGTACTGTATGTTATAGCTCGCAAAATTCACGATAATCTTTGACCTCCGTCGGAACCGCCTATATCGAATGGGCCAAGACGGGCCGTCCAACTGCCACCGGTACTGGAAGTAAAATGAAATTTCTCGACGAAGCAAAGGTCTATATCCGATCCGGAGACGGCGGCGGGGGCAGCGTCTCCTTCCGGCGCGAGAAATTCATCGAGTTCGGCGGCCCCGACGGCGGTGATGGCGGACGCGGCGGCGATGTCTGGGTCGAGACCGTCAACGGCCTCAACACGCTGATCGATTTCCGCTACCAGCAGCATTTCAAGGCGACGATCGGCACCCACGGCATGGGCCGGAACCGCACCGGCGCCAATGGCAGCGACGTGACGCTGAAGGTCCCTGTCGGCACCCAGATCTTCGAGGAAGACCGGGAAACCCTGATCTGCGATCTCACCGTCGAAGGCCAGCGTTATTGCCTTGCTCATGGCGGCAATGGCGGCTTCGGCAACGCCCATTTCAAGACCTCGACCAATCAGGCGCCGGATTGGGCCAATCCCGGCCTGCCGGGCGAGGAAAAAACCCTGTGGCTGCGGCTGAAGCTGATTGCCGATGCCGGCCTTGTCGGCCTGCCCAATGCCGGCAAATCGACCTTCCTGGCATCGGTCACCCGTGCCCGGCCGAAGATCGCCAACTACCCCTTCACCACGCTGCATCCCAATCTCGGCGTCGCCACCATCGACGAGCGGGAATTCATCCTTGCCGACATTCCGGGCCTGATCGAAGGCGCCCATGAGGGGGTCGGCATCGGCGACCGTTTCCTCGGCCATGTCGAGCGCACCCGGGTGCTGCTGCACCTCGTCTCCGCCCAGGAGGAAAAGGTCGGCAAAGCCTATAAGACGGTCAAACACGAGCTCGAAGCCTATGGCAACGACCTGACCGACAAGCCGGAGATCGTGGCGCTGTCGCAGATCGACGTGCTCGACGATGCCGAGCTGAAGAAGAAGGCCAAGGAGTTGGCCAAGGCCTGCGGCAAGACACCGTTCCTGATTTCGGCCGTCACCGGCAAGGGCATGACCGAAGTCCTGCGGGCGCTGCGCGACATCATCGTCGAGGAAAATGCCGAGGAAAAACCGGCCAAGGTGCCGAAGCTCAGGCATCGCGACATGGTCGTCACCGATGAGGGTGAGGATGAGGCCGATGACCAGCCGTAAGCCGCTTGGCCGCTACCGCCGCGTCGTCATCAAGATCGGCTCCGCGCTGCTGGTCGACCGCAAGGCCGGGCTGAAGAAGGCCTGGCTCGACGCCATGTGCGCCGATATTGCAGGCTTGAAGGCCAAAGGCATCGACGTGCTCGTCGTTTCCTCCGGCGCAATCGCGCTCGGCCGCTCGGTGCTCGATCTGCCCTCCGGCGCGCTGAAGCTGGAAGAAAGCCAGGCGGCCGCCGCCGTCGGCCAGATCGCGCTGGCGCGCGCCTGGTCGGAAAGCCTGTCGCGCGACGAGATCGTTGCCGGCCAGATCCTGCTGACGCTCGGCGATACCGAGGAGCGCCGCCGTTATCTGAATGCGCGCGCCACCATCAATCAGCTTTTGAAGATCGGCGCCGTGCCGATTATCAACGAGAACGACACGGTTGCCACCAGCGAAATCCGCTATGGCGACAACGACCGGCTGGCCGCCCGCGTCGCGACGATGACCGGCGCCGACCTGTTGATCCTTCTCTCCGACATCGACGGCCTCTATACCGCCCCGCCGCATCTCGATCCGAACGCCACCTTCCTGGAGACGATTTCGGCAATCACGCCGGAGATCGAGGCGATGGCCGGGGGTGCTGCTTCCGAACTGTCGCGCGGCGGCATGCGCACCAAGATCGATGCCGGCAAGATCGCCACGACATCGGGCTGCGCCATGATCATCGCTTCCGGCAAAACCGACAGCCCGCTGTCGGCGATCGAAAACGGCGCCCGTTCCTCCTGGTTCGCCCCTTCGGGAACGCCCGTCACGGCTCGCAAGACCTGGATTGCCGGACAGTTGCAGCCGGCCGGCGAACTGCATGTCGATGACGGCGCCGTCACCGCTCTCGGGGCCGGCAAGAGCCTGCTTCCCGCCGGCGTGCGCAATGTTTCCGGCCTCTTCAGCCGCGGCGACACGGTGGCGATCATCGGCTCTGAAGGCCGCGAGATCGCCCGCGGGCTTGTCAGCTACGACGCCGACGACGCCCGCCGGATTGCCGGCCGCAAATCGGCGGAGATCGAGGCCATCCTCGGTTATGCCGGGCGC
The DNA here is from genome assembly GCF_014197615.1 of Rhizobium esperanzae. Taxonomy (GTDB): domain Bacteria; phylum Pseudomonadota; class Alphaproteobacteria; order Rhizobiales; family Rhizobiaceae; genus Rhizobium; species Rhizobium esperanzae_A. The sequence goes on from NZ_JACIFY010000013.1 coordinate 56,490, forward strand.
GCCGCCATGGTCCATCGCGACGACATGGTGATGACCGCGCCGATCGGTTCGAAATCGGAAAGGCAGAAGAAGGACGCGAGCTATGCTTGATACCGTTGCGCTAGGCCCTGACATTGACGTGCTGATGAACGACATCGGCCGCAAGGCAAAGGCATCAGCGCGACCGCTGGGCTTTGCCTCCACCGAAGCGAAGAACCGCGCGCTGAACGCCATGGCCGACGCGATCCTGGCGAACAAGGCTGAGATTCTTGCCGAAAACGCCAAGGATTTGAAGGATATCGAAGGCTCCGACATGCTCGCCTCCTTCGTCGATCGGCTGACGCTGAACGACAAGCGCATTGCCGAGATGGCCGAGGGCATCCGCGCCATCGCCGCCCTTGCCGATCCGGTCGGCGAAGTCATCGCCGCCTGGGACCGGCCGAACGGCCTGAAGATCGAGCGCGTCCGCACGCCGCTCGGCGTCATCGGCGTCATCTTCGAAAGCCGCCCCAACGTCACCGCCGATGCCGGCGCGCTCTGCCTCAAGGCGGGCAATGCCGTGATCCTGCGCTGCGGTTCGGACTCGCGCCGCTCATCGCAGGCTATCCATGCCTGCATGGTCGAGGGCCTGAAAGCGGCAGGGCTTCCGGAGCATGCGATCCAGCTCGTGCCGGTCACCGACCGTGCCGCCGTCGGCGCCATGCTGCGCGGCCTCGACGGCGCAATCGACGTCATCGTGCCGCGCGGCGGCAAGAGCCTGGTCGCCCGGGTGCAGAACGAGGCCCGCGTGCCGGTTTTTGCCCATCTCGAAGGCCTCTGCCACATCTATATCGATGGCTCGGCCGATATCGAGATGGCGAAGAAGATCGTCGTCAACGCCAAGATGCGCCGCACCGGCATCTGTGGCGCGGCCGAAACCCTGCTCGTCGATGGCGCCGCAATCGGCACGCATCTGACGCCGCTGCTCGAGGTTCTCACCGAAGCCGGCTGCGAGGTCCGCGCGTCGCCGACGGTGCTGAAGGTCGTCCCCGGCCTGAAGCCGGCAACCGAGGAGGACTGGTCGACCGAATATCTCGACGCGATTATCTCGGTGGCCGTGGTCGACGGCATATCCGGCGCCATCGCTCATATCCAGACCTATTCCTCGAACCATACCGAGGCTGTCATCGCCGAGGACCCCGAGGTCGTCGCGCGGTTCTTCACCGAGGTCGATTCGGCGATCCTGCTGCACAATGCCTCGACGCAATTTGCCGATGGCGGCGAGTTCGGCATGGGGGCGGAGATCGGCATTGCCACCGGCAAGATGCACGCCCGCGGCCCCGTCGGCGTCGAACAGCTGACCTCCTTCAAATATCGGGTGCACGGCGCCGGACAGACGCGGCCCTGACGTGACAACCGAGCCTGACGTGCTGATCGAAAATGTGGACCGGCACTATCTCCGCATGCCGCACAGCGAACGCGGCATGGTCGTCGGCCTGTTCGGCGGTTCGTTCAATCCGCCGCATCAGGGCCATGCGCTGGTCGCCGAGATCGCGCTCAAGCGGCTCGGCCTCGACCAGCTCTGGTGGATGGTCACGCCAGGCAATCCGCTGAAGAGCCGCAATGCGCTCGCACCGCTTGCCGAGCGCATTGCCGAAAGCGAGCGCATTGCCGCCGATCCGCGCATCAAGGTCACCGCCTTCGAACAGGCGCTCGGCGTCAGCTACACCGCCAACACGCTTGCCCGCGTCAAGGCCCGCAATCCGCATGTGCATTTCATCTGGATCATGGGCGCCGACAGCCTGCAGACCTTTCACAAATGGCAGAAATGGCAGGAGATTGCCCGCACCTTCCCGATCGCGGTGATCGACCGGCCGGGCGCGACGCTCTCCTACCTCTCCTCGAAGATGACGAGGACCTTCGATTTCGCTCGTGTCGACGAGGATGATGCCCGGGTTCTCTGGAAGAAACCGGCGCCAGCCTGGACCTTCATCCACGGGCCGCGCTCCGGCCTGAGCTCGACGGCAATCCGCAACGGCGCGTCGCACGACTAAGTCGAATAAATTTCAAGAACGTTGGAAAACGAGAAAGCCCGACGGGGGAGGATCCGTCGGGCTTATAAACTCGATCGACAACTGGGAGGAGGAGTGTTGCCGACCCTGTCGAACGGCTATGGGAGGAGGAGAAAGCCGTTTCGATAAGTATGTTTTATCAGATTCCGCACGAAGGTGAAGATTGATTGTTGCATTGCAGCAATGCAACGATTGCAAGCCTGTGCGGGAGAATCGCGCCGGAAGTGACGTTTTTATCAGCATAAATCATCGGTGCGTGGCGCCGGCTCCGGGAGCCTTGCGCTTTGCAGAATGCCGGCCGGATATTTCCGTCCAAGAGATCCCGTTTCAGATCCAAGCCATGCGCATCGAGAATGCGACGCAGCACTCCTCTACGGTTATATTTTCCTGGATATATCCCCTAGCCAAACCGCACCGCCCGTTATATTCGTCGCAATATTTCGAACTCTGGGGAAGTAAATCATGCAGAACCGCCGCCAATGGATGAAACTGGCAACCGCCGCGATATCGGCCCTGTGGCTTGGCGCAGCGGCGTTTGCAGCGCCGGCCGCCGCCGCCGAAAAGCTGACCGTCTTTGCGGCGGCGAGCCTCAAGGACGCGCTCGATGCCGCCAATGCCGCCTGGGCCAAGGAAAGCGGCAAGGAAGCCGTCGCCTCCTATGCGGCGAGCGGAGCGCTGGCCAAGCAGATCGAAAACGCCGCCCCCGCCGATATCTTCATCTCGGCCGACCGCGACTGGATGGATTACGTCGCCAAGAAGAACCTGATCAAGGCCGACAGCCGTTCGGATCTGCTCGGAAACCGGATCGTGCTGGTTGCCGAAAAGGACAAGGCCAAGCCCGTCGAGATCAAGCAGGATTTCGATCTCGCTGGTTTGCTGGGTGACGGCAAGCTTGCCATGGGTGAACCGAAATCGGTTCCGGCCGGAAAATACGGCATGGCCGCGCTGGAAAAACTCGGCGTCTGGACGTCGGTGGAAACCAAGGTCGCCGGCGCCGAAAGCGTCCGCGCCGCCCTGGCCCTCGTCTCCCGCGGCGAAGCGCCCTATGGCATCGTCTATCAGACGGATGCCGCCGCCGATAAGGGTGTCGCCGTCGTCGGCACCTTCCCGGCCGATTCCCATCCGCCGATCATCTATCCGATCGCCATCCTGGCTTCGAGCAAGAACCCGGACGCATCGGCCTATCTCGACTTCCTGAAATCCGACAAGGCAGCCGCCTTCTTCACGGCGCAGGGTTTCACCATTCTGAAGTGATCGAGACGTTGAGATGATTGCGGATTCAGGGGCGACAGCTTAGCGTCAGTCAAGGCTACTGACCCACTACTCTGGCTGCTTCGTGCGGATGGTTGCCCCTCACCCTAACCCTCTCCCCGTAAACGGGGCGAGGGGACGTGCCCTGCGAGAGGTGGGTAAGGGACGAAGGCGTCGCGGCACATTCCCTTCGCCCCGCAAGCGGGGAGAAGGTGCCGGCGGGCGGATGAGGGGCTGGTCTCGGGTCGCTTCAGCGTGCCTTGGATTTCATGGAGACCACCGCATTTGAACATATTGGGCCTGAGCAACGAGGAATGGACGGCGATCCTGCTCAGCCTGCGCGTCTCGATCGTCGCCATGCTGGCGAGCCTGCCTTTCGGCATTCTCGTTGCCCTGCTGCTCGCCCGCGGCCGCTTCTGGGGCAAGGCGGTGCTGAACGGCATTGTTCATCTGCCGCTGATCCTGCCTCCGGTCGTCACCGGTTTCCTTCTCCTCATCCTGTTCGGCCGCCGCGGCCCGATCGGCAGCCTGCTCGACCAGTATCTCGGCATCGTCCTTTCCTTCCGCTGGACGGGTGCAGCACTTGCCTGCGCCGTCATGGCCTTTCCGCTGATGGTGCGCAGCATCCGCCTGTCGATCGAAGCGGTCGACCGCAAGCTGGAGGAGGCGGCCGGAACGCTCGGCGCCGGTCCTGCCTGGGTCTTTTTGACGATCACCCTGCCGCTGATCTTGCCCGGCATCATCACCGGCATGATCCTGTCCTTCGCCAAGGCGATGGGAGAATTCGGCGCGACGATCACCTTCGTCTCCAATATCCCGGGCGAAACCCAGACGCTGTCGGCAGCGATCTACACCTTCACCCAGGTGCCGGGCGGCGATGCCGGCGCGCTGCGCCTGACGCTCGTCGCCATCATCATATCGATGGCAGCCCTGCTCGCCTCCGAATGCCTCGCCCGTCTCGCCGGCCGGAGGATCGATCCGGAATGACGCTGATCGTCGAAGCAAAGCAGCGGCTTGGCACCTTTTCGCTGGACGCCGCTTTCACCTCCGAGCGCGGCGTCACCGCGCTGTTCGGCCGCTCCGGCTCCGGCAAGACCTCGCTGATCCGCATCATCGCCGGCCTCGCCCGCCCGGACGAGGGTCGCGTCGTCCTTGACGGCGAAGCCTTGACCGAAACCGCAGCCGGCACCTTTGTGCCGAAACATCGCCGCCGCTTCGGTTATGTCTTCCAGGAGGCCCGGCTCTTTCCGCATTTCAGCGTTCGCGCCAATCTCTCCTATGGCAGGTGGTTCGCGGCGAGAGCGGCACGCGGCGACAGCTTCGATCGCATCGTCGACCTGCTCGGCATCGAGCCGCTGCTGGAGCGCAGCCCCGCAAAACTGTCCGGAGGCGAGAAGCAGCGCGTCGCCATCGGCCGCGCTCTGCTCTCCGCCCCGCGCCTGCTGTTGATGGATGAGCCGCTCGCCGCCCTCGACGAGGCCCGCAAGGCCGAGATCCTGCCTTATCTCGAGCGACTGCGCGACGAGACGGATATCCCGATCGTCTATGTCAGCCATGCGATCGCCGAGGTGGCGCGGCTGGCAAACCAGGTGGTCGTGCTCAGCGACGGCAAGGTGGAAGCGACAGGCCCGGCCGTCGACATATTGAGCCGCCCCTCTGCGGCGGCCGACCGGAAAGAGGCGGGCGCGCTGCTGGAAGGCACGGTCGAAAGCTTCGACGCGCGTCATCGCCTGTCGACCGTCGCGCTGAAATCCTCCCGGCTGCATATTCCGAGCGCGGCACTCGCGCCCGGCAGACCGGTGCGCATCCGCATTCCGTCGCGCGACGTCATGCTGGCGACGACAAGACCCGAGGGGCTGAGCGCGCTGAACATTCTCGAAGGCAGGATCGAAGCGATATTGTCGGACGAAGACGGAACGGTCGAAATCCGCATCGATTGCGGCGGCGATGCCATTCTTGCGCGCATCACCATGCTCTCCTGCGAGCGCCTCGATCTTCGCCCCGGCAAGACCGTCTTCGCCGTCATCAAGACGGTTGCGCTCGAGGCCTGATCGGCGCGTCCCTACAGGCTGCGTTTGGCTTCGAGCCAAGCGAGATCCTCGGCGAGGCTTTCGCGCATCGTCTGCTCCATCCGGCGGAAACGCTCGAGCAATTCTTCGCCGAACGGCGTCAGTGCCGCGCCGCCGCCCTTCTGTCCGCCGCGCTGCGATTCCACCACCTGCTCCGAGAACATCCGGTTCATCTCGCTGACCAGCAGCCATGCCCGCCGATAGGACATGTCCATCGCCCGCCCCGCCGCCGAGATCGATCCGGTCGCGCGGATATGTTCCAAGAGTTCCATCTTGCCGTGGCCGAGCCGATCTTCGTCCGGGAAGCTGATTCGCAGGACGGGCACGAGGTTTTTTGCGGCTGAGTCGGTCATTGAATCCGGAGATCGTGGAATTTGCCGCACTTTACGCTGCGGCATGGAAACTGTACACCGCCCGTACAAGCAGCCCGAGTGGCAATATTCTTCAAATCGGACGCCGGATCGGATTTTCAGCCGTTCTGTATCTTAGCACGTCTTGAAACATTAATGGTTTGATGCCTATCTTAACCATGATCCGGTCTCGATCGGATCTCGTGTTGTGCATGGTTTGTCATTCCAGGAAAGGGAAAAAACTGACAACAGTACACGCCAAGGGAAAAACGCTCGCCGTTATCCCGAAGAGTGCGGAACGTGGCGCCGATGCCGCCGCCCGCGCCCTAGAAACCGTCCTCGCCAGCCTCGAGGACTCCAAAGCTGAAGATATCGTCACCATCGACATTGCCGGAAAATCGGCGCTGGGAGACTATATGATCGTCGTCTCCGGGCGCTCGAACAGGCATGTCATGGCAATCTCGGATCATCTGCTCACCGACCTCAAGGACGACGGCCTCGGCACGGCCCGCGTCGAAGGCCAGGAAGGCGGCGATTGGGTGCTGATCGACACCGGTGACATTATCGTGCATGTGTTCCGCCCGGAAATCCGCGAGTTCTACAACATCGAAAAGATGTGGGCGGCTCCGGATATGGATGAAGAAACACGGCACTGACAGCCGGCCGGCATTTGTCCGGCGCCTGAAATGTGGCATTGGCTGGCCGGAAATGTTGAGAAGCCGGCCGGTGGCGCCTCGCGCGCCCGATGTGCCGCATCAGCGGGGAGCGGAAGAATGCGCATTGGTCTTTTTGCGGTGGGACGGCTGAAATCCGGCCCCGAAAAGGATCTTGCGGCCCGCTATTTCGACCGTTTCGCCAAGGCCGGCCCCGCCGTCGGCCTCGAACTTGCCCGTGTCGCCGAAGTTGCCGAAAGCCGTGCCTCCAATGCGGAAACCCGCAAACGCGAGGAAGCGGCGCTGCTGTTGAAATCGCTTGCCGATGGCAGCATCCTCATTCTTCTCGACGAACGCGGCAAGGCGCTCGACAGCGAAGCCTTCGCAAACCTGCTCGGCTCCTATCGCGACCAGGGCAAACGCGAGCTGACCATCGCCATCGGCGGCGCCGACGGCCTCGATCCCTCCCTCTATGACCGCGCCGACGCCACGCTGTGCCTGGGCAAGATGACCTGGCCGCATCAGCTCGTGCGCACGCTGATCGCCGAACAGCTTTATCGCGCCGTCACCATTCTGTCCGGTCACCCCTATCACCGCGTCTGATGCGTCGCATTGTCACGCAGCCGTGTTGAGCCGCCGGCCCGTTCTGCTTCGAACGTTCTGGCAAAGCGTGTCAAATCAGCTTAGTCTCCGCGCGATTTGAGAAAGTGCCCGAACCCGCATGACGACAACAGCAACCAGGCGACACCGCATCATCCTGCCGGCTATCGCGGCCGGTGTCGGTGTGGCGGTGATTGCCGTTTCGGCAAATCCCTTCACCGTTCGGGCGCAGGATGCCGCACCCGAGGCGGCGCAATCCGCGCCGCCTCAGGTGCCAGCCGCGCCGGCGCCGCCCGATCCGGCCGCCGAACTGGCCGTCAAACGCGACCAGACCCGCGCCGAACTCGAAACCCTGTCGAAGTCAATCAGCCTCTCCTCCGATAAGGTCAGTGCGCTTCAACAGAGCATCGCCGATCTCGACAAGAGCACGCAAAGCATCCGCCAGGCGCTGATCGAGTCGGCAGCCCGCCGCAAGACGCTCGACAGGCAGATCCTCGAAAGCGAGAAGAAGCTTGCCGATCTCGGCGTCAAGCAGGATGGCATCCGCCGCTCGCTGCACGAACGCCGCGGCCTTCTGGCCGAGGTGCTGGCAGCGCTCCAGCGCATGGGCCGCAACCCGCCGCCGGCTTTGCTCGTCACCCCCGATGATGCGCTCGCCTCGGTGCGCAGCGCCATCCTGCTCGGCGCCGTCGTGCCCGGCATCCGCAAGGAGACCGACAAGCTTGCCGCCGACCTGGCAAACCTCGCCGCATTGCAGACCGCAAGTGCGGCCGAGAAGGCCGGCCTGACGGCGACGATGACCAACGGCATCGAGGAAGAGCGGCGCATGGATCTGCTGCTTGCCGAAAACGACAAGCTCAGCCGCAGCAATGCCGCCGAACTGGCGGCCGAGAAAAAGCGCTCCGAGGAACTGGCCGGCAAGGCGACCAGCCTTGAAGGCCTTGTCGCCTCGATGGAATCCGAGATCGCTTCGGTGCGAGATGCCGCCGCGGCCGCCCGCCAGGCGGAGGAAAACCGCAAGCTGATGACCGACGAGCAGCGCGCCCAGGCCAAGGCCCTGGCCGACAGTGGCGTGCCCGATAAAAACCGCATTGCCCCCGCATATCCCTTCGGAGAATTGAAGGCGAAATTGGAGGTGCCCGTTGCGGGCGATATCCTGCGCCAGTTCGGCGATGCCGACGGCACCGGGCATGAAGCCATGGGCATGACGGTCGCCACCAATCCGGAAACGGTGGTGACGGCGCCTGCCGATGGCCTGGTGGTTTTCGCCGGCGCTTTCCGCAGTTACGGCCAGATGATCATTCTCGACACCGGCGATGGATACCACCTGGTGCTCTCGGGAATGGAGACGATCAATACCCGCCAGGGGAAATTCGTTTTCTCCGGCGAGCCACTCGCCGTGATGGGCGCAAAAAGAGTGGCAAGCGCAACTGCATTGGCGCTGGAAACGGACCGGCCAACGCTTTACATTGAATTTCGAAAAGACGGTAAACCGGTCGATTCCCGACCATGGTGGACCGCCAAAGACACTGGAAAGGCACGCAATGATTCGTAGGGCTTCTCTTGTTCTGGTCGGCGCATTGATGGGTGCGACCGCCATGAGCGTCATTTACTCGGCCGGTGTGCCGGCAGAAGCGGCCGGATCCTCGACCTATAAGGAGCTTTCGGTTTTCGGCGACGTCTTCGAGCGTGTGCGTGCGCAATACGTGACGCCGCCGGCCGAAGACAAGCTGATCGAAAACGCCATCAACGGCATGCTGTCGTCGCTCGATCCGCATTCGAGCTACATGAATGCGAAGGACGCCGAGGACATGCGCACCCAGACCAAGGGTGAGTTCGGCGGCCTCGGCATCGAAGTCACGATGGAAGACGAACTCGTCAAGGTCATCACCCCGATCGACGATACGCCCGCCGCCAAGGCCGGCGTTCTCGCCGGCGACTATATCTCCGAGATCGACGGCCAGTCGGTGCGCGGCCTGAAGCTGGAAGACGCCGTCGAGAAGATGCGCGGCGCCGTCAACACGCCGATCAAGCTGACCCTGATCCGCAAGGGCGCCGACAAGCCGATCGAGCTGACGATCGTTCGTGATGTCGTCGCCGTCCAGGCCGTCAAGTCGCGTGTCGAGGACGATGTCGGTTATCTCCGCATCATCTCCTTCACCGAGAAGACCTATCCCGACATGGAAAAGGCGATCAAGAAGATCAAGGACACCGTTCCGGCCGACAAGCTGAAGGGTTATGTCCTCGACCTGCGCCTCAACCCGGGCGGCCTGCTCGACCAGGCGATCAACGTTTCCGATGCGCTGCTGGAGCGCGGCGAAGTGGTTTCGACCCGCGGCCGCAATCCCGATGAAACCCGCCGCTTCAATGCCGGCCCGGGTGACCTGACGGATGGCAAGCCGGTTATCGTGCTGATCAACGGCGGTTCGGCTTCCGCATCGGAAATCGTCGCCGGCGCTCTTCAGGATCTGCGTCGCGCCACCGTTCTCGGCACCCGCTCCTTCGGCAAGGGTTCCGTCCAGACGATCATCCCGCTCGGCGAAAACGGCGCGCTGCGCCTGACCACGGCGCTCTACTACACGCCGTCCGGCCGCTCGATCCAGGGCACCGGCATCACCCCCGACATCAAGGTCGATGAGCCGCTGCCGCAGGAACTGCAGGGCAAGATGGTGACCGAGGGCGAATCCAGCCTGCGCGGCCATATCAAGGGCCAGAGCGAGACCGACGAAGGTTCGGGCTCCGTCGCCTATGTGCCGCCGGACCCGAAGGACGACGTTCAGCTGAACTACGCGCTCGATCTCTTGCGCGGCAAGAAGACCGATCCGGCCTTCCCGCCGAACCCGGACAAGGCCGTCGTCGCCAAGTAATTCTCACCTCAAGGCCGGGCATGTCGCCCGGCCTTGACCCTTTCTGCTGTTTCCCGGTTTTGGAGCGGGTGAAAAATTGGGAACGGACCTGCATGCGCCTTTGGGCCGCAACCGCAAAGCCGGCAATCGGCGCCCGGGTGTTCTGCGCCTTGGCCGCATCGCCGCCAGTCTTTGTCTGTTCGCGATAGGCGGCTTTTCGCTCTATACGGCGTTTCGCGGCGATGGGCTCGAACGCGCCAAACCGCCAGCGGCCGAACAAGCCGCAACACCGGCCAATCCAATTCAGCCGCCGACGACAGCTGCCAACCAGCCGGCCGACGGCATGCCTCGCGCCGAACCGCGCTCGGGCGCCAATGTCGAACAGATGGTCACCGGCGACGGCTCGGTCGTTACCAAATACAGTCCCCGCCCGCGCGACGGCAGCGGGCCGGTGCTGGTCGACGCCATGCAGATCGGCCAGGATCCGCGCATGGCGGCGCAGCCGAATGAAGCGCTGCTCGAAGACACCCCTTTCGGCAGGCTGCCGATCGTCGGCGCGGATGGCCGCCGCCCGATGGATCAATATGCCCGCCCCTCGTCCGGCGCGCGCGGTGTGCGCATCGCCATCGTCGTCAGCGGCCTCGGGCTCAGCCAGACCGGGACGCAGCGCGCCATTGCCGAATTGCCGGAGGAAATCACCCTCGCCTTTGCCGCCAGCGGCAACAGCCTGCAGCGCTGGATGCAGGAGGCCCGCCGCGGCGGCCATGAGATTCTGCTGCAGGTGCCGCTCGAGCCATTTGATTACCCGGCAAATGATCCCGGCCCGGAAACGCTGCTGACCACGAAGTCGCCCGCCCGCAATATCGAGAACCTGCACAAGGCGATGGGCGAGATCACCAATTATACCGGCGTCATGAATTATCTCGGCGGCCGTTTCCTCTCGGACTCCAACGCCATGGAGCCCGTCATGCGCGATATCGGCAAGCGCGGCCTGCTGTTCCTCGACGACGGCACGTCGGCGCAGTCGAAGACGGCTGATGTCGCCAAGGGAACCGAGCTTCCCTATGCTTTCGCCGACCTGCAGCTCGACGGCCAGCTCGATATCAACGCCGTCCTGAAAAAGCTCGACGAGCTCGAGCGTATCGCCCGCAAGAACGGCCAGGCGATCGGCGTCGCTTCGGCGTTCGATGAAAGTGTCGACGCCATCGCCAAATGGAGCGAGGAGGCTGCGATGCGCGGCATCGAAATCGTCGGCGTCGCCGCCCTTTCCACCGACCCCCGGAACCCTTGAGAGGCAATCCCGGAAGAGATTGCCGAACGGAGAAGACGATGAGCCAGGCGACCGTAAAAGCCGAGGATCTGCCCTACCGCCCCTGCGTCGGCGTGATGATCCTGAACCGCGATGGGCTGGTCTGGGCCGGGCGGCGCATTCCCGACGGCAATTCGGAATATGACGGCTCGCCGCAGCTCTGGCAGATGCCGCAGGGAGGCATCGACAAGGGCGAGGACCCGTTGGATGCCGCCTACCGCGAGCTCTACGAGGAGACCGGCATGAAGACGGTGACCCTGCTTGCCGAAGCCAGAGAGTGGATCAACTATGACCTGCCGCCGGCTCTGCTCGGCATCGGGCTGAAGGGGAAATTCCGCGGCCAGACACAGCGCTGGTTCGCTTTCCGCTTCGAGGGCAGCGACAGCGAGATCGCCATCAACCCGCCGCCCGGCGGTCACGCGCCGGAATTCGATGCCTGGGAATGGAAGCCGATGCGGGAGCTGCCGGGCCTGATCGTTCCCTTCAAGCGCTCCGTCTACGATCAGGTGGTCGCCGAATTCGAGCATCTGGCGGCATTGCAATCGGAAGACTGATCGGTCCGGGATGACCGCACGGGTTTGCGCCCGATGAGATCAGCTGCGCAATACCGGCCGCCGGAGCGGCCGGTTTTCGTTCGAATCTTATTCGGCTTCGTCGGCGGAATCGGCGTTGAGCTGGCCGTATTTGCTCTCGCCGATCTTCCCAAGCAGCTCGAGCTGCGTTTCGAGGAAGTCGATATGGCCTTCCTCGTCCATCAACAGCTCTTCGAAGAGCTTCATGGAAACGTAATCGCCGGCTTCGTAACAGATATCGCGCGACTTCTTATAGGCCGCGCGGGCGTCATATTCGCCGGCAAGATCGGCTTCCAGCACTTCCTTGACATTCTGGCCGATGCGCAAAGGCGCAAGGGTCTGCAGATTGGGATGGCCTTCAAGGAAAATGATGCGTGCAACAAGCCGGTCGGCATGATGCATCTCTTCGATCGATTCGGCTCGCTCCTTCTTGGCGAGCTTGGTGTAGCCCCAGTCCTCGAGAAGCCGATAATGAACCCAATATTGATTGACCGCCCCGAGCTCGAGGAACAACGCCTCGTTAAGCCGCTCGATGACCTTTTTGTCGCCTTTCAATGTCCGCTCTCCTGTTTTCCTCATGGAATTGTTTCAAGCGGGACATGAAATCAAATATTTCAGTCTCCGTCGAGTGACGACGGGCATGATATTCCTCGGTCGTCTGGATAATGATGTCGACGACGTTGGGGAAACAGCCGCAGCAACGGCCGCGCTTTTCCATGGCGTGATAGACCTTGGCCGGCACGATAAGCTGCCAACAGTCTTCATCGAGAAGGTTGGTGATAACCTCTCGGATTTCCTTGTCGGTTATGTAATTGCAGCTGCAGACAAGCACGTCTTCATTCCAAACATGACACTGACTATCGTGTTTTCTGCTAAAGAAGATGATGACTGTCAAGAAAAAATTCGAGCCGCGAATCATTGAACGCGATGCCTGAATGGCAATCCGATGCCTATTCTCCGAGATTATGCAGTGCTTCCAGGATGATGACGCCACGAGGCAGGTGGAGGCGCGCCACGCGGTCCAGATCCGTGCGTCGCATTTTAATGGAAGTTGCGGCCGCGCGGCATCACCTCGGCGGTTTCCGCTGCGCCCGAATTCTTACCTGCGGCAATCATCCGTTTTTCCAGCTCCGCCCTCTCCTGCGCCTGCGCAAGCTTTTTCTGCCGCTGATCGCCACCCGGCCTCAGCACCTCGTCTGCCCGCTCGCAAACGCCGAAACGCCGGGCCTCGCGCTGCAGGATCCCGAGCGCCGGCGTCATGTCCTCGATATGCTCGACGACAGTATGGATCACGCCGCTCTGGCTTTGCAGCCGGCCGCGGATTTTCACCAGCCGGGCGCCCATCACAACCGAGCGGTATGTATCGAATATCTTGTTCCAGACGATCGCATTGGCAACGCCGGTCTCGTCCTCCAGCGTCATGAAGATCACACCCTTGGCCGAACCCGGCCGCTGTCGCACCAGCACGAGGCCGGCAATCGTCACCCTCTTTCCGTTCGCCACCTTCAACAGATCGACATTGCGGGTGATGCCCATTCTTTGCAGCTCCTCCCGCAGGAATGAGACGGGATGCGCCTTCAGCGACAGCGAGAGATAACGATAGTCCTCGATGACCTGCTCTCCCGGAAGCATTTCCGGCAGATGGGTTATAGGCTCAGCCTGGAGATCGACATGACGGGCCTGCTCGAAAAGCGGCAGCTCCTCGGCCGCGCTCTTCACATCCAGCGCCCGCACCGCCCAGAGCGCGTCGCGCCGTGACAATCCAAGAGATTGGAACGCATCCGCATCCGCCAGCCGCTCGATGACGGATTTCTGCAAGCCGGACCGCAGCCAGAGATCCCGAACGGAACCGTACCCTTTGCCCCGATTTTCGACGAGCAGCTCCATCTCCTTATCCGAGACACCCTTGATCTGCCGAAAGCCGAGCCGCACCGCATGCCGGGCCTTGATAATCTCGCGCATCTCACGGTGGCGGAAATCGACGGCATCCGGATCGAAAACGGCCTCTTCCAGGCTGCAATCCCAGTCGGATTCGTTGATGTCGACCGGCAGGATCTTGACCCCGTGTTCGCGCGCATCCCGCACCAGCTGCGCCGGCGCATAAAACCCCATCGGCTGGGAGTTCAGCATCGCCGCGCAGAAGACGTCGGGATAATAGGCCTTGAGCCACGAGGAGGCATAGACGAGCAGCGCAAAGGAGGCGGCATGGCTTTCCGGAAAACCATATTCGCCAAAGCCTTTGATCTGGTTGAAACACTGCTTCGCGAATTCCTCGGCATAACCCTTCGAGGCCATTCCCTCGATGAACCGCTTCTCGAAATTGCCGATCGTACCGGTTCTCTTGAAGGTCGCCATCGCCCTGCGAAGCTTGTCGGCTTCCGCCGGTTGGAAGCCCGCGGCTGTGATGGCGATCTGCATCGCCTGTTCCTGGAACAGCGGCACGCCGAGGGTTCTTTCCAGAACCGCTTCCAGCTCCTTGCTTGGATATTCGATCGGAATATTCCTCGCCCGCTGCTCCCGGCGCTTCAGATAGGGATGCACCATATCGCCCTGGATCGGCCCCGGCCGGACGATCGCCACCTCGATGACGAGGTCGTAGAACACCGTCGGCTTGAGACGCGGCAGCATGCTCATCTGCGCCCGGCTCTCGATCTGGAAGACGCCGAGCGTATCGGCCCGGCCCATCATCGCGTAAACCGGTTTGCCTTCGTCCCCATGCTCCCTGTTGCCGAGGTCTGCGAGCGTCTTCTTCACCTCGTAATGCAGTTCAAGCAGCGAAAAAGCCTTCCGCAGGCAGGTCAGCATGCCGAGCGCCAGCACATCCACCTTGAGGATCTTGACGTTGTCGAGGTCGTCCTTGTCCCATTCGATCATGTAGCGATCCGGCATTGCCGTCTTCATGATCGGCACCACTTCGTCGAGCCGGTCCCGCGTGATGACGAAGCCGCCGACATGCTGGGTGAGGTGGCGGGGAAAACCGAGAAGCTCGGAGGCATATTTCAGCACGTTGCGTGTCACGGGATCCTTGATATCGAGGCCGGCCGCCTTGGCATCCCGTTCCGAGAGATTGTCCTCCGACCAGCCCCAGACGAGGCTGCTGATCGCCGACTGGACATCCTCCGACAGCCCGAAGGCCTTGGCGACCTCACGGCCGGCCGAACGGGTGCGGTAGGTGGTCACACCAGCCGTCAGCCCGGCATGTTCTCTTGTGTAGGTTTTATAGATGTACTGGATGACCTCTTCACGCCGGTCATGTTCGAAATCGACATCGATGTCAGGCGGTTCGTCGCGATCCATCGAAATGAAGCGGTCGAAGAGCAGCGTGCTCTTTTGCGGATCGACTTCCGTTATTTCGAGGCAATAGCAGATAACCGAATTTGCTGCCGATCCGCGCCCCTGGCACAAGACCTTGAGCTCATAACGGGCGTGCCGGATGATCCTGTGAACCGTCAGGAAGTAGGAAGCATACTTCTTGTCGCCGATGAGTTTCAGCTCATAATCGATCTGCTTTGCCACCTTTTCCGGGATACCCTCGGGATAGCGTTTTGCAGCTCCTGTTCTCGTCAGCCTTTCCAGGGTCTCCTGCGGCGTTTCGCCGGGATCGTTTTCAGGCGGATAATTATGCTCCAGCTCCGTCAGCGAAAAGGCGAGCTTGCCGAAGAAAGCCCGGGTGTTTTCGATCGCAGCCGGATAATCCCGGAAGATCCGGGCCATTTCACGTGAATCCTTGAGGTAGCGTTCGGCATTCGGCGCCAGCAGGAATCCGGCTTGCGCTATCTCCACATGCTCCCGGATCGCGATCACGACATCGGCAAGCGGCCGGCGCTCGGGATGATGGTAAAGCGGCTGGTTGGTAGCAATCAGCGGCAGGCGGTTTCGTGTCGCAAGCATGGCAAGCACCGCAAAGACCTGCCTGTCGCGGCCGTCATAGGCTGGTGCCAGCGCCATAAAAAAAGCCTTGCCGAACCGCCTGCGAAACCGCTCCAGATAATCCTCCAGTGCCGACTGCCCGGCCTGGTTCTCGACAAGAGTGCGATCGGGAACGAGGGCAAGCATCATCTCGTCCCCCC
Source organism: Rhizobium esperanzae (assembly GCF_014197615.1). GTDB lineage: Bacteria > Pseudomonadota > Alphaproteobacteria > Rhizobiales > Rhizobiaceae > Rhizobium > Rhizobium esperanzae_A. Next base: position 72,240 of record NZ_JACIFY010000013.1, read on the forward strand.
ATTCCATCAATTCCGCTTCCGTCAGAATGCAGTCTCCCTTGACCGCTTCCTCCTTCAGATTGCCGGCGCTGAGAAGGCGGCAAAGATTTGCCCAGCCCCGCCGGTTGCGGGGGTAGGCGAGGGTATCGGGCGTATCATCGGAGAAAACCAGCCGGGCGCCCGGCTGGATCCGGATGGGATCGACAATCTTTTCCTTTTTCCCCTCCCTCTCCGCCTGGGCCATGATCGCGTCTCTGTTCCTGTATCTCTCCTCGAGCTGCAGCGCCTGTGCATGCGCCCTGACCACCCCGGCAACCGAATTCCGGTCCGCAATCCCAAGACCGCCGAGCCCGAGATGGGCTGCCTGCACGACCATCTCTTCCGGACTGGAAGCGCCTTCGAGAAACGAAAAATTCGTTCTCGCGCCGATCTCGAAGAATGCGGCTTCGCGCTTCATGCAAATACCCCATGCATGAACCAGCGAGGATCGAATTCCCCGCCATAAAAACCGCGACGATAGATCCAGAAGCGATGCCCGGTCTCGTCCTCGATGCGGAAATAGTCACGCGCCTCGGCGTCATCCCCATCGATCCACCATTCCATGGCAATCCGTTCCGGGCCTTCGCTTCTTGCCACCTGATGCTGCATTCGCCGCCAGCGGAAAACCTGCGGCGGACCATCAGGCACCTCGGCAAGCATGATCTCGACCGGCTCCGGCGTTGCAAAAAGCCGCAGCGGACGTTCTTCGCGGAAAGGAAGTCGGCTATCCCCAGCCGCCTTCCGCCCGGGAGGACTATCTATCACAGGCACCGTGATGACGGCGCGTTCCGGCACATGGCTCTCGCGAAGCTGGAAACTTTGCAGGCAATCCGCCCCCAGCCGGGCCGAGACCCGATCGACGAAGGCCGACAGCGAGATCTCCCCCTGGCGGTCGCCTTCGAAATCGGCCTGCGCTTCGTTGAAGGGATCATGCCGCAACACATTCAGCCGCAGGATTTCGAAACCATAGCCGGCATCGAGATCGTCATAGACCGCCTGCAATCGCTCGGAAAAAAGCCCGGCGATGAACTTCGGCTCGCGAAGCGGCTGCGAAGCGCCGACGCTGATCCGAAAGACCCTGCCGTCGACGCGAAACAGAACCAGTTCGAACATTCGCCCGCCCACCCCTCGTGCCTCCAGCGACGGCTGCAGCGAGAGGGCGACCTGCCGGGTGACGGCAAGGATCTGTTCTTCCGTTCCGATAGGTTCGATCAGGCGGCTTTCGGCCGAGAGACTGGCAACCGGGCGCCGGGGCGAGACCGGCTCCTCTTCACGTCCCAGCGCCTGGTCGAGACGCAGAAGCAGTCCCGGGCCGAACCGGCGGGTCAGCGGCGCTCGCGGCGCACCGATGACGTCGCCGACATATTTCAGGCCGAGCTTCTTCAGCGCATCGACGGTTTGTCCTTCCAGCCGCAAGGCTGCAACCGGCAGGGACACCAGCACATGCTCCGTCTCCTCGTCCTCGATCACGCCGCCTTGCCCGAAGCGCGACACGGCCCAGGAAAGGCCTGGCGACGATGAGATCGCGCCGCACGCATCGAAGCCCATATGAAAAAGCCGTGCCAGCACATCCTTGAGGACAGCCTTTTCACCGCCGAAGAGATGGGCGCAGCCGCTAATGTCGAGAAACAGCCCGTCCTTGCCGTCGAACGCCACCAGCGGCGTATAACGGTCGCACCAATCGGCAATTGCTTCCAGCAGCCGGCGGTCGGCGGCCGGATCCTCTTCCGCCACCTCGAGCGTTGGATACATCGCACGCGCTTCGGCAACGCCCTGCTCCTTCTTCAGCCCCAGCCCTTCGGCGAGCTCATCCAGGGCCGTCAGCCGCATGGCATTGTTGAGCTTGCCGGAACAGACGATGGGCGGGGTCTCAGGACGCCCTTTCGAACGCCAGGAGAGCCCCCATCGCCGGCGGGCGATGCGGTCCGTTGGCAGATGTGGGAAGCTGAGCGCCAGAATGCGCTGACTGTTCGCCTGGAGGACGAACGAGGTTTGGTTCTGCGACCGGGAGAAATTGGCGTTCATGGGGGTTCCACTCCAGAAGAAAGGAGAGCGGGGCCGGATTGCGGCTCTTCTCCAGCGTGAGACGGAAAATCGGATTGCCGATGCTGCCGGAAAGCTTCGATCCATCCGGCAACGGCCGCAGACCGGATGGAGCCGGTTCGACATGCAGGCGGAAAGCCGCACTGCTCGCCTCCTCCGCCCCGGCCTGGCGGACAAGAAAGAGCGGATGGCGGGCAGCATGCGCCCGAAGGCTAAGCCTGCGGCTTTCGGTCAGGCCGAAATGGGCGGGATTGCCGCGTACTTCGAAGATGACGGCCGAGAAAGCAGCGCTTTCGACCGCCGCCTCCGCCAGCCAGAGCGCCTCGTCCAGCTTGCGTGGCGCGGCATGGAGAAACCGCTCCGGGCTCAGTCCGAAATCCCGAAACCCGGGAACATAAGGACGACCTGCCTCCAGCGTGCCGACAGCATCGCCGATCCAGAGCAACGGCAGAAACCTGCCGGCATCCGCTTCCTGTTTCTGCAGCCGCGCGGCGACGGCCATCGCCAGCCCGCTTGTCGCACCTGCGTCACGAGACAGAGCGGAGCGGAATTCGGTGATTGCATCGAGCGGCAGCCCGCCTTCCAGCGCCTCGTCAAGACATTCCACCCCAAACGCCAGGGGCGGCAGAATGGCTCTCTGCGGCGTCTTGCCGCCTTCCGCCAGGGCTTCCCGCTCTGCTGCCGCAAGCGCCGGCGCGGGCTTCCCCTCCAGTCTGGCGATGGTTTCGCGGAGCGCAAAAAGCCGCTCGCGCGCCAGGGCGTGCTGCGCCATGGCGTTCTCCAATCCGTCTTGTTCCTGTTATGTTCTTATAGATTCCAGAGAGCTAATGAAGAGTCAACGGCCATTTTTTATGAATTTATTCCTGCCTTTGATTCCGCACTCGAAAATCGGCGATAAAGGTTCTATATGGGCCCGCAAAGGAAGGAATATTCATGGCCCGCATAGACCAGAGCGATGATTGGCGGGACCGCCATGCGCCGACGATCAGCACCTTCGAGTCGCTGGCCATGGAGGCCTACAGCCATCTCCCGGATGAATTCCGCCAGCTGACCACCAACCTCACGATCGAGATCGAAGACTTCCCCGATGACGACGTTTTCGAGGACATGGCGCTCGAAACCCCTTTCGATCTGCTCGGTCTTTTCGAGGGCAGGGGCATTTCCGAACGTTTCACCGTGGAAACCGGCGAGATGCCCAACCGCATCCGCCTCTACCGCCGCCCCATTCTCGATTACTGGGCAGAAAACGACGAGACGCTCGGCGATATCATCACCCATGTCCTGATCCACGAGATCGGCCATCATTTCGGGCTGAGCGACGATGACATGGAGCGGATCGAGGCCAGCGCCGAAGAAGCTGCCGAGCGCTGAAACCCATGCCTTCGGCAAAAGGCTCTATTGCTCGGAGAGCTTCATCTCCGGATCGTAATCCTTGCCTTCGACAATCTTGACGACGGCCTGGCCGCACTGCATCGCGCCGGTTGCGGCATTGAAGGCATAGCTCGGCGAGCCCTCCAGCGACCAGCCCTTGTTGAGGGCGGCGGTGACCTTGTGGCAGAAGGAAGCATCGTCGGGACCGGTCAGGAAGCGGTAGAGTTTCATCAGGCGGGCTTTCTTGCAGAAATCAGGCGAGCTTTATGAACCAGAGCTTCGGCCTGGACAAGATGCAGCCGCTCGATCATCCGCCCGCCGGCATTGATGACGTTCAGCCCGCCGGAAGCGGGATCGGCAAAAGCAGCAATGATCACCTCCGCTTCCGCAATCTCCTCCACGCTCGGCCCGAAATGCCGGTTGGCGGGCTCGATCTGCGCCGGGTGGATCAGCATCTTGCCGGCAAAACCCATGGCCCGGCCCTGCCGGCATTCGGCATCGAAACCTTGCTCGTCCTTGAAATCGTTGAAGACGCTGTCGATGGCATCAAGCCCGTAAGCGCTGACCGCAAGCACGACCTGCATCAGCCACGGCACGAGATAGCCCCGCCCCGGCTGCGCCGCCACACCCGTTTCCTTGCGCAGGTCGTTGAGCCCGACGACGAGGCAATCGAGCCGCGAGCCCGGCGTGCGCCCGGCTTCAGCGATCGCTGCCGCATTCAGGATGCCGCGCGGCGTCTCGATCATCGCCCAGATGCGCAGGTCGTCCGATGCATCCGCCTCGGAGAGAAGGTCGCTGATATCAGTGACATCCTGCGGCTCGTCGACCTTCGGCAGCAGCACGGCATCGGGACCAAGCGCCGTCACCAGTTCCATATCCGCCGGGCCGAAATTCGATGACAGGCTGTTGATGCGGATGATCCGCTCCTTGTTTTCGAGCGGCCGGTCCGAAAAGAAGCGCCTCAGGTTTTCCCGCGCTTGCCCTTTCATTTCCGGCGCCACGGAATCTTCGAGATCGAAGATCACCGCATCGCAATCGATCGCATGGGTCTTTTCCAGCGCCCGCGGATTGATGGCGGGAACGCTCAGCACCGAACGGCGCAGGCGGGTGGAGCGGGTCGCAGGGTTTCGGCTCATGGCCGAATTAGTGGCAAGCTTTCAAAGCCGAAGCAAGACGCAACCCCGAAAGACCCGCAGAACAACAAAAAGCCATGCTTGTCTTGCAGAGAGGAAAAGGAAGGACCACATTCCTTTCTGAAGAAAGGCCTCGAACCCATGCAGAACATTCGCTCCATCTTCCTCATGCTTGCCGGCGCCACGGTCTTCGTGGCCATGCTGCTTCTCACCTTTTCGGTGACGCTCGCCGTCGGCGGCATCCTGACCGTGCTCATGGTCGGCCGCGCCCTTTCGATGAAGATGAAGCCTGTTCCGGTGCGCGCCAAGGCAAACAATGGCCAGCGCGAAATGCGCATCTGGAATGATGGCCGCGGCACGATCATCGATCTCTGATCACTTTTTCGGCGAAAATTCCAACCGACATTGTCGGCTCATGCTCCCATGCTACGTCCTTGAGGCAGCCAGGCATTCCGCCGGCAGTTCAAAACCCATGGAGGACGAGCATGAATGCGACGGAGAGCAATCAGACCAAGATGCCGCCGGTCAAGAATGGCCTGCTGCCCTATCTGACCGTCGGCGGCGCGGTCAAAGCCGCCGAATTCTACAAAAAGGCCTTTGGCGCCGAACAGGCCTATATCGTGCCGGTCGACGAGAGCGGCCGGACGATGCATGTGCATCTCTACATCAACGGCAGCTCGCTCATGCTGTCGGATGCCTATCCCGAATACGGCCATCCCTTCAAAGGCCATGAAGGCTTCGCCATCCAGCTTGTCATCGACGATATCGATTTCTGGTGGGACCGCGCCGTCGCTGCCGGCGCCGAAGTCGTCATGCCGGTCGAACTGATGTTCTGGGGTGACCGCTACGGCCAGCTACGCGACCCTTTCGGCGTCCTTTGGGGCCTGAACGCGCCGACGAAGTAACGGCACATGCGCAGAGGGCAGGCCGCGCCAAACATCGCGTGGCCGCCTTTTAAAGCATGTCGCGCAAAAGTGTGCCGCGGTTTTGCGATAACGACATGCTTCAAACAGATGCCTAAAGCGCGAGAGCGAATCTGAAAGATCGCGACGCGCTTTAGAAAGATTCTCCTTCATTTCGACGAAAAACTGGACTAGATGCACATTCAGGAAAGTACATTTGCTGAAATGGAGCATGGGTCATGGATAAATTCGTGAAGCTCACGGGCGTTGCAGCGCCCCTGCCGGTCGTCAACATCGACACCGACATGATCATTCCGAAGGATTATCTGAAGACCATCAAGCGCACCGGTCTCGGCACCGGCCTTTTCGCCGAAGCCCGCTACAATGAAGATGGCTCCGAAAATCCTGATTTCGTGCTGAACAAGCCGGCCTATCGCGACGCCAAGATCCTGGTTGCCGGCGACAATTTCGGCTGCGGCTCCTCGCGTGAGCATGCTCCGTGGGCACTGCTCGATTTCGGTATCCGCTGCGTGATCTCCACCAGCTTCGCCGATATTTTCTACAACAACTGCTTCAAAAACGGCATCCTGCCGATCAAGGTCAGCCAGGAAGACCTCGACAAGCTGATGGACGATGCCTCGCGCGGCTCCAACGCCATCCTGACGGTCGATCTCGAAAACCTCGAAATCACCGGTCCCGATGGCGGCTCGATCAAGTTCGATCTCGACGAGTTCAAGCGCCATTGCCTGCTGAACGGCCTCGACGATATCGGCCTGACGCTGGAAAAGGGCAAGGCGATCGACAGCTTCGAAAAGAAGAACGCCGCTTCGCACCCTTGGGCGGCCTGAGGCCTCCCGCTTTGTTATCGATCAAGCCGGGCTTCGCCCGGCTTTTTCTTTGATCTCTGTCAGAGAAACTTCTCTTTCCAAAGCCTCAGCTTTTCGAGCGACACGCCGATGCCGCCGCAAACTTCGATCAGCGGATTGTTAAAGCGGGACAGCAGCCCGGCATGCACATCGGCAACGGCAAGGGCCGCCCCGCAGGCCGGCTCGACCAGGATGCGATGCGCATCGGCAAATTTCAGGCATGCAGCCACCGCATCGGCGTCGCTGACGACAACGCTTTCGATCGGATGCTGTTTCGGCAGGTCGAAGACATGCTGCGCCACCTGCCGCGCGCCGAGCGAAGTGGCAATCGAGGTGATGGCGGGCAGGGTGACGCGCTCGTTCCCCCGAAGGCTGGCATTCAGCGAGGCCGCCCCTTCGGTTTCGACGGCGATGACGGGCACATCGGCAAGCCCGTTCCGTTTCAGCCCCTCGACGATACCGGCAAGCAGCCCGCCGCCGCCGACGCTGGTGACGACGCAATCGAATGCCGCACCCTTCGCCACCACCTCGTCGATCAGCGTCGCATGACCGTCCCACAGCAGCGGATGATCGAAGGGATGCACATAACTCGCCTTGCGGCTCCTCGCGAGTTCGACCGCATGGGCATTGGCTTCATCGAAAACCGATCCATGGACCAGGACATTCGCGCCCGTTGCAGCAATCGTCTGCCGGACATCGGCCGCCGTCGTCTCCGGCACGACGATCGTGACCGGAACGCCGAGCGCCCGGCCCGCATAAGCCGCCGCAATGCCGGCATTGCCGCCGGAAGCGCAGAAGATCTCGCGCGCGCCATGTTCCACTTCGTGCTGGCAAAGCCGGCCGACGCCGCGCAGTTTGAAGCTGCCGGAAGGCTGCAGCGCATCGAGCTTTAGCCAGAGCGGCTTGCCGCTGGTGCTGTAACCAGGGGATGTCCGAAACAAAGGCGTATCGAGATGGAGAGGCGCTGAGGACATGAGAAAGATCCGGAAAATGAAGCTACAACAGTTGTTCTATTCCCTTTGCGGGCAAGGGAGCAACCATCGCGACCGGGAATGAAGCGTACCGATTCACCGCTTCTCTCGCTTGAAATGCCCATTTCCGGGGTCTAAGAAACCGCAACTTGTTTTTCCCAGGAGGGTTTCATGACAGCGCGCAATCTTTTCCTGCTGCCGGGTGACGGCATCGGTCCCGAAGCCATGGGCGAGGTCCGCAAGATCATCGCCTATATGAACGAGGCGATGAATGCCGGTTTCGTCACCGACGAAGGCCTTGTCGGCGGCTCCGCCTATGATGCGCATGGCGCGGCGATCTCGGAAGCCGACATGCAGAAGGCGCTTGCTGCCGATGCCGTTCTCTTCGGCGCCGTCGGCGGCCCGAAATGGGATAGCGTGCCCTACGACGTACGCCCGGAAGCCGGCCTGCTTCGCCTGCGCAAGGATCTGCAGCTCTTTGCAAACCTGCGCCCCGCCATCTGCTATCCCGCCCTTGCCGCAGCCTCGTCGCTGAAGCCGGAACTGGTCGAAGGCCTCGACATCCTGATCATCCGCGAGCTGACCGGCGGCGTCTACTTCGGCGAGCCGAAGGAGATCATCGATCTCGGCAACGGCCAGAAGCGCGGCATCGACACGCAGGTCTACGATACCTACGAGATCGAGCGTATCGCCGGCGTCGCCTTCGAAATGGCCCGCACCCGGCAGAACCGCGTCTGCTCCATGGAAAAGCGCAACGTCATGAAGTCGGGCGTGCTCTGGAACCAGGTGGTCACCGAGACGCACAAGGCCAAATATTCCGACGTCCAGCTCGAGCATATGCTGGCTGACGCCGGCGGCATGCAGCTGGTGCGCCAGCCCAAGCAGTTCGACGTCATCGTCACCGACAACCTGTTCGGCGACATGCTCTCCGACGTCGCCGCCATGCTGACCGGTTCGCTCGGCATGCTGCCTTCGGCCTCGCTCGGTGCGCCGGACGGCAAAACCGGCAAGCGCAAGGCGCTCTATGAGCCGGTGCATGGCTCGGCCCCCGACATCGCCGGCAAGGGCATCGCCAATCCGATCGCCATGATCGCCTCATTCGCCATGTGCCTGCGTTACTCCTTCAACCTGGTGAAGGAAGCCGACGACCTGGAAAAGGCGATCGCCAACGTGCTCGACAAGGGCATCCGTACCGGCGACATCATGGCCGATGGCGCAAGGCAGGTCGGCACCGTCGAGATGGGCGATGCGATCCTCGCCGAGTTCAAGGCGCTTTCGGCCTGATATATTTCACGTGAAACAGTTCAGCCCTTCGCATCACCCATGCGGAGGGCTTTTTCGTGAAAGCCGAGAAGCCCGAAAGGGGTCGGTCGAATTATCCAAAACGGACTATTCTCGGCCACAATCTCGTGTATTTTTGCGCCGAATTTCAACCCGGCAAATTCGAACGGACGACGGAATGCGGGCATTTTGGGCTTCCCTGGACAAGCGCTGGCGCCGGAACGGCGCCGCCATGCCGCCTTTGCGTTGGCAGGCCTGTCTTTTCATCACGCTCAATGCCGTCATCCTTTCCATGCTGCTCTTCGATGCGCCGATCGGCGCCAGCGAACCTCCTGCGCTGGTGAAACACCTCGGCGAGATGCTGACCGGTTTCGGCGATTCCGCCTGGCTGATCTACACCAGCATCCTGCTGTTCTTTCAGGGCCGGGCGGGCTACAAGCTCGTGAAGACGGCGCGCTCCAAGGCGCAGGCGCTTTATGTCAGCTGGATCGGCGCCTATCTCTTTGCCACGGTGGTCTTCTCCGGGCTTCTCGCCAACCTGCTGAAGCGGGCGATCGGCAGGGCACGGCCCGATCATTTTCACGACTACGGCATGTTTTCCTTCACGCCTTTTTCAGGTCATGCCGCTTTCGAAAGTTTCCCGTCCGGCCATTCCACCACGGTCGGCGCGGTTTTCGCCGCCTTTGCTCTGCTGTTTCCGCGATATCGGGTTGTCTTCGTCGTCTGTGCCATCTGGCTCGGCATGACCCGTGTCATGGTCGGCGCCCATTATCCGAGCGACGTCATCGCCGGCCTTGCCTTCGGCGGCTGGTTCTCGCTGCTGACGGCGATCATTTTTGCCCGCTGCGGCCTGCTCTTCACACTGGCGCCGGATGGCTGGCCAATCGCCAAGCGTTTCTTCCCCGACACGAAAAAACCCGGCGCCTAACGCATCGGCCCGAAAATCGGAATCGATTTTCGGGCCGATGCGTAGATTCAAAATGTAGAGCGTCCTTTGTGCGTCCGAAAGGACGCCCGGCGCTCTATTGAGCGCCGGGCCTTTTTTCTCAAGCGCTGACGCGCCAATCAATCAATCCATTGCGTGGATATCCCTGTTCTTCGTTTCCGGCAGGAAGATCAGGCCGATCACCAGCGTGATCGCTGCAAAGACGATCGGATACCAGAGACCGTAATAGATATCGCCCGCCGCAGCGCTCATCGCGAAGGCCGTTGCAGGCAGCAGGCCGCCGAACCAGCCGTTGCCGATGTGATAGGGCAGCGACATGCCGGTATAGCGGATGCGGGTCGGGAAGAGTTCGACCAGAAGTGCGGCGATCGGGCCATAGACCATCGTCACATAGAGGACGAGGACGAACAGGACCGCGATCGTGCCGACCCAGTTGACGCGAGCGGGATCGGCCACCATGGCGAAGCTGCCGCCATTGGCGATGTTGTAAACTGCCATGTCGGTGACGCCATTGGCCTCATCCGCCGTCAGCAGTTTGCCTTCGACCAGCTTGGCGGCCGGCATGGTTTCCTTCTCGCCGGCGCGCACGGCTTCGGCATTGAGCGCCAGTTCCGGATTGGCGGCGATGAAGGCATCGAGCTTGGCATCCGGCACCTTGGCGGCGGCGCGCTTCAGCGGATAGCCGGCATCATGGAGAGCGATGTTGACGCTCTTTTCGAAGGCTGCAGTCATGCCCTTGGCCTTGTCGCCGGCGGCGACGACGTCGAAGCTCGGGATCGTCTCGTTTCCGACTTTCACCGTTGCCGGCTGTCCGGCGGTACCGGGCACAACGTCGTAAGGCACCGAGTTCTTGGTCAGGAAGGCTGTCGCCACGTCGCAGGAGCTGGTGAATTTCGACGTGCCCGTCGGGTTGAACTGGAATTTGCAATCCGAGGGATCAGCCGTCACCGTCGCGCGGATCGATGCCTGAGCTTCGGCGAGCGCCGGGTTCGCCGTCCAGGTCATCGCCTTGAACAGCGGATTATAGGTCACCGCCGCGATGAGAAGGCCGGCCATGATGATCGGCTTGCGGCCGATCCTGTCGGAAAGACCACCGAAAATGACGAAGAATGGCGTGCCGAGGAAGAGCGCGATAGCGACCATGACGTTGGCCGAGAAAAGATCGACCTTCAGCACGTTCTGCAGGAAGAACAGCGCATAGAACTGGCCGCCGTACCAGACGACCGCCTGGCCCATGGTGGCGCCGAGAAGCGCGATGAGCGCGATCTTGGCGTTCTTCCATTGCCCGAAGGCTTCGGTCAGCGGCGCCTTTGAGCCCTTGCCTTCCGCCTTCATGCGCTGGAACGCAGGCGATTCGTTCATCTTCAGACGGATCCAGACGGAAATACCGAGCAGGACGACCGAGACCAGGAACGGAATGCGCCAGCCCCAGGCGGCGAATTGAACCGGACCCATGAGGGACTGAACCACGATGATGACGATCAGCGACAGGAACAGGCCGAGCGTCGCCGTCGTCTGGATCCATGAGGTGAAATAGCCGCGACGCCCGTTCGGCGCATGTTCGGCGACATAGGTTGCCGCACCGCCATATTCGCCGCCGAGCGCCAGGCCCTGGAGCAGGCGAAGACCGATCAGGATGATCGGCGCTGCAATGCCGATAGTGGCCGCACCCGGCAGGATACCGACCAGGAAGGTCGAGAAACCCATGATCAGGATCGTTATCAGGAAGGTGTATTTGCGGCCGACGAGATCGCCGAGACGGCCGAACACCAAGGCGCCGAAGGGGCGCACCAGGAAGCCGGCGGCAAAGGCGAGCAGCGTGAAGATGTTGCGTGTTGCCTCGGGATATTGGGTGAAATAGGTCGCGCCGATATAAGTGGCGAGCGAACCGTAGAGATAGAAATCGTACCATTCGAAAACGGTGCCGAGCGAAGAGGCGAAGATGACCTTCTTCTCCTCGCCTGTCATCGGACCGGCCTTCGCGCCGTCGATGCTTGCGACATTTGCCATTGTCTGTCCTCCACAGAGTGATGAGCAACGTGCGCGACCCACTCTCCTCAAAGCAGACCCCTGGCCGCGACACGCCTGACGAGAGTGTGCCAGAAAACATGGCCCGCAAAGAGAGAGGCTTTGGGATTATGACTTTAGTCTAATGGCAGCCCGCTTTGGCCGGCAGCGAAGTCGTCTGCCGGCTCGGTTCACGCCCTCAGCGCCTGCGCCGGCGATTGCCGGTAGGCGAGCACCGCCGGCAGCGCGGCGAGCAGTGCGGCAAAGGTGAGCAGCACCCCTGCAAGTCCGCCATCTTCGCGGGCGAAGCCGACGGGCATGGCGATGCCGCTCGTCTGCGAGAACATGCCGGACAAGCCCAGGGCCGCGGCAAATCCAAGCCCGAATCCGAGCGCGATCCCGACCGCCACGAGCGCGAAGAATTCCAGCCAGACGATGCTGAAGATCGCACGTCGTGGGGCGCCGAAGGCCCTCAATGCGCCGATCTGGCGGCGGCGCTGACCGATATGGATGACCGTGACCAACACCAGCGAGGCTGCGACGAGAACCTGCGCGCCGGAAGCAACCGCGACGAGGATCTGCTTGGCGTCGCCGAGCGTGGCGTAGAGATTGGTCAGCACCTCGCCGGGAAAGACGGCGACGGTATTGCCACTGCGATAGTCCTGCCGCAGCTTGTAGGCATCGGCGATCGTCTTCGGCTCGACGAGGATGGCGGGAAGGCCGGGAGCATCCGCAGCCCATTTCTCATCGAGCAGGGCATCCGGGTCGATTTCGCCGTGATGTTCGTGATGCGCATGCGCGTCGTGATCGGCGCCTTCATGCTCTTCCGCCCCAAGACCATGAATATGCCAGACGGCCTGGATCGGAACGAGAATGGCCCGGTCCCAGGCCGTTCCCGTCGGCCGCAGGCGGCCGGCGACATGATAGACCAGTTCGGTATGAGTCTCACCGCCTTCTTCCGCCAGGCCGTGCATCGGCTTGATCTCGCCGCCGAGCGAAAGCTTGACGGCCGAGCCGATCACCGCCTCTCCCTCGCGAGCGAAAACCTTGCCCTCGGCAAAGCCGCCGGACAGCTTTTCCGTCAATGTCACCGTTGTCCCGACGATCGGATAGCCGGAGAAAGAGTCGCCGAAGCCGATCGGCGCGGCCCAGTCGACGCGGGGATCGGCAGCAAGCCTGGCCAGCACGTCGCCCGGCATCAGCGGCAAAGGCGAGGGCTGCAGGAAGACGGAGGATAAAACGAGCTGCGTCTCGCTGCCCCCGGCGCCGATAACGAGATCGAACTTGTCGGCGGCGCGTGCGCTGCCGAGACGAAGTGCCCGCTCCTGCAGCACGACGGAAACGCCGAGTGCCGTCGCAAGCGCCACCAGCAGCACCACCACCAGCGAGCCCGCCCAGAGGCGGCGAAGATCGGAAAGGATGAAGCGGATCATGCAGCCTCTCCCGCCCTTGCCGCGGAATCGTCGCTGATCCGGCCCGAGCCGAAGGTGATGCGCCGGTCGAGCCGGCTGGCCAGGCGCTGATCGTGTGAAACGACGATCAGCGTGCTGCCTTCGGCAACGGCAAGATCGAGGATAAGATCGCCGACAGCCTCGCCGCTTTCGGCATCGAGGCTCGCCGTCGGTTCGTCGGCAATGATGACGCCGGGTTTGCGCAACAGCGCCCGGCCGATCGCCACGCGCTGCATCTCGCCGCGCGACATGGTTTCGATCTTCTGGCCAGGACGGGAAAGACCGACGGTGCTCAAAAGCGCATGCGCCCGCTCGATGACGTCAGCCGTGGCGGCCCTGGCAAGCCGCGCCGGCAGAAGCACGTTTTCCACCGCCGACAGGCCGGGGAAGAGATGGAACTCCTGCATGACCAGGCCGATATTGGCGGCGCGGAACCGGTCGCGCCGGCTTTCGGAAAACCCGGCGATATCCTCGCCGTTCCAGCGGATGCGGCCCTGGCGTGTCCGCTCCAGCCCGGCAATGATATTGACGAAGGTGCTCTTGCCGGAGCCGGACGCGCCCGTGATGGCGACCCTGCTGCCGGCCTCGATCGATAGGCGGCCGATTGCCAGCGCCGGCGAGGACAGGCCCGGGAAGGTGACGGCAAGGTTTTCGATATTAAGAGCGAGCATATCGGTTCAGACGGCGGAATATTCGGCCTGGCGGATGCGCAGCAGGCTGACGAAACCGGTTTCCGGATCCGTCCAGGAACCATATTCCAGCGTGCCGCGCACTTCGATCGTCTGGCGCGGCTGCACGAACGTCTGTTTTTCCCCGAGATAGACGACAACGATATTATCCGGCCAATCCGCATCCGAGGAGCAGAAGGGGCAGAGCGACATCGGCACTTCGGTCAGCACGAAAAACTGCGCCTCGGCCTTCAGCGGCGGCGCCATGAAGCCCTTCATGCTGATGTCCTGGCCGGCAAGACGCTTCACCTTGTCGGAAAATTCGAGGCCGAGCACGCCGAACTTGCCGTAGAGCTCGTCGAAGGAAAGCGATGGATCGGCGGCGCGAACAGCAGACACCGTAAAGGGGAGCGCAATGGCAGCGCCGATCAACCGGCGGCGGCTGAGATGCAGCGAAGAGAATATATCCATGGCGATCTCCAGGAAACAAATCCCGGCCGCTGAACAGCCGGGACCATGATCGATGAATGAGACAGGGCCGGCAAGCGGCCCTGCAGGATCGGTTTCCGATCAGTTGGTCTGCTTGGCGCCGAGCGCGAAGGCGTCGGCGAGCACACGATAGACGTCGCTCTGTTCGAGGTAGCCATGGAAGCCTTCAGCGCCCGGGCCGGCCGACTGCAGGACGACATCGTCGACCGCATGGACGCCGCTCTCGCTGCTCTTCGGAAGATTGCCCTGAACGAAGACGGCGCCGGGAACATCCTTGTACTGTTCGTTGGCGACATATTCCTTCTTTTCGTTCTGGACGGCCGGAACGAACGGACCATCGAGCTTCGGACGGAAGGTCTCGTAGTGATCGGGGCCGTTGTTGGCGCTCAGGAACAGGCGGCGGCTGACGTCGATCTTATCGGGATAGCCGTCACCGTTTTCGTCCTTGTAGTTCGGGAAGCCGGCCTCGGCATAGGTGCCGACCTTTTCACGCATTTCCGTGCCCGGCTTCTCGTCATCGACGGTGCCGATGATCGATACGCCATGCGTATGGTCGCCGGTGACGACGATCAGCGTATCGGGATGGGTCTTCTGGAATTCGCGGGCAACGCCGATCGCCTGGTCGAATTCGATGGTTTCGACGACGGCGCGATCCCAATCGAGCGGATGGGACATCTTGTCGATCGAGGAACCTTCGACCATCAGGAAGAAACCTTCCGGATTCTTGGAGAGGCGGTCGAGCGCAACCTTGGTCATGTCGACGAGACCCGGCTGGTTCGGGAACTTGTCGACCGTGCCCTTTTTCAGGAATTCGCGGTCGAGCGTCACGTCCATATTGCCGGTGTGGAACAGGCCGAGGAGATTGCCTTCAGCCGATGCATTGGCGGCGAGCTCGTTCTTGTCGGTCGCAAGCTTGTAGCCGGCATCCTGGAACAGCTTGATGTAATCCTGATTGTCCTTGCGCTTGGAACCGGCGACTTCCTTGCCGAGGAAATAGGCCGAACCACCGCCGAGCAGCACTTCCGGCTTGACGTCGAGCAGCATGCCGACGACTTCGGCCTTGTCGCCGCGGTTGCGGGTATGGGCAACGACCGCAGCCGGCGTTGCATCCTCGACTTCAGCCGTCACAACGATGCCGATCGACTTCTTGGTCGTGCGGCGAACGGCTTCCGCGAAGGTTTCGACGCGCGGATCATCGAGCGAGGCCGGCGTGCGGTCCGCGTAAACGCCGATCGCGTTGACGGCGGTCTTGTGGCCCGTCATGTAGGCCGACATGGTGTTGGCCGAGTCCGTGGCAACGGCATTCGTTGCCGACGTGCCGATGAAAGCCATGCGGTCGAGGTCGTCCATGTTCAGACGGCCGTTCGCCTTGCCCTCGGTCATGCCCTTGGACATGATGCGGGCGGCGGTGCGATGCGCGACGGAAAGACCGTCACCGAGCAGGAAGATGATGTTCTTGGCCTTCGGCTGCGCAGCGGTTTCGTAAACGTTCCAGGTGACGGACTTCGTTTCGTCGCCGGCAGCGACTTCGATCTTGTAGTCGCCCGGAGCGGAGATCTTCAGGCCGCGCAGCAGCAGAGCGGAGCCGAGAGCCTTGTCATCCTTGCCTTTTTCGAGCTCGATGAACTGCGCCTCGCCCCCGAGGACGGTCTTGTAGTCTTGGCCGTTGACGGTGATCTTCACGTCTTCGGGCTTGACCTGCTTGTTGAGCTCGACCTTGAAATCGAACGGCGAACCGGCAAGAATCGTCGCGCGATCGAGCGGATAGACCGTCGTCGCCTGAGCGGCGCCCGCAAGGATGGTGGTGGCCGCAAAGGCGGCGAGAATCGTACGCATGGAAAACCCCCGTTTTCGTTGCAGACATTGACAACCGCGCCGGGATACCTCCCCGGGATGACAGCGGCATGACAAAACGTCGCAGCATGGCGGCCGGCGCTTTCGCCTTCCGGCCCTGAGCGGCCTTGAGCGCAAAAACCTTGACTCCTGTGGAAAACCTTCTAAGAGCAACAGCGGAAAAGGAATATCCATGGTTCGCGACGAACACGCCATTGCTGCACGCAATGACCGGGCACAGGTTGCCGGGGTGGACATTGCCGTTCCGGTTTCTGCCAAAACCAAGGCCAAAACGACGACGAAAACCGTCTGACGTCTCTGGCCTGCCGCTCTCTCCCCGGCTCGGCTGGGGACAGGAAGACGCGATCCGTCGCGCCTTTCCCCCTCACCGGACAAGAGGAGAGAAGAGAAAGAGAGCTTGAGAAATGGGTTTCAAAGTAGCAATTGCAGGAGCCACCGGAAATGTCGGCCGGGAGATGCTCAACATCCTCTCCGAACGCGGCTTCCCTGCCGATGAGGTCGTGGCGCTCGCCTCCTCGCGTTCGCAGGGCACCGAGGTTTCCTTCGGTGACCGGACGCTGAAGGTCTCCAACCTGGAGAATTACGATTTCTCCGATACCGATATCTGCCTGATGTCGGCAGGCGGCGAGGTTTCCAAGAAGTTCTCGCCGAAGATCGGCCAGCAGGGCTGCGTCGTCATCGACAACTCGTCGGCCTGGCGTTACGACGCCGACGTGCCGCTGATCGTGCCGGAAGTGAACCCGGATGCCATCAGCCAGTTCACCAAGCGCAACATCATCGCCAATCCGAATTGCTCGACCGCTCAGCTGGTCGTGGCCCTGAAGCCGCTGCACGATTTCGCCAAGATCAAGCGTGTCGTCGTCTCGACCTATCAGTCGGTCTCCGGCGCCGGCAAGGACGGCATGGACGAACTCTTCAACCAGACGCGCGCCGTCTTCGTCGCCGATCCGATCGAGAACAAGAAGTTCACCAAGCGTATCGCCTTCAACGTCATCCCGCATATCGATAGCTTCATGGAAGACGGCTACACCAAGGAAGAATGGAAGGTGCTGGCCGAGACGAAGAAGATGCTCGATCCGAAGATCAAGGTGACCTGCACGGCGGTGCGTGTGCCCGTCTTCATCGGCCATTCGGAATCGGTCAACATCGAGTTCGAAAACGAGATCACCGCCGACCAGGCTCGCGATATCCTGCGCGACGCTCCCGGCTGCCTCGTCATCGACAAGCGCGAGAATGGCGGTTACATCACGCCCTATGAATCCGCCGGCGAGGACGCGACCTATATCTCCCGCATCCGCGAGGACGCAACTGTCGAGAACGGTCTCAATATGTGGGTGGTCTCCGACAACCTGCGCAAGGGTGCCGCGCTGAACGCCATCCAGATCGCCGAGCTGCTCGTCAATCGCGGCCTGGTCAAGCCGCGCAAGCAGGCTGCCTGATACGATTTGTAAACCATAAGCTGTTAAAGCCCTGCTCGGTGAGCGGGGCTTTTTCAGAGTGAATACAACTGTATAAGCGCTCGCTAGAGCAATTCCAGGAAAAGTGTGAAGCGGTTTTCCGTCCAGAATTGCGTAAATACAAAGGTTAGAGCGGTTCTGCGTTTCCGTGAAAGGCTGAACCGCTCTAACCGGTGATCGTGACAAAATCGCAAGTGGCTGGCATTCTCTTGCCCGCCTAAAAACTATGCAGATCGAGAGCGGGGTTTCTCAATGCGCATGACAAAGTTGTTTCTGGCGGCCGCTGCGGCAATGGGCGTCCTCCATGCGGTACCGGCGTTCGCGCAAGGACCGCAATGTGGCAATACCAGCGCCGGCTTCGACGCCTGGGTTGCCGATTTCAAGCAGACGGCAGCGGCCAATGGCGTCAGCCAATCGGTGCTGAGCCGCGCCTTCGCCAACGTCAACTACAACAAGCCGACGATCGCCGCCGACCGCGGCCAGAAGAGCTTCAAGCTCTCCTTCGACGCCTTCATGCAGAAGCGCGGTGGTGCCGCCGTCATTTCCCGCGGCCGTTCGATGAAGGCCGCCAACCAGGCGCTTTTCGCTTCGATCGAACGCCGGTTCGGCGTTCCGGCCGGCCCGCTGATCGCGATCTGGGGCATGGAGACCGGTTTTGGCAGCTATATGGGCAATCAGCATACGCTGTCGGCTGTTTCGACCCTTGCCTATGACTGCCGTCGTTCGGAATATTTCACCGACCAGCTCTACGCCGCCCTCCAGCTGGTCTCCGAGGGTTATCTGAGCCCGCAGGCCAAGGGTGCCGCCCATGGTGAAATCGGCCAGACACAGTTCCTGCCGCGCAACGTCGTACGCTTCGGCGCCGACGGCGACGGCGACGGCCGCGTCGACATGGTCGGCTCCCGCGCCGATGCGCTGGCCTCGACCGCGAATTTCCTCAAGGGCCATGGCTGGCGCGCCGGCGCCGGTTATCAGCCGGGAGAACCGAATTTCGTCGCCATCCAGGGCTGGAACGCCGCCAGCGTCTATCAGCAGGCGATCGCCTATATCGGCCAGCAGATCGACGGCCGGTAAGCTTTTATCGGCAAGAAAGACTGGAAACGCCGCTGCGATATGCGGCGTTTTTCATATGCGGGAATCAAAACCGCCGCCGGACGCCGACTTGCGGCGCTCCTCCTGCGCCGGCACGGTCGCTCCCGAAACGACGCAGTTGCGGCCGGAGGCCTTGGCGGCGTAGAGCGCCAGATCGGCGCGTTTGACCAGATCCTCGAAGTTCCGGTTGGCGGCTTCATTGGCCCGGCCGGCACATCCGAAACTCGCCGTCACCTTGAGCACCTCGCCGCTCGGCAAGGGAATCTCCGCCGCCTCGATCGCCAGCCGCACGTGCTCGGCAACGCTTGCCGCATCGTCGGGCGTCGAATCCGGCAAAAGCGCCAGAAATTCCTCGCCGCCATGGCGCACCAGGAGATCGAAGGACCGGAAATTCTCGCGCGCGACGCCCGCGACCTGCCGGAGCACGGCATCGCCGGCATCATGGCCGTGGATATCGTTGATCTTCTTGAAATGATCGAGGTCGAAGAGCACGACGGAAATCCAGCGTGACCCGTGCTCGGCCTGCGTCAGAAGCGCCGATGCGGCGACCTCGAAGCCGCGCCGATTATAAAGGCCGGTCAGAAGATCGGTCTGGGCGGCATTGCGCAATTCGCCGACCAGCGCCTCCCGATCCCGTGTCAGCCGGTCGATCAGACGCAGGCCCCTTGCGGCCAGCACCATCACCAGGGTGGCGAGAATGAGCAGACCGGCGCACAGCGCCAGGATCCGCGTCAGGTGCAAATGCGAGCGTGTCGAAAAGTTTTCGCCGGTCTCGTGAATATCTCGCGCGGCCTCGATCATTTTCTGCTGCAGGAAACTCATGCGCTCGCTCTGCGCTGCGGCCCAGACGTCGCGCACGGCAGGCGCCGGCCGCGAACCGGCGAGGATGGCATCGGTGATCGCATTCGCCTTCACCTGCTCGCTGCGACCGAGATAGGCGACGATGTCGCGCACGACAGGAGCCGCCGAATGGAAGACCATGTGGTCCATGCCCTCGCCGATCATGACTTTGCCCTGCACCAACAGTTCCACCGGAAACCGGGCGGAAACGCCCTGGTCGAGGTAGCGGGTGCCAATGCCGGTGATCAACCTTTCACCGTAGTAGGTCAGCATGATGCCCATCAGCTGGTTGGATTTCTCCAGCAGCACCGGATCGTTGATCAGCGGTGAAAGCGCATCGACGACAGCAAGCTGCTTGAGAGCCGAATACCAGTAGATCGAACCGGGATCGCTGCCGAAATAGCGTCCCTGGTCGACAGCGCTGCGGGCTGCGACGATGCGGCTATAGGCCAGGCTGAGAACCGACAGTTCTTCCACAAGGCCTTCATCAAGCGTCTCGCGAGGGGGCAGGCTGGCATAGAAGGCCCGGCGTTCGCGATCGAGCGTCATCCGGCTTCGTTGCATCTCGATGGCCGTGCTGCTGTTGGGACGGGCGAGATAGTGGCGGGTGGCGCCGATCTCACTGAGAATCTCCGTGGCGGCGATCGATCCGCCGCGGGCAAGCACGTCGGCGAACTGCCGGTCTTTCTCGAGATGCCGATATTGCAGGACCGAAGCCCGTATGACGATGACGCCTTCAATGAGCATGAAGACGAAAGGCAGCATGATCGCGGCCAGGATAACCCTTTTGATGGTCTCGAACTTCATCGCCAATCGCCACGGTGATCAAAACGTCGGTCGTGCGCGACCAATTCACGGGCAGCTTAACAACAATTCTTAAAAAACTGATAAAGCAGTTCGTCCCTAGATTTCCGGACGAATGAAGTCACGTGTCTCAGCATCCATCACCCAGAGTTCGCCTGTGGAAATATCGAACCATGCGCCGTGGAGATGCATTTTTCCCGCTTCCTCAAGCGCCTTGATGTCGGGAAAGCTTCTGAGATTGTTGATCGAATTGCGGATCGACACACGCTCCAGCGCCGTTTGCCGCTCGGCGGCCGTCATCACGTCGTTGCTCTGGATCTGCTCGGCGGCAGGCTTGACCAGCGACATCCAGCGGCCGATGAAATCGCCTGGCGACAGCGGTTCGGCATTCGGATCGAGTGCTGCGCGGATACCGCCGCAACGGCCGTGACCCATGACGACGATATCGGAGACCTTCAGGGCCTGCACCGCAAATTCGAGCGCCGCCGAGGTCGAATGGAAATGGCCGTCCGGCTCGTAGGGCGGCACCATGTTGGCGACGTTGCGGATAACGAAGAGCTCACCCGGGCCGGCATCGAAGATCAACTCGGGTGCCGCACGCGAGTCCGAACAGGCGATGACCAAAGTGCTCGGACTCTGACCGTTTTCGGCAAGCAACCGATACCTGTCGCGGGCGTCGGCATAACGCCCGTTCATGAAGTTGCGATAACCGTCCAGAAGTGGTGTAGGAAAACGCTGCATGCTTTCTGGATTAGCGCGCGCGGAGGATAAGATCAACTGCTGCACTGCAAAATGCGTGCATCGGCCAATGCGTCATTTTTTCCGCCGCTGGGCCGGATGCACGAGCCGGCGCATCTGCACCATGGCCATCGGCGTCGAAAGGCTGGACGCATCGCTTGCCAGCATCAACTCGTTGCTGCCGCGCTTGACGGCGCGCGCCAGCACTTCGAAGACGCTGGCCGTGGCAAGCTGCAGCGCCTTTTCATCCTCCAGGCCGGAAAGCAGGCGCGACAGGAAGACCGCGGCAAGCAGGTCGCCGAGACCGTTCGGCGGATTTTCGACGACCCGGTGCTCGGCAAGCAGCGCGTGCCGGCCGGACAGATAGAGATTGCCGGTACCGCCCGCCATCATCGGCACGGCCGAAGTGACGAGCATGCGCGATGGCCCGAGCGCCAGCGCCGCCTCCATGATCGCGCTGTTATCGTCAAGCGCCGCCCCCGAAAGCCATGCGAGTTCGTAGCGGTTCGGCGTCGCGAGCGAGGCGAGCGGGATAAGATGATCGCGAATGGCCTCGGCTGTCGCTTCCGGCACGTAGAGGCCGCCGAGGTCGCCCATGACGGGATCGCAGACATAAAGCAGTTCGGGATTGTTCTGCCTGAGCGCAGCGATCAGCCGGGAGACAGAGCGGGCCTGGGCGGCATTGCCGAAATAACCCGACAGCACCGCCTTGACTTCGCCGATCCAGGGCGCGCGGATCAGATCGTCGATCGCCGCGTCGAAATCGGCTTCCGCAAAGGTCAGCCGCGTCGAGCGGCCGTGGCCGGGATGCCAGGGCAGCACGATGGTCGGCAGGGCCCAGACCGGATGGCCGAGCGTCTCCAGCGCAAAGACGGCCGCCCGGTTTCCGACCGAACCGCGCACCACATGGCTGGAGATGACGATGACTGCGCCCGCTGCATTTTCCGACATGATACCAGGATCCGAATGATGATCGCGTTGATGATCTTTTTGACGCCGCGCTGTCAACCATTCTTCACGTGGGCATGGAAATGTGCGTCGAAGTGAAAAGCCGGAAAAGGGGCGCTTTCATCCGATTTGGCCACGAAAGCGGAAAAATCTCTAACAATTTCCCATTTTCCGCGTCAAAAAAGCATCAAAACGGTCCTTCAGACCTCTATTTTAGAGATTTTTTCGAGGAATCTTCTGCTAGCTTGCAGAAAATCAGTCCATTGCGGGAGGCGATCCATGGCTGCCAGAAACAATCCGAAACGGGAAAAGCAGATCGAAAATGCGCGTAAGATCGCCAAGGCGACAAGCGAGCCGCATCTCGATCCGGAAATCCTCTTCGGCCGGGCCAGCAATGACGATCTCGAACTCTATACGGCTGATATGCTGGCGCTCTCCGCAGTGCATTCCGCCAAGGAACTCGCTGCCTGGAACGGCAAGGCGCCGCGCGTCAGCATCGACACCATTGCCGATGTCACGCCTGACGGCACGGCCGTCTCGGTGCTTTCGGTCACCGATCGGAACATGCCTTTTCTCTATGAATCGGTCATGGGAGAAGTGACGAGCACGCACCGCGACCTGTTCATGGCCGTGCATCCCATCCTGGTGATCGAAAAAGGCAAGGCACCCACGCTTTATTCCGCCGACCAACCGAGCGATCCGGCTGCGCGCGTCAGCCACATCCAGCTTCATATCGCCCCGCTCAATTCCGCCCAGGCCGCCGATCTCGTCAAGCGCATCGAAACGGTGCTGGAACAGGTCCGCCTGTCGGTTTCCGACTGGAAGCCGATGCTTTCCAAGCTCGATGGCGTCATCGCCGAGCTTGCCGCCAACGGCGCTGGCCGCAGGAAGGCCGAACATGCCGAGGCGATCGCCTTCCTGAGCTGGCTGCGCGACGAGAATTTCACCTTCCTCGGCATGCGCGAATATGTCTGTTCCGGCAAGGGCGCCGACGCCAAGGTGGAGCGCGACAAGGGCGCCGGCCTCGGCATCCTCTCCAATCCGGACGTTCTCGTGCTGCGCACGGGCAAGGATGCCGTGACGACGACACCCGAGATTCTTGCCTTCCTCGACGGTCCAGACTTCCTGATCGTCACCAAGGCGAACGTGAAATCGATCGTCCATCGTCGCGCCTATATGGATTATGTCGGCGTCAAGCGTTTCGACGCCAAGGGCAATGTCACCGGCGAGCTGCGCATCGTCGGTCTTTTCACCTCGACTGCCTATACGTCGCTCGCCGCCGAAATCCCGCTGCTGCGTTCCAAGATCGAGAAAGTGAAGGAGCATTTCGGCTTCGACCCGATGAGCCATTCCGGCCGCATGCTCGACAACACGCTGGAATCCTATCCGCGCGACGATCTTTTCCAGATCGACACGACGCTGCTTGCAAGCTTTGCCGAACAGATCAACGATCTGGCCGACCGGCCGCGCGTGCGCGCTTTGCCGCGCATCGACCATTTCGACCGCTTCGTCTCGGTGATCGTCTACGTACCGCGCGAGGAATATGATTCGATCGTCCGCGAACGCATCGGCACCTATCTGAAGACGGTCTATGACGGCCGCGTCTCCGCTTATTACCCGGCTTTCCCGGAAGGCGGCGTGGCGCGCGTGCATTTCATCATCGGCCGCTCCGGCGGCAAGACCCCACGCATTCCGCAGGCCAAGCTCGAGCAGGTGATCCGCGAGATCACCGCCCGCTGGGACGATCGTTTCGAGGCGCTGGCCGGACCCAAGGCGGCGAAGATAGCGGTCGACCAGGCCTTCCAGGATTCCTTCACGCCTGAGGAAACCGTGGCCGACCTCGCCGATATCGGCGCCTGCGCATCTGGCGAGCCGCTTCGCATCCAGTTCTACCATCGCCAGGAAGAACACGGCCGGACCCTCTCGCTGAAGATCTTCCACGCCGGCGGCCAGCTGGCGCTGTCGCGCCGCGTGCCGCTTCTGGAAAATCTCGGCTTCAATGTCGTCAGCGAACGCACCTTCGACATCGGCGTGCCGGCTGCCGCTGGAGAAACGAAGCTCGTTGTGCTGCACGATATGGAACTCGAGACCCGCACCGGCGGCGAAATCGATCTGCAGCGTTATGGCGCTGCCCTGGAAGAAGCTTTCGTCGCCGCCTTCGCCGGCACGATCGACAATGACAGCTTCAACCGGCTGATCCTGTCGGCCGGGCTTTCGGCACGCGAGGCCAATGTGCTGCGCGCCTATGCGCGTTATCTCCGCCAGGCCGGCATCGCCTATTCGCAGGATTATATCGCAACGACGCTCGACAAATATCCGAGGATTGCCGCCGCCATCTTCCGGCTGTTCCACGATACGCTCGACACGAAGCTTTCGGAAAAGGCCCGCGTCAAGAAGCTTGCCGAGCTGCATCAGGCGATCGAGGCCGAACTCGCCGATGTGCCGAGCCTGGACGACGACCGTATCCTGCGCCGCTACGTCAATATCGTCGATGCGACGCTGCGTACCAATTATTTCCAGAAGAACCCGGACGGATCGCCGAAGCCGATGCTGGCCTTCAAGCTCGATCCGCACCTGGTCGACGGCTTGCCGGAGCCGAAACCCTTCCGCGAAATGTTCGTCTACGGCGTCGAGGTCGAAGGTGTGCACCTGCGCTTCGGCAAGGTGGCGCGCGGCGGCCTGCGCTGGTCTGATCGCGCCGAAGATTACCGCACCGAAGTGCTCGGCCTCGTCAAGGCGCAGCAGGTGAAGAACGCGGTCATCGTGCCGGTCGGCGCCAAGGGTGGCTTCTATCCGAAGAAACTCCCCGTCGGCGGCAACCGCGATGAAATTTTCAATGCCGGCCGTGAGGCTTACAAGACCTATATCCGCACGCTGCTGTCGATCACCGACAACATCTCGGGCGCCGAGATCGTGCCGCCGAAGGATACGGTGAGGCTCGATGGCGACGACCCCTATTTCGTCGTCGCCGCCGACAAGGGCACGGCAACCTTCTCCGACACCGCCAATGCGCTGGCCCAGGAAGCCGGTTTCTGGCTGGACGACGCCTTCGCCTCCGGCGGCTCGGCCGGTTACGACCACAAGAAGATGGGCATCACCGCCCGCGGCGCCTGGGAAACCGTCAAACGCCATTTCCGTGAAATGGACATCGACATCCAGACGACGCCCTTCACCGTTGCCGGCGTCGGCGACATGTCGGGCGACGTCTTCGGCAACGGCATGCTGCTCTCTCCGAAGATCAGGCTGATATCAGCCTTCGATCACCGCGACATCGTCATCGATCCCGATCCCGACATGGAAAAGACGCTGGCCGAGCGCCAGCGGCTCTTCAACCTGCCGCGTTCGAGCTGGCAGGATTTCGACAAAAGCGTGCTCTCGAAAGGCGCGATGATCATTTCCCGCGCGGCGAAATCGGTAACGCTGACGCCGGAGGCGGTTGCCGCGATCGGCATCGACAAGGCGGTGGCGACCCCCTTCGAGATCATGACCGCGATCCTGAAAAGCCCGGTCGACCTGCTCTGGTTCGGCGGCATCGGCACCTATGTGAAAGCGCCTTCCGAAACCGATACCGAAGTCGGCGACCGCGCCAACGATCCGATCCGCGTCACCGCGGCGGATGTGCGCGCCAAGGTGATCGGCGAAGGTGCAAACCTCGGCGTCACCCAGAAGGGCCGCATCGCCTACGGCCTCAAGGGCGGACGTTGCAACTCCGACGCCATCGACAACTCGGCCGGCGTCAACACCTCCGACGTCGAGGTCAACATCAAGATCGCGCTGGCCGCCGCCATGCATGACGGGCGCCTGACGCGGGCAAAACGCGACCAGCTTCTGTCGTCGATGACCGACGAGGTGGCAGTGCTCGTGCTGCGCAACAACTATCTGCAGTCGCTGGCAATCTCGCTGACGGAGCGCAAGGGCACGGCCAACGGCCTGGAGCTTGCGCGCTTCATGACCGTTCTCGAAGGCGCCAAGCAGCTGAACCGCAAGGTCGAGACATTGCCGGACGAAGCAACGCTGGCCGAGCGCTATGCCGCCGGCAAGCCGCTGACCCGGCCGGAAATCGGCGTGCTGGTGTCCTATGCAAAGATCGTGCTCTTCGATGCGCTGGCTGCCAGCGACCTGCCCGATGATCCTTATTTCACCGCGACGCTTTCCAATTACTTCCCGGTGAAGATGCAGAAGTCGAACGCCGGCGATATATCAGGCCACCGGCTGAAGCGCGAAATCATCGCGACGGTGCTTGCCAACGAGGCGATCAACCGCGGCGGGCCGAGCTTCACCGTCGCCATGATGGACGCAACGGCGGCTTCGGCACCGGAAGTGGTGCGCGCGGCGATCGTCGCCCGTGACGGTTTCGACCTGACCAGGCTCTGGTCCGAGACGGATGCGCTGGACGGCAAGGTGTCCGGTCAGATGCAGAACCGCATCTACGAGGAGATCAGCCACAGCTTCACCGTGCTGACGCGCCTGCTCCTGAAGACCGGCATGGCCAAGGCCGACATGGCCGAAGTGATTAGCCGGCTGCAGGCTGCCCTGAAGAAGCTGAAGCCCGCCTTCGCCGAACAGTCGGCCGCCGATGCCGCGACGCGCCAGGCGGAATATGCGCAGGCCGGCGTGCCCGAAAAACTCGCCGCCGAGATCGCCAATCTCCACAGCTTCGCGCTGGTGCCCGAGATCATGCAGATCGCCGAACGCACCGGTGAGCCGCTGGTGCGCGCCGCAGAGAATTACTTCGCGGTGTCGCAGACCTTCCGCATCGCCCGGCTGCTGGCAGCCGGCGGGCGCATCCTCACCTCCGACCATTATGAGAACCTGGCGCTGGCCCGCAGCATCGACCAGATCGCCAGCGCAAGGCGCGATATCGTCATCTCGGCGCTCTCCGATCACGGCAAGGAGAAGCTTCCCGTCCAGGCCTGGCACGCGCAGGACCGCATCCGGATCAACCGTATCGTCGAGGAGCTTTCGAGCCTCAGCGACGGCGGCGATCCCAATCTTGCGCGTATTACCGTTGCTGCAGGTATCCTGACCGATCTTGCGCGCGACCGGGTGAGGTGAGACAGTCCGCTGCAAAAAGGAGCGGATGGTGAATCGCATCGACTGGACAGGAACACAGCCCCCGAAGGCCACGGAGAAGGGCATCTGGGGGTGGATGTTCTTCGATTGGGCAGCGCAGCCCTTCTTCACCGTGGTCACCACCTTCATCTTCGGGCCCTATTTCGTTTCCCGGCTGACCAATGACCCGGTGTCCGCACAGACGACGTGGAGCAACATGGCGACGATCTCCTCGGTGATCATCGCCCTGCTTTCACCCGTGCTCGGCTCGATTGCCGACCAGTCCGGCGCCCGCAAGCCCTGGATCGGCTTCTTTGCGATCATCAAAATCACAAGCCTCTTCGGCCTGTGGTTCGCAGCCCCCGGCTCGCCTGTCCTCTATCCCGTCATTTTCATGATCCTCGCCTCGATCTCGGCCGAGTTTTCGATCGTCTTCAACGATTCGATGATGCCGCGCCTGGTCGCCAAACACGAGGTCGGCAAGCTCTCCAACACCGCCTGGGGGCTTGGTTACCTCGGCGGCATGATCGTGCTCATTGCCGTCGTGACGCTTTTGGCGGCGAGCCCTGAGAGCGGCAAGACCATCCTCGGCCTCGACCCGCTTTTCGGCCTCGATCCGAAGACCGGCCAGGATGCCCGCATCACCGGGCCGATCTCGGCCGTCTGGTATCTGATCTTCATCCTGCCGATGTTCTTCTTCACGCCGGATGTCGGCAAGGGCCTGCCTTTCGGCACGGCCGTCCGCTCCGGTCTGCGGGAACTCAAGAATACGCTTGGCGAACTCAGGGAACGCCGCGGAATCCTGAGATTTCTCATCGCCCGGATGATCTATCAGGACGGCGTCAACGGGCTGCTGATCCTCGGCGGCATTTTCGCGGCCGGCATGTTCGGCTGGGCGACGATCGAGATCGGCATTTACGGCATCATCCTCAACGTCGTCGCAATCTTCGGCTGCCTGATTGCCGGCCGCATCGACAGGGGTGTCGGTTCGAAGGTGACCGTCGTCATCAGCCTCACCATGCTGCTTCTCGCCACCATCGGCATCATCTCGACGGGGCCGGGTTACACGCTGTTTGGACTGATGCCGCTGCCAACGGCCGATTCCGGCGGCCTCTTCGGCACTGCGGCGGAGAAGGCCTATATCCTCTACGGTCTGCTGATCGGCTTCGCCTTCGGGCCGGTGCAGGCCTCGTCGCGCTCCTATCTCGCCCGCAGCGTCAGCCCGGAGGAAGCCGGCCGCTACTTCGGCATCTACGCGCTTTCCGGGCGCGCCACGAGTTTCATGGCGACGCTGCTCTTTTCGCTGGTGACCTATATGAGCGGATCACCGCGGCTCGGAATGGCAACGCTGATCCTGTTCCTGGCCGGCGGGCTGGCGCTGTTGGTCCGCACGCCCTATCCAGCCGATCGGCCATGACAACCGGCCCCTGAGGGGCCGGTCGGCTGCACTCAGTGCCGGAAATGACGCATGCCGGTGAAGACCATGGCGACGCCGTGTTCGTTGGCGGCATCGATGACTTCCTGGTCGCGCATCGAGCCGCCCGGCTGGATCACCGCCGTCGCCCCTGCGGCGATCATCGACAGAAGACCGTCGGCAAACGGCAGGAAAGCTTCGGAGGCGACTGCCGAGCCCTTTGTCATCGGCACTGGAAGGCCGAGCGCCTTGGCCGCTTCTTCGGCCTTCAGAGCGGCGATACGGGCGGAATCGACTCGGCTCATCTGGCCGGCGCCGATACCGGCCGTCTGGCCATCCTTGGCATAGACCACGGCATTCGATTTCACATGTTTGCCGACCTTGAAGGCAAACTTCATGTCTTCGAGCTCCTGCGCCGTCGGCGCGCGCTTGGTGACAATTTTGAGCTCTAGATCCTCGACCATGCCGTTGTCGCGGCTCTGGACCAGCAAGCCGCCGGAAACGGTCTTCGCCGTCAGGCCCGCGGCGCGTGGATCGGGCAGGCCGCCGGCAGACAGAAGCCGCAGGTTCGGCTTGCGGGCGACGATCGCCTTCGCCTCGTCGGTGACATCGGGCGCGATGATCACTTCGGTGAAGAGCTTGACGATCTCTTCGGCCGTTTCGGCATCGAGCGTCCGGTTGAGCGCGATGATGCCGCCGAAGGCGGACACGCTGTCGCAGGCAAGGGCGCGGCGATAGGCCTCGACCAGGCTCGATCCGGTGGCAACACCGCAGGGATTGGCATGTTTGATGATGGCGCAGGCCGGCGCCTTCTCGGGCAGGAATTCGGCGACCAGCTCATAGGCGGCATCGGTATCGTTGATGTTGTTGTAGGAGAGCTGCTTGCCCTGGAGAAGGGCAGCCGTCGACACGCCCGGGCGCTTCTCGCCGGTGACGTAGAAGGCGGCCTTCTGGTGCGGATTCTCGCCGTAGCGCATCTCCTCCTTCAGCGCGCCGCCGATAACCCGGTGGCGCGGCGTGTCGATCGACAGCGCTTCGGCGAACCAGTTGGAAATCATCGCGTCATAGGCGGCGGTGCGGGCGTAGGCCTTGGCGGCCATGCGCTGGCGGAAGGCATAGGCGGTCTTGCCGTCATCCGCCGAAAGCTGCGCCGTGAACTCGGCATAGTCGTTGGGATCGGTCAGGATCGTTACATAGGCATGGTTCTTGGCCGATGCGCGGATCATCGCCGGACCGCCGATATCGATATTCTCGACTGTGGTCGGATAGTCGCCGCCGGCCGCCCGCACTTCCTCGAAGGGATAGAGGTTGATGACGGCGAGGTCGATGCCCTCGATGCCATGCTTCTTCATCGCCTCCTGATGTTCGCTATCGTCGCGGATCGCCAGCAGACCGCCATGCACCGTCGGATGCAGCGTCTTGACCCGCCCGTCCATGATCTCGGGAAAGCCGGTGATTTCGGAGACATCGGTGACGGCAAGGCCGGCAGCCGCGATCGCCTTGTAAGTGCCGCCGGTCGACAGCAGCCGCACCCTCCTCTGAGACAAAGCGTGGGCGAGTTCGACGATCCCGGTCTTGTCGAAGACCGAGAGCAGCGCGGTCTTGATTTCGACCTTGTCGGGGGCGGGGATCTTCTTGGAAATGACGGCCATGAAACCTACTCCGTTCGGGCTTCGGGAGGCGTCCGCGGGGGACGTTCGCATGCTGGCCGCGTTAGCACAGCTTTGCCGCCGCGCAAACAGGGTCGATGCATGATCTAGCCTTTGCGGGAGAGGAACCAGCGAATTTCCGTCTTCTCGGCAAGATCGAAGTCGATCTCGATCTGGTCCGAACCGCAAATGCCGGAGCTGTCGGCAAAGAAGATATCCTCGGTGATCAGCACTTCGTTGCCGGGCGCGGAAAACTGCCAGCTTTCGCCATCCGGCGCCGTCAACAGCACGGACTCGCCGTCGCTCTGATGCAGGACGATCGAGGGATGGATATGAAAACGGGCGACAGCCTTCAGCGGCTCGTCACTCTCATGGCCTTCGCGGACGACGAGCCGGTCGCGGCCGGTGACGATCGAGCCTGCGCCATTGAGCGTCAGTTCACGCTCGTGCAGCACCCCGAACGCCCTGATATAACCGTCGTGGCTGAGCTTGAGGCTGTCGCGTCCGTCCTCGGTTTCGGCACGTTCGACGGTGACTGTTTTCACCGGTTCGGTAATCGCGTGATTGAGGAACGGCGAGGGCGAAAAACGGCTCGACGAGGTGTCGTTCAGGATGACGGTCGAATGCGCCGCCGTCGTGCGGGCCATCTGGACATAGCGGTGCCCGGCAAATTTCGGCGAGCCCGAATTGACGATGAAGCGGTGGCGGCCGGACGACATTTCGAAGGAGAGGCTGCCGGCATGCACGCTCCGCAGCGCGCCTCCCGAAGGCGGCGTGCCGGCATCGGCAATGATCACCGTTTTTCCGCCGGAAAGTCGCTGATAGCGCGAATGCGGCAAAGCCTTGAACGGCTGGCCGGCGGTCTCGTCATAGCGCAGCACCGAGATCAACTCGTTTGCCAGCGTCGAGGTCGCCCCGTTGAACAGCGCCAGATCCCCGTCCTGATGGCGAAAGAACCGCAATGCCGGATAGATCCGGTCGATGCCCGAGATCAGTTTCTGCGGCAGGTCGTGACCGAGATTGACATAGGTTTGTCTCAGCGGCAGCAGATCGAGCAGCAACTCCAGGCCGATACGCGGATTGCGCGAGATATGGCCGCCATCTGGCAGAATCTGGCTATCGAATTCGCGGTCGAGCGCCTGCGCCGCCCGTCTGAGGGTGGAGGCGCGGGTCGGCATGGCAACAGAGGCCATGGCGAGCGCGATGCGCAGCCGAAACAGCTCCAGACCGCCAAGCGTATAGGGCGCCATGCGGTGCAGGAACCGCACCTGGAACGCCAGCGACTTCATGAATCGGCGATAGAAGCCGCGGTCGGCATTCTGCAGCACGACAGGCGAATGCGACAGCCAGGCGATGACGCGCTGGGCGGTGATGTCGATCTCCCAGGCAATGCCTTCCATGCGGCCGGCATGGATGGAAAGCCAGCTGTCGACGATCGCACGGGCGGCGGCCGAACTGCGCTCCGACTTGTTCGCCCGCATGTGCCGCAGCCAGCCGAAGCTGTGCAGGCGGGTGGCGAAGGGGCGCGAGGGCAGGGTGAAGGTGAAGGGTGACTTTCCACCCGTTTCCAGCATCCGCCCGGCCAACAGAAACCGGCCGTTGAGAATCTCGTCGGCCACATGCGAATCGATGCTGCGCAGATCGGTCGGCGCGACGATCAGACGCTCGGGAACGTTGATCGAATGGCGGAACAGCTTCAGGCGCAGCAACGCGACGCGGCGCAAGGCGCGCCGCCAAGCCTCCCGAACATACATGCTCGCAAAACGCCGACCGGACTGCATATTCTATTGTCTATTGACCCTCGTGGTTAAGAATAGGTGAAAAGCGGCCGATTTCATCGCCCGCAATGCATTAATTCGTGACAAGGTTCGAATATACGCAAATTAAAACGCTTCACCGGAGATCATCGAGCGATTTTGAAGAACGACGTGCATGACACGAGACATGTGAAATGCCTCGTGGTTCGCAGATTCGCCGCAAGCGTTGAAGTTTGCAATCAGGCCACTCGCCGCAGCACCGCGGCATAGAAACCGTCGAGGCCGGAGGCGATGCCTTCGGGCATTTTCAGCATGGTGGGAAGCGTGCGGAATTCGCCGAGCGGCGTGATCGCCGCTTCGAGGCCGGGCCAGTCGCCGGCGCCGATCGGAACGCGCTCGACGCCATGCGTCTCCGCAAGAACACGGGCGACGACCTCTTCGCCTTCGGCGGGATCGAGCGAGCAATTTGAAAAAACCAGCATTCCATCAGGCTTCAGCAATGTCAGCGCGTGACGCAGCAGCCGTTCCTGCAGCGCCGCCAGCCGGGCGATATCCTCAGGTCCCTTGGTCCACAGCACGTCGGGGTGCCGGCGCGTCGTGCCGGTGGAAGAGCAGGGAGCATCGAGCAGGATCGCATCGAAACGCTCCGCCGGCGCGAATGTCGTCAGATCGGCCGCAATCGTCTCCGCTTCCAAGCCGAGCCGATCGAGATTCGACCGCAGCCGTCTCAGCCGGCTTTCCGACTGGTCGAGAGCGGTGACCGCACCGCCGGCAAGAATGAGCTGCGCCGTCTTGCCGCCCGGGGCAGCGCAGAGATCGGCAGTGCGTTTGCCCGAGAGATCGCCGAAAAGCTTGGCCGGGATGCTTGCTGCAGCATCCTGCACCCACCACGCGCCCTCGTCGAAACCTTCGAGCGAAGGGATGCCGCCATCGAAAGCGGCAAGCCGCACGCCGCCCGTGGGCAGGGCCGTTCCGTTCAGCCGCTTTGCCCAGCCTTCGGGGTCGGACTTGACGGTCAGATCGATTGCCGCCGGCTCGAGCTGGGATTCCGAAATCGCCAGAGCCGCGTCGCGGCCATAGGCCTTTTCCAGCCTGGCGATGAACCAGGCCGGCATCGGCGCGACCTTGCCGATCTCGTCGAGCACCTGCTGCTTCTCGCGGCCGAGCCGGCGAAGAATGGCATTGACCAGCTTGGCGAAACGCCGGTTACGCGGATCCAGATTGGCCTGCTCGACGGCAAGATCGACCGCCGAATGATCCGGCACGTCGAGATAGAGGATCTGCGCCGCCCCGATGGCGAGCACATGATGCAGCGCCCGTGCCCCCTCCGGCAGCGGCGATTCCAGCAGCGCTGCAATCGCGGCGTCGATGCGCGGCAGATGGCGCAGCGTCGTGTTCAGGATCGCGCGGACCAGCGCCCGATCGTTTTCGCCGAGTGCCTTATAGGCCGGGTTGCCATGTTCATGGTCGAGAGCGCCATCGAGCGGCAGCTTGCGATCGACGACGGCGGCAAGAATTTTGGCTGCCGCAGCCCGCGCCTGCAGGCCGGGTTTTTCAGGCGCAGAACGCTCGTTGGAGGGCTTATGCTTGCGGAATGGTTTCTTCGTGCCGTCTGAATTCAAGACCATGGACCTTTTGGCGGTTGTGAACCACCGCGACCAAGACCCGTATCCGGAACAGAGCGCGATTTGCGCGACGGATTAGCAGCCCGAACCGGCGGCGTCGAGATATTCATGCCGCCCTGCGCCATGTCGTGCAGCGCCGCGATGCGGTTTTCCGTGTTCGGATGCGTGGAAAACAGATTGTCCATGCGCTCGCCGGAGAGCGGATTGATGATGAACATATGCGCCGTCGCCGGGTTGCGCTCGGCATCCTGGTTCGGCACGTGGGCAGCACCCCGCGCGATCTTGCCGAGCGCCGAAGCCAGCCAGAGTGGATTGCCGCAGATCTCGGCGCCGCGGCGGTCGGCCGAATATTCACGCGTGCGGCTGATCGCCATCTGCACCAGCATGGCGGCGAGCGGCGCCACGAGCATCGCCACGAGGACGCCGACGAAACCGAGCGGATTGTTGTTGTTTTCGCGATTGCCGCCGAAGAGGAAGGCGAAATTGCCAAGCATCGAGATCGCGCCGGCAAGGGTCGCCGTGATCGTCATCGTCAGCGTGTCGCGGTTCTGGATGTGGGCGAGCTCATGCGCCATCACGCCTGCGACTTCCTCGGGCGACAATGCACCGAGCAGGCCGGTCGAGGCGGCAACGGCCGCATTGTCGGGATTGCGGCCGGTGGCGAAGGCATTCGGCTGCGGGCTGTCGTAGAGGTAGACCTTCGGCATCGGCAGGCCGGCATTGCGGGCGAGATCGCGCACGATCGCGAAGAATTCCGGCGCGTTACGCTCATCGACCTGCTGGGCGCGATAGGCCGAAAGCACCATGCGATCGGAATTCCAATAGGAGAAGAAGTTCATACCGGCGGCGATGATGAAGGCAATCATCATGCCGGCCCGACCGCCGATCAGAAAGCCGACAACCATGAAAAGCGCCGTCATGAAGGCAAGCAACATGGCAGTGCGAACGAGGTTCATTGTGAATCTCCATCTCCGATTTCGCCGTCGCAAGCTTTCAATCGCAGCATCGGCGCATTATGATTTGGTTATTCACCAGCCATTTTCAATATTTCCGGCAGGAGAAGCCCATGCAGGAAGCCGATAACGACAATAGTGAAACGCCGACGGCCGAGGGATCGGAACCGCCGCGCAAAGTCCTGTCTCCGGCTGCGAAGCGCGCCCTTGCCGAAGCCGAGGAGCGGCGCAAAAACCAGAAGCCGCTGGAGCTGCCGCCGGAAACCGGCGGCCGCGGCGGAGCCGAGCCGGCCCGCTTCGGCGATTACGAGATCAATGGCCGGGCAATCGATTTCTAGGCGGATCGAGAAGACTGGCCAGCCTTCGTCCGAATAGGACGAAATCCGCAAGACACACGGTGTGTGAAAGTGAGACGCTCCGGCAACAAACCGGAGCGGCTTCACATATCAGGCGGTCGCCTTGTTTTGCCGGTCGAAGAGAATCGGAAATCCCCCAAACAACTTCGGAGTTGGGATAAACCTCCACCTGCCATCCGCGCAGAAGATCAATGAAGGCTATTTGGTACCACAAGCACGTCGCATGGGATCTCGTTAACAATACGAGATGCTACGCTGCCCAAAAGAAGATTCGCGACGCCCGCGCGGCCATGGGTCCCGGCAATGACGAGATCTACATCACCCTCGTCCACCAGCCGGCGGAGAGCATCCACCACGTCGCCACATCTCACGCTGATATCGAACCTGTTCTGCAAAGCCTCGCCAGCGGCTTCCGTGACGAACCTGACGCATTCGTCCAGGGCTGACTGTTCGAAATTGCGTGCATAACTCGCCTTGTCCTCCGCCCACATTCGGTACGGCGGATCGAAGGCGTGGAATAGTCCCAGTTGGGCATGGGGGAACCAGCGCAGCGCAACCTGCATTGCGGGCGTGGACGACGCGCTTAGGTCAGTGGCCAGTAGCGTTCGCGTGCCGCCGTCCATGACCTTCTTCTTCACCACAAGTACTGGAACAGCAGACGACCGCGTCAAAGCAGTGAGCGTGCTTCCAAACGGCAGCTCACCCAACAACATGCTTCTCGTAAGACCGGTAACGATCAGATCGGCATGCTCTCTCGCCGCAGTGTCTGGACGACTGTTGCTGGTGCTCCGATATCGACTTGAACGGACGAGCGAAGATTCATCGTTGCCAGCTCTTCACGTAGCCGCCGTGCGTTTCGGCGCGCAGCAGCCTGGGAGGCGAGGCGAGCTACGGGCTCGGCACTCAAGCTGACATCGTCGATCGCATGAACGGCCGTGAGGCTGGCATTCCATTCCATGGCAAGTTGCACTGCGCGATCTTGCGCACGATCACAACGCGCAGTGAAATCAGTTGCAAGCACAATATGACTCGGAAGTCTGTGAACGATGCGCTCGCTCGCCACTACCGGTGAAGAATTCAGCATCTTTCACTCCTATAATCTGGGGGCGCGCCGACCTGTCCATGTAGGGCCGACACGTCAGTGGCAGGCGTGCCAAGTCCGAACGTCAGCGATGACCGTTGTCTATTTCGCGCGAGAACGCCTTAGCGCCCCAGAGGAACGGTCGCCTTCGCTTCCGCCCGATCTTCGTTCACGGCCAACACCCTGAGCTTGTGCTGGCTGTTGTCTCGTGCGGTCCAGCCCATTGTTTGACCCACGGATAAGCCGAGAAGGGCAGTGCCGACGGGGGTCAGGATGGATATTTTTCCCTCGGAAATGTCGGCATCTTCCGGGAACACCAGCGTGACTATGCGTTGAGCTCCGGCGTCAGTTTCATATTCCACGGTCGATCCCATCCGAACGACCTTCTCAGGCACTGAGCTGTCCGAAGCCACGCGTGCGCGTTCGAGCTCAAGCAGAAGGGCATCGGAAATCTCGGGAAGGCGGTCAGCCGCGGCAAGCGCAAGTTTGTTCAATCGCCGATAATCCGTGTCGCTGATTACGATTGGGGGCTTTCGTGGGGTCTGGCTGTGAGCCTTCATTTTTTCGTTCTCCTGGTTCAACTTAGCGCCACCCTTCGAGCGGCGGTGGCCGGCGATTTCTCGTTTTTCGCCCATGCCTCGCTCTGCAGGATCGCCATCACCTCATCGACGGATCGGGCCAGCCGGAGCTCCTCCCGGAAGAGCGGCGCCCGCACGAAACGAAACAGTTGCGAAAGCGTGGGCAGGAATGTGTGAGCCTGCGAGCGCGGCCAAAGGATCGTGAAAACCAGGTCGACGGGGTTGAGGTCGGAACTTCTGAAATCGATCGGAGGCGCCAATCGCGTAAACCAAGTCACCGGCGACGAAATCGAGTGCAGTAAGGCGTGTGGGACGGCAATGCCATGGCCGATGCCGGTCGAGCCGTGTCTCTCACGCCGCCAAATGCTGCGAAGAACCATGCGATGATCGAGCGCGGTTCTCGACGCAATTTTTGTAGCGATCTTGGAGAGCGCCGAGTGCTTGCCCTTGGTCGCGAGGTCAAGGGTAATGTTTTCTGGCGGCAGGTTTCTGAAGGTCATCATGGTCGCCTCTGAGCCGATTACGCGCGACTACGACCGCAGTGCTTTTCGGCACTCCGTCTGCGTCTCGCATTTTAGTGGAAAGATTGGCTGCCCGGACGCGACGCCAGGAGTTTTCGCGTCCGGGTTAGAGGCCTGCTTTGAGGCGTTGAGGCTCTCGCCGTGTCACCATTATATTCATGATAACTGAAACATGGGGACTGAATTCTCGAAATCAAGCACATGCCCAGCCGCAGACGCGCCTTGACTGGGCACAAGGGCTTCATCCTGACGGATCATTAGGCAGATCTGCGGCTGCTTCTCTTCGCCACAACAGCCGCAGAGATCGGAGATGCGATTGGATTTGGGTAGCCCACGGGGGAACAGTATCAAATCCAATGTCTGTTTTCAGTTCCGATGCTTGGCCCGTGTCACACGCCGCCACCTGCCTTGTTCTGCCGGTTGGCGATCAGATCGTCGACGACGGCCGGATCGGCGAGCGTCGAGGTATCGCCAAGCGCACCGAAATCGTCTTCGGCGATCTTGCGCAGAATGCGGCGCATGATCTTGCCGGAGCGGGTCTTCGGCAGGCCGGGGGCGAACTGGATCTTGTCGGGGGCAGCGATCGGGCCGATTTCGGCGCGCACATGTTTCACCAGTTCCTGGCGAAGCGTGTCCGAACCCTCATGGCCGGCCATCAGCGTCACGTAGCAATAGATGCCCTGACCCTTGATCGCATGCGGATAACCGACGACCGCGGCCTCCGAAACCAGATTGTGCGACACGAGTGCGGATTCCACCTCTGCCGTTCCGAGCCGGTGGCCGGAGACGTTGAGCACGTCGTCGACGCGGCCGGTGATCCAGTAATAGCCGTCAGCATCGCGCCGGCAGCCGTCACCGGTGAAATATTTCCCCTTGTAGGTGGAGAAATAGGTCTGGATGAAACGTTCGTGGTCGCCGTAGACCGTGCGCATCTGGCCGGGCCAGCTGTCCGTGATGCAGAGATTGCCGTCGGCCGGACCCTCCAGCACCTTGCCCTCATTGTCGACCAGCTGCGGTTTGATGCCGAAGAACGGGGTTGTCGCCGAGCCGGGTTTCAGATCGGTGGCGCCGGGCAGCGGCGTGATCATGTGGCCGCCGGTTTCCGTCTGCCACCAGGTATCGATCACAGGGCAGCGCTTGTCGCCGACGACATTGTAATACCATTCCCAGGCTTCCGGATTGATCGGTTCGCCCACAGTGCCGAGCAGGCGCAGCGAGGAGCGCGAGGAGCGCGTGACAAAGTCATCGCCGGCGCCCATCAGCGAACGGATCGCCGTCGGCGCCGTATAGAAGATATTGACCTTGTGTTTGTCGATGACTTCCCAGAAACGGCCCTGATCGGGGAAATTCGGCACGCCCTCGAACATCAGCGTCGTCGCGCAATTGGCGAGCGGCCCATAGACGATATAAGAATGGCCGGTGACCCAGCCGACATCGGCGGTGCACCAGTAGATATCGCCGTGATGATAGTCGAAGACATATTCATGCGTCATTGCCGCATAGACGAGATAACCGCCCGTCGTGTGCAGCACGCCCTTCGGCTTGCCTGTTGAACCCGACGTATAGAGGATGAAGAGCGGATCTTCCGCCTTCATCTTCACCGGCGGGCATTCCGCCTTGACGGTGGCGATTTCCTGGTGATGCCAGAGATCGCGGCCCGGCGCCCAGCCGGTCTTGCCGCCGGTGCGGCGCACGACCAGAACCTTCTCCACGATCACGTGCTGGCGTGCGGCAATGTGAATTGCCGTATCGGTGTTGTCTTTCAGCGGCACCGGCTTGCCGCCGCGCACGCCTTCGTCGCAGGTGATGACGAAGGTGGATTCACAGTCGACGATGCGCCCGGCCAGGGCCTCCGGCGAGAAGCCGCCGAAGACGATCGAATGCACCGCACCGATGCGGGCGCAGGCCAGCATCGCATAAGCCGCTTCCGGGATCATCGGCATGTAGATGGTGACGCGATCGCCCTTCTTGACGCCGTGCTTCTTCAAGACGTTCGCCATCCGGCAGACGTGCTCGTAGAGTTCGTTATAGGTGACCTTCTTGTCGATATAGGGATTGTCGCCTTCCCAGATGATCGCCACCTGGTCGCCATTGGTCTTCAGATGACGGTCGATGCAATTATAGGAGACGTTGGTCTGACCGTCCTCGAACCATTTGATCGAGACCTTGCCGGTAAAGGAGGTGTTCTTGACCTTGGTATAGGGCTTGAACCAGTCGATCCGCTTGCCGTGTTTGCCCCAGAACTTGTCCGGGTTCTCGACGCTCTCCTCGTACCATTTCAGGTACTTATCCTTATCGATCAGGGCGCGCGCCTTTACCGGCTTCGTGACCGGATAGATCTTCTCCGACATGGAATTCCTCCTCATGGAACATGCAACGAGCCACCGGTAAAACGGGCCCAGATTTCAAATCAGGGCAATTCATAGCAGTTCGCATCGTGGCGGCAATTAGACAAAGGTCATTTCATTTCGGAAGAATTGCAATTCTGCGACAGTGCGGTTATATAGCGGCATATTTCCCGGACATTGTGGTGACAATCCACGGACCGCGACCGGCGCGGACGATAGAAGGACTATATCCATGGCTCAAACACTGCTCATGCCGAAGGCGACAGCCATCTGGCTTGTCGACAACACGGCACTGTCTTTCGATCAGATCGCGCAGTTCTGCAAACTGCATCCGCTCGAAGTCAAGGCGATCGCCGATGGTGAAGCGGCGCAGGGCATCAAGGGCCTCGACCCGATCTCGACAGGACAGCTTTCCCGCGACGAGATCGCCCGCGCCGAAGCCAATCCGAACCACAAGCTGAAGCTTTCCGAACCGAAGGTTCGTGTCCCGGAATCCAAGCGCCGCGGTCCGCGGTATACGCCGGTTTCCAAGCGTCAGGACCGGCCGAACGCCATTCTCTGGCTCGTTCGCAACCATCCGGAGCTGAAGGACGCGCAGATATCTAGACTCGTCGGCACGACGAAATCGACCATCGAGCAGATCCGCGAGCGCACCCACTGGAACTCCGCCAACCTGGCGCCGATGGATCCGGTCACGCTCGGCCTCTGCAGCCAGATCGATCTCGACATGGAAGTGGAAAAGGCTTCCAAGGGCCGTCCGCTGCCGACCGCCGCCGAGCTTGGCGCGACGCTGCAATCGGCTCAGGAAACCGAACGTCTGACCCCGAGCTACGAGCGCGAGGAAGAAAAGGAAATCGACGCCGACGCCGTCTTCCGCAAGCTGAGCTCGCTGCGCTCCGCACCAAAGGACGAGGACGACGACGACCAGTACTGAGATATCCACCGTCTCATAAAAAACCCGCCGCGGACCGAATGGCCCGGCGGGTTTTTTATTGCCGATAGCCTGCCTCAGATTAACTGCGGAACAGGGTGAGAATGTTCTGCGCCGAGCTGTTGGCGATCGACAGCGACTGGACGGCGAGCTGCTGCTGTGTCTGCAACGCCGAGAGCTTGCTGGACTCCTCTTCCATATCGGCATCGACGAGGCGGCCGACGCCGGAGTCGATCGAATCGTGAAGACCGCTGACGAAATTTTCCTGCAGCTGGATCCGGGTCGAAATCGAGCCGAGCGCCGAGCCGGCGGCGGTCATGGCGCCGAGAACCAGTTCGACACCCGTCAAGGCGCCATCGAGCTGGCCCTGAGTGAAACCGGTAATATCGAGATCATAGATCGACGCCATGACGATGACGGTGCCGCCATAGGTTCCGTTGAAGGCCGTGCCGATGATGCCGCTGGTCGTCTCGATCGCACCGGTGCTCGTCATGCCGAAGAGCACGTTTCCAAGTGTGCCGGAATCGAGCACGTAGTCCGTCATCTTGACCGAGACGGCATTGCTGCCGTCGCGCACGAAGGACGAGACGACGCTCTTCGTACCGGAAGCGCCGGCGACCCAGTTTTCACCGGAGAAGGACGCCGATTGGGCAATGCTGAGCAGCTGCTCCTGCAGCTGATCGAGTTCCTGCTGAATCTTCGTCTTGTCGACGCCCTTTTCCGTGGCGGCGACGATCTTGGCTTTGATGTCGCTGACGACATCAATCGCGCTGTCCATGGCCGAATAGGCTGTGTCGACCTTGGCGGCGCCGAGGCCGAGGGCATCGGAAACGGCCGAAAGCGCCTTGTTGTCCGAACGCATGGTCGTTGCGATCGACCAGTAAGCCGCATTGTCGGCCGCCTTTTCGACACGATAACCCGAGGAAACTCGACCCTGGGTGTCCTTGAGGCCATCATTTACGCCGCGCAAAGTCTGCAGCGCTGCCATGGCAGCGTTGTTGGTAAGGATGCTTGTCATGATCCGTTCCACAATCTTCGAGAAAGGGCATTCCGGACTACAGCCCCACGCCTCTTTCAGACGCGCAAAGGACGCCGTAGCACTTCAACTGCTGCATAATTTTGCCCCTTAAATCGGTTCCGATTTAAGGGATCATGCAGCAGGCCGGTAACGGCGACCGCGTCATGCAAAGCCTGCCAGGCAAGCCATTGCCGTTAACAAATCCTTGCGCAACATAGTTAACAATTTCTCAATTAGGCTTATCGAAAGTTTAATTTCACATCGGCAGAGAGCCGAAACCGCGCTTGCGCAGCGCCTTGGCGATCTCTTCCAAAATCGCCGGATCATCAATGGTTGCAGGCATTTTCCAGGGTATGCCGTCGGCGATTTTCTGCATCGTGCCGCGCAGGATTTTACCCGAGCGTGTTTTCGGCAATCGGTTAACGGTGATGGCCGTTTTGAAGGCGGCGACAGGGCCGATCGATTCGCGAATCATCGACACGACCTCTGATTCGATCACCGCCGTTTCACGGGAAACATGTCGTTTCAGCACCAGGAAACCGCAGGGCGCCTGTCCTTTCAGCACGTCGTTCACACCGATGACGGCGCATTCGGCAACATCGGGATGACGCGCGCAGACCTCCTCCATCGCTCCGGTCGAGAGCCGATGACCGGCGCAATTGATGATGTCGTCGGTGCGCGACATGATGAAGAGATAGCCATCCTCGTCGACATAGCCGGCGTCGGCCGTTTTGTAATAACCGGGAAACTCGTCGAGATAAGCCGAGCGGAAACGATCGTCCGCGTTCCACAGCGTCGGCAGACAGCCGGGCGGCAGCGGCAGCGTCACGACGATATTGCCGAGCGTTCCCGCCTCGATCGGATGGCCGGCATCATCGAGCACGGTAATCTCGTAACCGGGCATCGGCAGCGTCGGCGAACCGTATTTGACGGGAAGGGCGCCGAGACCGAGCGGATTGGCGGCGATCGGCCAGCCGGTCTCGGTCTGCCACCAGTGATCGATAACGGGCACGCCGAGCATGCGCTCCGCCCATTTCAACGTCTCCGGATCCGCCCTTTCGCCGGCGAGAAACAGCGCTCGGAAATCCGGCATCGGATATTTGCGGAGCAGTTCACCCTCGCCATCCTCGCGGCGGATCGCCCGGAATGCCGTCGGCGCCGTGAAGAGCACCCGCACCCGATATTCCGAAACAACACGCCAGAAGGCGCCGGCATCGGGAGTGCCGACCGGTTTTCCCTCG
Source organism: Rhizobium esperanzae (assembly GCF_014197615.1). GTDB lineage: Bacteria > Pseudomonadota > Alphaproteobacteria > Rhizobiales > Rhizobiaceae > Rhizobium > Rhizobium esperanzae_A. The sequence goes on from NZ_JACIFY010000013.1 coordinate 114,643, forward strand.
AAGATCAGGGTGGTCACACCTGCGATCAGCGGGGCATACACGATATAGGAATGGCCGACGACCCAGCCGATATCCGATGCCGTCCAGAAAACCTCGCCCGGCTTCAAGCCGTAAATATTCCGCATCGACCAGTTGAGCGCGACCATATGGCCGCCATTGTCGCGCACGACGCCCTTTGGCTGGCCTGTGGTGCCGGAGGTATAGAGAATGTAGAGCGGATCGGTCGCCTTGACCGAGACGCAGGCGATCTCGGCGCCGCGATGCCGCGCCACCGCGGCCTCGAAATCCCGATCGCGGCCGCTGACCAGATCGGCGCGAAGCTCCGGCCGCTGCAGCACCAGGCAGTGCTCCGGCTTCGAACGCGCGATCTCGATTGCCTGGTCGACCAGAGGCTTGTAGGCGACGATGCGGCCGGGCTCGAGCCCGCAGCTCGCGGTGATCACCAGCTTCGCGGCACAATCGTCGATGCGCGCAGCCAGTTCGCTGGCGGCAAAACCACCGAAAACGACGGAGTGAACCGCACCGATGCGGGCGCAGGCAAGCATCGAAAACACGGCCTGCGGAACCATCGGCATATAGAGGATCACACGATCGCCTCTGCCGATGCCGAGATCAACAAGCGTCGCGGCGATGGCCTTCACCTCGTCGAGCACCTCGCCATAGGTGAAACGTTGCTTCTCGCCGGTCATTGCGCTGTCGAAGAGGATCGCCGTCTCGCCGCCGCGCCCGGCGATGACATGCCGGTCCAGACAATTGTGACAGCTATTGGTTTCCGCCCCCTCGAACCAGCGACCGTAGACGCCGGCATCCGGCGAAAAAATCCGCTCGGGCGGTTTGAACCAATCGATATCGGCGGCTGCGTCGCGCCAGAAGGCCTCGGGATCGCGCTTCCAGGCCGCATAGACCTGATGATAGCCGTTCTGCATCTGCTCCTCCCCAGGACATCCCAAACCTCGATATTAATCTAGGCGGAGGGGAGGCGAACGGGAAGCCCGACCAAAGCAGCGTATCAGCGCGCGCCGAAAATCGCCGATCCGACCCGCACGCTGGTGGCGCCGAAGGCGATCGCCGTCTCGTAATCACCCGACATGCCCATAGACAGTTTTTCGACGCCGCATTTCAGCGCGAGCTTCGCCAGCAGGGCGAAATGCGGCCCGGGATTTTCTTCCGCCGGCGGAATGCACATCAAACCCTCGATGGAAAGACCGAGCGCGTCGCGGCAGAGCGCGACGAAAGCCGGCGTGTCGTCGGGAGCGATGCCGGCCTTCTGCGGCTCGAGCCCGGTATTGACCTGGATGTAGAGCCGCGTCGCCCTGCCTTGCCGCTTCATCTCCTCGGCAAGCGCGCGGGCGATCTTTTCCCGGTCCACGGTCTCGATGACATCGAAAAGCGCCACCGCATCCGCCGCCTTGTTCGATTGCAGCGGTCCGATCAGATGCAGTTCGATATCCGGCCGCTCGGCTTTCAGCCCCGGCCACTTGCCCTGGCTTTCCTGCACCCGGTTCTCGCCGAAGACACGCTGGCCGGCGTCGATGGCCGGACGGATCGCCTCCGCCTCGAAGGTCTTCGATACCGCAACGAGCCGAACGGAACCGGCCGAACGACCCGCCTGGCGTTCCCCAGCGGCAATCCGCGACCGCACCTCATCCAAGCGCTCTTGAAGTTCCATCATACTGCCTCGACATATCAGCATAAGAGTAATGGCAATGAACTAGCCAGCCATTCTGTGCTTGCCAAGACCCGCCGCCGCGAAATCGCCCGGCCAGGATGAAGATCGGGCGCTTGCGGCGGCTCGCAAAACTTGACGCTACCCTGGTTTCATGGTGAAGGTCTCGACCAACCTCCCCATTGATTTTCCGGAATTCGAATACCATGGCCACCGAACGTTATAATCCGCGCGACGCCGAGCCCCGCTGGCAGCAGAAATGGAACGAAGACAAGGTCTTCGAGACCGACAATTCAGATCCGCGCGAAAAATATTACGTCCTCGAAATGTTCCCCTATCCGTCGGGGCGCATCCATATGGGTCATGTCCGCAATTACGCCATGGGCGACGTCGTCGCCCGCTACAAGCGCGCCCGCGGCTACAACGTGCTGCATCCGATGGGATGGGACGCCTTCGGCATGCCGGCGGAGAACGCCGCCATGGAGCGCGGCGTGCATCCCGCCTCCTGGACCCACCAGAACATCGGTTCGATGAAGGCGCAGCTGAAGGCCATGGGGCTGTCGCTGGACTGGAGCCGCGAGTTCGCCACCTGCGACGTCGAATATTACCAGCACCAGCAGCATCTGTTCCTGGATTTCCTGGAGAAGGGACTGGTCTACCGCAAGCAGTCGAAGGTCAACTGGGACCCCGTCGACAATACCGTGCTCGCCAACGAGCAGGTAATCGACGGCCGCGGCTGGCGTTCCGGCGCGCTGGTCGAACAGCGCGAACTGACGCAATGGTTCTTCAAGATCACCGATTTCAGCCAGGATCTGCTGGACGCACTGGATACGCTCGACCAGTGGCCGGAAAAAGTGCGCCTGATGCAGAAGAACTGGATCGGCCGTTCCGAAGGCCTGACGATCCGCTGGGAGATCGTGCCGGAAACGGCGCCTGCCGGAGAAACCGAAGTCACGGTTTACACGACCCGGCCGGACACGCTCTTCGGCGCCTCTTTCCTGGCGATATCAGCCGATCATCCGCTGGCAAAGGACGCTGCCGCAAAGAACGCAGATATCGAGGCCTTCTGCGAGGAGTGCCGCCGTGCCGGCACCTCGCTGGCAGCGCTCGAGACCGCCGAAAAGAAGGGCATGGATACCGGCATCCGCGTCAGGCATCCGCTTGATCCCTCCTGGGAACTGCCCGTCTATATCGCCAATTTCGTCCTGATGGATTACGGCACCGGCGCAATCTTCGGCTGCCCCTCCGGCGATCAGCGCGACCTCGATTTTGCCCGGAAGTATGGTTTGCCAGTCGTCGCCGTGGTCATGCCGAGAGACGGCGATGCGGCAAGCTTTGCCGTTGGCGACACCGCCTATGACGGCGAGGGCGTGATGATCAATTCGCGCTTCCTCGACGGCAAGACGACGGAGGAGGCCTTCAATATCGTTGCCGACCGGCTGTCGGCCGCTTCGCTCGGCAATGCGCCGCAGGGTGAACGCAAGGTCAATTTCCGTCTGCGCGACTGGGGTATTTCGCGGCAGCGTTATTGGGGCTGCCCGATCCCGGTCATCCATTGCGACGATTGCGGCGTTGTGCCGGTGCCGAAGACAGACCTGCCGGTCAAACTGCCCGATGACGTCACTTTCGACCAGCCCGGCAATCCGCTCGACCGTCATCCGACCTGGCGGCACGTCTCCTGCCCGAACTGCGGCAAGGATGCGCGCCGCGAGACGGATACGATGGACACCTTCGTCGATTCGAGCTGGTATTTCACCCGCTTCACTGCCCCTTGGGAAGGAAAGCCGACCGATCCTGAGGCGGCTAACCGTTGGTTGCCGGTCGACCAGTATATCGGCGGCATCGAGCATGCCATCCTGCACCTGCTCTATTCCCGCTTCTTCACCCGCGCCATGCGCGAAACCGGCCATGTCGCCGCCACCGAACCCTTCAAGGGCCTCTTCACCCAGGGCATGGTGGTGCATGAAACCTATAGCCGCAGCACCGGCGCCGGCCGCGAATGGGTAGCACCCGCCGATATCCGCATCGACGAAGTCGACGGCAAACGTCGGGCCTTCCTGCTGACGAGCAATGAAGAAGTTGCGATCGGCTCGATCGAAAAAATGTCGAAGTCGAAAAAGAACGTCGTCGATCCCGATGACATCATTGCCTCCTACGGCGCCGATACTGCCCGGTTCTTCGTTCTGTCCGACTCCCCGCCGGAGCGCGATGTTATCTGGTCCGAAGCCGGCGTTGAAGGCGCCCATCGGTTCACCCAGCGTCTGTGGCGGTTGATTTCCGAAGCCGCAGAGGCGCTCTCCGCCGTCGCCCCGGCGCCGGCAACCGAGGGGGAAGCGCTGTCGATCTCACAGACTGCCCACAAGACCCTGAAGGCCGTCCAGAACGACTATGACAAGCTCTGGTTCAACAAGGCCGTCGCCCGAATCTATGAGCTGGTGAATGCGCTGGCCGCGCCGATGACCAGGGTTGCGGCCGGCGAGGGGGATGTCACCTATCGCGCGGCCGTGCGCGATGCCGCCGAAATCCTGATCCAGCTAGTCGCGCCGATGACGCCGCATCTGGCTGAGGAATGCTGGACGGCGCTCGGCAATCAAGGGCTGCTTGTCCGGACCGACTGGCCGCGATACCACGAAACGCTCGTCATCGAAAATGATGTCGTGCTGCCCGTCCAGATCAACGGCAAGAAACGCGCTGAATTGACAATTTCTCGCGATGCGGATCAGAATGCCGTCACCGACGCCGTGCTGGATCTGGATGCGGTGAAGAACGCGCTGAACGGACAGGCACCGAAGAAGATCATCGTGGTTCCCCAAAGGATTGTGAACATTGTCGTCTGATATCGCTAGCAAGCTGGCCCGCAATGCCGGCGTCGCCATGATTCTTGCCGCTGCGTCCTTTCTGTCGGCCTGCCAGGTGCGGCCGCTTTACTCCGAGAGTTCGGGTGTCGTTGAGAAGCTTTCCTCGGTCGGCTTTTCCGAGGCGGGCAGCCGGGTCGAACAGCAGGTACGCAATCGCCTGATCTTCCTTGCCTCGCGCGGTGCGGGCGAAGCGGAAAATCCCCAATATCGGGTCGAGATGCATGCCACCTCGAGTGTTGCCAGTACGTTGCTCCAGGAATCCGACGATACGTCGAAGGCCGGCCGTGTCACCGTCAACGTCTCGTACACGCTGAGCGCCACGGCCGACGGCCATGTCATCAAGGCCGGCAGCCGCCAGGTCACGGCGCTGGTCGATTTCTCCGAACAGGAATTCGCCAAGCAAAGGGCGATCCGCGATGCGGAAAACCGCGCGGCGGATCAGGTGGCGGAATTCGTAGGAGCCGATATCGCCGCCGCCCTCAGCCGCTGAGGGCGGTGATGTGGCAGAGATAAAATCCCACGAATTCGAGACCTTCCTGCAGAAATCGGCTGGAAATTATCGGATCTTCGTCATTTACGGGCCGGACCGCGGCCTAGTGTCCGAACGTGCGGCTCAGCTTGCCGGCAAAACCGGGGTTGCACTCGATGATCCCTTCTCACTGACCAAACTCGATATCGGCGACCTGCAGAAGGATCCGGGACGGCTGGTCGACGAAGTTCAGTCGATCGGCCTGTTCGGGGGCGAAAAGCTGATCTGGATCCGCGGCGCCGCCAATGAAAAATATCTTGTCGATCCCCTGGCGCTTCTCGCGGAAAAGCCGCTTGAAGCTGCCCATTTGATCGTTGAGGCTGGCGACTTGAAGAAGGGTTCGCTGCTTCGCAAGACTGCCGAGACGGCGCGGTCTATCATGACGATCCCGTCTTACGCCGATGACAGCCGCGCCCTGAACGCCTTGATCGACACGGAACTTAGCGCCGAGAAGCTCGGCATCACGCCGGCTGCGCGCCAGGCGCTGATCGCATTGATCGGCGGCGACCGCATCGCGTCACGCAACGAGGTGCGTAAACTTGCCCTCTATTGCCGCGGCTACCAGACCGTCGAAGAACATCACGTTACCGAAATAATCGGTGATGCCAGCGCGATCTCCGTCGACGATGCCGTCGACGCCATCCTGAGTGGCGATCTCAATGCCTTTCTGCACGCTATGCAGAAGATCAGCAGTTCGAAAACCGCGATTTTTCTCGTGCTGCAGGCATGCCTGAAGCAGTTTCAGCTTCTCGATACAATGCGCGCCGAAATGGAAGAAAAACGCCTGCAGGCACCTCAGATCATGCAGACGATGGGTCGTCATCTGCATTTCCGCCGCAAACCGATTATCGAACAGGCTCTGCGGCATTGGACCGCGGAGAGCATCGCCCGTGAATCCAATCGTCTGCAGGCCGCGATTCTGCAAAGCCGACGACGGCAGGTGCTGGAAGACAGCGTGGCCATGCAGACGCTGCTCTCCACCACCCTTCAATCGGGTCGTAAATCCAGCTGACCATCTATCTCGGAGTGGGCAAGGCGGTATGAATCAATTCGATAGCGGCCGCTCTCAGCATGTCGTTCGGAGCTAGCGCCTCTCAAGCAAGCGGCAAACTTCCTCCAGCTGCTCAAGCGACTTGTAGGAAATTTTGATCTGGCCGCCGCTGGTCTTATGATTGATCGAAACATCGAGGCCGAGCGCATCGGAAAGCGTCCGCTCCAAAGCCAATGTATCGGAATCCTTCTGATCTTGCCGCAACGCCGGCTGCTGTGGCTCCGATTGCGCCTTGATATTGTTTTGCGCCAGCTTCTCCGCATCGCGGACCGACATGCCCTTGGCCACGATCGTACGGGCAAGGCTGGCCGGGTCAGAGGTGGAAACAAGCGCGCGGGCGTGACCAGCCGACAGGCTGCCGGCGGCAAGCAGGTCGCGCACCGGATCGGGCAGCTTCAACAGCCGCAGGGAGTTGGCGACATGGCTGCGGCTTTTGCCGATGATTTCGCCGAGGTCATTCTGCGTATAGCCATATTCGGCAATCAGCTGCTCATAACCCAGAGCTTCTTCAAGAGCATTGAGATCCGCCCGCTGGACGTTTTCAACAATAGCGATTTCCAACGCCGTCTTGTCATCGACATCGCGGATAATGACCGGAATCTCGATCAGCCCAGCCAGCTGGGCTGCCCGCCAGCGACGTTCGCCGGCAATGATCTCGTAACGATCCCTATCCATCGTCCGCACGACAATCGGCTGCACGATCCCGTGCTGACGAATAGAACTTGCAAGATCGTGCAGCTCGGCGTCGTCAAAAAAACGACGGGGGTTGCGGGGGTTGCGGCTGACGAACTCGATCGGGATCATTCTGTCGGCACTGACAGTGCGCTCGGCTTCGACCGGCACAGGCTGATCCATTTCCCCAATCAGCGCCGCAAGGCCGCGGCCCAATCGCCTCTTCGATACATCGTCATTCATGATCTACACTCACCTACGCCCTGATATGATATTACGCGGCCAGTCTTTGGCGTTCCCTTTGGATGACCTCGGAGGCCAGCTGCAGATAGGCCTGGCTGCCCGCGCATTTCAGATCATAAAGAATAGCCGGCTTGCCGTAGGAGGGCGCCTCGGAAACCCGGACATTGCGGGGAATTAACGTATGATAAACCTTTTCGCCGAGATGCGTGCGCACATCGTTGACCACCTGCTGGGCAAGATTGTTGCGCGCATCGAACATCGTCAGGACGATCCCCTGGATGTCCAGGCGCGGATTGACTGTCTGACGAACCTGGCTGACAGTCTCAAGCAACTGGCTCAGCCCTTCCAGCGCAAAAAATTCGCATTGCAGCGGCACCAATACCGAATGAGCGGCCGCCATGGCATTCATCGTCAGCAGATTGAAAGACGGCGGGCAATCCAGAAGAATATAGGAAAACGTCATTGCCTCCGGCGACGACAGCGCTTTGCGCAATTTGAACACCCGGTCGCTTTGCTGCGAAATCTCCATCTCGACGCCAAGCAGATCCATCGTCGAAGGAATAATGAAAAGATTCGGCACTGCTGTTTCGAGGGTCACATCCCTGATGCTACGCTCCCCCACCATAAGGTCATAAGAGGAGAGTTTCCGATCGCGACGATCGATGCCGAGGCCGGTGCTGGCATTGCCCTGCGGGTCGAGATCGACAATCAAGACACGCTCACCGATAGCGGCAAGGGCCGTTGCCAGATTGATTGCGGTGGTGGTTTTGCCCACGCCACCCTTCTGATTTGCGATGGTGATTATTCGGTGTCTTTCGCCAGCCATTGCAGCAATATCCGATCTGTTAAACCAAGCGCCGGAGATTCGATATTTCCAAAATAACAGATTCCTGCTCGACGGCGCTCTTATGTTCTAACAGATCGAACTTCCACCGACCACGTGCTTTGTCGATTTCCCTCTGGTAATCCCGGCCTTTATGAAAGAGGCAACGGCAATTTTCGTTGCCAAGCATCCAGGCGGCGGAATATCCGATGAGTCCATCGAGTTCGGCCAAGGCTCGGGCGGAGATCGCGTCACACGCGCCGATCTCGGCAGGCGCGTCTTCGATTCGAATAGCATGCACGCTGCCGCGCGCATTGGTCTCGCGCAGCGCCGTCCGCAGAAACGCTGCTTTTTTATGATTGCTCTCGACCAGATGCACCCATCCATCTTGCAATTCGGCCAGATAGATTGCCGTGATCACTCCGGGGAAACCGCCGCCGCTTCCAAGATCGACCCAGGTGATCGGTTGCGGCTGAATCTGAAAAATCTGACTGCTATCGGCGATATGCCGGTGCCACAAATCGTCGAGCGTTGAGGGCGCCACCAGGTTGATGGTTTTAGCCCACTTCTGAAAAAGCGCTGCAAAGTGTCCGAGCCGTTCCTGTGTTTCACGTGAAACACGTAAGCCGTTTAATTCCATTCTGAAAGACTCTCAAATCTGGTAGTCAGGCGCTGTGACGTTCGGAAGAATTTATTCGACGCAGGTGCACGAGCAGCAACGCGATCGCTGCCGGCGTCATGCCCTCGACGATAGCGGCTTGGGCAATATTGAAGGGCCGCACCGCATTCAGTTTCGCCTTGAGCTCGTTCGACAGGCCGGAGAGGGCGCCATAGTTGAAATCGGCCGGAATCTGCCGTTCCTCGTCGCGCTGCTGATCAGCAATGGCAGATGCCTGCCTACCCAGGTAGACCGAATAACCCGCTTCGATCTCCAGTGCCTCCGCAACTTTGGGCGCGATCGCGGCAACGGCTTCCGGCCAAACCTGCCGAAGTGCGGCAAAATCATAATTGGGATAGGACAGGAGATCATAGGCCGTTCGGCGCTGACCATCCAGATTGATGTTCAAGCCGGCGCGGCGCGCCTCGTTCGGCGTCACCGCCAGCGACGTCAACAGCGCGCGGCCGGCGTCGATCTCCGCCTGATAGGCGGTGAACCGCCGCACACGGTCACCGTTGATGCAGCCCAACCGCATCGCCAACGGTGTCAGGCGCATATCGGCATTGTCGGCACGAAGAGTCAGACGATATTCGGCCCGAGACGTAAACATTCGGTACGGCTCCGTAACGCCGCGCGATGTCAGATCGTCGATCATCACCCCGATGTAGGAAGTGGTCCGACTGAAATGGAACGGTTCCGAATCGCTGCTTCGCAATGCGGCATTGAGCCCCGCCGCCAAACCTTGCGCTGCGGCCTCCTCATAGCCGGTGGTGCCATTGATCTGGCCGGCGAGGAACAGGCCCTTCAGCCGCTTGACTTCCAAGGAGGGTGTCAACTCGCGCGGATCGACATGGTCATATTCGATCGCGTAACCTGGTTGAAGGATCCTCGCCTGTTCGAGCCCGGGAATCGTCTTGATAAATTCGGCCTGGACCTCGGCGGGAAGGGAGGTGGAGATTCCGTTCGGATAGACCGTGTCGTCGTCGAGCCCCTCCGGTTCCAGGAAGACCTGGTGTCCGTCGCGCTCTCCGAACTTGACCAGCTTATCCTCGATCGATGGGCAATAACGCGGCCCGACCCCCTCGATCTGGCCGGAATACATCGCCGATCGCATGATGTTGTCGACGATAATCCGGTGCGTTGCTTCGGTCGTCCTGGTGACGCCGCACTCGATCTGCGGAGTTGTGATTGCGTCGGTCATAAACGAGAAGGGGACAAGCTCGGCATCGGCTCCCTGACGAGCAACAGCCTGCCAATCAATGGTCTTACCATCCAGCCGCGCCGGCGTTCCGGTTTTCAGACGCCCGAGCTGCAGCCCGAGTCGGGCCAGGGTGGCAGATAACCCAAGCGACGGGGCCTCGCCAACGCGGCCGGCCGGTGTCTTTTCCGAACCGATATGGATAAGTCCGCGCAGGAAGGTGCCGGTGGTCAGAACCACCGCCGGCGCCCTCAAGGTTCGGCCGTCCTTCATGACAACGCCGGTCACCCGTCCGTCGGCGATATCCAGATCAAAGGCGTCGCCCTCGACGATGTCCAGGCCGGCCGTCGCTTCGATTGCCGCCAGCATGGCCAGGCGATAGAGCTTTCGATCGGCCTGCGTCCGAGGACCACGGACCGCAGCGCCCTTTTTCTTGTTCAACATCCGGAACTGAATGCCCGCGACGTCAGCGACGCGACCCATCAGCCCATCCATGGCATCGATCTCACGAACCAGATGGCCTTTGCCAAGCCCGCCGATCGCCGGGTTGCAGGACATGACGCCGATCGTATCTCGTCTATGCGTCACCAGAGCGGTTTTCGCACCGAGGCGCGCAGCGGCATTGGCAGCCTCCGACCCCGCATGGCCGCCGCCGATGACAATCACATCGTAGACATTATCCGTCATATCCAACTCCATTGAAGCAGACGTTTCACGTGAAACCGGAGGCCCATGGTTTCACGTGAATCATTTGCCGATACAAAACTCCGAGAAGATCACACCGAGTAGTTGCTCGACATCAACTCGCCCGGTGATCCTGCCCAGGAACTCAGCGGCCACTCGCAACTGCTCGGTTCGCAATTCGAGGTTCACATTCGTTTCCGAAATCGCCGCGTCCAGCGCCCATAAACATTTCGCTAGCGAATCTTTATGCCGATTGCGGCTCGGAATCGCCATGGACAGACCGCCGAAACGTTCGGCGACGATAGTGCCGATCAACCGGCGCAATTCCGGCAATCCGTCACCTGTCGTCGTCGAAATCTCCAGATCATATCGATCCGAGTTGATCTCGACGAGATCCTTCTTCGTGCCGACAGTAACATGCGGAGAGGCCTGGTCCAAGTCGTCGGGGACTACGGGATTTGCCATGTCGACCAGCAGCAGAACAAGGTCGGCATCTCGCAGCGCCACACGCGCACGGCGCACGCCTTCTATCTCGACCCGGTCATCTGCCTCGCGGAGGCCGGCCGTGTCGTAAAGTTTGATGAGATAACCGTCAATATCGAGATCGACCTGCAAAACATCGCGGGTGGTTCCAGCGATCTCGGTGACGATCGCTACATCACGACGGGTCAGAGCATTCAACAGGCTCGATTTCCCCGCATTCGGCGCGCCGGCGATGACTATCTTGAAGCCATCCCTGATGATCTCACCTGCCGAAGCAGCAGCCAGATGTTCTTCGATCTCGCTGCGCAGCTTCGCCATATCGGTCCAGACCATGTCCGATACCGAACCGGGAACATCATCCTCATCGGGAAAATCAAGTTCCGCCTCGATCAGCGCCCGCGCCCGCGTCAATCGTTCCGCCCACGAATCGTAAATCGCGGAAAGCCCGCCGGCGCTCTGCTCGATCGCAAGACGCCGCTGCATCTCGGTTTCGGCGCCGATGAGATCCGCCAGGCCTTCGACCTCGACGAGATCAAGCTTGCCGTTTTCAAAAGCCCGGCGCGAGAACTCGCCCTCGACTGCCATCCGAACACCCGGAACATCGCCAAGGGCGTGAAACAGCGCCGCCAGCACCGCGCGGCTGCCGTGGATCTGCAGCTCGGCGACATCCTCGCCGGTAAACGAATTCGGAGCCGGAAAGAACAGCACGAGGCCATTGTCGATCGGCTGGTTGTTACGAGTCCGAATCGTTCTATAGGAGGCGAAGCGATCTGCGGGCACTGAACCGACCAGCCTGACCAACAGATCCCGGGTCAATGGGCCGCTGATACGAACGATCGAAACGCCCGAGGGCGGCGCGCCGCTCGAGAGCGCAAATATAGTGTCAGTCAACATGGCCATATCGCTGGTCTGTGGATCGGAATTCGAATCGATCCCTCTCAAATAGAAAAAGCTGGCGACATCGTGACGATGTCGCCAGCTCTGATCAAAGCATGTCCCACGCGTTCAGGGCTAAGATGCCTCGCATCGATAAACCAAACGCAACGCAAGCGGTGGAATCCGGCTAAGGATTACGTGTTCATCGAGTCGAAGAAGTCGGAATTGTTCTTCGTCTGCTTGAGCTTGTCGATCAGGAATTCGATCGCATCCGTCGTGCCCATCGGCGCCAGGATACGGCGAAGCACGAAGATCTTCTGCAGATCCTGGCGTGGAACGAGGAGGTCTTCCTTGCGGGTGCCGGACTTCAGGATGTCCATCGCCGGGAAGATGCGCTTGTCGGCGACCTTGCGGTCGAGAACGATTTCCGAGTTGCCGGTGCCCTTGAACTCTTCGAAGATGACTTCATCCATACGGCTGCCGGTATCGATCAGCGCCGTGGCGATGATCGTCAGCGAGCCGCCTTCCTCGATATTGCGCGCGGCACCGAAGAAGCGCTTCGGCCGCTGGAGGGCGTTGGCATCGACGCCGCCGGTCAGAACTTTGCCGGAAGAGGGAACGACGGTGTTGTAGGCGCGGCCGAGGCGGGTGATCGAATCGAGCAGGATGACGACATCGCGCCCGTGTTCGACAAGGCGCTTCGCCTTTTCGATGACCATTTCGGCCACCTGAACGTGGCGCACGGCCGGCTCATCGAAGGTCGAGGAGATGACTTCGCCCCGAACGGAGCGCTGCATATCGGTCACTTCCTCGGGGCGTTCGTCGATCAGCAGGACGATGAGATAGCATTCCGGATGATTTGCGGTGATCGAATGCGCGATGTTCTGCAGCAGGACGGTCTTACCGGTGCGCGGCGGTGCGACGATCAATCCGCGCTGGCCCTTGCCAAGCGGCGCCACCAGATCGATCACACGCGGCGACAGATCCTTGGAGGTGGGAATATCGAGTTCCATCTTGAAGCGCTCATTCGGATAGAGCGGCGTCAGATTGTCGAAGTGAACCTTGTGACGGATCTTTTCCGGATCGTCGAAATTGATGGTGTTGACCTTGAGCAGCGCGAAATAACGCTCGCCTTCCTTCGGTCCGCGGATTGGTCCCTCGACCGTATCGCCGGTTTTCAGGGAGAAACGGCGAATCTGCGACGGGGAGATATAAATATCGTCGGGACCCGGCAGGTAGTTTGCATTGGCGGAGCGCAGGAAGCCAAATCCGTCCTGCAGCACCTCGACGACGCCTTCGCCGATAATCTCGACATCCTGGCTGGCGAGCATCTTGAGGATGGCAAACATCAGCTCCTGCTTGCGCATCGTGCTGGCATTCTCGACCTCGAGCGATTCGGCGAAAGCCAGAAGATCCGTCGGGGATTTGCTCTTAAGTTCCTGAAGCTTCATTTCAGCCATGAAGTGACCAATACTCTTTTCAATTTCGAAGGGGAAAGGCGATGTTGGGTCGTATTCGGTACTGCGAAGGGCTCGCAGACGACTGAACTCTACACACATGCCACCTAGATGAGATGCGCGGAAAATAGCGACTCGTGATCGCGCCCGCAAGAGGGCTGCTTAAAATGAAGCAAATTTAACCTGAGGGCGATTTTGCCTCAGAACGGCTTCACCACCACGAGGATCACGATGAGGATCATCAGCAATGTCGGCGCCTCGTTCATGAACCGCCAATAACGCGCGGAACGGCGATTTTCATCGCGTTCGAAAGCTCTGACGGCGCGGCTGAAAAACATATGAACACCGGTCAGCAGCACAACGAGACCGATCTTCGCATGCAGCCAGCCGCCGTGGAATCCATAGACCGACCAGGCGAGATAGAGACCGAACATCCAGGTCAGCATCATTGCCGGTGTCATGATGATTCGAAGCAGCCGACGCTCCATCACCTTGAAGGTTTCCGATTGCACCGAGCCCGGCTCGGCATCGGTGTGATAGATGAACAGCCGCGGCATGTAGAACAACCCGGCCATCCAGGAAATGACCGCAATGATGTGCAGCGCCTTGATCCAGAGATAGAGATTGTCGGGGTTCCAGGCAAAAAGCCCGACCGCCATCAGCGCGAAGAAGGCCAGCGCAAAATGGGCTCGGCGCCGGGCGTAGGCGCCGGGTCTCCGGTCCGTCTGCCGTTCCATCGTCACGCCCTGTCTCGCATCTGCCCACCCCGCACACGCTCGACCAGCAGGCGCACATGCTCGGGATCGGCCTGCGGCGTAATGCCGTGACCGAGATTGAAGATCAGCGGTCCATTTCCGAGATGCTGCAGAATATCGTCGATACCCTCTTCCAGCGCTCGGCCGCCGGCAACGACACGCATCGGATCGAGGTTGCCTTGGACCGGCCCATCCTTCTGAAGCTCCGCGGCGAAAGCCAGCGGGACCGACCAGTCGAGACCGATCGCATCCGCGCCCGTCCTCTGGCGATAGTTTTTCAGCTGGTAACCGGCACCCTTGGCAAAGGCAATGATGCGCGCATGCGGCCGTTGCGATTTGACCGAAGCGATCATTCGCGCGACCGGCCGGACAGCGAAGGCTTCGAATTCTTTTTCGCCGAGAACCCCAGCCCAGGAATCGAAGATCTGCACGGCATCGGCGCCGGCATCGATCTGAGCAACGAGATAATCGGCCGAGACGTCGGCGAGCAGCATCAGAAGATGTTCGAAAGCGCGGGGATAGCGGTAGGCGAAGAGGCGGGCAGGCGCCTGATCCGGCGTGCCGTGACCGGCAATCATATAGGTCGCAACCGTCCAGGGCGCGCCACAGAAGCCGAGCAGCGTCGTTTCACCAGGCAACGCCTCCCGCAGCAGCCGCACCGTCTCCATGACCGGCCTGAGATAATCGATAACCTCTTCGCCGTTCAACCTGCCGATGCCGGCTTCATCGATCGGATCCATCTCGGGGCCATGGCCCTCGGTAAACCGGACATTGCGTTTCAACGCGTCGGGAATGACCAGAATATCGGAAAACAGAATGGCTGCATCAAAGCCGTAGCGGCGGATCGGCTGCAATGTCACTTCGACGGCATGATCGGGCGTGTAGCAGAGATCGAGGAAACTTCCGGCCTTTGCCCGCGTCTCCCTATATTCCGGGAGATAACGTCCCGCCTGTCTCATCAGCCAGAGAGGAGGAGGGGAGAGGCTTTCGCCATCCAGAACCCTCATGATCTTTCGGCGCGTGTCGCTCAAGCGCTTCTTCCCTATAAAAAATCAAAGATATTTTAAAAGGTTTCTATTTCTTAGAGTCGGTGTCTATCAAGGATTAAAATCCATCCACCACCGATGCCATTTGTCGCGTGCCGCCAAAAAACATCGCGGCGAATTTCTCCGTTCCGCCCGAAATCCGGGGAGAAGCCGAATCTGAAAATGATTCCAGATCCTTCCGGGCAGCTGATTTTGCCCGTGGCTGTGGATAAGCTGTGGACCTGCATCTGCCAACGCAACTTGGTCCCCGTCATCCACAGGGCCGGGTGAAACCGATCTGCAGAATTGGAATTGTGGATAAGGCGGCATGTTTTCCCTTGCCCGAGACCGCCTCGCCGCCGTAGCTCTGTTTCATCCAGTCTTTTCAACAGGCAGCGGAAAATAGCGTGGAGAACAGAACGAACTTCTTTCATCTGCATCTGATTTCTGACTCAACGGGAGAGACTCTGATCTCGGCCGGCCGCGCCGCATCGGCCCAGTTCAGATCCGCTCAGCCGATCGAACATGTCTATCCGCTGATCCGCAACCGCAAACAGTTGCTGCCAGTTCTGCAGGCGATCGATGATGCACCGGGCATCGTGCTCTATACGATCGTCGATCGGGAGCTCGCGAGCCTGATCGACGAGCGCTGCATCGAAATGGGCGTGGCCTCGGTGAATGTGCTGGAGCCGGTCATGAATGCCTTCCAGATCTATCTCGGCGCCCCGTCGCGCCGCCGGGTCGGCGCCCAGCACGTGATGAATGCCGGCTACTTCGCCCGCATCGAAGCGCTGAATTTCACCATGGATCACGACGACGGTCAGATGCCGGACGATTACAACGATGCCGATGTCGTCATCATCGGCATCAGCCGCACGTCAAAGACACCGACCAGCATCTACCTCGCCAACCGCGGCATCAAGACGGCGAATATTCCGATCGTCTACGGCGTGCCGTTGCCGGAGAGTCTGTTCATTGCGAGCAAACCGCTGATCGTCTGCCTGATTGCCACCACCGACCGCATTTCCCAGGTGCGGGAAAACCGGGTGCTTGGGGTGACGCAGGGTTTTGATCGCGAACATTATACCGACCGCGCCGCGATCTCCGAGGAGCTGAAATATGCCCGCTCGCTCTGCGCCCGCCACAACTGGCCGCTGATCGACGTGACCCGCCGCTCAATCGAGGAAACAGCCGCGGCAATCGTTGCCCTGCGCCCGAAGCTGCGCTAAGCGCTGGCGGAAGCCGGCACCCGAGGAATTCATGATACCCAAACTCATCCTTGCATCATCGAGCCCCTTTCGGCGGATGCTGATGGAAAATGCCGGTCTATCCTTCGAGGCGCATGCCGCCAACATCGATGAAAGAGCGGTCGAAGCCCCGTTGGAAAAAGCCGGCGCAACGCCGGATGCCGTCGCTCTCGTCCTGGCCAAGGCCAAGGCCGCAGAGGTCAGCAGCCGTTTTCCGGACAGCCTGGTGCTCGGTTCGGACCAGACGATGTCGCTTGGCGACCGCGTCTTCCACAAGCCGAAGGACATGGCCAACGCGGCGAGCCACCTTCACGCCCTTTCGGGAACAACCCACCGCTTGAACAGTGCCGTCGCGATCGTCGGCAATGGCGTGGTTCTGTGGGAGCATCTCGCTCATGCCGAGCTGACGATGCGGCCGCTGGCGTCGGACTTCATCGCCAGGCATCTGGCGCGCGTCGGCGACAAGGCGCTTTCCAGCGTCGGCGCCTACCAGTTGGAGGGGGAGGGCATTCAGCTTTTCGAGAAAATCGAGGGTGATTATTTCACCATTCTCGGCTTGCCGATGCTGCCGCTCTTAAAAAAATTGCGAGACCTCGGAGCGATCGATGGGTGATTCACGTGAAACATTCGGGCCGCAAGCGTTTGTCACGGGCTTTCCGGTCAAACACTCGCGCTCGCCGTTGATCCATGGCTATTGGCTGAAGACGCTCGGCCTGCCGGGCAGCTACCGTGCCCATGAAGTGACGCGCGAGGCTTTTGCCGATTTCATCGCCTCGCTGAAGGATGGCAGTTCGGGCTTCGTCGGCGGCAATGTCACCATTCCCCACAAGGAACTGGCCTTCAAGCTCGCCGACAAGCCGGACGCGTTGTCGCGTGAACTCGGCGCTTCGAACACGCTCTGGCTCGAGAATGGCGTCCTGCATGCGACGAATACCGACGGTCGCGGCTTCACCGCCAATCTCGACGAACGCCATCCGGGCTGGGACCGGCATGATACGGCTGTGGTCTTTGGTGCCGGCGGCGCCAGCCGGGCGATCATCCAGGCGGTCCGCGATCGCGGCTTCAAGGAGATCCACGTCGTCAACCGCACCGTCGAACGAGCGCGTGAACTGGCCGATCGCTTTGGCCCGAAAGTTCAGGCCCATCCGGCAGGCGCGCTTGCCGAAGTCATGAAAGGCGCCGGTCTCTTCATCAATACCACCTCGCTCGGCATGGACGGCGAGGCCGCACCGCGGCTCGATTTCACGCCGCTTGCAGCCAATGCCCTGGTCACCGACATCGTCTATGTGCCTTTGAAGACGCCGATCCTGGCACAGGCAGAAGAGCAGGGATTTCCGATCGTCGATGGTCTCGGCATGCTGCTGCACCAGGCCGTGCCGGGATTCGAGAAATGGTTCGGAAAGCTTCCGGTCGTCGACGCAGCCCTGCGTGGCCTGATCATTGCAGATATGGAAACGCATTGATGCTGACGATCGGCCTCACCGGCTCTATCGCCATGGGAAAATCGACGGCGGCGAAACTCTTCGCCGAGGCCGGAATCCCGTTGAACGATTCTGATGCCGTGGTCCACGATCTCTATACCGGCGAGGCCGCACCGCTGGTGGATGCCGCGTTTCCCGGCACGATGAAGGACGGAGCGGTCGACCGGCATGAACTCGGCCGCCAGCTCGCTCTTGATCCGGACGGCTTCAAACGCCTGGAAGCGATCGTCCATCCGCTGGTTCGCAAACGCGAGGCGGAATTTCTGGCGCGACAGCGCGCCGCCGGCGCCGAGATGGTATTGCTCGATATTCCCTTGCTCTTCGAGACCGGGGCCGAGGAAAGAGTGGATGTCATCGTCGTCGTCAGCGCCGATCCACAGATTCAGCGCCAGAGGGTGCTTGCGCGGCCAGGCATGACCGAGGAAAAATTCAATATGATTCTCTCCCGTCAGACACCGGACGCCGAAAAGCGCCGTCGCGCCGATTATCTGATCGACACCAGCCAGAAGATCGCGGTCACGAAAGAACGGGTGCTTGCTATCGTCGCCGACCTGAAAATGCGGATTGCCAAGGGAGATTTCCGGAATGCGTGAGATCATCTTCGATACGGAAACCACCGGTCTCGACAACCGCGCCGACCGCATTATCGAAATCGGCGGCATCGAGCTGTTCAACCATTTCCCCACAGGCAACGTGATCCATATCTTCATCAATCCCGGAGATCAGAAGGTTCATCCCGATGCGCTCGCGGTGCACGGCATCACCGACGAGTTCCTGAAGGACAAGAAGCCTTTCGCGGAGGTCGCCGAAGAAATCCTTGCTTTCTTCGGCGATGCGAAGTGGATCGCCCATAACGCCACCTTCGATATGGGCTTCATCAACGCCGAACTGGCGCGCATCGGTTTGCCGCCGATCCTGCCGGAGAGGGTGGTCGATACCCTGTCGATGGCGCGGCGCAAACATCCGATGGGGCCGAATTCGCTCGACGCGCTCTGCCGGCGCTACGGCATCGACAATTCGCACCGCACCAAACACGGCGCGCTGCTCGACTCCGAGCTGCTCGCCGAAGTCTATATCGAGATGATCGGCGGCAGGCAGTCGTCCTTCGGCCTGAGCACGGCAACGTCAGGCCAGAACGGTCGCGGCAATAGGGCGGAGGAGGACGATGTGGTGATCGCATCAGTGCTCGAGCGGCCCCGGCCGCTTGCCCCGCGCCTCAGCCAGTCGGAAGCGCAGGCGCATGAGGCGCTCGTCGCCAAGCTCGGAGAAAAAGGCATCTGGGCCAAATACGCCGATCCTGCCGCACAATAGAAAATGCCCGGGACCAGCCCGGGCATCCGTATCTCGAAACCGAAAAAATCCGATCAGTTCGGCACGGCCTCGACCTTGGCGCGGGCCTGTTCTTCGGCAACGCGCTGGGCGAACATCTGCGTGAAGTCGATCGGATCGATCATCAGCGGCGGGAAGCCGCCGTTGCGGGTGACGTCGGCGATGATCTGACGGGCGAAGGGGAAGAGCATGCGCGGGCACTCGATAAAGAGAACCGGCAGCATGTGTTCCTGCGGGAAGCCGGCAACGCGGAAGACACCGCCATAGACGAGCTCGGTATGAAAGACCGTTTTGTCGCCGTCCTTGGCTTCTGCGTTCAGCGACAGCACGACATCGAAATCCGTATCCGAAAGCGGGTTGGCGTTGACATTCACATTGATGTTGATCGTCGGCGCCTTGTCGCGGGCCTGCAGCGAGCGGGGCGCACCCGGATTTTCGAAGGAGAGGTCCTTGGTATATTGCGCAAGGATCGAAAGGGTGGGGCTGGTCGCACCGTTGCTGTTGTTTTCGTCTGCCATTGGCTTTTCCTCGAGGGGCATGGGAATGGTGCCGCCATCTAACATTTCAGGGAGGGGCTTACAACCCTGGGCGCTTGGCGCGGTTGATCGGTCGAAGCGCCTCAATCGCCGAGATGTTTGCCGGACCACGGCGAGTTGCGTTCCGGTTCCCTATGATAGTCCTCATCGTCGAGATCGACCACCTTCGAGTTTGGCTTGCGGTCGCGGAAATCGGATTGCGGGCCGGCGGAAAAGCCGCCCTTGGCATTGACGACGACGAAGCGTTTGGCGATCGCCTGCCAGACGAGATCGCGCACCGGCGGAATGAGAATGAGGATCGCGATGATATCGGTGAGGAAGCCGGGAATGATCAGGAGCAGCGAGGCAATGACGTTCATCGCCGGCCGCAACAGGTCGCGGCCCGGCATCACCCCGTTTCGTCCTTCGCTCGACATGCGGCGCAAAATACCGATGCCCTGCCGGCGCAGCAGAGCCAAGCCGAGAGCGAAGCCCAGCATGACGAGCGCCAGCGTCAGCCACAATCCGATGGCCCGGCCGACGACGACGAAACCGGCAATTTCGGCGAGTGGCAACAGCAGAATGAAAGCCGGCAGGATCGAAAAACGCATGGTCGTCATGTCCCGGGCTTGCCGGTCTCCTCTTGGACGCCGGCGAAGATGCCAGCCATCATTTGAATCATCTGTATAGGCAGACTATATGGGAGTACAAATCAGAGATGTTAACGGCGGCTGCGATACGATATGAGTTCGAACGACTTCATCACTTTATTCTTCCTGGTGGCGGCTGTGCTGATTTTCTTTCAGCTGCGCTCCGTGCTCGGGCGCCGCACAGGAAATGAGAAGCCGCCGCGCGATCTCTATACGCCGCGGGATGCGGCTCCGGCCGAAGCCGCCGATGCCGGCAAGGTCGTGACGCTGCCGCGCCGCGATGCGACGACCGAGGATGAGGATCGTTTCGCCGCTATCGATGCCTTCGCCGCCCCCGGAACGCGGCTCAACGAATCGCTGCGCGCGCTGAACAAGGCTGATCCCGCCTTCAGCCCGAAGGAGTTTCTGAACGGCGCCCGCATGGCTTACGAGATGATCGTCATGGCCTATGCCGATGCCGACCGGAAAACGCTGAAGAACCTTCTGTCCCGCGAAGTCTATGACGGCTTCGATGCGGCGATCGGCGAGCGTGAAAGCCGGGGTGATAAGGTGAAATCCACCTTTGTCGGTATCGACAAGGCCGAAATCACCCATGCGGAGACGAAGGGCAGCGAAGCGCAGATCACCGTTCGCATCATCAGCCAGCTGATCTCGGCCACCTACGACAAAGCGGATGTGCTGATCGAAGGCGACGCTGAAAACGTGGCCGAGGTCAACGACCTCTGGACCTTCGCCCGCGACACCCGCTCGCGCGATCCGAACTGGAAACTCGTGGCGACCGAATCGGAACATGAGTGACCACGCGTCGGACTTCGTCCTGCAGGCTGTAAGTTTCGACGATCTGGAAGGCTGGAAGGATGATGATCCCTCCGGCCTTTTTGAAGTCATGCGAAGCTGCCGGCGGCAGATCACCGATGTCAAACCCTACCGCACCGGATCACTTGGCCTGAGCGCCGACGATCTGCTTCCGCTGCTGCTGGCCGCCGAAGATTTCACGCCGTCATGTCCCGCATCGGCGCGCGCCTTTTTCGAGACGCACTGTCGGCCCTTCCTGATCCGCCGCAAGGACGGCAATTCTGGCTTCGTCACCGCTTTCTACGAACCGGAGATCGAGGTGTCGGCGCAGCCGGACGAAATCTTCCGTTTCCCCTTCTACCGTCGCCCGGACGATCTGATCGATCTCGATGACGCCAATCGCCCCGCCGAGCTCGATAAGTCCTACGCTTTCGGCCGCCTGCATGACGGCCGCGTCAGTGCTTATCCGGATCGCCGTGCCGTCGATCGGGGTTTCCTCGAAGGCCTCGGTCTCGAAATTGCCTGGGCGAAATCGAAAGTCGATGTCTTCTTCGTGCATGTGCAGGGTGCGGCCCGGTTGCTTTACAATGATGGCCGTATCGGCCGCATCACCTATTCGGCAAAGGCCGGCCATGCCTTCTCGGCGGTGGGCAAGTTGCTGATCGACCGAGGCGAGATCGATCGCGCCGACATCTCGATGCAGACGATCCGTGCTTGGCTCGCGCGTCATCCCGAGCGGGTGGACGAGGTGCTGTGGCATAACCGCTCCTATATTTTCTTCCGGGAAACGCCCTCGCAGGCTATCGGCCTGCGAACCGCCGATCTTCAGACCGGTCCGATCGCGGCTGCCAAGGTGCCGCTTCTCGCCGGCCGTTCGCTTGCGGTCGACCGGATGATCCATACGTTCGGCTTTCCCTTTTTCATCCGCGCCGAAAGCCTCACCCATCTCGATCATGGCCGGCCGTTCCGCCGGCTGATGCTGGCGCTCGATACCGGCTCGGCCATCGTCGGGCCGGCGCGCGGCGATATCTTCACCGGCTCGGGGGATATGGCCGGAGAAAGTGCCGGCACCGTCCGCAACGATGCCGATTTCGCCATTCTCATTCCCAAGGCCGCTGCCGGAAGATTCGACTGATGGCCAGGGATCGCAAACTCAGTGCGGATGAGAGGATCCTCTGGGGCAAGGTTGCCCGCAGCACGCGGCCGATGCCCGGCAAGGCGGGAGAACTGAGCGAACTCGACGCTTTTCTCGCCGAAGCGGCGGCCGAGCAGGAGAGAGCCGAAAAGCTGGCACCGCCATCACCTGTGCCGCTGCCGCCGGCAGCCCCCGCGATTGCAAAACCATCCGCCGGGGTGCACCATCCGCTGGAAAAGCCGGTCAAGCGTAAGATCGCCAAAGGCCGGCTGGCGCTGGAAGCGCGGATCGACCTGCACGGGCTGGTGCAGAGCGAGGCGCATGCCATCCTTCTCGATTTCCTGATCCGCGCCCATGAGCGCGGCATGCGCCATGTCTTGGTCATCACGGGTAAGGGCAGCTCGATGGGCAGCGACGGCGCGCTGAAGCGGGCCGTGCCCCTCTGGTTCTCGAAGCCGGAATTCCGCTACCTGATCTCGTCTTATGAATCGGCCGCCCAGCATCATGGCGGCGAAGGCGCTCTCTACATCCGCCTGTCGCGACGGCCAGGGGACAGACCATGACTCCCTTCGGAGAGGCGGTTCGCAGGCTGAGAGCGCGCAAAGGTGTGTCGCAGAAGGAGATGGCGGAAGCGCTGAACGTCTCTCCCGCCTATCTCTCGGCGCTCGAACATGGCAAGCGCGGCCTGCCGACATTCGATCTGCTGCAGCGTATCGCCGGCTATTTCAACATCATCTGGGACGAGGCCGAGGAACTGTTTCTGCTTGCCCGTTCTTCCGACCCGCGCGTCGTCATCGACACGTCAGGCCTGCCGCCGGAATATACCGAATTTGCCAATCGGCTGGCGCGACAGATTCGCAACCTTGACAGCGCCGAGATCGGCCGGTTATCCGCTCTTCTCGAAAATGACGGCAAAGGCGACGGAAAAGCGTCATAATCCCCTGTTTTATGCCTTGTTCAGGGGACTTGCCATTGGGAACCGGGTTCAAAAAACCTATATACGAGAGTGAAGAAAGCCGGTGATTCGCAAGGCGCGCCGCAGCTTTACGGCAACAGGGAAAATCTCGACAGAATGAGCGATACATCCGCGACGGAAAACGGCGTAAGCACCGAATATGGCGCAGATTCCATCAAGGTTCTGAAGGGCCTCGATGCCGTGCGCAAGCGTCCCGGCATGTATATCGGCGATACCGACGATGGCTCCGGCCTTCATCACATGGTGTATGAAGTCGTCGACAACGCCATCGACGAAGCGCTTGCCGGCCATGCCGACATCGTCACCGTCACCCTCAATCCGGATGGTTCGGTGACGGTCACCGATAACGGCCGCGGCATCCCGACGGACATCCATAGCGGCGAAGGCGTCTCGGCGGCCGAAGTCATCATGACGCAGCTGCATGCCGGCGGTAAGTTCGACCAGAATTCCTACAAGGTGTCAGGCGGTCTGCACGGCGTCGGCGTTTCCGTCGTCAACGCGCTGTCGGTCTGGCTGAAGCTGAAGATCCGCCGCCAGGGCAAGATCCACGAAATGAGCTTCACCCACGGCGTGGCCGATGCGCCGCTGAAGGTCACCGGCGACGCGCCCGATGAGACCGGCACGGAAGTAAGCTTCATGCCGAGCAGCGAAACCTTCACCATGACCGAGTTCGACTACGGCACGCTGGAGCATCGCCTGCGCGAACTCGCCTTCCTGAACTCCGGCGTCCGCATTCTGCTGACCGACAAGCGCCATTCCGATATCAAGCAGGAAGAGCTGCGCTATGACGGCGGCCTCGAGGCTTTCGTCGCCTATCTCGACCGTGCCAAGAAGTCCCTGGTCGATAAGCCCGTCGCCATCCGCGGCGAAAAGGACGGCATTACCGTCGAAGTGGCGATGTGGTGGAACGACAGCTATCATGAGAACGTGCTCTGCTTCACCAACAACATTCCCCAGCGCGACGGCGGCACCCATATGGCCGGCTTCCGCGCAGCCTTGACGCGCCAGGTGGTTTCCTACGCCGACAATTCCGGCATCACCAAAAAGGAAAAAGTGACGCTGCAGGGCGAAGATTGCCGCGAAGGCCTGACGGCGGTGCTGTCGGTCAAGGTGCCCGATCCGAAATTTTCCTCGCAGACCAAGGATAAGCTGGTTTCCTCGGAAGTCCGCCCTGTGGTCGAAAGCCTCGTCAACGAGGCGCTGAGCACCTGGTTCGAAGAACATCCGAGCGAAGCCAAGATTCTCGTCGGCAAGGTCGTCGAGGCCGCGGCCGCCCGCGAAGCCGCCCGCAAGGCCCGTGAATTGACCCGCCGCAAGGGCGCGCTCGATATCGCCTCGCTGCCGGGCAAGCTTGCCGACTGCTCCGAACGCGATCCGGCGAAATCCGAAGTCTTCCTCGTCGAGGGCGATTCCGCCGGCGGCTCGGCCAAACAGGGCCGCTCGCGCGAAAACCAGGCGATCCTGCCGCTGCGCGGCAAGATCCTGAACGTCGAACGCGCCCGTTTCGACAAAATGCTGTCGAGCCAGGAAATCGGCACGCTGATCACCGCGCTCGGCACCGGCATCGGCAAAGACGAGTTCAATGCCGAAAAGCTGCGCTACCACAAGATCATCATCATGACGGATGCCGACGTCGACGGCGCTCACATCCGCACCCTGCTGCTCACCTTCTTCTTCCGGCAGATGCCGGAACTGATCGAGCGCGGTCACCTCTACATCGCTCAGCCGCCGCTCTATAAGGTCTCGCGCGGCAAGTCGGTGCAGTATCTGAAGGACGAAAAGGCGCTCGAGGAATATCTGATCAGCCAGGGTCTTGAGGATGCCGCGCTGAAGCTCGGCAGCGGCGAGGTTCGCACCGGCCAGGATCTGCGCGAGGTCATCCTGGATGCGTTGCGCATGCGCGCTTTGATCGACAATCTTCATTCGCGCTACAATCGCGCCGTCGTCGAGCAGGCGGCGATCGCCGGTGCCCTCAATGCCGATTTCGTCAGCGATCCGGCAAGAGCGCGGGCAGTGGCGAGCGAGGTCGCAAGTCGTCTCGACATTATCGCCGAGGAGACCGAGCGCGGCTGGCAGGGCGATCTGACCAGCGATGGCGGCCTGCGCTTCGAACGCATGGTCCGCGGCGTCAGGGAAATCGTCGTGCTCGACATGGCGCTGATCGGCTCGTCGGACGCCCGTCACATCGACCAGCTGACCGGGCGCCTCAAGGAAATCTATCAGACGCCGCCGTCGCTGCATCGCCGCGAAGGCGACGTCGAGATCTCAGGCCCGCGTGCCTTGCTCGACGCAATCTTTGCAACTGGCCGCAAGGGCCTGACCATGCAGCGATATAAAGGCCTTGGCGAGATGAATGCCGAGCAGCTCTGGGAAACGACGCTCGATCCGAATGTGCGCTCGCTGCTGCAGGTCAAGGTCAACGACGCCACCGATGCCGACGGCCTCTTCGCCCGGTTGATGGGTGACGAAGTCGAACCGCGGCGCGAATTCATCCAGGACAACGCGCTCAGCGTCGCAAACCTCGATATCTGATTGATGTTTCGAAACGAAAACCCCGCCATCTACGGATGGCGGGGTTTTTGTTTGCGCGATCGGCCCGATTTCGGCTTCGCTCAGTCGGCAATAAAACGGCCGTTGAAGGCAACCTCGGAGAGCGGTTTGCGCTGGCTGGGGAATTCGCGCGCCTGATTGCGTTCGGAAAGGACGCTCTTGTCGGCGATCCGGCCGACAGCAACACCGGCTTCGACCCGATAACCCTCGGGAATGGCGAAAGCCTGCCGGATCTCGTCATGCTTGATGCCGCCCATGCCATGGGCGTAAAAACCGGAGAGACGCGCCTGGAGCGCCAGGTATCCCCAGGCCGTGCCGGCATCGAAGGAATGGGTGTAGCTCGGCTTTGTCTCTGCTGAGCCGGCGGTCCCGGTGAAGGCGCGCGAGACGACGAAAATCAGCGCCGATGCGTTCGCCGCCCATTCCTGGTTGGCATCGACGAGCAATCCGACGAATGTCTGCCACTGCTCCGACCCTTTCAGGGCATAGATGAAGCGCCAGGGCTGTTGATTGGACGAGGACGGCGCCCAATGGGCTGCGTCGAGCAGGCTGAGCAGCTGTGCTTCCTCGATGATTTCGCCGGTGAAGGCGCGGGGTGACCAACGGTCGAGAAACATCGGATCGATCGGATATTGGGATTCGCGGTTATTGCTCTTCGTCATGCTTATTCCCGGGGGTTGGAGGCAGAAATTCGGATCGAGGTTCGGTTCAGTCCGTCCAGACGATGTCGAGCTCCTCGCGAAAGGCAAAACGCTTCAGGTGATCGTCGATGACACCCTGCATCCTGGCCTGCTGCGCGGCATCGGCGACGGAAAGCGCCATGGTCAGCGCCGTATCGTCGGCGGTAAACGTCACCTCGGTGGTCTCGTTGAACGGCACCCGGCCCTTATGCGGGTCGAAATCGACGCTGAATTTATGGCTCCAGTGTTTGCAGAGCTGCTGCAGGTAGCGGCTTGCATGTTCGGTGCGCACGACGGCTTTGGAAAGGTGCATGTCAAACTCCATTTCATCTTGGATTGGAGCCCTGATCTTGGACTAAACCAAGTCTTATTTCCTGCTTCGCAGCCTTGGCAAGCGCAGCGTCGTCGCAATCGGGGTGTACAGACTGTCTTCATAAAAGCGGCCTCACGCCGGCGTCGAAGCAGGATAATAAACGCTTCAGTCAATCGATCGGAGAGTTGCGCATGCTGGTGAATGGAAAATGGACGGAAGACTGGCAGCCCGTTCAGGCAAAGGATGAGAAGGGCGGCTTCATCAGGCAGACTTCGAGTTTCCGCAACTGGGTCACCCCGGATGGCGCCGCCGGGCCGACGGGCGAAGCCGACTTCGAAGCCAGCGCCGGCCGGTACCATCTCTATGTCGCCTATATCTGCCCCTGGGCCTCACGCACCCTGATCGGCCGCAAGCTCAAGGGGCTCGACGACGCCATTTCCGTCTCCGTCGTCGAACCGCGGCTCAGCAGACAGGGTTGGCGTTTCGGCGATTATCCCGGCGCGACCGAGGATCACGTCAACGGCACGACCTATCTGCATGAAATCTATACGAAGGCGTCCGCCGATTTCACCGGCCGGGCCACCGTGCCGGTTCTCTGGGACAAGCAGAGAAACACCATCGTCAACAATGAATCCGCCGATATCCTACGCATGCTGAACAGCGGCTTCGGCGAGCTGGCAAAAAATCCGATCGATCTTTACCCGGCGGAAAGACGCGGCGAGATCGATGCTTTCAACGACCGCATCTATCCCACGCTCAACAATGGCGTCTACCGCGCCGGTTTTGCCACCACCCAGCTTGCCTACGAAGAAGCCTTTGCCGATGTCTTTGCCTGCCTCGACTGGGTCGAGCCGCAGTTTTCCGATCGGTCCTTTCTCTTCGCCGATCACCCGACGGAAAGCGATATCCGGCTCTTCGTCACCCTCGTGCGCTTCGACGTCGCCTATCACGGCATTTTCAAATGCAATCTGCGCCGGCTTTCCGACTATGCCAACCTACGCGCCTTTTGCCGCCGCATGCTGGATTGGCCCGGTATTGCGGAAACGGTCAACCTCGATCACATCAAGCGCGGCTACTACTCGATCGAAAGCCTCAACCCGACAAAGATCGTTCCCGTCGGGCCTGATCTTGCGGAAATTTTTTAGAGCGTGATGCCGCAATTCATGCGGTTTGAGCCGAAATCCATTCGAATCCAGGAAAAGTCGTACCGCTTGGCGGCAAAGCCGTAATGACACCGGTGAATAATTCGTTCATAGGTGGCTGCAAATCCGTTTTCGATGAGGAGGAAATTCCATGAAGCTGATGCGTGTTGGCGAAGCAGGCAATGAAAAACCCGCGCTTCTCGATGCCGATGGCAAGATCCGTGATCTCTCCGGTCACGTCGCCGATATCGGCGGTGAGGCGATCTCACCGGCCGGCCTTGCAAAGATCGCGGCAATCGATCCGAAGAACCTTCCGGAGCTTGCCCCTGGCCGTATCGGCGCCTGTGTCGCCGGCACCGGCAAATTCATCTGCATCGGCCTCAATTTTTCCGACCATGCCGCTGAAACCGGCGCCACGGTGCCGCCCGAGCCGGTGATCTTCATGAAGGCGACCTCGGCCATCGTTGGTCCGAACGACAACGTCCGGATCCCGCGCGGTTCGGAAAAGACCGATTGGGAGGTCGAACTCGGCGTCGTCATCGGCAAGACTGCGAAATATGTCAGCGAAGCCGACGCGCTCGACTATGTCGCCGGCTATTGCGTGTCGCATGATGTTTCCGAGCGCGCCTTCCAGACGGAACGCGCCGGTCAGTGGACCAAGGGCAAGTCCTGCGACACCTTCGGGCCGATCGGTCCCTGGCTGGTCACCAAGGACGAGATCGCCGATCCGCAAAACCTCGGCATGTGGCTGAAGGTCAACGGCCAGACGATGCAGAACGGTTCGTCCAAGACCATGGTCTATGGCGTCGCTCACATCGTGTCCTATCTCAGCCAGTTCATGTCGCTGCATCCGGGCGACGTGATCTCCACCGGGACGCCTCCGGGCGTCGGGATGGGCATGAAACCGCCACATTATCTCAAGGCCGGCGACGTGGTCGAACTCGGTATCGAGGGTCTCGGCACGCAGAAGCAGACCTTCGTAGCGGATCATTAACGACGCTTTCCGCTGAGAAACTTAAGTTTTCCAGTCGATACTGATGCCGGAGAGTCACTTCTCCGGCATTTCTTGTGCGGGTCTGGTTCGTCCATGTTGCTGTGCAACAAAAAACTGTTAGTCTGAGTAACGTGCCCGCGTAACGGAAAGATTCGATGTCTTACAATCGGCGTCATCTTTTCGATAGAGAAAGGTGGCGCCTTTGTTTTATCAGCTTTATGAATTGAACCATGCTGCCATGGCGCCGTTTCGCGCCGCGGCCGATATCATGCGATTTGCCTATGCCAACCCGCTGAACCCGTTTTCCCATACGCCGCTCGGCCGGACGATGGCCGCAAGTCTCGAAATGTTCGAACGCACGACGCGCCGCTACGGCAAGCCGGAATTCGGGCTGAAGCAGACGACGATCGGCGATCAGACGGTTTTTGTTCGCGAAGAAGTCGTCTGGTCGCGGCCCTTCTGCAATCTCCTGCATTTCGCCCGCAACGCCCCGGCCGCCCGCGGCAACGATCCCCGTATCCTGATCGTCGCGCCGATGTCCGGCCACTATGCGACGCTGCTGCGCGGCACGGTCGAGGCGCTGCTGCCGAGTGCCGATGTCTACATCACCGACTGGATCGACGCCCGTATGGTGCCGATGACGGAAGGCACGTTCGATTTCGACGATTACGTCGACTATGTCATCGAGATGCTGCATTTCCTCGGGCAGGACACGCACGTCATCGCCGTCTGTCAGCCTTCCGTTCCGGTGCTGGCGGCGGCCGCGGTGATGGAGGAAGCCAATGATCCGCTGTCTCCGTCGTCGATGACGCTGATGGGCGGCCCGATCGACACGCGCATCAACCCGACGGCGGTCAACAAGCTCGCCCAGGAGCGGTCGCTGCAATGGTTCTCCGACAATGTCATCATGAACGTGCCCTGGCCGCAGCCGGGCTTCATGCGCCCGGTCTATCCGGGATTCCTGCAGCTTTCGGGATTCATGTCGATGAATCTCGACCGCCATCTCGTCGCCCACAAGGAATTCTTCATGCATCTGGTGAAGAACGACGGCGAGCCGGAAAAACATCGCGATTTCTACGACGAGTATCTCGCCGTCATGGATCTGACCGCCGAATTCTATCTGCAGACGGTCGAGCAGGTCTTCATGAAGCATTCCCTGCCGAAGGGCGAGTTGATGCATCGCGGCAAACGCGTCGATCCGGCAGCGATCCGGAAAGTGGCGCTGCTGACCGTCGAGGGCGAGAATGACGACATCTCGGGCGTCGGCCAGACAAAGGCGGCGCAGACCATCTGCGTGAATATTCCCGAAGATATGCGCATGCACTATCTGCAGCCGGATGTCGGCCATTACGGTGTGTTCAACGGCTCGCGGTTCCGACGCGAGATCGCGCCGCGCATCATCAATTTTGTCCGGGAGCATTCCCGTTCGGCCGTCAAGCCGCCGGTGCCGCGTGTCATCAAGGGCGGCCGCACCGCCTGATTTAGGGGTGGCTGATTTAGAAAAGCGGATTCAAGGCTTTGTCCGATTTCGCGGGCAATCGTCTTGAAGGCCGTTGTTGCGGTAACCACATCGATTTCAGCGTTCGGTATCCTGCCGGGCGCGGAAAGCGAGGATACCCGCACGATGAACCAGTCAGCATTGCTTCGACCGGATTGGACTCCGGCTACCATTGCCCTGATGATTCTCGGCTTCATGGTTTTCTGGCCTCTGGGTCTGGCCATGCTTGCCTACATCATCTTCGGCGACCGTTTGCGCGGCTTCAAGCGTGACGTCAACCAGGCGACCGATGGCTTCTTTGCCTCCTGCCGCCGTTCGAACGGCCGTCACCGCCCGCACTTCTCGACCGGCAACGCCGCCTTCGACGACTGGCGCAAGGCCGAGATCGACCGGATCGAGGAAGAGCGCCGCAAGCTCGATGAAATGCGCGAGGAATTCGACGCCTACATGCGCGAACTTCGCCGCGCCAAGGACCAGGAAGAGTTCGATCGCTTCATGCGTGACCGCAAGAACACCAAGCGTGACGACAACGGCCCGGTCGCTGGATACCAGACGCCGTGAAGGCCTGAATGCTGAAAATGACCGGCATCTTCCGATGCCGGTTTTTCTATGCCCGCTGCCGGCGAATCGGGTAGAAACAACCATGTTCTCGCTTCTGAAGACAAGGCCGAAAGCCCGAAAGCCGGCTCCGCCCGAAACGCGGACGCTTGATGTGGCCGGCCGGCTCATGCCGCTGACCATCAAGCAGCACGACCGGGCGACGCGCATCACCTTGCGCATCGAGCCGGGCGGCCGGGCCTTGAAGATGACGGTGCCGAAAGGTCTTGCGGCACGCGAGGTCAATGCCTTTCTCGATCGGCATCAGGGTTGGCTGCTCACCAAACTTGCCAAGTTTTCGACCGATGCCGGTCTGCGCGACGGCGGCGAAATTCTCTTTCGCGGCGTTTCCCATCGCATCCAGCATACCGGCAGCGTGCGCGGCCTGACGGAAGCCGTCTCCATGGACGGCAAACCGGTGCTGCTGGTCAGCGGCATGCCGGAACATGTCGGGCGGCGCATCGCGGCCTTTCTCAAGAAAGAAGCGCGCACCGACCTCGTCAGGCTGGCGACGATGCATGCCGGAACGATCCGGGCTCCGATCCGCTCGATCTCGATGAAGGATACCCGCAGCCGCTGGGGCTCGTGCTCGTCGGAGGGAAATCTGAGCTTTTCCTGGCGCATCGTCATGGCGCCGCCCTCGGTGATCGATTATCTCGCCGCCCACGAAGTTGCCCATCTCAAGGAGATGAACCACGGGCCTCGCTTCTGGGCGCTTTGCAAGAAGCTTTGCCCCGGCATGGAGGAAGCGAAATCCTGGCTGAAGCGGCACGGAAGCCAGCTGCACGCCATTGATTTCGACTGACCGACATTGGCGCTAAATGCAGCCTAGCACGCAAATTGGCTCGACTCTTGCTGCATTTCGTGTCACTTCGCTGCCATGAAACCCGATATCAAGATCTGTGGCTTGAAGACGCCCGAAGCGATCGATCGTGCGCTGAAACGCGGCGCGACCCATATCGGTTTTATCTTCTTCGAAAAGAGCCCACGCTACATCGAGCCGGACCTGGCGGGTAAACTCGCCGAACCCGCACGTGGTAAGGCGAAGATCGTCGCCGTCGTTGTCGATCCCACGAACGACGAGCTGGATGAGATCGTCTCGCTGTTGAAGCCGGATATTCTGCAGCTGCACGGCAATGAGAGCCCCGAACATGTGCTGACGATCAAGGCGCTCTATGGCCTGCCGGTCATGAAAGTCTTTTCTGTGCGCACGGCCGACGATCTGAAGCGCGTCGAAGCCTATATCGGTATTGCCGACCGTTTCCTGTTCGACGCGAAAGCGCCGAAGGGTTCGGAACTGCCCGGCGGCAACGGCATTTCCTTCGACTGGAGCCTTTTGAGCTGGCTCGACGGCAGCATCGACTACATGCTGTCCGGCGGGCTGAACAAGGACAATGTCGCGGATGCGCTGGCGAAGACCAAGGCGCGTGGTATCGACGTCTCCTCGGGCGTCGAAACTGCGCCCGGCGTGAAGAGCGTCGCAATGATCGATGAATTTTTCGATGCGGTCGAAGAGGCGGATGCGCCTGTCATGGCCTCAGGGAGTTGAGAGTGAACGAAACGCCTAAACCGAATTCCTTCCGTTCCGGGCCTGATGAGGACGGCCGCTTCGGCATCTATGGCGGTCGTTTCGTTGCCGAAACGTTGATGCCTTTGATCCTCGATCTGCAGGACGAGTGGAACAAGGCGAAGAACGATCCGGCATTCCAGGCCGAATTGAAGCACCTCGGCGCCCATTATATCGGTCGCCCGAGCCCGCTCTATTTCGCCGAGCGGCTGACGGCCGAACTCGGTGGCGCCAAGATCTATTTCAAGCGCGAGGAGTTGAACCACACCGGCTCGCACAAGATCAACAATTGCATCGGCCAGATCCTGCTCGCCAAGCGCATGGGCAAGACCCGGATCATCGCCGAAACCGGCGCCGGCCAGCACGGCGTCGCCTCGGCGACCGTTGCCGCCCGCTTCGGCCTTCCCTGCGTCGTCTATATGGGCGCCACCGACGTCGAGCGTCAGGCACCGAACGTTTTCCGCATGAAGCTGCTCGGTGCCGAAGTCAAACCGGTCACCGCAGGCAGCGGCACGCTGAAGGACGCCATGAACGAGGCGCTGCGCGACTGGGTCACCAATGTCGAGGATACCTACTATCTGATCGGAACGGCGGCCGGTCCGCATCCCTATCCGGAGATGGTCCGCGATTTCCAGTCGGTGATCGGCGCGGAAGCGAAAGAGCAGATGCTGGCTGCCGAAGGCCGCCTGCCGGATCTCGTCGTCGCGGCCGTCGGCGGCGGTTCGAACGCCATCGGCATTTTCCATCCCTTCCTCGATGATCCCACCGTGAAGATCGTCGGCGTCGAAGCCGGCGGCAAGGGCCTGCAGGGCGACGAACATTGCGCTTCTATCACTGCCGGCTCGCCGGGCGTGCTGCATGGCAACCGCACCTATCTGCTGCAGGATGGCGACGGCCAGATCAAGGAAGGCCATTCGATTTCGGCCGGTCTCGATTATCCCGGCATCGGCCCCGAACATTCCTGGCTGAACGATATCGGCCGCGTCGACTATGTGCCGATCATGGATCACGAAGCACTTGAGGCGTTCCAGACGCTGACCCGCCTCGAAGGCATCATCCCGGCGCTCGAGCCCTCGCACGCGATTGCCGAGGTGATCAAGCGCGCACCGAAGATGGGCAAGGACGAGATCATCCTGATGAACCTCTCCGGCCGCGGCGACAAGGATATCTTCACCGTCGGCAAGATTCTGGGAATGGGACTGTAAGACATGACCGCACGCATGGACAAACGCTTTGCCGAGCTGAAGGCCGAGGGCCGTCCGGCGCTTGTGACCTATTTCATGGGCGGCGATCCTGATTACGATACCTCGCTCGGCATCATGAAGGCGCTGCCCGAAGCAGGCTCCGACATCATCGAACTCGGCATGCCCTTTTCCGATCCGATGGCCGACGGACCGGCGATCCAGCTGGCTGGCCAGCGTGCGCTGAAAGGCGGTCAGACGCTGAAAAAGACGCTGCAGCTGGCGGCCGATTTCCGCAAGACCAACGATGCGACGCCGATCGTCATGATGGGCTATTACAATCCGATCTACATCTATGGCGTCGAGAAATTCCTCGACGACGCGATCGCCGCCGGCATCGATGGCCTGATCGTCGTCGACCTGCCGCCGGAAATGGATGACGAACTCTGCATTCCGGCGATCCGCAAGGGCATCAATTTCATCCGTCTGGCAACGCCGACCACCGACGAGAAGCGCCTGCCGGCCGTCCTGAAAAACACCTCCGGCTTCGTCTATTACGTCTCGATGAACGGCATCACCGGCTCGGCGCTGCCCGATCCGTCGCTGGTTTCGGGCGCTGTCCAGCGCATCAAGCAGCATACCGAACTGCCCGTCTGCGTCGGCTTCGGCGTCAAGACGGCGGAGCATGCGAAAGTCATCGGCGGTTCGGCCGATGGCGTCGTCGTCGGCACCGCCATCGTCAATCAGGTCGCCACCAGCCTGACCGCGGACGGGAAGGCCACGGCCGATACGGTTCAGGCGGTCGCAACACTGGTGCGCGGTCTGTCCTCGGGAACACGTTCGGCGCGCCTTGTTGCTGCCGAATAGTTTGCCCACATTGGCAACGGAGCATGTCGCGCAAAAGTGTGCAGCGGTTTTGCGGCAACGACTGCGGGAAAACAAAGATCTAAAGCGTGGCAACCGATCTGAAAGATCGTGACGCGTGTTAGTCAGTTAGGAGAATTCGAGTTGAACTGGATCACCAACTACGTTCGCCCGCGGATCAATTCCATGCTGGGCCGTCGCGAAGTGCCGGAGAACCTCTGGATCAAGTGCCCGGAAACCGGCGAGATGGTCTTCCACAAGGACCTGGAAGGCAACAAATGGGTCATCCCGGCCTCCGGCTATCACATGAAGATGCCGGCGAAGGCTCGTCTGGCCGATCTTTTCGACAATGGCGAATATGAATCGCTGCCGCAGCCGAAGGTCGCCCAGGACCCGCTGAAGTTTCGCGATTCGAAGAAATACAGCGATCGTCTGCGCGACAGCCGCCTGAAGACCGAACAGGAGGACACGATCCTCGCCGGCCTCGGAAAGGTGCAGGGCCTGAAGCTCGTCGCCGTCGTGCATGAATTCAACTTCATCGGCGGTTCGCTCGGCATGGCCGCCGGCGAAGCGATCGTCAAGGCTTTCGAACGTGCGACGTCGGAAAAATGCCCGCTGGTGATGTTCCCCGCTTCCGGCGGCGCGCGCATGCAGGAAGGCATTCTTTCGCTGATGCAGCTGCCGCGCACGACCGTTGCCGTCGATCTGCTCAAGGAATCCGGCCAGCCCTATGTCGTCGTTTTGACCAATCCGACGACCGGCGGCGTCACGGCCTCTTACGCTATGCTCGGCGATATTCATCTGGCCGAACCCGGCGCCGAAATCGGCTTTGCCGGCAAGCGCGTGATCGAACAGACGCTGCGTGAAAAGCTGCCGGAAGGCTTCCAGACCTCCGAATATCTGCTGGAACATGGTATGGTCGATATGGTCGTCAAGCGTCACGACATTCCGGAGACGCTGGCGCGCATCCTGAAGATCCTGACGAAGAAACCCGTTTCGGCAGCAAACGACGTGACTCGCGGAGCGATCGCCTTGGCGGCGAGCGCCTGATAACAGGTAAACAGGCGGGGTGCCGAAATGATACCCAGGGGCCAAACCGCGGTGAGTGAGGCAGCGCAAGAGATCGAAAAACTCATGGGATTGCATCCCAAGGGCTTCGACCTGTCTCTCGATCGTATCACCCGTCTTCTCGATCAACTCGGCAATCCGCATCTGAGATTGCCGCCGGTGATCCATGTCGCCGGCACCAACGGCAAGGGGTCGGTCACCGCCTTCTGCCGCGCCCTGCTCGAAGCCGGCGGCTATAGCGCTCATGTCCACACCTCGCCGCATCTCGTCAATTGGCACGAGCGTTATCGTATCGGTGTGCCGGGCGGACGTGGGCAGCTTGTCGATGACGCCGTCTTTGCCGAGGCCCTGCGTCGTGTGGCCGATGCCAATGCCGGACAGCATATCACCGTCTTCGAAATCCTGACGGCGGTCACCTTCATCCTGTTTTCCGAACATCCGGCCGATGCCGCGATCATCGAAGTCGGTCTCGGCGGCCGCTTCGACGCCACCAACGTCATTTCCGACCCGGCCGTCTCGGTGATCATGCCGATCTCGCTGGATCATCAGCCCTATCTCGGCGACAGGGTCGAACTGATCGCCGCTGAAAAGGCCGGCATCATGAAGCCGGGATTGCCCGTCGTCATCGGCCATCAGGAATATGATGCGGCCCTCGACGTGCTGATGGCGACGGCTGAGCGGCTGCATTGCCCGAGCGCCGTCTTCGGGCAGGATTTCATGGCACATGAGGAATATGGCCGCCTCGTCTATCAGGACGAATTCGGCCTTGCCGACCTGCCGCTGCCGCGCCTTCCCGGCCGGCATCAATATGCCAATGCCGCCGCCGCCATCCGCGCCGTCAAGGCGGCGGGTTTTACCGTCACCGAGACGATGATGGAAAAGGCGATGAGTTTCGTCGAATGGCCGGGCCGGCTGCAGCGGCTGAGCGAAGGCCGGCTGCTGTCGCATGCGCCAGCCGGCGCCGAGATCTGGATCGATGGGGGGCATAATCCCGGTGCCGGCGAAGTGATCGCCGAAGCCATGGCCAATTTCGAGGAACGCCAGCCGCGGCCGCTTTTCCTGATCATCGGCATGATCAACACCAAGGATCCGGTCGGTTATTTCAAGGCCTTTGCCGGCCTGGTCGAGAAGGTCTTCTGCGTGCCGATCCGAGGCAGCGAAGCGATGATCGACCCGGTGATACTGTCGAATGCCGCCTATGATGCCGGCCTGGTCGCCGAACCGATGTCGACGGTCGGCGATGCGCTCGAAGCGATAAAGGCCGTCCTTGATCCGGAGGCTCTGCCGCCGCGCATCCTGATCGGCGGCTCTCTCTATCTCGTCGGCGATGTGCTTTCCGACAACGGCACGCCTCCGAAGTGAAGCGGGCGAAGTGAAGAATGCGAAATGAAAAAAGCCCGGTCGAAGCCGGGCTTTTTTCATCTATGCGATATCAATCAGGCAGCGTTCGAAATCCAGTTCGAAAGAGCCGTCTTCGGCTTGGCGCCGACCGAGATATCCGCGACTTCGCCGCCCTTGAAGATCGCCAGCGTCGGAATGGAGCGCACTCCGAATTGTGCGGCGAGTTCCGGGTTCTCATCGATATTGAGCTTGGCGACCTTGACCTTGCCTTCCATCTCGACGGAGATTTCTTCGAGGCTCGGAGCAATCATCTTGCACGGGCCGCACCATTCAGCCCAGAAATCGACGACGACGGGTTCTGCGGATTCCAGAACTTCCGACTGGAAGTTATTGATATCGACTTTCACGGTAGCCATGGGCTGCTCCTTTGAATTGGGTGTTGAACCACATGTGATGGTGCGGTGCCGAATTTTCAATATTCGGTATTTCACTTTGTCTTGACCGCTGCAAGCGCCAAACCGAGCACCGTTTCGCTCAGCGTGTAGAGCGAGGCATTCTCGGTATAGACAAGCATGCAATCGATAGGCTTGCCGGGATAGAGCGGCGCCAGGATCTCGCGATAGATTGCCAGCTGCGCCCGGTGCGCGAAGGGGATCGCCTCTTCCGTCGCCGGCGGCACCCGATTGGTCTTGTAGTCGAGAATGACGACGCGGTCGGCAAGGACGGCAAGCCGGTCGATACGGCCGGAGACGGCATAACGTCGGCCTTCGAGCGTCAACGTTCCCATGATCGAGACTTCAGGCTGGGCCTGCGCCCCGAGGACGGCCTGCAGGCCCTCCTCGTCCAATAGTTTCAGAACCGAATCGACAAGTTTGCGCCGCTCGGCGTCCGGCCAGAACCGTGCCGCCCGCTCGGCATAGCGGCTCGCCGCGTCGCGCCGTTCGCCGGGTGGAATGTCGGGAAGCGCCTGTAGCATGCGATGGATCAGCCTGCCCTTCTCCAGCGAACGATCGCTGCGCTCCTTCTCGCCGAACAGCGGCGATGCGATGAGCAGGCCGCCGTCATCCTCGTCGATGATCGTCCCGGCGCCGGAAGGGCTGAGCGGGCGCGGCAGCTCAGCCTGCGGCGGCAATGGCCGCAACAGACCGTCCGGCAGGCTCTCCTCGCTGTCGCGCTCTCGGGCGCGCTCGGAACGCTCGAAGCTTCGTTCCACCCGCGGCACACGCCATTTGATACCAGGCCATTCGCCGTCAGGACCGGAGAAGGTGGTCGTCTCGACATGCGGATGGTCGTCGTGCAGTGCCGCCGAAATCATCATATGCCAGGTGTCGTTGTTCACCCGCACGCCGCGATAGCCGCAGACGACTAGCCGGTCGGCGGCCCGCGTCATGGCGACATAGAGCAACCGGCGGTATTCTTCCTCCGCCAGCATCTGGATCCGCGCCGCATCGGTCTGCGTCAGCGAATTGGCGAGATCGGAGACAGGAACCCAGACCGGCATCGGCGGCTCGTCAGCGTCGGTCTCGATCAGGCGCAGTTTCGGCAGATGGGTATGGGTGAAGGCCTTCGAACCGCCGTCGACCAGGAAAACGATCGGTGCCTCCAGGCCCTTGGAAGCATGCACCGTCATGATCCGCACCTCGTTGCGCCCCTTGTCCTGCTCGCGCTTCACCACCGGTGCTTCGAGTTCCAACGTCGAGATGAAGGATTGCAGCCCGGGCAGGCCGGAGCTTTCGTGGTCGAGGGTGAAGGTCAGGAATTCGTCGAGAATATCGCTGACCTCGGTACCGAGCCGGGCAAGGAATTGCCGCCGCCCGCCATGGCTGCCGAGCACGCGCGCATAGAAGTCATGAACCGACAGGCTCCGGGATTGCCGAAGGAAAAGCTCCAGCGTCTCCACGGCAGCGCGGAAACGCTCGGTGCCGTCGGCGGCGAAGCGTTGGAGATGGCTCCAGACGCTCTCATTGTCGCCGCGCAGGCCGGCGATCGCAAAGATGTCGTCCTCGGAGAGATCGAAAAGCGGGCTCTTCAGCACGGCGGCGAGCGAAAGGTCGTCTTCCGGCAGAAGGAGGAAACGGCCGAGCGCCAGCAGATCCTGCACGGCGATATGGCTGGTCAGCACCAGCCTGTCGGCGCCGGCGACCGGAATGTCGCCGCGCCGCTTCAACGCGCGCGTCAACGCATTGACGAAGGCGTCGCGCTTGCGCACCAGCACCAGGATGTCGCCGGCTTCGATCAGGCGCTCCTTGCCTTTGTCGACGATCGTCTCGCGCCCGACGAGCGCGCCGATCGAATGGGCGATCCGTCGCGCCAGGATTGCCGCCGGCGCGCTTTCCGGCGTCGCGTCGAAGGGCGCCGTCCAGTCCTCCTCCTTCACCACCGCTTCCGGCGCGACCATGTCCCAGAGATCGACGGCGCCGGGATGTCCGATGCGGCTGGAACGATGCACCACCGGTTCGCCGAGCGCACTGAGGCCGCGGGCATTGTCGGGCGACGTGAAGATCTCGTCGACGGCCTGGAGCACGTCGGCGGTCGAGCGAAAGGAAAGCGGCAGCCGGACGGAGGAAAAATTCTGGCCGCTGTCGGAGACACGCCGCCGCGTCCGGTCGCTTTCCTCGGAAAAACGCTCGGGCCTTGCGCCCTGGAAGGAGTAGATCGACTGTTTTTCGTCACCGACGGCAAAGAGCGTGCGCACGATCGGCCGGGCGCTCTCGCCGGAGAAGAAATCCTGAGCGAGCGACTGGATGACGCTCCACTGGATCGGGCTGGTATCCTGCGCCTCGTCGACGAGGATATGATCGATGCCGCGATCGAGCTTGTAGTGGACCCAGGGACCGACGCCGCTTTTCGTCAGCAGGTCGGCGGTACGGGTGATCAGATCCTCGAAATCGAGCTGGCTGCGCTGCTTCTTCAGTTCCTCGTAATCGTGGTTGAGCCGATCGGCGAGCACGAGTGCGGCATGGGTCGCGCCATACATCCGCATCAGCTTCAGCCGGTCGCGGCTTGCCGCGACATGGGCGCGGGCAGCAGCGATCCCCTCCGCCAGCTGCGGCGCTTCGGCAAGCATGGCCTTGACGAAGAATTGCGAGTCGGCCTTCGGTTCGCCCTTCGCCGTCAGAAAGATTTTTTCGAGAAACTGCGCGCGCCTTGCCTCGTCGCGTTCCCGCCCGGCAAGTCTCAGGCCGTAGGCAACCTCCTGCGCCTTCGCGCCGCCCTTGTGGTCGGCCAGCGAGAGATAAAGCTCCAGCATGCCGCCCGAAAGCTGCGGCAAAGGCCAGTATTGCGCCGCGATCCGGCTTTCCGTGTCGTCGGCGGCAAGGCCGAGCCGTTGGCGCAGCACTTTATCGACGCCACCTTGCTGTTCGGCCATACCAGCAAAACGGCGAATCGCGTTGCGATTGGCGACGATGTCGCCGAGCAGGTTCTCCAGTCCGGATTCGTCGCCGAGATCGAGCACATAGGCAAAGGCCCCGGCCAGAACGCTGTCTGCCTCGGGCGCGGTTGCCGTCAGCAGCGCCCGGCGCGCATCGGAAAGCAGTGCGGCTGCCGCGCGATCGTCGAGAACCGAGAAATGCCCGGCGACATTGGCCTCCAGCGGGAACTGATGCAGCAGCGCCTCGCAAAAGGCATGGATCGTCTGGATCTTCAATCCGCCGGGTGTTTCCAG
This sequence comes from Rhizobium esperanzae, assembly GCF_014197615.1. Lineage (GTDB taxonomy): Bacteria > Pseudomonadota > Alphaproteobacteria > Rhizobiales > Rhizobiaceae > Rhizobium > Rhizobium esperanzae_A. The sequence continues at coordinate 155,211 of NZ_JACIFY010000013.1, forward strand.
CGCCTTGGCAAACAGCCGGCGGGCCTCGGCAAGCTTTATTCGATCAGGCGCCGTCCCCTCGATCTGGGTGATCCGCCGGCTCAGATCTTCATCGTCGAGCACCACCCAATCCGCCAGGCGCTCGAAGACGCGGTTCGACATTTCCGAGGCAGCAGCCTTGGTATAGGTGAGGCACAAAATGGCGGAAGGCCGCGCCCCGGCAAGCAGGAGACGGATGACGCGCTGGGTCAGGACATGCGTCTTGCCGGAACCGGCATTGGCCGAGACCCATGCCGAACGCTCGGGATCGGAGGCAATCGCCTGCTGGATCGTCGTCCAGCCGATCCAGGCGCGCGGATCGTCGTCGCTCGGAAGAGGCGTTACATCACTCATCGCCGCCGCCTTCCTCGGTCTCGGCCGTCGACCATTCGGAGACGCGGGCGAGATGATCGTAGTCGCCGCCGAAATCGAATTGCTGCGCCGGAATGAGCCGCGAGGTGAAGCCTTTCTCGCCTGATTGCAGCAGGCCCACGAATTTGACCAGCTGGTCGATCGATTCCTCGGCGAGATCCATCGCCGACTTCGCCTTGTCGCTGCGCGCCGCGCTCTCATTGTTGACGGTATCAATCTGGAAGCGGCGTCCCGGCCGCAGGCGGACGTAGAGCAGGTCCTGCGGCACCAGGCTGCCGGCATCGCGGAAGGCGCCGCGGTTCAAGGCCGCCGCTTCGAGCGCAAGCTGCGGATCGAGAAGCACGCGTGCCTGCGCCGGCGAGGGATTGTAGCCGGTTTTGTAATCGATGATATCGGCAGCGTTCGGTCCGGTGATATCGATCCTATCGGCGACGCCAGTGAGCCGGATATTGATCGCTTCCAGTTCAACGCCGCCGCGCACTTCCGTCAGCGTCTTGCGGATGCCGGGCCGCCGTTCGGCCTCCCATTCGAGGAAGGCGCGGGCCACCGCGCGAAAGCGCGGCCGCCACACGGCATCGATATGCGGCGGCAGCTGCTCCATGTCGAACAGCTCGGAAAGGATGCGTTCCATCGCTGCCGCCGCATCCGGCGTGCCGGCGACATGCGCCTCGCGGATGAACTGGTCGATGATCTTGTGATAGAGCGTCCCGCGCTCAGCCGCTCCCGGATCGCGGTTGAACGCATCGACAGGATCGAGGCGCAGGATGCGGCGGGCGTAGATGGCGTAGGGATCGCGACGCAGCCGCCCGACTTCGCTGAAGGAGTAGGATGTCGGCTGCAGCGCCAACGGCGGTTTCGGCGAGGGTCGCTGCGCCGGAGCCTGGGCCTCGTCGCGATCGATCAGGGCCGCCCATCGAAGGAACCGGCTGCCGCGTCCCTTCAGTTCCGCTTCGAACGCCTCTCCGGCCAGCGCCAGCAGTCGCTGCAGCCAGCGTGAGGCGACGGTCGGCGTCGAGCCTTGGCGCAGCGATCTGGAATAGATCAGATGGCGCGTGCCGTTTGCCATCTCGAAGTCATGCGCCAGCTGGCCGATGCGCCGTTCAGGCGGCTCGAGGCCGATTTCCGTCTTCATCATACGCGGAATGAAGGGATTGTTGGCGGTCTGCCCTGGCCAGGTGCCTTCGTTGAGGCCGCCGAGGATGAGGGTGTCGACGCTCTGCAGGCGGGCTTCCAGCGTGCCGAAGATGAACAGGCGGGGATGGCTGAGCGCCCGCGGCTTCACCGCATGGCCGGCGGCAAGCGCTGCCATGATGTCGATCCATTGCGGCCCGTCGGCCTCCATCTGGCCGTCCGTATCGATCACTTCGCCGAGCAGGGCGGCGAGCGCATCGCCGGCTTCGCCTGACCAGAGATCGGCGAGATTGCCTCGCGGATCGGCAGCCACCGCTTCGAGCGAACGGCCGGTGCGCTCTGCCCATTCGGACAAGGTTAAACTGGCAGTCCTTCCGCGGTCTTCCGGCCGGTGCCGCAACAAGGCCGAAGCCAGAGGCTCGGTCGCCCGGGTGACCCGGCGCGCCAGGTCGTATGCGGCTTCGGCGGCGTCTAATGCAAGCGCCTTTCGCCATTGCGGCGCGTGCCTGTCGAGGGCCTGTTCGGCAAGCTGATGGGTGAGCAGCGGCTCGAGCGTACTGATATCCACCTCGGCGACACCGCCGCGCATTGCCAGCAGTTCGAGCGCCTCGGTAGCGGAAATCAATGCGGCGCGGTCCAAGCCGAAGCGGGCCAGCGGATGTTTGAGCAGCGAGACGATCGCCACCGGATCGCCCGGCCGCAGCGCTGCTTCCAATAGCAATTGCAGCAGCGTGCCCTGCGGCGTGGCCGCAAGCGGCGTGCCCGCCGAATCGTCGGCCAGGATGCCGAAGCGGGAAAGCTCGGCCATCACCCGCCGGGCGAGATTGCGGTCCGGCGTGATCAGCGCCGCCCGGCTCTCGCCGTTCTGTCCCGGCTTCTCCAGTGCAAGCCGCAGCGCGATGGCAATCGCGGTCGCTTCCTCGCGCTCGTTGGCGGCTTCGATCAGCGAAACGTCGGCGAAGGCTGAAGACAGAGCTCCCGCGGGCAGCTCGCTCTTCCATACCCCCCAATCGCTGGTCGCCTCCGATGGGGTGAGCGCCCGAGACAGGACTTCGGCGCGCCGCTCAAGATCGGCCTCCGGCCGGTCGAGCAGCGTCACGTCGGCACGCGTCAGTTTCAGTCGCTTGAGCAGAGACGACAGGCCATATTGCGGATGGCTTCGGCTTGCCGGATTGGCATGCTGGCCGGGTGCCGGTTCCGGCGCGACCATCTGCCAGTCTTTCTCGGGCATGGAGAGATCGAGGCCGGGCAGCACGATCACCCCTTCAGGCATATTGGCGACGGCGGCGATGAGATCGGCGGTGGCGGAAACCGAACCTGTCGAACCGGCGATGATGATCGGTCCGGCGGGCTTCGTCGCCGAAAGCCTGGATGCTTCGGCCCGGAGAATGGCGTTTCTGTGCCGCGCCGGCGAGGATTTGCCGAGTTCGGAAAGCCGTTCCGGCCAGAAGGCGCTGGCGATCTGCAGGAATTCCGCCGTCAGCTGCCACCAGGCGGCATAATCGCCGGTGTCGAGTTTCGACAGTTCCGACCAGTCGAGATCCTCGGTTTCGATGGAATCGATCAGTTCCGCAAGATTGCGGGCGAGCCAGATCGCATCGGCCGGGCTCGCCGGCGCGACGAGTGGCGAGTCCGAATGAATGTGGCGGACGATGTCCGGCAGCTTGTTTCGCCAGGCAAGGATGAGGCGGGCAAGCTCCAGCAGCCGGGCGGTATTCGACAGCGGCTGGGCGAGATCGATCGTTGCCGGCAGCGCCTCGTCGAAATAGCCGCTGTCGTCATCGGTTTCTCCGAGAGGACGAATAACCGGCAGGATCGCCGAGCGGCCGCCGAGCAGATCGACGAATTCCGAACGCAGCACGCGCACGGCGCGCCGTGTCGGCAGATAGATCGTCACCTTTGAAAGCGACAGCGGATCATCGGCCTCATGCCGGAAGAGCGGCGTCAATCGGCCGTCGCAAAGCGTCGTCGCCAGCGTTTTCAGGAAGGAGCTGCCCGCCGGGATCGTCAGAATGCGTGGCTGGTGCCGCTCCACCATGGCTCACGCGAACGTCCGCAGCCGTCGGATCGTTTCCTCCGCCTCGCCGATCGCCTCCGGCGTTCCCACAGTCAGCCAGTGGCCGTCGAGCACCATGCCGAACAGCCGTTTGCGGGCGATCGCCCTGTCGAAATAGATATTGAGGTTGAAGGCATCCTGCGGTGCATCGTCGAACAGCGACGGGTTCATGGCGATCGCACCGGCATAGACGACGGGATTGGAAGGGTCGTCGCGATACCGCGTCAGCCTTCCATCGGCCGAAAGGCTGAAGTCGTTTTTGCCGTTGTGGCCGGTGGTATCTTCGATCCCAACGCAAAGCAGCGCCATGTCCATGCGTTCGGCATCGAAGAATCCGGCTAAGCGTTGCAGATTGGTCGGCCGCCCTGGCTGTTCGCCGATCCAGAAGAGATCGGCATTCATGACGAAAACGTTCTCGCGATCGAGCAGCGTCAGGCCCTTGGCCAGCCCGCCGCCGGAATTCATCAGCGCCTCCCGCTCATCCGATATGATGATGTCGAGGCCGCGATAGGCCTTGAGATGGTCGAGCATCTGGCCGGCATGGTGGTGAACATTGACGACGGCTCGTTCGACGCCGGCGGCAACCAGCGAATCCAGCGCGTAGTCGATCATCGGCTTGCCGTCGATTTTCACCAGCGGCTTCGGGATCGTGTCGGTGATCGGGCGCATGCGGGTTCCAAGACCCGCGGCCAGTACCATGGCTTGTCTGATCGTCATGCTGATCCGGAACTTATGATTCGCTTTGGCCTATTCCAGCCCTTGCGCACCAATCGCGCAAGGGGGCAAGCGCTTCGTGCTCGAGCGCGACCTGGAGATAGGCGAGCGTTCGCGGCATATGTTTGAGATAGCCGGGCTTGCCGTCGCGCTGCAGCAGCCGCACCCAGAGACCGGCAAGCTTGCAGTTGCGCTGCGCCGACATGATCGCCCAGGCCTTCATGAATCCGGCTTCGTCGAATCCGCCTTGTGCGCGGCGAAGGCTGAGATAATCGTCCATCAGTTGCCGGAAGAGGTCCGGTTCGATCGTCACGCGCGCATCCTGAACGATCGAGGCGAGATCATAGGCGGTCGGGCCGATCATGGCGTCCTGGAAGTCGATGAGGCCGATCTTGCCGATACCGCTTTCCTGTTCGCGCCAGATGATGTTCGGCGAATGGAAGTCGCGCAGCAGCAGGTTGGTTTCAGCCGATTGCAGCTCGTCGATCAGATGGTCCCAGATCGCAAGATATTCCGCGCGTTCGGCATCCGTGGGGGCCGTGCCGCGCTTCCAGGCGATATGCCAGTCGAGCACGAGCTGCACTTCCATCTTCATCGCCGTGCGGTCGAAGTCCGGAATGTGATGCGTATGCGCTGGAGGAACCGGGATATCCTGCGGAATCTGCATGGAATGAAGATGAGCAAGGCAGGCGACGCTTTGCCGGTAACGATCGGCGATCGGCCGCCCGGCGTCATCGAGCACGCCTTCGGTGCCGAGATCCTCGATCAGCAGGATGCCTTTGATATAATCGACCTTATAAATCTCCGGCGCTGCAAAACCGCGTTGACGCAAGGCATCGGCAATCGCAACGAAGGGATAGGCGTTCTGGGCGAGATGCGCGACCTTGGGATAGGACTTGCCGTCATGGACCGGCGGCCCCTCGGGATGCGGGCGCCAATCCATCAGTATTTTTCGCGGGGCAGCGTCCGGATAGATCGCCTCATAGGCCCGCAGCGAAGCATCGCCGGTCAGGAAGCGGCGTTTGACAGCGGGATAGCCGGCTTCGTCGAGGAAGGCTCGGATCGCCAGGACCCTGCGGATACGCGAGGCCTGCGGGTCCGGGGCCTTGATCGTTGCCCGGCGGCCGCTGTCTTCATGTTCCAAGCCCAGAGCGATACGTTCGGTAGGCAGTTCGCCCTCGGCCATCTCCGGCCATTCGACCAGGCAGATGCCGTTCTCCAGCGCCTCGTCGAAGCCGAGTTCCGTCAATTCGGCCGGATCGCCGAGCCGGTAGAGATCGAAATGAGAAATGGGAATGCGCAGATCGTAGGATTGCACCAGCGTGAAGGTCGGGCTCGGGACTTCGAGCCCTTCGTCATCGGCCATGGCGCGCAGGATCGCACGGGCGAGCGAAGATTTGCCCGCGCCGAGATCGCCGGAAAGCGCCAGGCAATCGCCGGCTTTCAGGGCGAGCGCCAGATCGTCGCCGAAGCGGATGGTCGCCGCTTCGTCCTTCAGAAAAACCGAGATCGTATCGACGGTCGTCATTCGGCGGCGGCGGAATGCGGGATGTCGACCGAGGGAATGCGGCAGACCACGGTCGTGCCCTTGCCCGGCTCGCTGTCGATCGTCACGTCACCGTGATGCAGGCTGACGAAGCTGTCGACGATCGACAGGCCGAGGCCGGCACCGCCGCGTTTGCCGCTTTTCGCTCCGGTCGCAAAACGATCGAAGACGGTTGCGATCATGTCAGGCGAGATGCCGGGGCCGCGATCGCGGACGGCGAAGACGAAATCCGTGCCGTCGCGGTGGCATTCCAGCGAGATCGAGGTGCCCTCGGGCGAAAAATTCGCCGCATTGGCAAGCAGCTTCAGCAGGATCTGCTTCAGCCGCTGCGGATCGGCGACGATCGAGCCGAGATAGGCGGGGGCGGTGATTTCAAGCGCCACGCCGCTTTCATGCAGGCGATCGGCGATCTGCATCGAGACGTCGTCGAGCAGGTCGTTGAGATCAATATCCGCATAGTTGAGCCGCATGATGCCGGCATCGACGGTCGCGAGGTCGAGGATATCGTTGACGAGCGTCAGGAGAACCGAGGACGAGGTCGAGATGTGGTCGATATATTCGGCCTGCCGTTCGTTCAGCGGTCCGACGCCCTGCGTGCGCAGCAGGTCGGTGAAGCCGATGATATTGGTCAGCGGCGAGCGCAGCTCATAGGAAACATGCTGGACGAAATCGTTCTTCAGCTCGTCGGCCTTGCGTAGCGCCTCGTTCTTCTCGGTCAGCGCCCGCTCGGCCCGCACGCTGTCCGTCATATTGACGAAGGTCAGCATGGTCTGTGCGTTCGGCAGCGGGATGACGGCATAATCGAGCACCAGGCCGGAGAAGAGTTCCAGCGTTCCCTGGCCCGAGCGGCGTTCGTCGTCGAAGCTGGTGATCAGTTCGGCGAAAGTCTTCCAGCCGTCCGGCCGGTCGTAGGAGGGCGCGCAGGCCTCGCCCAATGCGCGGATATGGGTGCCGGGCTTGGCCTCGGTTTCCGTGATCCCCCAGAGCGCGCGGAAGGCAGGATTCGACAGCCGGATGCGTCCGTCCGGGCCGAATACCGCCACACCTTCGGACAGATGGTCGATCGTTTCGCCCTGCACCTTGACCAGCGTGTTGTAGCGCGTTTCGAGATCGACCTGCTCGGTCAGGTTTTCGAACACCCAGGTGGCGCCCCCTTGCGGGTGGGCGGTCGCAAAGACGCGCAGCGTCTGCCCGTTCGGCAGGTGCCAGAGGTCGGATTGTGTGTCGAGCGCGCGATAGACGGAAAGGGCGGCTTCCTTCCAGCTTTTCCAGTTGAGCTGGTCCGGCAGCTTCTTGGCCGCCCGCAGCCGCTCGAGCAGTTCGCTATTGTCGGGCCGGCCTTCGAGGAAGGCGATATCGAGCTCCCAGAGCGCGACGAAGGCCTGGTTGTAGAATTGCAGCCGGCGGTCGCCGTCGAAGATGGCGACGGGCGTGGCGAGATGGTCGAGCGTTTCGGCGTGGCTCTTCAGCGTCCGCTCCAGCTCGGCGCGCACCGCCTCTATATCGGACACATCGATTGCAATGCCGGCCGAGCCGCCGGGAAGCCTGACGTCGACGACATCGAAGAATGTGCGGTTGCCGTGCACGACAGTCGAGATCGTGTCGTGGAAGGGCGATTCCGGCGTCGTCGTCGCGCGAATGCGTTCGCGCGCCACGGTCGTCAGCATCTCGCGGCCTTCATTGATCGCCTGCTGCGGCGATCGCGCTTCGACGGCCTCGCCATAAGCCTGGTTGACCCAGGTCAGCCGGCCCGCCGGGTCGCGCTGCCAGGCCGGCATGTCGATCGCGTCGAGCATGGTCTGGAAGGACGAGATCGAGGTCATCAGCCGGTCGCGCTCGATCCTGAGTTCCGCGAGCTCGGCGCGCAGATTGTTGAGCGCCACGAAGCGGACGAAGGCGCGCCCGCCGGAAACCCGGCCCTGCGCCTCGAGGATTTCGTCGCGAATGGTTTCGACCACCATATCGAAGCTCTGCGCCCCGTCGCGCAGCCGGTCGATCGCCTTTTCCAGATCGGAGGCCGAGCGTGACTTCAGCCAGAGGCCGAAGGCCAGGAATTCGCCGTCCTGCGGCGCGCCGGTCTCCGGCGGAAGCTGGCCGAGCAGTTCGGGACGGGTATTGCCGTCCCAGATGACGATCCGCCGGTTCTTGTCGGCGATCAGCGCCTGGTATTGCGAAATGCGCTGCTGGGCATCGGAAAGCGCCGAGCGGATTTCCCGGCTCTCGTTTTCCAGATTGCCGCGCTGGCGCACGAGCCACAGGGTCGAAAGCAGGGCTGCCGATATGACGCCGATGACGACGGAAACGCCGACGACCTGCGAGGATGTGAAGAGGTGAGCCGAGGCTGCCGCCTGCTGCTCGCCCTGTGCCAGAACCGGCCGCGCCAGCGCGGCAAGCGCCGTGCCGGCCGCGCAGGCTTTCAGAAAGCGCGCCAATGATCGATGCTCTTGCTTTGCGGCCTCGTGTGCCGTTGCAGATTTATGTTCTTGACCTGTCATGACAAGGCGGCGACCGGCGCGAGCGCCATCATCCGCCTGACCGGACAGGCTGTTTTTCATTTCCGACATCCGCGGTATGTCTCCGTCCTTCAATGTGCCGCATTACGACAAGACATCCCATTTTCGAGCGGTCGGACGGGGTCCGGCGTCCCGAATCAAGTCTTAAAACAATACTTCGGAAGGGAATCGGCGGGAAGGGAGCGCCCAAAAAATAAGCCGCGGCATTTGTCAATGCCGCGGCTTCTACATCTTGTGGATATTAACGATAGGATCAATATCTGTAGTGGTCTGACTTGAACGGGCCCTTCGGCGAGACGCCGATATAGGCAGCCTGTTCCGCAGAAAGCTCCGTCAGCTTCACGCCGAGCTTGTCGAGATGCAGGCGCGCGACCTTTTCATCGAGATGCTTCGGCAGGATATAGACCTGGTTCGAATACTGGCCGGGCTTGGTGAAGAGCTCGATCTGCGCCAGCGTCTGGTTGGTAAAGGAGGCCGACATCACGAAGGACGGATGGCCGGTGGCGTTGCCGAGGTTGAGCAGGCGGCCTTCGGAAAGAAGGATGATGCGGTTGCCCTTGGGGAATTCGATCAGGTCGACCTGCGGCTTGACGTTGGTCCACTTGAGGTTACGCAAGGCAGCGACTTCGATTTCATTGTCGAAGTGACCGATATTGCCGACGATCGCCATGTCCTTCATCGCCCGCATGTGGTCGATGCGAATGACGTCCTTGTTGCCCGTCGTGGTGATGAAGATATCGGCCGAGGAAACGACGTCCTCGAGCAGCACGACCTCATAACCGTCCATGGCGGCCTGCAGGGCGCAGATCGGATCGGCTTCGGTAACCTTGACGCGGGCGCCGGCGCCGGAGAGCGAAGCGGCAGAACCCTTGCCGACGTCGCCGTAGCCGCAGACGACGGCAACCTTGCCGGCCATCATCACGTCGGTGCCGCGGCGGATGCCGTCGACCAGCGATTCCTTGCAGCCGTATTTGTTGTCGAACTTCGACTTGGTGACGGAGTCGTTGACGTTGATCGCCGGGAAGGGCAGCAGGCCCTTCTGGCTGAGTTGGTAGAGGCGGTTGACGCCGGTCGTGGTTTCTTCGGTAACGCCCTTGATCGCGTCGCGCTGCTTGGTGAACCAGCCCGGCGAAGCGGCAAGGCGCTTCTTGATCTGTGCGAAGAGGATTTCCTCTTCCTCGGAATGCGGATGGGACAGCACGTCCTCGCCGGCTTCGGCGCGGGCGCCGAGCAGGATGTACATGGTGGCGTCGCCGCCGTCATCGAGGATCATGTTGGAAAGGCCGCCATCGGCCCACTGGAAGATCTTGTCCGTATAGACCCAGTAATCTTCGAGCGACTCGCCCTTGATGGCGAAGACAGGCACGCCGGCGGCGGCGATCGCGGCAGCGGCATGATCCTGCGTCGAGAAGATGTTGCACGAAGCCCAACGGACTTCGGCGCCGAGCGCCACCAGCGTTTCGATGAGCACGGCCGTCTGGATGGTCATATGCAGCGAGCCGGTGATGCGTGCGCCCTTGAGCGGCTTTGCGTCGCCGAATTCGGCGCGGCAGGACATCAGCCCCGGCATTTCGGTTTCGGCGATGGTGATTTCCTTGCGGCCGAAATCCGCAAGCCCGATATCGGCGACGACATAATCTTTTTCAGTGCTCATAGAGGTCTCCAGGCTGAAAAACGTCTCAAAAAAAGCGCAGGCACGAGCAAGCGCACGGCATGCCAGCCGTTTAGCAGGCTTCCGGCGGGAAGGCAATAAGGATATAAAGAAGTCTTTATATGTTTATATGAGCGCGGCCGGCGCTCACATTTCTTCGCCGAAGCGGTTCTGGATCAGCTGATCCAGGGCCTCCAGCGCTTCTTCGGCCTGGCTGCCGCTCGCCGAGACGACGACGCTCGAGCCGGGGCTTGCCGCAAGCATCATCAGGCCCATGATCGAGGTGCCGCCGACCGTCATTCCGTCCTTGGAAACGGTGATGGCGGCATCGAAGGTCTCGACCATCTGCACGAATTTGGCGGAGGCGCGCGCGTGAAGACCGCGCTTGTTGATGATGAGGAGTTCCCGGGAGAGCGATGTCATGAAGGGCCGTTATTTTCCGCTGAGCACGCGGCTCGCGACATTGATATATTTCCGCCCGGCTTCGGAAGCCTCCACCAGCGCTTTCTCCATGTTGTTCTCGCCGCGCACGCCGGCGAGCTTGATCAGCATCGGCAGGTTGACGCCGGCAATGACTTCGGTATGGCCGCTGCTCATGACGGATATGGCGAGATTGGACGGCGTGCCGCCGAACATGTCGGTCAGAATGACGACGCCATGGCCGTCATCGGCACCGGAAACAGCTTCCAGAATGTCCTGCCGTCTTTGATCCATGTCGTCTTCGGGGCCAATACAGACCGTCTCGATGAATTTCTGAGGACCGACGACGTGCTCGACAGCATGACGAAACTCTTCAGCCAGCTTGCCATGAGTGACAAGCACAAGTCCGATCATGATATTACTGCTCCCATATACGCGAACGGTGGCCCCAATATCGCAATGCAGCAATTACGTCCACCGGTGGCGGCACATCTTGGCTATGAAAAGCCGAAGTGCAAGATAAAAATGCGAATATATAAGGCAGATTGATCAATCCGGAAGGCGTCACTGCCCGATATCGGGTGCTTTTGCCATCAGGATTGCAAGGGGTGAGGACACGCCTGTGAGCAACCGCAATGCGGGAAGCGACAGGCCGGGGGCAAGATCGACGACTTCGCCTTCAGAGGGGAGGCGGTTTTCACCGCTGGCGCTGCCGGGAAGCACGGCATAATGCATGGGCGCCCGGGCCATATGATCCTGCTGGACGATACCGGTGCCGCGAAGTTCGATCAGCCCGGCGATCGACGGCGGACAGGTGGCGATCACCATCCCGGTCTCTTGCGACAACAGCACTTGGTCGTCGGCGACCAGCGCCGTGAACAGCCCGAGCCGGCGTGCCTCGGTCATGCAGGTGAAGGCCAGCATCGATTTTCCCCAGCCGGAGGGGCCGCTGAAGAGCAGCCCGGTCCGGCCGACGACGATCGCCGTCGCATGGATGTTCAAAGCCGCGGTCATGCGGCGGCATCAAGGGGCAAAGCGAGGATAAAGCGGGCGCCAAGCATATGGCCTTCGGCATCGGTGATGTTCTCTGCCCTCAGCGAACCGCCATGGGCTTCGGCGATCTGCCGGCTGATCGACAGGCCGAGGCCCGAATTCTGTCCGAATCCTTCCGATTCCGGTCGGTCCGTATAGAAACGCTCGAAGATGCGGTCGATATTTTCCGCCTGGATGCCGGGACCGTTGTCTTCGATGGTGGTGACGCAGCGCGAGCGTGTCCGCACCAGCCGCACGGTGATCTTGCCACCCTTCTCCGGCACGAAGGAGCGGGCGTTCTCGATCAGGTTGGCGATGATCTGGCCGATGCGCAGATCGTGGCCGTTGACGACGAAGCGCGTCTTGACGTTCGGCTTGCGATCGATCGCATATTCGATCTCCACCTGCTTCTTGCTGCTCCTGACCTGGCGTGAAACCTCGATGAGGTCGCGCAACAGCACCTCCATGTCGACGGAGCCGGCATCGACACGAGCAAGTTCGGCATCGAGGCGGGAGGCGTCTGATATATCGCTGATCAGCCGGTCGAGGCGGCGGACATCGTGCTGGATGACGTCCATCAGCCGCTTCTTGGAATCGTCGGATCGGGCAAGCGGCAGCGTTTCGACGGCGCTGCGCAGCGACGTCAGCGGATTCTTGAGTTCGTGGCTGACATCGGCGGCGAAACTCTCGATCGCATCGATGCGGTCGTAGAGCGCCGTCGTCATCTCGCGCAAGGCTATGGAAAGATTGCCGATTTCATCCTGGCGGGCGGAAAAGTCAGGAATCTCCTCACGCGCCTTGGCGCCGCGCCGCACCCGGATGGCGGCGGCCGACAGGCGGCGCAGCGGATTGGCGATCGTCGACGACAGCACCAGCGAAAGCAGCACGTTGACCAGCGTCGCAACGCCGAAGACGCGCATGATGGCAAGCCGTTCGGCATGAACGATATTGTCGATGTCGCCGGCCTGCGTCGACAACAGCAGCACGCCGAGCACGGCGCGGAAGCGCTGGATCGGCACGGCGACGGAAACGATGAGTTCGCCTTTTTCGGTGGTGCGCACCACGGCGCCGCGCACCCCGGTCAGCGCGTTCATGACTTCGGGATAGATCGAGCCGTCGCCGCCCGGCGCTTCCTTATAGAGCGGCAGATTGCCGGGCTGCAGCGCCTTGTTGAACAGGGTGGCGAACCATTCGCTCCAGGTCTGTTTCTCCTCCTCGACCGGCGGCAGGTCGAAGCGCAGCACCTGGCCGCGCGAATAGAGATGGCGCGAATCGAGCAGCAGATTGGCATCGGCATCGAAGATGCGGGCACGTGTGCGCGTCGGCGAGATCAGCCGGCGCAGGACCGGGGCGACCTTCTCGGGATCGATCGGGAATTCGAGATCCTCGTCGTTCGGCACCGGCGTGATGCTCTGGCCGGCCTGCAGCTCGAGCAGCTTCTGTGGATCGATGGTGATCGAGTTGGTATCGACCGATGCGGAGGCCGAAATGGCGCCGGCGATGATCTCGCCCTGCGTCAACAGGCTTTCGGCGCGCGCGTCGATCAGCCCCTCGCGAAACTGGTTGAGGTAGAGGATGCCGCCGACGAGCACCACCAGCGCGACCAGGTTGAAGAACAGGATGCGCCGCGTCAGGCTCGAAAACACCGCATTGCCGAAGATGCGGCGGATCAGCGTGAAGGGATGCGACCAACGGCGGCCTCGGACGCGACGGGTGCTCACGCCCTCCGCGTCGTCCAGATCCCTTTCCTGCACCAACTGTGCCAATGACAGGCCCTTTCGGAGGGCGGGGCCAGCTTGCCGGCGCCACCCTCAATCGTCTCTTCCTGCGCTCGTGAAGCGTCAGGCTGCTTCGCGGAAGCGGTAACCCACACCGTAAAGCGTTTCAATCATATCAAAGTCGGTATCGACCATCTTGAACTTCTTGCGCAGCCGCTTGATGTGGCTGTCAATGGTCCGGTCATCAACATACACCTGTTCGTCATAGGCGGCATCCATCAAGGCGTCGCGGCTTTTCACCACACCCGGGCGCTGCGCCAGGGAATGCAGGATCAGGAATTCGGTCACCGTCAGCGTCACCGCTTCACCCTTCCAGGTGCAGGTATGGCGTTCCTGGTCCATGACCAGCTGCCCACGCTCCAGCGAGCGGGCCTGCTGCACGGCGCCGGTCTTCGGCGCGCCGGCCGGGCTGGTGCCGCCCGCGGCTGCGGCTTCGCGGCTCGAGGCGCGGCGCAGAACGGCGCGGACGCGCTCGACCAGCAGACGCTGCGAAAACGGCTTGGTGATGAAATCGTCGGCGCCCATCTTCAGGCCGAACAGTTCGTCGATCTCTTCATCCTTGGAGGTGAGGAAGATGACGGGAATATCTGACTTCTGCCGCAGGCGGCGCAGCAGTTCCATGCCGTCCATGCGCGGCATCTTGATGTCGAAGATCGCCAGCTGCGGTGGTCGTGCCAGAAGGCCGTCGAGCGCCGAAGCACCGTCCGTATAGGTCTCGACCTTATATCCTTCGGCCTCCAGTGCGATCGACACCGAGGTGAGGATGTTGCGGTCGTCGTCAACGAGCGCGATTGTCGGCATGGTGTTGGTCTCCGTCATCAGTGCGCAATCTCCCGGATTTTGCTCTCCCCAGGCGGTCTCAGTGACCGGATGCGCTTATGGAGGATAAAGGTGGAACAAATTGTGGCAAAGATAAAGGGAAAGATTGTCGTGAAATTTGCCGGCAATCTTAAGTGGCGGGGTGAAATGTTTCAACGCACCTTTCTAAAACGATTTAAAAATGAGGCAAGAAATTTAAATCGATTAAATATTTGATATTACTGCATTTTCTCAAATTCTGTGTCTTGTGTTTTAAAATTTCTCCCCGTATTTTCGCGATTAGTTTTAACGGCAATGCGCCTGAGCAAAGGGAACTAGCCATGGAAAAGTTCGGAGTTCATAACCCGGCAACGGAGCTGGCAACGGTAGGATTGGGCGGCGCAGCCAGCGCCCGCTACAACTTTTCCGCCGCAGCACTCTATGAGGAAGCGATCCGCCGGGGTGAAGCCGAACTGACCGCTCAGGGTGCGCTGCGGGCTCTCACCGGCCAGCACACCGGCCGTTCGCCGCGCGACAAGTTTGTCGTTCGCGACGCCAATACCGATGGCGAAATCTGGTGGGACAACAACAAGCCGATGTCGCCGGAGCACTTTGCCCTGCTGCGCGAGGATATGCTGGCGCATGCCGCGGGCAAGGAGCTGTTCGTACAGGATCTCGTCGGCGGTGCCGAAGAAGGCCATGCGCTGCCGACCCGCGTTGTCACCGAATTCGCCTGGCATTCGCTGTTCATCCGCAATCTGCTGATCCGCCCCGAAGCGGCGGCGCTGCCGACTTTCGTGCCGAAGCTGACGATCATCGATCTGCCGAGCTTCAAGGCCGATCCGGCCCGCCACGGCTGCCGGACGGAAACGGTGATCGCCTGCGATCTCACCAACGGCCTCGTCCTCATCGGCGGCACCTCCTATGCCGGCGAAATGAAGAAATCGGTCTTCACCGTGCTCAACTACCTGCTGCCGGCCAAGGGCGTGATGCCGATGCACTGCTCGGCCAATGTCGGCCCGGATGGTGATGCTGCTGTGTTCTTCGGCCTTTCCGGCACGGGCAAGACGACGCTTTCAGCCGATCCGGCCCGCACTTTGATCGGCGACGACGAACACGGCTGGAGCGAAAACGGCATCTTCAATTTCGAAGGCGGCTGCTACGCCAAAACAATCCGGCTCTCGGCCGAGGCCGAGCCGGAAATCTATGCGACGACGCAGCGCTTCGGCACCGTGCTCGAAAACGTCGTGCTGAACGAAGGCCGCGAGCCGAATTTCGATGACGGTTCGCTGACCGAAAACACCCGCTGCGCCTATCCGATGCATTTCATCCCGAACGCCTCGGAAACGGGCCGGGCCGGGCATCCGAAGACGATCATCATGCTGACCGCCGATGCCTTCGGCGTCATGCCTCCGATCGCGCGCCTGACGCCCGATCAGGCCATGTATCACTTCCTTTCCGGCTACACCGCCAAGGTGGCCGGCACCGAAAAGGGTGTCGTCGAGCCGGAAGCAACTTTCTCGACCTGCTTCGGCGCCCCTTTCATGCCGCGGCATCCGGCTGAATACGGCAATTTGCTCAAGGAGCTGATCGGACGCCACGGCGTCGAATGCTGGCTCGTCAACACCGGCTGGACCGGCGGCGCCTATGGCACCGGCAAGCGCATGCCGATCAAGGCGACGCGCGCGCTTCTGGCCGCGGCTCTGAGCGGCAAGCTCGGCCAGGTCGAGTTCCGCACGGATACCAACTTCGGATTCGCCGTGCCGGTCTCCGTCGATGGCGTCGACGGCGGTATTCTCGATCCGCGCTCGACCTGGGCCGACAAGGCGGCCTATGACGCGCAGGCCGAAAAGCTGGTCTCGATGTTCATCGCCAACTTCGCCAAGTTCGAGAACCATGTCGATGGCGGCGTTCGCGACGCGGCTCCCGGCGTGAAGGTTGCAGCTGAGTAAGAAGAACAAACTTCTGATTCACGTGAAACCCGGCATCGCAGGATTGCCGGGTTTTTCTTGATGATGGCCAATATTTTCAATTCACCGCCGATATGAGATAGAACGCCGCATGGCCAGCGACGCACTCTATATCGATAACAGGATCACCATCGCCGGATGGGAGCTGACGGAACAATTCGTTCTGGCGGGCGGTCCCGGCGGGCAGAATGTCAACAAGGTTTCGACCGCGGTCCAGTTGTTCTTCAACATCCCGAATTCGCCCTCCCTCAACGATCGCGTCAAGGCCAATGCGGTCAAGCTCGCCGGCCGGCGCCTGTCGAAGGACGGCGTGCTGATGATCGAGGCGAGCCGCTTTCGCAGCCAGGACCGCAACCGAGAGGACGCGCGCGAGCGGCTGAAGGAGCTGATTCTGGAGGCCGCCAAGCCGCCGCCGCCGCCGCGCAAGAAGACCAAACCGACCAAGGGTTCGGTCGAACGCCGCCTGAAGGAAAAATCCGGCCGCTCCGAAGTCAAGAAAATGCGCGGCCGCCCCGGTAGCAGCGGCGGCGAATGAGATGCCGAAGCTTTTGAGCGGCATTCGCCATCTTCCCGGCTATCTCGACCGGGCGCGTCAGGAGGCGCTGGTCGAGGTGATCCGCAAGGTTGTCGCCGAGGCGCCGCTTTATGTGCCCGCCATGCCAGGGACCGGCAAGCCGATGTCGGTGCGCATGACCAATTGCGGCCCGCTCGGCTGGGTAACGGACAAGGAGCGGGGCTATCGCTACCAGTCGACACATCCGGCGACCGGCAGGCCCTGGCCTGATATGCCGCGGGAATTGCTCGATATCTGGAATGACGTTACCGGTTACGACATGCCGCCGGAAGCCTGCCTTGTGAATTTCTACTCCGACGAAGCGCGCATGGGCCTGCATCAGGACAAGGACGAACAGGATCTGCAGGCACCCGTCGTCTCGATCTCGCTCGGCAACAGCTGCCTCTTCCGCATCGGCGGCCTCAACCGCAATGATCGCACGCTATCCTTCAAGCTTTCAAGCGGGGATCTGGTCGTTCTGGGCGGTGAGGGGAGACTTTGTTTCCACGGCGTCGACCGCATTCATCCGGCGACGTCGACACTGCTGAAGAATGGCGGCCGCATTAATCTGACGCTGCGCCGGGTCAACCCGCCGCGCTGATGGCCCAGTGAAGGATGGCCTGCTATAGTTTTCTGAGCGCGACCTGCTCGATCAGGTGATCCTTGCCTTTTTTCAGGATGAGATCGGCGCGCGGCCGCGTCGGCAGGATGTTCTGCCGCAGGTTCTTCAGGTTGATATTCCCCCAGAGATCCCCGGCAATTTCGAGCGCTTCTGCGTCGCTGATCGAGGCGTAGCGATGGAAATAGGAATTCGGATCGCGGAAGGCGGTCTCGCGCAGGCGCATGAAACGTGCGACGTACCAGTTGTGGATCTGGTCTTCGGCGGCATCGATATAGATCGAGAAGTCGAAGAAGTCGGAGACCATCGGCACGATCCTGCCGCCGGCCGGCAGGTCGCGCGATTGCAGCACGTTGATGCCTTCGAAGATCAGAATATCGGGCCGGTCGACGATCTTGTATTCGTCCGGCAGCACGTCATAGACGAGGTGCGAATAGCTGGGCGCCTTCACATCCGGCTGTCCCGCCTTGATCGCCGAGAGAAAACGCAGGATCGCAGCCGTGTCGTAGCTTTCCGGAAAACCCTTGCGCTGCATCAGCTTTTTCCGCTGCAGCACGGCGTTCGGATAAAGGAAGCCGTCGGTGGTGACGAGATCGACCTTCGGGCTGGAAGGCCAGCGGCCCAGAAGCTCCTTGAGGATACGGGCGGTGGTCGATTTGCCCACGGCGACCGAGCCGGCGATGCCGATGACGAAGGGCGTCTTCGTCACATCGGACAGGCTGAGGAAGCGGTTGCGCTGTTCGAACAGCAGCTGCGATGATTCGACATGGGCCGACAGCAGCCGCGACAGCGACAGATAGATGCGCCGGACCTCGTCGAGATCGATCGGGTCGCCCATCGAACGCAGCCGCTTGACCTCGTCACTGGTCAGCGTCAACGGCGTGTCGGCGCGGAATTTCGCCCATTGTTCGGAAGAGAAGAAGTGATAGGGCGAATAGGATTCCGACTGGAAGTGATCCAACGTTTCCGGCACCCCGATAATCTCAGTCGCGATACTCATGAACTCTGCCGGTTGGCCTTTTCCTTGAGGCCGGACTGCGCGGTTCTGCGCTCGAGTTCGGCCATGACATTCTCTAACGGTATTTCAGCAATCTTCAATACGACCAATAGGTGATAGAGCAGATCGGCGGCTTCATAAGTCAGATTGTCACGGTCGCCGGTCACCGCCGCCATCACGGCCTCGATCGCTTCTTCGCCGAGCTTCTTTGCCGCTTTCGGCTGGCCGGCGGCGACAAGCTTCGCCGTCCAGGATTGCTCGGGCGAGGCTTTCGACCGCTCCGCGACGATGCTTTCGAGATCGACAAGGGAAAATCCGCTCATAGGTTCGCTTTCAAGGTTCAGTCGAGACGCATGTCGATGCCGCACTTCGACATATAGTGTTTCGCCTCGCCGACGGTATAGGTGCCGAAGTGGAAGATCGAGGCGGCGAGCACAGCATTGGCATGACCCTCCTTCACCCCGGCGACGAGATCGTAGAGATCGCCCACACCGCCCGACGCGATGACGGGCACGCGCACCGCATCGGCAATCGCCCGCGTCAGTTCCAGATCGTAGCCGACCTTGGTGCCGTCGCGGTCCATCGAGGTCACCAGCAGCTCGCCGGCGCCACGCGCCACCATCTTCTGGGCGAATTCGACGGCGTCGATGCCGGTCGCGTTGCGGCCGCCATGCGTATAGATTTCCCAGGCGCTGAGATTGTCGCCGCCGACCGCCTGCGTGCGCCGGCGCTTGGCGTCGATCGAGACGACGATGCACTGGTCGCCGAACTTGTCGGCCGCCTCGGCAACGAAGTCGGGATTGCTGACGGCTGCCGAATTGATCGAGACCTTGTCGGCGCCGCACAGCAGGAGCTTGCGGATATCGGCGATGGTGCGCACCCCGCCGCCGACGGTCAGCGGCATGAAGCATTGATCGGCCGTGCGCGACACGACATCGAAGATCGTCTCGCGATTGTCCGAGGAAGCGGTGATGTCGAGGAAGCAGAGCTCATCGGCGCCGGCCGCGTCATAGGCCTTCGCCGCTTCGACGGGATCGCCGGCATCGACGAGATTGAGGAAGTTGACGCCCTTGACGACACGGCCGTCCTTGACGTCGAGACAGGGGATGACACGGGCCTTGAGGGTCATTACGCGGTCTCCTTTGCCCTGCTGGCCTTGATCAGCGCCAGCGCTTCGCCCGGGTCGATGCGGCCGTCGTAAAGCGCCCGGCCGGAAATCGCCCCTTCCAGCTTCTGCGCATCGGGCTGCAGCATCCGTTTGATGTCGTCGATCGAGGCGAGGCCGCCCGAGGCAATGACGGGAATGGAAACGGCCTCGGCAAGCTCCAGCGTCGAGCTCCAGTTGATGCCGGTCAGAATGCCGTCGCGGTCGATATCGGTGTAGATGATCGCGGCAACGCCGGCGCCCTCGAATTTCCGGGCAAGCTCGATGATGCCGAGTTCGGAAGCTTCCGCCCAGCCTTCGACCGCCACCTTGCCGCCCTTGGCATCGATGCCGACGGCGACGTGGCCTGGAAATTTCCGGCAGGCCTCGATGACCAGTTCAGGATTTCTGACCGCTACGGTGCCGAGAATGACCCGCCGCAGCCCGCGCGACAGCCAGGCTTCGATGTGATCGAGCGTGCGGATGCCGCCGCCGAGCTGCACCGGATTTTTCGTTGCTTTCAGGATCGCTTCAACGGCATCGCCATTGGCCGAATGTCCCGCAAAGGCGCCGTCGAGATCGACCACATGCAGCCATTCGAAACCCTGGTCTTCGAAGGATTTCGCCTGGGCGGCCGGATCGGTGTTGTAAACCGTCGCCTGCTGCATGTCGCCGAGCTTCAGGCGGACGCACTGGCCGCCCTTCAGATCGATCGCGGGAAAAAGGATCATGTCGTCTACGTC
Source organism: Rhizobium esperanzae (assembly GCF_014197615.1). Taxonomy (GTDB): domain Bacteria; phylum Pseudomonadota; class Alphaproteobacteria; order Rhizobiales; family Rhizobiaceae; genus Rhizobium; species Rhizobium esperanzae_A. The sequence continues at coordinate 175,266 of NZ_JACIFY010000013.1, forward strand.
CGTAAAGTGGTCGATACCATCAGCGCATTCCACGCATCTACGATATCCGAGTGGAAAAAGACAGCGGCAATGGTAACCGCGCCGAAAAGCAGAAGAAGGAGCAGGGTAACGGTCAAACCGGCACCGACCTCGCGCCAGAAACCGAGACGCTTCTTCATTGATTTCTGGATGTCGCGCACCTCGCGCAGCGCCTGGCTGTTGACGGCGGCCAGCCGGATCTCCGGCTCCATCGCCTCCACATAGGTTTCGGCATAACTCGACAGGATCTGCGAGGCGCGGTCGCGCAGCGTATTGCGCAGGTCGCTCGAGAGATAATTGCTGGCAACGGCGGCAAGCTCCGCTTCATTCGGCGAACGGCCGGCGTTGCGTTTGCGGTAGCTGAGGACGAAATCACGCTTCTGCCGTTCGTAAAGCGCGTAGGCGAGCAGGCCGATCAGATCGTCTTCGCCCTCGATATAGAATTCCAGCACGGCTTCGGTGATGTCGCCGGCGCTGATGCCGTTGGCGCGCAACTGCGAATTCTCGTTGCCGGCAAGGAATTCATGGATCATCGGTCCAGCCTCTCTTTCAACGCCTTGGCTGCATTGGAAAGCGCTCTTTTGTGAACGGTCTCATCGACACGGCGGATGATCGTTCCGTCGGCAAGCCGGATGTCGGAGAAGGGAGGCAGGCCTTCTCTGGAGGGTCTCAGCGTATAGAACACCTTGCCTGATTTCCGCGACGCCGGCATCGAGCGTACTCCTGTTCCGCCGTTTCCATAAAGGGGAAATAAGGCGGCGGTATTACGGGTTCCAGCGCAGGAAATTGGCGATCAGCGCCAGACCGAGCTTCTGGCTCTTTTCCGGATGAAATTGTGCCCCGACCATATTATCGCGCCCGACGAGAGCGGTCATCGGGCCGCCATAGTCGACAGTGGCGATGACATCCTCGGCGTTCTCGGCGGCAAGATGATAGGAATGCACGAAATAGGCATGCAGCCCTTCGGATCCCGTCGCAATGCCGTCGAAGAGCGGATGTTCGCGCTTCACATCGAGCGTGTTCCAGCCGATCTGCGGGATCTTCAGCGCCGGATCACCGGGAGTCATCTCGACGACGTCGCCGGGAATCCAGTTAAAACCGTGGGTCACGGTCTTTTCCAGTCCGCGCGAGGACATCAACTGCATGCCGACGCAGATGCCGAGGAAGGGCCGCGCCTTCTTCTCGACCGCCTCGATCAGCACCTCGTCCATCCCGGGCACGGCATGGAGGCCGCGCCGGCAATCGGCATAGGCGCCGACGCCGGGAAGCACGATACGATCGGCCGCGGCAACATCCTCTGCCTTATCGGTGAGATCGATATGCGCGTCGATGCCTGCCTCGCGAGCGGCCCGCTCGAAAGCCTTGGTCGCCGAGCGCAGGTTGCCGGAACCATAGTCGATAATCGCGACGCGCATCGTCAGCGTCCTCCATCAAATCCAAAGAGGCCAAGCGATGTCGCCTGGCCGTGCGGGCCGTTTGCACCGGGCTTGTTCTGCCAATCCGGTGCGACGGTGTCGTCGCTCCCCGAAACGACCGCCTTGTCCGCAAAATAGACCTGCTCGGCAATATCGAGCCTATCGGCTGCAATCAGTGCGTCTTCGTTCCAGCCCATGGCGGCAAGGTGGCGAATGCGGAAATTCTGGCCTTCGAGACCGACCAATATATTCACGCCCAGCATGATTGCCGCGCCCGCGAGCCCGAGACCCGGCTCGTCCATCAGCGCGCCGCCGATTGCCTGCAAGAAAAATGCCGCGGCCGCATGCAGCCATAGCCGGTGCGCCAGAAGCCAAGCCCATGGAAACAGGAAGCCGAGAAAGGTGAAGCCGTCGCGGATCGTCCGCACCTTATCGATCTCAGCGCTCGTGCCGCCGGGCGGTGTCAGGAAAATATAGCTTGATGTCATGGTCGCCGCTCCCTTGAGAGGCTCAGACGAGCGTGCCCTTGGTCGAAGGGACACGGCCCGCCTGTCTCGGATCGATCTCTGTCGCCGTGCGCAATGCGCGGGCAACGGCCTTGAAGCATGTCTCGGCAATATGGTGGTTATTAGCGCCATAATGGTTGAGAATATGCAAGGTGATGCCGGCATTCTGAGCGAGCGCCTGGAAGAATTCGCGAACGAGCTCAGTGTCGAACGTGCCGATCTTCGGCGCGCTGAAGGCGACGTTCCAGACCAGGAACGGCCGGCCGGAAAGATCGACCGCGGCCTTGGTCATCGTCTCGTCCATGGCGAGATCGATCGAGGCGTAGCGGGTGATGCCGCGCCGGTCGCCGAGCGCCTTGGAAATCGCCTGGCCGATGGCGATGCCCGTATCCTCGACCGTGTGGTGGTCGTCGATATGCAGGTCGCCCTTGGCGTCGATTTCCATGTCGATGAGGGAATGCCGCGAAAGCTGGTCGAGCATATGGTCGAAGAAGCCGACACCCGTCGAAATCTTCGATTTGCCGGTGCCGTCGAGATTGACGGAAACCGAAATCGAGGTCTCGTTGGTCTTGCGGGAAACGCTGCCCGTGCGGCTTGCTGCGGTCTCGGCCATCTGGCCCTCCATCGGAATAAGGCCGTTCCTTATCAGGCGCATCGGCAAATATCCAGAAGCCGGGCAAGAGAAAAGCCGGCCCATTTGCAAACGGCGCCGGCCCACTTACATAGGGCTTAACAAGGCCGGTGTGCGGCCTGGTGGAGTAGCCCGCGTCAAGGGCAGACAGGTGTTTGATGACAACGATCATTACAGTTCGAAAAGGCGGCAAGGTGGTGATGGCGGGCGACGGCCAGGTGAGCCTCGGCCAGACCGTCATGAAGGGCAATGCCCGCAAGGTGCGCCGCATCGGCAAGGGTGAGGTTATCGCCGGTTTTGCCGGTGCCACCGCCGATGCCTTCACCCTGCTCGAAAGGCTTGAAAAGAAGCTGGAGCAATATCCCGGCCAGCTGATGCGTGCCGCCGTCGAGCTCGCCAAGGACTGGCGCACCGACAAATACCTGCGTAATCTCGAAGCCATGATGCTGGTCGCCGACAAGTCGATCACGCTGGCGATCACCGGCAACGGCGACGTCCTGGAGCCCGAGCATGGCACGACGGCGATCGGTTCGGGCGGCAATTTTGCCTTCGCCGCCGCCCGCGCGCTGATGGATACCGACAAATCGGCCGAAGAGATCGCGCGCCGCGCCCTCGATATCGCCGCCGACATCTGCGTCTACACCAACCATAATATCGTGGTGGAGTCGCTTGAGGTCGAAGGCTGAATCCTTGCCTTCCGGCTGCCGCCGCGGCCGATCTGCCGAGGCAAACAATGACGAATTGCGGCCGGGCGCTGATGGCTCCGGACCGCCAGGAGAATGATACGCAATGACGACTTTTTCCCCCCGCGAGATCGTTTCCGAACTCGACCGCTATATTATCGGGCAGCATGATGCCAAACGCGCTGTCGCGATCGCGCTGCGCAACCGCTGGCGCCGGCAGCAGCTGGATCCCAGCCTGCGCGACGAAGTCATGCCGAAAAACATCCTGATGATCGGCCCGACCGGTGTCGGCAAGACCGAGATCTCCCGCCGCCTGGCAAAACTCGCCGGCGCGCCCTTCATCAAGGTCGAAGCCACCAAATTCACCGAAGTCGGCTATGTCGGCCGCGATGTCGAGCAGATCATCCGCGATCTGGTCGAGGTCGGCATCGGCCTGGTGCGCGAAAAGAAGCGGGCCGAGGTCCAGGCCAAGGCGCATGTCAGTGCCGAGGAGCGTGTTCTCGATGCGCTGGTCGGCACCACCGCGTCGCCTGCCACCCGCGAAAGCTTCCGCAAGAAGCTGAGAGATGGCGAACTCGACGACAAGGAAATCGATATCGAAGTGGCCGATGCCGGTTCCGGCATGGGCGGCTTCGAAATCCCCGGCATGCCGGGCGCCAATATCGGCGTGCTCAACCTGTCGGAAATGTTCGGCAAGGCGATGGGCGGACGCACCAAGAAGGTCCGCACCACGGTCAAAGCCTCCTACACCGACCTGATCCGCGATGAATCCGACAAGCTGATCGACAATGAGGTGATCCAGCGCGAGGCCGTTCGCTCCACCGAGAATGACGGTATCGTCTTCCTCGACGAAATCGACAAGATCGCCGCCCGCGACGGCGGCATGGGCGCCGGCGTTTCACGCGAAGGTGTGCAGCGCGACCTGCTGCCGCTCGTCGAAGGCACGACGGTCTCGACCAAATACGGGCCTGTGAAGACCGACCATATCCTGTTCATCGCGTCGGGCGCCTTCCATGTCTCCAAACCCTCGGATCTTCTGCCCGAGCTGCAGGGCCGCCTGCCGATCCGTGTCGAATTGCGGGCGCTGAACAAGGAGGATTTCCGCCGGATCCTGACCGAGACGGAAGCAAGCCTCATCCGCCAGTATCGCGCCCTGATGGAAACCGAACGCCTGAGCCTCGAATTCACCGACGACGCGATCGATGCGCTGGCCGATGTCGCCGTGCACCTGAACTCTTCCGTCGAGAACATCGGCGCCCGCCGTCTGCAGACGGTGATGGAGCGGGTTCTCGACGACATTTCCTACAACGCGCCGGATCGCGGCGGCACGGCGATCACCATCGACGCGGCCTATGTGCGCGAACATGTCGGCGATCTCGCGCAGAATACCGATCTGTCGCGCTTCATATTGTGATATCGGCGCACCGGTTCATGTCTTTCCCGATGTGAATGCCGGATTGTGGTGAACTCCACTCTCGACAGCGGGCCTTTTACTTTTTAGTGAAGGCCCGTTTTGTTTTCCGCTCCGGCTTTATTCGGCCAAGATTCTGGTCCAGTCAGCCGCATCGAAAGCAGGACGATGGAACGGGGATAGCGGATCGTGCGACGCCTTTTGACAAGCCTTTTGATTGCCGCTGCCCTGGTGAATTCGGCGCCTGCCTTCGCCATGCAGACGGTGCCGGCCGGCAACCGTCATGCCGAGCAGCCCGATATTCCGGGCGCGTCCGTCCGGCGCACCAAGGGCACCAAGAGCAGCTTCGATCTGAAATATGAAAAGGTCCATGAGCTTCTGGCGACCGATCGCGAGCTGATGGGCAAGATCCGCAAGGTCTCCAGCGCTTACGGCATCAATCCCATCCATGTCGTCGGCGCGATCGTCGGCGAACACACCTATAATGTCGACGCCTACGACCGGCTGCAGGCCTATTATGTCAAGGCCGCATCCTATGCGGGGGAAAGCTTCCGCTTCGCCTATGACGGCGAAAACGTCGATGATTTCGTGGCGCGGCCGCAATTTGCGCAGTGCAAGGGCAAGAGTGATTCCTACACCCTCTGGACCTGCCGCGAAGATGTCTGGGAAAGCGATTTCCGCGGCAAGACGGTGGGCGGCGAGAGCTTCCCCAACAATCGCTTCAGCGCGGTCTTCTTCCAGCCCTTCTATGCCGGCCAGACCTTCGGTCTCGGCCAGGTCAATCCGCTGACGGCACTGATGCTCTCCGATCTCGTCACCCGGGTCTCGGGTTATCCGAAGCTGAACGAGAAGAATGCCGGCGACGTCTATAAGGCGATCATGGATCCCGATATCTCGCTCGCCTTCGTCGCGGCCTCGATCCGCCGGTCGATCGACGATTACAAGGAGATTGCCGGCATGGACATCTCGGGCAATCCCGGCCTGACGGCGACGCTCTATAATGTCGGCAATTCCCGCCAGCGTGCCGCGGCACTCGCGGCGAAAAACCGCTCTTCCGGTGCGACCGTTTGGCCCGAAGAGAATTATTACGGCTGGCTGATCAACGACAAGCTGGACGAACTCAAGGGCCTGCTCTAGCTTCAGGCCTGACGGGAGGGCACCGATCTTCCCCGAAAGGTTTTGACGATGGACATGCGTCCTGATCCCTTCGTTCCGCCGGCACCGCTGCCGCGCACCGTGCCGCCGAGCCGGCTTGATATCATCCGCATCATCTTGCGCAATCCGCTCGAGCTCTGGGGCGAACCGTCCTACACGCTGCCTTGGATCAAGACGAGCTTCTTCGGGCAACATACCCTGATCGTCAACGATCCAGGCCTGATCAAGCATGTGCTGGTCGACAATGCCAACAATTACCGCATGTCCGACATACGCCAACTGGTATTGCGGCCGATCCTGCGCGACGGCCTGCTGACGGCGGAGGGCCAGGTCTGGAAACGGTCGCGAAAGGCGGTCGCCCCTGTTTTCACGCCGCGCCACGCCAAAGGTTTTGCCGGCCAGATGCTGCAGCAATCGGAGAATTTTGTCGGCAAATATGAGGGTGCCGGTTCGGCGGGCCAGGTCTTCGATATCGCCAGTGATATGACCGATCTCACCTTTGCAATTCTTGCCGAAACGCTTTTCTCCGGCGAAATCGTTTCCTCGAGCGGCCATTTTGCCGACGACGTCAACCAGCTTCTCCACCGCATGGGCCGCGTCGACCCGATGGATCTGCTGCGTGCGCCCTCCTGGGTGCCGCGCCTCACCCGCATCGGCGGCCAGAAGGTGCTGGAGAAATTCAGGGCGATCGTGCGCGATACCATGGATATGCGTCTGGCAAAGATGAAGGCCGATCGCGCCGCCGCACCGGACGATTTTCTGACGCTGCTTCTGGAACAGGCCGGCCCCGACGGCCTGACCGAAGAGGAGATCGAGGACAATATCCTGACCTTCATCGGCGCCGGACACGAGACGACCGCGCGTGCACTGGCCTGGACGCTTTATTGTGTGGCGAACAGCCCGCATATCCGCGAGGCGATGGAAACGGAAATCGACGCTGTTCTTTCAACCGGCGCCGAGCCGGTGGAATGGCTGGATCTGATGCCTGTGACCCGGGCAGCCTTTGAAGAGGCTCTCAGGCTTTATCCGCCGGCCCCTTCGATCAATCGCGCCGCAATCTCCGACGACGTATGGACGAATGCGAAGGGCGAGAAGGTCGAAATACCGGCCGATATCACCGTGCTCATCATGCCCTGGACCCTGCATCGCCACGAGCTGTACTGGGAAAAACCGCGCGCCTATATGCCGGAACGGTTCCTGCCGGAAAATCGCGGCAGTATCGGCCGGTTCCAGTTCTTGCCGTTCGGCGCCGGCCCGCGCGTCTGCATCGGCGCGACCTTCGCGCTGCAGGAGGCGGTAATCGCACTGGCGGTGATGATGCACCGGTTTCGCTTCGACCAGACGGAAACGACCCATCCCTGGCCGGTGCAGAAGCTGACGACGCAGCCGCAGAACGGGCTGCCGATGCGCGTGACGCCGCGCATAGTTTCCCGAGCGGCATAAATCTTTCGAATTATTGCGGAATTGACTGTGAATGAAAGCCGGGCAAAGTGGCAGCATTCAAAGTCGTTGCCAGGGAGAATGCCGCATGAGCCGCGTTGATAAGAACGGTCTTGCCGTCGAAACCGTCCTTCATGATTTCCTGACCCGGGAGGTGCTGCCGGGGCTGGCGGTCGATGCGGACAAGTTCTTTGCCGATTTTTCGGCGATCGTCCATGATCTCGCGCCGAAGAATCGGGCGCTGTTGAAAAAACGCGACGAGCTGCAGCTCAAGATCGACGACTGGTATCACCAGCACGGCGCTCCGACCGATATGGATGATTACCAGTCGTTCCTCCGCGGCATCGGCTATCTCCTGCCGGAGGGATCGGACTTCCAGGTTTCGACCCAGAATGTCGATCCCGAGATCGCCTCGATTGCCGGCCCGCAGCTGGTCGTTCCCGTCATGAACGCGCGTTATGCGCTGAACGCCGCCAATGCCCGCTGGGGCTCACTCTATGATGCGCTCTATGGCACCGACGCCATTTCCGAAAGCGACGGCGCTGAAAAGGGCAAGGGTTACAATCCGAAGCGCGGCGAGAAGGTGATCGCCTGGGTGCGCGATTTCCTCGATGTGGCGACGCCGCTGCAGGATGGCAGTTGGAAGGACGTCGGCAGTCTGGTCGTCAGGGATGGAGCGCTCGCCATCAGATCGGTCGATGGAGAGCAGGCAATGCTGAAGGATGGTGGGCACTTTGCCGGCTATCGTGGCGATGCTGCCGCCCCGACGCATATTCTCCTGAAGAACAACGGCATCCACATCGAAATCGTCATCGATGCGACAACGGCGATCGGCAAGTCCGATCCGGCTCATATTTCCGATGTCTGGCTGGAATCGGCGATCACCACCATCATGGACTGCGAGGACTCGATTGCCGCCGTCGACGCCGAGGACAAGGTCACCGTCTATCGCAACTGGCTCGGCCTGATGAAGGGCGACCTGCAGGAAGACGTGGCAAAGGGCGGAACGAGTTTCGTCCGCAGGCTCAACCCGGATCTGGACTATATCGGCCCGGACGGTGCTTCGTTCGAATTGCATCGCCGCTCGCTGATGCTGGTGCGCAATGTCGGCCACCTCATGACCAATCCGGCGATCCTCGACAGGGATGGGAACGAAGTGCCCGAAGGCATCATGGATGCCGTCATCACCGGCCTGATCGCGCTTTACGATATCGGCCCGGCCGGCCGGAAAAAGAATTCCCGCGCCGGCTCCATGTATGTGGTCAAGCCGAAGATGCATGGGCCCGAGGAAGTCGCCTTCGCCGTCGAAATCTTCTCGCGGGTCGAAGATGCGCTTGGGCTGCCGCGCAACACCATCAAGATGGGCATCATGGATGAGGAGCGCCGCACGACGGTCAATCTCAAGGAATGCATCCGCGCCGCTCGCGAGCGCGTCGTCTTCATCAATACCGGCTTCCTCGATCGCACCGGCGACGAGATACACACCTCGATGGAAGCCGGTCCGATGATTCGCAAGGGCGACATGCGCCAGGCGGCCTGGATTTCGGCCTATGAGAACTGGAACGTCGACATCGGCCTTGAATGCGGCCTTTCCGGCCATGCCCAGATCGGCAAGGGCATGTGGGCGATGCCTGATCTGATGGCGGCGATGCTGGAACAGAAGATCGCCCATCCGAAGGCCGGCGCCAACACCGCCTGGGTGCCGTCGCCGACGGCCGCAACCCTGCACGCCACTCATTATCACCGGGTCAATGTCGCCCGGGTTCAACAGGGACTGAAGGACCGGGCCCGCGCCAAGCTGTCCGACATTCTCTCCGTACCGGTTGCGGTGCGGCCGAACTGGACGCCGGAGGAAATCCAGCGCGAACTCGACAACAATGCCCAGGGTATCCTCGGCTACGTCGTGCGCTGGGTCGATCAGGGTGTTGGTTGCTCGAAAGTGCCTGACATCAACAATGTCGGCCTGATGGAAGACCGCGCCACATTGCGCATTTCGGCCCAGCACATGGCCAATTGGCTGCATCACGCGGTCGTCACCGAGGCGCAGATCGTCGAAACAATGAAACGCATGGCCGCCGTCGTCGACCGGCAGAACGGAGAAGACCCCGCCTATCGGCCGATGGCCGGCAATTTCGACGGCTCGATTGCCTTCCAGGCCGCCCTCGATCTCGTCTTGAAGGGCAGGGAGCAGCCGAACGGCTATACCGAGCCGGTGCTTCACCGCCGCCGCCTCGAGCTCAAGGCGCAGCAGGCCGGTTGAAATATGAAAAGGCCGCCGGAACGACGTTCCGGCGGCCTTTTTTATACCGAATTCGGTCTCTACCTTACTGGATGACGATGACCTTGGACGTGCCCTTGCCGGGACGGACGCGGCTGTAAAGGTCGATGACGTCCTGGTTCATCAGGCGAATGCAGCCCGAGGAAGCGGCGGTGCCGATCGAGGCCCATTCCGGCGTGCCGTGCAGGCGGAACAGCGTGTCCTTGCCGTCCTCGTTGAAGAGATACATGGCGCGTGCGCCGAGCGGATTGCTGAGACCCGGACCCATGCCGTCTTCGACATATTTGGCGACGTCAGGACGGCGGACGGCCATTTCCTTCGGCGGGTGCCAGGTCGGCCATTCCTGCTTCCAGGCGACGTAGGCGGTGCCGGCCCATGCGAAGCCCTGCTTGCCGACGCCGATGCCGTAGCGCATCGCCTTGCCGTTGGCGAGGATATAATAGAGGAAGCGCTCGCGTGTATTGACGATGATCGTGCCCGGGCGCTCGGTGGTCTGGTAGCTGACGACCTGGCGGCGGAACTGCGGCTTGACCCTGTCGATCGGGATCGCCGGCAGAGAGTATCCGGCATCCTTCGTCACGCCATAGGCGTCGTTGAAGATCTGAGCTGTCTGTACCGTCGGGCCTGCGCCCTTGTCGTCGACGGATGCGCTATCGGAACTGGTGGAGCAGCCGGCCAGTGCGAGCGTTGTCAGCAGGCCAAATACAGGGAATGCATTGCGGATGCGCATAGATGACTCTTGAAGTTTTGGAGCAGGGAGAAACAGTCTTTCGACCATCGTTGATTATGGTTTATTTTCGATTAACTTGCGCTTTGCAAGGCTACTGCGGCGCGACAAATCCGTCTGCGGCGCAAATTAGAAGCGCATGGTTTTTTTGCAACAACACGCTAGCCCCTGCGATGGTTATCCATGACGATTTTGAGCGTTTACAATAACAATCCGTTAATCGACGGCCGGCAATCGGACAGGGCCATGATGGTACGGCGGGGAACGCAGATTTTACTGCATGAAATGCGCCACGCCGTGCTGCCTGAACTGCCGCTGGCCAGCGGCCGCCGTGCCGATTTGATCACGCTTTCGGAAAAGGGCGAGGTCTGGATCATCGAAATCAAGACGTCGATCGAGGATTTCCGGGTGGATCGCAAATGGCCGGAATACAGGCTGCATTGCGACCGCCTGTTCTTCGCGACCCACAAGGATGTGCCGCTCGACATCTTTCCCGAGGAGTGCGGGCTCTTCCTGTCGGACGGTTATGGCGCTCACATGATTCGCGAGGCGCCGGAACACCGCATGGCGCCCGCCACGCGCAAATCCGTCACGCTCAATTTCTCGCGCGCCGCCGCGCAACGGCTGATGATGGCCGAATGGGCGAGCGGAAAGCCGTTTACCGTGGATGATGTCTGATGGACGATGCTTGGGCTATTTCGGTGCGCGTTTGGCAAGGATGCGCTGCAGCGTGCGCCGGTGCATGTTGAGCCGGCGCGCCGTTTCCGAAACATTGCGCTCGCACATTTCATAGACCCGCTGAATGTGCTCCCAGCGCACCCGGTCGGCCGACATCGGGTTCTCGGGAAGCTCGGCCTTTTCGCCGGCCCGCTGCGTCAACGCCGAAAACACGTCGTCGGCATCCGCGGGCTTTGCCAGGTAATCGACGGCGCCGAGCTTCACAGCCGTCACCGCCGTTGCGATATTGCCGTAGCCGGTCAGCACGATGATCCTGGTGTCGTCGCGCTTCTGGCGGATGGCTTCGATGACGTCGAGCCCGTTGCCGTCGCCGAGCCGAAGATCGACCACCGCATATTTCGGCGGGCGGCCTTTCGATTTCGCGACGCCTTCCGCCACTGATTCGGCCGTCTCGACCTGGAAGCCGCGCGTCTCCATCGCCCGGGCGAGGCGGCGCAGGAACGGTCCGTCGTCGTCGACGATCAGCAGGCTGGCGTCAGGGCCGATATGGTCTTCATCAGACGCAGCGAAATTTTCATGATTCTGTTCTGTCATCGTCTCGGTCCCGGCGGCTCAACGCCCGATCTGTGTCAACCGCTCTGTTCTGTTTATGCCGACAAAGTCATTTTGTCGAATTTGCGTCGATCAGCATGCGCGGCCATTCGATTCGGATCCGTGCGCCGGCACTTTCCGGGTCACGATTTTCGAAGATCAGCGATGCGCCGGAGCGCTCCAGCAGCGTCTTGGCGATGAAAAGCCCGAGACCGAGGCCGCCGGCCGTATCCTCTTTCTGCCTTTTGGTCACATAAGGCTCGCCGATCCGGGTCAGAATGTCGGGAGCATAGCCGTTGCCGTCGTCCTCGATGACGATCAGCACTTTATCGTGATCATGCTCGACGGTGACGATCACTTTCTCCCGCGCATAATCGACGGCGTTTTCGATCAGATTCCCGAGCCCGTACATGATGCCGGCGTTGCGGTCGGTCACCGGCTCGTCCTTGCGCGGGCTCTTTTCGATCAGCTCGAGCGTGATGCCGAATTCCCGGTGGGGTGCCACGATCTCCTCGATCATCGAGGAAAGCGGCAGGCGGCGCATATGTGCCTCGCCTTCGGAGGAGAGCGTCGTCAGCCGCCGCAGGATGTCACGGCAGCGTTCGCTCTGGCTGCGCAGCAGCATCACGTCCTCGCGGAAACGATCGTCGTCCTTGAGTTCCCGCTCCATTTCCTTGGCGACGACGCTGATCGTCGCGAGCGGCGTGCCGAGCTCGTGGGCGGCTGCGGCCGCCAGTCCGTCGAGCTGCGAAAGATGTTTTTCCCGCTGCAGCACCAGTTCGGTCGCCGCCAGCGCATCGGCAAGCTGGCTCGCCTCCAACGACACGCGATAGGCGTAGAAGGCGGCGAAGGCCATCGTCGAGGCGATCGAGCACCAGACACCGAACTGCATGACATTGTGGACGTTGATCTCGACGCCGTCGAACCACGGCAGCGGAAAGGGCGAGAAGGCAAGCACCGTGATGCAGACCATCGCAAAGCCGATCAGCGCCGTGCTGTAACGGATGGGCTGCGAGGCAAAGGAAATGATGACAGGCACGCAGACAAGCGCTGCGAACGGATTGGCAAGGCCGCCGGTGATGAAGAGCAGCGCGCAGAGCTGCAGAAGATCGAAACCAAGCAGCGCAAAGGCGGCCGGCGGCTCCAGCCGGTGCGTCGGCGGATAGCGGATCGTCAGGTAGAAATTCACCCAGGCAAGGGCGGCGATCAGTGACGAGCTGGCAATCAGCGGCAAGGGAAATTTCAGCCAGAAGGCGACGATGAACACCGTCAGCGCCTGCCCGCCGACGGCAAGCCAGCGCAGCCGCACCAGCGTCTGCAGGCGCAGCCTGCGGCTATTGTGCCGGTCCTCGCGCGTATGGCTTTCTGTCTTGTCGATCATGCCGGGAGGCTCCCTGAATGGCTCTCATGTACCACGCGGCTTTGCCCGTGTCGTCGGCAACGCTTCTTCCGGCCGCTCCGGCCAGGGATGCCGGGGATAGCGGCCGCGCATATCGGCGCGCACATCCCTCCATGAGCCGGCCCAGAAACCCGGCAGGTCGCGTGTCGTCTGGATCGGCCGATGCGCCGGCGAGGTGAGTTCGAGCAGCAGCGGCAGGCGGCCTCCGGCGATCGCCGGGTGCTGCTTCAACCCGAACAACTCCTGTACGCGGATCGTCAGTACCGGCTCCTCACCCTCATATTGGATCGGATGCCTTTGGCCGGTCGGCGCTTCGAAATGGGTCGGGGCAAGCCGGCTAAGGTCGCGCTGCAACGCGTGCGGCACCAACGACATCAGCCCGTTGGAAAGCCCGCCCGCGGAAATCTCCGAAAGGCCGCGTGCCTCGGCCTGAAAGGGAGCGAACCAGTCGTCCAGCCGGGAAAGCAGCGCATCGTCGCCGACATCGGGCCAGGGGTCGCCGATCGTTCGGTGAAGAAATCCGATCCGCTCGCGAAGTTGCACGGCCTCCTTCGAGAAGGCAAGCTGATCGAGCCCCAGTTCGCGTACCCCTTCCACCAGCGCCTGGGTAACAGCGGCCCCGGAAGGTCGCGGCAAAGGCGTCTCGTCGAAGACGATCGCGCCGAGCCGGGTTGCCCGCCGCGCCCTGACTTGCCGGCTTTGCCGGTCGAAGAAGATCTGATCGCCGCTTTTGATCTCGCCGGGCAGTTCGGCTTCGATATCGCCGCGCGTCACCTCGGCTGCCGCCAGAATCCGCGCCTGCGCCGCCCGTCCGGTGAGATCGGCAATGACAAGCATCTTGCTGCCGGCCAGCCTCTCGGTTTCCGGCAGTTCCGCGCCGCGCCCGTTCGCCATTACGAATCGGCCGCGCCCGCCGCGCTGCAGCGCGATTCGATCAGGGAATGCATGCAGCAGCAGCTGGCCGGCCAGCGCCGGCGCCGTTGCGGCAACCGCGTCGAGACCGCTCGCCAGCCGCCCCGCCAGCCGCCGCGAGGCGTCGGCTCTTTCGCCGCGCTCGGCCTTGAAGCGCCGCAGCCGGTCCTCGATATCGACGCTCGTTCCGCCAAGCCCCTGTTCGGTGAGAAGCACTGATATCATCGCCGCGTCCCTGGCGTATCCGGCTTCTCCCGCCGAGACGACCATGGCGGCGAGCCGCGGCGGTAGCGCCAGATCGCGCATCACCTTGCCGCGCGCTGTCAACGCCCCATCCCTGTCGAGCGCGCCGAGCTGGCCAAGCAGCGTCCGCGCCTCCCGCAATGTCGTTTCCGGCGGTTGATCGACGAAGGCGAGCGACGTCGGATCCTGGACGCCCCAATGGGCGAGATCGAGCACCAGGCCGGAGAGATCGCTGGAAAGAATCTGCGGCGGTGTGAAGGCAGGCAGCGCCGCTGTCTGGCCCTGATGCCACAGTCTGATGGCGATACCCGGTTCCGTTCGTCCGGCACGGCCGGCCCGCTGATCGGCCGATGCCCGCGACACGCGCACCGTTTCCAGCCGCGTGATCCCGGTCGACGCCTCGAAGACCGGCAGGCGCTGCAGCCCGCTGTCGATTACGATCCTGACGCCGTCGATGGTGATCGAGGTTTCGGCAATCGAGGTCGCCAGCACGATCTTGCGCGTTCCCTTGGATGCCGGGCGGATCGCCGCATCCTGATCCTTCTGGCTGAGATTGCCGAAAAGCGGCGCAATCAGCGTTTCGGCTCCGAATCGTCCCTGCAGACGTTCGACAGTCCGCGTGATTTCCGCCTGGCCGGGCAGGAAGGCGAGGATCGAGCCGGTTTCAGCGGCATGCGCGTCGAGGATCGCCCGGGTGACGGCATCCTCGATGCGTTCGCCGCCCGGCCGGTCCTGGTAGCGGATATCGATCGGAAAGCTGCGCCCCAGGCTTTCGATGACAGGCGGATGGTCGAGCAAGGCGGCCACGCGCTCCACGTCGAGGGTCGCCGACATCACGAGGATACGCAGGTCCTCGCGCAGCGCCGACTGGACGTCGAGCGCCAGCGCCAGCCCGAAATCGGCATCGAGCGAACGCTCGTGGAATTCGTCGAAGATCACCGCCGAGACACCGCTCAGTTCCGGATCGTCGAGGATCATCCGGGCAAAAACCCCTTCGGTCACCACCTCGATCCGTGTCGCTGCCGATATCCGGTTGTCGAGGCGCATGCGATAGCCGACCGTGCCGCCCACCTGTTCGCCGAGCAGCGACGCCATGCGGCTTGCCGCCGCCCGCGCTGCCAACCGCCGCGGCTCCAGCAGAATGATCTTGCCGTCTGCGCACCACGCCTGGTCAAGCAGGTAAAGCGGCACCAGCGTCGTCTTGCCGGCGCCGGGCGGTGCGGAAAGAACGGCGCACCCTCGCTCGGCCAATGCGGCACCCACGGCCGGCAGCACATGTGAAACCGGGAGGTCCGGCAATGATGCACTGAACGTCACTGGCGGCCCGCCACCGTCTCATAGGCAAGAATGGCGCCGGCGAGATCCTCGAGTGCGGCGCCGACCGACTTGAACAGCGTGATCTCCTCGCCATGGCTTCTCCCGCCATGGGCACCGCTGACGAGCTCCTCAAGCTCCGCCCTGATGTCGCTTTCCTTCAGCACGCCGCTTTTCAGCGGCTGGACGATATCGCCCGCCTCGCTGACGGCGCCGGCGCGGGTATCGACATAAACAGAAGCTCGGCGGATGGCTTCGTCGTCGCTTTCGCGCATATTCGGCTTGAAGGCGCCGATGAGATCGAGATGGGCGCCGGGCTTCAGCCATTCGCCGGATATCAACGGCTCGCTGGAGAGCGTGGCGCAGGAAATGATGTCGGCCGTGCGCGCTGCGGCGCGCGCATCGCGGACCGCCTCCGCGTCCAGCCCCAGGGCCCGCGCTTCGGCCGCGATCTTTTCCGCAGCTTGCCCGTTTCGGCCCCAGACCCGGTACCTCTTGATCGGCCGGGTCGCGCCATGGGCGAGCATCAGGTTGAGCGACAGCCGACCGGTTCCGCAGACGAGCTGTTCCTCCGCATCCGGGCGGGCGAGATAACGGGCAGCCAGCGCCGATGCCGCCGCCGTCCGCCGCGCCGTCAGTTCGCCGCCGTCGATGATGGCAAGCATTTCGCCGGTGGCGCCGGATGAAAGAAGATAGGTCCCTGAGATGGCCGGCAGGCCGCGCCGCATATTGCCGGGAAAGACCGAGACGGTCTTGACCCCGGCATAATGTCCGGGAACCCAGGCCGGCATCAGAAGCAGTGTGGCGCTCTCCTCATTCGGCACGTCCATCTCATGGTGATGGCGCACCGGCATCACGCATTCGCTCTGGAACATGCGGGCGATCGCCTCGATCAGTTCCGGCCAGGGCAGGGCCGCGCGCGTCTGTTCTTCATCGAGGACAAGCATTCTTCACTCCGCCGGATCTTCTAATACCGCCAGACTAGCGACTGAGGCGCGTTAGAGGCAAGCATCCTGGAATTCGATCGAAAGCACCCTATATGAGCCTTGTCTCCTTCGCCGAAGCCATTCTCTAGGGATTCGGCGAAAACGAATCTCAAAAACCACCCATTTGGGCGGTGAATTTCGTTGTTTTCGGAGGTGGAGGATAAAAACCCTTTGTTTTCAACCTGTTACAAAATTGTCAAAAAACTTTGTTTTGGTGTGTTGACTTGGAAAAGGGGTTAGTTCTATAAGCCCACTCACTGAACGAGGGCGGCGGCGCTGCTGGCGACGAAGTCTTTCGTTCTCAAGAAACTCAAGCGGATTGGCTGATGCTGGTTTGTTGCTCTGGGCTTAGGTTTGGAGCGGGTTTTGTCGACGGCTTAGGGTCGTCAGTTATTTGACAATTGAAGATGAGAAGAAAGAGAAACGTGGGCGGCGGAGCTTGCGGGATCTGAGAGATTGGATCCTTTGAAAGAGACTTTGGCGGTCACGTTTATCAAGAGAAGTTACACTGGTTTTCGGAGATTGGTTTCGACTGGTTTCCTGGAAAACAGGTGTGAA
>NZ_JACIFY010000014.1 GCF_014197615.1 Rhizobium esperanzae
TCGATCACTGTCACATCGGTATCGGTGAAATCAATGACGTTGTCGGCGTTTAAGTCGCTCGTCGTCGTCTTCGACAATCCGTTGGCGGTGGTGACTGTGGTGGATTTCGAGCGCTTAATGAAGGACGCGTTGGTGTTGTAGACGATCGTGTCCAGCGTCACGTCGCCTGAGGCTGCCGTGGTGGAGGTGGTGACGGTTTTGGTTTCGGTCGGGCCGTTGCCGTCCGCGTCCGTCTCTACGGTGATGGTGCGCCCATCAGCGCTGGTTGTTGTGTAGACGATGGAGAGGTTCTTGCCGTTGGCGCTTGTCTCTTTGGTCGTCTTCTTGCGAGTGCCGTCCGCAGCGACCGTCGTTGTCTCGGTGACGATGTTGTCATAAGCGCCGTTGCCGTCGCGATCGAGGCTGGTCGTCTTCGTCAGTCCGTCGGCCGAGCCATTGACAGCTGTCCCGAAAAGGACCGTACCATTAACGCTGAGTTGTTGCGTGGTCGTGGTGGTCGAACCATCGGCGCTTTTGACGAAAGTCTGCCGTTGGTCGGCAATGCCATCACCGTCCTGATCGAGCGTGGTCGTCACCGTCAGATGATCGGCGCTTGTGACTGTCGTGGTACGGTCGGAAAGCGACCCGTCGGCATTGAAGTTGGACACAGTCTTCGTCTGCAGGCCTGATGCATCGGCGGTCAGCATATTTGTCTGCGAGCGGTCGAAGGTGCCGTTGCCGTCGTCGTCGAACTGCGTCTGAACGCTTTTTCCATCAGCACTTGTGGTCACGACGTTGCGGAAGGCCAGACTGCCGTCCTTATTGTAGGCAAGGATCGTCTTCTCGATCGAGCTGTCGGCTTTCGTCGTGCTGGTCGTCCGAACAATGTAGGCGGAATTATTAGCAACTAATTGCGCGTCCCCAACAGTTCCCGTCGTGCCGTCGGCTCGGGTGAATGTCGTTGTACCCGTAATGGCAGAGCCGTCATTAAAGGTCTGGCCACTGCCCTTCGGCGTCAGGTCGATCGAAGTGATGCCGAGGCTGTCGAGCGTTACAAGCTGGCCGTTGACCTCTACGCGGAACTTCGACCATTGAGCATCGCCTGCGTCCAGCTTGCCGTTGCCGTTCGTGTCGAAGACATGCTTTAGCGCCTCAAGGTCACTGGCGGCCGAGGAATCCCACTCGGTAAAGACAAACTCGCTCGAACGGCTGATCTTGCCATCGCCATCGGCGTCAAGCACGAGAACGCCGGTGCCTTGGGCCACCCACGCTGTTCGAGACTGATAGCCGTTACCTTCGAGATCGATGAATCGAGAGGAAGAATCGATAGATTCGATTTTAAGCCCGTCGCCTGAAATATCTAGGAGGACGGGATAATATGCACCTGATCCAAGGGCATCGCGGAGGTTTCCGGGATTATTCCCCTTGTTGGGATTTGTTCCGTTGTTGGTTCCCTTGGGCCCCTTCGAGTTGCCCGGCCCGTTCGGATCAACCACTCCTCTGCTGCCGCCTTTGCCGCCGCTGCCGGATCCTCGCACTGAGCTGGCATTATTTGCTCGAACGCCCTCATCTGGCCCGTTCCAGTTCGAATAATCGCTTGGGCGGGAACTAGGCGTTGGACCATACTGAGGAGTGGATGCAAAACCTCCTGATCGCCGGCCGCCCCCCGTGGACGATCCACCAGAGGACGAGCCAGCGCCGCCCCCAGACGCACTACCGCCTCCAGAGGATTGGCCAGAAGAAGATCCTCCCCACGATGAGCCGCCATAGATGTCGCCCGATCCGCCCCGACCAGACGATGCGGAGTATTGCCCTGCTTCGCCAGAGTAAGAGGCATCCCAGTCGTTCCGAAAATCCGACAACGATGCAGGTTTAAGTGGAGTTACGGACGTCAGTGGCGAGGGGGCGGTTAAGGGGTTAAAATTGATGGGGTCAATAGGAAGATCAGGCGCCTGTGGGGTGGGTGTGCTCGGGCTGTTTAAAATCGATGAAAACGGGTCTCGTGATTCGCTAGGACCTGAAGGCGCATATTGAAGAGGTGAAGCCCCGCCTTGCCGCTGGTCTAGCTCACCGCCGTAGTTGAACGCCGAGTTCCAATTTTGAAGTATTTGAGGGGGCGCAACGCTTCGAAATTGATCGAGTCTCGACGAAGTTCCTCCGCCTGCCACGTGATCGAGTATCTGGTATAAATTTTCGAGAAAATGAGCCTGAGCCTCAAGGGGAAGCTTTAAATATCGCTGGTCACTGGGTAGATTAGGGTAAAATTTTCCCGAAAATATATTGTCGTAATTATAGGCTTCTTCCTTTCCATACTTTTTGGCTTCTTCCGCAATTCTTATAGGAAGGTTTATGCCGCGCTGATGTTGCCAAACATGCGCCATTTCATGGATGAAGGTAGCGCGCAGCTCCGGATCTTTTTCTAACGCAAAATCCTTTGAGTACCGATCGGAAGCTACCTGCCCCTTTACCGTCGGAAAATAGATGCTTCCGTTAGGCGCATGAGGCCGATCAATGCCAAGATCAAATAATCCCAACATTCGCCAATTCTCATTATAAACCTTCACGGTCGAGTAATCGATCAGAGAACCAAAAATGCTTCGTGCCAATTCGATCTCGTTTACCGTTAAATTTCTACCTGACATCTATCTTCCTCTGTGTTTATATTTAATTTAATATCCATATTGTATATTATGGACCATTTTTTCCTGGAAGACAGAATGCGGGCCTAGGTGCACGATCCATTAAGGCAATGTACTGCTCAAAAGAAGGAATTATCTTTAATTTTATCGCTTTATCGAAGCATAAATCGAGAGTGTTTTCTTTTGACTTGAAGCATTTGTTCACTTCGCGGATATGCTTTATGTCATCAGCGCTGACTGAATTCATTTGGTCATCGTCAAGTATTCCGGATCTGCGCAACATCTGACTAGCATCTTCGTCATTGCGCCCGTACAATATAAGTGCAACGAAATTGTTGACTGAGTATTCTGCGACAGCGCTTTTACTGAGCGAAAAATAAGATGGCGGCACAAGCCCTCGATAAGCTATAAGCAAAAGCGCTATTGACGCGAGTGTTTCAGAGTTTCCTGTACGAGCTACTTTCCAAACTTCTTGCCAGACTTGATCGCATCGCCCGCTATCGAGCATTTTTTTAAGTTCATCGTTTCGAGGCGGAGATTTACCTTGATCTGCAAGCGCGATTACAGAGGAGCATTGCAGTATCCCCATAGATAATGAGACTGATAGTATTGTGTTCACCACGAATCGACGACTCAAAGTTGTCAACGTCAAGTACATCTTTCTCCTATAACTCCGTCACAAGTCTGTCAGTATTTGCCGTTTTACTCCCACTACGATCATTTGGCCGCGATAGTAGTGTAAAAACAAAGGGTCCTATGCATACGAGGAACCGCTTTACCGACCATCAGAACTGCCCCCTACGATCCCACCCCGAATAAATGCAACTTCCTGCTGAATAATTCTACTTTTCATAAAGTGTCAATAGTCGGCCAAACAATTCAGGTTATTTTGCGCGGCAGGCCTACAATATACATCTTTTTAGAGCCACTCGATCACTCCCACGCTTGCTTAAGAAGATGGAGATGCATGGATTCGCGCTCAAGCCTTTGAACCCGTCCAGCAATTTCCGTTTTTCTTTCACCAAGATCACTGTGTGCATGGCGTTGCGCTCACCGTTCCAATAGCCGGTGGCTGCTGTCCCGCTCTCGTTGGACAGCAAAGCTAAATAGCCGTCAGCCTCCATGACGAAATCGCTAGCTCTTTCTCCGTACGGCCCCCAAAAGAGCAAGCACCGTTGATCACTTTTTACCATCGACCTGGAGCAGGGACGACTGAAAGGTTTTGGGAACGGGCGAAGCTGACGAACTGCTTGTGGAAGCCTGTGCCGCGTTGGCAAAGCATGCATTGAAAATGGAACCGCCTCGGCAGCGCCCTTCAGGCTGACAACGACCTGCTTGCCATCGGAGGCAGTGATGGCAATTTCGCGGCCATGGACCGCCTGTTCAGCAGTTCCTTCGCGCTAAATTCAGTCCACCCGAAGTAAGCATTTGAGCCACCGATCAAAGAATAAGGCAGGCGTCCATCGACGCGCCACGTCGCAATCGTGTCGCCGACAACGAGGCCGTCAACGTAGCCGGTCAGATCTTTGCCGGACGAGCCCATGAAGCCGACCGTGATGCCTGCAGCTTTTGTTTCTGCGTAGCAGGTTTCGCCCCAGTTCTCCTCGGACCTTCGCCGAAACGGCAGGGTTTTGCCAGTGATCCGTGAACTCGATCTTCCCGGCCCAAATTTAGTTTCTGCCGGAAAGTTGAACCTTCCAGCTAATCTCGCTCAATCGTCGATCTTCATGCCGGCACGGCCCTCACGCGCCACCGTCCTTCTCAGCGCTCGCCGCCATATGCCTAAGCTCATCCCAGAGGCTTTCCGCAAAACTGCGTAGGACGGTAAGTTCGAAGCTGTCATCGCCGGCGCGGACGATCTGGACGGAGATGTGGCCGATCATGGTCATCGCCGAACTGCCTTCCGGGAAGACGGCGGGATCGAGATCGACGGCGGTGCCCTTTGAAAGAAGCACGCGCGAAGATCGTCCTGATATGCCGATGCGGACGTGACCGTGGCTCTGGTCCATGACGAAGGCTTTTCCCGCGAGTGCTGCCGCAAGAGCGGCACGGCTGGCGGGGGAAAGCGGCTCGTTGCCGGCGACGAACCATTGGCGGAAGCCGGCCTTGCGGATCGAACTGTTGGTAAAGCCGGCTTTGGCCAATTCCGTTGATCTCGGCATGGGTGACGTGGCCCTTTTCGATGCGCATAACGCCGAGCGCTTCGACACCATAGGCTGAGATGCCGTGTTTCTCGCCTGCCGCCACGATGGCATCGGCAACGCCTTCACCGTAGCCGGCCGGCACCGCCAGCTCGTGTTGCCTATGTCGAATGAATTGAATCAAAATGTTACTTGAATATCCTTCATTATATTGCTGCAGCGCTCGGAATCCAGGCCCATAACTATCTCCGGCAATGTTGTGATTTATTAGTTCAGCGGGAATTCTTATTGATATTTACCAATATAAAGGCAATCTGATATATTAATATCGGCAACAGAACATAAGCATTCAGGATAAGCGTGAAAATTATCCAGGACTTTATGTATTCAAGCTCGTTTCCTTTAGACGGAAAAGAAAACGCCCTATCAAACGACGAAACAGAATATATGAAGTAAAATACGAAAATATTTGAAATAACTAAATATATAAATATCGCCCATAGCGTTTTCTTACCAGGAATCAATCTCATGCCGCCCCGCCGAATTTTACTTTTTATTTAATTGCTCTAAGAACGAAAAATTTACCGACTGCTGACAATTAGATTGAAAATTATCACCGTGGTGATGATTAAGTAGCTGTCGAAGACATACGGCCTCAAGGTCACTGGTCGCCGAAGAATCCCATTCAGTAAAGACGAATTTGCTCGATCGGCTGATTTTGCCGTCCATCGGCGTCGAGAACGCGAACACCAGTGCCTACCCTCAAATTGAGATGCAGAATCCTAAAAAGAGTTCTAGCCATATGAGGAATTCGCTTTACGGACCATCAAAACTGCCCCACGCCCCGAATAAATGCAACTTCTTGCTGAGAATTTCTAATTGTCATGAAGTGTCAATAGTCGGCCAAACAATTCATATCATTTTGCGCGGCAGGCTGCAGTAGGCGTCTTCGCGGGAAGCGCCGGCCGCGGAGTTTGTTGAGGTTCTTCTCCATGTTCTCAGGATAGACCAGCAGCTTTTCGATGACGTCGGCCAGCCGCGAGAGGGCGAAATCGAAGGTGAGCGTGGCGTCTGGGCCGATCATGCGTTCGACCGAGGGAGTGGGAGATATCGCGCTCGTGCCATAGGGCGACGTTTTCTATGGCAGGCAGGGCGTAGGAGCGGACCATGCGGGCCAGGCAGCAGGTTCTCGACAGCACCGGATTACGCTTGTGCCGTATGGCCGAGAGGCCCTTCCCGCCGGCGAAAAAGTGCGCTGCTTCAGTGCCTTGAGCAGGTGATCGACGACGTCAACAGATCTCTTCTGATCACACCCTCTGCCGTGGCGAGCGGGCCATCAGCCGGGCATAGGCGATGGCCGACAGCATGTTGACGTGGTTGGCTTTGCCGGTGCCGGCAATGTCGAAAGCGGTGCCGTGATCGACCGAGACGCGGTCGATCGGCAGGCCGAGCGAGACGTTGACCGCCGTCTCGAAGGCGACGAGCTTGATCGGGATATGACCCTGGTCGTGATATTGGGCAATGACCAGATCGAAGGCGCCGTTATAGGCGCGGGCGAACACTGTATCGGCCGAGATCGGCCCGACGACGTTGATACCCCTGGCCTGTGCCTGTTCGACGGCGGGCGCCAGGAATTCCATGTCCTCGGTGCCGAACAGGCCGTTTTCGCCGCAATGCGGATTGAGGCCGGCAACGGCGATGCGTGCGGTCTTGCCGAGGCGCAGGAAGTGCCGGTGGCCGGCTTCGATAGTCGCCAGCACCCGCTCGGTCCTGGCGCGTTCGATCGCCCCCTTCAGCGAGATATGGGTGGAGACATGGATGGTGTTCAGCCGCTCGGAGGCAAGCAGCATGAAGGAGCTCTTCGAGCCGGTGAGATGGGCAAGAAGCCCGGTATGGCCGTCATGGTGATGGCCGGCGAGGTTCATCGCCTCCTTGTTGATCGGCGCGGTGACGATGACATCGGCCTGACCCGACATGGCAAGATCGACGGCGCGGGTGATATAGCGCACCGAGGCGTCGCCGGCGACGGGGCTGACCTTGCCGATCTCGGGCAGGGCGGCGCCAAGCGGGACTTCGTCGACGGCGATCCTGCCATCGCCGCCGGCATCGGCAGGCCCGAATTTCAGCCCGGTACCGCTGACGCGGTCGGCGCGTTCCAGCGCTTCGGCATTGCCGACAATGACGAAATCGCGGCGCTCCTCGCTCGGAAGCGCCGCCAAGGCCTTGACGATCACCTCGGGACCGACGCCAGAGGGATCACCGAGCGTCACCGCGACTTTCGCATTCCTGTCCATCGTCAAGTCCCTTCTGAAAACCGTCTTGCTTTAAATCCGGAGCATGATGTCATCCGAAACCGCTCACGCGTTTCGGCATCAAACTCTAAAAGGCGGCTGCGTAAATCGAGCGAATGTCGGCGCGCGTGAGATCACGCGGATTGTTGTCGAGCAGGCGGCGGATGGCAAAGGCGTCGTCGGCCATGGCGTCGAGATCGTTTTCCGGCACGCCGAGCGCGGACAGCTTCATCTCGATGCCGAGTTCGGCGCAGAAAGCATAAGCCGCATCGAAGACGGATGCCGTATTTCCCGACGTTTGACGCCCGAGCGCCTGCATCACCGCCGTCGTCTTTTCCGGGGCCGACGGCGTGTTGAAGGCCAGCACATGTGGGAAGATCAGCGCATTCGCCGCGCCATGCGCCACATGCCAGCGCGTACCGAGCGGATAGGCGAGCGCATGGCCGCCGGCGGTATTGACCGGGCCGAGGCAGAAGCCGCCGTAAAGCGAGGCGAGCGACAGGCCGGCGCGGGCCTCGGCGTCGCTGCCGTCCTTGACGGCGCGGGCGAGATATTTGCCGACCAGCCGCGTTCCCTCGATCGCATAGATGTCGACCATCGGATGGGCCTTGCGGTTGGTGAAGGCCTCGACGCAGTGAGCCATCGCGTCGACGCCGGTGGCGGCCGTCGTGCGCGCCGGCACCGTGAAGGTGAGCGCCGGATCGATAACGGCGATGTCGGCCAGCATATGCAGGCTTTCGACGGCAAGCTTGGCCATCGTCTGGGGATCGGTGACCAGCGCGCGGATGCCCGCCTCGCTGCCGGTGCCCGAAGTCGTCGGCACCTGGGCGAGTGCTGCCTTGCGCGGCCCGTGCACCTTGTTCGGGCCGACGACCTCACGCAGCGTCTGGGCGGAGCCGGCAAGAACGGCGGCAAGTTTTGCCAGGTCCATGGCGCTGCCGCCGCCGAAGCCGACGATCAGTTCTGCTTCGGCCGCGTTCGCCGCCGCCAGCACTTTATCGAGATTGGCGGTATCCGGCTCGGGCGTCACTTCGGAGAAAACCGTCACCTCGCCCTTCAGCTCCAGCACGTCGATGCGCGAAGCGTTGAAAGCATCGGAGATGACAAGCGTGCGTCGATAGTCCTTTCCGGCAGCCCATGCGCCAAGCTTTCCCGCAGTGCCGATGCCGAATTCGATCAGATGCGGCCGAACGATCGTGATCGGCGAATCCAAGCTGGCCATGAACCAGTCCTCCCTGCAAGATCTTGCGGCAATTAGTGTCGCCTTCTTTATTGTAAAGTTGTAATGTCAATGTCAAGCCGGCATTCCATGGCGCGGAAATTTTTATCGCCCGGCATGGGCCTGACACGACTTCAAAATCGGCGCTATCGTGCAGTTATTTACAATAATATCAAAACGCTAAATGATTTTTAGCGACGGGAATACTTTTCGGGCGCGAAGAAGCGGCCGCCATCTGCCCGTCGGCGTCTCTTGTCAATTTCATCACCATTGAACCGGCCCAACGGCGGTGGTCCTGCATCCTTTCGCGCACGATCGGATGCAGGTTTACAAACTTCCGTCTGCCGCTTCGATCAGGGCAGCGATTGTGGGGCAAGGCGCACATATTTGATGGCGCGCCGGTAGTAGGTATAGGCGATATGGAGCACGCCGTCGCGGCCCGGGATGATCGAGGGATAGGAGAATTCGCGGTTCAGCGAGTCCTTCGAATTGTTGCTGAGGCAGAAGCCGTTGCCGGTATCGAGATCGATGCGGTGCGGAAAGCTCTTGCCGCCATCCCTGGAGATCGCAAGGCTGAGCGGCGCCCGCGGAACGCCCCAGATCGCTTTATGGCCGATATCGGCGGCAATGGCGGTTTCTCCCGCCTCGTCACCTTCGATTTCGTCATAGAGAGACTGGCGCCGCGCATCCGACATGCCGGCATTCGAATGGTTGTAAACCATTGCGATTGCTCCATCATTCAGGATCGTTGCCTGGATCGAGGAGTTGTTGTTCGGCAGTTCGGTGGGTTCGGGCACGCTCCACGTCTCGCCGCCATCGGACGATCGGCTGGAAAGAATGCTCTCGGCGAAGCGGTTGCGGTAGAAGGCGATCATCTCGCTGCCGCCGAGCGGCAGGATGTTCATGTGCACGGCGCCGATGCTGTCCGGAATATCGCGCATCTGCCAGCTCGCGCCGCCGTCGCGCGACATCAGCACCGCTGCGGTATCGGCGTCGCCGCTCCAGCGCTGGCCGTTGAGGCCGACACAGCGGAAGACCGGCAACAGCCAGTCGCCCCTGCCGTTGACGACGATCTGCTGGCGAACGAAGGTGCCGGGGCTGTCGCAGAGGATCTGCACCGGGCCGAAGCTTTTGCCGCCATCATCCGATATCCGGCATTTGACAACGGAACCGTCCTGATTGCCCGAGGTCTGCGAGGTATAGAGCAGCCATATCTTTCCGTCCGGAGCATTGAAAATCAACGGATTTTGCTCGGATTTGTCCGGATCGTCGCTCATCTTCTCCGGCTCGGACCAGCGCGTCGCGCCCGGTGTCAGCCGCGACATGTAAATCGAAATATCGCCCATGCCTTCCATCGTGCCGCCGAACCAGACGCAGCTCAGCGTGCCATCGGGCAGAAAGGCGAGATTGGCTGCATGGTTCTGGATGCAGGGCGAGGGCAGATAGGCATCCGCACGGCCGTCGACGGCGGGATGAGGGCTAATGATCCCGGTCATCAGGGCGGGCACGGCTTCCGAAGGCAGGCCGGTAAAACTCATGGCGGATCTCCTCAAGGCAGCTTGGCGTAGCTTTCGGCGAGTGCGGCATAATCCGCCTCGCCGAGCGGCAGCAAAGGCGCGCGCGTGCGCTTCCAGGCGGGATTGCCGGTCTTCAGCCCGACCATTGCCTTGATGGTCGGGATCTGGACGTAAGAGTTGGACAGTGTGCGATAGGCGTTGATACGCGCCTGCGCCGCTTCGACTTCGCCGGCGCGCGCCGCGTCATGGACATGGTCGTAGACGGTGCGGAGCGAATCCGCCACGATATTGGAAGTGGCGGTGATGCAGCCTGCGCCGCCGGCCTGCAGCAGTGGAAGCAGCAGGGGATCGGCGCCAGCCAGCACCGAAAAGCCGGGGTAGGCGGCGATGATCGCCTGCATGTTATTGAAATCGCCGGCAGATTCCTTGATGCCGACCACCGTTTCCGGGAAGGCGGCAATCAGCCGGCCGATCAGCGGAACGGACAGCGGCACGCCCGAGACCTGCGGAATATGATAGAGGATGACCTGCAGGCGCGTATCGGCGACCTTTTCCAGCACCTGCGAATAGGCGGCGAAGAGGCCGTCGTCGGATACACCCTTGTAATAGAAGGGCGGCAGCATCACCACCTTGGTGACGCCGAGCGACAGCGCGTGCCGGGTCAGTTCCACGGTCTCGGGAATGGCGACGACGCCGGTGCCCGGCAGAAGCCTGTCGGCGGGAATGCCGGCCTTCACAGCCGCTTCCAGAATGGCGCGACGCTCGGCGCCGGAGAAGGAATTGGCCTCGCCCGTGGTGCCGAGCAATGCCACGCCGTGGCATCCCTCGGCCAGCAATTGTCGGCAATGATCGGTGAAAAGGGCGAAATCCGGGGTATTGTCAGCCGTCAGCGGGGTGGCGGCCGCGCTGAAGACGCCTGTGATCCTGTGATGGCTCATCCTGTCCTCCTTCGGCGCGTCCTGTCTTGCCGATCCGCGGTCGAACCGTCCGGTTGCGCATCCGATTGTCGTCGTCTGTTTGCGATGGGGTGCTAAGAACTTTTCCATCGCCGCGCTTTTGTCAAGAAGACAAAATGCTTTCCTGTGGGGTTGAAAAATTATCTATCTGTTATTGCTGTGATATTTTTAAGTATGAATTTTGTTGGAGCGAAAACAGCGATTTTTTGTTGACATATTTACAATAACGAGAGAACGATACGGAACGGATTGTGCTGCGCCCGGGAGGCGCAGGGAGAACGCTGCCGAATTCACCGTGGGAGGGAATGCCATGTCTTTTGATCAATCGGATAAAACCAATCTATCGCGCCGCAATGCGCTGAAGCTCGGGCTTGCGGCCGGTGTCGGCCTGACTGTATTCGGGATGAATGCCCGCATTGTTATGGCCGATGAAGGCCAGGTGCTGAAGGTCGCACATCCGGCCTTCGACCAGGATTGGTCGCCGCTGCGCGGCGGCGGCAGAACGTTCCGCTGGAATTCGATTTGGTGGGCGTCGCCGATGTATTTCGACAGCCAGGGCAATATCAAGCCTTACGTCTTCACCAGCTGGGAATCGGCCGACAACACCGTCTGGACCTTCAAGATCGACCCGAAGGCCGTCTTCTCCGATGGCAGCAAGATCACTTCGGCCGACGTCAAGGGATCGTGGGAAGTCGCCTCGATGCCGAATACCAAGAGCCAGCGCGCCGATCAGGTGCTGAGCAAGGTCAAGGGTTATGCCGAAATCGCTGCCGGCTCCGGCAACGAGCTGACGGGTGTCGCAACACCCGACGAGGGCACCGTCGTCGTGACGCTGGCCGCCGCCGATCCGATCTTTTTCATGCGCCTGGCAAACCACATCGCGCCGATCACCAAGGCGTCGCAGTCGCGCGGCAGCGACGGCGAGGAGATCATCGACTGGTACAAGCCGGACAGCAAGCCGGTCTTCTCCGGTCCCTTCAAGCTGACGAGCCTCGATATCGACGCCGGCAAGCTCACCTTCGAGCCGAACGAGAATTTCTTCGGGCCGAAGCCGAAGCTCGCCCGCATCGAAGTCACCTCGATCGAGGACAATGTGACGGCGACATCGCTGATCAAATCCGGAGAGTTCAACGCCCATACCGAGCTCGTCACCTCGACGATCATCCAGGATCTCGGTCCGGAATTCTCGGCCGGCCCGCTGATCCCGACCAGCCAGCACTTCTGGTTTAACATCTCCCGCGCGCCGATGGACGATCCGAAGGTGCGCCAGGCGCTGATCATGGCGGTCGACCGTGACGGCCTGTTCAAGGCGTCTTATCCCGACGGGCCGCACAAGAAGGCCGATCAGATTCTCAACGCGGTTCCAGGCGCCGAAAATTCCGGCTTCGAGCCTTACCCCTACGATCCGGCAGCCGCAAAGAAGCTGCTGGCCGAATCCAGCTACGGCGGGCCTGAGCGGCTGCCGAAGATCCTGTTCGTCGGTATCTCGGGACCGGCCATTCAGGCTGCCGCCCAGTTCATCGCCGAGCAGTGGCGCCAGAATCTCGGCATAACAGCCGTCGACATGAAGCCGCAGCAGGACGCCTATGCCGGCCCGGACCAGAACTCGGTCCAGATTTTCCGCGACGATGTTGGCACCCGTGTCCCCGATGCCGTGTCGTATCTGGCGGGCAGCATCGCATCGACCTCGTCGAATGCGCAGAACAAGCTCGGCGGATACAAGAACGACAAGGTCGACAGCGCGCTTGCCGAGGCGACGAGCAAAGCTGCGGATGATCCGCAGCGCATCGCGCTCGCCCAGCAGGCCCAGAAGGCGTTCCGCGACGATTGGGCCTTCATTCCGTGGTACTCTCAGGCGATGTCGCGCTGGGCCACCAAGGAGGTCAAGGGTCTGGACAAGAACCTCGACTGGCAGATCGTCGAACCCTGGAACATTTCGATCGGCTGATTTGGAACTATCATTCCTGGCAATGGCTGCGCGAAGGCCGCAAGGTCTTCGCGCAAATTTCAAGAAGAAGAGATGCGATCTGCCTGGCTTGAGGAGGGACCGCGTCGACAACAGGTGGGAGGTGGCCTTGCTGCGCTACGTGCTAACCCGGTTCGCCATCTGGATTCCGTCCGTTCTGGTGGTGATGCTGGCCGTCTACGCGCTGGCCTTCTACGGCGCCGGCGATCCGATCAAGCTGATCTTCCTGCGCGCGCCGGGCGACGTCGCCTATAATCCGCAGCGCATCGAGGCGATCCGCGAAAGTGCGGGCCTCAACAGACCTTTCATCGAGCAGTTCGGCCTTTACATCTGGAATCTGCTGCACGGTCAGTTCGGCAATTCGCTGACTTCGGGCCGCGCCGTCTGGGCGATGGTCTCGGCTGCTGCCCCCGTCTCCTTTCAGCTTGCCCTCTGTTCCATCATTCTGACGGCCGTCGTCGCGATCCCGCTCGGCATGATCGCCGCGCTGAACCAGAATTCGCGGCTCGATTATGCCATTCTGGGCTCCGCGCTCTTCCTCTGGGCGATCCCGGCCTATGTCGCCGGGCCGCTGCTGATGGTCGGCCTCATCGTGCTGCTGCCTGGCGCGAGCGTGCCCTATGGCTGGGGCGGCATCCTCGATCTCCGCATCCTCTTGCCGCTGCTCGTGCTTTCATTCCAGCCGATCGCTTTGATCGTGCGCCAGACCCGTGCGGCCGTCATCGAGGTGCTGTCGGAGGATTTCGTCCGGACCGCCCGCGCCAAGGGCGTGCCTGAGATCGTCGTGGCGTTGCGCCACATCCTGCGGCCGGTGCTGACGCCTGTCGTGACGCAGCTCGGCCTGATCATGATCACCATCGTCAACGGCGCGATCTTCGTCGAGCTGGTGTTCGGCCTGCCGGGCCTCGGCCGGCTGACGGTGCAGGCGCTGATCAATTCCGATTATCCGGTCATCCTGGCCATCACGCTGATCGGGTCGTTCCTGGTGATGGTGTCGAACCTGCTGGTCGACGTGCTCTATCCGCTGCTCGACCCGCGTGCCAATGATTCAAGACGGAGCCGCTGACCATGTCCGCAATCCCTCTTTCCACCACCGAAGCCGTCGAGGAACAGCCGGTCAGCCTGTGGCGTGATGCCTGGTATCGGCTGAAGCGCAACAAGCTTGCCATCTTCGGTCTCGTCGTCGTGCTGATCCTCGCTTTCACGGCGGTCTTCGGTCCTTACCTCACGCCCTATGACTATTTGAGCCAGGATCTCAACGCCCGCAACGCGCTGCCGTCGATGAGCCACCTCTTCGGAACCGACGATCTCGGCCGCGATGTCTTCAGCCGGGTGGTCTTCGGCACGCGGACTGCCTTTCTCGTCGCCGTCATCGTCACCTTTTTCGCGGTGCTGATCGGCCTGACGCTCGGCGCCGTTGCCGGTTTCTTTGGTAATCCGTTCGACCGGGCCATCATGTGGCTGACCGATGTGACGATGTCGGTTCCGAACTTGCTGCTCGTCGTCGTTATCAACGCTTCGCTGAAATCGCCGATCACCCGATGGATGGAGGCTCGTTATCTCGAGACCCTCAATCCCTTCTACCGCCAGACCATATGGGTGGACTTCATCCTTGTCTTCGGCTCGATGGCGCTGATCTCCTGGCCGCCATACGCCCGTCTCGTGCGCGCCCAGGTGCTGTCGATCCGCAGCCGCCCCTATATCACCGCCGCCCAGGCGCTCGGCCTTTCGAACTGGGTCATCATCAAGCGTTATGTCGTGCCGAATGCGCTTGGTCCGCTGATCGTCTCGGTCAGCGCCGGTCTCGGCACGGCGATGGTGCTGGAAAGCGCCTTCAGCTTCTTGGGTGTCGGGGTTAATCCGCCGACGCCGAGCTGGGGCAACATGATCTCGGACGGGCTTCGTGTCTGGCAGCATTATCCGCATCTTCTCGCCGCTCCGGCGGCCGTGCTCGGCCTGGCCTCGGTTGCCTTCAGCTTCCTCGGCGACGGCCTCAACGACGCGCTCAATCCGCGGGGCAGCAAATGATGGACACGCAAAGCAAAGAACGCCTGCTCGATGTCAGAGGCCTCACCGTCGAGATCGACGGCCGCAACGGCCCCGCCGTCGTCGTCGACGGCATCGATCTGCATGTCGACAGGGGTGAGACCCTCGGTGTCGTCGGCGAATCCGGCTGCGGCAAGAGCCTCACCATGCTGAGCCTGATGCGGCTCTTGCCCAACAAGATCAAGGTCGCCAAGGGCACGGCGACCTTCGACGGCCGCGATCTGCAGACGATGTCGAATGCCGAGCTGCGCAAGGTGCGCGGCGGCGATATCGGCTTCGTCTTCCAGGATCCGATGACCTCGCTCAATCCCGTCATGCGTGTCGGCGACCAGATCTGCGAGCCGCTGATCTACCACCGCGGCATGAAGAAGGCGCAAGCCCGCGCCCGCGCCGTCGAACTGCTGCGCCTCGTCGGCATTCCCGGCCCGGAAGAGCGGCTGCAGGCTTTTCCGCATGAACTATCGGGCGGCATGCGCCAGCGCGTGATGATTGCCATCGGCCTTGCCTGCAATCCGAAGCTCCTGATCGCCGATGAACCGACGACGGCGCTTGACGTCACCATTCAGGCCCAGATCGTCGACCTGGTGAAGGATCTCAGAGCCAAGCTCGGCATGTCCGTCGTCTGGATCACCCATGACCTGGCGCTGATCGCCGGCCTCGTCGATCGCGTCGCCGTGCTCTATGCCGGCACGGTGGTCGAGGACGCGCCGGTCGACGAGCTCTATGCCCGCCCGAGCCATCCCTATACGCGCGGCCTGCTCTCCTCGATCCCGAAACTATCCGATCCGCCGGCAAGCCGGCTGAGTTCGATCGGCGGTACGCCGCCGGAGCCCGGGCGCCGGCCGAAGGGCTGCCCGTTCGCGCCGCGCTGCCCGCTCGCCGAGGCGGTCTGTCACGAGAAGGTGCCACGGCTCGAACCGCTTGGCGGCAGCGGCAATCACCGCACGGCCTGTTTCGTCGCCCAGAGAATGCAGGAGGCCGCGTGATGGAGGTTCAACCGCTGCTCAAGGTCGAGAACCTGGTCAAGCATTTCCACGTCAAGCTCGGCGCCTTCGGCGAGCGCTCAGCGACCGTCTATGCGCTCGACAATGTCAATCTCGACATCATGGAAGGCGAGACGCTGAGCCTCGTCGGCGAATCCGGCTGCGGCAAATCGACGACCGGTTTCACCATTCTCAACCTCTATAAGGCAACCAGCGGCAAGGTCGTCTACAAGGGCCAGGATCTCGCGACGCTCGATGAAAAGCAGATGCGGCCTTTCCGCCGCGACCTGCAGATCGTCTTCCAGGACCCCTATTCGACGCTCAATCCGCGCATGACGGTGGGCGAGGCGATTGGCGAGCCGATCCTGTTCCACAAGCTCTGCACCAAGGCCGAGCTGAAGGAGAGGGTGGCGACGCTGCTCACCGATGTCGGCCTGCCGACCCGATTTGCCCAGCGTTACCCGCACGAGCTTTCCGGCGGCCAGCGTCAGCGCGTCGTCATCGCCCGGGCTCTCGCCTGCCAGCCGAAATTCATCGTCTGCGACGAGGCGATCTCCGCACTCGACGTATCGATCCAGGCGCAGATCATCAACCTGCTGCTCGATCTGCAGGAGAAATACGGGCTGACCTATCTGTTCATCGCTCATGACCTGGCGGTGGTGCGCCATATCAGCACCCGTGTCGGCGTCATGTATCTCGGGCGGCTCGCCGAACTGGCCGCCCGTGAGGAGCTGTTCGACAATCCGCTGCACCCCTATACCAGGGCGCTGCTCTCGGCCGTCCCGGAGACGGATCCGGAGCACGAGCGCACCCGCCAGCGCCAGATCCTGCAGGGCGACGTGCCGAGCCCGCTGAACCCGCCGTCGGGCTGCCGTTTCCACACGCGCTGCCCGATCGCCATGGACGTCTGCAGCAAGGTTATTCCCGCCTGGAAGGAAGCGAGACCCGGCCATCTCGTTGCCTGCCACGCTGTCAATACAGAGCAGATCGCATGACGCTGAAGGCCGCCATTATCGCCGACGATCTGACGGGCGCACTCGATACCGGTACGCCCTTCGTTGCGGCGGGCCTTTCGGTTGCGGTCGCCGTCGACGTCGGGGCGGCACAGGATGCGATCGCAACCGGCTGCGATGTCGTCGTCGTCAACACCGCCTCGCGCGCGTTTGGCAAACGCGAAGCCGTCGAAACGGTCCGTGCGGCGACGGAGGTGCTTCGCGGCGAGAAGCCGTCGGTGGTGATGAAGAAGATTGATTCCCGGCTGAAGGGCAATGTCGCGGCGGAAAGCCTGGCGCTCGCCGAGGCGCTCGGCCTGAAAACCATCCTGGTGGCGCCCGCCATTCCCGATCAGGAGCGCGTGACCTACCGGGGCTGCGTCGTCGGGCGCGGGGTTCCGAAGCCATTGCCGATCGCCGACCTGTTCGGGCGCGATGGCGATAATGTTGTCGTTGCCGATGCGGAGGACGATCTTGACCTCGACCAGATCGTCGACGGTCACGACTGGATGAGGACCCTTGCGGTCGGTGCGCGCGGCCTCGGCGCGGCATTTGCCCGCCGGCTTGGCGAAGCGGGGCAGCCCGTCCTGGAATTTGCAGCAAGCCCGCGGACGCTGTTTGCCTTCGGCTCTCGCGACCCGATCACCGTCGTCCAGATGAACCGGCTCGAAGCCTCGGGCGCCCTGCGCATGGTGGTGGATGCTCCGATCGGCGAGATCGGATGCGGGGAGGGGCTGGCACTGCCGGTCCTGCTGCGCTGCACCGGCGACATGACGGCTGACGCGGGCCTCGTCGCCAGCCGCTTCGCGGCAGGCGTCAAAGCGGTCATCGATGATACGAGGCCCGATATGCTGATGGTCGGTGGTGGCGATACTGCCCTTGCCGTGTTTCAGGCGCTGGGCATCAGGGTGCTGGCGCCGAAGGGCGAGATCGAGGCCGGTATTCCATGGTTCGATGTTATGGCCGGCGACGGGCGGCAATTTCGGTGTGCTGTCAAGTCGGGGGGCTTCGGCCATCCCGATAGTTTGCTAAGACTGGTTTCTCGGAATCAGGCGGCATAGTACAATACCGTCGGGGAGAATGACGTGGTTGAAGTGAATGGCGAATCTTTGAACGCGGAAGCCGGCCCGGCGGGCAAGCCCGAACGCGGCAAGGCCGTCAAGCTGGTCGATCGCGTCTTCGACCAGCTGCTCGAGCGGATTCGCGGCGGAAATTATCCGCCGGATTCACGCCTTCCCGGCGAACATGAACTTGCCTCGATGCTGGGTGTTTCCCGGCCGATCGTCCGTGATGCACTGGCCCGCCTGCGCGATCAGGGCATGGTCTATGCCCGGCAGGGCGCCGGCACCTTCGTCAGCGCGCATGGATCGCCGACGACGCAGCTTGCCTATTCGCCTGTTAAGACGATCGCCGACATTCAGCGCTGCTACGAATTCCGCCTGACCATCGAGCCGGCCGCCGCCTATTTTGCCGCCAAACGCCGCAATGAGCAGGCGATCCAGAAGATCGCCAGCGCCCTTGCCGATTTGCGCGAAGCGACCAGCCATCAGCTTCACCGCACCGATGCCGATTTCATCTTCCACCGCGCGGTGACGGAGGCTGCCAACAATCATTATTACACGGCCTCGATCGATGCGCTGAAAGCCCATATCGCCGTCGGCATGCATCTCCATGGCCTCTCCCTGCTCGGCCCGCGCCAGGGGCTGGAACAGGTCTATGAAGAGCATAACGCCATCTACAAGGCGATCGCCGATGGCCGGGCCGACGATGCGCAAAGGCTGATGAAGGCGCATCTCGAAGGCTCACGCGACCGTCTGTTCGAGGGCAGGGTGCTCGACCTGTCCTTCTGAACGCGTTCTCCTCGCACCCAAGCCTATTTTGTTGAGGTCTTTGGCCATCTGGAGATGATGTTCCAGGACAGGGCGTGTGCTTGCGGCCCATGCCTTCAGCCCGGGATTGTCCCCTTCGTCGCTATACCGCTTGAAGAGATCGACTACGATGACCAGGTCGAACGGCGTCATCTGGGCGGGCGTCCGTCTTCCTGAGAGGCGGATGATCGGGAACAGCGAGAAATAGATCGCCAGTCCGCGTAAAACGGCATCCATGGCGCCGCCCTCATGGGAAAATGAACGTGGATTGCGCGCGTGTCTCCGCGTCGATGCCGATGGTGGTGCGGCAAAGGCCGGAGAGTTGCGTCTGCAGACGGAATACGATCTGCGTCGACCCTGCCGGATTGCCTGGGAATACGTAGCCTATCCGGCCCTGGCGCACGAAAGTCGCCTTCTCAGGCGGGTCGACGCCCTCTATCGAAAAGCTCTGAAGAAAGGCGGCATCGATCGTGAAGACCCGGTCTTCGGATGACGGCGCGAAGTTCACCGTCATAATCTCCGGGGCCTTCCAGCGGGAGAGGACGGGAAAGTCCACGGCGCCTTCAGGAAACGCGATGGTTTGCCGTGAAAACGGACCGCCTCTTCCAAGCAAGCCCAGCAGACAGGCCACGAGAAGAAGCGTGAAGATGATCCAGGCAATGCGTTGAATTGCCCAGAAGCGTCGCTGGAATGCGGTATGATCGAGCACGCCTCCGGGCAGCTGTATTTTTTCCATGCCCTCTCCCTCTGCATTTCGCGGAGAGCCTGGGCCGGACGCAGAAGTTTCCGGCGATGGCGGGGCCGTCGCCGTGTACATCGGATGTGCGGCAGTCCAGGCGTCTTCGCCGATCAGGGGAACGAAGAGAACCCCGCCGAGATCCTCCTCCTCGAACGCGGCGGCGCCGGTGCGCGTGACGCGTTTCAGCCGCTGCTCGCTGCGGCCGACCGGGATGACGAGCCGCCCTCCGAGGTCCAATTGCGCCTTCAAGGCGGACGGCACTGCGGGTGCGCTTGCAGAAACGATAATGGCGTCGAATGGGGCGGCTTCCGGCCAGCCCTTGCTGCCATCGCCCACGCGAACGTCAATGTTATGATATCCGAGCTTCTCGAACCTTTCCTTGGCCTGAAGCGCCAGCCTCTCATGGCGCTCGATGGAATAGACCCGCCTTGCTATACGGCTCATAAGGGCTGAGGTGTAGCCGGATCCCGTTCCGACCTCCAGCACCTTGTCACCCGCATCCAGGCGGGCCTTTTCGAGCATCAGGGCTACAATAAACGGCTGCGAAATCGTCTGGCCCTCGCCGATCGACAGCGGTGTATCCTCATAGGCGAACTCCTCACAGCCCGGAGAGACGAATTTTTCGCGCGGCACCGTGCGCATCGCCTCGGTGACACCTCGATCGCGAATGCCACGACGCGTAACGTGGTGCTCCACCATGTGATCTCGGATGCGCGTCATATCCATCGTTCGGTTCCATCGTCCCGACTGCACCTTGACCAAGCTTCCGGGCGAGGCAAAAGAATGCAGGACAAGCGGCGACCGGGATCCTAGATTGTGAGGTTGGCACGCGGCGAAGCCGTCAAGTTCGCCGCCGGATACCCTCGCGAAAACGCTTCTTCGATTCGAGGATCCCGCATCACGGTATTTTTGCCCCGTCCATTTGGGGAACTTAGTGTGGCGAGCGAAGTTCGACAGGCGTGTGCAAACAGGCAAGCCCGAAATGAACATCTTCGTCGAGAGATCGGGAATCAGCGCCCGCTGCGCTACACTTCGCGCTTCATCCGCCTGCCGGTCGCGGCGATGCTGTCATCGTCGCGCGAAAGTGTGCAGCGGTCTTTACGATAAAGGCATGGGATAAAAACAAAGACTAAAAGCGCGAGGAGCGAATCTGAAAGATCGCGCCGCGCTTTAGAGCAATCCAGGATCCTGGCTCGGCGAGGCGTCCTGCCCGCCGGCGGCTCTTTGAATTAAACGGGCAACCACTTCCGTGCGGTTCTGCGCCTGCAACTTACGCATTATATGTTGCAAATGCATTTTCACCGTATGCCCTGACAAATTGAGTTTTCCTGCAATGACCTTATTCGAGCAGCCGGATTGCAACTCTGCGAGGACATCCGCCTCCCGGGGGGTGAAATCGGCAATCGCCAGATACTGCGTTCTATCATCCAAGCTCCTTTCGGCCTCGGTTCTGGCCGGGCCAGGCTCGTTCAAGCCATTTGCAACAGCTCCCAACAGCTGCGGATAGAATGTTCCTCCCGCCAGAACGAGACGAAGGCCGGCAAGGGCGATATCAATGGGCAGTGAAGTCGAGAAAAAGCCGCGTATACCCATCTTGAGGGCCTGACGGGCTATGTTGACGTCATCCGTGTCCGAGAGCAACGTAATGGGAGCCTCAGGAAAACGCGTGGCAATTGCCGCGAGGTCATCACGCAGGCTGATGCTCTCGACACCTCTGCCGGCCAGATCCAATGCAACCAAACGCACCTCGGTTCCAAGAGCTCTATCGAGACTCTCGATCGAGATCATATCGATAAAATTCCACCCGGCGAGTTCACCCTCAAGAAGCTTCACCACGGTCGTACGCGCCAGTGTGGAATGCTCGATAACGATAACAGTTGGTGCATTGCGCCCGGTACGGCGCGCAGTTCTAGCACTGTTGGACACCTGCGTGCTCCCCAGAATATTTGCAACCCAACAGTTTTTCATAGTATTCCTGTTGTCGTCTCATGTCATGACAAAAAAAGAATATATTCTCGATATCAATAATCGGGATCTCTCATGATAATTATTATAGTCTATAAGATTTCATCGATAGATAACTGGGCCTGCAGAGCACATTTCAGAGCTTGTTCATGAGCACGCTCCATTTCGACTTGTCGCTGTATATTTTTCAACCATCGCCAAATTAACGTACGGCAAGCGGGTCAGCAAATCTTCCAAAGGCACTGAAAAGACAATCGATCCGCCACGGAGCTATTGAGAAAGAGATGTTTAGTATAACGGGATGGCGTTCGGCTCAGCTGCGTTTCCATCTTTCAATTCAGGGAATCCGCAGACTTCGACAGCAAAACGATAATCGTGAAAAGCAAAAGAAGCAGGAGATTGCAGACTACCCGTTATGATTACTGAAAAACTTCAGCCCATCGACGCATTAATACCAGTTGGCATGGTTTTCGGACGCTACTGCGCCCGCACCGACCGATGCCTGGCGGAGACGTGGTTCAACATATGGTTTGAAAAATGGCACGAAGAACGTGCAATTGGACCTCTGCAATGCAAATGGGATTTATCCGCTAGCGCATCGGCCCGAAAATCGGAATCGATTCGGAAAGCACGATGCGAGGATTAAAGATGTTAGAGCGTTCTTTGTGCGTCTGCACGGCGCTCCAATGCATGTCGTCCGGCAATATGCAGGGGTTCGGGGATAACGACATGCATAAGGACAAATAGTCAAGGCACGTCGCTTCAATCACGTTTGAAGTGACGCGCTTCAGCTATGCATGAAGCTCAGAATGTCGTCGACGAGGGCCGAATGGGCATCCGTGAGGTTGCCGTCTCCGCCATGGCCTGCGATGCCGGCCAACTGAAGCGCATGCTGATCATAGAGAACATGATCGGTCTGTTGGGCGTCCGCCGTTCCGCCGGCGGGGACGGCAATGTTGATGGGATGGAAATAACCGAAATTGACGTCGACCATGCTGCCGGTTGACGATCCGACGCCGCCACCGCCGCCGGCGTGGTTGCCGGTAAAAATCGTGTCTGAGGACAGGTTGAAGCCACCGCCATTGCCGCCGATGCCTGCGATCTGCACGGTGCCCTGGTCGAAAATGACATTGTTTGTCTGATGAGCCTCCGCGGAGCCGCCTGCGGCGCCGATGGCGATGTTGATCGGTGAGAAGATGGCTATGCTCACGTCGACCATGCTGCCGACGAAATATCCATCGCCGCCGTGGCCTGCATAAAAGTCGCCAGTCAAGGTGAGCGCAGTTCCCGGGCTCATCGACTGGCCATGGCTTGCGACGTTATGGTCTCCGCCCGAACCGCCCATGCCGCCCATCTGGGTTGCGCCCTGCAGGAACAGTGCGTTGTTTGATTGATCCGCGTGAGCCTGCGCGCCGGGGCCTGCAGCCACGGCAGTATTGACGGGGGCAAACAGCGCGACTTCGGTGCTGACCATCCCACCGTAGAAGGTCCCATTCCCGCCTGTGCCGGCATGGCTGGCGCCGTCGCCGCTGGCAACATTGCCGCTTCCGCCATTCCCGCCTATGCCAGCCATTTCGGTGGGATGCTGATTGATGAGCGCATCGTTGCCCTGGAAAGCGTCGGCACCCGAATGAGGTCCGGCAATAGCGGCATTGGACGGCATGAAGACCGCCAACGCATTGCTGCTGATCACGCCTTCGCTGATCCCGTCACCACCGCTGCCGGCTGAATTATGGCTCGGACCGGAAGCGACATCCAATGGAAGCCAGGTCGGCACCAGCGCCAGATGCCCTGCGGCCACATTGGGGGCGAGGTGTTGATCGGTGCCCGTCTTGGGCTGGTCTTCCAATAAGGGACGAGTTTCCGCCATTACCGTCTCCATTCGCGGTCGACCGCGCGTCCGCCGACCATGCGGCACTGTGCAGCCTGAATAGTTCCGGCATTGTGCATCTGAACGCAGGAAAAGCAGAGCCTGCAATTCGTCTACATCCTGTTGGCTAGTTCCGTAGCCATTTGGATGTCATCACCGCAACGGCCGTTGTGCGAGTTTGCGAGCACCGATCCCCCTTTGGATTAGGGGCCCTGGCATCGCTTCGACGAGGTTCGAAGACATAATCATGACCATGCGACCTACGCCAAATCATCAAACGCTAATCCAAGCAACACTCCGGAACTCCAAGTATACATCCGAAGGAATGTCTCCGAATATCTAGATAGGCTAGAGATTAAATCGCAGGCAATATTCGGCCGCGGTTGTATTGGCTGCGGTGAAAATGCTGGAATGCACGCCGTAGGGGGACACCGTAAAACGAACGCGGATGAAACGAAGTAAAAGGAGTGACATCAATGCCTATTCCACAAATATCCGACACGATTCACCTCAACCACCCGAATGCGGGTGACGCGAATGCCGGCAACGGCGGTGATGGCCATAATGATGGGAACATCAACTACAATCCGGTTGCCTATGTCACGCCCGTGCAAACGGTCGATGGCGCATCCACCCATCTGCACAACGGCGATCACGTTTGGCAGACGGCAGATTGGGACGCCGGCGGTGGTGGAGCCGGTGGCTTGAGCCAGGCCCAGAACGGCTTCCTGGCTTCGCTGACCAGCGGCGCCGGCGGCGCTGGCGGAAACGCCCACTCCAACGGCGATCAAGGCAACACGAGCGGGCATGACACGGCTTCGGTGGCTGCGGCGACGACCGCCACGCAATACACTCAGCTCGTGGCCGATCAGCATGCCAACATCCTGGCAGGCGTCGGCGGCAACGGCGGCAACGGAAACAACGCTCTGGGGGGCGATATCTCGTCGGCTCTGGTTCACTCGGATCCCGAAACGACGACGGTGAACAATTCTCTCGATCACTTCATAAACGCCTTCGGCCATATCGATGTCAGCCATCTTGGCTGATGCATTCAGGCCTATGAGGGTCGCCGGCTTCGGCTGGCGACCCTCAGGGATCACTCGACCAGCCGGCAGCCTCTTCTTGTCAGTATCAAGTGCAGCGAGATCTGATAATGACAACGATTTCCATAAAGCCACCGCGCCCGCCGACACAGCTTGTTGTTGCGCTGCGCGCTTGTGCCGGAGCCTTCGGCTTGGTCTTCCTCTATAGTTGCGGCTACAATCTCTTTCTTCTGGCGCCGTCCATCTATCTCCTGCAGATCTATGACAGGGTCATGTCGAGCCGAAGCGTCGACACGCTCGTGATGCTGACGATGATCATCGCCATTGCCGTTGTGGTCGGGTCCACGCTGGATATCGTGCGCAGGGCAGCTCTTTCGCGCATCGGCAGTTGGCTGGACCACAGGCTACGCCCCATGGTGCTCACCGCCTCGTTCGAATATGCCGCCCGCGCCGATACGGGAGCTGCCACGGAATGCTACAGGGATCTGGCGGCATTGCGCCAATTCCTCGATTCACCGGCCAGCTCGCTTTTTTTTGACGTTCCCTGGGCGCCGATATTCCTGCTCCTGCTCTTTCTCGTTCATCCGCTGCTTGGGACCATCGGCCTTCTGAGCGCCCTTGCACTTCTGCTGTTTGCGTTCATGACGGAACTGGCGACCCGAGAACCGCTTGCCCACGCCAATCTTGCCCTTTCGAGGAGCTATCTGCGATTTGCGACCGCCCTCAAGAACATCGAGGTCATCAGGGCAATGGGCATGCAGGACGGCGCAGCGCTGATCGTCTATCGCGACGCGGAAATGGCAAGAAGGGCGCAAGACATTGCCATGCATCGCACCGAGATCATTCTTGGTTTCTCCAAATCGATCCGCACGCTTGCACAGATCTTCATGATGGGATCCGCGACATGGCTGGTGCTCGCAAACAGCGGCAGTCCCGGAATCATCTTCGTTGCCAGCCTGCTGCTCGGGCGCGGGCTCGCACCGATCGAGGGCGCAATAGGTGCATGGCGCTCCTTTCTGTTTGCGCGCAATGCCTTCCATCGCCTGAACAGAATGCTGATAACAGTCGCATCGGACTGCGATGCGCGAATGGTGCCCCTGCCGGAGACCAATGGCCTCCTTCTCGATAACGTCAGCTATTTCAAGCCATTCGCCGATCGGCCGATATTGACCGATATCACATTGCGCCTCGCGCCAGGCGATTGCGTAGCACTCATTGGTCCGTCGGGATCGGGAAAATCGACGCTTGGTCGCGTCATAGCAGGCGTCGTACCGGCAACGAGCGGATATGCTCTCCTCGGTGGGGTCGATATCTCGGCTCTGCGTCTGTGCGGCGGGACCCGCCATGTCGGGTATCTGCCACAGGACATCGAGCTCTTCGGCGGCGCAATCAAGGATGTGATCGGCCGGCTGGACGGAGGCGATCCCGGCAAAGCGATCGACGCGGCCAAGCTGGTTGGGTTGCACGAGGCGATCATGCGGCTGCCGCAGGGCTACGAGACCGATATCGGTGACGGTGGAAACCTGCTCCTTCGGGCGCAGCGCCAACAGCTGGGACTGGCACGGGCTGCCTATGGAAATCCGTCTCTTATCGTTCTCGACGATCCGAATTCGAGCTTGGATTATGAGGGCGAACGCATGCTGTTTGCGGCAATCGAGCGCATGAAATCCAGGGGGATGATCGTCGTTGTCATAACCCACCGGATGGGGATCCTGCCGGTCACCAACAAGATTGCCATCATGCGTAACGGGACGGTGGCCGCTTTTGGCGACAGCGAGCGGATTTATGAAACCTATCTTCAACCACCGTCTCGAACAGGAACGTAGGGAGGGACGCAGCCATGACCCTTGTTCCACTGGATGCAACGCCGGCGAAATTTTCAAATCCGTCCAGGATGGACCAGCGGTTCGCTCAGCGGCCGACGGCAGCCAGACAACAGACGGTCTATGCGCCGGTGATCGAACAGAAACAGCGCGGACCCGCCCCCCCTTCGCCCATGCCGGGGCTCAGAGGTGTCGTCTGGACGGGGAACCTGTTGATCCTGATTTTCATCGTCGGATTGGGGATCTGGTCGGTTCTGGCGCCGCTGAAAAGCGCTGCAGTTGCCTCCGGCGTTATCGAGCCGGAGTCCAGCCGCAAGACCATTCAGCATCTGGAGGGCGGAATTGTCCGACGGATCCTCGTCAAAAACGGCGACGCGGTCATGGCCGGACAGATCGTGATCGAACTCGACGACACGAAGTTTCGTTCGGAACGCGACAGCATCCAAGGGCAACTTTGGGATGCCGAAGGAAGCCGCGCCCGCCTGCTTGCCGAGCAGACGGGCGGCGACCATGTCGCCTATCCCGAGGATCTCAGGGCAGCCATGGACCGATACCCCTCGGTCAGCGCGATTCTCAGTGGGCAACAGAAAATCTTCGAAGCCCGTCGCCGGGTCATGCAGGCTGAAATTCAGATCGCCAATGAAAAAATCGCGCAGGTGCGGCAGGAAATCGTCGGACTTGGCGCGCAGAAGGCGGCGCTGGCCGACAGAGCCGCAATATCGAGCCAAGAACTGGATCAGGTCACGGACCTCACCGCCAAAGGGCTGGAAAGAAGGAGCAGGCTTCTCAACCTCCAGCGCGAAAAAGCAGACCTGGATGGCCAGCAAGGGCAAGTGGAGGCGCAGGTTTCCCGCGCCTACCAGGTGATCAGCGAGGCCCAGGCCGATCTTGCAAAGCTCGAGAGCGACCGGTTGAGCGAAGTCGCCCAGGGCATGCGGGACACGGAAAGCCGGATCATGCAGCTGCGCGAGCGCCTGCGGGCGATCGACGACCAGCTTTCAAGGACCGATATCCGTGCTCCCGAAGACGGAACGATCATGAACCTGCGCATCCATACATCAGGTGGGGTCATCGGCGCGGGCGAGCCGCTCGTCGATCTTCTGCCACGCGCCGATCGGCTTATCGTGTCTGCCCATGTCAGACCGGAAGATATCAATCTCGTCCATGCGGGGCTCGAGGCACAGGTCCACCTCCTGCCATACAATCAGCGGCGCGTTCCACTGCTGAAAGGCCGGGTCGAATATGTATCAGCGGACCGTCTCACCGATCCGCAAAACGGCCAGCCCTATTTTGCCGCGACGATCCGTGTAACGGACGAGCGGCTGGCGAAAATGCGTGATGTCGAACTGGTCGCGGGCATGCCCGCACAAACACTGATCGAAACAGGCAAAAGCAGCGTGGCGCTCTATGCTGTCAGACC
Source organism: Rhizobium esperanzae (assembly GCF_014197615.1). GTDB lineage: Bacteria > Pseudomonadota > Alphaproteobacteria > Rhizobiales > Rhizobiaceae > Rhizobium > Rhizobium esperanzae_A. Next base: position 27,458 of record NZ_JACIFY010000014.1, read on the forward strand.
ACTTCTCGACAGCTTCAACAGAGCATTTCGTGAGGACTGAAGCGGTGATGGGCAAGAGGAAATTCGACGACGACCAGATTACGATCATTCTGAAGGAGCACCAGGCCGGCGTGACGGTGGCAGATGTCTGCCACAAGCACGGCATCAGCGAGCCGACCTTCTATCGGTGGCAATCCCTGCAGTTCGGAAGCGCCGGTCTCGAAGCCAGAAGGGTGAGAGCACTGGAAGAAGAGAACCAGAAGCTCAAGAAACTTTTGGCGGAAGCCATGCTCTCCGCGGCCACGCTGAGCGAGATGCTGGCGAAGTCATCGAAAGGGCGAAACTAACCTCTAAGCAGGGGAGGGCGCCACTGTATTCCGGACGAGGGGACCTCCCCAAGTGCGGGCAAAGGAGTACGGCCCGAAAAGTAGCAAGCACGATCGCTGTCGGTCTCTCGGAACTTTAAGCTTCCACTTCGCCATAGAGTTGGCCGCACATCGTCAATGATCTGCGCATTGCGGCGACGCGGTCTTCGGCATCTTTGGAAGAATAGGCCCAGATCTCGGTCGCCCAGGTCTTGTCGTCCATATCGAATTGCAGGGCAAACCTGTAGAGCCGGCGGTTGTCAGTGTCCGTGGTCACGAAACCGGCATCAGGACCGTCGCGATTGTTTCTGGCTCTGCTGAAACTTAGAACATTCACAACATGCTCCTCAGGTCCTTGTCCCGGCTCTTGAAAGGGCCGCTCGAAGGCCTAACCAGGCCATCGGAAATTCGTTCCCTTCCATCCCTTGGGACGGGAGATCGCTTGGCGGTCGAAAATGACGGCCGCCACGGGATATATAATATACCCTGTCGCATCATTTTCTGGCGTAATGCATGTTATGGAACAACAAGAACATATTTAGATTATAATGGCTTAGACTTTTTCCTTGCGTGGTTGCCACCAGCGCTGGGTACCCACTCCTGAAGCCGCCCCGCGCGATCCTTCACACGCATGTCCAGGATGCCGGGCCACAACATATCTCAACATTAAAACGCAAACAGCAACGCCGAGCCGCAGCATAATGCCTCGGTTGCGGCTGACTGCCGATTTGCTGAAGCCTTCTCCGATCATCGAAAATGACGAGGCACTTTAATGTACACAAAGACAATTGCGCTGGCCGCCATGGCTTTCTCGGCGGTGCCGGCCTTTGCCGCCGATGTGGTGGTTCAAGATCCCGCTTACGTTCAACAGGGACAGAGTCCGTCGGCCTTCGACTGGTCGGGATTTTATCTCGGGCTTCAGGGCGGATATGCCGCCACCCATGCGACCTACCTCAACGGCTCCGAGCAGGATCTTGATGGAGGGTCCACGGGCATTTATGGCGGATATAATTTCCAGCATGGCCCTTTCATTTTCGGTATCGAGAATGACTTCAACTACAATTGGAAGGATGGAGACGACGTTTCCCTCAAATGGGACGGCTCGGCGCGCGGCCGCGTGGGATATGCCTTGGACCGCACGCTGATCTACGGAACCGGCGGCTTGACGGCGGCCGGTGGAGAAGTCGACGTGCCGGGAGTTGGCAAGAAGGACGACATCCTGATCGGCTGGACCGCCGGTGGCGGTGTGGAGCACGCCTTAACCGACAATATCATCATGCGCGCCGAATATCGCTATGACGACTTCGGACGTAAGGATTTAGGCGCGGTGCTCGGCGATTTCGAAGTCAATCAGCAAAAGGTAACGATCGGCACCAGCTTCAAATTCTGAACGTCGATCCGTCACGCCTCGACATCGATCGAGGCGTGATCAACTCCTCAGGACAGGAAATCCGCCCGCGAAGCCTGTCCGGTGCGCCAAGATGAGTTGATTTGACAGCCTGCCCATCGGCCGCCGCAATTGCGGCCGAACGGTATTTCGGGCGATCTGCGGATATTGGCATTGCAGGCAATCTCATCTCTGATCTAGTCTCGAACTCTCTCCGCCGGGCAGTTCAGCCGCGGGCTCATGACATTCGAAACGAGCGAGAGCCGTATCTCATGACCACTCACCGCTTCATTCCGACGAGCTTTCACAATGTCATCGGTTCCCTTCCGCCGGCCTTGCACATCGCCGACGGCGACACCGTCGTGACCGAGACGCTCGATGCTGCCGGCCATGACAAGGACGGCGTCAAGCGGGCGCCCCGCGGCAACCCGATGAACGGCCCGATTTTCGTGGAAGGGGCCGAACCGGGAGATGCGCTGAAAGTCGAGATCATCGGCATGATCCCGACCAGGGACACGGGGTTCACCCGCAGCGTCGTCGCCGCCAATGTCGTCGATCCCGAAGCTGTTCGCGACCTGCCGCCGCGTGATATCGCCATCTGGGCGATCGACCGCGAGGCCTTGACCGTCCGGCTGTCCGAGCCGGCTGCCGGCCTTGAAGATTTCGTTCTGCCGCTTGCCCCGATGATCGGCTGTTTCGGCGTTGCGCCGAGCCTCGGCCAGGCGATCTCGACCGCAACGAGTGGCGAATATGGCGGCAACATGGACTATCGGCTGTTCGGTCCCGGCACCACGGTTCGCTTTCCGGTCTCGGCTCCCGGCGCCCTGTTCTTTCTCGGCGATTGCCATGCCGTGCAGGGAGATGGCGAGATCGTCGGAACCGGCGTCGAGACGACGTTCGACGTCACGGTGCGGCTGACGGTGGAAAAGCGGGCCGGATTGGTCTGGCCGCGCGGGGAAACCGCTGAAGACATCTTCACCATCGGCAACGCGAGGCCCCTCGATCAGGCGCTCCAGCATGCCACCAGCGAAATGCTGACCTGGCTGGCGTCGGATTACGGCCTGGACAGGATAGCGGCCAGCCATCTGCTCGGACAGGTCGTGCGTTACGACGTCGGCAACGTCTTTGACCCGGCCTATACGATGGCTTGCCGCGTTGCCAAGAAATGGCTGGTTCGCCGATAGAGGTCACCAGAACCTGCCATTCCTGGCAGGACTCACGACACAGCCCGCTGGGCATCAGGATGAAATGAATCAAGGGCAGGGACAAGTTCCGTGCGGCCGCGGCGGATTTCGCCGACACCGGCTTCCGCTCCGATCAGGCCCTTGTTGTGGACATCGGCGAGCCTCACGATCAGATCGGCGTAACTGTCGGAAAGCCCTGCGCGTATCAGCGTTGCCGGCCAATCTGCGCGCGGCAGTTCCCGCGCGGCGACGCGCCGGTTCAACAACCGCCCCAAGGCCGCAGCGATCTCGAGTGCCGTGTATTCGCGTGGCCCTTCGCCATGGACAATCCGCGGCGAAGGTCCGTGATCCCAGTCTGCCAGCAGAAGGTCGGCGGCCATAGCGCCGATATCGGCGGCGGAGACGGTCGGGAAAGGTCGCGACAGCGGCTGGTGCATGCTCGGCATTATGCCGGTCTCGCCGGCGATCTTCAGGTAGCGCCTCCAGTTTTCCATATGCTCGGCGGAACGTAGAAAGACCATGCTGGTGCTGCATTGCCGAAACCGCTCCTCCATCGCACGGAACAGGATGGTAATGCCGGTATCGATGGTCAGATGTGCGCCGTAATCCGAGATCGCCAGGACGCGCGGCGGCCGGGCGGTATCGATCGCCTCCGCCATGCATTCGATCGATCTGAGCATCTGGCGGCTGGCATCGGCAGCATGCGGGTCGATCGGGCAGATGAGCTGGACGGCCGTCGCATCTGTCATCGCGCTGGTCATGGCATCGATATCGCCGATCTCGGCAATGGCGATCTCGCATCCGAGTGCCGCAAGCGGTGCAGTCTTGGCGGGATCACGGAGCACCGCCCTGACAGGCACGGCCTCGGCTGAAAGCCTTTTTATCGTTGCCCTACCGACCTTGCCGGTGGCGCCGAAGATCACAAACATGGTTTCTCCTTCGCTTGTTTGCAGCGGAAAGAGAATGCCTTGATGCTGTGCAGGCGGCCTGCGCATTCGGCCGGTCCGTTGCGGGATCGGCCATTTTTCGTCAGTTGCGCAGACGGGCGATGGTGCCGGGGCTGATGCCAAGCAGCCGCTTCATGCTGTTTGCCATATGGCTCTGATGCGCGAAGCCGGCTTCGAGTGCAATCTGGCTCAGCGGCAGGCTGGAATTTCTGATCAGTGCCTCGGCGCGCGATATCCGGCGGTGCATCACATATTGATGCGGCGGCATGCCGAAACTGCCGCGAAACTGGGTCTTCAGATGCGAGAGACTGAGCCCGGCAACACGGGCAAGTTCGGCAAGCGAAAGCGGCATATCGAGATTGTCCTCGATGTAGTCCACAAGCATCCGTTTCTGGCGGGACGAAAACGCCCTGCCGATATCTGCCGGGCGAGAGCTGCCGTTGCCCGCCTCGACCAGACGGAGTGCAAGGGCGGTCGCCAGCGTATCGGCATAGAGATGGTCAGACGGCACATCCGCTTCAAGCTCCGCTTTCAAGGCCCAGGCGATTGCCTCGAGCCGCGGGTCGCGGAGCTGAAATTTCGGCGCCATCGCCGCCGCGGGATCGCGTCCGAGGTCGATGGCAGCCCGATGGAAAAGATCCTTGCTGATCATCAGCCGCAGGATCACGCATTCGCGGTCGTCCTCCCAGGCGCCATCCAGGCCGGCTGGCACCACATCGATATCGCCATGTTTCTGCAGGCGGCGATGTTCCCGCCCGTCACAGCGGCATTGGGCCCAGACCGGCGGGCCGACATGGATTCCGAGGCGATGAAAGGGGTCCCTGAAATATGCGTGCGGCCGGGCGGAATGCACAACAGCTCAGCCTCCAGACCGCGCCAACCACGCCCCGCGCTCGTTGCGAGGATTGTCGCGCTTTCTGTCTGCGGTTGATCGTTCATCGGTGCGTTCCATTCGCTTTCGAATGCGACGGAGACTATCTCACGCGTCACTCCCGCGGCAAGAAACGGAATTGCCCTTATGGGTGAATTCTCAGTCGTGCCGTGACAGGAAAGTGGAAACGGTCGCCAGGCAACGCTGCTTTTCCTCGACATGCGGCATATGACTGGAATTTTCGAACAGCACCCATTCGCAGCCGGGAACCCGTTCGAGGTAGGGCCTGACCACCAGCGGTGTCGCCTCGTCGTATTTTCCCGAGATCAGCAGCGTCGGGGCTTCGATGCGGTCGAGCCTGTTCTCGATCGTCCAGTCCTTCATCGTGCCGATGACGTGAAATTCGGTCGGGCCGTTCATGTTGCGGTAAACGGTGTTGTCCTCGTCCATGATCGCGAAGGTCCGCGCCACTTCAGGCGGCCACGGCGCCACGCGGCAGACATGGCGGTCATAAAAGACGCGGGAGGCGGCGATATAGTCCGGGTCGGTGAGGCTTCCTGCCAGCTCGTGCTTCAGCAGCGTGTCCTGCACCTCCTTCGGCAGTTCCTGCCGCAGCCGGTTCGCCTCCGAAACCCAGGTGTGCATGTTGGCCGGGGAGTTGGCGATGACAAGCGCCTTCAGGCCCGGCGGCCGGCGCACCGCATGTTCGGCGCCGAGCATGCCGCCCCAGGACTGGCCGAGGAAGGCATAATGATTCTGAATGCCGAGATGGGCAAGCAGCGCGTCCAGCTCTTCGAGAAACAGGCCGACCGTCCAGAAATCCGGGCCCTTTTCCGGAAGCCGGGTGGAATTGCCGTTGCCGAGCTGGTCGTAATGGATGACCGGGCGGCCGTCGAGCGCGGCGATATCCTTGAAGGAGTCGACATAGTCATGCGTGCAGCCGGGCCCGCCGTGGGCGACGACGAGGGGCAGTTTGCCGCTCGTCAGCGAACCGGTGATGCGATACCAGGTGCGATAATCGCGAAAGGGCAAATAGGCTTCGTTGGTCACGATTTCGGCCACCGGCGTCTCCATCTCTTAGAGCGCCGCGCGTCTATAAAGACGCGCTAGGGACGCTCTAACACTTTGAATCTGCGCATAACCATGCGCGGGCATCTCGGAAACCAATAACGCGGCGGCAGCGGCGAAGGCAGCTATCACAAGTTATAGGGTGGCCAGGCATGGCTCGGCCTGTCTTCGAGCAGGCGGTAGTGGGTGGCGCGCACCACGGCCTGGGTGCGGTTGCGGGCGCCGAGTTTCTTTGCCGCGGCGTTTAGGTGCATGACGACGGTCGGCACCGAACGGCCGATGATGCGGGAGATTTCCTTGGCGGAATAACCTTCCGCGGAATGGCGCAGGCACTCGCGCTCGCGTTCGGTCAGGCGGACCGTTCCGACGCTCTTCGCCGCTTTGTCGAAAAGCGAATAAGCCGTCTCGTGGAAGACATGGGCGAGCAGGTTGAAGTCGGCGATATAACGCAGCGCATGCCGTTCGAAATCGTCGTTCCGGCCGAAGCGGATGCCGGTGACGGTCGCATAGTCGCCGCGCGGCATATGGACCGGCACGGTGACGCCGGTCGACATGTCGCGTTCGTTGAGGTAGCGCGCCACGGGCGCCGTATCGTCGCTCATGAAACGCTTGATCAGTGTGTCGGCATCGGTGTCGTAATTCCAGAAGAACGGCGCCGTGCTGCGCAACGCCACCTGCTGCACCGGATCGATACGGAAATAGCCGCGATCGAACCAGTAGTCGTGCATGTCGTCGGCGATGTTCCGGAGTTTCAGCAGCGACGGGATCATGATCGCGCCGTCGAGGTCGTAGGGCACCGGCGTATAATCATAGATCAGGGCTTCGAAGCCCAGCTGCTTCATCGCCTCGAAGGCCTGGTCGATGCAGCCGTCCAGCGTTTCATGCGCCGTGAACTGCCGTCTGATCGTTCCGATGTCGTCAAGCATGGGCGGCTCCCGGTTCGGCGTGGCGCCCCACCCTATCACTTCTTATAGCTGGCACGGAACGCGATTTGCGGTAAAAAATTAACCACGCCCAAATATTGAGCAAGGGATATTTTCTGCTGGAGCAATCAATGTGGCGTGAAATGCAGCCGGACGCGCGATTCGAGATCGATGTCGATGGCTACCGCGTCGTTGCCTATAGCTTCGGGACCGGCGATGAGACGGTTTTCTGCCTGAACGGCGGACCGGGCCTGCCTTGCGACTACCTGCGCGAGGCCCATTCCTGCCTGATCGACAAGGGCTACCGCGTCGTCGCCTTCGACCAGCTCGGCACCGGCGCCTCCGACCGGCCGGACGATCTCTCGCTTTGGACGATCGGCCGCTATGTCGAGGAGACCGAGACGGTGCGCAAGGCGCTCGGGCTCGGCAAGGTCCACATGCTCGGTCACTCCTGGGGCGGATGGCTGGCGATCGATTACGCGCTGACCTATCCCGAAAACCTCAAGACGCTGATCCTCGAAGATACCGTCGCCGATATGCCGCATCTGATCTCGGAACTGGAACGGCTGCGGGCAGCGCTCGGTCCCGAAACCGTCTCGATGATGCAGAAGCACGAGGCGCAAGGCACCTACAATCACCCGGAATATCTCGCCGCAGTCACGATCCTCAATTACCGCCATGTCTGCCGTCTGCCGGAATGGCCGGCGCCGGTGCGCCGCTCGCTCGACGACTGGAACATGGCGCCCTACGCGACGATGCAGGGACCGAACGAGTTTCTCTATATCGGTAACCTCAAGGACTGGAACCGCATTCCCGATCTTCCGCGGCTGACGCTGCCGGTGCTCATCACCACGGGAGAGCATGATGAGCTGACGCCGGCTTGCGCGCTCAGGATGAAGCTTGCGCTGCCGAATGCCGAACTCAAGGTCTTTGCCAATGCCAGCCACATGCCGTTCTATGAGAACCCGCAGGATTATTATCCAGCACTTCTCGATTTTCTCGCCCGGAACAAGGCGCACTGATGCAGGACAAAGCGAAGCGAAGCCGACGAGAACAGAGGGGCGATCGCCGTCATGCATCGCTATAAATTCGTTCTTACACGGCCGCTGCAATTCCTGCCGGTCATCTTCGGTATCAGCGTCATCACCTTCATTCTGGTACGGTTGATCCCTGGCGATCCCGCACGCAACATCCTCGGCACGCGCGCCACACCGGCTGCCCTTGCCAGCATCCGCGCTCAATACGGCCTCGATCAGCCGATGTGGCTGCAATATGTCTATTTTCTCAAAAACCTCGCCAATGGCGAGATGGGCAAGTCGATCCTCTACAAGATCGACGTGCTGAAGCTGATCGTCACCCGTATCGAGCCGACGCTTGCCCTCGTCGCCGCGAGCGTCGTGCTGTCGGTGCTGATCGCGGTGCCGATGGCGGCGATCGCCGCGCGTAATGCCGGCCGGGCGCCGGACCATGCGGTGCGCATCGTCTCGACCTTCGGCATCGGCTTTCCGCCCTTCTGGCTGGGGCTGATGCTGATCATCCTGTTCAGCGTCGAACTCGGCGTGCTGCCGGTTTCCGGCTATGGCGCGACGATCGGTGAAAAATTGTCTCATCTCGTGCTGCCGAGCCTGACGGTGGCGCTGTCGCTCTCGACCGTGCTGACGCGCAGCCTGCGGGCGGCGATGATCGAAGCCCTGAAATCGGATGTCGCGACGGCGGCGCGCGCCCGCGGCATGCCCGAAAACATCGTCTTCTGGCGGCACGTATTGCCGAATTCGCTGGTGCCGACGATCAACCTGCTTGCCGTCAACATCGGCTGGCTGATCGGCAGCACTGTTGTGGTCGAGACCGTCTTTGCGCTGCCCGGCATGGGGCAGCTGCTCGTCAGGGCGATCTTCTCGCGCGACTATATGGTGGTCCAGGGCGTCGCCATGGTCTTTGCCTGCGCCACCGTGCTGATCAACTTCATCGCCGACATCGTCACCGTCGCCGTCGATCCGAGGGTGAGGCTATGAGCATCGAGGCGATCGTCCCCGCAACCTCAGGCTGGCGACGGTTCTTCGGCCGGCGGCTGATGCTTGCCGTCGGTGCCGGCCTGCTGCTGTTCTTCGTCCTGCTGGCGATCGGTGCGCCTCTTATCGCGCCCTACGACCCGATCCTGCAGAATGCGGACGTGCGCCTGCAGGCGCCTTCCCTGTTGCATCCCTTCGGCACGGACAATTTCGGCCGCGATATTCTCTCTCGCGTCATCTGGGGCGTGCGTCTCGACCTGCAGATGGCGCTGATCGGCGTCATCTTCCCCTTCCTGATCGGAACGACGGTCGGCACCATTGCCGGCTTCTTCGGCGGCATCGTCGATGCGCTGTTCATGCGCCTCGTCGATATCATTCTCGCCTTCCCCTTCCTGGTGCTGATGCTGTCGATCATCGCGATCCTCGGCCCGGGCCTCGGCAGTTTCTATATCGCCATGGCGCTGGTCGGCTGGGTTTCCTACGCGCGGCTGATCCGGGCGCAGATGCTGGTGCTCAAGGGCAGCGATTACGCCGTTGCCGCCGTCAGCCTCGGCTTCAGCCGCCGGCGCATCATGTTCCGCCATTTGTTGCCGAACGCGATTGCCGGCTCGATCGTCTTTTCGATGTCCGACGCGACGCTGGTGCTGCTCAGCGGTGCTGCCGTCAGCTATCTCGGCCTCGGCGTTCAGCCGCCGATCGCCGAATGGGGCGTCATGGTCGCCGAAGGCCAGAGCTTCATCACCACAGCCTGGTGGATCACCCTGTTTCCCGGCCTCTCCATCGTCTGCCTGGCCTTCGGCTTCAGCATGCTGGGCGACGCGCTCGGCGAATTGCTCGGGGTGCATGAATGAGCGGCTCCGTGCTCTCCGTCCGCGATCTCACAGTCAAGGCCTATGTCGATTCCGGCCCGCGCACGCTCATCGATGCGATCTCACTCGATCTCGGCCGCGGCGAGATCCTCGGTCTCGTCGGCGAAAGCGGCTCGGGCAAGAGCCTGTTCTGCCGTTCTCTGGTGCGCCTGCTGCCCTCCTCGCTGCTGAAGATCGAAAGCGGTAGCGTGCTGCTCGAAGGGCGCGATCTCATGCGGGTCGACGATGGCGAGATGCTGAAAGTGCGCGGCGGCGAGATCGGCATGATCTTCCAGAACCCGACCAGCCATCTCGATCCGGTGATGCGCATCGGCGACCAGATCGCCGAGGGCATCCGCTATCATCAGGGGCTCGGCGCCCGCGAGGCCCGCGTGGCAGCGACGGACATCCTAGCGCAGGTCGGTTTTCCCGACCCAAGGCGTCAGTACGACAGCTATCCGCACGAATTTTCCGGCGGCATGCGGCAGCGGGCGATGATCGGCGTGGCCCTTTCCTGCAATCCGAAAATCCTGATCGCCGACGAGCCGACCACGGCACTCGACGTGACCATCCAGGCGCAGATCCTGCGGCTGTTGATCGACATTCGCGACCAGCGCGGCCTGTCGATCATTCTGATCACCCACGATCTCGGCATCGTCGCCCAGACCTGCGACCGCATCGCCGTGCTGCGCGGCGGCAAGCTCATCGAAGAGGGGCCGAAGCGGGCAATCCTGGCGCGGCCGCAGCATCCCTATACGATCAACCTGATCAACAGCCACCCTTCCCTGCCGGGCGAGGCAGCCGCACCGCTGCTCGAGCCTGCCGAGGCGGTCCCGCCGGCGAAGCCATTGCTCGAAATCGACGATCTGCATGTGCGCTTCAGGGCGGGTGGCAGCCTGCTCAAGGGTGGCGCCAAGACGGTCAGCGCTGTTGCCGGCGTCAGCCTGCAAATCATGCCGGGCGAGACGGTCGGCATCGTCGGCGAATCCGGCAGCGGCAAGAGCACGCTTGCCCGCGCCGTGCTCGGCCTCACGCCGCTTTCCTCGGGTCACGTTACCTTCGACGGCGTCGATCTTACGCTGCAGAAAAGCGCGGGCTTGGCAAAGCTCAGGCGGGAAACGGCGATGGTGTTCCAGGATCCCTATAATGCGCTCAATCCACGGCTGACGATCGGCCAGATGCTGGCCGAGGTGCTGAAGGTGCAGGGCAAGGTCGCCAAGGCCGATATTCCGGCGCGCATCGACGCGCTGCTCGATCTCGTCGGTCTCGAACGCGAATTCGCCGGCCGCAAACCGCGCAGCATGAGCGGCGGCCAGTGCCAGCGCGCCGGGATCGCCCGCGCGCTCGCCGTCGATCCGAAGATGATCATCGCCGACGAATGCGTCGCCGCCCTCGACGTCACCATCCAGGCGCAGATCATCGAACTCTTCCGCGAGCTCACGGCGAAGATGAACCTCACGCTGCTGTTCATCGCTCATGATCTGGCGATCGTCCGCAATCTCTGCGAACGCGTCGTGGTGATGTATCGCGGCGAGATCGTCGAAGAGGGCCGCTCCGAAGAGGTTTTCGCGCGGCCGAAACATGCCTATACGGCGGCGCTGATCGCCGCCATCCCCGACATCGATCCTGAAAAGCCGCTGCTGCAGGGCATCGGCGACAATCCGCAATCGATGCCGATTCAATCAATCAAACGCGTGCCATAACCACAAAGGGAACGAATTCATGACAAACAGGTGGAAATCAATCGGGCTTGCAGCCTTGCTCGCCGGCCTGACCCTCAGCGCAAGCTATGCCGAGGCGGCCGGCGTACTCACCATCGGCCGCCGCGAGGATTCGACGACGTTCGATCCGATCAAGACTGCCCAGAACATCGACAACTGGGTGTTCTCCAACGTCTACGACGTGCTGATCCGCGTCGACAAGACGGGTACGAAACTGGAGCCGGGCCTTGCCGAAAGCTGGACCACATCGGATGACGGGCTGACCTATACCTTCAAGATCCGCGATGCGAAATTCTCCGACGGTTCGCCGTTGACGGCGGAAGACGCGGCTTACAGCCTGCTGCGCATCCGCGATGACGCCGCCTCGCTGTGGAGCGATTCCTACAAGGTGATCGACACGGCGGTGGCGACCGACGCGCACACGCTGACGATCAAACTCAAGAACCCATCGGCGCCGTTCCTTTCGACGCTGGCGCTGCCGAATGCCTCGGTCATCTCCAAAAAGGGCATGGAAACGCTTGGTCCCGATGCCTATGGCGAAAAACCGATCGCATCCGGCGCCTTCACGGTCGACGAATGGCGGCGCGGCGATCGTGTCATCCTGAAGAAGAACCCGAACTTCTGGCAGGCCGATCGCGTCAAGCTCGACGGCGTCGAGTGGATCTCGGTGCCCGACGACAACACCCGCATGCTGAACGTTCAGGCCGGCGAGCTGGACACGGCGATTTTCGTGCCCTTCTCCCGCGTCGAGGAACTGAAGAAGGATCCGAACCTCAATGTCGATATCGACGCCTCGACCCGCGAGGATCATCTGCTGATCAACCACGCGCACGGCGCGCTCGCCAAGAAGGAAGTCCGCCAGGCGCTGGATCTGGCGATCGACAAGAAAGCGATCGTCGATACCGTCACCTTCGGCCAGGGCACGGTCGCCAATTCCTATATTCCGAAGGGCGCGCTCTACTATTACGCCGATAATCTGCAGCGGCCTTACGATCCGGCGAAGGCAAAGGAGCTGCTGGCGGCCGCCGGCGCCTCCGACCTGACGCTGAACTACCTGGTCCGCGCCGGCGACGAAGTCGACGAGCAGACGGCCGTGCTGGTCCAGCAGCAGCTGCAGAAGGCCGGCATCACCGCCAATCTGCAGAAGGTCGACCCGAGCCAGGAATGGGACATGATCGTTGCCGGCGATTACGACGTTTCGGTGAACTACTGGACCAACGACATTCTCGACCCGGACCAGAAGACCACCTTCGTTCTCGGCCATGATTCCAACAACAACTATGCCACCAACTACAAGAACGAGGCGGTGAAGGAATTGGTCGCCAAGGCGCGTCTGGAGCTCGATCCGAAGAAGCGCGAAGAGATGTATGTCGACCTGCAGAAGATGGCCAAGGACGACGTCAACTGGATCGACCTCTATTACAGCCCCTATATCAACGTCTCGCGCAAGAATATCGAGAACTTCTACCAGAACCCCCTCGGCCGCTTCTTCCTGGAAGACACGGTCAAGAACTGAGTTCGGGCAGCCTGTAAACGCTCCGCCGCCGTAAAGGCGGCGGAGCCTCATTTTTTTCTGCAACAGGCTGAGGCCGCTTGCTTACTCGGCAGCAGCCAGCTTGTCCTGCGTCCTGGTTTCGAAGTCGCTGGCGTCGTGACGTTCATGCAGCTGGCTCGACGGTTCGCCGGAGAGGCGGTTGACCATCCGGCCGCGCTGCACCGCCGGCCGGCTGTGGACAGCGTCGGCCCAGCGCAGCACGTTCTTATAGTCTTCGACCTGCAGGAACTCGGCCGCCCCGTAGGTCCAGCCCTTCACCAGGCCGCCATACCAGGGCCAGACGGCGATGTCGGCGATCGTATATTGGCTGCCCGCCAGATACTCGCTTTCGGCAAGGCGACGATCGAGCACGTCGAGTTGACGCTTCACCTCCATGGCGAAGCGGTCGATCGCATATTCGATTTTGACAGGCGCGTAAGCGTAGAAATGGCCGAAGCCGCCGCCGAGATAGGGTGCGCTTCCCATCTGCCAGAACAGCCAGGACAGGCATTCGGCGCGTTCGGCCGGCTCGGTCGGCAGGAGGGCGCCGAATTTTTCGGCGAGATAGGTGAGGATGGCGCCGGACTCGAAGACACGGATCGGCTTCGAACCGCTGCGGTCCATCAGCGCCGGGATTTTCGAGTTGGGATTGACGGCGACGAAGCCGCTGCCGAACTGGTCGCCATCGCCGATCCTGATCAGCCAGGCATCATATTCCGCGCCGCTATGACCGAGCGCCAGCAACTCTTCGAGCATGATGGTGACCTTCTGGCCGTTCGGCGTGCCGAGCGAATAGAGCTGCAGCGGATGGCGGCCGATCGGAAGCTCCTTGTCATGGGTCGGCCCTGCGATCGGGCGGTTGATGCTGGCGAACTGGCCGCCATTGGCCTTGTTCCAGGTCCAGACCTTCGGGGGCGTATAGTCGGGAGAACCGCTCATCTTCAAAACTCCTGGGATTGGTCAGACAGAGCGCGGCGCCGTTGGGGGCGCCGCGTTTTTCCTGACATAGCAGAGGCGAGGCGGTTTTGTCACAGGTTTGGAGCGGCCTCACGCAATCGTCAGAGCCTTGGCAAGCTTGAGGAAAACGTCCGCTTCGGGAAGACGCCTGCGTGTCGCGGCCGAAAACAGATGTTCACCGGCCGCCCGCAAGGTGAAACGGATGGTGTCGCCAGGCCTGACAGCAATGCGCTCGCGAAACAGCATATTGACGTTTTCTTCGCCGATCCGGGCGACGACCTGCGTTTCTGCCCCCGTCGGTTCGACGACCACGATCTTTGCCGGCGTCCCCTCCTCGGCGATGACGAACTGTTCCGGCCTGATGCCGTAGATCAACTCTTCACCGGGATCGGCCGTGCCGGGACGCAGGGACAGCGGCATGGCGATGCCGCTTTCGGTGCGGAAGATCGAAGGGGCGTCGGCCTGGATACGGCCCTTGAGCAGGTTCATCGCCGGCATGCCGATGAAGCCGGCGACGAAGGTGGTTGCCGGGCGATCATAGATCTCCAGCGGCGTTCCGATCTGCTCGACGATGCCGTCGCGCATCACGACGATGCGGTCGGCCATTGTCATCGCCTCGGTCTGGTCATGGGTGACGTAGACGGTAGTAATCTTCAGCCTCTGGTGCAGCTCCTTGATCTCGGCACGCATCGCCACGCGCAGCTTGGCGTCGAGATTGGAAAGCGGTTCGTCGAAGAGGAACACCTTCGGATCGCGCACGATCGCGCGGCCCATGGCGACGCGCTGGCGCTGGCCGCCCGAGAGATGACGCGGATGGCGGTCGAGATAGGGTTCCAGCGCCAGGATCTTGGCGGCGGACTGCACGCGGAGGCCGATCTCCTCCTTGGCCGTGCCGCGCAGCCTCAGGGAAAAGCCCATATTCTCGGCCACCGTCAGATGCGGATAGAGCGCATAGCTCTGGAACACCATGGCGACGTCCCGCTCCTTCGACGGCAGGTCGTTGACCATTCGGCCGCCGATCGAAAGCCGTCCGTCCGAGATCGTCTCCAGGCCGGCGATCATGCGCAGCAGTGTGGACTTGCCGCAGCCGGACGGCCCGACCAGCACGATGAATTCGCCATCCTCGATGTCGACGTCGACGCCGTGGATGACAGGTAGAGTGCCGTAGGATTTGCGGATGTTGTGAAGCGCGATCGACGCCATGATGTCTTCCCTTTCAGACGGCGTTCAGGCCGCGCCCTCGCCTTCATGATTGACCGCCGTCCGGGTGCCGGAGGAGAACATGATCAGGGCGAAGAGCGGTTCGTTGCCGAGCGCGCGCGCCCAGTGCCGGATATTGCGGGGGATGCGGATGGCGTCGCCAGGTTCGAGCCGATAAAGGGCATCACCGAGCTTGTGTTCGCAACTGCCGGAAACGACGTAGAGGATCTCCTCGCAGTCGGGATGCGAGTGCAGCTGGTTGCGCTCGCCGGGATTGATGCGGCAGGTGCCGAAGGTCATCTCGGCGCCGGGCGTGCCGTCGCCGGTGATCTTCCAGTTGAGTTCGCCCCAGCTGGTCGGCATGAATTCGCCGCCGGCTTTCCTGAAAATGATGTCGGTCTCGCTCAAGACTGTGCCTCCGGTCAGAGATTGGTGGTGACGCCGGCATCCGTGCGTCTGTAGAATTCAAAGAGCTTCATGATCTCTCGGGCGATTTCGAGCGTGCCCCTCGTGATCGGCGTGCCGGCAAGGATCGCATCCGTCAGATGCAGGATCTCGGGCACATAGCCGAGATAGAAGAGGTTGTTGTTGTAGAGCTGGCCGAGCGAATGCTCCGGCTCATAGAACAGCGCGGCATTCTCGTCCGGCTGGATGAAGCTTGCGGCGCGGCCATAGGACGGCAGGTCCGCCTTGCGGAAATAGGTCAGACGGCTGCCGTTTTCGACGATGGCGTTGGCGCCCTCGCCGATGATTTCGACCCGCTCGAAGATGCTGCCGCCCGATTGGCCGGCGGCAAGATGCAGCGTGCCGATCGCGCCGGAGCGGAAGCGCAGGCTGGTGACGCTTGCGCCCGTCAGCGCCTCCCATTCGTAGCCCGCGCGCTCGATCTCGCCGCCGAGAAAATTGAGGATCGCGCCCGGATGGTAGATATGATCGAGGAAGCTCTGCATCTTGACGAGATCGGCGCGGTCTTCCGGGCTCGGCAGGCTCTGGGGATAGCGGACATTGATCGAGGTCAGCCTGCCGAAGCTGGGCGAGCCGATCAAATCCTTGAGTTTCTCGATCGTCGGAAAGAAAGTCTTCTTGAGGCCGGTCATCACCATGCGGCCGGCCGCCGCACTTGCCGCCTGCAGCCTGTCGATATCGCCGATGCTTGCCGCCGTCGGCTTTTCCATCCAGACATGCGCGCCTGCCGCCAGCGCGTCGAGCGCCAGGTCGGTCGCCTGGACACGGCCGTCTGGATGATAGGCGGTGACGAGAAAGACCAGTTCGGGCTTTTCCCGCTCCAGCATCTCGCGATGATCGGTATAGGCTTTGCCGGCGCCGAAGAGTTTTGCGAATTTCTCGGCGCGGCCGAGATCGAGATCGCAGATGCCGGCAAGTTCCACCGGCGCATAACGCAGCGCCGGATAGACATTGCGGTAGGCATGGCCGCCGGCGCCGATGAAGCAGGCCTTGATACGGTGATCGAATTCGAAATTGTAGCGGATTTCCCGCTGGACGTGATGCGACATGGTCAGCCCTTGATTGCTCCCTGCGTCAGCCCCTCGGTGAAGCGGCGCTGCATCAGGATGTAGAAAAGAATGATCGGCAGGAACGAAATGACGGTGCCCGAGAAGACCAGGCGGTAATCGGAAGCATAGGTGCTGGCGAAACGGACCAGCCCGAGCGGCAGCGTCTGTACCTCAGGGCTGATCAGCACGATCAGCGGCAGGAAGAAATCGTTCCAGGTGGAGAGCGCGCTGATGATGACGAGCGCCTGCACGGCGGGCGTCGAGATCGGCAGAAAGACCTTGGTGAGAATCTGGAAATGCGACGCGCCGTCGATCTTGGCGGCCTCGATCAAATCGTCGGGCACGCCGATGAAGAAGCTCCGCATCAGGAAGATGCCGAAGGGAATGCCGTTGCTGACCTGCACCAGCACGATACCAGCAAGCGTGTTGACGAGGTTCAGCCCGAAGAGCACCTGGTAGAGCGGGATGACGATCGCCTGGACCGGCACGGTCAGCCCGAGGATGAAGGCATAGAACAGCCATTCCCGGCCGGGAAAACGGATCTTGGCAAGGGCATAGCCGGCCGGCGCGCAGGTGATGAGCGACAGGGCGACGACGCCGGCGAGGTTGATGAGGCTGTTGCCGACGAGATCGCCGAAGCCGCCGATCTGCCAGGCGTCGAGATAATTCCGCCACATCAGGTCGGCGGGCCAGGTGAAGGGATCGGCCTGGCCGATCTCGGCCTCGCTCTTGAAGCTCGAAATCAAGAGCCAGACGAAGGGGGCGAGGATCAGGATCAAGACCGGGGTCAGCGCCAGCGCCACCGGCCATTCCCGATTGCGCACACTCATTGGGAAAGCCTCGCGCGCCAGCGGTTGAAGACGATGGTGATGGCGATCGCAAGCAGGCTGAGCAGGATGCAGAGCACCGCCGCAAGCCCGTGATCCTGGGACTGGAAGGCAAGCCGGTAGATGTAGGTCGTGATCAGCTCGCTCTGATAGAACGGGCCGCCATTGGTCATGACGAAGACCGTGGCGAAGCCCTTCAGGCCGTTGATCATCGCCAGCGAGACGACGAAGGTGGTCACCTCGCGAAGCCCCGGCAGCGTGACATAGATCAGCTTCTGGAAGGCGTTGGCGCCGTCCACTTCGGCCGCGTCGTACAGCGAGTGGTCGATATTCTGCAGGCCGGCGATGAAGAGCAGCATGTAAAGGCCGAAACCCTGCCACGAGCTTGCGACATTGACGGAGAACAGCACCAGCGCAGGATCGGAAAGCCAGCCTTGCGTGAAGGCGCCGAGCCCGATCTGCGTCAGGGCCGTGTTCAGCAGGCCGAAAAACGGATCGTAGATATTGGCCCAGATGACGCCGACCACGGCGAGCGAGACCAGATGCGGCAGGAAGAAAGCGGTGCGGAAGAAGACTTGCGTCACTCTCAGCCTGCTGACGGCAAGCGCCAGCAGAAGGCCGAGCCCGCCCGCCATCACCACATGATAGGCCAGCCAGAGGAAGGTATGGACGAGGCTCTTCCAGACGATCGGGTCCTGGGCCGCCTTGGCGTAATTATCGACGCCGACGAAGCTTGCTGATGTATTGAAGCCGGCCGAGCTGTTGAAGCTCAGCCAGAAGGTGGCGGCGATCGGCAGCAGCGTGAAGACCGCATAAAGTGCCAGCGCCGGCGCCATCAGCCAGAATGCGGTGCGGGCATCGCCATCGGCTGAGGTCGAACCGGCCGTTCGTGGTCTCGACATACGGGCGGGGTTGCCGCCCGTATGTCCCGCCACGGCAGGGGCAGTGCTGAGAGGAGCCATGACCTTGCTTCCGGGCGTTTCTGGAATGACCACTATTTCGCCTCTGCCATTTTCGCCTGGATCTGCTTCATGCCGTCCTCGCCGCCGATCTGGCCGGAGATGAGGCCCTGGATGACCTGGAAGTAGGTGTCGAGCACGGGGCCTGGCAGATAGACGCTCGGATTGTAACCGACGCCGCCGGCCGCGGCCGCGAAGATGTCCTTCAGCACGGGTGTCGGCGGCTCGACACCGGGGATTTCACGCGGATAGATCATCGTGCTTGCCGGATCCTGCGCGCGTTTTTTCATCACCGCATCCGACAGCATGAAGTCGATCCACTTCATCGCAAGCTCCGGCTGCTTTGAGTTGACCGGGACCAGCCAGCTCCAGCCTACGCCACCGGTCGGGATATCAGCACCGTTGATGTCGGAAGGCATGGGCGCATACCCTGCGTTAGTGAGGTCATAACCGGCTTTGCGGGCATTGGCGGTGAACCAGGGGCCGGCAACGAACATGGCCGCGCGCTTGTTGAACCAGAGGCGCGAGGCGCCGTCGAGATCGAGACCGGCCATCTCCTTCTTGATGTAGCCAGCCTCGACCAGCTTCTGTAGCCGGACGGCGCCGGCGGCGACCGATGGATCGTCCCAGGCGATCTCGCGGCGCAGCGCCTTGCCGATCACCTCCTTGCCGCTTGCCGATTGCAGCAGGTTGCCGAAGAGATGACCGGCGCTGCCTGTTGTGCGCGGACCGATGGCGATCGGTTGCAGGCCGGCCGCGTCGATTGATTTCATCAGCGTCTCGAACTCGGCCCAGGTTGCCGGGATCTTCCAGCCCGCTTGTTCGAAAAGATCCTTGTGGTACCAGATGCCGAGAGCATCGAGCCCATCGGGAACTTCGTAGATTTCGCCGCCGAACTGGCCCTTCAGCTCGGTGTAGAGCCAGGGATAGATCTCATTCTTCCAGCCGCGTTTTTTATATTGCTCGGTGAGCGGCATGACCTGCTTGGCGTTCTTGACGACGCTGATACGGCCGATGCCGGAGTTGGTGAGGATGACGTCAGGGCCGGCATCCGACTGGATGACCGCCTGCACCGCGCCGTTGCTGATCGTGCCGGTCGGCGGTATGAATTCGACTGTTACACCGGGATTGGCCTTCTCGAAATCGGCCTTGATGCCGTTCCAGAGCTGTGCGACCAGCGGTTCGGTGATCTGCTCGGGACCCCACATTTTCAGGGTTTCGGCATGCGCCGGCAAGCTTACGGCGATCATCGCCGCCAGCGCCGTTGTGCGGGCAAGAAACTTCAGCATTGCTCCCTCCTCCGGGCCTCTCCTCGGCCACGTTTTTTGACTGTTGAAAAGGAGACCTCCCTCTCCTTCACTGCATTCGGCTAACCCTTTTGAAAGCGCGCCATGACGGCCTGCTGGACGTCGCTGATATGCGCGTGCATCAGGGCCTTGGCGCGAGTAATGTCGCGCGCCCTGAAAGCCTGCAGGATCTGATCGCGCTCCTCGGCCGCCCTTTCGGCGAGGTCGCGGCTCTCATTGGCGATCGAGCGGCAGATCTGGATTTGCAGCGCGAGCCGCGCCAGCGTTTCGACCAGCGGCGCGCTTCCCGAAAGCTCGGCGATGGTCTCGTGGAATTCCTTGTCGCGGATGCCGTAAGTCGCCATGTCGCCGCGGCGCAGTGCCGCCACCGCCTCGTCCAGGATGCGCTCGAAGTTCGCGATATGCCGGTCGCTCATCTCGGGAACGGCGAGCTCGACGGCGAAACATTCGAGCGTCTTGCGCAGATTATAGAGGTCGTCGATCTCCTTCGGCGTGAAGCTGCGCACGAAGAAGCCGCGATAAGGCTTGATCTCGATCAGCCCTTCCTTGGCAAGCGTGCCGATCGCCTCGCGAAACGGCGTGCGGCTGACCTGCAGGCGCTCCGTCAATTCCTTTTCATCGATCGAGACGCCGCTCGGCAGTTCGCCGGAGACGATCAGGCGAACGATTTCCTCGTAGATCCGCTCGCGAAGGGTGAGGTGGCGCGGTGCGTTCATGGTCTCCATTTCCGTCTGGCGTTCGTGATTTAAGTATGCAATATGCTAAAGAATATACAATATGGAAAATACAAAAACAGGAACTTTATAGAAAATAAGCGGAAAACGGCTCAAAAAGAGGAGGAAAACCAATGGGAAAGGTCTATATCGTCGGCACGTGCGACACCAAGGGAGCAGAACTGAGCTACGCCAAGGAGGTGGTTCTTGCGGCTGGAGCCGATGCCTTACTGGTTGATGTCGGTACGCTCGGGGACGGCGCCGGCGCCGATATCCGTGCACGCGACGTCACCGAATTTTATCCTGGGGGTGCCGCGGCCGTGCTCGGGCAGACCGATCGCGGAACGGCGGTCTCTGCCATGGCCAAGGCGCTGACGGCGTTCCTGAAATCGCGTGACGATATCGGCGCCGTGCTCGGCCTCGGCGGAACCGGCAACACCGCGCTTGTCACGGAGGCGATGCGGGCGCTCCCCATCGGCCTGCCGAAACTGATGGTTTCGACGGTCGCTTCAGGCAATGTGGCGCCCTATGTCGGACCGAACGACCTCACGATGATGTATTCGGTCGTCGACGTCGCCGGCCTGAACGCGATCTCGCGCAAGGTGATCGGCAATGCCGCCAATGCGGCGGCCGGCATGGCCCGCAACCCCATTCCCGCCTCGATGGACGACCGGCCGGGCATCGGCATGACCATGTTCGGCGTCACCACTTCCTGCGTCACCCAGGTTCGCGAGATGCTCGGCGAGACGCATGAAATCTACGTCTTTCATGCCACAGGCGTCGGCGGCCAGTCGATGGAGAAGCTTGCCGATTCCGGCCTGCTGCAGGGCGTGATCGATGTGACGACGACGGAGGTTCCCGATCTCCTTGTCGGCGGTGTCTTTCCGGCGACAGAGGATCGCTTCGGCGCCATCATCCGCACCGGCCTGCCCTATGTCGGCTCGGTCGGCGCCGTCGACATGGTGAATTTCGGAGCGCGGGAAACGGTGCCGGCAGCCTTCCGCGACCGCAAGCTCCACGTCCACAATGCGCAGGTGACACTGATGCGCACCACGCCGGAAGAAAACAGCCGGATCGGCGCCTTCATCGTCGAACGGCTCAACCGGATGCAAGGCCCGGTCCGCTTCCTGCTGCCGCTTCAGGGCGTTTCGGCAATCGACGCCGCCGGCCAGCCGTTCCACGATCCCGAGGCCGACGCGGCGCTGTTTTCCGCCATCCGCACCGGTTGGCGCGATGCGCCGAACAAGCGTCTCGTCGAGATCGATGCCCATATCAACAGCCCGGAATTTGCCGCCGCGCTCGTCGCGAGCTTCCACGAGATCCATGCCTGAGGAGAGAGTTTTGACCCGTATCGACAGAAACGACATATTGAAGAAGCTTCGCCGCAAGATCGCCGAAGGCCGGCCGATCATCGGCGGCGGCGCCGGCACCGGCCTTTCCGCCAAGAGCGAGGAAGCCGGCGGCATCGACCTGATCGTGATCTATAATTCCGGCCGTTACCGCATGGCCGGGCGCGGCTCGCTCGCCGGTCTGCTCGCCTATGGCAATGCCAACGAGATCGTCAAGGAGATGGGCCGCGAAGTGCTGCCGGTCGTGCGCCATACGCCGGTGCTTGCCGGCGTCAACGGCACCGATCCCTTCATGCTGCCCGATCACTTCCTCGACGAGCTGAAGGCAATGGGTTTTGCCGGCATCCAGAACTTTCCCACGGTCGGGCTGATCGACGGCACCTTCCGCGCCAATCTCGAGGAGACCGGCATGGGTTTCGATCTGGAGATCGACATCATCGCCCGCGCTCACGCCAAGGACATGCTGACGACCCCTTACGTCTTCAGCAGCGACGACGCGGTTGCCATGACCAAGGCGGGTGCCGACATCGTCGTCTGCCATCTCGGCTTGACCACCGGGGGCGCGATCGGCGCCGAAACGGCGCTGACGCTCGACGGCTGCGTGGAAAAGATCACCGCGTGGTCGGATGCCGCAAGATCGGTACGCGACGACGTCATCGTGCTTTGCCACGGCGGGCCGATCGCCATGCCCGCGGATGCGGCCTATGTGCTCGCCCGTTGCAAGGACTGCAACGGTTTTTACGGCGCAAGCTCGATGGAGCGGCTGCCGACCGAAGTCGCGATCAGGGCACAGGTCGAGGATTTCGCGAAGATATAGGCGTCGGTTGAACCGGCCGCACGCCGGCGGCGAAAAGCGATGTTGTCAGCTGCCTGTTTCCGGAGGCGCGAGGATGTCGTCCAACTGTGCGACGAGCGCGCGGCTGCCCTCCACATCCTCCGCCAGCCTGGAGAAAACACTCGCCATGCCCCGGAAGATCGTTGCCGCCGGATCATCCTCTCCGAGGAAGTCCGCGATCTCCTGCATTTCGGCGACCCAGCGATAGGCTTTCGGATACATGTCGGGAATCGATTTCGACAGCTTGCGGTCGACGTCGGGGAGGCTTTCGGCGAGTTCGGCCTTCAGGCTTTCGGCAGCGCCTGAGCGGGATGCGGCAAGCAGCATCGAAGCGCCGAGGCCGATAAATCCCTTGTTGATGCCGGCATAACACATCTTCAGCGCCGAAGCCGCGCCGAGCGGCCCGTCGAGCCTGCGGATCCGCAAGCCGCAATCTTCGAGCAGCCTGCTTCGCTCAGCACCATCGCCGCTGACATAGACGGTCGGACCTGATCTTCCGGCAACCGGTGGCCCGCCGATGATGGCGCCATCGAGCACCTCCGCGCCGCTGCCTGCGAACCGTGCCGCCAGCGCCTGCATGGTTTTCGGCGCAATGGCGTTGAGGTCGATGAAGGGCGCGGGCGCCGATAGCCCCGACGATATCTCCGCGACGAATTCGGCAACATTGAGCGCTTCCGCCGGCGGAACGATCGACAGGATCAGTTCGGCCTTCGCCAGTTCCTGGCGGCCGACCGGCACCATGCCGGCCGCCTTTGCCCGCGCTATCGTCGGCTCGCTCCTGCCCTCGAGATAAGTCAGCACCACGGCGCCATGGTCGATCAGCCGTTTGGCGACGGCGCTTCCCATCGCGCCCGATCCGATAATTGCGATATTCGGCATGTGAACCTCAATGATGGACGACATGCCGCTAAAGCTATTGCCGATGGCCGGGCCGTCAACTGCGACGTTCCGCCCCGAAGCTCATCCTGAACAGAGGACCACGTCCTGGGGGCGACGTTGCGATATCGCGGCATTTCTGCTTGATATCGGTCAAAGCAGGGACGGTCGACGGCGGCTACGATGGGTACGAGCTTTCGCATTGGGGGATATCGAATCAATGTATCGGACGATCATCTGCGGCATCGGCATGGGTTCCCGGCAAACGGCAAACCGTCTTCTGCGCCGGGCTGCAGCACTTGTGGATGACGGCGGCAGCATCGTTGTCACGCATGTCATCGAGAATATCCCGCATCGTCACCTGACGGAGCTTCCCGAGCCATTCGAAACGACCGCCATCGTCGATGCCGAAAAGAAACTGGCAGCCCTCTGCAAGGAGCTCGGCATTCCGGCAAGGATCGAGGTCCGTATCGGTGTTGCCGCTTCCGCGCTGGTCGCAGTCGCCAGGGAGACCTCGGCCGATCTCATCCTGCTGTCATCGCATGTCAGCGATATTACCGACTACGTCTTCTCCTCGATCGTCGAGAAGGTCGTGCGTCACGCCGGATGCTCGGTTCTCATCGACCGGCGGCCCGATCACGCCGAACGCTTGACGTCTCAAGCGGAAGACGAGGCGTCACTCTGACCTTCCGCCGCCTCCCCTCCCCGGCGGCGGTTTGAGAACCTATATCTTTCCCAAGCCAACCGGCAGTATCGACTGCCCTGACTGGAGATATGCATGAGCCAGGATCCCTATGAGCTTCTGGGCGTGAAGCGGGATGCGACGCAAAAAGACATTCAAAGCGCCTTCCGCAAGCTCGCCAAGAAACTGCACCCCGACCTCAACCCTGGCGACAAACACGCGGAGGAACGGTTCAAGGTAATTTCGACCGCTTACGAGATCTTGAGCGATGAGGAAAAGCGTGGCCGCTTCGACCGCGGCGAGATCGACATGACGGGCGCCGAACGGGCGCAGCGCAGCTATTACCGCGACTATGCCTCGGCGAGCGGCGCCGACAATCCCTATCACAACAGTTCCGGCTTTGCCGATTTCGGCGATGCCAGCGATTCCTTTGCCAATTTCTTTTCGCGCCGTTCCGGCAGCGGCAGGATGCGCAGCCAAGGCCAGGACCGGCGTTTCTCGTTGGAGGTCGACTTTCTCGAGGCCGTCAACGGCACCAGAACCGAGATCAAGCTGCCGGGCGGGCCGCAGCTCGACGTGCAGATCCCGCCCGGCACCCGCGACGGCCAGACCTTGCGGCTGCGCGGCAAGGGCGAGCCGGGCATTGGCGGCGGGCCGCCGGGCGATGCGCTCATCGAAATCCGCGTGAGCCCTCACCGCTTCTTCACCCGCGATGGCGACGATATCCGCTTGGAATTGCCGATTTCGCTCGATGAAGCCGTGCTCGGCGGCAAGGTCCGGGCGCCCACGCCTTCGGGACCGGTCAACCTGACACTGCCCCCGCACTCGAATACAGGCAAGGTCCTGCGTCTCAAGGGCAAAGGTGCTGCCAAACGTGGCGGCGGTCACGGCGACGTCTATGTCACTTTGAAGATCGTGCTGCCCGACAATCCCGACGAACGGTTGACGTTACTGGTGAAGGAATGGGCGGCGGCAAATCCACACGATCCGAGGAAGAACATGGAGACCTGATCATGGATGATCTCGAATTCCGTCTTTACTTGAAAATCGACATCGACCAGCTCGACCTCTGGATCGAACAGGGTTGGCTGATCCCCGAGACATCGGGCGGGCAACGGCAATTTCGCGACGCCGACGTCGCGCGTGCCCGGCTAATCCTGGACCTCATGGGAAACATGGGCGTCAACGAAGCCGGCGTCGATATCGTCATGGAGCTGGTGGACGAATTGCACGGCCTGCGGGGAACGATGGGCCAGTTGATGACGGCCATCGGCAGGCAGGAGCGGGATGTTCAGCGCCGGCTGTTCGAGAGCCTGGAAGACATCGGTCGGCATTGAACGATCGGCCGCAGCCTCCGGATATTCGCCTCAGACGGTGTACCAGTAGCGGACGATGTGGAAGAACAGTGGCGCGGCAAAGGTGATGGAGTCCAGGCGGTCGAGCACGCCGCCGTGACCCTCGATCACATAGCCCCAGTCCTTGGCGTTGAGGTCGCGCTTGATCGCCGAGAGCACGAAACCGCCGAAGAAGCCCGCGACGACGATGACGGTGCTGATGGCTGCGGCTTGCAGAGGCGAGAACGGCGTCAGGCGATAGAGCAGCGTTCCGACAAGGATGGCCGAGGCGCCGCCGCCAAAGAGGCCTTCGAGCGTCTTCGAGGGGCTGATGTTCGGCGAGAAGCGGTGTTTTCCCAGAAGCTTGCCCCAGACATATTGGAAGACGTCGCTGAGCTGCACGACGATGACGAGATAGACGAGGAGGAGGGCCGAGGGCGTGCCGGTCTGCAGCATCAGAAGTGCGGGAGCATGGCTGATCGAATAGACCGTCAGCATCAATCCCCATTGCACCCTGGCGGTGCGCGCCAGGAATTCGTTGACGTCGCCCGTCAAAGTCGCCACCGCCGGCAGGATCAGGAAGGCATAGACGGGAATGAAGATCGCAAAGAGGCCGTACCAGAGTGTCCCGAGCAGCACGTAGTGCACCGGCAGGACGACGAAGAAGGACAGGAACAGCGCCAGATGGTCGCCGCGTCGCGATGGCGTCAGCGTCCAGAATTCGCGAAGCGCCATGAAGGACAGGAATGCGAAGAGGACGACCACCGCGGTATCGCCGAGCAGGATCGCGCCGCCGAATATCGCCACCATGATCCACCAGGAGCGGATTCGGGCATTGAGATTGTGGACGGTCGCGACGGAGCCGGGCTCGGTCGCGCGCCGTTGAAGGATGAAGCCGATGGCCGAGGCGACCGCCAGCAGGCCGAGGATTGCGGCAAGCACGATGGAGAAAAAGCTGGTCATGCGATGTGCTTTCCGTCCGCTAGCTCGATGACTGCCGCACGGGCGCGGGCCAGGAACGCGTCCTTTCCTTCGCCCGGTTCGACGCGCAGCGGCTTGCCGAAGCGCGCCGTGCAGGTGATCGGTACGATGAGCCAGCTTCCCTTCGGCAGGATGCGCTGAAGATTGTCGAGGTGGATCGGCACGAGATCGACATCGGGGAAACGGCAGGCAAGGCGATAGATGCCACTGCGGAAAGGAGCGATATCCTCGCTGGCGCTTCTCGTGCCTTCCGGGAAGATCAGGACCGAGCGCCCCTCCTCGAGCAGGCGCTCGACCGGCTCTAGCGGATTGCTGTCGGGCAGAGGCTTGCGGTCTATCAGGACGGCGCGCAGGCCTTTCTCGGCAATGAAACGCCGAAAAGCGCTCGTTCCCCAGTAATCGCGCGCCGCAACCGGGTGGGTCAGCCGCCGCACCGGCCACGGCAGGGCAGCCATGACGGCAACGGTATCGACATGGCTGTTGTGATTGGCGAAATAGATGCGGCGGCGGGGGTCGGGCGTACAGCCCCGCCACTCGCTTCGGGCGCCGACCATGATCCGGACGAACAGCACGAGAAGGCGGCGGACGAGCGCGATCGGCCAGGACGACGACCGGCTCGCGATCGGCCGCCGCGAGGCGTGTTCTTCTTCACCCATTTCAATTTCCCCAACCCAATAGTTCTATGCATAGCCTGCCGGAGTCGTCGCGCCAAGCCCTGCAGATTCGGCCCCAGGAGCTCGGCGGCGCCGGGCGTGCAGCCCTGCCATATCTCGTTCTTTCAGCCAGGTCGTGGCGGTCGATCAGCCTGATTTTTAAGCTCAATCCTTGCTTGACACATTTTTGGGCGTTGCTATGATTTTTGAACCAAATGGTAAAAAAAGGGGAGCAATCAATGACCAAAGACATCCTGATTTCACGCCGGGCAGTCATCGCATCGGGCATTGCGCTTGGCGTCAGCGGCCTCGCCCCGCTCGCAAGGGCTGCTGCCCCGTTGAAAGTTGCGGGCATTCATGCCTCGCCGGTCGAAAATGCCTGGAATTCCTGTCTTCACAAGGCCCTTCAGGACGCGGCCAAGGACGGCGTCATCGAATATGTCTTCTCCGAAGGCGTCTCCGGCACCGATTATCCCCGCGCCATGCGCGAATATGCCGAACAGGGCAACAAGCTGATCATCGGCGAGGCCTATGCCGTGGAGAAGGAGGCCCGGCAGGTCGCGGCCGACTATCCCGATACGGCTTTCGTGCTGGGTTCGAGCGGCGAGCAGGCCGGCGACAATTTCGGTGTCTTCGGCACCTGGAACTATGACGGCGCCTATCTGGCCGGCATGCTGGCGGGCAAGATGACCAAGTCGAATGTCGTCGGTTCGGTCGGCGCCATTCCGATCCCCGAGGTCAACATGCTGATCAACGCCTTCGCCGCGGGGGTCAAGGCCGTCAACCCGGATGCAAAACACCTCGTCTCGTTCATCGGCACCTTCTTCGATCCGCCGAAGGCCCGCGAAGCCGGTCTTGCCCAGATCGACGCCGGCGCCGACATCCTGTTCGGCGAGCGTATCGGCACGGCCGACGCCGCCAAGGAACGCGGCATCAAGTCGATCGGCTCGCTGATCGATTACACGCCGCGCTATCCGGATACGGTGTTCGCCAACGCCATGTGGTACTTCCGCCCGATCCTGAATGCCGCGATCGCCGATGTCGCCGCCGGAAAACCGGTCGGCCGGAACTACACGTCCTACGGCCTGATGAAGGAAGGCGGCAGCGATATCGTCTTCGTCAAGGGCGTCGCGCCCGCCGAAGCGGAGGCCGCGATGGAAGCCAAGCGCGCCGAGATCAAGGCCGGCACCTTCGAGGTTCCGAAGATGATGGACGAGCCGAAGTAATCGGCTCATGCAGGGCGACGCGACGGAACTGGCGGCAGCGATAAGGCATGGCAGCCTGAGCGCTGCGGAAGCGATGCAGACCTCTCTCAAGAGAGCTGCACGGCATGAGTCGCTTGGAGCGATCGCCTATCTCGATGCCGCCATGGGTCGCGCCGCTGCACACGCCAGCGAGCGCGAGCGGCAGAGCGCGCCCGGCGACTTTGCCGCCCGACCCTTTGCTGGCGTGCCGACCTTGGCGAAAGATCTTGGCGGTCCCTTTGCCGGGCTGCCGGTGACGGCTGGTTCCCGCCTCTTCGAACGAAAGGGCGGCCAAGCTGATTCCGATCTCGCTTCCCGGTTCCGCGATGCCGGCTTCTGCCTGTTCGGTCTGACGACGAGCCCGGAATTCGGCCTTTCGCTCGCCAGCGAACCGGCGACCGGCCTCATCTGCCGCAATCCGCTCGATCCGGCCCGCACCGCCGGCGGTTCCTCCGGCGGTGCGGCCGCAGCGGTCGCGGCCGGGATCGTCGCGATTGCCCATGCCACCGACGCCGGCGGCTCGATCCGTGTGCCGGCCGCCTGTTGTGGCCTTGTCGGACTGAAGCCGACGCGCGGCGCCATGCCAGGCGGGCCATCCTTCGGCAACCACCTCGCCGGCATCGCGAGCGAATTGGCGGTCTGCCGTTCGGTGCGCGATACGGCGCTGATCTTCAACAGGCTGAGCGGTCATGCGCGCGGACCTGTTGCGGATCCCTCCCCTGCCGATATCGACAACGGCCGTCTGCGCATCGGCCTGCTAACCGATACCGGGCCGGCCTATCCGACCGAGAGCGATCGGCTCGCCGCCGTCGAGGACGCGGCGCGTGCGCTCGAGAGCGACGGACACGAGGTCGTTCCACTGGCCCGGGCCGAGTTCGAGTGGAGCGTCGCCGCCAGCGGCCGCGCCTTTGCCGATATCGTTTCCGTCAACCTCGCCGCGCTCATCGAGATGGCGGCTCTTGAGGAAAGCAGGGCCGAGTCTCTCACGCAGGCTTTCGCGGCGCGAGGACGGGCGCTTTCGGCCGCCAAGCTCTGGAACACGCTGAACGATGCCGTTCTGGTGAGCCATCGTCTCTGGGCGCTGTTCGACAGGGTCGATTGCATCGTGATGCCGATGCTTGCTTCCGCGCCGCTTGCGATCGGCTCCTTTCCATCCGATCATGCCGACACGGATCTGCATCTCGAACGCATGGCGGCATTCGCGCCGCTTGCCTGCCTCGCCAATATTTCGGGTTTTCCTGCTTTGACGCTCCCTTTCGGACAGGATCAACAGGCCATGCCGCTGCCGGTGCAGCTTATGGCGCCGATGAGCCACGAGCCACGCCTGCTGTCGCTCGCCGCACGCCTGGAGGCCGAGGGGCGATGGCAGCACCGGTTTCCGGTGGCGGGATTGCCGTCATGACCGGGCCCGTTCTGGAAATTATCGGTGTCAGCAAACGCTTTGGCGACAATCTCGCTAATGACGATATTTCCATGGCGCTCGCGAAGGGCGAGATCGTGGCCCTGCTCGGCGAAAATGGTGCGGGCAAGACCACGCTGATGAGCATTCTTTTCGGCCACTACATGCCGGATGCCGGCCGAATTCTGATCGAGGGCGCGGAGGTGCCGCCGGGAAAACCACGCGCAGCGATCCGCGCCGGGGTCGGCATGGTGCACCAGCATTTCTCGCTGGCGCCCAATCTGACGGTGCTTGAAAATGTCATGACCGGCACGGAGGGACTGTGGTCCTGGCGTTCGGCAACATCGGCGGCGCGCAAGAAGCTCCTGGCGATTTCCGAGCGCTTCGGCCTCACGGTCGATCCGGATGCCCGTCTTGGCGACTTGTCGGTCGGCGAGCAGCAGCGGGTGGAAATCCTCAAGGCGCTTTATAACGATGCCCGCATCCTGATCCTCGACGAGCCGACGGCGGTGCTGACCAATATCGAGGCCGAGCGGCTGTTCACGACACTGAAGGAAATGGCCCGCCAGGGCCTGTCGCTGATCTTCATCTCGCACAAGCTCGACGAGGTGATGGCTGCGGCCGACCGCATCGTGGTCCTGCGTGGTGGCAAGATGGTCGCCGAACGCAGGGCATCGGACACCAGCAAGGCGGAACTCGCCGAACTGATGGTCGGGCGCCGCGTGACGCGGCCTGTGCGCGAGCCATCGACACCCGGGGCCGTTGCCCTCGAAGCGGACGGCGTGACGGCGCGCACCGGCGGCGTCGATCGGCTGAAATCGATCAGCTTCCGGCTGCACCAGGGCGAGATCCTCGGCATCATCGGCGTTTCGGGCAATGGCCAGGCGGCGTTGGCGCATCTTCTGTCCGGCACGCTGGCGCGCAGCGGCGGCGACCTCAAGCTGTTCGGGGAAACAGTCGGTCATCTCGGTGTCGCCGATGTCGTCGAAGCCGGCATCGGCCGTATTCCGGAAGATCGCAACCATGAAGGCGTGATCGTAGAAATGGCGATCTGGGAAAACGCCGTGCTGGAGCGTATCGCCTCGCCGGCTTTCTCGCGCCGTGGTTTCGTCGACCGCAAGGCCGGCATGGCCTTCGCAAGGGAAATCATCGACGGGTTCGACGTTCGCGGCGGCGACCCGGCCATCCGCACCCGGCTGCTTTCCGGCGGCAATATGCAGAAGCTGATCCTCGGGCGCAGCCTCTATCGGCGGCCGCGCATTCTGATTGCCGCACAGCCCGCCCGCGGTCTCGACGAAGGTGCCGTCGCCGCCGTGCACGCGCGCCTGCTCGACGCCCGCCGACAGGGGACCGCCGTGCTGCTGATCTCGGAGGATCTCGACGAAGTGATCGCGCTTGCCGACCGTATCCAGGCGATCGTCGGCGGTCGCCTGTCGCCGCCGGTCGACGCCGACGGCGCCGACGCCCGCAGGCTGGGGCTGATGATGGCCGGCGAATGGCAGGAAACCCCAGAGGCCGATCATGCGATTTGAGCGCCGCGAGCACCGCCCGCTTTCCCTGCTGATATTCACGCCTGTCGTCGCCGTCATTGCAGCACTGGCGCTGGCGGGCATCCTGATCTCGATCGCCGGTGCGCCTGTCCTCGATGCCTATTGGCGCATCCTGACCGGCGCCTTCGGCTCGCGGCTGTCGGCGACCGAAACGCTGACGCGGGCGACGCCGCTGATGCTGACCGGGCTTGCCGCCGCCGTCGCCTTCCGGGCGCGGCTCTGGAATATCGGCGCCGAGGGTCAGTTCTATCTCGGCGCCATCGCCGTTGCGGCGGCAAGTTCGAAACTGCTGGGCAATCTTCCCGCGCCCATCCTCATCCCGCTCCTGCTGCTGATCGGCGCCATCGCCGGCATGGTGCTGATCCTGGTTCCGCTGTGGCTCAGGCTGCGCTTTTCCGTCGACGAGGTCGTCACCAGCCTGCTCCTGAACTTCATCGCCGTGCTTTTCGTGTCGATGCTGATCGACGGGGTTCTCAAGGATCCGCTTGCCTTCGGCTGGCCGCAGTCCCAATCCGTCAGCGATCACGCCATGTTGCCGAAGCTGATCGCCCGCTCGCGCCTGCATATCGGCTTTGCGATCGCGATCGCTCTTGCCGTCGTCGTCCATTTCGTCCAGTCCCGCACCGTCTTCGGCATGCAGTCCCGCGCCGCGGGCCTCAATCCTGCCGGCGCTGTTTTCGCAGGCGTGCCGCTCGGCAGAACGCTGGTGAAGGTCGCCTGCCTCTCGGGCGGGCTCGCGGGGCTCGCAGGCGCGATCGAGGTGATGGGTGTCAAGGGTTACGTGACGACCGATCTGTCGCCCGGTTTCGGCTATGCCGGCATCGTCGTCGCCATGCTCGCCAACCTCAATCCGCTGGGCGTCGTCTTCGCCGCTATTTTCACCGCCACCATGTTCGTGGGCGCGGACGGCATGAGCCGGGGCCTCGGCATCCCGACCTATATCGCCGACGTCACGGTGGCGCTGTCGCTGCTGACGATGCTGATCGCGTTGTTCTTCACTCAGTACAGGATTCGGCGATGATGCAGCTGTTCGATATCATCGCCTCCGCCGGGCTCTGGGCGGCAATCCTGCGGATCGCCACGCCGCTGATTTTCGGCACGCTCGGCGCTCTTCTGTGCGAACGGGCGGGTGTGCTCAATCTCGGCATCGAAGGCATCATGACCTTTGGGGCGATGATCGGCTGGCTATCCGTCTATCACGGCGCCGATCTCTGGACCGGCCTGCTGATTGCCGCGGTCGCGGGCGGCGTCTTCGGCCTGCTGCATGCGGGGCTGACGGCGACGCTCGGCCTCTCGCAGCATGTCGCCGGTCTCGGCGTCACGCTCTTTGCGTCGAGTTTCAGCTACTATGTGTTCCGGCTGATCGTGCCGCTTGCCAATACGCCGCCCACCATCGTGCCGTTCCAGTCGATCGCCATTCCCGGCCTCTCGACGCTGCCTTTCATCGGCCCGGCCTTCTTCACGCAGACGGCGCCGACCTACATTGCGATCCTGATCGCCCTGTTGATGGCCTATATCATCTTCCGCACGCCCGTGGGGCTTGCGATCCGCATGACCGGAGAGAACCCGCATGCGGCGGAAGCCCAGGGCGTCAATCCGATGAAGGTGCGTTACGGCGCGGTCATCGCCGGCAGCGCGCTGATGGGAATGGGCGGCGCTTTCCTGACCTTGTCGGCATTCAACAGCTTCTTCCCGACCATGGTGCAGGGGCGCGGCTGGATCTGCATTGCGCTCGTCGTCTTCGCCTCCTGGCGGCCGGGCCGCGCGCTTTTCGGCGCCCTGCTCTTCGCCTTCTTCGATGCCTTTCAGCTTCGGCTGCAAACCGTGCTGAGCGGGCTTGTGCCCTATCAGCTCTTCCTGATGACGCCCTATATTCTCTCCATTGCCGCGCTTGCCGTCATGGCCCGCCGCGCCCGCGTTCCGCAGGCGTTGATGCAGCCCTACCGCCGCGGCGAGCGCTGAGACCATCCACATCCAACGAGGCTCCGATGTTCGATCTGATCGTCAGAAACGCAAATCTTCCCGATGGCCGCACCGGCATCGATATCGGCATCGAGGGCGACAGGATCATCGCCGTCGAACCCAATCTCCAGGCGCAGGCTGGCGAAGAAATCGACGCGACCGGCAGGCTGGTCAGCCCGCCGTTCGTCGATCCGCATTTTCACATGGACGCCACCCTGTCGCTCGGACTGCCGCGCATGAACGTCTCCGGCACGCTGCTCGAAGGCATCGCGCTCTGGGGGGAGCTGCGCCCCATCGTGACGAAGGAAGAGCTGGTCGACCGTGCGCTGCGCTATTGCGATCTGGCGGTGACGCAAGGCCTGCTCTTCATCCGCAGCCATGTCGATACCAGCGATCCCAGGCTGGTGACGGTCGAAGCGATGATCGAGGTCCGCGAAAAGGTGGCGCCCTATATCGACCTGCAACTGGTCGCCTTCCCCCAGGACGGCTATTATCGCTCGCCGGGCGCGATCGATGCGCTTAACCGGGCGCTCGACATGGGCGTCGATATCGTCGGCGGCATTCCGCACTTCGAACGGACGATGGGCGAAGGGACGGCCTCGGTCGAGGCGCTCTGCCGCATCGCCGCCGATCGCGGCCTGCCGGTCGACATGCATTGCGACGAAACCGACGATCCGCTCTCGCGCCATATCGAGACGCTGGCGGCTGAGACCATTCGCTTCGGCCTGCAGGGACGTGTCGCCGGCTCGCATCTGACCTCGATGCACTCGATGGACAATTACTATGTCTCCAAGCTCATTCCGCTGATGGCGGAGGCCGAGATCAACGTCATCCCCAATCCGCTGATCAACATCATGCTGCAGGGCCGGCACGATACCTATCCGAAACGCCGCGGCATGACCCGCGTGAGGGAATTGATGGATGCCGGGCTCAACGTCTCCTTCGGGCACGATTGCGTCATGGACCCGTGGTATTCGATGGGATCGGGCGACATGCTGGAGGTCGGCCATATGGCGATCCATGTCGCGCAGATGGCAGGCATCGAGGACAAGAAGAAGATCTTCGACGCCCTGACCGTCAATTCGGCGAAGACGATGGGACTGACGGGTTACGGCCTGGCGAAGGGATGCAACGCCGACCTGGTCATCCTCCAGGCGCGAGACACGTTGGAAGCGCTGCGGCTGAAGCCGAACCGGCTGGCGGTGATCCGCCGCGGCAAGGTCGTCGCCCGCTCGACGCCGCGCATCGGCGAGCTTTTCCTGGATGGGCGTCCGGCTCGGATCGACGGCGGCCTGGACTACGCACCGCGCTATTGAGACGCGACGATGCCTGCTCGGCGAGCCGTGATGATCCAGGCACGGGAGTCGAAAAACACACCCTCCGGCGTCATATGCGCCTCCAGCAAATCGCGTAGACGCTGCAGCGGTTTGCCGGGCGGCTCATCGGTGCGCGCGAGCGCGTCCTTCACAAGATAAAGGCCGGCGAGCGCATCGGAAGCCGCATCGACGTCCGGTCCATAGAAGACCGGCTCTCGCACGTCGGCAAAGTCGATCGATGTAAAACCCGCGGTGCTCAAAAGGCCCTTCGCAATGGGCGGATCGCCAAGCGAAAACGGATTGGGACCATCTGCCGAAACCGCGGTTCCGGGCGCCAGCGCTTGCCGTATGGCGCCGGACCACTCGTTATGCTCCCGGCTTTGCCATACCATCCACACAAGGCGCGCACTCGGACGCATCGCCCTGCCGATATTGGCAAAGGCAGCTGCCGGATCGGCAAAAAACATCACGCCGAACCGGCTGATGCAGAGGTCGACGCCGGCAGCGGGAAAGGCATGGAATTGCGCGTCTGCCTGCTCGAACACCACATTTCGCAAACCTTCCGCAGCACTCCGTCGCCTTGCGACTTCGAGCATCTCGGCTGAAGTATCCACTCCGACCGCTTCTCCTTGCGGCGCGGCGCGGGCGGCCTCGCGCGTCGTCTGGCCCGCGCCGCAGCCGATATCGAGCACCCGGTCACCGGGGGCAACGCCGGCAGCAATATACAGGTGTCGATTGTGTCTCGCCAATTCCGCGTCGTAAAAGTCGGCACGATCCAACGCCATACACTCACTCTGCTTGGTTCGAGGATCAATCTTCAGTCTGATGCGTGGAGGGGTTTCGCGTGCCAAAACAGATTGCATATTAGGATCAGTTATGCAAGATGGAGACTGATTGCGAATTGCAATCGGAAAGGGTGGGGTATGGAAATGACCGGATCAACTCTCGTCGCCGAAAAGATCGTCGCATTCCAAGATGTGCAACTGCACACCCAGGCCTTCGGCGATCCGGCCCACCCGCCCGTGTTGTTGATCATGGGGGTGATGTCTTCGATGCTCTGGTGGCCGGAAAGGTTCTGTGAGGAACTCGCCGCCCAAGGACGCTACGTTATCCGCTACGACCAGCGCGACACCGGCCTTTCCACGTGTTACCCGCCGGGCGAGCCGGGCTATTCGTTTAGCGATCTCGCCGACGATGCCATTGCCGTTCTCGACGGTTATGGAATTGAAGCCGCGCATCTGATGGGCATGTCGATGGGCGGTTTCCTAGCGCAAGAGGCCGCTTTGCGCCATCCCCGGCGCGTGCGGACACTCACCGTGATCAGCTCGTCGCCGCTCGGAGTCGACGGCCTGCCTTCTTCGACCAAAGCTTACAAGGAACATTCCGCCGCTGCCGAAAGTCTCGACTGGTCGGATCTTGGGGCCATCGCCGATTTCCTGCGTGGCGATTCAGCCATGCTGGCCGGCACCAGGCATCCGCACGATGCCGAGGCGGCAAGTGCCCTCATCGCACGCGACATGGGCCGGGCCGCGTCCTTTGTCAGTGCGACCAACCATTTCATGCTGTTGAGCGAGGATAGCGCCGCCACGCTGCATGCGTCGCGCATCGACGTGCCGGTTCTCGTAATCCACGGCACATCGGACCCGCTCTTCCCGATCGAGCATGGAGAAGCCTTCACCCGTGTCACGCCGACCGCCCAACTGCACCGGATTGTTGGCGGCGGGCACGAAATTCACGATCGGGACATCGACGAAATGGTGCGTGTCATCGCCGATCGCACCGGGTTCTGACCCGCCTGCCGAGCAGCTATACGCGCCATGCATGCCGGCATTGTTTCCGGCATGCATGCGCGAATTGCGTCAGGCGATCTTCTGGCGGGCCGGCAGTTTCCAGCCGGGCCGGACGAAGTGACAGGTATAGCCGTTCGGAATACGCTCCAGATAATCCTGGTGCTCGGGCTCGGCCTCCCAGAAATCGCTGACCGGCACGACTTCGGTCACGACCTTGCCGGGCCACAGGCCTGAAGCATCGACATCGGCGATCGTATCGCGGGCGACGCGCTCCTGCTCCGGGCCGGTGTAGAAAATCGCCGAGCGATAGCTCGTGCCGACGTCGTTGCCCTGGCGGTTGCGCGTGCTCGGGTCATGGATCTGGAAGAAGAATTCGAGGATTTCGCGGTAGCT
This sequence comes from Rhizobium esperanzae, assembly GCF_014197615.1. GTDB lineage: Bacteria > Pseudomonadota > Alphaproteobacteria > Rhizobiales > Rhizobiaceae > Rhizobium > Rhizobium esperanzae_A. The sequence continues at coordinate 64,135 of NZ_JACIFY010000014.1, forward strand.
GATCCTTGCGGGATCGAAGAGGATCTCGATCGCCTCGGCATGGGTTCCGTGGTTGCGGTAGGTCGCATTCGGCACGTCGCCGCCGGTATAACCGACGCGGGTGGAAATCACGCCATTGTACCGGCGGATGAGGTCCTGCATGCCCCAGAAGCAGCCGCCGGCGAGCACTGCACGTTCTTCGGTCATTTGATATCTCCTTGTTTGCCAAGAGATAGTGTCTGGCGTCGCAGATTTCCATAAGGCGGAAACAAGCACAGCTGTGCAATTTCCCTTCGAACAGCCCCTGTCCTGTCATGTCGATGTTACGCGCCGGCGCTAGCAAGTCTTCGACAATCCGCGGAGGCAGAGCCTCGACACCTGATGGAGACGGTTATGAATAGGCGTGAATTTCTGATCACCTCGTCGGCTGCGGCCGGTCTTCTGGCTCTTCCGCGCTTCGCATCGGCCGCGGCCGGCACCATCGACCTCTATAGCGGTTCGGATGCCAACATCATCGATCTCTGGAACAACATCATCCGCCCGGCCTTCGAAAAAGCGCATCCTGACGTCGCCCTGAAGGTCACCGATGCCGGCGACAATAGCGGCTTGCGTGCGATCGCCGACCGTGCGCTTGCGGCGCTGAAGACGAAGACCGATCCCCAGGCCGACCTCTTCGAGGTATTCGATCCGCGTCTGCCTTCCGGCGGTATCGATGCCGGCCTCTGGGTCAAATTCTCTGCCGAAAACATCGAAGGCTACGACCGCATCAACCCGCTCGCCTTCGACACCCCCTACTCACTTCCCTATCGCGGTTCGCAGGTCCTGCTCGCCTACGACACGACCAAGCTTGACCCGAAAAACGCGCCGAAGAGCTGGGAGCAGCTCACCACCTGGATCAAGGCCAATCCGGGTCAGTTCATTTACAACCGTCCGGACAAGGGCGGTTCGGGCGGCAACTTCGTCCGCCGCGCCATCCATGAGGTCAACGGCCGCGATCCGAAGAAGTTCAAGATCGACAATTTCACCGCCGACTTCGCCTCCCAGGCGCTGCCGCCGGCCTGGAAGATCCTCAACGATCTCGCCCCCTCGCTCTACGACAAGGGCGCCTATACATCAGGCAACACCCAGTCGATTCAGCTGCTCGCCCAGGGCGTCGTCACCATGGTGCCGGTCTGGTCGGATCAGGTGCTGCAGGCGATCGCCCAGGGTGTGCTGCCTGAGACAACCGGCCTCGTGCAGCTCGGCGATCTCGCCCTTTGCGGCGGCTTCTCCGCCATGACGGTGTTTTCGAACGGCGCCAACAAGGATGCGGCGCTGAAACTCGCCGCTTTCATGCTGACCACGGAAATGCAGGAAGCGATCATCACCCAGATCGGCGGTTTCCCGGCCGTCTCCTGGGATCATATCTCCGATGATCTCCGCAAAAAATATGCCGACGTCATTCCGTCGACCATCCCGACCTTCCCCGCCGGCGATTGGGAAACGACGATCAACGACGGCTGGTATCGCAACGTCGCTCCCAACATCAGCCGCACCTGATGTCCGCCAACACCGCGCCGGCGGCTCTGCCCCGTCACCGGTCCATCAACAGGGGGAGCGCGATCGGGCTCCTCCTCGTTGCCCTGCCGGTGTTCCTGCTGGCCTGGCTGATCATCTTTCCGATTTTCTCGGCGGTCGTCGGCACGATCTTCGTTCGCAGCCCTGACGGCGCGAGGGAATTTTCGCTCGCCTCCTATCGCTTCTTCTTCACCGACGGCTACAGCCTCGCCAATCTCTGGGTAACGCTCTGGACCACAGCCGTCTGCGGCGTCCTGCTTGTGGCGATCGGCCTTCCGATTGCGCTCTATCTTCGCTTCTCGCAGGGGCGCCTTGCAGCCTATGTGCAGGGCCTGGCGATCTTCCCGATGTTCGTGCCGTCGATCATCCTCGCCTATGCGCTAATCCGGACGATCGGGCCGAACGGCACCGTCGACCTGCTGCTGAACGCGGTCGGTCTGCCGAAGCTGCGTACGCCTTACCTGACGCCGTGGGGACCGGTGATCGGTCTCGTCTGGGACAATCTTCCCCTCACGGTGCTGATGCTGACGGCGGGGCTCTCCTCCGTATCGAACAGCGCCATCGAGGCCGCCCGCGATGTCGGCGCAAGGCCGCTGCGGGTCTTCGTCTCGATCATCCTGCCGCGCATGGGTAATTCGCTACTGGTGACCGCTTCCTTTGCGGTGCTCGGCATCTTCTCCGCCTTCACCCTTCCCTATGTGCTCGGCCCCGCATCGCCCGAAATGATGGGGCCGTTCATGCAGCGCACCTTCGCCGATATGAACGATCCGCTCAACGCCATGACCCAGGCCGTCATCACTTTCTGTTTTTGCCTCGTCTTCGGCATCTTCTATATCAGATCGATCGCCCGCAACCGCGAGGCCCGGCCATGAGTGGCGGCAGACCGGGCACCGCCCTTCGCTTCGACTGGATCGGCATGGCCTTCGCATGCCTGCTGACGCTGTTCATCGCGCTGCCGCTGATCGTGGTCGGAACCTGGGCCTTCAGCGAAGTCTGGCGCTACCCCTCGGTGATCCCACAGCAATTCGGCCTGCGCTTCTGGGGCCAGACGCTGGCGCGATCCGATGTCTGGGAAGCCCTCCTCCTCAGTCTGCGATTGACGGCGACAGTCACCGTTCTGTCCGCCGTCATCTGTCTTCCCGCGGCCTATGCTTTTGCGCGCCTGCGCTTCCCCGGCAGGAACATCCTCTTCCTATCGTTCTTGGCGTCACATGCCTTTCCGAAATTCGGCCTGCTCGTTGCCATTGCCGGCATCTTCCTGCAGCTCGGTCTGATCAGCACCTTCTGGGGCGTCGTGCTGATCCAGCTCGTCGGCACGCTGATGCTGATGATCTGGATTCCGGTCGCAGCCTTCCAGAATGTCGACCGGCGCATGGAAGAGGCGGCGCGCGACGCGGGTGCTGCGCCGCTGCGCGTCTTCTGGTCGATCACGCTGCCGCAGGCCGCGCCGACCATATCCGCCGCGCTGCTTTTGACCTTCGTCGGCACCTTTTACGAAACCGAAGGCGCCTGGCTGATCGGTGCGCCGGAGATCCGCACCATGCCGGTGCTGATGATCAGCTTCATCAACAATCAGATCGTCGTGCAATACGGCGCCGTACTCTCCGTCATGCTGTGGGTGCCGTCCTTCATCGCGCTGATGTTTGCGCGCCGCATCGTCGGCACCGGCGCCTTTGCGAGAGGTTTTGGCGCGTAAAGCGTCAAACAGCAATTCAGGGAAAGGTTTGAGAATGGCACATCTGGCGATCGAGGGCGTTTCGAAGCTGTTCGGAACCACCTTTGCCGTTCGCGATTTTTCACTCGAAGTGGGCGACGGTGAGCTCGTCTGCCTGCTCGGCCCGTCCGGCTCCGGCAAGTCGACCTTGTTGCGGATGATCGGCGGCTTCGAGCGGCCGAGCGGCGGAACGATCCGCATCGATGCCAAGGACGTGACGAACCTGCCGCCCGAGCGGCGCCCGACCGGGATGGTGTTCCAGAGCCATGCGCTCTGGACGCATATGGACGTCTTCAACAACATCGCCTTCGGCCTGAAGCTGCGCCGGCTGCCGAAAGCCGAGATCCGCGAGCGCGTCGAAAATGCGCTCGCTCTGGTCGGCCTTGTTGACTACGGACGCCGGATAACGACGCAATTGTCGGGCGGGCAGCAGCAGCGTGTTGCACTTGCCCGCTCGCTGGTGCTCGAGCCAAAAATCCTGCTCGACGAACCCTTCGCCAGCCTCGACCAGCACCTGCGCGAAAGATTGCGGGAGGAAGTGCGCGACATCCAACAGCGCTTGGGCATTACCACGCTCTTCGTCACCCACGGCCAGGACGAGGCCCTGGCGCTTGCCGACCGCATTGTCGTCATGCGTGACGGCGGCACCGAGCAGATCGCGCCGCCGAGCATCATCTACCGGCGGCCGCAGACGGCCTTCGTCGCCGGTTTCATCGGCTCGATGAATTTCGTCCAGAGCCACATCAGAAACGGTGTCTGCGAGCATCCTCTTTTCCCGCTCGCCGTTCCTGTCGACGACGGGCCGGTGACGCTTGCCAGCCGCCCTGAAGCACTGGCGATCCATCCCTCTGAGCGGGCGAATGCGGCGACTGTCCACCGCACCGTCGATTTCGGTACGCACAAGATCGTCGATGTCGATCTTGCCGATGGCACCCGCCTGAAGGCGATGGTGGCGCCGGATGAGAGGTTCCAGGCTGGAATGAAGGTCGAGCCGAGCTTCGCGAGCTTTTTTGCCTTCCGCGACAACGCCCTCGTGCATCAGTCGATGCCGTCAAAGAGCGATGCCGAGGCGGTTCGACTGCTGCCGGTCTAACGCGGTTAAGCCTTGGTCGAGAAACCGTCCTTGAGCCAGGGATGCAGCGCCTTGCTGGCGGCAAGGATATCGCCTTTTCCGTCGACGGCCGCGCCGGAAAACCGGGTGACGATGCCGCCTGCCTCTTCGACCATCAGCGCCGAGGCGCCGAAATCATGGATCGACAGCCCGTCCTCGAAGAAGCCGTCCAGCCGGCCGCAGGCGACATAGGCGATCGACAGAGCCGCCGAGCCCAGGCGGCGCACGCCCGCCGTGTTGGCCATCAAGCGTTTGACGGCGTCAAAATAGGTCTCCTCCGCAACCGCCTTGACCTGGCCGGGGATCGGCAGACCGGCGCCGATCAGCACGTTTTCGATGTCGGCGACATCGGCGCAGCCGATGCGCTCGCCATTGAGATAAGCGCCGCCGCCGAGTTCGGCGCTGAACAGCTCATCCAGCATGGCGTCATAGACGACGCCGGCAACCAGCCTGCCGCCTTCGGCAATCGAGATCGTCATGCCGAAATGCGGGAGGCCCCAGGCGTAATTGGTGGTGCCGTCGATCGGGTCGATATAGATTATCGGCGTTTCCGGCCCGGCCGTGCGGTTGCCGACGGCTTCCTCGCCCTGGATGGCATAATCCGGAAAGGCCTTGATCATCTCATCGACGATAATCCGCTCGACGGCGACATCGATCTCGGTCTGGTAATCGCGCGGCGCCTTGGCAAGCATTTCCCCGGATGTCCGCCGCCGCAACGAGCGACGGGCGGTCTCGCCCGCCTTCAGCACCGTTTCGGCAAGCACGATGAGGCGGGATGACGCGTTCGGGGAAAGGCGCGCTGATATCGGGGAGGATGTCATGTGGAAAATCCGGATGCTGCAGATATGACGACGTGAATCGTGCGGAGCCACTCCCTTCGCAGAGACCGATGATGGTTTTATGAAGCCGCCCGCGCCTGACGGGTCTTATATCAGGCGCTCGGTCGATGCGTCAAAGAGATGGACCTGGGCCGGGTCGACCGAAAGCCCGATCATCTCCCCTGGCCTGACCTTGTCACGCCGGGTCTCGACGATGGTCAGTTCCGGCTGCGTCGCCGCGACGATGAAGGTCGAGGAGCCCGTCGATTCGACGAAGGCGATCGGCACATCGAAGCTGCCCTGCCCGGGTGCAAGCACCTCGATGTGCTCCGGGCGAATGCCGACGATGAGTTGGCGCCCCGGTTCGACGGTGCGTGCGATCGCAAGCCGCGGCTTCACCGCGCCAAAATCCAGAATCAGGTTCTTACCGTCTTCGGCGGCGATCGCCGGAATGAAATTCATCGCCGGCGATCCGATGAAACCGGCGACGAAGCGGTTGGCCGGCCGGTCGTAAAGGTCCAGCGGCGCACCCTGCTGTTCGATGATGCCGTCGCGCATGACAACCACGTGATCAGCCATCGTCATCGCCTCGACCTGGTCGTGCGTGACGTAGACGAAAGTGGCGCCCAGCCGGTCGTGCAGGGCGCGGATTTCCTTGCGCATCGACACACGCAGCGCGGCATCAAGGTTGGAAAGCGGCTCGTCGAACAGGAAGGCCTGGGGGTTGCGGATAATGGCGCGGCCCATGGCGACGCGCTGCCGTTGGCCCCCGGAAAGCTGGCGGGGATAACGGTCGAGCAAGCGGGAAAGACCGGTGATGACAGCGACTTCCTCGGCTTTCTGCTTTGCCTCAGCTTCAGGGACGCCGTGCATTTTCAGCGAATAGGTCAGGTTCTGTTCCACCGTCATATGTGGATAGAGGGCGTAACTCTGAAAAACCATGGCGATATCGCGTGCCCGCGGCGGCACGTCGTTCATCACCTCGCCGGCAATTTTCAGCGTGCCGCCGGTAATTTTTTCCAGCCCGGCAAGCGAACGGAGCAACGTGGACTTGCCGCATCCGGATGGACCGACCAGCGCCACGAACGTGCCCTTGGGAATTGAAAGGTTGACGTTCTTAAGCGCGTGAAAGGCGCCATAGTGCTTCTCGACGCCCAAGAGTTCGATTTGGATGTCCTGGCTCATGCTGAAAACCTTGCTGGTCCCCAACCGGGACCGATGGGATGGTCAAGGGTGAAAGACGTCATCATTTGACTGCTCCAGCGGCGATGCCGCGCGTTAGCGTGCGCTGGAAGATCAGGAAGAAGATCACGGTCGGTATGATGCCCAGGAAAGCCGCCGAGGCCTGCAGCACCGGGTCCGACATGTTCTGACCGCGGGTGAGGCCCATGGCGACCGAGACCGTCTGGTTGTTGTTGGACACCAGCATGACGAGCGGGATCAGGAATTCGTTCCAAGTCCAGATGAAAAAGAAGGTTCCCAGGACCATCAGCGTCGGCCTCAGCATCGGGACGACGACGAACCACAACGTTTTCCAGTGGGTCGAGCCGTCCATCTCCGCCGCTTCGAGGATTTCCTTGGGAAAGGTACTCAGCACGGTCGAGAGCAGGTAAGTCCCGAAAGCGCTTTGCAGGACCGCGAAAATGATGATCACGGAAAGCTGCGTATCGTAGAGGCCGCTCGCTTTCGCCATGTAGTAAAGCGGGTAAATGATCGACTCCTGCGGCACCATGATGCCGAGAAGAAAGACCACCAGGATCACGCGCGAACCCGGCACTTTGCCGACCCCAATCGCATAGGCGTTGAATAGGCTTATGAGTACCCCCAACACCGACACAGCGAGACTGATCACCACGCTGTTGAGCAGCTTGCGGCCGAAATCAGACACCGTCCAGAATTTCTCGATCGCCGTGAGATCGATCGACCGAGGAATCGAAAGCGGTCCACCGGCTGCGTATTCGGCGCTCGCCTTGACGGCGTTGAGCAGAGCAAGGAAAAAGGGAAAGAGCGTAAAGGCGAGGAGTAGAATAAGGATGGCCAGCACCACCCACCGCATGGGATCGCGCCGCGCGCGATCTGCTGGCGCCGTCGCTTTTGCCTTGGTCGTACCGTCGCTGAGAACTGAGTAAGCCATGATCTACTCCTTCGCCTCCTGCTGGCTCTGGAAGCGTAGGAAAATCACGGCCAAAGCGATCGTCAGAGTCGTTTGCACGACCGCGATGGCCGCGGCGTAGCCGACGCGCTGTGTTGTGAAGAAGTGGTAGTAAGTCAGATAGGATGGCACGAGGGTGGAATTGTCGGGGCCGCCGGCAGTGATGACAAAGATTGGCGCAAAGACTTTAAGCGCTGCGATCAGCGTGGTCAGCACAACGACGAAAATCTCCGGCGCCAGAAGCGGAATGGTGATCGTCACCAGCCGGCTCCACCAGTTTGCCCCATCGAGCTCGGCAGCCTCGTAGAGAGAAGGGTCGATGCGCGAAAGACCGGCCATGAAAACCACCAAGCAATAGCCGACCTGTATCCAGACAATGACGAGCGAAACGGCAGCAAGCGCGTATGTCGCATCGCCGATCCAGTTCTGGGCGAGATTATCGAGGCCGACGGCCTTTAGCGTGATGTTGATGACGCCGACGGGATTGAGAATCCAGCCCCAGAGCACGCCCGCGACCGTTACGGGCAGAATCTGCGGCAAGTAAAAGCCGGCCCTGAAGAAGCTTGAGACCCATTCCCCGAATTGATCCCTGACATAGTCGAACAGCAAAGCGGCCAGCACCAGGCCGATGCACACCGGTATCACGGTCATCGAGACGATGAACAGCAGCGTGTGATACATCGATCCCCAGAATTGATCGTCCGTAAGCAGGCGATGATAGTTCTGCAGGCCGACCGGTCGCGGCGTGCCAACGCCTTTCCATGCCGTGAAGCTCAGCCCGAGATTAGCAAGCTGCGGTATGAGTACGATCAGGATGAAGCCGATCGCCCCTGGGATGAGGTAGAGGCTATAGCTTCGTGAAGCGTCGCTCGATCGCTGGCTGGATATGGCCATATCATTCTTCCTTCAGCCTCGCAGAATGGGCTGCGCCAGAGGCGCAGCCCAGCGTTCAAGGTCGCGCTACTGATTTTCCTGCGCGTCGTCGTAAACCTGCTTGATCTGTTCGACGAACTGCTCCGCGGTCAGACTGCCCTGGAAGAGACCGGTGTCTTTCTGATTGAGCACGTCGTAGTAGCCGGGGACCGGCCAGTCAGGATAGAAACCGAGGCCATTTTTGTCAGAGATCTGCTTGAAAACAGCTGCGGCGTTCTTGCCGATGGGGTTGGTGATGGCGGAAAGATCAGCGGCGATCGGCACGCCGCCGGCATTGCCGAGTTCAGCTTGGTATTTCGGCGACAAGGTCAGGCTGATCCACTCGGCGGCGAGATCGGGATTCTGGCTACCCTTGGGAACGACCCAGAGATTGCCTGTCGAGCCGACCGAATATTTCGGCGTCGGAATGACGAACTGACCCCACTTGAAGTCCTTGATGGTCGAGGCGAAAGTGCCGAGATTCCACGTGCCCGAGACGTACATCGGCGCCTTGCCGGAGGTAAAGAGCAGAGCCGCGTCCGTGTCCTTCATGCCCGTGGAGTCTTTGTTGATGTAGCCCTTGCCGACCCAGTCGACCAATGTCTGCGCCGCATAGAGGTAGGGCGCGCCGTCGAGGGGGGCCTTCAAACCCTGATAATTCTGGACCCAGGCGTCATCAGCCTTGGTATAGGCGAGAGAGGCAAGCAAGTGCTGGCCACTGGTGTCGATGGCGCCGAGCGCGAGAGGTGTGAGACCCTTCTGCTTGAAGGCTTCCATGCTGGCGACCCACTCTTCGAGCGTCGTCGGCGGCTTGAGGCCTGCCTTTTCGAACATGTCGATATTGTAGAAGCACGAAACATATTCGCCGAAGACCGAGACGCCCCAGACGGGGCCGGAGCCATAGATGCCCTTTTCGTCATAACGGCTTAGGACAAAATCGCCTTCGTTAAGGATCTTGTCCCAGCCTTCCTTCTTCACATAGGCATCCAGATTGGTCAGCAATCCCTGGCTTGCAACCAGGCCAGCGGTCGCATTGCCCTTGTTGTACTCGAGCACGTCGGGGGCCTGATCGGAATTGAGGATCATGCCGCCTGAGGCCTGCAATTGCTGAAAGGTCTTCTGCTCGAAGCTGACGGTAACGTCCGGATGTTTCGTCTTGAACTCCTCGAGCGCTTTCTTCCAGACAATGCCCTGAGCCGTGGTCGGCTCCTCGAACCACCAGATCTTGAAGGTCTTCTGCTCGGCATGGCCGATCGATGTCATCAGCATCGCCGTGCCGAGTGCCAGCGCAAGTCTTGCAATTCTTTTCATGCTTTCCTCCCAAAGAAGCGGCTGCGCCGCGAAAAGACCAAGTTAGTCAGTCGTGGTGCCCCGCCAGGCCTCCCAGCCGGCGGCGCCCCACCTTAGGCGTCGATCAGGGATCAACAACGAAATCTCCGCCCCGGCATTTCTTCAGATAGTTGAGCCCGTGAATCTGACCAGTCATTTCGAGTTCGTCGCGATAGACCGGATCGTGCCAGCCTTCGATGTCGATCGAACCCGACCAGCCGGCAAGGCGCAGTTCGGAAATGATGTCGGTCCAGTTGCTGTCGCCAAAGCCCGGCGTGCGCATGAAGACGAATTTCTCCTTGCCGAAGATACCGTGTTCCTTGATGACCTCCCAGCGGATGGTCGCGTCCTTGCCGTGAACGTGGAAGATCTTGTGCGCCCATTTGCGGATCTGCGGCATGGGGTCGATCAGATAGACCATCTGATGGCACGGTTCCCACTCCAGCCCGATATGATCATCCGGCGTCTCGTTGAACATCAGTTCCCAGGCATCGGGATTATGCGCGATGTTCCAATCGCCGCTTGCCCAATTGCCGTCCATGGCACAATTCTCGAAGGCGATCCTGATGCCCTTGTCGGCGGCGCGCTTGGCGAGCTCGCTCCAGATCTCTCTGTAGCGCGGCAGACTGTCGGTCAGCGGCTTGCCGCGAATGCGGCCGGTGAAGCCGGCGACGCAGGTGGCGCCGAAGTGATGGGCGTTGTCGATGCAGTCCTTCCAACCCTGCAGCGTCTCCAGGTCGATCGCGTCTTCTTCCAGTGGATTGCCGAACATGCCGAGCGTCGAGATGGTGATGTCGCGGTCGCCGATCGCATCGAGGCAGCGTTTGCCGAGTTCGGCGAGGTTCTGGCCCTTCGTCGTCTGCCAGAAGAAGGGTTCGAAGCTCTCGAAGCCGAGGTCGGCGATCTGGCCGATGCGCGCGGCGGCATCGCCCTTGTTGCCGCTGACCATGGTGCCGATGCGAATGGATTTTGCAGGGTTGCTCACGTCACTCATCCTATGCTGAAATTTCGATGCGCCGGCCGGTCTTGGCGCTTTCGATCGCGCCGAAGACCATGGCAAGGCTTCTGATATTGTCGGAATTGACGGTCTCGGGCTGCTTGCCGGTGCGGATTGCCGCGATGAAATCGGCAATGACGCTGGCGTGGCCGTGGGTTTCCTCGTCGTGCTCCGGACCGGGAACGTTTACGGAAACAAAGCCGTGCAAGAGGCCGGGCTCTTGCCCCGCGACGGCCGCTTTGAAGCTCTCCTCGCCGTCCCAGGTCAGCATTCCCTTCGAGCCGACGAGCCGCCACTGGCTTTCCCAGCTGGTGCGCTCGCCTTCGGCACACCAGGAGCCGCGATAGGTGAACACGATGTCGTCGGAAAATTCGAATATCGCGTTCGCCGACGCGCCGTGCCGGTACCATGAACCCTTCGGATTGCGCTCGACGCAATAGACGGCGAGCGGCTTTTTATCCGCGACGTAGCGGGCGGCATCGAAGGTGTGGATCGCCATGTCGAGAAGCAGCACATTGTCCATGTCTTCGCGGAAGCCGCCGAAATGCGGCGCGAGGAAAAAGTCGCAATGGATGCCGGTGAGTTCGCCGATCGCGCCGCTGTCGACGAAACGGCGCAGGCGCCGGATCCCCGAGATGAAACGGCGGTTCTGGATGACGGCATGGATGCGGCCGGTCTCGGTGGCGAGATCGATCAGCGCGGCCCCTTCTGCGAGCGAGGCGGCCATCGGCTTTTCGCTCAGCACATGGCAGCCGGCCTTCAGCGCCGTCGAAACAACGTCGTAGCGCGCGGCCGGAATGACGATGTCAAAGACCAGATCGGCCTTGGTGGCAGCGATGACTTCGGACAGGTCAGAGCCGATGGCGGCGCCTTCCAGACCGAACTCGGCGGCGAGCTTTTCCGCCGTCTCCCGGTTCAGGTCGACGAGGCCGACGACGGCGATAGACTCGGCGAGTTGAGGGTTGGAAGCGATGGCGCGCAACCAACCTTTGGACATAGCTCCGCACCCGCACAGAATGGCACTGAATTTCACGATTTCCTCCAGGGAATGGCGCCAACTCTCCTCGTGACACGCACTCCGTAAACGTTTACGAATGGTGGCGGAAACATTTTGCGATGTCAATAGACGCCAAATGCGAAATTGCAGATCGGGGAAAATCAACAGCGATGAAGGGGATCCGCCAGCTTGCCGAGCAGTTGGATATTTCGATCGGCACGGTCTCTCGGGCGCTGAACGGCAAGCCTGATGTCAACGACGAAACGCGGCGCCGCGTGCTGGCCGCAGCCGAGGAACTCGGCTACGTCGCCAATCAATCGGGACGGAGCCTGAGGCAGGGCGAGACGAAGGTCATCGGCTTGATGATTGAATCCAGCGCCGAGGCGGTCGAAAATGCCGACAACTTCTTTCTCGGCGTCATCAGCGGCCTGCAGAGCGTCTTTGCCCGCCACAAACTCGACCTGATCATGCTGCCCTGCCCGAGCGACGAGGACCCGCACGAATATCTGAAGCGCATGGTGGCGCGACGCATCGTCGATGCGATGATCATCTCGAACACGCAGCGCATCGACCGGCGCATCGATCTTCTGTCGCGGGCAAAGATCCCCTTCGTTGCCGTCGGCCGCAGTGTTTCGGCCAGCAATTCCCCCTGGATCGATCTCGATTTCGAGGGCGTGGCCGACCGTGCCGTCGAGCGGCTGATCGCGCGCGGCCATCGCCGGATCGCGATCACCGCGCCATCGAGCGAGGTCAACCTCGGCTACGTCTTTCTCGACAGTTATCGCCGCGCGCTCGAACGCCACGATATCGCCTTCGACCCGTCGCTCGTCATCCGCGTCAGGTCGAGCGAACAGGGCGGTTATCAGGCGGCGCATGAGCTGCTGCTGCTTGAAGAGCGGCCGACGGCGGTGATCCTGATCTACGAGCTGATGGCAATCGGCCTTTACCGCCGCCTGATGGAATCGGGCGTCATACCCGGCCGCGACCTTGCGGTGATCGGCTTCCGCGACGCTCCGCGGGCGCAGTTCCTGCAACCGTCGCTCAGCTGCTTTCGCATGTCGCTCTACGACCTCGGCGCCGCGCTCGGCCGGATGCTTCTCGCCAACATGCCGGCCTATCGGGAGGTCTATCCTGATGAGGCCTGCAACATCATCTGGCCGCTTGAGTTGACGCCGGGTGAAAGCGACGCGTTTCAGGTCGGAGCTATGGTCTGAGCTGCAGGCTTGGTGGCCTTTTGTCAGCACGGTGCTGGGCGGTCGACGACTTTGGCAGGAAACCGCGGAGATGGAATCGAGGCCGGGATGGTTGGCAGAGCGGCAGGATAGTAGTAAACTTTACTACCACCAGACCGAGGAGGCCAAAAATGCCGAATGTCGAGAAAGTGAGCGTAGCCGTTACGACGCATCAGGCCGCCCTGCTTCGCGACGTGGTCAAGACCGGCGCCTACGCTACTACAAGTGAAATCGTCCGCGAAGCCGTCCGCGACTGGGAGGCCAAATGGGAAGCCCGCCAGGCTGATGCCAAACGCTTGCGGGAGCTTTGGGACGAAGGCAAGGCTAGCGGCGATCCCGTGCGGGTCGATTTCGATAAGCTCCGCGAAGAGGCTCGTCAGGAACTGAGCGCTGCCCTCAACAATGCCCGTTGATCTCGTTTGGCTGCCCCAGGCACTGGCCGACGTTCGTGATATTTATGTGCAGGTCGGTCTGGAACAACCACAGGCGGCCGAACGGCTTTTCGATAGTTTTGAGCGGAAGGCGAAGCTGCTGATCGAGCAGCCGCGTATCGGTAGACGCCGACCTGAAATCCGGCCCGGGGCGCGCATGTTGGTCGAAGCGCCGTTTATTATGCTCTATGAGACCATTCCGGATACGGACGAGAGACCTGTCCGAACCGTCAATATTGTGCGCGTCCTTCACGGCAAGCGTGATCTCGCATCGCTCGATTGAGCCGAGGCGTGACCGCCGGGGGCTGATAAGCAAACACTTTTTATTTTCTATCACATCTATAGAATTTGTACTCTTATCTCGGCGTGCGATTTCTTTCACCGATAGCATCCTCAGAATTGGAGGCATCGATGAACAGCGTGTTGAGGCAAACAGACCAGATCCGGCCCGTGGCCGCTCGTATCGACAGCGAGGAGGAGGCGATCGCCACCGCCCGCAGGCTGGCGGCGCAATTTGCCGCGCGCGCCGCCGAGCGTGACGCCGACCGGATCCTGCCTTTCGGGGAGCTCGACCTCCTCGCGCAGTCCGGACTTCTGGCGATCACCGTGCCTTCGCAATATGGCGGGCTCGACGTGTCCAATGCCGTGCTTGCCGAGATCACTGCGATCCTGGCGCAGGCCGACGGTTCGATCGGCCAGATCCCGCAAAATCATTTCTATATTCTCGAAGCGCTCAGAACCGACGGCAGCGAGGAGCAGCAGCGCTATTTCTTCGGCCGCGTTCTGGCCGGTGACCGTTTCGGTAACGCGCTTTCCGAGCGCGGCACGAAGACGGTCGGCCATTACAACACCCGCATCACCCGCGATGGCCCGGGTTACCGGATCACCGGCCGCAAATTCTATTCCACCGGCGTTCTCTTCGCCGATTGGATCACCGTCTTCGCGCTCGATCCCGAGGAGCGGCTGACCATGGCTTTCGTGCCGAAGGGAACCGAAGGCGTCGAGATCATCGACGACTGGGACGGTTTTGGCCAGCGCACCACCGGCAGCGGCACGACGATCCTCGACAATGTCTATGTCAGCGCCGATTCCGTGGTCTTTCATCACAAGGGCTTCGAGCGGCCGACGACGATCGGCTCGGTCGGCCAGATCATCCATGCCGGTATCGATCTCGGCATCGCACGCGCCGCTTTTGCAGAAACGCTCGAGTTCGTCAGGACGAAATCGCGCCCCTGGATGGATAGCGGCCTCGACCGCGCCTCCGACGATCCGCTGACGGTCGCCAAGGTCGGCCAGATCGCCATTCGGCTGGAAGCAGCAACCGCCCTTGTCGAACGCGCTGGCCACAAGGTGGACGCCGCCCAGGTCGAGACGACGGAGCAAAAGGTGATCGAGGCCACGCTTGCGGTCGCCGCCGCCAAGGTGCTGACGACTGAGGTGGCGCTCGAGGCTTCGAATACGCTCTTCGAGCTCGCCGGAACCTCGTCGGTGCAGATCGGCCTCAATCTCGACCGCCACTGGCGCAATGCCCGCACCCATACGCTGCACGACCCGGTACGCTGGAAGTACCACGTTGTCGGCAACTATCATCTGAACGGCGTGACGCCGCCGAAGAACGGCGCGCTCTGAAGTTTCAGCCGTTTCTCAAAACCACGGCGAAACCCTGTGACCTCGTCCTCGGCCTTGTGCCGAGGATCTGCGCAGCTCTAACTAAGCATCTGAAAAATAAACATTTATTGTCAGTAAATTGCCGTGGTTAAATGCTCGGCACAAGGCCGAGCATGACGGAGGAGAGGTTGTCACAAGCTGACCCACCGCGGCGGTGGGTTTTGCTTCCGGTGGCGGGCATCACCGCCTCAGCTGTAGAGGCTGACCTCCGGGATCCGGTCGTTCAGCACGAATTCGCCGACTTCCCTTGCCTTGTAGAAGACCGGGTCGTGCAGCGTGTGGGTGCGGACATTGCGCCAGAACCGATCGAAGCGGTGTTTGTCAGCCGTCGAGCGCGCACCGGTCAGCTCGAAGACGCGCGAGGTGATGTCCAGCGAGGCATGGGTGGCGTGGACCTTGGCGGCATAGGCTTCCGCCGCCGCCTCGCCGCGCTCGCGCGCCGTCACATCGCGGCCGCGGGCAAGGCCGGCCTGCACGGCTGATGCCGCGTTGTCGGCAAGCGCTGCCGAAGCCTTCAGTGTGGCGGTGAATTCGCCGACGCGCTCAAGGATATAGGGATCGTCGGCGGCGCGCTCGACGCCTGAGGTGATCCACGGCCTGGTGGTGGTTCTGACATAATCGACAGCCGCTTGCAGCGCGCCTTCGGCCGTGCCGAGATAAAAATTGACGAAGACCAGCTGGATGAATGGCGTGTTGAAGGTTGAAAGCACCGGTGCGGCGGCATCGGGCGCGGCGGGAACGCCGACGAAATCCTCCTCGTAGACCGGGAAATCGTGGAACTCGACGCTGCCGCTGTCGGACAGGCGTTGGCCGATATTGTCCCAGTCATCATGGGCGACGTAGCCCGGCCGATTGGTCGGCACGGCGAAGCCGGCGATCTTGTCGTCGAGAGCCGCATTGGCATTGATATAGTCGGAGACCCGTGCCGCCGTGGAGAAGGATTTGCGGCCGTTCAGCACATAGCCGTTGCCGCGGCGGGTCAGCACCAATCCGGGATCGCGTGGATTGACCGCCGCCCCCCAGTAAAGGTTCCTGGCGACAGTCTCGCTGCCCAGCGCATGGGCGCGCGCGGGTTCGAGCGCCCAATAAATATATTGGCTGTTGACATAGTGATAGCCGAGCAGTTGGCCGATCGAGCTTTCGCCGCGGGCCAGAATGCGCACGAGCTTCAGCCCGTCGACCCAATCGAGACCGCCGCCGCCGATCTGGGTCGGATGCAGCGCGTTGAGCAGGCCGGCATTCTTCAGTTTGATGATCTCGGCAAGCGGGGGGCGGCCTTCGCGATCGAGATCGGCGGCGCGCCGGGAAAGGTCGGCCGAGATTTCCTCGGCGCGGGCAAAGAGGTCTTCGCGTGTCGGGTTGCGACTGGCCGCGAAGATCACATTGGATTGGCTCATGGCGGAACTCCAAATCTTCAAAAGATGATCCGGCGGGAACCGAACGCTCCCGCCGGAAAGATCGAGGATGAAAAGCCTCAGAACAGCTTGTCCGGGATCCAGCTGGCGGTCGCCGCATCGCTCGTGCTGAAGGCGGGGATCTTGGCGGCCAGTTCCTCGATCGTCTTGACGCCGGCGGCGCGCAGGCTCTCCTGCGTCAGAAGCGTCGGTTTGACCGTGATCTGGCGAGGAACGGTCTGGCCGGCGATTTCGAGGGCGGCGGCGCGGATGGAGACGGCGCCGACCACGGCCGGATTGGTCGCGACGGTCGCGACCCACGGGCTGCCTTCTTCGGTGATTTCCTGGATGTCGGCCGTCGAGACATCGGCCGAATAGATCTTGAGCTTTTTCGATATGCCGAGATCGTTGGCGGCGAGCTTCACGCCGCGGGCGAATTCGTCATAGGGGGCAAAGACGACTGAAATATCGGGATTGGCGGTGAGCGCGGCCTTCGCCTGGTCGGCGGTCGAGGTCGCCGTCGTATCGCTGACATTGCCGAAGCGAGCCTTTTCGACCACGCCGGTATTTTCGGACTTGAACTTGTCCCAGACTTCGTTGCGGCGGTCGAGCGGCGCAAAGCCAGCGACATAGACATAGCCGGCTTTGAAGTCCTTGCCGTTGTCCTTCACCGCCTGTTCGAGGGCCAATGACGCGAGTTCGTGGTCGCTCTGCTCCACCTGCGGGATCTTCGGATTGTTGAGGTTGACGTCGAAGGCCACGACCTTGATGCCCTTGTCGAGCGCCTGCTGGACGACATCGCCGAGCGATTCCGGCAGGCCATGGTCGATGACGATGCCGGAGACGCCGAGATTGATCGCCTGCAGGATCTGCTCCCGCTGCTCGGCAGCGTCCTGCCGGCCGGGGAAGACACGCAGGTCGATATCCAGCGCCTTGGCCTGGGCCTCGGCACCGGCCTGATAGGCCTGGAAGAAATCACCGGCCGAGATGTAGCTGATCAGCGCCACCTTCACGCCACCCTTGTCGAAGGGAGCCGGCGCACCGGACAGGCCGTCGGCACTTGCCCCTTGAATGAAGATGAAGGGAATGACGGCGGCAGACAGTGCAAGCCGTGCGAGGGATTTCATCGTCGTATTCCTTTAGCAATGAGGTGCGTCGTCTGACAGGACCGGCAGCCCCAGCGACGTGTCGGATTATTTAGATATAATCTCTATGTTTTTAGTAGATTAAATGATCCGATTTTACCGGCTGCGGGAGATTCTTTGTTTCCCGCAGACAGTTCGCAAGGGAAAGGCGTGCCTGGAGTTCGACCGCCCGGAGAGGGCACACTCCTGATACAAATGCAGCCCCGGACATGATCGATGCCGCTTCTTCAGATTGAAAACATCACCCGCAGCTTCGGCTCGACACGGGCGCTTGCCGGTGCTGCTCTTTCGATGGAGCGTGGCGAGATCGTGGCGCTGATGGGGGCCAACGGCGCGGGCAAATCGACGCTGGTCAAGATCCTGTCCGGCGTGCTTGCGGCCGATGGCGGCATGGTCAGTTTCGACGGCCGCCCCTTTGCGCCGCGCAGTCCGGCCGAAGCGGCAAAAGCCGGTGTCGTCACCGTGCATCAGTCGACCGATCTGGTCGGCACCGCCGGACTGACCGTCGCCGATGCCCTGCTTCTCAACCGGTTCGCCGATCGCAGCACGCCCTTCTTCGTCTCGCGTGCTGGCATTCGCCGTGCCGCACAGGCCATGCTCGATTCTGCCGGTTTCAGCCTGTCGCTCGATCGTGATTTCGGCGAACTCACCAGCGCCGACCGGCAACTCGTGGCGATCGCCCGGGCGCTTGCCAACCGCGCCGACCTCCTCATCCTCGACGAGCCGACGGCGAGCCTTTCCGGAGAGGAAAGCCGCCGCCTCTTCGATATTCTGCTCAGGCTTCGCGAGCGGGGCCTGGCAATCCTCTATATCTCCCATCGCACAGCCGATCTCGAAGCCATCGCCGACCGCGCGCTCGTCATGCGCGGCGGCCGTGTCGTCGGCACCTTCGCGCGGCCGATCGATTTTTCGGCCGCCATCGAGACGATGATCGGCCGCAGGCTGGATGCGGCCCGGCCGGATGCCCGGCCGGCGACCGGACCTGCGATTTTCGAAATGCGCGATATCAGCCTGCTGCCCGAAAGTGCGACCTTCGATCTGTCATTGCACGAAGGCGAGGTGGTGGCTGTGACCGGCGTGCTCGGCGCCGGCAAGAGCCGGCTGCTGCAGGCGATCTTCGGCGTGACGGCGCTTCGCCGTGGCGCGATGTTTCTCGATGGTCGTCCCTACCGGCCGAAAAACCCGGCCGAGGCGATCGCTGCGGGTGTCGCAATGGCGGCCGAAGACCGGCATCGTTCCTCGCTGATGCCGCCGGCATGGCCCGGCCATTCGCTGTCGGCGACGATCAGCCTGCCGCATCTCGGCAAATGGTATCCCCACGGTTTTCTCCTCGGCGGACGGGAGCGGCGCGAGGCCGAGCAGGCGATTGCCCGTTTCGGCATCAAGGCCGCCGGCCCGCTCGCTTCGATCTGGTCGCTGTCCGGCGGCAACCAGCAGAAGGCGGTGATCGCCCGCTGGGAGGCGGAACCAAGCCGGCTGCTGCTGCTCGACGAACCGTTCCAGGGCGTCGATGTTGGCGCCCGCCATGACATCATCCGGGCAATCCGTTCCCGCACCGACCGGGCGACGCTGATCGCGACCTCCGATCCGGAGGAAGCCTACGAGGTGGCCGACCGCATCATGGTCATCGACCGCCATGTGTTGGAACCCGCTGCAGGCGGCTTTGCCGCTCTTTCCGCCATTCAGGGAATTTCCGCATGACGACGATCGACAACGACACTCTTGCCCAGGCACGCACGCGGGCAAAGACGCCGCCCGAAGCCGAGAGCGGCCGCCTCGCTGCTCTCGGGGCCTTGCTGCGGGCGGGCGCTGTGTTCATTCTGCTTGCGGCTCTCGTCGTCGGCTTCACCATCGCCGAGCCCGCCTTCATCAATATCGCCAATCTGATGAGCATCCTGCAGGCGGTGTCCGTGGTCGCCATCCTTGGGGCCGGCGTCACTGTCACCCTTGCTGTCGGCGGCTTCGACCTGTCGATCGGCGCAGTCGCCGCATCAAGCGTCATGGCGGCAAGCTACGCGATGATCGTCTGGCAGTTCGACGTCTACACGACGGTGCCGCTGGTGCTGGCCTTCGGCGCCCTGGTCGGGCTCGTCAACGCCTTCCTCATCGTGCGCTTGAGAGTGCCCGATCTCTTGGCGACGCTGGCGATGATGTTCCTGCTTTCCGGCCTGCAGCTGATCCCGACGGCCGGCCGGTCGATTTCAGCAGGCCTCACCTTGCCCGACGGCACGAAGGCGACCGGGGCCTATGACCCGGCCTTCCTGCTGATCGGCCGCTACAGCATCCTCGGCACCCTTCCCGTTTCCGTGGTGCTGATGGCGACGGTCGCCGTTGCGCTCTTCGTGCTCACCGAACGCACCCGCATCGGCCGGCTGCTGTTTGCGACCGGCGGCAACGAGGTCGCCGCCCGGCTTGCCGGCGCCTCGACCGTCAGGCTGAAGACCCTCGCCTATGTCCTGTCGGGCACGCTGGCCTCGCTCGGCGGCATCGTCATTGCCGCCCGTGTCGGGCGCGGCGACATTTCCTCCGGTGGCTCGCTGCTGATGGATTCGGTCGCCGCCGCGCTGATCGGCTTTGCCGTTCTCAATCTGCGCCGTCCGAACGTGCTCGGCACCATCGCCGGCGCCGTCTTCGTCGGCGTGCTCCTGAACGGCCTCACCATGCTGAACGCCCCCTACTACACCCAGGATTTCGTCAAGGGCGCCGTGCTCGTCGGAGCTTTGGCCCTGACCTACGGCCTCGGCCGCAGCAATCCTTAAATTCCAAGGAAGAAAGACATGACCCGCCAAATCAGGCTGAACGCCTTCGACATGAATTGCGTCGGACACCAGTCGCCGGGGCTCTGGCGCCATCCGCGCGACAAGTCCTGGACCTACAAGGATCTCGACTACTGGGTGCATCTGGCAAAGACGCTGGAACGCGGCAAGTTCGACGGGCTGTTCATCGCCGACGTGCTCGGCGTCTACGATGTGCTGAACGGCAATGTCGATGCGGCCCTTCGCCATTCGGCGCAGGTGCCGGTCAACGATCCGCTGCAGCTCATCCCGACCATGGCCTATGCGACCGAGCATCTCGGTTTCGGCCTGACGGCATCGCTCTCCTTCGAGCATCCCTATACCTTCGCACGCCGCATCTCGACGCTCGACCACCTGACCAAGGGGCGCGTCGGCTGGAATATCGTCAC
This sequence comes from Rhizobium esperanzae, assembly GCF_014197615.1. GTDB lineage: Bacteria > Pseudomonadota > Alphaproteobacteria > Rhizobiales > Rhizobiaceae > Rhizobium > Rhizobium esperanzae_A. Next base: position 84,755 of record NZ_JACIFY010000014.1, read on the forward strand.
CTCCTATCTCAACAGCGGTGCGCTGAATATCGGCCAGCCGGCGCAGACGAAGCATGACGACCGCTACGATCTCGCCGAAGAATATCTCGAGGTCTGCTACAAGCTCTGGGAGGGCAGCTGGGAGGATGGCGCCGTCGTCCGCGACCGGGAAGCCGGCATCTTCACTCACCCCGACAAGGTTCATCCGATCGGTCATTCCGGCAGACATTTCAACGTGCCCGGCATCCATTTGAGCGAGCCGTCGCCGCAACGTACGCCGGTGCTCTACCAGGCCGGCGCCTCCAGCCGCGGCAAGGATTTCGCCGGCGCCCATGCCGAATGCATCTTCGTCGCCTCGCCGTCAAAGGCCGTGCTGAAACGTTACGTCGCCAATGTTCGCGAGGCCGCCGAGCGCGCCGGCCGCAACCCGCGGGAAATCCTCGCCTTCAACCTGCAGACCGTTGTTCTCGGCGAGACGGATGCGGAGGCACAGCGCAAGTTCAAGGAATACCGCAAATACGCCTCTTTCGAGGGTGCACTGACGCTGATCTCCGGCTGGACCGGCATCGATTTCGGTCAGTTCGGCCCGGACGAGGTGCTGCGCCACCGTCATACCAATGCCGTGCAATCGGCCGTGGAGACCTTCACGACCATCGATCCGACCAAGGAATGGACGGTGCGCGAAATGGCCGACTGGGTCGGCGTCGGCGGGTTTGGCCCGGTTTTCGTCGGCTCGCCGCAGACCGTCGCCGATCTGATGCAGGAATGGGTCGAAGACACCGATGTCGACGGCTTCAACCTTGCCTATGCCGTGACGCCCGAGAGTTTCGAGGATGCGGTCGATCTGCTGGTGCCGGAATTGCAGAAACGCGGCGTCTACAAGACGGAATATGCCAAGGGAACGCTGCGTGAAAAGCTTGGGGGCGCCGGGCCGCGTCTCGTCGCCCCGCATCCGGGTGCGGCCTATCGCGATCTCTTCAAAGAGCCCACCCGTTTTGCGGCCAATGGTTGAACGAATAATGGCTGGGTGACAAAAAATGTCTCGCGATGTCCGAGGTTTAGAGTCTAACCTCTATGACAATCGATATTTCGCCCTGAATATGGGCGCTCGGAATTCGATCGATCAGGAGGGGTCATGACCGTACCATCTATCTCGCGGCGCACACTGATGAAGGGCACCGCCCTGCTCCTCGCTTCGACGGCGCTGGCCAGGCAAGCTCTTGCTCAGGATGTGCCAAAGGGTGGTCGACTGGTCGTAGCTTCCGATTCTGAGCCGAAAAACCTCAATCCCGCCATCGTCGCCTCGAACGGCGTTTTCTTCATCGCCAGCAAGGTGATCGAACCGTTGGCCGAAGCCTCGTTCGACGGCAAGGACGGGCTTGCGCCGCGTCTTGCCACCTCCTGGGAGGGCTCGCCCGACGGCCTCTCCGTCACTTTCAAGCTGCGCGACGGCGTCACCTGGCACGACGGCAAGCCGTTCACCTCGGTCGATGTCGCCTTTTCCGCCCTCAATATCTGGAAGCCGCTGCAGAATCTCGGCCGCCTGGTCTTTGCCAATCTCGAAGCCGTCGATACCCCCGACGATTACACTGCCGTCTTCCGCTTCTCCAAGCCGACGCCGTTCCAGCTCATCCGCAATGCCCTGCCCGTCGTCACCAGCGTCGTCGCCAAGCACATCTTCGACGGCAGCGATATCGCCACCAATCCGGCCAACAACACGCTCGTCGGCACCGGCCCCTTTACCTTCGCCGAATACAAGCCCGGCGAATATTACCGGCTGGCGCGCAATGAGAATTACTGGGGCAAGGATCAGCCGAAGCTCGACGAGATCGTCTTCCGCGTGCTGCCCGACCGCGCGTCGGCGGGCGCGGCACTCGAAGCCGACGAAATCCAGCTTGCCGCCTTCTCGGCGGTGCCGCTCGCCGATCTCGACCGCATCTCCAAGGTCGAGGGCATCAAAGTGATCTCCAAGGGTTATGAGGCCTTGACCTACCAGCTCGTCGTCGAGATCAATCACCGCCGCAAGGAGCTCGCCGACCTCCGGGTCCGCCAGGCGATCGCGCAGGCGATCGACAAGAAATTCGTGGTCGACACGATTTTCCTCGGCTACGCTGCGGCTTCGACCGGTCCGGTGCCGAAGAACGCGCCGGAGTTCTATACCTCAGATGTAGCGGCCTATGAATTCGACCCTGCTGCGGCCAACGATATTCTCGACAAGGCAGGGTACAAGCAAGGCGCGGACGGCAACCGCTTCAAGCTGAAGCTGCGCCCCGCGCCCTATTTCAACGAGACGCGGCAGTTCGGCGACTATCTTCGCCAGGCGCTCGCCGTGATCGGCATCGATGCGGAGATCGTCAATGCCGATGCGGCCGCGCATCAGAAGGCTGTTTATACCGACCACGATTTCGATCTCGCGGTCGGCCCGCCGGTTTTCCGCGGCGATCCGGCAATCTCCACCACCATTCTCGTTCAATCCGGCACTCCTGCTGGCGTGCCCTTCTCCAACCAGGGCGGCTACGTCAATCCGGAGCTCGACAAGATCATCAAACAGGCCTCCGAGACTGTCGATACGGCGGCCCGCACCGATCTCTACCGCAAGTTCCAGCAGCTCGTCGTCGCCGATCTGCCGCTGATCAACGTCGCGGAATGGGGCTTTATCACCGTCGCGCGCGACACCGTGCTCAACGTCTCCGACAATCCGCGCTGGGCCGTCTCGAACTGGGGCGATACCGTGCTGCAGTCGTGATAGGATTGGCGGCAATTCTCTTCCAGAGGCCCTGTCCGGCGTGAAACGTGCAATCATCCTCCTGAGGCGCAGGGCGATCAGCGCCATTCCGGTGCTGCTGATCGTGGTGATCTTCACCTTTTTCCTGCTCGAATCCGCCTCGGGCGATGCCGTCGACGCCTATCTCGGCTCGATCGGCGGCGGCGATGCAGCACTGAGGCAGTCGCTGCGTGAGAGTTATGGCCTCGACCAGTCGATGCTTGCGCGCCTCTGGCTCTATCTCTCCTCGCTGGCCCGGTTCGATCTCGGCTGGTCAGTCGCCTTCAACCGGCCGGTCGGCGAACTGATCGCCGAACGCCTGCCCAACACGCTGCTGCTGATGGGAAGCGCCACGGCGCTTTCCTTCGGCCTCGGCTCGGCCCTCGGCATCCTTGCCGGCGCGCGGCCGGGCAGTTTGCGGGACCGGCTGCTGTCGATCGGTTCGCTTGTTGTTTATGCCATTCCGAGCTTCTGGCTTGGCCTGGTCTTGGGCATCGCCTTTTCGGTGAAGCTGCGCTGGTTTCCGATCGCCGGCATCGAGACGATTGCGTCCGGCAAGACGGGCCTCACTCGGGTGCTTGATATTGCCGATCATCTGGTTCTACCGGTCGGCGCGCTGGCCTTGATCTATCTCGCCCTGTTCCTGCGGGTGATGCGCGCCGGCATGACCGAGGCCTGGAAACTGGATTTCGTGCTCTTCGCCCGCGCCAAAGGCCTGTCGCGCAGCCGCATCGTGCTCCGCCACGTGGCGCGCAATGCGCTGCTGCCGCTCGTCACCATGCTCGGGCTGCAATCGGCCGCCATGCTTGGCGGCAGCGTGGTGATCGAGAGTGTCTTTGCCATTCCCGGTTTCGGGCGCTTAGCGCAGGAGGCGGTCAGCGGCCGCGACGCGCCGCTGTTGATGGGCATTATCGTCACCAGCGCCGTCCTCGTCATTTCGGTCAATTTCCTCGTCGATCTCGTCTATGCCGCGCTCGACCCGCGCATCGGCGCTTCGGAGGGCGGCGCATGAGCCGTTTCCGGCGCCTCCTCAGCACGCCGGAAGGCGTGGCCGGGCTTGCGATCCTTGTTGTTCTGCTTCTGGCCGGGCTCTTCGCTCCCATCATCTCGCCGGGCGATCCGCTGAGGATTGCCGGCCGGGCGCTGCTTGCGCCATTCACCGACCCGGCTTTTCCACTCGGGACGGATCGCTTGGGCCGCGACGTGCTCGCGGGGCTTGTTTACGGCGCGCGTACCTCGCTTGCCGTCGGCCTTGCTGCGGCCTTTTCGGCCATGATCCTCGGGCTTTGCGTCGGCATGGCGGCGGGTTTTGCCGGCGGGATCGTCGACGAGGCGCTGATGCGGGTGGTCGATGCCTTCCAGATCATGCCGGGTTTCCTGCTGGCGCTCGCCTTCGTCAGCACCATCGGTGTTTCGACGCCTGTCATCGTTCTTGCCATCGCGCTCGGCGCCTGGGCCGATCCGGCGCGGCTGACGCGGGCGCAGGTGCTGGCGATCCGCGAGCAGGATTACGTCGCCTCGGCAAGGGTGATCGGCATGCATCCTGTGGAGATCGCCTTTCGGGAAATCTTGCCGAACGCGCTGCCGCCAGTGCTGGCGCTGTCCGCCACTATCGTCGCCGGTGCGATCCTCACTGAGGCAGCACTTTCCTTTCTGGGCCTCGGCAATCCGAATATCGCCACCTGGGGCTCGATGATTGCCGAGGGACGCAGCGTCTTGCGATCGGCCGCCTACCTCTCCGTCATCCCGGGTGCCGCACTTGCCGTAACCGTGCTCGGCGTCCATCTCTTCAGCGAGGGTCTCGGCAAGGCGTTTGGCGATGACGGCGGGAGGCCGGCATGAGCGGCATTTTTTGCAGCATCCGGCAGCTTTCGGTCGCCTATACCAGCGGCAACGCTGTCGCCGCGCTCGACCGCGTCGATCTCGATATCGCTGCCGGTGAAAGGCTGGCGATCATCGGCGAAAGCGGCTCCGGCAAGAGCACGCTCGCCCGGGCGCTCGCCGGTCTGCTGCCTGATGGAGCCAAAGTCGGTGGCGAGATGCACTGGCCCGCACTTGGCCATCCGCCTCGGCCGGGCCGCGATTTCTGCTTCGTCTTCCAGGACCCCGGCACGAGCCTCAATCCGGTGCTGACGATCGGCGAGCAGATCGCCGAGGGCGCCAGGCGCCATCTCGGGCTTAGCTGGAAACAGGCCTCCATCAGGGCCGAGGGATTGCTCGAACGGGTGCGGATGCCGGAGCCCGGCAAGGTGATGCGAGCCTTTCCGCACCAGCTTTCCGGCGGTCAGCGCCAGCGCGTGGCGATCGCGGCGGCAATTGCTGCAAGGCCGGCGCTGCTGATCGCCGATGAGGCGACCAGCGCACTTGACGTCGTGGTCCAGGCCGAGATCGTCCGCCTGCTCGACGGGTTGGTGCGCGAGGACGGCATGACGCTGCTTTTCATCACCCACGACATCGCGCTTGCCTCCGGCTTCGTCGACCGGATCGCCGTCTTCCGCGATGGGCGCCTCATCGAGGCAGGCCCCGTCCGTTCGGTGCTTTCGGCACCGAAAAGTGACTATACCGCGTCTCTCATCGCCAGCCATCGCGACCTCGCCACGCCGCCGCTGATCGCGCAGGCGTCCCCATGAGCCCGCTGCTTTCCATCGAAAACATCACGAAAGGCTTTTCGTCGGCGGGCCGCCAGATCACGGCTCTCGACAATGTTTCGCTGACGATCGCAGCCGGGGAAACGCTCGGGCTGGTTGGCGCCTCCGGCAGCGGAAAATCGACGCTGTCGCGTATCCTGCTGCGGCTTCTCTCCTGCGACGCCGGCTCGATCCGCTTCGAGGGAGAGGATTGGCTGTCCCTGAAGAGTGCCGCCCTGCGCCCCAAACGGGCGCGCATGCAGATGGTGTTTCAGGATCCGCTGGCTGCCTTCAACCCGCTGGCGTCGGTCGGTTCGGTGCTCGATAATCCCTTGCGCATCCACGGCGTCGTGCCGAAAGACCGGCGTGCCGGCGAGATCGCCATGCTCCTCGAACGTGTCGGTCTCACCGCCGACTATAATGGCCGGCCGGTTCGCGCGCTCTCCGGCGGTCAGCGCCAGCGTGTGGGGATTGCCCGGGCGATCGCCACACGGCCGTCGCTGCTGGTGCTCGACGAGGCGGTCTCGGCGCTCGACGTCACCGTGCGCGGCAGGATCCTCGAGCTTCTGGTCGATCTGCAGAAGCAACAGGGCATTGCCTGTCTGTTCATTTCGCATGATCTTGCCGTGGTCCGGGCCGTCTCCCACCGCATCGCCGTCATGGATGGCGGGCGGATCGTCGAGACGGGTCCGGCAGCCGCAGTCGTTGCCGCGCCGCAATCGGCCGCCGCCCGCGCCCTTGTTGCAGCCGTTCCGCGTCTTGTGACCGATCCGCCCTGAAGGAGATGTCGATGTTCGACCCCGGTTGGAATCCCCTGCACGGCGTCCCCTCCTATCCGGCGGAACGCTACGGCGCCCTCGCCGACAGGATCGGCGGCATCTTGCAGAGCTGCAGCGACATAGTGCTGGTGCAGGCCGAGGCGGTGGTGGCGCTGGAAGCTGTGGCGGTCAGCCTTGCGCGCCCCGGCCTCTCCGCCCTCAACATCGTCACCAGCCCCTATGGCGGCTGGTTCGGGCAATGGCTGCGGCGGGGCGGTGCTGCGGTTCGGGATATCGTCACCGAACCGGGCTTGCCGATCGAGATCGAGGCCGTCGCCAGGGCGCTCGACGCCAGGCCCGAGATCGATGTGCTGGCTGTGGTTCATGCGGAATCGGCGAGCGGCATCCTCAACCCGCTGCCCGAGATACTGGCGCTGGCCCGTGCCCACGGCATCGTCACCGTCGTCGATGCGGTCGCCTCCGTCGGCGGACATGAGTTCGATGTTGACGAACTCGGCATCGACATCGCGGTGATCGGCCCGCAGAAAGCGCTTGGCGGTCCGGCCGGTCTATCGGCGCTTTCAGTCAGCCGCCGCGCCTGGGAGCTTATTCTGAGCGACGGTGCGCCGCGTGATTCGATCCTGTCATTGGCGGATTTGAAGGCATGGCTCGACGGCGGCAGACAGGCTCTGCCGGGAACGCCGGCGCCGCTGGAATTCTTCGCGCTGGAGGCCGCACTCGACCGCATCGAGGGCGAAGGCCTGGAGAAGATCGTTGCCCGCCATGCGCTGGCGGGATCGGCGACACGGGCGGGGCTGACCGCGCTCGGCGCCGGCGCCTGGGTGCCGGCGGCAAGGGCGTCGAACCTGGTGACGGCGGTGCCGGTGCCGCAGGGCCTGGCGCCGGCGGCGCTGATTGCAGCCGCCGGACGGTTGGGCGTCGAGCTGACCGAAGGTGTCGGGACTGCGCCGGTCCGTCTGGTGCGGCTGAACCACACGGGTCAGCGCGCCTCGTTCCAGACGGTGCTCTCGAATGTCGTCGCCTATGGCGCAGCCCTCAGGCAGGCCGGCCATGCCTGCGATATCGCCGCTGCTGCGGAAGCGATATCCGCGGCCTACAGCCGCTGAACCGTATCCGCCTCTTGATAAATCCAGCGCGTCGAGGCAGGAGAGTGGCATCACGGAGACTTGGTCTAATGACTGGATTGCTGGATGCGCAGGGCCTGGAGATTTCGCATGAGGGGCATCGCACCCGCCTGAAATGGCACCGATTGCGCAAACGATTTGCCGATCCGCTGTTTTCTGCCGAGGTGATGGCGGAGGGTTTTGCAGCAGGCGCCTCGATGGAACTCGATCTGCGTGTGCGCGCCGATGGCGGTTTCGTCGTGCTGCATGATGAAGAGCTCGAAGGTGAAACAACCGGGTACGGCCCGATCGCCGAAAAGAGCTTCGGCGATCTCAGCGCTATCAGGATGAAAGAGGGCGACCGGCCGCTGATCCTCAGCGAGAACCTCGCCGCCATGCTGCAATCGGCCCACCCGGCCGCGCTGCTGCAATTCGACATCAAGGACGATTACGCGGCGATCGGCGCCAGGGGTATCGAGCATCTTGCCGCGCATTTCCGCGATATTTCCGCCTCGGTGATCGTCAGCGGCGGCAGTCTCGACCTCATCGTCGCGGTCAAAGAGAAGCTTCCCAATCTTCTGCGCGGCATCGATCCCACGGACAAGCTCTATGATATCAGGCAGACCGGTGGCTGGAAGGCTGTCGAGGTGGAATTGCGCGCCGACCTGCGCGGGCCGACCGAACCGGACACGATCTATCTCCACTGGCCGCTGATCCTTGATGCCGCCAATGGAGGTCTCGACATGATCGCGCTCTGCCAGGACGAAGGCAAACGCGTCGATGCCTGGACTTTTACGCTCAAGAATCCTGAAGCCGGTTTCAGCGACGAGGAATGGCGGAATTTCCGGGCGCTGATGGCTTTGAAGCCGGATCAGGTCACCACCGACGAGGCGCCGGCCACCGAGCGCGCCTGGGACCGCCGCATGGCGGGCTGACTGGCGGGGTGTTGGAGCATCGTGCCGAAAGGTGCGAGCGGGTTTCAATCGCTTATGTCTTTGATTGAGACAGGGCTTGTTCGCATCTTTTGGCAGTTTGCATCATTTTAAACTTCTGATGCTATCGATCTCCGGCAGACAAACGTTGGTGTTCGATATGCAAGTCGTTGATGCTGTAGCAGTTGCTCAACAAGTAATTTTCAGCTTACAGGAAGCGTGGCGTCTGGGGTGCACAGGCCGTTCGGTCGAGGCGCTGACGCTCGCCGGCGAAATTCTGGCCGGCGCCAAGGCGCGGGGCGAGGATTGGCTTGCTGCCCAATGCGACACCGACATTGCCTGGTACTGCTTTCAGATCGGCAAGGCCGAACTTGGACTGACGCATGTCCGGCGGGCGGTAGACTTCTGGAAATTGCACGGGGAGTCCAGGCAGGAGGCCTATGCCCGGGCCTATTTCGGATGGCTGCTCCTGGAATTGGGCTTGCCGGAGGAAGCCATCGAAGAAGCGACCCGCGCGCTGGACCTTGCCGACAAGGTTGCAGACGCCAAGGCGCAAAGCCTGGCGACCAACGTCATCGGAATTATCTTCTGGTACAACAAGCAGCCTGACCGGGCGATCCTGATGAGCGAACGGTCCGTTGAACTCGCCAGATCAATCGGCGACAAAACCTATGAATGCTGGTGGCTCGTCAATCTCGGCGGCGCTCATTCGGAAAGCGGATATATTGCTCAAGCCCTCGGCAAACCGGAGGAAGGACACCGGCTGCTGTTGCGCGCGCTTGAGCTGACCGACCAGGCGCTCGACATCGCAATCGAGACCGGCGACAGCTGGGCCGCCCGCATTTGTCTCGGCAACAACGCCGATTACTACAGCCACATCGGTGAGCACGAGAAGGCGCTCCAGTGCATGGAGCGCTATCAGCTGTTTCAAGAGAACAGCTATGTCAGGGATCGGCAGCAATATCTCTACACCCTGGGTCAGATCTACATCAATTACGGAAAATTCGCGGACGCGCGATCGCTGCTGCTCGAAGCGATGGAGCTGATCGGCGAGGGCGGTAGTTTCGATTCCTATATCCAGATCTATTTTTATCTGTCGCAGGCACATGAAGGGCTGGGGCAGTTCGATCTGGCGCTGGAGGCGCACAAAAAATACCATCAGGCCTACCTGCAGAACAGCGCCGAAAGAACCCAGCAGCGCACACGCCTGGCGGAAATCTACTATGAAACCAAGCGGCTGAAGGAAGTTGCTGAAACGGAAACGAAGCGTGCGGATACGCTGGAAGCCTCCTATCAGAAATTGCAGGAAGAAACCGATATCCTTGCCAGCGCCGTCTATCTGGATGCGCTGACCGGGCTTTATAATCGCAAATATCTCGACAGCCGCTTTAAGGAGCTGACATCCGAGAAACGCCCCTATTCCATCGCGATGCTGGATGTCGATCACTTCAAGTCGGTCAACGACAACTTCTCTCACATGATCGGCGACCAGGTTCTGAGTGCCATCGGAACCATATTGCGCAGCCAGTTGCGGATCACCGATCAGGCGATCCGCTTCGGCGGTGAGGAGTTCGTCGTGCTGTTGGCGGGTGCTCCGCGAGGTGCAGCCGATGTCTGCGAAAGACTACGCTTAGCGGTTGAACAATGGGACTGGTCGGAGATCTGCAACGGCTTGCGCGTCACGATCAGCATCGGCGTCGCCAGCACTCTGTCTGCCAAGTCTCCGAACGAGATTTTGGCGATCGCCGATCAGAATCTCTATACGGCGAAAAAGACCGGTCGCAATCGCGTTGTGGCATAACGGCGTTCCGCCGCTCCGGACAAAGTTCGCCGTTTTCTCTGAGACAGGAGTCTCTATAGTCCCTCGATGTCGAGGATGAAGGTGAATTCGCCGGCAAGCCCGGGCGCGTGGGCGATGACGGGCCCGCCCTGCGCAAGCAGACTGTCGACATCGGGCATTGCCACCATTGCGCCGGCCTCTTCCGCGATCAGCGCGCCGGCAAGCATGTCCCAGGCGTTGAGATGGCGCTCGTAATAGAGATCGGCCGCGCCCTCGGCGACACGAAGGAGGTCGATGGCGGCCGCGCCCGTGCGGCGGTAGTCCATGCCACGCTCATGGAGCCGCCGCAGGAGGGCCAGATGGTCGTCGAAGCTGGTCTTGCGGGAATGGCCGAGAATGACGAGCGCATGGGCCGGATCGGCGGTGGCAGCCGCATGGACCGGAAGCCCGTCCTTGAAAGCCCCGCCGCCGCGGACGGCGTGAAAGACCTTGTCCGCGGTGGCATCGTAGACCACGCCGATTTCGACCGTGCCGCCGGCGACGAAGGCGATCGAGACGCCCCAGTGGCGCAAGCCCCTGATATAGTTGGTCGTACCGTCGATCGGATCGACGACCCAGGTGCCGGCTCCGCCCGATCCTCCGCCGCCTTCCTCGCCCATGAAAGTATCGTCGGGAAAGCGCGAGATGAGCGCGTCGCGGATCGCCTGCTCGGCCTTCCTGTCGGCGATGGTGACGAAATCCTGCAATCCCTTGTTCTCGACGGCAAGCGTACCGGGGTTGGAGTCGCGCCGAAACCGGGCCGCTTCCCGTCCGACCTCGAGGGCGACGGCGATCGCGACCTCTGATCGGGCGCGGATGGCGGCGGCATCGAATGCGGAACTCATCAGGCAGTCCTTCTTTTTATCAACGTTACCGGCGTGAATTCGACACGCGCCGTCAAGTCCGGCTCTGCGATCCGGCTCATCAGCAGATCGACGGTCTGTTCGGCCTGGATATCGCAGGGCTGGCGGATGGTTGTGAGATCGTAGGCTGTCCAGCTCGCCTGGGGAATATCGTCATGACCGATGATGCGTATCGGCGGTGCATCATCGCGGCTGCGGCCCTGCATGACGCGGTCGACCACGCCGCAGGCCATATAGTCGTTGGCGCAGAACAGCCCATCGATGCCGAATGCGGCAAAGTCGGCTGCCGCATCATAGCCGCTGCGGTAATCGTTGATCCTGATCTGCAGCATCTGCGCTTCGATCCCGAGCTGTCTGCAGCGTCCCAGGAAGGCTTCGCTGCGCCGCCGCGCCGTATAGGATATGGCGGGCGCCGCCATGACGGCGAGCTTTCGCGCGCCGCCTTCGATCAGGTGGGCGGCGGCGAGATGGCCGGCCATGCGATCGTCGGAGATGATGCGGTCGACGAAGTGGATATCGTCGCCCTTGTTGATCAGCACGATCGGTACGCCCTCGGCCGCACATTGTTCGCAAATCTCGGTCGGCGGCGCGTCTGAGGTGACGATGACACCTGAGACGGCGTAATGCAGCAGCTGGCCGATGACGGTCGAGGTATCCGCCTCCTGCGAGGTCGGCAGCAGGATGGGGCGGAAATTGCGAGCGATCAGCACTCTTGCCAGATTCTCGATCTGCAACGTCCGGAACGGATTGTCGAGACCGGCGGCGACGACGCCGACCAGATCTGAACGTTTATTGGTGAGGCTTCGGGCAAGATAGTTCACCCGGTAGCCGAGTTGTTTGGCGGCCTCGAAGACCTTCTCGCGCGTCTTCGGCGAGACGCTGGCATCCGGCGTGAAAGCGCGCGACACGGCGGCGCGCGAGACGCCGGCCACACGCGCCACGTCGAAGGAGGTTACCTTGCGCGGTCCCTTATCCCTGTCTGCCAACTGCTTTTTCCCTCTCTGCCGACGGCCGCATCAGATCGGGCAGATCCGTGCAGATGCCGAGAACAGGCAGTTCCATGATGTCATCGAGAACGGCCCGCCGCTCCTCGTGCCAGAGCACGATCTCGCGGCCCGCCGCAAAGGCGCGACGAGTCAGCATCTCGGTTACCAGATCCTGCGGACGCTCGCCTGCTCTTTCCCAGCAGAGATGCAGGATATCGGCGCCGGCCTCGTCGCCCAGCGCATGCGGATCGTGGCCGACGCGGATCAGCACTGAAAGCGGAAAATCGCAGCCTGCGTTCCTGAGTTCGCGTACCTGCGCGGTATCGAAGGAGCCGAGGCAGGCAAAACGCTGGTTCATTTCGACAAGGTGGCGCCAGCAGCGCAGGCCGGTGCCGGGCGCCTTGAGCTCGACATAGAGGCCGGTTCCGGTCTCGCGACCGAGAGCGGCCACCTCCGAAAAACTTGGCACATCGACGCCGTCGAGGGCGGCAAGCTCGGCGGCCGTCATTTCGGAAATGCGCCGATCGATGCCGAAAACACGCTCCAGATGGTCGTCATGCGAAACGACGACCACGCCGTCTTTGGTCAGTTGTGTGTCGAGCTCCCACATCTCGGCGCCGAGTTCGGCAGCGCGCCGGAAGGCGGCGATCGTGTTCTCTCGTTCGTGGCCGCTGGCGCCGCGATGGCCGATGCAGAAGGGAAGCCGGCCTTTGGCCGCCGGCCAGCCGTAGCGGCTGAAAAATGCCGAGAAATCGCGGGTCATCACAGCCTCCCGCCATTTTCATCGAAGACCAGGACGCCGCGGCTGTCGATTGCCCAGCGGACCTCGTCGCCGACGTGAATGTCGTTGCGCACCGGCTGGATCGACCGCAGCAGCGGCCCGCCGGCAAGCGCCACGTCGTAGAGGTTCTCGCGGCCTTGTGTTTCGGCGAAGGTGACCTTGCCGGAGACGGGGGTGTCGCCTGCCGGGGTGAAATGCTCCGGCCGGACGCCGAGCATCAGTCTCGTGCCCTCGGCGGTGCCGATGGTACTGGGCAGCGGCACGCGGATTTCGCTTTCGGGGATGACAAAGGAGCCCTTGTCCATGATGCCGCGCAGGAAGGTGATCGGCGGATTGCCGAGGAAGCCGGCGACGAAGGCGGTCTTCGGATCATTGTACATTTCGGCCGGCGTGGCGATCTGGACGATCTCGCCTTCCTTCATGATGGCGATGCGGTCGCACATGCTCATCGCCTCCACCTGGTCATGAGTGACGAGGATGGCGGTGATGCCGGTCTCGCGCTGCAGGCGGCGGATTTCCGAGCGCATTTCGAGGCGCAGCTTGGCGTCGAGATTGGCGAGCGGTTCGTCGAGCAGCAGCACGTCGGGCTTGCGGATCAATGCGCGCGCCAGCGCCACTCGCTGCTGCTGGCCGCCGGAAAGCTGTGCCGGACGGCGTTCCATGAGGTTGTCGATGTGAACAAGCCCGGAAATGCGCTCGACCTCCTTGCGGATTTCGGCGGGGTTGACGCCCTTCACCTTCAGGGGAAAGCCGATGTTTTCGGCGACCGTCATGTGCGGGTAGAGCGCATAGGACTGGAAGACGACGCCGACATTGCGGGCTTGGCTCGGCAGGTCGGTCACATCGCGATCGCCGAAGAGGATGCGTCCGCCGGTCGGTCGGTGAATGCCGCAGACCGCAAAAAGCGTCGTCGATTTGCCGCAGCCGGAAGGGCCGAGCAGCGCCAGCATCTCGCCGTCGCCGACTTCGAGCTGCATGTTCTCGATGACCTTGGTGGAGCCGAAGCTCTTCGAGAAATTGTCGAGGAGGATGCGCATCAGCCTTTGCTCCCGCCGCCGTAGATGTTCATGAGATATTTGTTGAAGAGTGCGTAGGCGATCAGAACCGGAAGGAAGTAGAAGATGCCGACCGCTTTGAACATATTGAAATCATAATTGTTGTCGTCGGCGAGAAAGCCGGCGAGATAGACCGACAGCACCTGCACTTCGTTGCCCGGCGCCAGCACCTGCGGCAGAATGAATTCGCCCCAGCCGGAGAGGAAGGAAAACAGGCCGAGTGCCATGATACCGGGCTGGACCTGCGGCAGCACGAGGCTGCGCCACACACGAAAGCGCGAGGCGCCGTCGACGACGCCGGCCATTTCGATTTCCCAGGGCACGGTGTCGTAGAATCCTTTCATCAGCCAGATGCCGAGCGGCAGGTCGATCGCCGCCTTTACCAGGATCACGCCGATCAGCGAATTGTAGAGGCCGATCATCTGCAGCACGATGAAGATGGCGATGATCAGCGTCACCGACGGGAAGGCATGCAGCACCATGACGCCGGCAAGGAAGAAGCCGCGCGCCGGAACATTCAGTCGCGACAGCACGTAGCCCGCCATCGATGAGACGATGAGCACGACGCTGGTGGTGCAGGCTGCAAAGAGCAGCGTATTCACAGTCACCTGCCAGATGTTGGCCTTGCCCGGCGTCGTCTGCCACAGGAAACGCCAGTGATCGAGCGTCAGGCCGGAAGGCAACAAGGCGTCCGGCTGCTTTACCGTCACGGTGTCGAGGAAGAGATAGACATACATCAGGAGCAGCGGCAGGCTGACGATCGTCAGCGCCGATATGACGGGCCAGCTGCGGTAATTTGCCGATGGCTGCGATTGTTCGGCCATGGTCAATCCTCGATCAGGGGCTTGGCGACAAGCGTGCCGTAGTTGAAGACACGCAGATAGAGAAGCGACAGCGTCACGCCGATGACGACGAGCACCAACGCCATGGCGGCGCCCAGCCCATATTCGAGATTGCCGGCATAATTCCTGAGCGCGGTATGATAGGCGGCGAGCGCCCAGACCTCGGTCGAATTACCAGGGCCACCATTGGTGGCGAGCAGGATCTCGTTGAAGGAGGCGAGCAGCGACAGCGTCTGGTAGCAGGTGACGAAGAGGATCGGCCATCGCATCTGCGGCAGGATGATGTAGCGGATCTGCTGCCAGCGCGAGGCGCCGTCGACCTCGCTCGCATAGAACTGGCTCTTGGGAATGGCCTTCATCGCCGAAGAGAAAACCAGCATGCCCATCGAGGCGCCGATGAAACCGTTGATCAGCACGACGAAGAACCAGGCGTTATAGGCGGTGTCGAGCAGGTAGTTCTTCGGGGGATAGCCGAACTTGCCCATCAGGATGGAGATGAAACCGCTATCCCAGGCGAGCCATTTCCACAGCAGGACGTAGATGACCACCGGGGTGATGCGCGGCAGGAGCCAGATGCCGCGGAAGATCGAGGCCGGCCCCGGCGGCATGTAATGTGTCCAGATCGCCAGCAGCAGCGCATAGCCGACATTGAAAAGCGTCAGCACCAGGGCGACGTAGAGCGCGGTATTCAAAAGCACGCGCGCCATGTCGGGCGACGTGGCCAGGCGCGAGAAATTGTCGGTCGTCCAGGTCCAGCCGGTATAGGTGGCCGTGGCGACGGTTTCCTTCTGTTCCGGCGTCAGCTTGAGGCCCAGCGTATCAAGAGCCGAAAACAGCTGTTCCTTGCTGTCGAAGCGTGTGTTGACGACGGAACGGTTGAACTGTTCGGAGATCTGCTTGACGTCGCGCGTCGAAGGTCTCTCGGAGAGATCCTTGATCATCCGCTCGGCGTCGCGGCGGGTGGCAAAGACCTCGCCCGTATGTTTGGCGCGCAATTCGCCGGCAATCCCCGGCGCGAGCCCGAGACCCTCCACGGCCTTGAGACCGGCTTCATCGATCGCGTAGCGTGGCTCGGAAATCTCGGCGGCGATGTCGGGCATCGCCGATTTCAGCGTGATCAGGGAATTGGGCGCGATCTGGTAGACACCGCCGGAGATGCCGGTCGCGGTCGTCATATTGGTCATCGAGAAAACCGCCGTCAGAACGACCGGCAGCAGGAAGAACAGGACGATCATGATCGCCGCGGGCGCGATCATCACCAGTCCGAGTGTTCTGGACGATTTCATGGCAGCCTCCTCGCGGGACCGGCCGGGCGGCGGGGTTGCCGCCGCCCGGATGATGCTTCGGTCCTAGCGGATGACGATCTTGTCGCCGAGCGTGCTCT
The DNA here is from genome assembly GCF_014197615.1 of Rhizobium esperanzae. Taxonomy (GTDB): domain Bacteria; phylum Pseudomonadota; class Alphaproteobacteria; order Rhizobiales; family Rhizobiaceae; genus Rhizobium; species Rhizobium esperanzae_A. The sequence goes on from NZ_JACIFY010000014.1 coordinate 100,669, forward strand.
TCAGCTCGCTTTCGGCATCATTGACCGCGGCATCGACGGCCTTGTCGCCGGTCCAGGATGCCTGAAGGTTCTTCCACATGATGTTCCAGTAGGTGCCGAAATCGGAATTGTTCGGCATCGCATTGGCATGCGGCAGCAGACGTTCTGTGGCTTCGCGGGTCCAGCGGTCGGCCGAGTAGAAATCGACTTGGGATTCCGCCTCGGAGATGCCGAGATGGGCCGATTTGACCGCATGCAGCGCGTTGATGCGCGGCTCGGAGGCGATCGTGATCAGCTGGGCGGCGATGTCGGTCTCTTCCTTGTCGTGACCGGCGGTCAAGAGGTAGACGAGCGGATGGGTCAGCGTGTTGGCCTTGCCGCCTTCACCGGCCGGGATCAGCGTGAAGATCACGTTGCCGAAGAAGTCCTTGAGTCCTTCCTGGTTGACGAGACGGGCATAATGCCAGGTGCCGCCGTCCCAGATGCCGGCCTTGCCGGTGGCGACTTCCTTCCACCACTGGTCGCCCGGCATGCCGATGTGGTTCTTCTTGGTGACGCCCGATTTAACGGCATCGGCGAAGAACTGGTAGGTGCGGGTCATCGCCGCCTTGTCGAAAACGAGCTTGCCGTTTTCTTCCATCGTGCCGCCGAAGCTGGTGTAGAACTGCCAGTAGTCGGGGCCGTTGCTGGTGCGTGGATAGAAGCCGTAGCCCGGCTGGACGAGGCCCTTGTCCTGCATCTTCTTGGCGTCTTCGAGCAGGTTCTTCATGGTGTACTTGCCGTCCTGAACGCTCTGCGGCAGCGCGTCCAGATCGGCGTCGCTATAGCCGATCGCCTTCATATACGGCTTCCAGAAGAACATGGGGCGGGATTCGGCATCCTGCGGTATGCCGTAGACGGTGCCGTTGTAGGAGGCGATCTGCAGCAGGTTCTCGTAGATGCCGTTGAGCGGCCAGGAGTCGAGATCGACGTAATCTTCGATCGGAACGATGAGGCCGGCCTGCGACCAGGGCGCGATGTCTTCATGACCGCTGACGACGATATTGGGCGCGGTCTTGGCTTCCGCAGCCAGCGTCAGCGCCTGCTTGAAGTCCTCCCAGGCGGAATAGGATTTCTTCTCGACGGTGATCTTCAGGTCTTCGCCCTTGAGGGCCGCCTGGCGCTGCAGCTGCTGGGCCGCGATGTCGATGGCGTCGAGGCGATAGACGTCGTTCGGGCCGGTGCCGCCGGCCCAGACGCTGATGGTAACGTCCTTGGCGAAGGCGAAAGCGGAGGTCGAGGCCAGGATGGCGGCCGCGATGGTGAGGGATTTCAGTGTCGGCAAAATGGTCATCTTCTTCGTCTCCCTGGAAGAGCAGTGTGAAGCCTCTTGGCGGGTCAGCACTGCTGATGATGGCCGCTCCGAAACCCCACGAAAACGTGACGATGTCCGCTCTAGGGGGTTGATGTAACGGCCGAATGACAAAATTGAGCACGTGTGCAAAATTTATTATGACGATCTTCTCGGCGGGGTCAATGCCGATGAAAGTGCCAGGTTTAGTTGCCGGTAAACATCGATGTAGACAGCGCCGGAGCAAGGTCCATCCATCGCGACATAGGGCCGGTTACAATGGCACTGCCGGCCTCACGGGCCGAGTTTCGCTCTTGCCTGTCTTTCGTCGATCGGCTAATAATTGCCGCCGGAGCAGTTCAACAACGGAGGCGTGCAATGACAGATATTTCCTCGTCCAACGCCTCTTTGGCATAGGCTTCCGAAGCTCCCTGCCTCGAACCAATCCGAGACCTTTCAAGCTTCACCATCCGAAGACGGCGTCCGTTTCGTACGCAGCGTTTTGGCACGGCGACGTCCGCGCGACATGGCGCTGCGCTCTTCAAGCTTGAGAGAAGGGCGGTTCAGATTCTGACCGCGATTGATCATGAACAATCAGCACGCCGGCGAGAGCCTGGCGACATCCATGAGCGAGCTTTGCTCGCGATTTAGCTTTCGGGAGATTCTCGTCGCAACCATCATTGCCCGGCGGAAACGTCGTCGCATGGTGAACAGCGTGGACTTCTTTCCAGCATGGCTGCGCCGCGACCTCGCTTTATTACACGAATAGATCGGCTTCCTCGCCGCTGTTGGCAATATCCGGCCGGGGTGGTTTCAAGGTGAAATCATCCCGGCCGGCATCCGCCACGAAGGCGGATGATCTCCGATCCTGCCATTGCCGTCGCTCAGCGAACGAGCCACGCTTTGATTGAAATTGCTGGAACTTTAAGTTACGGAATGATGCTTGCATTTCGGTATTCATCGCAGTCCGCATCCTCCGATCATCGTTTTTGCACGTCCATCCCATGAGCCTTGAATCCGTCCGCGCTTTCCTCCGTGTCCACGCGCCCGATATCGAAATCATCGAAACCGCCGAGAGCTCCTCGACGGTGGCGCTTGCCGCCGAAGCCCACGGCGTCGAGCCCGCGCAAATCGCCAAGACGATCTGTCTGCGGGTCGGCGAGCAGATGATGCTGGTCGTTGCCGGCGGCACGGCGCGGCTCGACAATCGCAAATTCAAGGACACGTTCGGCGCCAAGGGGCGCATGCTCGATGCCGAGGAAGTCGTGGCCGTCACCAGCCATCCGGTCGGCGGCGTCTGCCCCTTCGGACTGCCCTCGCCGCTGCCGATCTATTGCGACATCTCGCTGAAACGTTTCGATGAAGTCGTGCCGGCGGCCGGCTCGACGAATTCGGCCGTGCGCATCGAAACCGGGCGGCTGGCCGAGCTGACCGGCGCCAGCTGGGTCGACGTCTGCCAGTAGGCGTGTGGCAGTATTGGAGCCAAAGAACTTCAAACCCGGGAAAGTGTACCTATATGTCTCCCGACATGCCGTGATTGCGCATGACAGGAGATCATGAATGCCGGGTGCCATTTCGCGTTTTGCCAAGTTTGCGGCCATTGCCGCTCTGACGAGCGCTACCGTTTTTGCTTCCCTCGACAGTGCCGAGGCGCGCCGGGCCGGCAGCGGCGGTTTCGGAAGCCGCGGTACGCGCACCTTCCAGGCTCCTCCGGTGACCAGCACCGCATCTGCACCCGCCGCGCCGATGGAGCGGTCGATGACGCCGCGTCCGCAGACGACGGCACCTGCAGCCGCGCAGCAGCCCTTCGGCGCTCAGCGTCCTAGTCTCTTCGGTGGCTTCGGCCGTTCGATGGTCGGCGGCCTGATTGCCGGCGGCCTCCTCGGCATGCTGCTCGGTCACGGTTTCGGCGGCGGCTTCGGCTTCCTCGGCATGCTGCTGCAGATCGCTTTGATCGGCGGTGCCGTCATGCTCGCCATGCGTTATTTCGCCAGCCGCCGACAGCCTTCCTATGGCATCGGCGGTCAGAGCCGATCCTACGCCCAGTCCTACGGCATGTCGCCAGCAGGCAATTCGTCCTTCCAGATCCCGGCGATCGGTTCGGGCGCGGGTTCAGGTTCGTCCTCGCGCGGCAACCGTCCGAGCGATGAGATCGGGCTGGCGCAGGCCGATCTCGACCAGTTCGAGGAACTGCTGACCGGCGTTCAGACGGCTTACGGTGCCGAGGATTACGGCACGTTGCGCCGCCTGACGACACCCGAGGCGATGTCCTACCTTGCCGAGGAGCTCGGCGAAAACGCCACCAACGGCGTGCGCAACCGCGTTTCCGATGTCAAGCTGCTGCAGGGCGATATCGCCGAGGCCTGGCGCGAGGATGGTCAGGACTATGCGACACTCGCCATGCGCTATTCCTCGATCGATGCGATGGTCGAACGCAACAGCGGCCGCGTCGTTTCCGGCGACGATCGCCACCCGAGCGAAAGCACCGAGGTATGGACCTTCGTGCGCAAGCCGAGCGGCGACTGGAAGCTCGCCGCGATCCAGGGCACGGAGCAGCGCGCCGCCTGAGTGGCGTGCCTGCGCGGCATCTAATTCACTGCGACCGGTTTGGAGCGCATGCGGGAGACCGTCTCGCGCTCCGCCCGCTTGCAGCGCATCGGCGGCAGGCCGCGATCCATCAGGTCCATGTCCTCGAGCACCATGTCGCCCATCTTCTTGAAGGCGCTGTCGAGCGCCCCGGCCCGATGCGCCGAGCGGATGAAGCCTTTGAGGCTTCGCACCGGATGATCGGGCGGCAGCGGCTCCTCAGGGTAGACGTCGCTTGCCGCGACGATATGGCCTGACGAAACGGCCGCCATGAGCGCGTCGAAATCGACGACATCGGCGCGGCTGAGCAGGATGAAGGCCGCGCCTTTGCGCATGCTGGCGAAGGCCTCAGTGCCGAGAAATCCCTTGTTTTCACTGGTGACGGCTGCAACGACGAAGACGAAATCGCTCTTCGTCAGCACATCCTCCAGGCTTGCCGGCTCGACGCCGTTTTCCTCGAGGATCGAGCGCGGCAGCCAGGGGTCGAAGACCCTGATGCGCGCCTTGAAGCCGGAGAGCAGCCTGCGCAGCGCCTTGCCGAGATCGCCGAAGCCGACGATACCGATCTCGGAGCCGGCGATCAGCCGCGCAGTCGTATTGCCCTCCCCTCCCCAGAGTTCGCTGCCCTCGCGAAACGCCACATCCGCATCGACGATGCCGCGCGCCAAGGCCAGCGCGAAGCCGAGACCGATTTCGGCGACCGGCTCGGCAAAGACCTGGCCGGTGGTCACAACATGAATGCCGCGCTCGAACAGCACGTCATAGGGCATGTTGTTCAAGAGATTGCTTTCGACGTTGAGGATCGAGCGCAGGGCTGGCATTCTCGCCAGCGTTTCCGCCGTAAGCGGCGGCTGGCCGATGATGTAGCGCGCCCTGCCGAGGACCTCGTCGCCAAGATCGGCGATATTGTCGGGATCTGCCTCGACGATCTCGTATTTCGCATGCAGTTCGGCGCGCGCCTTGTCGGTGAAGATCAGGTCGAGCGTGCGCGGCTCGGGGGCGCTGATCGCCAGCGGCCGTTCGTTATTCGTCATGAATGTCTCCTCCAACGCGCGGACGGTTTGTGTCGCCTCGGTCGGACGATTGATAGCCGCTGTGCCGGGTCGTTTCCAGTTCTCGGAAAAGGAATGTGAAGAGCCGAGGTCGTTCGAAGGGCCGATATTGAGACGGATGCGCTATCGAAAGCGGCATTTGCCTATCACATAAGCAATTGAATTGCCTTGTAATTTATGCATTTCTCGTTGACCGTACAGGCTCTTTGGACTAGCTTGATGCGCGCGACTTGGAGCCATGCCTTATATTCGGCGGCCGCAGGATATTCAAAAATTTACGAGGGAATCGAGCAATGAAATCAGCACTCAAGAGTGTCCTGCTGGCTTTGGCTGCCGCGGCGCTTCCGGCCGCCGCCTCCGCCCATCCCGCCATCGGCGACGCGGCCGGTTTCGGCCATGGTTTTGCCCATCCGATATCAGGGCTCGATCATGTCCTCGCCATGGTGATGGTCGGTGTTTTCGCATTCCAGCTCGGCGGTCGCGCCACCTGGCTCGTACCGACGACCTTCGTTCTTGTCATGTCGTTCGGCGGTGCCCTCGGCGCTGCCGGCATCGATGTTCCCTTCGTTGAATTGGGCATAGCCCTTTCCGTCGTCGTCCTCGGCGCTATCGTTGCGCTCGACGTCAAGGCACCCCTCGCAGCAGCGCTCGGCATTGTCGGCCTCGTTGCGATCTTCCACGGTCATGCGCATGGCGCCGAAATGCCGGAAAACGCCGCCGGTGCCGCCTATGCTGCCGGTTTCATGATTGCGACCGCGCTGCTGCACGGCGCAGGCCTTGCCCTTGGTTACATCATCGGCCGCGCCGGTGGGCGCCAGGGCGCCTTCGTGGCGCGTGCGGCCGGCGGGATCGCCGCCATATCGGGTGTCGGCATCCTGGCCGGCTTGATCTGAGCCGCCTCGACCAGCGGCGGCGTGCATAACGCCGCTCATCATCACAGTCAGACCAAACGCCCGGCATGCGCGTAGCATTGCCGGGCGTTTTTGCGTCATGGCTGCGAAGTGTTGCTGAATTGATCCAAATCAAATCCGGCCGTGTCGCCTCCTGTTATATCCAGCCCACGATCGACGAACGGATATCCAAATTGACGCAGGGCAGCCTTGCCGATTGTCGGCCGGTCGCGAAATTGGCTATAGTAATTTCAGAAATTACTGAAATCACAGACGCAACGGAAATGACCATGAACCTTCCGCCTCTCGTCCAGTCCTTTGTTCTCCATTTCGGCGAAATGGGCTCCCGCTGGGGAATCAACCGCACGGTCGGCCAGATCTATGCCCTGCTCTACGTCTCGCCCACGCCGATCTGCGCCGAGGAGATCGCCGATGCGCTCGGCATTTCGCGCTCCAACGTGTCGATGAGCCTGCGCGAACTGCAGGCGTGGAACCTCGTGCTTCTCAAGCATAAGCCTGACGATCGCCGTGATTTTTTCACCACGCCCGACGATGTCTGGCTCATTTTGCGAACGCTTGCCGAGGAGCGAAAGAAGCGGGAAGTCGATCCGACGCTGTCGGTCCTGCGCGAGATCCTGATGCAGCGGCCGGCGAGCGATGCCGAACGGCATGCGCAGGCGCGCATGAGCGAGATGCATACGCTGATCGAACAGCTGACACATTGGTATGAAGACGTAAAACAACTTGAAACGGAAAGGCTTGCAACGCTACTCTCGCTGGGCGCGAAAGTGACCAAGCTTCTGGAGGCCAAGGACCGGGTCGTCTCGCTCGGCCGCAGCCGCCGGCCGAATCCTGCGAACAAGAGTTAGAGCCATGGGCACTGCTTTCTTCGACGCGAGAGGTAAATCGGCGGTACAGCCACGCGATGTCGGTTCGTCTCGCGGTGACACGGCGAAAGGCCGGCTGCGAAGAGCCGCGATGCTGCAGGTGCTTGCCTCCGCCATCTGGATCCCGCAGGCCGGATTGCTCGCCCTCTCGGTCGGCCGCATCGCCGATGGCGGCGGATTACACGACGTTCTCTGGCCGGCCTTCGGCATCCTCGTCCTCGGATTGGCAAGGAGCTGTCTCGAAGCGGCTGGCGGTCGCCTCGCCTTTCGCGCCGCCCGCATAGAGCTCAGTCGCAAACGGCGGGCCGCCGTCGCTGCTCTTTCCCTGTCGTCGCCGGTCGACCGCGGCCGGCCGGCATCCGGCAAAGCCGCCAGCGTCATTGGCGAGCAGGCTGAACTCATCGTGCCCTATCTCGCCCGTTTCCAGCCGGCGCGGATGAAATCGAGCCTTGTGCCGCTCATCATCCTTGCCTTCATCCTTCCTGTCTCCTGGATCGCCGCGCTGGTTCTGCTGTTTGCTGCGCCGCTGATCCCGATCTTCATGGCGTTGATCGGCTGGCGCGCCCAAGCGGCGAGCGAAAGACAGCTTGTCGCGACCGGCGGTCTCAACGGCTTCCTGCTCGACCGGCTGCGCGGGCTGACGACGATCCGGGCGCTCGACGCGGTCGATGCGACGGCTTTTCGGCTGCGGCGCGAGGCGGAATCGCTGCGTTCGCGCACCATGTCCGTGCTGAAGATCGCCTTCCTCTCCTCGGCCGTGCTCGAGCTTTTCGCCGCGCTCGGCGTGGCGATGATCGCCGTCTATGTCGGTTTCAGCCTGCTCGGCGAGATCCGTTTCGGCACCTGGTCGGGCGGGCTCGACCTGACCGAAGGTTTGTTCATCCTGCTGCTGGCGCCCGCCTTCTTCGAGCCGCTGCGCGAACTCTCCGCCGTCTGGCACGACCGGGCGGCCGGCGAAGCGGCGCTGAAGGCGTTGGAGGCGCTTGCAGTTGATGGCTTGCCCATCCGGGGGGCGGCCGAACCCATGGCTCCCGCGGGCGGCATGGCCCCGGACATCCGCTTTGAAAATCTCGCCTTTCGCTACGACGCCGACGAACCGCTTGTTCTCGACGGTTTCAACCTCGATATCGCCGCCGGCGAGCATGTGGCGCTGCTCGGCGCCAGCGGTTCCGGCAAGTCGACGCTTCTTTCGCTCGTTGCGGGACTGGCGCCCTGCAGCGAAGGCCGCATCGTCATCGGCGACACCGAGCTTGCGGATGATACTGCCGCTGCTGTGCGCGGCGGCATGGCGTGGATCGGCCAGAAGCCGCATATTTTCGCCGGTACCATCGCGGGCAACATCGCGCTTGGAAGGCCCGGCATCTCAAGCAGCGACTTGGCAGGTGCGCTCGATGCCGCCAGCCTCGGAAAGGTTGCCGATGCCTATGGCAACCGCTCGCTCGGCGAGAGCGGGATCGGGCTTTCCGGCGGCGAGGCGCTGCGGCTTGCGATCGCGCGCGCGGCCTGCAATCCCGATCTCCAGATCATCCTGGCCGACGAGCCGACCGCCCATCTCGACGCTGCAACCGCGGCCGAAGTGACCGAGAGCCTGCTTTCGCTCGCCAGGGGCCGCACCTTGATCGTCGCGACCCATGACCCGCTGCTTGCCGCCTGCATGCATCGCGCGGTGCACGTCGACGCCAACTTTATTGTGAGGGAGGCTGCCGAATGAGCAGATTTGCTGCAGACCTCAAGCCGATCCTGCGGCTGTTCCTCGCCGAGCGCCGGCGCGCGCTGCTCTTCGGCGCAGTGCTTTCGGCGGCGACGGTGACGGCGGGTATCGCGCTGCTCGGCCTTTCCGGCTGGTTCATCACCGCCACCTCGCTTGCCGGGCTTTCGGCCGCTGCCGCCGTTACCTTCGACGTTTTTGCGCCGTCGGCCGGCATCCGGCTGCTCGCCATCGTCAGAACGGTGGCGCGTTACGGTGAAAGGCTTGCGACCCATGATGCGACGCTCGGCGTGCTCGCCGCTCTTCGCGAGAGATTATTTCGCGGCTTTGCCGAACCGGGTGCTGCGCGCGCCCTCTCGCATCGTCCGGCAAGGCTGCTCTTCCGGCTGACCGCCGATATCGATGCGCTCGACTCCCTTTATCTCAGAATTCTCGTGCCTGCCGCGGTCGCGATCGGCGCGGCATTGGCCGCAAGCGTGGTGCTGGGGCTCATGCATCCCCTGTTCGGCCTGTGTTTCGGTCTCTTTTTGATGGGCGCCGGCCTCGGCCTGCCCTGGGTCGCCGGCCGGGCGGCGCGGAGCCATGCTCGCAGGCGCGCCCACGGCATCGAGGCGCTGCGGTCACGGACGATCGATCTCGTTGCCGGCCAGACCGACCTCCTGATGGCTGGCCGGCTTGCCGCGCAGAGGAGCATCATTGCAGATGCCGACAGTTACGCAGCCGCTGCCGACGATCGGCTGAACCGCGTCGAAACCGGCCTGACATTCGGCTTCGGTCTCGTCTCCACCCTGCTGTTGACGGCCTCGCTGCTTGCCGTTGCGGCCCTCGCGGAAACCAAGACGATCACCGCGCCGGTCGCAGCCCTCGGCCTGCTCGTTGCCTTTGCTGCGGTCGAGCCCTTCGCAGCATTACGCCGCGGTGCGTTGGAACTCGGGCGGACGCTGCTGGCCGCTAAGCGCATCGCGCCGCGGCTTGCCGCCGCTGATGTAACCGAGCCTTTGGCGTCGCCGCGGCCGGGATACGCCTTTTCGCTGGCTGCTGTGACCGCCTTCCATGAGAATTCCGCCGTGCCGGCGCTCGTGGGCATCGACCTCACGCTCGAGCAGGGCGAGCGCCTTGCCGTCATCGGCAGCAGCGGCGCCGGCAAGTCGAGCCTGCTCGCTCTGCTTTCGAACGAATTGTCGGCCAGAGCGGGAAGTGTCGCCGCGATGGGGGCGACACTGCTGACGCAGCGGACCGAACTCTTCGAGGATAGCCTGCGCGGCAACCTCGCCCTTGCCAACCCAGATGCGAGCGAGACCCGCCTTCGCGAAGCGCTCGCGGCTGCCGGCCTGCTCGCCGATATCGAGGCCATGCCACGGGGGATCGACACAAGGCTCGGCGAAGGCGGGCTCGGCCTTTCTGGCGGCCAGTCGCGCCGGCTGGCGCTTGCCCGGCTCTTCCTGCGCGACACGTCGCTCTGGCTGCTCGATGAACCCACAGAGAGCCTCGACGGCGCCACTGCCCGCGACGTGCTCCAGCGCCTTTCCAAGACGGCGGCGGGCCGTTCACTGGTGATCGCAACGCATATCCGCCGCGAAGCGGCGATCGCAGACCGCATCGTTGTCATCGAAGGAGGACATATTTCGGAAGTTTCACGCCGCGGAGAGGCGGCGTTCGAAAAGGCGCTCGACCGGCTTCGGCCGGATTGAGTGAGACCCGCATGCCCTCAGCCGCCGGCCGGCGCTGAGGAACGTTCCGTACCCCGTGGGACCGTGGGAGAAAGACAATGGAATTAGATATCGTAGCGCTTTCGCGCTTCCAATTCGCGCTGACGGCGCTTTACCACTTCCTGTTCGTACCGCTGACGCTCGGTCTGTCCGTGCTGCTCGCGATCATGGAAACCGTCTATGTCATGACCGGCCGCCAGATCTGGCGGCAGATGACGAAATTCTGGGGCACGCTGTTCGGCATCAATTTCGTGATCGGCGTCGCCACCGGCATCGTCATGGAATTCCAGTTCGGCATGAACTGGAGCTATTACAGCTATTATGTCGGTGACATCTTCGGGGCACCACTGGCGATCGAAGGGCTGATGGCCTTCTTCCTCGAAGCGACCTTCGTCGGCCTGTTCTTCTTCGGCTGGGACAAGCTCTCGAAAGTCGGGCATCTCGTTGCCACCTGGGCGGTGGCGCTCGGCTCGAACTTTTCCGCGCTCTGGATCCTCATCGCCAACGGCTGGATGCAGAACCCGGTGGGCTCGGCGCTCAATCCGCAGACGATGCGCATGGAGATAACAAGCTTCTTCGACGTGGTCTTCAATCCCGTCGCCCAGGCGAAATTCGTCCACACGGTCTCGGCGGGTTATGTCTGCGCCTCGATCTTCGTGCTCGGCGTTTCGGCCTGGTATGTGATCAAGGGCCGGCATATCGAGCTAGCCAAGCGCTCAATGACGGTGGCCGCCTCCTTCGGGCTGGCCTCGGCGCTGTCGGTGGTCGTGCTCGGCGATGAGAGCGGTTATCTCGCGACCGAGAACCAGAAAATGAAGCTCGCCGCAATCGAGGGCATGTGGAAGACCGAGCCGGCTCCGGCCGCCTTCACCGCCTTCGGTTTCCCCGACCAGGAAGCGCGTGAAACACATTTCGCCGTGCATATCCCCTGGGTCATGGGTCTGATCGGCACGCGATCGCTGACGACGGAAATCCCAGGTATCGACAAGCTTGAACAGCAGGCCGAAACCCGCATCCGCGACGGCATCAAGGCTTACGACGCGCTGATGCAGATCCGCGCCGCCCCCGCCCAGGATCAGGTGGCGCAGGAGGTGCGCAGCTCTTTCGAGGATCTCGGCCATGATCTTGGTTACGCCCTTCTTCTGAAGCGCTATGTCGACGATCCGCGCCAGGCGAGCGAGGCGCAAATCGTCCAGGCCGCGCGCGATACGATCCCGCACGTGCCGACGCTCTTCTGGTCCTTCCGCATCATGGTCGGGCTCGGCATCTTCTTCATCCTCTTGACATCAACCTTCTTCTGGCTGTCGGCTCGGCGCCATCTCGACAAATATCCGCTGCTGCTGCGGATTGCCGTACTGGCGATCCCGCTGCCCTTTGTCGCCATTGAGCTCGGCTGGGTCGTCGCCGAATTCGGTCGCCAGCCCTGGGTGATCGAAGGCGTGCTGCCGACCGCGGCCGCCGTCTCCAGCCTCGGCGCCGGCACCGTGCTTTTGACGATCATCGGTTTTGCCGCGCTCTACACTGTGCTGATCGTCATCGAGATGAGCCTGATGCTCAAGGCGATCAGGCAGGGACCGGAGCCGGACGACGAGCCGGAAGCCGTGCTGATTTCCGAAACCCTCGTCCCGGCCGCGGAGTGACCTGTCATGATCCTTCACGAACTCATCGACTATGAAACCCTGCGTATCATCTGGTGGCTGCTGCTCGGTGTTCTGTTGATCGCCTTTGCGACGACAGGCGGCTTCGACCTCGGCGTCGGCACGCTTCTGCCTTTCGTCGCCAGGACCGATACGGAACGGCGCGTGGCGATCAACACCATCGGCGCCACCTGGGAAGGCAATCAGGTCTGGCTGATCCTCGGCGGCGGCGCCATTTTCGCCGCCTGGCCGCCGCTCTATGCGGTCTCCTTCTCGGGCTTCTATCTCGCGATGTTCGCGATCCTCTTCGCGCTCATCCTGCGCCCGGTCGGCTTCAAATACCGGTCGAAGCGGGAAAGTGCCCGCTGGCGCAGCAACTGGGACTGGGCGCTCTTTATCGGCGGCTTCGTGCCGGCGCTGATCTTTGGCGTTGCCGTCGGCAACGTGCTGCAGGGCGTGCCCTTCCGCTTCGCCGACGATATGCGGATCTTCTACGAAGGCTCGTTCTTCGCTCTGCTCAACCCCTATGCGCTGCTTTGCGGCCTGCTTTCCCTCGCCATGCTGACGATGCATGGTGCCGCCTGGCTGGTGTTGAAGGCGAGAGGGCCGGTTGCGGAAAGGGCCAGAAGTTATGGCAGCATCGCCGCCCTGGCCGCCATCGTGCTGTTTGCCCTCGGGGGCCTCTTCCTGTGGATCGGGGTCGACGGCTACCGCATCACCAGCGATATCAGCCCGATCGGACCTTCCAATCCGCTGCTGAAAACGGTGGTGATCGAAAAGGGCGCCTGGCTTACCAATTACGGCGCCCATTCGTGGATGATCGTCGCGCCCGTCCTCGGCCTTGTGGGGGCGGCATTGGCTTTCATCGCCATGCGGGCAAGGCGTGAGGTGATGACGCTGCTCTTCAGCAAGCTCGCGATCTTCGGTATCATCTCGACGGTCGGTCTCTCGATGTTCCCGTTCATCCTGCCCTCCTCGCTCGATCCGCGATCGAGCCTGACGGTCTGGGATGCATCCTCCAGCCATATGACGCTGTTCATCATGCTGGTGGTGACGGCGATCTTCCTGCCGATCATCTTTGCCTACACCGCTTGGGTCTACAAGGTCCTGTGGGGCAAGGTCGACGAGAAATCCGTCACCGACAAGAACAGCCACGCCTACTAGAGCGGTTTAACAAAACCGCTCTAACCTTTTATTTTACGCAATTCCGGACGGAAAACCGCTTCGCACTTTTCCTGGAATTGCTCTGAGGGAGACAAAACGATGTGGTATTTCGCATGGATTCTCGGCCTGCCGCTTGCAGCCGCCTTCGCCGTCCTCAACGCCATGTGGTATGAGTTGATGGATGACGCAGCCAGAAAGAAGGCGTCCGAAGCGCGCAAGTAAATATGAGAGGGGCGCGATCTGAGCCGCGCCCCTCCCCTCGTTCATCAGCCTTCCAGCCACTTCACCTCATCGGGTGTCAGCCGGATGTCGAGCGCCGAGAGGCTGTCCTCCAATTCGGCGACGGTGCGCGGCCCGATCAGCGGAATGACCGGGAAAGGCTGAGCGATCACATAGGCGAGCGCGATGTGGATCGGATTGCGGCCGAGCTTGTTGGCGAGCTCGATGGCGCGGTCGCGGCGTCCGAAATTGCGCTCGGAATACCAGACCCGTACGATCTCCTCGTCATCCCGCTTGTCGCGGCCGGCGCGGTCAGTGAAGAAGCCGCGGCCCTGGCTCGACCAGGCGAAGTTCGGGATCTGCTTCTCGTTCAGCCATTTCTTCCAGTCGTCATCGGAGGCGGCGACGCAGCCGGCCCAGATCGGATCGAGCATCTCGGCAAGCGAGAAATTGTTGGAAAGTGCTGCCGGCGCAGCCTTGCCGGTTTTCTCTGCATAGGCGATCGCTTCGTCGAAACGCGCCCGTGTCCAGTTCGAACCGCCGAAGATGCCGCGGATGCGGCCGCGTTTGACCTCGGCATCCATGGCATCGACGAATTCGCCGACGGGTACGTCGGTATTGTCGCGATGCATGAAATAGATGTCGACATAGTCGGTTTTCAGCCGGGCGAGCGACTGGTCGAGCTGCTTGGCGATCATGTCGGGATAGCAGAGCGGCGAATGCGCGCCCTTGCCGATCAGCACGATCTCTTCGCGCGGCACTTTGCGGCTGGTGTGCCAGTCTCCGAAGATCGCCTCCGTTTTGCCGGCTCCATAAACAAAGGCCGTATCGAAGGCATTGCCGCCGGCCTCGTAGAAGGCGTCGAGCGTCAGCGAGGCGGCGGCGAAATTCGGGAAGAACTCGAAGCCGAGCGTGACGACCGAAGCGGGCTTGGAAATGCCCGGAATCTGTCGCTGCGGAATGCTGTTGCCCCGCTTGACGGTGCTGCCCGATATGTTGGCCGTGCGCTTGACGGCTTTCTCGACGCCATATTCGAGACCGACAGAGGCGCGCCACTGGTCGAGCACGCGCAGGTTTCCGATCGAATCCGCCCAGCTCATGCCGGGAGTGCTGAACTCGGTCTTGCCGGCGCGGATGGCATCGCCCGCCGCGTCCGCCTCGAAGGAATAGAGCCAGCGCTCTTCCTTGACCTCGATGGTTTCCTGCTTGCCGCCCTTGAAGATCTCGATCTTGCCAACGCCGCCCTTGTGACCGGAGGCGAACCAGAAGTCTGCCACTTCGATCCGGCCTTCGGAGCCGATGATACGCAGCACGTTGTCCTGCTGGGCCATGATCGAGCAGGAGACTTCGGCGATGATCTCGTTCGGGAATTTCAGCACGGCGGACGCCCATTCGTCGACGCCGCTCTGGCCGAGATGAGCGACACCCGACACCTTCTCCGGTTCGAGGAAGGCTTTGCCTTCCGCCGCGCCTGATATCAGCCTCGCCATGGAGACCGGATAGCCGCCGACATCGAGAATGCCGCCGCCGGCGGTATCGTTGGCGAAAAGCCGGTGTTCCGGCTTGTAGCTGCCCATGTTGAAGCCGAAGCTCGAGCGGATGATGCGGACGGTGCCGATGACGCCGCTCTTGATGAGCTCGACCAGTTTCTCCGTCTGCGGATGCACGCGGTACATGAAGGCCTCGCCGGCAAAGACGCCGGCCTTCTTGGCTTCGTAGTAAACGGCTTCGGCATCATAGGCCGAAAGCGCGATCGGTTTTTCGACGAGGATATGCTTGCCGGCGCGCGCGGCCTTGATCGCCCATTCGGCATGGCCGGTATGGGGCACGGAAATATAGACCGCATCGACCTCGGGGTCGGAAAGCAGCGCCTCGTAACCATCGACGATGCGGGCGCCGGGGAAGTTTTCGGCAAGGCCCGGCTTGGAAGGATTGCGGGTGGCGATCGCTACCAGTTTACCGGTGCGCGAATGGGCAACGCCATCCGCAAAAGTGCGGGCGATGGTGCCGGGGCCGATGATGCCCCAGCGGATCGGTTGATCGGAAGTCATGGAAACCTCTTTCGTCTTTCTGCCTTGGGATTGCGGTTTAGCGAAGCCGTTTGCCGGCGCCGTCGAAAAGGAATGTGCGGTTGGCGGGAAGGCCGACGGTCAGCGTCTCGCGATTGCCTGATGTGCGCGATTCCGGCCGCTCGATGATCAACTGCTCGCTGCCAATGGCGGCATAGATGTAGCTGGTGTTGCCGAGATGCTCGGCAACGTCGATGGCGACGGTGAGATCGGCATCGCCGGCACCTGCATCGACGAAATGTTCGGGACGGATGCCGAGCGTCACCTTCGCGCCGGCTTCGACGGGATCGGCAATCGGCAGCGGCAAGCGCGTATTGGCGTCGTTTTCCAGCGTGATCACCGCCCTGCCCGGCTGGGCCTCGACCACAACGGCCTTGAGGAAATTCATCTTTGGCGAGCCGACAAAGCCGGCGACGAACTGGTTGGCCGGATCGTCGTAAAGGTCGAGTGGCGCGCCGATCTGTTCGATATTGCCGGCACGCAGCACGACGATCCTGTCGGCAAGCGTCATCGCCTCCGTCTGGTCGTGGGTGACGTAAATCATCGTCGTGCCGAGCTGCTTATGCAGCCTTGATATTTCGACGCGCATCTGCACGCGCAGTTCCGCATCGAGGTTCGACAAAGGCTCGTCGAACAGGAAGACTTCGGGTTCGCGGACGATGGCGCGGCCGATCGCGACGCGCTGGCGCTGACCGCCGGAAAGCTGCTTCGGCCGCCGCTTCATCAGCTCGGTGATCTGCAGGATTTCGGCGACATGACGCACCCGCCGCTCGGTATCGGCCTTCGGATTGCCGTTCATGCGCAGGCCGAAGCTCAGATTCTCTTCGACGGTCAGATGCGGATAGAGCGCATAGGACTGGAAGACCATGGCGATGCCGCGGTCGGCCGGCTCGACGTCGTTGACGACCCTGCCGCCGATCCGAAGCTCGCCTGAGGTGATGTCCTCGAGACCGGCGATCATCCTGAGCAGCGTGGACTTGCCGCAACCGGAAGGACCGACGAAGACGACGAACTCGCCGTCCTTCACCTCCAGATTGGCGCCGTGGATGATCTCGAAGCCGCCGAAGCGCTTGATGATGTTGGTGAGTGAAAGCTCTGCCATGCGGGCTCCCCGATTATTTGATTGCGCCGGCCGCGATGCCGGCGATGAAATGGCGCTGGAGAGCCACGAAGACGACGAGGATCGGCGCCGTCAGCAGCACCGCGCCGGCCATGATGCCGCCCCAGGAGACCTTGGTCAGGCCGATCAGCGTTCCCAATGCCACCGGCGCTGTCATCATTCCCGGTTTGGAATTGATCAGCAGCGGCCAGAGGTAGTTGTTCCACGAATGAAGGAAGAGAATGATTGCCAGCGCCGCCATGGTCGGCCGCGCCAGCGGCAAAGCGATGCGCAGAAAGATCTGCCATTCCTTGACGCCTTCGACACGGGCCGCATCAAAGAGTTCACCCGGCATCATCGAGAAGGATTGCCGCATGAACAGCACGCCGAGCGAATTGAAGAGCGGCGGCACAATCAGCGCCACCCAGGTGTTGGCGAGCCGGAACTCGCGCGCCACCATGATGAATTGCGGGATGACGACCACCGAGAAAGGCAGCGTGATCGTGCCGAGGATGATGGCGATGACGACGGACCGGCCGATGAAACGGTAACGCGCCAGCGCCCAGCCCGCCATCGAGGTCAGCAGTACCGACAGGAAAGTATAGATGAGCGCGACGCCGACGGAGATCGTCATTGCGCCGATGAAATCGGTATCGGCCTGCAGGTTCTTGAAATTCGCGACGAAGTTGGTCGACGGCCAGAGCACGATGTCGGGGCTGAAGATGCCGTTGTCGGGCATCGTGGAGAAGACGAACATCATCCACAGCGGAAACAGCCAGATCAGCGCAAGCGGAGCGAGCACGGCGTGCAGGGCTATCTGGCGCATGAGGAGGGATTGCGATTTGGATTTCATTTTGGATCCCTCCCGACCCAGAGATTGAGAAGCGAGATGACCACGGCAATGGCCGCCATCGTATAGGCGATCGCCGAGGCATAGCCGAAGTTCAGAGAGGTGAAGCCCTGGCGGTAGAGGAAGAGGCCGAGCGTTTCGGTGCCGCCGCCCGGACCGCCGCGATTGGTGATGAGGAAGGGCTCGGTGAAGAGCTGCATGGTGCCGATCACCGACAGCACGACGCAGAAGAGGATGATCGGTTTCAGAAGCGGCAGGGTGATATGAAAGAACTGCTGCACCTTGCTCACCCGGTCGAGTGTCGCGGCCTCGTAGACGTCCTCGGGGATCGACTGCAGGCCGGCAAGGATGATGATGGCGTTATAGCCGGCCCAGCGCCATGTGACGGCGAGGATGATCAGCGCCATGGCGGCATTGGCATTGTCAAACCAGGAAACAGGGCTGAGGCCGACGGCGGAGATCAGCTTGTTGATGATGCCGAAATCGAGGCTGAACATCAGCCGGAACACGGCGGCATAGGCGACCTCGCCGACGACGACGGGCGCAAAGAAGGCGAAGCGGAAAAGCGGGCGCGCTTTCAGGAGCGGCGAATTGAGCAGCACCGCCATGACGGTCGCAAGCGCGATCATGACGGGCACCTGGATCACCAGAATGATCAGCGTGTTATAAAGGGCGTTATAGAATGCCGGGTCGTAGAAGAGCCGGCCCCAATTCGCCTGGAAACTGTATTTCCACGGATTGATGCGGGTGTTCTGAAAGGAAATCAGGAATGAATCGATGATCGGCCAGACCCAGAAGGCGGCAAAGACCAGCAGATAAGGGGCGAGGAACGCATAGGCGCTCCGGGTTCTGAACGGCATCGGGCCTTCTCCTCACAATGAACGGAAAGCCGGGCGCCCGAAGCGCCCGGCATCGTCATTCATTGCGCGACCGGGAGGCCGGTCGCCGAAGCGATCTGCTTGGCGGCGTCGTCGAGAGCAGCCTTCGCGTCGGGATAGCCGCCGGCGAAGAACTTGGTCTGCGTTGCCTTGAAGATGGCTTCGGCATCGCTCTGGAAGGCGGTGCCGCGGCTCGGCACGATCTTCGGCAGCGTCGCCAGGATATCGGCCCAGACCTTCTGGCCGCCCCAATAGGGCTGCGGCTCGTTGACGAAGGGATCCTTCTCTGCCGAAAGCAGCGACGGAACCAGGCCGAACTCCTTCAGCATGGTCACCTGACCCTCATTGGTGCCGAGGGCGTAGTTGACGAATTTCCAGGCAGCTTCCTTGTTGGCGGAGGTTGCGGAAATGGCGAGCGACGAACCGCCGAGATTGGCCGCATGCGGGCCATCGGCCGTCAGGCTCGGCATCTTGTAGACGCCCCACTTGCCCTTGAGATCGGGTGAGGTCGAGCGCACGGTGCCCTCATACCAGCCGCCATAGAGCTGGCTCGCCGCCTTGCCGGCGGTATTGGCCTGGATTTTTTCGTCCCAGTTGGCCGCCGTCAGCGTGCCGGCATCCTTCATCTCCTTCACCTTTTGCAGCGAGGCGACGCAGGCCGGCTGGTTGATGGTGATGTTCTGGCCGTCGGTCGAGAAATAGCCGCAGCCCTGCTCGTTGGCGATCATGCGGAACCATTCGCTGTCGCCGTTGAAGTCTGCCTGGGCCATGACGGTGCCGGGATTAGCGGCGGAAATCTTCTTGCCGGCGGCAATGAAATCGTCCCAGGTGCTGATCGTGCTCGGATCGACACCGGCCTTTTCGTAGAGGTCGCGGCGGTAGAAGACGGCGACAGGACCGGAATCCCACGGCATGGCATAGGCGACGTCGCCGACCTCAAGCTCGGTGCGCTTGAAGTCGGGGAATTTTGCCTGGATATCGGCGGTGTAGCCGAGCTCCTTCAGATTGGCGAAGCAATCCGGGAAGCGGCTCCAGAAGATTTCAGCTTCGAAATTCTCGATGCTGACGATATCGGGCAGGCCGTCGCCGCCGGCAGCGCAGGCGGCAAGCGTCTTGTCGAAGACCTGGCTGTTTCCAAGATCCTCGACGGTCACCTTGATATCGGGAAACTGTTTGTTGAAGCCTGGAAGCGTGGACTTTAACGCCGATGCGGCGACGTTCCAGCTCCAGATGGTCAGATTGGCCGACTCAGCGAAGGCGGAGCCGGAAGCAAGCAGTGCGACAGCTGCGGTCGCAGCGAGAAGTTTGAAGCGCATTGAAAATCCTCCCTTTTCAATTGCCGATCTTTCACGAACGCGGTTACACTATCCGCAAGGGAGCGGCTGTCTCCTAAAAAGGGAATATGGATTTGGCGGAAAGTAAGGTCGGTACGCGTGCAATCTATCAGCCCGGCGCAAGCAGCATTGAGGGCTCGCCAACAACGCTGCAGATGTTCCACGCCCATCCGCCTATCATGGTCATGCCGCACTGGCATGCGCAGGTCGAAGTCAACTACGTGATGCGCGGCAGCGTGCATTACCGCATGAGCGATCACGAATTCCGGTTGAACGCCGGGGAAATGTGCCTCTTCTGGGGTGGGCAGCCACATCAGATGGACGAATCCTCGGATGATTCGCTCTATGCCGGCGCGCATCTGCCGCTCGTCTATTTCTTCCGGCTGCGCCTGCCGGTCAGCATTTCCAGCCGGCTAATGAAGGGCGAGACGCTGCTGACATCGGCAACGGATGCCGCCGACAACGAGAACTTCACCCGCTGGTTCCGCTACGTCAACTCGGGCGATTCCGCCAAGGCCCAGCATGCTGTCGACGAACTGCTGCTGCGCATCGAGCGCATCGCGCTCGAACCCTATTCGATAATGACATCGAAGGCGGTCGCCAGTCTGGAAGGCGATCAGCCGCATCCGAATTCCTCGCGCAGCGTCGCGCGCATGTGCGATTTCATCGCCGCCAATTTTCTGCAGGACATCGATTCGGTCGATATCGCCCGCGCCGCCGACCTGCATCCGAAATATGCGATGAACCTGTTCAAGCGCTCGACCGGCATGACGCTCAGCAAATATGTGACGCTGCTCAGGCTGTCGCGGGCCCAGGCGATGCTGATGAGCGAGGGCGCCAACGTGCTGCAGGTGGCGATGGACAGTGGCTTCGGCTCGATCAGCGCCTTCAACAAATCCTTCCGGCATATCGCCGGCATGTCGCCATCGGACTTCCGCCGCGATATCCGTCTCGTGACGACGATCCCCGCCGGCGCCTTCCGCAATTAGCTCCGGATTGTTCGCTTTACCGTTTTTCCGCGAGCTCGATCTGAATGCCGTCGGGATCGCGCAGGAAGGCGACCTTGTGCAGTACCTCAGCATTGATCGCCAGGCGCGGCCGCTCCTTGATCTCGACGCCGGCCTTTTCCAGCCGGGCAAAGGTCTCGTCGACACTGTCGAACAGGAAGGTCAGATGGCGCAGGCCGGCCGTACTCTCCGGCACATCGACCGCCCTTGCCGCGCCGCCCGCCGGTGCGACGATTTCGAGCATGCCGCCGCCGGCATCGAGAAAGGCGATCTCTCCGCCATCGGCCATGACCTTGCGCAGATGCAGGCGAAGCCCGAGCAGGCCGCAATAGAAAGCGACCGTGCGATCCATGTCGCTCACCGTCATGCCGACATGCTCGAAGGATTTCAGCATGGAGTGCCCTCCCCTGCTCAGGCGCTGGTCGTGTGCCGTTCTTCTTGCGGAAGCCAGGAGCGGTAGAGCGGATGATCGGCAGCGATCGGCATCGGCGTCGGCCGGCCGGTGCGTTGGGAGAAATAAGCTGCTGTCACCAGTTCCAGCGAATTGCGGGCATCCTGCAGCGTCACCGGCGGCTCCTTGTCCTCGACGATCGCTTTATGAAAAAGCTCGAACTGGCGGGTATAACCGTCTTCGCCGGGCACATAGGCGGCGAGCGCGGCGTCGATTTTCGCCTGATGCTCCTCCGTTCCCGCGGTGAAGACCCAGGGATCGCGGCCCATCGTATAGGGTTCGAGGATGCTTTCGGCGACGAGATCGCTGAAGCAGAAGCGCAGCCGTGAGATCTCCTTGCGCGAGCCGAGCGTCATCGACAGCGTCGCCAGCGAGCCGTTCTGCATCTTCACCGAAAGGGCCGCCGTATCCTCGACCTCAATCGGATTGACCAGCGTCGCGCCATAGGAAAACACCTCGGCGCAGGGACCGTGCACATAATTCAGCATGTCATGAGCGTGGATGGCGTGGCCGAGGAGGCCGCCGCCGAGCTCGGTCGCCCATTTGCCGCGCCACGGCACGGCGTAATAATCCGGACCCCGCCACCAATGCGTCTCGATCGTCGTCAGGAACGGCTTGCCGGCGAGGCCCTGCTCGATCAGCAGCTTGAGCTTCTGCAGGCCGGAGCCGTAACGATACTGGAAGATCGGCATCAGCTTGCGGCCGGGGAAACGGGCGAGGATGCGGCCCATTTCGTCGACCTCGGCGATCGAGCCAAAGAGCGGCTTTTCGCAGATCACATGTTTACCGGATTCAATGCCCTTGCGGCAGAGTTCGAAATGCGAGCTCGGCGGCGTCGAAATGTCGATGATGTCGAGATCGTCGCGGGCAAAAAGCGAATCGGTATCCTGGGTATATTCGGCGATGCCATATTCCTCGCACAGCGCCCTGCCGCGCTCCTCGTCGAGCGAGCAGAGCACGGGAACCTCGAAGAGATCCTTGTTCCAGCCGAAGCCGGCCAGATGCCGCGCGGCAATGCCTGCGCCGATGACGCCGACGCGCAATTTTCTCGTCATGATATCCTCCTCAGCGAGCGCCGATGCGCGCGGCTTTCGCCTGTGCGTCGAGCGACAGACGGCAGACTTCGAAAACGTGATCCTGCGTCATCGCCGTCTGTGTGCGGTTTGCGACGTCGGCGGTGAAGGCATCGAAATAGTCGAGCTTTTCATCGCTGCAATCGATATGGGTCATTTCCTTGCCGTTGACGAGGAAGAGGTGATCCTTGCCCGGCCGGCCGGCGATATCGATATATTTGCGCAGCTCGATATAGCCCTCGGTGCCGAGGATGGTCAGGCGCCCGTCACCCCAGGTCGGCAGCGCCTCCGGGGTGAACCAGTCGACTCTGACATAACCCGCTGCCTTGTCGGAACGCAGAAGCACCTCGCCGAAGTCCTGAAAGGCAGGTTTGTCCGGCATGCCGAAATTGCCGATCGAGCTGGCGATGACCTCGCCTGAGGTCGAGCCGGTATAGAACAGGAACTGATCGACCTGGTGCGAGGCGATGTCGACGATGATGCCGCCGAAGGCTTCGGGATCGAAGAACCAGTCCGGCCGGGTCGGCAGCTGCAGCCGGTGCGGACCGACGCCGAGCGTCTGGATCACCTTGCCGATCGCGCCTTCCTTTACCAGCTTGCCGGCTTTGACGGCGGAGCGCACGCAGTGACGCTCGGAAAAGCAGATAGAGAAGATCTTGCCGGTTTCGGCAACGGTGCGCCTGACCTCTTCGAGCTGGGCAAAGGTCGTCACGCCGGGCTTGTCGGTCATGACGTCCTTGCCCGCTTTCATCGCGCGGATGGCAAGTCCGGCGCGGTCACGCGGGATCGCGGAAATGCAGATGACGTCGATCGACGGATCGTCGAACAGTTTCTCCCGGTCGATCTGCGGGGCATCGGGATAGGTCTTCTCGAAGGCTTCCCGCAATGCCGGCACTGAGGTCTGCGGGCAATAGCCGACAAATTCGCCGCCCGAGGCAAGCAATCCCTTCACGTGATCGAACGTATGCCCATGGTCGATTCCGACGACGGCAAATCTCAACATCGCTGCAATATCCTCCCGGGATTTTTTGAGCACCGGCTGGGGCCGGCATCCTCCATATCGGGCAAAACAGATAACGAAAGCTGGCGCCTGTCAAGGCGAGATCAGGGGTGAAATCGCCTAGATAGAAGATTAAGCATATGAAAAATAACGATTATTTTGTATCTAAATAGTTATTTTGCGGCTTTTCGTGATTGGGAAGGCGCCCTTCCCATCCAATCGGGCGAAAGTCTTTTTCCCCTGCGTATCTTGCTCCATCTCGATGAATGTGATCGATTTTGGCCGCCGCCGGGCTGGAGGGCGGCAACAATCTCGAAATTCTTTCAAGAGCGCTTTCCGCTTGCCTGTACCGGAGGATCACCATGTCTCATCCCCTTCTCGATGCTGCCGCTTCGGGTGGACTTTTTGTCGGCCGCGTCTGGAATCCGGAAGTCGCCGGCCCTGGCATTGTGACCCTTCGCGACGGGATGCTCATCGACATCACCTCGCGCGAAGCGCCGACGCTGAGCGCCCTGCTCGAGAGAGAGGATGCTGCGGGCTTCGTCCGCGCGGCAGGCGGCAAGGCGATCGGCTCGCTCGACGAGATTGCCGCCAACAGCACCGGGACGCCGGATGCGGCGCGTCCTTTTCTGCTTGCTCCCGTCGACCTGCAGGCGGTCAAGGCCTGCGGCGTCACCTTCGCCCAGTCGATGATCGAGCGGGTCATCGAAGAGAAGGCTGCCGGCAATCCCGATCGCGCCGCCGCAATCCGCGAGCGCGTCAGCACCCTGATCGGCGGCAGCCTCACCAATCTCAAGGCCGGTTCGCCTGAAGCCGCCAAGGTCAAGCAGGCGCTGATCGACGAGGGCATGTGGTCGCAATATCTCGAAGTCGGCATTGGCCCCGATGCCGAGGTCTTCACCAAGGCGCCGGTGCTCTCCTCGGTCGGCTGGGGCGCGGATGTCGGCCTGCATCCGATCTCGACCTGGAACAATCCCGAGCCGGAAATCGTGCTCGCGGTCAACAGCCGCGGTGAGATCAAGGGGGCGACGCTCGGCAACGACGTCAATCTGCGCGACGTCGAAGGCCGCTCGGCGCTGCTGCTCGGCAAGGCCAAGGACAACAATGCCTCCTGCTCGATCGGCCCCTTCGTCCGCCTGTTCGATGCCGGCTACGGCCTGGATGACGTGCGCTGCGCCGAACTCGACCTGAAGGTGTCAGGGCAGGATGGCTTCGTGCTCAACGGCAAGAGCTCGATGTCGCAGATCAGCCGCGACCCGACCGATCTGGTGAAACAGACGGTGGGCGCCCATCATCAGTACCCCGATGGTTTCATGCTGTTTCTCGGCACCCTGTTTGCGCCGACGCAGGATCGCGGCGCGCCGAAGCAGGGCTTCACGCACAAGATCGGCGATGTCGTCGAAATTTCCTCGGCCGGCCTCGGCGTGCTCGTCAACACCGTGCAGCTTTCCACCGAATGCCCACCCTGGACCTTCGGCATTTCGGCGTTGATGCGCAATCTCGCAAAGCGTGGATTGCTGTAAGCGAATTCAGCAAAAGCGCGCGGCGGATCGGCGCCCGGAATTGCGCAAATGCGATAAATTACTGATTTCGCCGCCTGCCCTGCAGCAGGTCGAGGACGGAGTTTGCCGCCTCCAGCACGTTGGTGCCCGGACCGAACACCGCCGCAACGCCGTGTTCATGCAGGAATTCGTAGTCCTGCCGCGGGATGACGCCGCCACAGACGACGATGATATCCTCACCGCCCTTTTCCCTCAGCCTGTCGATCAACTGCGGCAGCAGCGTTCTGTGACCTGCCGCCAGTGACGAGACACCGACGACATTGACCTTTTCTCCAAGCGCCATCTCGACAGCCTCATCCGGCGTCTGGAACAGCGGACCGGCGAGCACATCGAAGCCGATATCGCCGAAGGCCGAAGCGATCACCTTGGCGCCGCGGTCGTGCCCATCCTGGCCGAGCTTGGCGACCATGATCTTCGGCCGGCGCCCCATAGCTTCCGTCACCTCCGTCATACGTCCCTTGAGGACGGCGAGTTCCGGCTCGTCGTCATAGGCCTCGCCATAGACGCCGGTGATGACTTCGGGTGTAGCGGCATGATCGCCGAAGGCTGCGCGCATGGCGTCCGATATTTCGCCGACGGTGGCGCGGGCCCGCGCCGCTTCGATGGCGGCTTCCAGCAGGTTGCCGCGGCCGCTGCGTGCGGTCTCAGCGAGGGCGGCCAGCGTCTCGCGCACGGCACTGCCGTCGCGGCGCCGCCTGGTTTCCTCGATGCGTTTGATTTGCGCTGCGCGCACCGCGCTGTTGTCGATCTCCAGAATGTCGATCGGCTGCTCGTTGTCGAGCCTGTAGCGGTTGACGCCGACGATGACCTCCTCGCCCTTGTCGACGGCTGCCTGGCGGCGCGCGGCTGCCTCCTCGATCAGCCGTTTCGGCAACCCCTCTCTAACAGCCCTCGTCATGCCGCCGAGCGCCTCCACCTCTTCGATCAGGGCCCAGGCCTTGTCGGCAAGCTCCTTCGTCAGGCTCTCGACGTAATAGGAGCCGGCGAGCGGATCGACCACTTTGGTGACGCCGGTTTCGTGGCTCAGGATCAACTGTGTGTTGCGGGCGATGCGGGCGGAAAATTCCGTGGGCAGTGCAATCGCCTCGTCGAAGGAATTGGTGTGCAGCGACTGTGTGCCGCCGAGCACCGCCGACATCGCCTCGAAGGCGGTGCGGATGATGTTGTTATAAGGATCCTGCTCCTGCAGCGAGACGCCGGAGGTCTGGCAATGGGTGCGCAGCATCAGCGAGGACGCCTTCTTCGGCTGGAACTCCTCCATGATCTTCGTCCAGAGCAGCCGGGCGGCGCGAAGCTTGGCCGCCTCCATGAAGAAGTTCATGCCGATCGCAAAGAAGAAAGAAAGCCTTCCGGCGAAATCGTCGACGTTGAGGCCCTTGGCGATGGCCGCCCTGACATATTCGCGGCCATCGGCCAGCGTGAAGGCGAGTTCCTGCACGAGCGTCGCGCCGGCCTCCTGCATGTGGTAGCCGGAGATCGAGATCGAGTTGAATTTCGGCATCTCCCTTGCCGTATATTCGATGATGTCGGCAACGATCCGCATCGAGGGTTCCGGCGGGTAGATATAGGTGTTGCGGACCATGAACTCCTTGAGAATGTCGTTCTGGATGGTGCCGGACAGATCGGCTTTCGGCACCCCCTGCTCCTCGCCTGCAACGATGAAGGAGGCGAGGATCGGGATGACGGCGCCGTTCATGGTCATCGATACCGACATGTCGCCGAGCGGAATGCCGTCGAACAGGATCTTCATGTCTTCGACGCTGTCGATTGCGACACCGGCCTTGCCGACATCGCCTTCGACGCGGGGGTGGTCGCTGTCATAACCGCGATGGGTGGCAAGATCGAAGGCGACCGACAGGCCCTTCTGGCCGGCGGCCAGGTTGCGGCGATAGAAAGCGTTCGACGCTTCCGCCGTCGAGAAGCCGGCATATTGGCGAATCGTCCAGGGCCGGCCGGCATACATCGTCGCGCGCGGGCCGCGGGTGAAGGGCGAAAAACCGGGAAGTGAGCCGAGATGCTCGACGCCTTCGATATCCCCGGCCGTATAGAGCGGCTTGACGGCAATGCCTTCCGGGGTTTGCCAGGTCAGCATTTCGGGCGCGGCGCGCAACTCCTTCTGCGCCAGCTCCGCCCAATCCGACAGCGTTTTCTCAGTCATGCCTTTCCTCCGGCTTTTTCATCCGCACCCTACCATTTCACAGGATCGCCGTGCGATACAAATCCTTGATTTTTATTCCCGGCTCAGGACTCCGCTCATGAAGACAATGCAGATCTATGCCTTCGACATGAATTGCGTCGGGCATATCAACCACGGCCGATGGACACATCCGCGCGATCAGTCGGCGCGCTATACCGATCTTGATTACTGGACGGAGTTCGCCAGGACCGCCGAGCGCGGCAAGCTGGACGGCATCTTTCTCGCCGATATCGTCGGCGTCTACGACGTTTATAAAGGCAGCGCGGCGCCGGTGATCGAGACGGCAGCGCAGATCCCCGTCAATGATCCGTTGATCCCGATTTCGGCGATGGCCTATGTCACGAAACATCTGGGTTTCGGCGTGACCGTCAACACCACCTACGAACCGCCCTTCCTGCTGGCGCGGCGGATGTCGACGCTCGATCATCTGACCAAGGGGCGGATCGGTTGGAACATCGTCACCGGTTATCTTGACAGCGCCGCCCGCAGCATGGGTTTCGAGAAGCTGACGGAACATGATGCGCGTTACGACGCAGCCGAGGAATATCTGCAGATCCTCTACAAGCTCTGGGAAGGTAGCTGGGACGACGATGCGGTCTTGGGCGACAAGGCGGCCGGCATTTATGCCGATCCGTCGAAAGTGCGCGCCGTCAGTAACGCGGGCCGATATTACCGAATGGAGGGCATCCATCTTGCCGAGCCCTCGCCGCAGCGCACGCCCCTGCTCTTTCAGGCCGGCGCGTCGGCCCGCGGGCAGGATTTTGCCGCCCGCCACGCCGAATGTGTCTTCATTGCCAGCCCGACCCCCGGGGCGGCCCGGCCGACCGTCGATGCGCTGCGGGCGAAGGCGGCGGCATTCGGCCGTGGCGCCGGCGCCCTGAAGATCCTGAACCTGATCACCGTTGTCGTCGGGCAGACGGAGAAGCAGGCGCAGGAGAAGCTGGAGGATTATCGCCGCCATGCGAGCGTCGAGGCCTCGCTTGCGCATTACTCCGCCTCTGTTGGCATCGACTTTTCGAAGTACGAATTGGATGACGTCATCGGCCAGAACTCGACCAACGCCAATCAATCGGCGCTTGCGGCCATCACCAAGCAGGCGGCAAAACCGGTGACGAAGCGAGAGATCGTCGACCAGATGGTGCTCGGCAGCCGGATGAAGCCCATGGTGGGCTCGCCGGAGCAGATCGCCGATCGGCTCCAGACATGGGTAGGGGAAGGCGACATCGACGGTTTCAACCTGGCGCGGACGGTGGCGCCGGAGAGCCTGCGCGATTTCGTCGACCTGGTGGTGCCGGTGCTGCAGGAGCGCGGCTTCTTCAAGGCGGACTATGCGCAAGGGCCGCTGCGGCAGAAGCTTTTCGGCGGCGGGAACGGCAGATTGCCGGCCGCTCATCCCGCCGCGCTCTTCCGCCGCTGACCTATCTTCGGTCCAGCCTGGCGACGAGCCTGTCGCCAAACCACTGAATGCCGCAGACGAGGATGATGAGGACGGCCACCACCGCGATCATCACGCTGGTTTCGAAACGCTGATAGCCATAGCGGATGGCGAGATCGCCGAGGCCGCCGGCGCCGATCGCGCCGGCCATGGCCGAAGCACCGATCAATGTCACCAGCGTGACGGTGAAACCGGCGACGATGCCCGGCAGCGCTTCCGGCACCAGCACTTCGCGGATGATCGTCCAGCGGTTTCCGCCCATGGCGCGCACGGCGTCGATCAGCCCGCGGTCGACTTCGCGCAGCGACACTTCGGCGATGCGGGCGTAATAGGGCGTGGCGGCGATGGCGAGCGGCACGATCGCCGCCCAGGTGCCGAGCGCCGTGCCGACGATCAGCCGCGTCAGGGGGATCAGCGCCACCAGCAGGATGATGAAGGGCACCGAGCGGAAGCCGTTGATGACGGCGCCGAGAACGCGGTTGATCCAGAGGTTTTCAGCGATGCCGCCACGCGCCGTGACAACAAGGGCAAGACCGAGCGGCAGGCCGGCAACGAGCGAGATCACTCCTGAGGCGACGGTCATCAGGATCGTCTCCCACAGCGAGCGGATAAGCAGTTCAAGCATGATCGGTGTCATAACCCAGCACCTCCACCCGGGCGGACCGGGCCGTCAGAAATTGTTCGACCTTTCCGGCAAGCGCGGGGTCGCGCGTGGGAACGGCGATGAAGAACCGCGCCACCGGCTGGTTCTGGATGTGGTCGATGCCGCCATGGACGAGGCGGAAGGAGTGCGGCAGCGACGCCGAGAGTTCGGCAAACAATGCGCCCTGTGCCTGCGGCCCGGCGAGATCGACGCTCAGGATCGCCTCGCTGCCCGCCGTCGCCGACAGCCGGGCGGCGATATGGTCGGGCAGCTGCGGGCGGATGCCGCCGAGAAGGCTCCGGGTGATGGCTGCCTCAGGATCGGCAAAGACCGACCAGACCTGCCCCTCCTCGACGATCCGCCCTTCATCGATGACCGCGACGCGATCGGCAATGCCGCGCACCACTTCCATCTCGTGCGTGATCAGCAGAATGGTCAGGCCGAGCGTACGGTTGATATCCTTGAGCAATGCCAGGATCGACCGGGTCGTTTCCGGGTCGAGCGCCGATGTCGCCTCGTCGGACAGCAGCAATGCCGGGCGTGCCGCCAGCGCGCGGGCGATGCCGACGCGCTGTTTCTGGCCGCCGGAGAGCGATGATGGATAGGCTTTCGCCTTGTCGGCAAGGCCGACGAGATCGAGCAGCTCATGCGCCCGTTTCAACCGCTCGTTTCTGGGAACACCCTCGATCTTCAGCGGCAGCGCCACGTTTTCTTCGACGGTCTTGGCGGAAAGCAGGTTGAAATGCTGGAAGATCATGCCGATGCGGCGGCGCAGCGGCTGCAATTCCTGTTCGGCAAGCGCGGTGATATCGCGACCTTCGATCCGGATCTCACCGCTGTCGGCGCGCTCCAGGCCGTTCAGGCAGCGGATCAGCGTCGATTTGCCGGCACCGCTGCGGCCAATGATGCCGAGGATCTCGCCTCTCCTCACCGTCAGCGAAATACCGTCGAGGGCGGGCGTAGTCCCGAACCGCCGCTTCACTTCGGTCAGTTTCACCACCTCTTCACCCGCCGCTGCTTGCGGCCGTGCCTCGATCGCTGTGGCGGAAACAAAGGAATTCATGTGCTTTTCCTTACAAATACCGAAGGCGGCCCGGGCAAAAAACACCCAGGCCGCCTCTCGGCAGGCCTTAACCCCGGCCCTGTTTCGGATCAATAGGCGCTGAGACCGGTGCCCTTGTAGACCTTGTCGAACTCGGCCTTGACGATGTCGTTCTGATAGGAAGACACGAGCGTCTTGACCCAGTCGGCATCCTTGTTGTCGTCCTTGACGGCGATGAAGTTGCGATACGGATTGTCGGCGATCGGCTCCTGCGCAATGCGCTCGGCCGGAGAAAGGCCGCTCTTCAGGGCCCAGTCGGTATTGACGACCCCGGCATCCAGATCGTCGATCGAACGGCCGACGATGCCGGCATCGAGTTCCTTGATCTCGATCTTCTTCGGATTGTCGGTGACGTCGGCGACGGTTGCGAGAATGCCGGTGCCGTCCTTCAACTTGATCAAGCCCTGGCTCTGAAGAACGCGCAGCGCCCGGCCTTCGTTCGAGGGATCGTTCGGCACGCCGATGACGGCGCCTTCCGGAATCTCGGCGACCGACTTGTACTTCTTGGCATAGAGGCCGATCGGCCAGACGCCGGTATAGCCGACGCGGGTGATGTGATAGCCGTGCTGCTTGATCTGATTGTCGAGATAGGGTTGATGCTGGAAAGCATTGGCATCGACCTCGCCGCGCTCCAGCGCTTCATTCGGCTGCGTGTAATCGTTGAAGATAGCGGTCTCGATCTTGAGGCCCTTCTTGGCGGCTTCGCTGGCGACCACGCGCCAGATATCCTCTTCCTCGCCGGCCATGATGCCGACCTTGATCGACTTGTCCTCGGCAAAAGAAGGGGCAGGTGCTGCGAAGGAAAAGAGTGTCGCAGCGGAAACGGCGACCGCGGCAAGAGCCGCGCGGCGCGAAAGATGGAAGCCGTGAAGATTTTTGTTCTTGGTCATTTTTTTATCCCGTCTGACTGAATGGGGCCAATCGCCCCGAGCAGGCCGATCATGGCAAAGGTGCGTATCGGGAGCGAAGTACGAACGTCCGATGTGCGGGAGGGGGCGGAAAAACTCTTGCTCCGCCATTGATATCGGCAGGATAAATTTCCATCAAATTTATGGATTAATTGCGGCTCGTGAGAATGTTCTAAAAAACGAAACGGCGCCTCCGGGGCGCCGTTTCCAAGCCGCTTGAACACTCTTCATTCGGCAGCGATAAGAGCCTGATGGCGGCTGGGAAAGAAGGCCGCGAGTTCGCCGATGACTTCCCCGATCCGCTTTGAAAGCGGTTCGGACGAGACGCGGTAATCGGTGAAGTCGCGGTCGGAGGCGTAGACGGCGGTCGGCAGCGTGTGAGACATGAAGAAGCCGAAGAGCGGGCGCAGCTGATGCTCGACCATCAGCGCATGCCGGTCGCCGCCGCCTGTCGCGGTGATGATGACCGGCTTGGCGCGCAGCTCATGCGGGTCGATCAGATCGATCAGATGTTTGAAGAGGCCGGGATAGCTGCCCTTATAGGTCGGCGCGCCGATGATCAACAGATCGGCATTGACGATGTCATTGATGACTGCCTTGGCGCGCCTGTCGAGATCGTCACGGCGCAGCGCCTGGCCAAGCGAAGGGCCGACATCGGTCAGATCGTAGATGGTGTTCTCGAAGCCGTATTTCTCGCCGGCGAGGCCGGCAACGTGTTCGACCAGCGTGGAGGTCTTCGAGGGGCGGTTGAAGCTACCCGCAAGGCCGACCAGTTTGTAAGCAGACATGCCGTTTCCTTCCAATATCATCCCGTGACCGACGTCATTATGGGATGAATATTATCTATAAAAATAGTGGATTAAAGGAATGGCGATCCCTCTTGCCCCATGGGGAGAGAAAAATACGTTCATGCTGTCGGTGACCGCATGATGCATCGAGCCCGCCACATCCGGGCTCGATGCATTGTCCGCGGTGATATCTCCTCAGGCTGGTCTTTGCTTCGGAATGCGCGGCAGGAAGATCGTCAGCAGGCCGAGCAGCGGCAGGTAGGAGCAGATGCGATAGACGAAATCGATGCCGTGAGTATCGGCGAAATCACCGAGCAGCGCTGCACCAAGCCCCCCTGCCCCGAACGCGAAGCCGAAAAAGACGCCGGCAATCAGCCCGACGCGCCCCGGCACCAGTTCCTGTGCGAAGACGACGATCGCCGAGAAGGCCGAAGCGAAGATCAGGCCGATGACGACGCTGAGCACGCCCGTCCAGAAAAGGTTGGCATAGGGTAAGAGAAGCGCGAAGGGAATGACGCCGAGGATCGAAAACCAGATGACGAAACGGGCGCCGAAGCGATCGCCGATCGGCCCGCCGAGGAAAGTGCCGACGGCGACCGAACCAAGAAACAGGAAGAGCATCAGCTGCGCCTGCTGCACGCCGAGTGCGAACTTGTCGATGACATAGAAGGTGAAGTAGCTCGACACGCTCGCCATATAGACGTTCTTCGTCGCCGTCAGCAGCACGAGGATCGCAAGCGTCCAGATGACCCTGTTGCGAGGCAGCGGCAGGGTCCTGCTCACTGCCGGTTTGCTGGCATTCTGACGCCTGTGGCTGATGTACCAATTGCCAACCCAGCTCAACACGACCATGCCGATCATGGCGATGGCGGAAAACCAGGAGACGCTGTGCTGGCCGAGCGGCAGTACGATGAAGGCGGCGAGCAACGGACCGATCGCCTGGCCGGCATTGCCGCCAACCTGGAAAAACGACTGGGCGAAACCGTGGCGGCCGCCGGAGGCAAGACGGGCGACGCGTGAGGACTCCGGATGGAAGACGGCCGAACCGAAGCCGATCAGGCTGGCGGCGACGAGCAGCAGTTCGAAGCTGCCGGCATTGCCGAGCAGAATGAGGCCGCAGAAGGTGCTCGCCATGCCGACCGGCAGTGAATAGGGCATCGGCCAGCGGTCGGTGACGATGCCGACCATTGGCTGCAGCAGCGAAGCGGTGACCTGGAACGTCATGGTCAGAAGGCCGATCTGCACGAAAGTGAGATCGTAATTTGCCTTGAACAGCGGATAGAGCGAGGCGAGCAGCGACTGCATGATGTCGTTCAGCATGTGGCAGAAGCTGACCGCCACCAGGATAGACATCGTTGTTTTTTCGAAACGAGGCGCGCTCTCGGCAACGGTTGCCATGGACATTTCTCCTGGACGGCCCGGTTGGTTGCCGCGCCGCGTCGCTTTTGTTCGATGGATTTCGGGCGATCGGGGCTGGGGAAGACGATCAAGCGGCGGTCGCTGAAATGCATTTAGCGTAAGCCGGGGGGCAATCACAGCCCAGTTTCATCCGGATCGGTACGGCTTTCGCGCGATTTGCCCTTTTTTGCCGCTGATTCCCGCCTCGCTTGGCCCCTTTCCGGACGGGGGCTTTCATACCACAGTCAGCCGCGATCGTTGCCCATAGAGTATGACATGCGAAAACAACCATGGAAAACCGAGGCGGGGAATACTACAGCTTCGCTGATTGAAAATGCGATCGAGGCTGAAAACACGCGATGAATGTCAAGACACCGAATGCAATAGACGGCTATGTCGGAGCGCGCATAAGAACGCGCCGGCAGTTGCTCGGAATGAGCCAGGAACGGCTTGCCGAACAAATCGGCGTCACCTTTCAGCAGGTTCAGAAATATGAGAAGGGCATCAACCGCATCGGCGCAAGCCGTCTGCAGCGAATCGCCGAGGTGCTTCACACGTCGCCGAGCTTCTTCTTCGAACAGGAAAATTCCGAGCCGCTGACGTTGCAGGGGCTGGATCTGCCCGCAAATACCGATCCGGTCGCCGAATTCCTGCGTACGAAAGAGGGATTGGTGCTTAATCGCGCCTTTCTGAAGATCGCCGACCGGAATGTCCGTGAAACGATCATCGCACTGGTAAATGCGATGGCGCAGGCGGAAAGCCGCGGTGTAACATTGGGCGCCTCCGTTGCGGATATCACCCTTCCGCTCGGAGAATAGTCAGGCAGTCGGCAGGCAATATCCGCATGAAGCTCAGGCTCGAGTCATTTGGTGAGTTGCGGTTGATCGACCCGGCCGGGCGGCCGGCGGCGTTCCCGGAAAAGGGCCTGCTGTCGATTTGTTATCTGCTGGACCGTGATCTGCGAGATGGGGCGGGAAGCGAATATCCGCGCTCGGCGCTGGCGCGCTTTTTGTGGGATAGCCATGACAATTCCGACATCATGGCCAACCTCCGCAAAACCATATCGCGCATCCAGGCGCGTCAGGCCGAGCTCGGCACCGAGCTTCTGGTCTTCACCGCGACCGGTGTGCGGGTCAGGCCGGATGCATTCGTCGACGATCTCTCCGAACTCGTCAACCCCGGCGGCGAAGGCGCAGTTGGCAAGCTGCGGCGGCTCGTTGCGATCCTTCGCCAGGATTTCCTGGCCGGGCTCGCCGATCAAAGCGTCAGTACGCGGCAATGGATCGCCGGTCAGCGTGACAGGCACATGGCAGTTCTGGTGGATGCGCTGAAGACGGCGCTGCCGATGGCCAGGTCGCGGGAGGATGTGAGCCTGATCAAGGAGGCGGCGCTCCGGATTTTCCGCGAGGCACCGGATGACGAGAATATTCGTCGTATCCTTCTCGGAGCCTATGAGTCCGAAGGAGAGCTGGAGAAAGCGCGCCGGCTTTTCGAGACGAACAAGCATGGACTGGAAAGCGCATTCGATATCGGCCTCGACGTCCAGGCTCTCGGAGAGATCCGCAAAATCTTTGCCGGCGGCCAACCACCGCAACAAAGCCCTGCGGTGCCGCTGAACGACGGCGGCGTTCGCGTTTCCGGTCCCCTGCCCCGTCTGGTACTGCTGCCGCCGGGAGGCACGGAAGCGGCCGGTGCGCTGCCGATGCTCTCTGCAGCGCTGATCGAGGACGTGACCATCGGACTTTGCGCGCTGAATACGGTTTCGGTGGTGGCGCCTCATACGGCCGATCGGATCGCGCGCAATGCCGACAAGGCTGAACTGATCCAGCGTCATTCGATTTCTTATGTTCTCGACACGCGGCTGACCGATAATGCGGGCGTTCGCGCGCTCTTTGTCCAGCTGATTCATACCGGCAGCGATGAGGTCATCTGGGCCGAGCGTTTCAGCCTCGAGAAATACGAATTGATAAGCCACCGGCGCGACATCGCCCGGCAGATCGCCAGAGAACTCGCCGGGCAGGTCCGCCGGCATGAAGCCATGCGCGATTCCTTCGCGGGTAATTCGGCCGCCTATCACAGCTACCTTCTCGGCCTGCGGGATGTGAAGCGGCTTGCCCTCCCCGATGTGCGCCGCTCCCGAAAGGCTTTCCGCGAAGCGCTTCAACACAGCGCAGATTTTGCTCCGGCGCTGAGCGGATTGTCGCGGACGTTTCTTGTCGAGTGGCTGCTGACGGCGCGCGGCGACAGCGAGCTGCTCGGACTTGCGGAGGATTATGCCAACCGGGCGATCGTCGCCGATCCTTCCTTTGCCGCCGGCTTTCGTGAGCTCGGCGTTGCCAAACTTTATCTCGGCGACCTCGATGAAAGCGTCCTGGCGTTGAAGCTTGCGGAGGAACTGAGCCCGCATTATGCCGACGGCATTGCGAGTTATGCCGATACGCTTGTTCATGCGTCGCGCCCTGCCGACGCATTGGCCAAGATCGAGCGGGCCATCTCACTCAATCCGCTGAGCCCGACCGACTATCTATGGACGGCAGCCGGCGCGAATTTCGCCCTTGGCCACTATGCCGAGGCACTCGAGCAGATCGCTCTGATGGACGACCGAACGCCGGCCGACCGGCTTTCGGCTGCTTGCTGGGCCATGCTCGGCGATATGAAAAACGCGCGGATCTATATGCGCAAGGTGCGCGAGATCTACCCGGACTTCGATGTCGACAAATGGCTTTCCGTTGTTCCTTTCAAGGAGCAATGGCAGAAGGAACAATATCGTGAGGCCCTGCGCCGGGCCGGCTTCTGAGTCTGACACCGAAAAGTGTACGCCGACAAATCCTGTCACGCCTGTGTCACGCGCGTCTTTCGTTCGAGAGGATTAAACTGCCTTTGCTCTGTCGGCATGCGCCTGGCAGGGGAAGCGGAGAATTCTCAAATGCACGACGCAGCCGAAGCAACGCCCACGCCGAAAAGTGATGAAGAGCTCAAGGAACTGGTATCGCTCGCCAGACTCGTTGCCTATGCCCGAGAAAACGCCAGGGATCTGAACGCCGAATTCTCCGCCTATTGTCTCGACCTTGCGCTCGGCGCCCTGCTGCAGGACCTCGACAGAAGCGGCGTGTCCTTTTCCCACGAAAGCGGCCAGGACGGTTATCTGCTCGGCACGCGGCACTGAACGGCCGTTGCCGTCGACGCCTCGCCGTTGCAGGCCCGCCTCGCAGAGCGGCACGCACCGATATTTCGATTCTTACTTTTTCCGATCGGCTATGATGCCGATGCGGTCCCGGTGCTGGCGATTCGGTCCGTCAATACCCGGTTGCTGCGTGGGCAACGCCACCCGAAGGCATGTCCAAGCCTTTGAAAAAGATTGGACAACCCCGCAGTAGGGTCTTGTTAACCCTATTTGCCTTGCCACTCTTCCAGAATCGGCGCTAAATGCGGTTTCAAAGCGCGTAGAGCTTTTAAATCGCATTTTCGAGATTTCCATGAATATGGCACCGCAGATAGAAAAAGCAATTTCCGATGTTGACCAACTGATCATTGGTCAGGCGCAGGAACTATCCGACAAGCTGAAGCAGCATCGGCTCGAAATGTTTCCGCCGCGCGCGCTGAAGGGTCTCAGGGAATTTCAGCTTGCCGAAGTGGCGCGTTTTCTCGGCGTGACCAGCGGCTATCTTCGCAATCTGTCCCTGGAAGGCAAGGGTGCCCTTCCTCAGGTCACACCGTCGGGCCGTCGATCCTATACGGCGGAGCAGATGGGAGAGATGCGCACCTTCCTGGAGCACAACGCCCGGGCCGGAACACATTATGTGCCTCGTCGCCGCGGCAACGAGCATCTGCAGGTCGTTGCCGTCGTCAATTTCAAGGGGGGCAGCGGCAAGACGACGAGTGCGGCACATCTTGCCCAGCACCTTGCCCTGACCGGCCACCGTGTCCTGGCCGTCGATCTCGACCCGCAGGCGTCTCTCTCCGCGATCCACGGCTTTCAACCTGAGTTCGACGTCAACGAGAATGAGACGCTCTACGCCGCCATCCGCTATGACGATCAACGGCGGCCGCTCCGAGAGATCATCCGGCCGACGAATTTCCCGAACCTGCATCTGGTGCCGGGCAATCTTGAACTGATGGAATTCGAGCATGATACGCCGCGCGTGCTTGCTCAAGGCAAGGCAGGCGATTATGGGCGCGTCTTCTTCGCCCGGCTGGACGAAGCGCTGTCCTCGGTCGCCGACGACTATGATGTCGTCATCATCGACTGCCCTCCCCAGCTCGGCTTTCTGACGATGAGCGCCATCTGCGGCGCAACGGCGGTTCTGATCACCGTCCATCCTCAGATGCTCGATGTCATGTCGATGTGCCAATTCCTGCAGATGCTCGGCGAGGTGCTGAACACGCTGAAAGGCGCCGGCGGCGACATGAACCTCGATTGGCTGCGTTATCTCGTTACCCGCTACGACCCGCAGGACGGGCCGCAGACGCAGATGGTCGCCTTCATGCGTTCGATGTTCAAGAACCATGTGCTGACCAATCCGATGTTGCGCAGCGTCGCGATCTCCGATGCGGCGATGACCAATCAGACGCTTTATGAGGTCGAGCGGAGCCAGTTTACCCGCGCGACCTATGACCGCGCCATGGAGGCGATGGATGCCGTCAACAATGAGATCGGCGATCTCATTCACAAGGCCTGGGGGCGGAAATGAGCGAGAAGTTTACTGCGGTAAACCGAGGCAAGGAGCGGGCCGATGGCGCGTAAGAATCTCCTTTCCGGACTGATGGACGATTCCAAGAAGTTTACTGCGGTAAACAATGAGGACGAAGCCCTCCATCGGGACGAGAAACAGCAGATCACCTATAAGGGGATTGGCGCTCTCGGCGCCGTCACGCGCAGCATCGATGCGCTGGCTGCCAAGGCGGATGCGGCCAAAGCGATCGAGGAGAAGCTGGCGACCGGCGAGACGGTGATCGACCTCGACCCTGCCCTCATCGAAGATTCCTTCGTGACGGACCGCCTGGCACATACCGACGAACAGTTTCGTGAATTGGTCGAGGCGATCCGCCTGCGTGGCCAGGACTCGCCGATTCTCGTTCGCCCGCATCCTGAGAAGGACGGCCGATATCAGATTGCCTTCGGCCATCGCCGCGCACGGGCCGCCAAAGAACTCGGCAGACCTGTCCGCGCCGTGGTCAAGAAGCTCGACGATCGCGATCACGTCATTGCGCAGGGACAGGAGAATTCGGCGCGCGCCGATCTCTCCTTCATCGAGAGGACGATGTTCGCCGACAAGCTCGACACGCTTGGCTTCGACAGGGAAACGATCATGTCGGCCTTGAGCGCCGACAAGACGACGGTTTCCAAGATGCTGTCCGTCACGAAGCGAATCCCGGCCGAAGTCCTGACCGCGATCGGTGCGGCGAAGACCACCGGCCGTGACCGCTGGCATGATCTGTCGGTCAAATTCGAGACCGAAAACATCTCCGCTCGGGCGATCGAGTTCAGCAGCTCGGCGGATTTCAAGGCGGCGGAACCGGATGCCCGCTTCGATATGCTGGTTGCCTTCATCAGCAGGAGGCAGCAAGCGGCCTCGTCCATCGCGGCGCTTCAGCCCGCGGCACGCGCCTGGCAGCGCAAGGACGGAGCGGTCAAGGCGAAGATTAGGGATGACGGGAAACAGTTCACCATCGCGCTGAAGGCGGAAAAGGCGTCTGCCTTTGGGGCCTATATCGCCAGCAATCTGGATCGTCTCTACGAGGCGTTCGAGAAGACACAGGATTTGACGAAGAACGGAGATCAATAAGCAAAAGAAAAGGCCCCCGAACGTTGCCGTCGCGGAAGCCCTCTCTGATCTAGACACCCAGAGAATCACATTTCCGCGAATCATAGTCAAGAGTCTTTGGCACCGAATTTGGTGAGCCGTGATCTTTTGCCTTGAAGAAGGCGAAGAAAATGGAAAGCGGAAGTGTGACGACGCCCTTCGGGCGGCGGCCGATGACGTTTGGCATGTTGGCAAGCCAGGCGGCGGCTCGAAAAATCGAGCCAGGCCAATCGATTGATAAGTGGAAACTCTATCGTGCCTTGTGCGAAGCCAGGCCGCTGCTCGGTGTTACCGATCGGGCGCTCGCCATCTTGAACGCCTTGCTGAGCTTTTATCCGAAGGGGGAGCTTTCCGAAGACAACGGGCTTGTCGTGTTTCCTTCTAATGCGCAGCTCTCCCTGCGTGCGCATGGAATGGCGGAGCAGACGATCCGTCGGCATCTGGCGTCCTTGATCGAGGCCGGATTGCTGATCCGTAGGGATAGCCCGAATGGCAAGCGTTATGCCCGCAAGCAGCAGGGTGGGGAACTGCGCGAGGCTTTCGGTTTCTCGCTGGCGCCGCTGCTTGCGCGCGCTGAGGAGATCGAGCGGCTGGCGGCGGAGGTGGTTGCGGATCGATTGCACCTGCAACGGCTCAGAGAGCGTCTGACACTGTGCCGCCGCGACGTCGCCAAGCTTATCGAGATGGCGTTGGAGGAGGGGGCTGCCGGCGATTGGAGTGCTGTTCACTTACATTTTCGCAATGTCGTCGAACACCTGCCGCGGTCGCCATCCGCCGAACAGATCGCAGCCGCGCTCGACGAATTGGAGCTGCTGCGCGAAGAGATCACCAATCAGTTGGAAATGCAGGTTAAAACTCAAAATCAAAGCGGCAATGCCCAACATTCTGAGCGGCACATACAGAATTCAAATCCACACTCCATTACTGAACTTGAACCAAGCTTCGAACCGAAGCAGGGCGCAACGGCGGATGATCGATCGGCAGGTCGGGCCGAACCGATAGCTGAAATACAGCAAGTTGGGGAGAAGAACGAGCATGTCTCGGGCGCACGCGCTGCCTCCGCTGCTCATGGTACGCTCAAGTCCTTCCCGCTGGGGCTGGTACTGCAGGCCTGCCCCGAGATTGCGGCCTATGGACCCCAGGGCTCGGTCGGCACTTGGCGCGATCTGATGGCGGC
Organism: Rhizobium esperanzae; assembly: GCF_014197615.1. Classification (GTDB taxonomy): domain Bacteria; phylum Pseudomonadota; class Alphaproteobacteria; order Rhizobiales; family Rhizobiaceae; genus Rhizobium; species Rhizobium esperanzae_A. The sequence goes on from NZ_JACIFY010000014.1 coordinate 140,605, forward strand.
CGCTGTGGTCGTTCGTTCGATGCTCGGCGTCAGCCCATCGGCCTATGAGCAGGCCTGCGAAATCATGGGCGCGGAAAATGCCGCCACCGTCATGGCCTGTGTCCTCGAAAGGGCAGGGCATATCAACTCCGCCGGCGGTTACCTGCGCGATCTGACACGCCGCGCCGAGAGAGGAGAATTTGCCATCGGTCCAATGTTGATGGCCCTTGCCCGCACCAATTCGCCGGTGAGAGGGAAGGTGGGGTGAAGGTTCGCTTCGGGTCTGTGGGTAACTGTTATGGTTAATGAAATGTGACGGAAATGAAGGCGGATATAACTTCTGATTGGGGGCTTCTCGCTTTAAGATCACGGAGTTAAATGGCTGCGCGGATCCGTGAAGCCGGAGGGAAAAGGCCACTGGAGCAGGTTCGATTGCTTCTCTTGCGTATTCTCCGCCGGCGCCTTGACGCTATGGACTGATTTGATGATCTCTTTTAAGACGTTGCGAATGGGCCGATGAGTGAACAAGTTTTGACTCCTGCCGAAAGTCTCAAAGATCAGGCCCGCCTTGCGCTGGGTCAGCGTAATCTTGTCCTGGTCGGACTGATGGGGGTCGGGAAGTCCTCGATTGGCCGGCCTCTTGCACAGCAGCTCGGCATTCCCTTCGTCGATACCGATGTCGAGATCGAGCGTGTTTCGCATATGACGATCACCGAACTCTTTGCCGCCTATGGCGAGCCGGAGTTCCGGGCGCTGGAAACGCGTGTCGTCAAGCGCCTCCTTGAGGGTGGCCCACGTGTTGTTTCGACCGGGGGCGGCGCCTTCATCAACGAGAGCACGCGCCAGCACGTCAAGCGCGGCAGCCTTTCCGTCTGGCTGAAGGCCGATCTCGACGTGTTGTGGAACCGCGTCAACAAACATGACGAACGACCGCTGCTCAAGACCGAGAATCCGAAGCAAACCCTCGAGAACCTGATGAATGCGCGTTATCCGATCTATGAGGAAGCCGATCTCACGGTTCTCTCCCGCAACGTGGGCAAGGACATCATGGTCAAGGAAATCCTGGCTGCCATCGTCGAGGGGAAGGCAGCAGAAGGCAAAATGCCATGAATGTACGTCGGCGTGATCGGCGGTGCCGGACGTGAAGACTACGATCATGGATCGAAATGTTGGACCGATGGTTGTCGGCGCTCGACACGATGTGCTGCAGTTGACGCGAAATGGTTTTTGACGATACGGCAGGCGATAGCGCAATTGGCGGGAACCGCCGTGGGGCAGGGGGAGCTGCGGAGCATGGGTTTGAAACGGGCGGTGGATTTTTTCCTGGCTTTGATGGCGTCGGTGATCCTGCTCGTTCCGATCCTTATCGTCGCTCTTTGCGTTCGCCTAACCTCGCCCGGACCGATCCTCTATTGGTCGAAACGCGTCGGCCGTTTCAATCAGATCTTCCTGATGCCGAAATTCCGCAGCATGCGCGTCGACACACCGACGGTTGCCACGCATCTGCTCGAAAATCCGGATCGGTTTTTAACCCCCATCGGCTCGTTCCTGCGCAAATCCAGCCTCGACGAACTGCCGCAACTGTGGTGCATCCTCGAGGGAAAAATGAGCTTCGTCGGCCCCCGGCCGGCGCTCTATAATCAGGATGACCTGATAGAGCTGCGGACGGCCCATGGCGTCGATCAGCTCCTGCCCGGATTGACCGGGTGGGCGCAGATCAACGGCCGCGACGAGTTGCCGATTCCGGAGAAGGTGAAATTCGACGTCGAATATCTCGCGCGGCGTTCATTCGGCTTCGATATGCGCATCCTCTTTCTGACCGCAGAGAAGGTCATACGCCGTAAGGGAATCAGGCATTAACCGACCTACTTCTGATAGATAAGCGGGACGGAAGGCCTTGATTTCCGATTATTTCAGTTGCGCTCATTGCAGAAAGCGACAAGAAGGTGGTTGTCTGTTGATCTGCGAGACGCTGGTAAGCAATGTCCGAACATTCTCCCTCTGAGACACCGCGCTCAAGATGGTTCTTAGTGCCGATGCAAGCGCTCGTCGCTCCCTTGCTGGCGATGCCGCGGGTTGCCAAACGCGCGCTGGCTTTGCTGGTGGATTCCAGCTTTTGTGTTCTGACGATCTGGCTGGCCTATTGCTTCCGGCTGAACGAATGGACGGTGCTGACCGGCGTGCAGTGGCTGCCGGTCTTCGTCTCTCTGTGCATGGCCCTTCCGATCTTCATTGTCATGGGCATGTATCGGGCGATCTTCCGTTATGCCAATCTGGCTGCCTTCATTACTGTTCTGAAAGCGATTGCAATCTACGGCTTCGCCTTCATGACGATATTTACGGCGCTGAGCGTCCCGGGTGTTCCGAGAACCGTCGGTATTCTCCAGCCCTTCCTGCTGCTGATCGGAATCGGTCTGTCGAGATTGGGCATCCGCTATTGGCTGGGCGATGCCTACCAGCGGATCCTTCACAAAAATATGCTCGCGAAGGTGCTGATCTATGGGGCGGGCAAGGCCGGCCGGCAACTGGCCGCCGCCTTGACGAACAGCGCCGAACTCAATGTCGTCGGCTATCTGGATGATGATCCGCGCCTCAAGGGCGGCGTCATGGGCGGCTTGCCGATCTACGATCCCTCGGATCTTCCGGTGCTTGCCGAAGCGCTTGGGGTGCACAATGTGCTTCTTGCTCTTCCATCGGCCTCCCGGCAGCGGCGCAACGAAATCCTGGAGCATATCCGCAAAGCCAGGGTGAATGTGCGCACATTGCCGGACCTCACGGCGCTCGCTCAGGGACGGGTCGCCGTCTCCGACATTCGTGAGCTGGAGATCGAAGATCTGCTGGGGAGAGAAGCTGTTGCGCCGCGCCAGGAGCTGCTCGACAAGGCAATGCGCAACAAGGTGGTGATGGTCACGGGCGCCGGCGGCTCGATCGGCGGCGAGTTATGCCGCCAGATTCTGCGCAACAAGCCTTCCAGTCTGATCCTCCTCGATCAGAACGAGTTTGCGCTTTATAACATCCATGCCGAATTGCTGAAGCTGGCCGAACTGTACGAACATGAAAATCTGCAGATCGTGCCGATCCTCTGTTCCGTCCGCGATCAGGATCGTATGGAGCATATCATGCAGAGCTGGCGACCTCAGACGCTTTACCATGCTGCCGCCTACAAGCATGTACCGCTTGTCGAACATAATGCCGTGGAAGGCATCAAGAACAACGTCATGGGCACGCTGGTCACCGCGCGCGCGGCGCATAAATGCGGCGTCTCGAATTTCGTGCTGATCAGTACGGATAAGGCCGTGCGGCCGACTAATGTGATGGGCGCCAGCAAGAGGCTGGCGGAGATGGTTCTGCAGGCGCTCGCAGCTGAACTGACGACCGACAGAATGCGGACGAATTTTTCCATGGTCCGCTTCGGAAACGTCCTCGGCTCCTCCGGGTCCGTCGTGCCGCTTTTCAGGCAGCAGATCAAGGATGGCGGCCCCGTTACGCTGACACACCCCAAGATAACCCGCTATTTCATGACGATTTCGGAAGCCTCGCAGCTCGTCATACAAGCCGGCGCGATGGCTGACGGCGGCGATGTCTTCCTGCTCGATATGGGAGAGCCCGTTCGCATTGCAGATCTTGCCCGCAAGATGGTGGAGCTTTCCGGGTTGACCGTCCGCGACGAGATCAATCCCGAAGGAGATATCGAGCTTTCCGTTACCGGTCTCAGACCCGGCGAGAAGCTCTATGAAGAGCTGCTGATCGGGGATAATCCGGAAACAACCGAACATCCGCGGATCATGAAAGCGCGTGAGGATTTCCTGTTCTGGCCGGAGCTTTTGAAAAAGCTCAACGCCCTCAATGCAGCATTGGATCGGAACGATATGATCGCCGCACGGGCGACCTTGGCGGAGCTTGTTTCGGGCTATTCATCAACAGGCGAGGTTTCGGACCTCGCGTTCACCGGCGCTGAAACCACTACGGCTGCCTGAGAAATCGAGCATCGTGCTCCTAAAGCGCGTCGCGATCTTCCAAACTCGCTCTTCGCGCTTTAGGTCTTTGTTTTCCGCATGTCGTTGCCGCAAAACCGCTGCACGCTTTTGCGCGACGCGCTTTAGTCCATCGCGTCAGTCGCGAACAACGGGCGCAAAACCTGTGCTGCCGCGATCTACGCAAATCAGGGCGACCAGATAGGCAAAGATCGGGTCCAAGGCCTTCTGATTGAACATGATGCCAAAGCTGCCGGTTATGACGTAGCTGCTGACGAGCAGAAGAGCGAGCGCGATGGCCAAGTCCCGGCCCGGCCCGGCTTCCTTTCGCCACGCGCCGATCAGAGGTGTCGCGAGCATCAGCGAAAGCGCTGCAATGCCGAAAATGCCAGCGTCGATCCCCGCGGTGAGAAAACCATTATGGACATGCGAATAGGTCAGTTGCGGCCTTATGCTCTCGGGCAGCTCTGCCAGCACGGAAGCCATCCGGTTTTGCGGGCCATAACCGGTCAGCGGGTCCTTGCTGATCGCTGACACTGCACCCTTGTACAGAGCAAACCGTGCACTCAGCGATGTAACTTCGCCGTCGCTGCGTTCGAGCGATGCCATATTGTCCTGCAACGCCTCGATGCGATGGAGGATCTGGCCGCTGCCGAGGGCAATCAGTCCCGCAAACAGCAAAGAGCCGGTGATGGCGAGGCTGCGTAAACTCAGATGGAAGCTGTGTTTGCGAAAATACCAGAGAAAGATGACGATATGGACGGGGATGACCAGCCAGGCCGAGCGCGTTCCGGAAAGCAGGACGCAGCCCAGACCGGCGGCATATCCCAGTATGGCAATTCTTTGCTCGACACTCTTGGGTGATTGAACGTTCAGAAGCGAAATACCGCCGAAAAGAACGCCTATCACGCCGAGCAGTGCGGCGTTCGACGTCCCGGCCTCTGCCCTCTCCATCAGAAACATGATCTGCAGCAGACTGAAGAGAAAGGTCACGATCATGCCGATCCCGGCGCTGAGGATAAACAGCGGCACCAGGCGGCCATCGGGAGACTGGCGCATTCGCGGCAATATCAGCCAGACCGAAAAGAAAGGCAGCAGCCGGAATATCCAGTTCAGTTCTTCGGAGTAGGGCGGATTGATGAATATGCTTGCGATCATCACCAGAGGGTAGACCGACATGCCAATGGCAACCAGCCGGTCGGATCTCGACAGGTTCAAGGCCAGGCGGCCCGTCGCCAGACAGTAGATTCCCCACACCATCGACGCCAGAAGAATGAAGGAGTTAAAGTTCGGCGAAAGTCCGGGCAGGATTGCAAAGAGAAAGACCGCGATGCGGTTGTTTCGATCGAGCGCGCTTCCCGCCCCATTGTCGGGATAAAGCACTGCTATTTTCAGTTGTCTCAGGTATTTCACGTGCCGATCCTGACCATGCCGATGCCGTCTCGCTAAGGATCGCAATCACTGCTGTCAAGCGACCGGGGATTGGATGCAATCTATGGCTTTATTCGTCGTGGTATTCCGGCAACAGAAACGATGCACGCATGACCCCGCCCTGAGCGAAGGAACCGCATGAGTTTCGCGAATTTATTTGGCAATATTTTTTGAGACAATCCGACCGAGGAAGCCTGGGTGATAATCAATAGCCGATGAGGGGCGAGGGACAAGATGCAAGGTTATTCGAGGATTTTTGGATGCTTGGTGCTGGTTTACCTGCTGGCTTCCACATCCGCGCGGCCGCAGGAACAAATGGACAGCATCATCCTGTCTGTATCCCCGAAGACGGTGCGATGGGCCGACGTCTACAAAGGCGCCGGATCGAGGCTGGCGGATCCCTATTTTCATGTACGGGTTTTTGAGAAGGACAAAGGTACGCCGCCTTGGGCCTTCAGGGAACGGGCTCCTCATCTGGTCGTCACCCCTGAGGCATTGGCGGCCAGCCGCACCAAACAGCACGCGAAGATCTACGCTTATAAGGACGTCGAGTTCCGCATTGCCTACCGTCACTGGCTCGAAGATCCTACGGTACGTGCCAGAACTCCAGTTTGCATCACCGACATTTTGAGTTGTCTGAGGAGATGACGACAAAAGCTGAACGCATTTCCCACGTGGCTTGGCCGGGCGATCGGCATGTGGGAATTCTGACGCGCGATTGGCGGGCTCCTGTTTTCGATCTGCGGCGCCTGCGGCCACCGGAGGGCCTTCCGTCACTCTCGGCCGCACATATTGGCAAAGCGAAATAACTGGTATACTAGTATTCCAGAAATTTCCTCGCCCCGGTATCCCCATGCGACACGCATCAGAAAGCGAAGGTTTGCTCGGCCCGGCGACGCAGGAGACCGGCAGGCTGCGTCGTGTCACCACGGCCGGAGCCATCTATGAACGCCTGCATGCCAATATCGTGTCGCTGCGAATGCCGCCTGGCATGCTGCTGCAGGAAAAACGCATCGCCGACGATTTCGGTGTCAGCCGCACGCCGGTGCGTGAGGCGCTGCTTAGGCTTTCCGAAGGCGGACTGGTCGATATTTACCCGCAATCGGGTACGGTCGTGTCGCGGGTGCCGGTTTCTGCGATTCCCGAGGCGGTCGTGGTGCGCAAGGCTCTCGAAGGCACGACCGTCGAGACTGCAGCGCTGATCGCCACCGCTGCGGACATCGCCCGTCTCGATAGCATCATCGCCCGCCAGCACTCGCATGCCGCGACCGGCAATACGTCAAGCTTCCATGAGGAAGACGAGGCCTTTCACGAGGCGATCGCACAGATATCGGGATATCCCGGAATCTGGACGATTCTGAAAACGGTCAAGGTGCAGATCGACCGGGCGAGGCGGCTGACGCTGCCGGTGCTGGCGCGGATGGACAATGTGGTGCACGAACACATGATCATCCGCGATGCGCTCGCCGCCCATGATGCGACGGCTGCGCGCAACGCGATGATCCATCATTTGAGTGCCGTCATTCCCGATGTCGACGAGCTGCGCTCGCGCTATCCCGATTATTTCTGCTGACGGCAGATCCAGACACGAAACGAAAAGGCGAGAGAAGGAAGACAAATGCGGCAAGGTTGGAGATGGTTCGGGCCGGAAGCGCCGGTGACGCTGGATGATGTCCGTCAGACGGGCGCGACCAATATCGTCTCTTCGCTGCACCAGGTGCCGATCGGCAGGGCCTGGACGGAGAAGGAAGTGCGCGACCGCCAGTCGCTGATCGAGACGACGCCCGGCGATCGTTCGCCGCTCGTCTGGTCGGTGGTCGAGAGCATCCCGATCCCCGATGCCGTCAAGCGCAAGGGTGGGGAGGCGAGGGCCGAAATCGAAGCGTGGATCGCCAGCCTCGAAGCGGTCGCCGCCTGCGGCATTCCGATCGTCTGCTATAATTTCATGCCTGTCGTGGACTGGACCCGCACCGAACTCGATTTCGTGACGCCGACGGGTGCGACCGCCATGCGCTTCGATCACGAGCGTTTCGCAGCCTTCGACCTCTTCATTCTGGAACGGCCGGATGCGGCACAGCACTATTCCGCGGAAGACCGCGAACGGGCGCATATCGTCTTCGAAGCCATGTCGGACGACGAGATCGCCGACATCACCCGGATCATCACTTCGGCTCTGCCCGGCTCGACGACCGAACCTCTGACCATTCCGGCCTTCCGGGAAAAGCTGGTCGCCTATAGCGGTATCGATGCCGCAAGGTTGCGCCGCCACCTGATCGAATTCCTGGAAGCGGTGACGCCGGCTGCCGAAGCGCGCGGCGTCAAGCTGACGCTGCATCCCGACGATCCGCCGCGTTCGCTGTTCGGCCTGCCGCGCATCGCCTCGTCGGCCGAGGATTATGCCGCTCTCTTCGATGCGGTGCCGTCGGCGGCGAACGGCATGTGTTATTGCACCGGCAGCCTCGGCGTGCGCGCCGACAACGACCTGCCGGCGATTGCCCGGCGCTTCGCCTCGCGCATCCACTTCGCCCATCTGCGCGCCACGACGCGCGAGGGGGACGGCCGCACGTTCCATGAAAGCGCGCATCTGGAAGGTGACGTCGATATGGTCGCGGTTCTCCGGGAACTGGTGGCGGAAGACCGCCGCCGCGGCCCTGACGACACGATCGTCTTCCGCTCGGACCACGGCCATCGGATGCTCGACGATCTCGATAAAACAGTCACGCCCGGTTACCCCGCCATCGGCCGCATGCGCGGCCTTGCCGAACTGCGCGGCATCCTGCACGCGCTGGGCGCCCCGCCGAACTGAGGGCGTTCCCAGGCGGTGTCGCGCTCTGGAGCTCAAGCAGCACTTTAGAGCGCGCATCCCTTCAAAAATAGATCGGCGCACATCTTTGCCCGCGCCGCGATCGCGTCGATCTTCGGCGGCGGCTCCTGGCGCAGCATCGCGGCGCGCTGCGGCTCCATGATCATCATGCCGCGCAGCATGCCGCAGGCCGCATGCGGTTCGTCGAGCGCAATCAGCCCACGGTCGATCTGCCTGCGCAGCCAATCTTCCATCAGCGTGTTGGTTCTGACGATCGCCTTTTCATAAAAGCTGTTGGCGATCTCCGGAAAGCGGTCGGACTCGCTGATGACGAGCCGGGTGACGGTGATCGTATCCAGTGACAGCGTCAACATGCCATAGGCCGTCAGCATACGTTCCAGCCCCTGTCTGAGATCCGCCACGGCGAGCGTGCCGGGGTCAAGCGCCATGAGAAAGCGCCCGGTCCGCTCCGTGACCATCTCGGAAAAGAGGTCCGCCTTCGTCGGAAACAGGCGGTAGAGCGTCTTGGTCGAGACACCCGCCTCCTGGGCGATCGCGGCGATGCTTGCCGCCGCATAGCCGTTCTCGTGAAATTGCCGGTTGGCCGCCTCGATAATCACGCTTCTCGTATCGTCATCGCAACGGACCTGCGGCCGGCCTCGCGGCCTTTTCTCGATTTCGTGATTTTGGACCATGGTTATTTTCCAAATTCTGATTGACATCCATTTTCTAATACATATTTTGGAAAATATCAAGTTTCCTAAAGTCCATTCCAACGAATTCAAAGGCCGCGGCCGATAGCGACAGCGACCACTCCCAGGAGAGAGACAATGTCCATCAAAACGCTGCAGGCTCTGAACAACAACGCGCCTGCCTCGGAAACCACGGCGGAAGCCGCACCCGCAACCCTTGACGCCGGCAACACGCCGCGCATCACTGAGGCTGCCGTCGTATCGGAGCCTGCCGTTCGCAAGGGCCGCGGCCGCGGATTGCTGCTGGGTGCAACCGCGATCGTCCTGATCGCTGCGGGCGCCTATTTCGGCCACGACTATTGGACGGTCGGCCGCTTCCACATCTCGACCGACGATGCCTATGTGAAGGCTGACAACACGACCGTCGCACCGAAGGTTTCGGGCTATCTCGCCGAAGTGCTCGTCAGCGATAACCAGGTGGTCAAGGCTGGTCAGCCGCTTGCTCGCATCGACGACCGCGACTTCAAGGCTGCCCTTGACCAGGCCAGGGCCGATGTCGCCGCGGCGGAAGCGACGCTCAACGCCAAGCAGGCTTCGCTCGATATCCAGCAATCGACGATCGCCGCTGCCCGCGCGACGGTCGACGTCGACCGCGCGAACGAGACTTTCGCCGAGCAGAACAACAAGCGTTATTCGAACCTTGCCACCAGCGGTTATGCCCCCGTCCAGACGGCGCAGCAGGCCGCCTCGCAGATCGCTGCCGCCCAAGCCACGATTGTTCGCGACAGCGCTTCGCTCGACGCCGCCGTCAAGCAGGTCGATCTCCTGAACGCCGAGCTTGCCCAGGCGAAGGCGGCGCTTGCCCGCAGCCAGGCCGTTCAACATCAGGCTGAGCTGAATCTCTCCTATGCGACGATCACCGCACCTGTCGACGGCACCGTCGGCAACCGGACGCTGCGTGTCGGCCAGTATGTCCAGGCCGGCACCCAGCTGATGTCGGTCGTGCCGACGAGCGCGGTCTATGTGATTGCCAATTATAAGGAAACGCAGCTCACCAACGTCCGCGCCGGCCAACCGGTGGAAATCGAGGTCGATACCTTCCCGGGCCGTATCTATCACGGCCGCGTCGACAGCCTCGCTCCGGCAAGCGGCCAGGAATTTGCCCTGCTGCCGCCCGACAACGCCACCGGAAACTTCACCAAGGTCGTCCAGCGCATCCCGGTCAAGATCGTGCTCGATGGCGACGCCGCCGTGAGCGGCGACCTGCGCCCCGGCATGTCCGTACAGCCGAGCATCGACACCAAGGCCGATGCCGACCGCACATAAGCGCAGGGCCAGGAGATCGTGTCATGTCCACCATCGCAGCAACAGCCTCAGCCACATCGCAGCCGCGCGTCGGCACAAGGTCCAGCACCGGGGCGAGCACCAGGGAATGGATCGCCGTTCTCGCCGGCATGATCGGCGCCTTCATGGCGATCCTCAACATCCAGATCACCAATGCCTCGCTCCTTGAGATCGAGGGCGGCATTGGAACGGGCGTCGACAACGGCGCCTGGATCTCGACCTCCTATCTCATCGGCGAGATCATCGTCATTCCGCTGACGGCCTATTTCAGCAACGTCTTCTCGTTCCGCCGCTATATCCTGGTCAACTCGGTCCTGTTCCCGCTGTTCTCGATCGCCTGTGCCTTCGCCCACGATCTCGGCACGATGATCGTGCTGCGCGGCCTGCAGGGCTTTGCCGGCGGTGTGCTGATCCCGATGGCATTCACCATGGTTCTGACCAAGCTGCCCAAATCGCAGCAGGCGCTCGGCCTCGCCATCTTCGCGCTTTCGGTGACCTTCGCACCGGCGATCGGCCCGACCATCGGCGGTTATCTCACCGAGAATTATGGCTGGCAGACGATCTTCTTCATCAACGCCATCCCGAGTGCGATCATGGTAGCGGCGCTTGCCTTGACGCTCGACAAGCAGCCGATGCAGCTCGGTCTGCTGAGGGAAGGCGACTGGGCCGGTATCTTCACCATGGCGATCGGTCTTTCGGCGCTGCAGACGGTGCTCGAAGAAGGCAACAAGGAGGACTGGTTCTCCTCGCCCTTCATCGTCAAGCTGAGTCTCGTCGCCTTCGTCTTTCTCGCCGCCTTCATCTGGATCGAGCTGACGGTGAAGAAACCGCTGGTCAAGCTTAGCCTACTGAAGCAGCGCAATTTCGGCATCGGTGTTGCGGTCAACGTTCTGGTCGGCGTCGCGCTTTTCGGCAGCGTCTATATCCTGCCGCAATATCTCGGCCAGGCGCAGCGCTACAATGCCGAGCAGATCGGCAATGTGCTGGCCTGGACCGGCCTGCCGCAGCTGCTGCTCATCCCGCTCGTGCCGTTGATGATGAAGCGCTTCGATGCCCGTTACATCGGCTTCCTCGGCATCTCGATCTTCGCCATCAGCTGCTTCATGAACGTCATGCTTTCGGCCGATACCGCCGGCGACCAGTTCTGGATCCCCAACATCGTTCGCGCCATCGGCCAGGCGCTGGTGCTGACGCCGATCACCGCCATCACCACAGCCGACATCGCGCCCGCCGATGCGGCCGCCGCCTCGGGCCTGACCAACATGCTGCGCAATCTCGGCGGCGCGGTCGGCACGGCAACGCTCGGCACGGTGCTGACCAAACGCGAGCAGTTCCACTCCAACATCATCGGCCAGTCGGTGACGCTCGGCCGCGACGAGGTCCGCAACCGTCTCGACCAGGTGACCGGCTACTTCATGTCGCACGGGGTCTCCGACCACGCGGTCGCAACGCAGAAAGCGGTCGTGGCGCTTGGGCAGATCGTCAAACGCCAGGCTCTGATCATGGGCTTCAGCGATACCTTCGCCGTTATCGGGACCGTGCTTGCCATTGCTGCGATCGCCCTGCTCTTTGCCCAGAAGCCACGCTCAGGCGGGGGCGCCGGCGCCCACTGACGACCTCTTTTCCAGAGAAAGCCCTTCTTCGCGCGAAGGAGGGCTTTTCAGCGCAAGCCTATTGCGGAATCTCGACCGTAAAGGCGAAGCTTGCCACGGCACCCGGCGCCAGAATCGTCGTGGAGGGACGTTTCGACAGTTCGTTCGAACTTCCAGCTTCCGCAGCCGTTCCATGCCAGGGCTCGATGCAGATGAAGGGGGCGCCCGGTTTGGTCCACAAGGCGAGATTGGGCAGGTTCTTGAAGCCAAACCGCAAGCTCGGCCCGCCTTCGGCGCCGTAATGCAGCCCTTCGCCTGCGCCTTGCGGGAAGATCATCGCGTCCTGCTCGAACATTGCGTGATCCAGCACCAGCCGGCCGGCTTTGAACGGCGAGGGCAGCGCCGCAGGATTGATGAGACCACCCTCCAGCCGCACGAGCACGGGCTCGCCGGCATTCTCGAGCATAATCGTGTGGGCCTGCCCGGCAGCACCGGGCAGCGGCCAGGCGAAGGCCGGATGAAAACCGAGCCCGAACGGCATCGCCTTTTGGTCGCGATTGCTCACCTCTGCCGTTACCGTCAAAGCGCGGCCTTCGACCGCATGCTCCAGGGCCAGCTGAAAATCGAATGGATACACCGCTCTCGAGGCTTCGGAGGCGACCAGCTCGTGCCGGCACATCGTTGCCGTGGATGCTGCAAGCGTAAACTCGCTCCGGCGGGCAAAACCATGCTGGGCCATCGGGTAGACCGTGCCGTCGATCGCGGTCTTGTCATCCGGAGCCTTGCCGACGATCGGGAACAGGATCGGTGACCGCCCGGTCCAGAAGGCTGCATCGCCCGTCCACAACCAGGAGCGTCCGTCGCTTGAGGTGAGCGCCTGCATCTCGGCGCCGAGAGGAGAGATGTCGACGGTGAGGTCCTGATTACCGATCCGGATCAAGGTTGGCATCGCAATTCCCTTTCGCACTGGTTCGGTACCAAGCCATACCTTTCCCCAGCGGGGATTTCCAGCCAATAGGTGGAAGGGCCGGGTACCGGCGACAGGCTATTTCCGCACCGCGCCCAATCGTGCGATCACCTCATTCGGGATGCCGTAGCGCTGAACGGCGTCGCGATTGTTGCGCAGCCCGCACATCTCGCGCTGGATGAAGAATGCCCAGACGGCGTCGGACGCTTCATTCAGAAGCTTCTCGCGTTCCTCGGCACTCTGGCGCTCGGGAGTCCAGGCCTTCAGGCCGGCGAGCGCCGCCTCCACCTTCAGCCCGTGACGCCCGAGTGAATCGGCCCGTTCCGACATCAGCTCGTATTCGAGGACGTTGAAGCCCTTTCTATCCTGCTGGGATTGTCTGAAGGACTGCGGCGGACGAACGCTCATTGGCGCGGATTCCTTGTCAGTGAAGGCCTTAATCTTAGCCAATCCGGCTCGACAGATCGAGAGGGTGCGAAACGGGGCCTATCCCGGCATTTCCATGCGTGGCATAAGGGCGCCGAAAAAACTTTCCCCCAGGCTCAGCGCACATCATGATTCGTATCGAGAATATCAGCAAGCAGCTCAGTCACCGGATCCTCTTCATCGAGGCATCGGCGGCCCTGAACAGAGGCGAGAAGATCGGTCTCGTCGGCCCGAATGGCGCCGGCAAGACGACGATCTTCCGGATGATCAACGGGGAAGAGCTGCCCGACGAAGGCCAGGTCTCCTGCGAGAAGGGCGTCACCATCGGCTACTTCAACCAGGATGTCGGCGAGATGGCGGGCCATAGCGCCGTTGCCGAGGTAATGAATGGCGCCGGTCCGGTCAGCATCGTTGCCGGCGAGTTGCGCGAACTCGAAGCCGCCATGGCCGACCCCGAAAGGGCCGACGACATGGAAGAGATCATCGAGCGCTACGGCGAGGTGCAGGCGCGCTACGAGGAACTGGACGGCTACGCGCTCGAAGGCCGTGCCCGCGAGGTGCTTGCGGGCTTAAGCTTCAGCCAGGAGATGATGGATGGCGATGTCGGTGCGCTGTCGGGCGGCTGGAAGATGCGTGTGGCGCTTGCCCGCATTCTGCTGGCGCGGCCCGATGTCATGCTGCTCGACGAACCGAGCAACCATCTGGATCTCGAAAGCCTGATCTGGCTGGAGGAATTTCTGAAGGGGTATGAAGGCGCGCTGCTGATGACCTCGCACGACCGAGAATTCATGAACCGCATCGTCACCAAGATCATCGAGATCGACGCTGGCACGCTGACGGCCTATTCCGGCGATTATGAAATTTACGAGCAGCAGCGGGCGCAGAACGAAAAGCAGCAGCAGGCCCAGTTCGAACGCCAGCAGGCGATGCTCGCCAAGGAAATCAAGTTCATCGAGCGGTTCAAGGCGCGCGCCTCGCATGCCTCGCAGGTGCAGAGCCGCGTGAAGAAACTGGAGAAGATCGATCGGGTGGAGCCGCCCAAGCGCCGGCAGTCGGTCGCCTTCGAATTTCAGCCGGCCCCGCGCTCCGGCGAGGATGTGGTCAGCCTGAAGAATGTGCACAAGAAATACGGCAGCCGAAGCATCTATGAAGGGTTCGATTTCATGGTGCGGCGGCGGGAGCGCTGGTGCATCATGGGCATCAACGGCGCCGGCAAATCGACGCTGCTGAAGCTGGTGACCGGCACTGCCGAGCCTGACGAAGGCAGTGTCGCGCTCGGCGCCAGTGTCAAGATGGGTTATTTCGCCCAGCACGCCATGGATATTCTCGACGGGGAGCACACCGTCTTCCAATCGCTGGAAGATCGGTTTCCCCAGGCAGGGCAGGGGCCCTTGCGGGCGCTCGCCGGATGTTTCGGCTTTTCCGGCGACGATGTGGAGAAGCGGTGCCGTGTGCTTTCGGGCGGCGAGAAGGCCCGGCTGGTCATGGCGATGATGCTCTTCGATCCGCCGAACCTGCTGGTCCTCGACGAGCCGACGAACCATCTCGATCTCGACACCAAGGAAATGCTGATCAAGGCGCTCTCGCAATATGAGGGCACCATGCTGTTCGTCTCGCACGATCGGCATTTCCTGGCCGCCCTTTCCAACCGCGTGCTGGAACTGACGCCCGAAGGCGTTCACCAATATGGCGGCGGCTATACCGAATATGTGGCGCGCACCGGCCAGGAAGCGCCGGGTCTGCGGAGCTGACCGATATTTTTCGGACCGTCGAAGCCGTCAGGCGGCTTCGACGGTCCGAAGGACGGATTCGGCGCTCGTCGCCACGATGATGACCAAATTCCGTGGTGTTCGGAGCCCTCTTCATGCAATCGGGGACGCGCATATCGGCATGGACTGGATCAATCGCTATATCGATCAGCCGCTGCTGCACGGGGCGGCGGGCTTGTTGCGGGGCTGGCACATCCGCACGCGGCAGCCGCCGGAGCTGCTGGAGCCGACATGGAATCTCGTCGTTCTCTCCGTTCTCCTGATCGCGAGCGGGCAGGTCATGGCCGGCAGACCTTTTGCGTTGAGTGTTGCGGCGCTGATCATGCTGGCGCTGCCATCGGCGCGAAAACTGCTTTCAGCGATGAAGGTGAGGGGCGGCAATTATGGCGCTCGGGAATACAAGTCGCTGAGAGCGCGCGCCATCGCCAAACGTGAGGCGGAGTGGTCGGTGCGGATCATCGTCCTGTTTTCCTCCGCCTGTCTTCCCTTCATCGCTCGCATCGACGATCCGGTGGGAGCCTGTTTCATGCTGGGAGCAAGCATCTGGTTCGTATTGACCGGGCCGCTCAAGGCCTATCTCGATGCGGCCGAGCCTCCCGAGCCGAATGAAGGCGACCGAACCTATAGCGGCGCCTTTCATTTCGGCTGAGCCGCTGCGACGTTGCATGTGCCGGCCGTGAGGGCAGGCAGGGAACCAAATCGGGCGGCTTCCGTTATCTCCGCAGCAACGTAAAAGGAGATTGCGATGCTTTATTACGCTCTGGTGTTTCTCGTTGTGGCCTTGATTGCCGGCGTCCTCGGATTTGGCGGTATAGCAGGGGCTTCAGCTTCCATCGCCCAGGTTCTGTTCTTTATTTTCCTGGTGCTCTTCGTGGTATCGATCGTCATGCGCCTGATGCGAAGAGTATAGTGCGCAGAGATCGACTATAAGGCCCGGCGAAATCGAATCGCCGGGTTTTTCTTGTTGCCGCATCCGGCGTCACCATCACTGAAGATTTCCGTTGCGGTCGTGGTCGGCCGTCGCGAAATCCGCCATGACCCGCTGCATGAATTCGCTTCGGCTGATGCGGCCGTTGTGGTCGGCGTCGGTCAAGGTGAATTGCTCGACAGTCAGGATCTGAACCGTCTCATCGGACTGCAGGCTGCCGTCCTTGTTCTTGTCGAGACTCCCGAAGGCCGTGCCCATGAAGGTCTCGTATTCGGAGCGATCGACCGTCTTGCTGCCATTGCCGTCGAGCCGGTCCATCTGACCCTGATACATCGATCCGGGCTGCTGTTGTTGCGCCGCTGCCCCAAAGCATTGGCACAGGATGAGTGTCGTCGCTAAAGCCGAGATTTTCATCACTCGATATCCCTCCAACTATCGACAAGCCAGGCGATTGCCCACGAAACCGCCGCCGCCGATGCCGGCGGCGACAGCAAGCACTTGCCCGGTTCCAGCCCCGATCGTGCTGCCGATCAGGCCGCCGACAATCGCGCCGCCGACGGTTCCCGCAATACAGCCGAATTCGGAATTGTGATCCGAGACGCTCTGGGATGTCGGCGCGGACTGGCAAGCGGAGACGGCAAGGCATGCCGCCAGTGTGATGTTTGTCGTGCGTAAACGCATTTTTTCCTCCCGATAATGGCCCGCCATCTCCAATAGAGATCGGTAGGCGTACGATTGCTCGGCCCCTGCGAAAATATCGCCTGATTATATTTCTCGAGTTCAGACTTTATTTCTGTTCGAACAGAAGGAGAATTCCGGAAAACACCCGGACATTCTGTGGCAATGCAAAGCAGTCATGCCGTTTCCCTCTCCGTTACAGTCTTGCGAGGGGAATTATTGCCAAATAGTACAGCTATAGAGACAGCATGGCAACCTGCACGGTCATCGATCGCTTATGCAGTAAGGCGCCAGCCTTTGTCCGGAAAGACGACGGCAATCGCGACCGTGCCTTTCTGGCAACCATTCCTGACAAGATCATGAAATAACCGGATGACGTGAATTAGTGCCTTCGAAATGTCCCAATGGGGGCTGAACCGTAGGCATGCTTGTCGTTTGTGCCCTCCCATGCGCTTCGACAGGCGATGCGAAAAGGATGCCGGTTCGGGATCGTTTTGCGGTTCCATCCGTTGTCTGTAGCCGAATCTGGTGGCGAGTAGCCGGGCATTTGCTCCCGTCACGATTTGAGAAGGAGACCCTTATGAAAAAGACTTTTGCAACGGCGTTTGCCGCGGTTTCGTTGAGCCTCATCGGCGCGGGGGCGGTCAATGCCGCCGACCCCGTCACCAGGACCTATGAAGAGCCGGACCTGCGCAACGGCGTGAAGATCGGTTACCTCACCTGCGATATTGGCGGCGGCACGGGTTATGTGCTCGGTTCATCCAAGGAGGCCGATTGCATCTTCCAGTCGACGGTCGGCTATGAGCTTTCGGATCGTTATATCGGCGAAGTGAGAAAGCTCGGCATCGACCTCGGCTTCACCACGCGCAGCCGGCTGATCTGGGCCGTGTTCGCGCCGACGGCGGGTTATCATCGCGGGTCGCTCGCCGGCCTCTATGTCGGCGCCACCGCCGAAGCGACACTCGGTGCCGGCGTCGGCGCCAATCTCCTCGTCGGCGGGACCTCGGGCTCGATCCATTTGCAGACGGTCAGTCTGACCGGCCAGCTCGGCCTCAACGTTGCCGCCGGCAGTGCATCGATGACGCTGACGGCGGACAATTGATATGTCCCTTTGACGCTCCCTGCCGGATCGCGGCAGGGGGCGTTACCTCGTTGAGGGCGATTTCCCGCCCTCGTAGCTCAGCCGGATCACGACATGATCGATATTCGAATGGCAACGCCCGGCGAGGACGAGGTCCTGGTAGGGCACTATCTGAAGATCTGGGACAGCTACGGCACGCCGCCGGAGCATTACCGGCCGGATGCGGCGGTGCGGATATTGTCTTTCATCAGAAGCGGCCGCGAGGAGCGTCGCCTGGCCACGTTCCTTGCCGTCGTCGACCGCGAGATCGCCGGTTCCGTCTCCTGCCAGTTGCATCAATCGCCGTTTCCCGAAGTCATCCGGGAAGAGCAGCGGCTGCACGGTTACATCTGGTCCGTCTATGTCGCGGACGCCTTCCGCCGGCGCGGCATCGCCCAGGCGCTGACCGACAAAGCGGTCGGCTATCTGAAATCGATCGGCTGCACGACCGTTGTCATCCACGCCTCGGATGCCGGCGAACCCGTCTACCGGACCGTCGGTTTCGAACTGGCGAAGGAAATGCGCTTGAAGTTTCCGGAGTCGAGCTAAGGACGCACGGCGCTCTAGGCTTTTGCCCGGCCGGGCGCGGTGAAGGCGGCGATCGTCGCCTCGTCATGGCCGGCCTCGCGCAGGAAGCGGCCGGCAAATTCGATGGCCGGGCTTCTGAGTGCGTCGTCCGGCCGGATCAGGTGAAAGGCCACGTGATAGTCGAGCGTCCGCTCCGACACGGCGACGACGCACCCGGCTACCAGTGCGGCATCCGAGAGCGGTGGGCGTGCAAGCGCAATGCCGAGCCCTTGCACGCAGGCATCGATCACCAGATTATAATCCTCGAAGCGCCGGTCCTGGCCGCGCGGCGTATAGTCGACGCCCTCGCGGGAGAGCCAGCGGCGCCAGCCTTCGATATTCGAATCGTGGAGGATCGGCAGGTCGAGCAGCGAAAGGGCGTCGGAGCGCTGCCCGAGCCGGTCCGCCAAAGTCGGGGCGGCGATCGGAAACGACTTCTCCTGCCACAGCGGCAGGGCGCGTACGCCGGCCCACGGCCCCTTGCCGCAGCGAATGGCGAGATCCGTGCCTTCGCCGAAATCCGCCAGCCGGTGTTCCAGCGTCAGTTCGACATGCAGTTCGTTTCCTTCGAGTTTCGCCAGGCGCTGAAACAGCCACAGGGAAGCGACGGACGGCGTCACCGAAAGACGCACCACCGCTTTGTTCGGCCGAGGCAGCCAGCGTTCGCCGCTATTGCCGAGCAGGGCAAGCGCTTCCTCCGCCCGCGCGAAAAACCGGATGCCCTCCGGCGTCAGGCGAACGCCGCGGGCCTCGCGCGCAAACAGGCGCACGCCCATCCAGCGCTCGAGCCGCGAGACCTGTCGCGACACCGCGCCATGGGTGATGCCGCTTTCTTCGGCCGCGGCGGAAAACGAGCCGAGTCGGGCGGCGCGGGCAAAGGTCTCGAGCGTGTCGAGGGGCGGAAGCACGGGTGAGCTGTGAACCATAAGCACAGTTGATCATCGATTGCGATGCTTTTCAAGCACGCATCGAAGGCCTAAACCGTTGTCGCAAGCACATATGGAGGGGACGATGAGCATGGCGGCAAGCGCACCGGTTTCGGCGAAAGAGCAAGGCAAGTTCGATCTGGTGGCCTTTGCGGCGATCATCGTCACCATCCTCTTCTGGGCGTCCTCCTTCGTGGTGATCCGCATCTGTCTCGGGCCGCTGACACCGATCGAACTGGCGACGGCGCGTTATGTGGCAGCCGGCGCCATAGCCCTCGTCTATCTCGTCATCTACCGGCCGATGCCGAAAAAACGCGATTTCGCCCGCCTCTCCATTGCCGCCGTGCTGTTCATCGCCGCCTATGCGGTGCTGTTGAACACCGGCGAGCAGACCGTCTCGGCAGGACCGGCGAGCTTCATCATCAACACCATGCCCGTCTTCACCGCTCTCATTGCGACATTCGCGCTCGGCGAGCGCTTCGGCCGCTGGGGCTGGGTGGGGACTGCGGTTTCCTTCGGCGGTGTGGCGCTGATTGCGGTCGCCTCCGACGACGGCTTCAAGCTCGATCCGAATGCCGTCATGATCCTTGGTGCGGCGCTCTGCTCGGCGATCGCCAGCGTGCTGCAGAAGCCGCTGCTCGGGCGGCTGCCTGCACTTGCCGTCACCGCCTGGATCCTGCTGATCGGTTCCGTGCCG
Organism: Rhizobium esperanzae; assembly: GCF_014197615.1. GTDB lineage: Bacteria > Pseudomonadota > Alphaproteobacteria > Rhizobiales > Rhizobiaceae > Rhizobium > Rhizobium esperanzae_A. Next base: position 160,498 of record NZ_JACIFY010000014.1, read on the forward strand.
TTGTTTCCGGCTGTTCCGGCGACGATCCATGCGCTGGCGGCCGCACCCGCCGACGTGAATTGGGGCGTTGCCTATCTCGTCATCTTCCCCACGGCGATCGGCTATCTCACCTGGGCGATCGCGCTGAAGCGGCTGTCGGCCGCGCGCGCTTCGAATTTTCTCTATGGCGTTCCGCCGGTCGCAACGCTGATCGGGTTCGTCTGGCTCGGCGAGACGCCGACATTACTGGGCGCGGTCGGCGGCGTCATGGCAATCCTCGGCGTGCTCGTCGTCAATGTGATGCGGAAGCGATAGACACAAATTCTGCTGGGCCTGGCGGAGCAGCCCGTCTCCTCCAAACTCTTCCCAATCCCGTCGCTTTGCGGGCGTTTCTTTGACGAGGTCACGGCGCTTATATGTCGACCTCCTCGACCCCCGCCAAAACGAACAGCTCCTGCGCCACAGCGTGGTACGACGCCGGCGTTCGTGGTATTTTTTGAGAACGGTGGAGCGGGATCAACGTCGATGCAGACGATTGAGGATTGGCTAGGTCAACTCGGACTCGGCAAGTACGCCGACGCCTTCGCCGAGAATGACGTCGATCTGAGAGCGCTCCCTCATCTTGCCGAATCCGATCTCCAGGCGCTCGGCGTTTCGCTTGGGCACCGGAAGATTCTTCTCGCTGCTATAAACGGGCTTGCGCATCAGGGCCCGGACGAACAGCCTCCTGGCTCAGCCGCTGCCGAGGCCGGATCGGAAGCCGGGGCTGACCGGCGGCTGCTCAGCGTGTTCTTTTGCGACCTGGTCGGGTCGACAGCGCTGTCCGCGCAGCTCGACCCGGAAGACATGCACGAGTTGACACGCCATTATCAGGATAGCGTCGCCGGCGCAGTCACGCGCTTCGGGGGCTATGTCGCAAAATATCTCGGAGATGGCGTGCTGGCCTACTTCGGATGGCCGATGGCCTACGAGGACCATGCCGAGCGTTCAATCCGGGCCGGCCTTGAGGCGATGGCCGCCGTCGACGCCCTGCAGTCGCCCGATGCACAGCGATTGAAGGCTCGCATCGGCATTGCATCCGGTCGCGTGGTCGTTGGCAACACCGACGGCGGCGCCAAGGAGCGTGCGTCGATCGCGGGCGACACTCCCAACCTGGCCGCACGCCTGCAGGCCGCGGCCGCCCCGGGCCAGATCGTGATCTCCGACAGCACCCGCCGGCTCGCCGGGCAGTCGTTCGAAATCGAGAGCCTTGGCGCGCAGGAGCTCAAAGGCTTCACCTCGCCTGTTGCGCTGTTCGAAGTCCGCGGTGAGCGCGAGATGGATAGTCGTTTCGAAGCTGCGCATGCGAGCGGACTTTCGAAATTTGTCGGCCGCGTGAGCGAGATCGGCCTGCTGCTCGACCGGTGGGAGTTGGCGAAGGCCGGGCAAGGCCAGGCGGTCTTCCTGTCGGGGGAGGCTGGCATCGGAAAATCGCGCCTTATCGAGGCTTTCGAAGAACATCTGCAAGGCTCACAGCATGAACTCATCCGATTGCAGTGTTCACCCTATCACCTTACATCGGCCTTTTACCCGATCGTCGAGCGACTGAGCCGGGTCGCGTCGTTTGCGCCGGCAGATGACCGGAACACGCGCGTCGAAAAGTTTCGCACCCTTGTTCGCCGCTACGGCGAAGATCCCTCCGAAGTTGGCGCGATCTATGCCGAGCTGCTTTCGCTCGACGTCGGCGACGAGTTCAGGCCGCCGGATCTCTCCGCCCACCAGCGCAAGGAACTTCTCGTCCGTACATTGGTGAACCGTTTGCTGCTTGCGGCCAGGATCGCACCGGTGCTCATGGTCTTCGAAGACGCGCACTGGATGGATCCGTCCACCGGCGAAGTGCTGAGAGAACTCGTCAGCCGTCTTCACGGCGCTGCCGCCCTTGTCGTTGTGACCCACCGCCCGGAATGGAGCGCGAACTGGGCAAGCGGACTGGCGCAGGCGACGACACTCTCCGTTGGGCGCCTGACCAGGTCGCAGATGCGCGAGCTGATCGAATCCATGGCTTGCGACATTCCCGAACAGCTCGCCGAAAAAATTGCAGAGCGAACAGACGGAGTGCCGCTGTTTGCCGAGGAGTTGACCCGCTCGGTCGTGGAGAGCGGCAAACCATCGGGCCTCGACGCAGAAATCCCGGACAGTCTGCAAGGCTCCCTGATGACACGTCTCGACCGTTTGGCGACGACGGCCAAGGAGGTTGCGCAAATTGCCGCCGTCATAGGCAGGGAATTCGATCGCGGCCTTCTTTCGAAGATCGCAGGCCTCGACGATCGAGCGCTCGAGAAAGCGCTGCACCAGCTCGAGTCCAGCCAGATTGTCGTCGAAGGCGGCGTCTTGCACGATGCTCTCGTTTTTCGACACGCGCTCATTCAGGATGCGGCCTACCAATCGCTCCTCAACCGGCGCCGGCGCCATTTCCACGAGAAGATCGCCAGGGCTCTCGTCGAACAGTATGACGATGTCGCCGCCACGCAGCCCGAGCTGATCGCCCAGCACTACGAGAAAGCGCAACGCATTGAGCTCGCTCTTCCCTACTGGGTGAAGGCCGGAGAACGCGCTCTCGCACGATCAGCCAACTACGAGGCGGTCGACCATTTCCAGAACGCCTTGGCAATCGCAGAGCAGTTGCCTGAAGGACCTGAGCGGCAGAGGGACCTGCTCGCCGCGATCCTGAAACTCGGCGACGCCCTGTTCGCTGCGGGCCGCATGACGGATTCGCTGGCGAAATACAGACTGGCCGCCCCATTGGCGCGAAAGGCAGCCGACACGCAAGCCTTTGTTCGCGCGGTGGTCGGTCTTGACGGCTCCAAATTCGTTTCCTCGAATTCGCTTATCGAAACGGTGCCGCTTCTCGAGGAAGCCCTCGAGATGGTTGAACCAGCGGACCAGAGTTCACGGTGCCAGCTTCTCAGCCGCCTTGCGCGGGCATATACCTACCTGAGCGACAGCAAGAACGCCGCAAAATGCCATGACGAAGGTATCGAACTGGCCCGACGGGTTGGCGACAAGACTTCCCTCCTGGAGCTCTCCGCACTGCCATTCCTGACGCCGGCACCGGTCAAGTCCGTTATGGAGAGAAACGAGCGGATTGCTCGCCTGGATGAAATAAGACGCCTCGCGGCTGAGATCGATGATGACGATGTGCAAAGCCGAGCGCTTTCGGTCGAAGCCTATGTCTCCACGGAGCTCGGCGATCGCGCACGCGCCGATCGGGCGGTTGACGCGCTGGATGAAATTGGTACCAACCGGCAGCATCTCAATATCCAGTTCTACGCTCGCATCGCGAGAGCGATGATGGCTATCCTCGATGGAAGGTTCGCCGCCGCCGAGGAGCTTGCCGAAGACGCGCTGAAGCTGGGCATGCGGACCCTTGGTGCTGCGCCTGAGGGCGTTTACGGCATGCAGATGTTCGCGATCCGACGGGAGCAGAGCCGTCTCTCGGAGGTCGCACCGGTCATGAAGCTGCTGATTGAGGAAAACCCGGAGGAGACCACCTGGTTGCCGGGTTTTGCGTTGGTTGCCTTTGACTTGGGCTATCGGGAAGCGGCCCAACGAAGGTTGAGCGAACTTGCCCGCGCCCGTTTTGCCCTTCCACTTGACGGAAAGCGGAGCGCGTCTCTCTCGTTCCTGACAGAAGTCGCCGCCGGTCTCGGCGACGCGGATGCTGCCGGAACCCTCTATAAGCTTATGCTCGACTACAAGGAGATGACCGTCACCATAGGGATGGCAACCGTTTGCTTCGGCGCGGCAAGCCGCTATCTGGGAGTGTTGGCAGCGGCTTTGGGTGAATTCGACAGAGCGTCGGAGCACTTTGAGCACGCGCTCGAGATGAACGCGGCGATCGGCTCGCGGCCGTGGCTCGCGCACACGCAGGCAGATTATGCGGAGTTGCTAATGAAAAAAGGTAGCCCGGCCGCGATAAAGAGAGCAATGTCGCTATCCGAGCATGCCTGGTCAACCGCGGCCGAACTGGGAATGGCCCGGCTGCAACAGCGACTGAAATCGACGATTCATTAGAACCAACAATTCGCTGCTTTGGTGGGAAGAAGGTCTCCTCATGCCACGCTACATCATCGAACGAAACTTTGCAGAACAACTCGAGCTATCGAAAGAGGGGGTCGAGCAGATCAACCTGATCAACGACCAGGAGGGAGTGAAGTGGATCTTTTCGTTCCTCAGCGCGGACAGAAAAAAGACTTACTGCCTTTACGAGGCGCCGAGTACCGAAGCCATTCTTGCCGCGGCCCGGAGGAACAATGTCCCCGCGGATGTCATCATCGAGGTCAGCGAGGAGATCGGTCCCAATATGTTTGCTTAGCGCTCCTGCGCCAAGCATCGGCGTAGGCGCTACCGCGAAGGCTGACGGGACGAACTGCTCGCCGGTCGACATCCGCCTTGTCTCCTTTCAGAGGCTGCAGGTCCAGAATTTCGGGTGGTCAGTCTGAAATTAAATGGAAGGCGAGATCAGATAACAGATAAGCATTGCGCAGGCGTTCGCTTTCTTTAAAACGAAAGCAGATCGAAAGGTGCGTGCTCATGTTCTTGACCGACCGGCAAACTGAAATCGTGGCGATAGCGAAATCGAGCGGCAGGGTCCTGGTCGAAGAACTCGCTTCCCGCTTTTCGGTGACGCCGCAGACGATCCGTAAGGACTTGAACGATCTCTGCGATGCGCAGGTACTGACGCGCATCCATGGCGGCGCCACATTCCCGAGCGGCACCGAGAACGTCAAATACGAGGCGCGCCGCCAGATCGCTGCGTCCGAGAAACAGGCGATCGGCATGGCTGCGGTCGAGCTGATCCCGAGCGGAGCCTCGCTATTCATCAATATCGGAACGACGACCGAGGCAGTGGGCGAAGCGCTCGCCAATCATCACGAGTTGATGGTTATCACAAATAATATCAATGTCGCCAACAGGTTACGCTTGCTGCCGGCGATCGAGGTGGTGATCGCCGGTGGCGTCGTGCGCGGTTCGGACGGCGGCATCGTCGGCGAAGCGGCGGTCGATTTCATCCGCCAGTTCAAGGTCGACTATGCCGTCATCGGCGCATCGGCGATCGACATGGACGGTGCGCTGCTCGACTACGACTTTCGCGAGGTCAAGGTCGCCCAGGCAATCATCGCCAATGCTCGACACGTCATTCTCGTTGCCGATTCCACCAAGTTCGAACGTACCGCACCGGTCAGGATCGGCCAGCTTTCGCAGGTTCACACCTTCATTACCGACCACTGTCCGGTGGCCTCGATCCGCAATCTCTGCCTCGAAAACAATGTGAAACTGATCGAAACGAACGGTAGATCGCGCTAAGCGCGTCGCCATCTTTCAGAGCCGCTTGGCCCACACTTCCGGTCTTTCGTTTTGCGTACTCCGGGGCAACCTGCATTAGGACTTCGGCCGGGGATGTCCCATCAGCGCCTTATACTCTCTGTCGGTCAATCGTTCGATTGTTTGCAGCTGTGCGGGAATGTCCATTCGTTCGTGCAGGACCGCGGCAATGACGAAGGTTGCATCGTCAACGACAATGTAGACGGCATAATGATGCTCGATCTTGTGGAGCCGGAAGAGTGACTTCCCGACACGCTCGTCTTTCCTTGTCTTCACGCGAGCATGGGCTTCAGGGATGCCTTCAAATCCCGCCCTCAGCAGGCGGCCGTATGCCTTTGCCTGTTCGCTAGACCATTTCCGCGCTGTTTCGCGGACTGCCAGACGATAGTTATCGAGTGCGGTCGGCAGGATGAGAACGCGAGGAGCCACTAACGCAGCTCTTCATCCAACTCGGCATCGACGGCGTCCAGCGCGGAGAGCGGCAGCATCTCCTCACGCCGGAATTCCTCTTCCGCCCGCAGCAGCGAGCGGATGGCGTAGCGTCGATCTTCTTCGCGAGCCATATCTTCGCGAATAAGGGCGCGCACATATTCGCTCGGCGTCGTGTATTGGCTCTTCCCGTTGGCGCGCATATCGACAAAGGCGCGCATTTCATCGGGCAAGCTGACATGCAGGCTGCTGGTCATAACCGCCCTCCTGATCGAGATTGCTGAATGAATTGTTCTGTATTCGAGTTGCGATGTCAATATTTGACATTCCGTTCAGTGCCTGCCGATCCGTAAGGCGGCGCCCTACAGGCCTTGGCGTTTTTCTTGGTTGTTTACAGGCAAAGCAGCCACAAAGCCGCGACGCACATTGCCAGGGTCGTCCAAGTGTGGATCTTCGAAGCATTCGTTTGACATTCGTATTGCTTTCGTTTTAACTGATGGTACTTTCGCAATTGCGCAGGTTTTGTGCGATGCGAAATCCGCAGCGGGCTCGGAGGGGATATTGGGCCGGGAGATCTACGACATATTCGTCATCGGCGGCGGCATCAACGGCTGCGGCATTGCGCGCGATGCCGTTGGGCGCGGTTATTCCGTGGCTCTGGCGGAGATGAACGATTTCGCCTCCGGCACCTCGTCGGGCGCCACCAAGCTGATCCATGGCGGCCTGCGTTATCTCGAGCATTACGAGTTCCGCCTGGTGCGTGAATCGCTGATGGAGCGCGAGATCCTCTGGGCGATGGCGCCGCACATCATCTGGCCGCTGCGTTTCGTGTTGCCCTACCACAAGGGCGGTATCCGCCCGGCCTGGCTGATCCGGCTCGGCCTCTTCCTCTACGACCATCTCGGCGGCCGCAAGCTGCTGCCGGCGACATCAGTGCTCGACATGCGCCGGGATCCGGCCGGCAAGCCGCTGAAGGCGTTGTTTGCCAAGGCCTTCGAATATTCCGATGGCTGGGTCGACGACGCCCGCATGGTGGTACTGAATGCCCGCGACGCCGCCGACAAGGGAGCGTCCATCATGCCGCGCACCAAAGTGGTGTCGGCAAGGCGTGAGAATGGCCTGTGGCATATCGAGACGACCGATACGGTCACCGGCCGCAATGACAGCCATCAGGCCCGCATGCTGATCAATGCTGCCGGCCCCTGGGTCGACCACGTCATCCGCGCTGCTTTCGGTCAGAACGAAGCTCGCCATGTCCGCCTCGTTCAGGGCAGCCATATCATCGTCAGGAAGAAATTCGACGATCCCAGAGCCTATTTCTTCCAAAATCCCGACAACCGCATCATCTTCGCCATCCCCTATGAGGGGGATTTCACCCTGATCGGCACCACCGACCGCGATTATACGGCCGATCCCAAGGATGTCCGGATCTCCGAGGAGGAGACCGTCTATCTCTGCAATGCGGCGTCTGAATATTTCAAGGAGCCGGTGAGGCCCGAGGATATCGTCTGGACCTATTCGGCGGTCCGGCCGCTTTTTGACGACGGCGCCTCGAAGGCGCAGGAGGCAACGCGCGATTACGTGCTGAAACTGGAAGGCGAAGGTGAGGCGGCACCGCTGCTCAACGTCTTCGGCGGCAAGCTCACCACCTATCGCCGGCTTTCCGAACATGCGCTGGAAAAGATCGGCGCTGCGATCGGCGTCAAGGGCGCGCCGTGGACGGCAAAGAGCCATCTGCCGGGCGGCGATTTTCCGGTCAAGGGTTATGAGGCCGAGGTCGCCAAGCTGAAGCGGCGTTATCCGTTCCTTGCAGATCCGCATGCCCGCAGGCTGGTGCGCCGCTATGGCACGAAGGCCGGGGTGCTGCTCGGCGACGCCCGCGGGATCGACGATCTCGGACGGCTGTTCGGCGGCGATCTTTACGAGGCAGAAGTCAAATATCTCGTCGAACATGAATGGGCCCGGCACGGCGAAGACGTGCTGTGGAGGAGAACAAAGGATGGTCTGCGCCTTTCCAAGGAGCAGGCTCAGTCACTGGAGGAGTACATGGCTGCCAGACCGGCGATGGCCGGATAGAGGCGGCGTGTGGTCCCGGCTGCGTGGAGGCAGGGGAATCGGAATGCTGGAACTGCGAAACGCCGCCAAGATGGTGGGGGCGGACTATCATATCTATCCGACCGATCTGGTCCTCGAGCGCGGCTCGCTGAACGTCCTGCTCGGGCCGACGCTGTCTGGCAAGACGTCGCTGATGAGGCTGATGGCCGGGCTCGACCGTCCCACAGGCGGCTCCGTTCATTTCAACGGCGTCGATGTCACCGGCATGCCGGTGCAGAAGCGCAACGTCGCCATGGTCTACCAGCAGTTCATCAACTATCCGGCGCTGACCGTCTACGAGAACATCGCCTCGCCGATGCGTATCTCGGGCAAGGATGCCGCGACGATCGACCGCGAGGTGCGCAAGGCTGCCGAGCTTCTGAAGCTTACGCCCTATCTCGACCGCACGCCGCTCAATCTGTCCGGCGGCCAGCAGCAGCGTACGGCACTTGCCCGCGCCCTCGTCAAGAATGCCAGTCTGGTGCTGATGGACGAGCCGCTCGCCAATCTCGATTACAAGCTGCGCGAGGAGCTGCGGCAGGAATTGCCGCGCATCTTCGCTCAGTCCGGCGCGATCTTCGTCTATGCTACGACGGAACCCTCCGAAGCCTTGTTGCTGGGTGGCAATACGGCAGCGCTCAACGAAGGCCGCGTCACGCAGTTCGGCCCGACGATCGAGGTTTATCGCAATCCGCTCGATCTGACGACGGCGAAAACCTTTGCCGATCCGCCGCTGAATTTTATCGATCTGGTCAAATCGGCAGGCAATTTCCTGCGCGATGGCGCTGTTATTTTTGCCGTGCCGCCGCATCTTCAGAACGTACCGGACGGGCCGGCAACGATCGCGTTTCACCCGCATCACCTTGCACCAACTGCCCAGACGGCTGATTCGGCCCGGCTGACGGCACGGACGCAGATTTCGGAGATCACCGGGTCGGAAAGTTTCGTGCATCTGCAATTTGCCGACACCCGCTGGGTGATGCTCGCGCACGGCATCCACAATATCGAGCCGGACACGGACCTCTCCGTTTTCATCGATACGCGCCACCTGATGGCGTTCGGCGCGGACGGCCGGGCGATTACCGCCGGGCAGAGGGGCTAGGAGAAGATCATGGCACGCATCACCCTCGATCATATTCGCCATGCCTATGGGCCGAACCCGAAGAGCGAGAAAGACTACGCTCTCAAGGAAGTGCACCACGAGTGGAACGATGGCGGCGCCTATGCGCTGCTCGGACCTTCAGGCTGCGGAAAGACCTCGCTGCTCAATATCATTTCGGGCCTTATTCAGCCGTCCGAAGGGCGAATTCTTTTCGACGGGCAGGATGTGACGAACCTGCCGACACAGCAGCGAAATATTGCGCAGGTCTTCCAGTTTCCGGTCATCTACGACACGATGACCGTCTATGACAATCTGGCTTTCCCGTTGCGCAACCGCGGCGTCGCGGAGCCCGATGTTGATCGTCGTGTCCGCGAAATATTGGAGATGATCGACCTTGCAGACTGGTCCAAGCGTCGCGCCCGCGGGTTGACGGCGGACCAAAAGCAGAAGATTTCGCTCGGCCGCGGCCTCGTGCGCTCGGATGTGAACGCGATTCTCTTCGACGAGCCGCTCACTGTTATCGATCCGCATATGAAATGGGTGCTGCGGTCGCAGCTGAAGCGGCTGCATAAGCAGTTCGGTTTTACGATGGTCTATGTCACGCATGACCAGACGGAGGCGCTGACCTTCGCCGACAAAGTCGTGGTGATGTACGATGGCGAGATCGTGCAGATCGGCACGCCGGCCGAACTCTTCGAGCGTCCGAGCCATACTTTTGTCGGCTACTTCATCGGCTCTCCGGGCATGAACTTCATGCCGGCCAAGGTTGAAGGCCGCACGGTTCGGGTCGGCGAGCACACGCTGACGCTCGACTATGCGCCCAAGACTTCCGCCACGGCCAAGGTAGAGCTTGGTATCCGGCCCGAATTTATCCGGGTCGGCCGCGAGGGCATGCCTGTGACGGTCAGCAAGGTGGAAGATATCGGCCGGCAGAAGATCGTCCGCGCGCAATTTGCCGGCCAGCCGATCGCGATCGTCGTCCCTGAGGACGGGGACATTCCGGCTGATCCCCGGGTGACCTTCGAGCCATCGGGTATCAGCATCTATGCCGACTCTTGGCGCGCCGGACCGGAGGCTTGATCATGGAAAAAACCTGGAACAACAAAGCGTGGTTTCTGGTCCTGCCGGTCCTCGTGCTGGTGGCATTCTCGGCCGTCATTCCCTTGATGACGGTTGTGAACTATTCCGTTCAGGACACTTTCGGAAACAATCAGTTCTTCTGGAACGGAACGGACTGGTTTACCCAAATCCTGCATTCCGACCGTTTCTGGGCCGCCCTGCAGCGAAACCTGATTTTTTCGTTGATCATTCTCGCTCTTGAGATCCCGCTCGGTATCTTCATTGCGCTCAACATGCCGAAATCAGGCATCGGCGTGCCGGTGTGCCTGGTTCTGATGGCGCTGCCGCTGCTCGTCCCGTGGAACGTCGTCGGCACGATCTGGCAGGTGTTCGGCCGCAACGACATTGGTTTGTTCGGCTATTATCTCAATGCCATCGGCATCGATTACAACTATGTGCAGGATCCGCTCGACGCCTGGGTGACGATCATCATCATGGATGTCTGGCACTGGACGAGCCTGGTCGTCTTGCTCTGCTATGCCGGCCTCGTTTCCATTCCGGACGCCTTCTATCAGGCAGCCAAGATCGACGGCGCATCCCGTTGGGCCGTGTTCCGCTATATCCAGCTGCCAAAGATGAAGCGCGTTCTTCTGATCGCCGTGCTGCTGCGTTTCATGGATAGTTTCATGATCTACACCGAGCCGTTCGTCGTCACGGGTGGCGGTCCGGGCAACTCGACCACCTTCCTGTCGATCGATCTGGTCAAGACCGCGCTCGGACAGTTTGACCTCGGTCCGGCCGCCGCCATGTCGCTGATCTATTTCCTCATCATCCTGCTGCTTTCGTGGGTGTTCTACACCGTCATGACAAGCCACGACGCGGAGAATTGAAATGAGCGTCTCCAACGAAACGACAGCGAGCCGAAAGATCTCAGGCGCTACCAGTGTCGCAAGCGGTCTCTCCTCCGACGAAGTCAGCCGTCTTATGCGCCGGCGCGGCGAGGAATCGCGCTGGTGGTGGCTGGTTCCGACGATCTATATCATCGTGCTGCTGCTGCCGATCTATTGGCTCGTCAACATGAGCTTCAAGACCAACGCGGAAATCGTCAATTCTCTGACGCTTTACCCTCATAACCCGACGATCGCCAATTACGTGACGATCTTCACGGAGAAGGCGTGGTATTCCGGCTACATCAATTCGATCACCTATGTCGTGATCAACATGGTGATCTCGGTGGCAGTCGCACTGCCGGCCGCCTATGCCTTCTCCCGTTATCGGTTCCTGGGCGACAAGCATCTTTTCTTCTGGCTGCTGACGAATCGGATGGCGCCGCCGGCAGTTTTTGCCCTGCCGTTCTTCCAGCTCTACTCGGCCTTCGGACTGATCGATACGCACATCGCCGTGGCATTGGCGCATTGCCTCTTCAACGTGCCGCTGGCGGTCTGGATCCTTGAAGGCTTTATGTCGGGCGTGCCGAAGGAAATCGACGAAACGGCCTATATCGACGGCTACTCGTTCCCGCGGTTCTTCCTGAAGATCTTCACGCCGCTGATTGCGAGCGGCATAGGTGTCGCCTGCTTCTTCTGCTTCATGTTCTCCTGGGTCGAGTTGCTGATCGCGCGAACGCTGACGACGACCGACGCGAAGCCGATCGCTGCCACCATGACCCGCACCGTCTCTGCATCCGGCATGGATTGGGGATTGCTCGCCGCCGCGGGTGTTCTGACCCTGATTCCGGGGGCGCTGGTGATCTGGTTTGTGCGCAATTACATCGCCAAGGGCTTCGCCCTGGGGAGGGTTTGATGAGCTTTTCGCTTCCCGATTTTTCATGGATGGCATGGACCTGGCCGACGGCCGCATTCTTCATCGTCATCGTGCTGCTGCTGATCGGCATGGGGGTCTGGGAGTATGCCGCGCCGGGCGGTAACCCGCGGATTGGAATCCTGCGCTTCGAGACGACGCGCGGTGACCGGCTTTTCCTTTCGCTGCTCGGCAGCGCCTTTATCCATCTTGCCTGGCTTGGTCTCGCGGGATCAAGCCTCTGGTGGGCTCTCGCCCTCTCCGTTGTCTACGCCGTCGGCGTATTCCGTTACGTGTGAGGCAAACTGATGCAGATGGCCGGGGGTTTCTGGCCGCCTGAGACGTGAAGACCGCAATCGCAAACCCTGGGAGGATATTATGCGAAGGCATTTATTGACGACGACAGCAGCGGTACTGCTGGCCATGACCGGGTCGGCCTATGCCGGCATGGACGAGGCAAAGACTTTCCTGGATAAAGAGATCGGCGACATGTCGACGCTCTCTCGCGCCGACCAGGAAAAGGAAATGCAGTGGTTCGTTGATGCTGCAAAGCCTTTCAACGGTATGGAGATCAAGGTTGTTTCGGAAACCTTGACCACTCACAAGTATGAGTCCGAGGTTCTGGCTCCGGCCTTCACTGCGATCACCGGCATCAAGGTCACACACGACGTCATCCAGGAAGGTGACGTTGTCGAGAAGATCCAGACACAGATGCAGACCGGGCAGAACCTCTATGACGGCTGGGTCAACGACTCTGACTTGATCGGTACGCATTGGCGCTATCAGCAGGTGCGCAACCTGACCGACTGGATGGCCGGCGAAGGCAAGGACGTTACCAACCCCGGCCTCGATATCGATGACTTCATCGGCACCAAGTTCACGACGGCGCCGGACAAGAAGCTCTACCAGCTTCCCGACCAGCAGTTCGCCAACCTCTATTGGTTCCGCTACGACTGGTTCAACGACGAGAAGAACAAGGCCGATTTCAAGGCGAAATACGGCTACGATCTCGGCGTTCCGGTCAACTGGTCGGCCTATGAGGACATTGCCGAATTCTTCACCGGCCGTGATGTCAACGGCAAGAAGGTCTTCGGCCATATGGACTACGGCAAGAAGGACCCGTCGCTCGGCTGGCGCTTCACCGACGCCTGGCTGTCGATGGCCGGCAACGGCGACAAGGGCCTGCCGAACGGTCTTCCGGTCGACGAATGGGGCATCAAGGTCGACGAGAAGTCGCGTCCGGTCGGTTCGTGCGTCGCGCGCGGCGGCGATACCAACGGCCCGGCATCGGTCTATTCGATCCAGAAGTACCTCGATTGGTTGAAGGCTTACGCACCGCCGGAAGCTCAGGGCATGACCTTCTCGGAATCCGGTCCGGTTCCGGCCCAGGGTAACGTCGCGCAGCAGATCTTCTGGTACACGGCGTTTACCGCAGACATGGTCAAGCCCGGCCTGCCTGTTATGAACGAGGACGGCACGCCGAAATGGCGCATGGCGCCGAGCCCGCATGGCGTTTACTGGAAAGACGGCATGAAGCTCGGTTATCAGGACGTCGGTTCCTGGACGCTGATGAAGTCGACCCCGACGGACCGTGCGAAAGCCGCCTGGCTCTATGCACAGTTCGTGACCTCGAAGACGGTCGACGTGAAGAAGAGCCAGCTCGGTCTCACCTTCATCCGCGAATCCACCATTCGCGACAAGAGCTTTACGGAGCGCGCTCCAAAGCTCGGCGGTCTGATCGAGTTCTATCGTTCGCCGGCCCGCGTTCAGTGGTCGCCGACCGGCACCAACGTTCCCGACTATCCGAAGCTGGCTCAGCTTTGGTGGCAGGCTATCGGTGACGCCGCTGCCGGCGCCAAGACGCCGCAGGAAGCCATGGATTCTCTTTGCGGCGAGCAGGAGAAGGTCATGGGCCGCATCGAAAAGTCGGGCGTCCAGGGCGATATCGGCCCGAAACTGGCCAAAGAGCATGATCTCGCTTATTGGAACGCGGATGCGGTGAAGAAGGGCAACCTTGCGCCGCAGCTGAAGATCGAGAACGAGAAGGAAAAGCCGGTCACCGTCAACTACGACGAACTCGTCAAGAGCTGGCAGTCGAAGTAAGGCGGACCTCGGCCGGAGGCGACGAGGCTTCCGGCCACCACATCTAGCCACCGGCTGCGGCCGGTGGCACCCACAATCTTTCTCTCATGAAACCTCCGCATCCTGCCCTCCTTGCCGGGCGGAGCGATTTCGTGCGAGCCGGAGACGGATATGAGCGGCTATATTCTTTCGATCGACCAGGGCACGACATCGTCGCGCGCGATCATCTTCGATGGCGACATGAAGATGGCCGGTTCGGCGCAGGCGGAGATCACCCAATACTATCCGCAGCCTGGATGGGTGGAGCATGACGCCGGCGAAATCTGGCAATCCGTCGTCGACACGGCGCGCAAGGCGATCGCCGATGCCGGTCTTGGTGCCGCCGACATCATCGCGATCGGCATCACCAACCAGCGTGAGACGGCGGTCGTCTGGGACCGCAGGTCCGGCACACCGCTTCACCGGGCGATCGTCTGGCAGGACAGGCGCACGGCCGAAATGTGCGAAAGCCTGAAGGCCGACGGATACGAGAAACTGTTTAGCGCCAAGACCGGCCTGCTGCTCGATCCCTATTTCTCCGGAACCAAGCTGCGCTGGTTGCTCGACAATGTCGCCGGGCTGCGGGAGAAGGCCGAGGCGGGCGAGGTCTGCTTCGGCACGATCGACAGCTGGCTGATCTACAAGCTGACGGGCGGCCGTGTGCACGCCACCGATGCGACCAATGCCTCGCGAACGCTGCTCTATAATATCGATGACGGCGCGTGGGACGAAGAGCTTCTCGGCATTCTCGGCATCCCGGCCGCCCTACTGCCCGAAGTGAGGGAATGCGCCGATGATTTCGGCCGCGCCGACAAGGCGCTGTTCGGTACCGAGCTTCCGATCCTCGGGGTCGCCGGCGATCAGCAGGCGGCCGCCATGGGCAATGCCTGCTTCGAACCCGGCATGATGAAGTCAACCTACGGCACCGGCTGCTTTGCTTTGTTGAACACCGGCAGGGACCGTGTGTCCTCCTCCAACCGGATGCTGACGACCGTCGCTTGCCGCCTCGATGGCGAGACGACCTATGCGCTCGAAGGCTCGATCTTCATCGCCGGCGCGGCCGTGCAATGGCTGCGCGACGGTCTCGGCATCATCGATCAGGCATCGGAGGCGGGCGTGCTCGCGGCCAAGGCCGATCCCGGACAGCAGGTCTATATCGTTCCCGCCTTCACCGGCCTCGGCGCGCCCTATTGGGATCCGGCCGCGCGCGGCGCGATCTTCGGCCTGACGCGCAACAGCGGGCCGGCGGAATTCGCCCGCGCGGTGCTCGAATCCGTCGCCTATCAGACGCTCGATCTGCTGGTGGCGATGAAGAAGGACTGGGGCGTCAACCAGCTGGAAACCGTGCTGCGCGTCGATGGCGGCATGGCGGCATCGGACTGGACGATGCAGTGCCTGGCCGACATGACGGGAAATCCCGTCGACCGTTCGGCGATCCGTGAGACGACTGCGCTGGGGGCCGCCTGGCTTGCCGGCTCCAAAGCCGGCATCTGGCCCGGCAAGAGGGAGTTTGCGCGGGCCTGGGCCTGCGACCGCCGCTTCAGCCCGTCGATGGAGGAGACCGAGCGGCAGGCCAAGATCATCGGCTGGAAGAATGCCGTCTCGCGGATGATTTCGGACACCTCAGTGGGTTGATCCGTCCGGATACGGTGTCCCTTTATGCACCCCCGGCGGCCTTCCTGTTGATGAAGCTCAGCGCCAGCACGGCGAAGATCAGTGTTCCCGTGCCGACCTGCTGCCAATAGAAGTTCAGATCGGTCAACAGCAGCCCGTTGGCGACGATGCTCAGCAGCAGTGCGCCGAGAACAGTGCCGCCGACATTCGACCGCCCGAGCGGGCTGAGCGTCGTGCCGATGAAGGTCGCGCCGATGGCGTTCAGCAGGAAGGCATTGCCTGAGGAGGGGATGTAGGTGGTGACCGTGGCGGTCAGGATCAGGCCGGCGATTGCCGCGATCGACCCGACCAGGATGAAAGTCACCGCGACATGGGCTGGCGCGGCGATGCCGGAATAGCGCACGACACCAGGCTGGATGCCGATCGACAGGATGACGCGGCCGAAACGCGTGCGGGCAAAGACAACGGCAGTGGCCGCGATGACGACGATGGCAATTGCTAGCGGCACAGGAAAGCCGGCGATCGTGCCGTGGCCGATGAAACGGAAGGCTTCCGGCACGCCGTTCGGCGGCAGATAGACCGGATTGCCGCCATTGGTCAGCAGTTGCTGAACGCTGCGGCCGATGAACAGCGTGCCGAGCGTCGCCAGGAACGGCGACACGCCGATCCCCGAGATCAGCAGCGCGTTGAAGGCGCCGACAAGTGCCCCGGCCGCCAGTCCGGCAAATGCGGCGATTGCCACCGGCTGTCCGGCAAGAACGAGCGAGACGAAGGCAAAGCTGGCGAAATCCATCGCCGTTCCGACGGACAGATCGATACCGCCCGACGCCACGGCGAAGGTCATGGCGATCGAGACGATAGCCAGCAGCGTGAAATTGTTGACCAGGATGCTCTGCAGGTTGGCAAGCGTCAGGAATGTCGGCGTTATCAGGGAAAAGGCAGCGAATACCGTAATCAGGGCGAGGATCAGCCCATAGCGCACCAGGCCGCCGGCGATGAGGCGCGGCAAGTCGGTGGCGGGGGAAGGGGAGGTTTGCAGCGACATGATCAGGCCTCCTGCCGGCGCAGTAGCGTGGTGGCGGAAACGACGATGAGGATGAGCACGCCCTGGACGCCGCTCACCAGTGTGCTCGAAATATTCAGCAGTTGGAAACCGTTGGTGAGAAAGCCGACCAGCAGGGTTGAGAGCAGCGTCCCGGTAACCGTCGGAACCAGCCGGCGCGAAAAGACCGAGCCGAGCAAAGCCGTCACGACGACGGGCAACAGCATCTCGCCGGAACCGGTCGTACTGCCGCTCAGATAGGAAACCGACAAGATGCCGGCGATGCCGCCGGAGACGCCGCTGGCGACGAAGGTGCCGGCGAGCAGGCGGCGGAGCGGCAGGCCGGCGGCGCGCGCCGCATCTGGAAACTCGCCGACGGCGTAGAGCCGCAGGCCGAGCGGGGTATATTGCACGATCGCCGTGGTGATTGCCGTGAAGCCGAGCAGCACATAGGCAAGAACAGGGATGCCGAAGGCGTCCGAGGCCGAAAGCGCCGACAGGAAAGGCGTCGAAGCCGGCAGGACGGTATTGCCGGTCAGCACCAGTTCCAGGCCGGCGACGACGTTCATCACGGCAAGCGTGGCGAGCAGCGGTACGATGCCGGCATAGACGACGGCGATGGCATTGACCGTGCCGATCAGCGCGCCGGTCGAGATCGCTGCCGCAATCGCAGTCGTGTCGCCGTAGCCGAGTTGGCTCAGGCTCGCATAGACGGCGGCGCTGAGGCCCATATTGGCCGCCAGAGACAGGTCGATGCCGCCGGTGACGACATTGGAACCGCCGGCGATCAGCACGATTGTCAGTCCGATGGCAAGCACGCCTGAGATCGCCGACTGGCCAAGCACATTGCCGATATTGCCGATGCTGAGAAAATAGGGAGCGGTCAGCGAAAAGACGATCAGGATGGAGGCAAATGCGATCAATGATCCGAAGCGCAATATAGCGGCCCCACCGGCGCCGGCCGGCCGGGGAGCGGTTTCCGCTGCGGAAAAATGGGAAGGCGCGAATTCCACTTCAGCCGACATGGCGATGTCCCTCGGATGATCCGGTCGATTGTGCCAGCACGGCATCCGCCGTGGTCTCCGACGAGATGAATTCCCGCACCACGCGGCCGCGGAAGAGCACAAGGATGCGATCGGTGATGCCGACGAGTTCGGGCAGATCGGAAGACAGCATGATGACGCCGGCGCCGCGCGCCGCAAGCTCGCCGATCAGCGTGTAGATCTCGACCTTGGAGCCGATATCGACGCCGACCGTCGGTTCGTCGAGGAGATAGACTTCGGAGTGACGGCTCAGCCATTTGGCGATGGCGATCTTCTGCTGGTTGCCGCCCGAAAGGGTTCGCAGCAAGGCATCGCGCCCATAGGTTTTCACCTGCAGCCGCGTGATCAGAGCATCGACCTCGCGCTGTTCGCGTTTGCGATCGAGAAAACCGAAACGCGTGAAGCGGCCAAGGCTCGACAGGCTGATATTTTCCTTAACGCTGAGGTCGAGCGCGACGCCATGGCGGCGCCGATCTTCCGGCACCAGGGCGATTTCGAGGCCGGCCGCCTGCGTCGGATTGGTGAAACGGGCGCTCTTGCCGCTGATCTCGATACGACCGGAAGCCGGGGTCTCGAGCCCGAAGAGAGTGCGGACCAGTTCCTTGGCGCCGGAGCCGAGCAGGCCGGTGAGGCCGAGCACCTCGCCGCGGCGAAGCGTGAAGCTGACATCGCTATATTTTCCCGGCGCCGATAGTTGCTCGACCTTGAGGATCTCGGCGCCAGGTGTCACCTGAGGCTTCGGAAACATCTCCTTGATGTCGCGCTCGACCATCAGCCGGGCAATCGCTGTGGCCGAAGTCTCGCCGATCGGCACGGAGGCAACGTCCTGTCCGTTGCGCAGCACGGTGACGTGGTCGCAGAGTTCTTCGATTTCGTTCAGATAGTGAGAGATATAGATGATGGTAACGCCTTCGTCGCGCAGACGCCGGATCAGCCGGAAGAGGATATCGGCTTCGCGGCGCACCAATGCGGCCGTCGGCTCGTCGAAGACCAGCAATTTCGGCTGATTGAGGAGGGCGCGGGTAATTTGCACGATCTGCTTTTCGGCGGTCGACAGCTCGCTGATCAGAGCCGCGTTCGGCAACCGGATGCCGAAATAGTCGTTGAGAATATCGGTCGCGCGGCGCTGCATCAGGCGCCGGTCGAGGAAAGGCGTGCCCGCGATGCGCGGTTCCCGGCCGAGAAACAGGGCTTCGCCGACGGTGAAGGTGGGGACCAGCAGCCGATCCTGATGAATGAAGTGGATGCCGAGCGCTTCGGCAAGATGCGGCGTCAGCCTGTCGAAGGTCTGCCCCTCGATCTCGATCCGGCCGCCATCCGGCTGGTGAAGACCGGCCAGCAGCTTGATCAGCGTCGACTTGCCGGCGCCGTTCTGGCCGACGAGGCCGTGGATGGTGCCGCGCCTGACGAGCAGCGATGCGCCGGCCAGCGCCTGCGCGCCGCCGAAGTGCTTGATGATGCCTTCGAAGCGGATGATGTCGTCGCCCGCCGTCACCGGCGGCTTCAAGGAAATGGCCGTCATGTCGATCTCTCCGGGCAGATTCCGCGCGATCCGATGATGGCCGGATCGCGTGGGAGCCTTGTCAGCCGATGCCGAGCTTCTTGGTGACGTCGCCGACATTGGCCTTGT
Source organism: Rhizobium esperanzae (assembly GCF_014197615.1). Taxonomy (GTDB): domain Bacteria; phylum Pseudomonadota; class Alphaproteobacteria; order Rhizobiales; family Rhizobiaceae; genus Rhizobium; species Rhizobium esperanzae_A. The sequence goes on from NZ_JACIFY010000014.1 coordinate 179,775, forward strand.
TGGCGAGCAGAGCCGGAACATAGGTCTCGCGCGGCAGGGTCTGGCCGGCGAGCAGCTTGGCGACGTTGCGGATGGCGGTGCGGCCGATTTCGGCCGGCTGCTGCGCGACGTCGGCGCCGGCCGGTGAATTCGGATCGGCAACCAGCTGCAGCACTTCCGGGCTGCCATCGACGCCGTAGGTGCGGATCTCAGTCCGTCCGGCGGCTGCCAAAGCCTGGGTTGCGCCCAGCTGCGGAATATCCCAGGCCGACCAGATTGCCTTGATCGAACCCTTTTCCGGATACTTGTTGAGGATTGCCGTGATCTGCGTGAAGGCGTCCTGCACGGTGTTCGGGATGACGTCGCGCAGCTCCGGCTGGAGGATTTTCGCCTTCGGAAAATATTTGACGACATTGACCAACTGGTCATAGCGGATCGCGCAGGGCGTGACGCCGTAAAAGCCGTTGAAGACGACGATATTGCCTTCGCCGCCGATATCGGAGACCAGCTGCAGCGCCAGGTCCTTGCCGATGCCCCAGTTGTCCGACGTGGTGTTGTTGATCGAATTGGTCGAACCGACGTCGACGGTCAGGACGGGGATGCCGGCGTCACGTGCCTTCTTCAGCCAGGGATCGATAACGCTGAGCGTGCCGAGGATCTGAACGATCGCATCCGGCTTCTGGGCAATCAGCGTCTGCAATTGCGAAACCAGCTTGCCGTCATTGCGTCCGGCATCGACGGCGATCGGCTCGCCGCCGAGGCGCTTCACCTCTTCGATCTGGGCGTTATAGGCCTGGAGGTCGAAGAAGTGATCGGTGCCGGTGGCGCTGATGGCGATGCGCTTGCCTTTCAGCGACAGTTCTTCGCCGGCCGCAAAAACCGGCTTCTGCCCCACCAGCAAGGCACCGGCGACTCCGGCCGCTGCGGACAGTTTCAACAGGTCTCGTCTTCCGAAGCCGCTTCCGGACTTTTCGATGCTCATTGCCATTCTCTCCAGTTAATTATGTCTATAGATTAAATGGATTAATGGGGATGGATAGGAACGAATTTCCAAAAGAACGATCTCCGGGGAAAAGAGTGAAGGGAGCGAAAGCGCATCCCTGGCTGCAGTTTTCCACGACCATGGCAGCGGAGGGCTGCCGCCCAACCAGCACTATGGCATTGTCACCATACCGCGTGGGCTCAGCTACGAGGTATTATCCGAACCGCTTTGCCGGGGCCGGGATAACATGCCGGCGACTGCCAGCAAGACCCTCGGCGAACGCTGATGCCAGGAGAAGCGCAACGTCATCCTGCTGGTCCCAAGCGTCGTCGCCCGCGTCGACAGCAACATCTTGATCAACCCGACCCATCCGGAATTCCCATCGATCGCCGTCAGCCCCCACCAACCGGTCTTCTGGGATCGCTGGTGACGGGGTGTGACGGGCAGGCTTTCAACTAACGTTCCTGCATCGCCTCCGACGCGATTTCGGCCAATGGCGAGTAGAGATATTCGAGGATGCGATGGCTGCCGGTCTTGACCTCGACGGTGACGGACATGCCGGGGGAGAGGGGGACACGCGTTCCATCGATGTCGATGCTTGCGACATCAGGCTTGATGACGACGGGGAAGACCAGGTTCTGGACACGTTGCGCATTGCCGATCGGGATCAGGCTCTGCAATTCCTTGGCGGGCTGACCTTCGAGCTGCTGCGCATCCGGTTCGGGAATGGCATCGGTGGCGACACG
>NZ_JACIFY010000015.1 GCF_014197615.1 Rhizobium esperanzae
TCTCGCAGTTGCGCTTCTCTTCGTTCGCCATGACCAGCTTACGGTGGGACTTCCACCCACAAGAGTGCGCCCATGCTGGGCGCACAATGCAAAAAAAGCCCGGCTCGAGAGCCGGGCTTTCCTGATTGACCGAAGTCAGATCAGATTAGAACGAACGCTGCAGGCGGAAGTAGCCCGTCGTGGAGTCGTCAGCATCTTCCGGATCGAGGTACTGAACCGAAGCCTTGGCGTAGAAGTTGTCGACGATCTGGTAATCAACCGTCAGACCGACCTTCCATGCATCGCCGTCAGCGAAGTCGCTGCCGCTAACGCCGTAGTTGCTGTAGTACTGAACACCAGGGGTGATCTTGAGCTTGTCGGTTGCCTTGATAGCGTATTCGGCAGCAACAGCCCATTCAGCGGCGTTGTAGTACGCGTTCGGGTTCGTGGAGTAGACAGCTGCGAGGCCGAGCGTGCCCGGACCGATGTCAACCGTACCCATTGCGCGAACAGCGCCTTCTTCGTTGTCGGTGTCGTAACCGGCAGTGATCTGGTAGCTGAAGGCACCAGCCTTGCCGCCGAGACCAACAGCAACACCCCAGTTGTTGGCGGTTTCGCCATCATAGAACGGGCTGTCTTCCAGTTCGTCGACGCTGATGCCAGCGTAGAAGTCGCCGGTTTCATACTGGTAACGGAGCGAGTTGTGCAGCGTAACCGGCGAGCCGATGTCGTCGGTTTCGCCAGAGAGACCATCGTCCCACCAGCTGTAGAACAGACCAGCGCGGAAGCCGGCGATGTCGAGGTAAGCGGAGTCGAGGGCGGCGCTCTGATCGCTAGCGTTGTCAGCATTGAACTGCATGACGATGACGCCGGTCAGCGGACCATACTCGGTGTCGCTCTTAGCCGTGAACTGAACCTGACCGCGGGTCTTGGCATCCCAATCCGAGTCGTTGCTGGCGGAGCCGTTGAGCGGCTGATCACCAATGTCGACCTGGAAACGGATGTAGCCTTCGATCTTGAGGCAGGTTTCGGTGCCCGGGATGTAGAAGTAGCCGGTGCCGTAAGCGTCGCAGACGCGAACATATTCAACCGGTTCCGGCTCGGCAGCAACGATAGCGTCAGCAGCGTGAGCACCGGAAACTACTGCGAGAGCAGCAGCGGAGCCGAGAAGCAGGCTCTTGATGTTCATAAATGACCTCCAATTCAAAGTTTCGATCGGGTTTGGGATCTTTCGCTGAGCAGCGTTCCCTGCCCCATCCCCGTGTTTCAAGAAGTGGACGATCAGCCGCCCTTGCTTCCGACGCTGAAAATACAAGACCGAAGCCGTCACGCAATCACCAACTTACTCGGATGGGTGATTTGAGACAGCCTTCCCGACATCCTGTTGCTGAAAGGACACAAGTCGGGCGACCGGCCTCGATTTCCTTTATGCTTTGTTAAGAAAACACTGATTTTGCCGCCGCTTAGCGGAGGCCAGCAAAGAATTGGACAGGCGTCTCGCAACACATTCGAGACACTTTTTTGACGAAGTCGGGCTCTTGCGGGGGATATCATCACTGCCGGAAGCGTAACCGGGCGATCACCGATCCGCTTTCGCCGGCTGCCGGGACTTGAAGGCAGGATGTGATTCCCGCAGGCGATTCTCTCGCTTCGACGCGGAAGAGATTCTTTTCATCGCGCGGCCATGAGGCATAGCCCGAATGGCACTCACGCGGCATAGCCCATTCAACGAAGACGATTCGCTGTCAGCGACGAAGAGCGGCACAGGTTGGAAAAATCGGGATGGCGGAGAAGATGGGATTCGAACCCACGATACGCTTTTGACGTATACTCCCTTAGCAGGGGAGCGCCTTCGACCACTCGGCCACCTCTCCGGTGCGGCCTAACTATGGTGACCGGTCTGTGAATGCAAGGGTTTTTTCAGTTTTCACCAGAAGAAATGCAACGGGGCGGCATTTCGGCAGGCCCGCGCAAACCGAGGGCATTTCCTGTCACGATCCGGGAATTTGATCGTGCTTCGTTCTCTTCGACGAGGAAGCCGGGCTTTCCGCCCGGCGCCTGGCAGGTTCGGCAAGCCCGGCACGGCATTGCCGCCGGCGGCAATGCGCTGCGTGTACCGGGTTTGAACTCAGCCGAGCAGGCTCTTGAGGTCGGCAGAGGGGTCGGCGAGAATCGCTCTGTCGGGGTTGATCCCCGATTCCAGCAGCTTCTTGCCGGTCACATAGGCCTTCGCGTCGTTGATCGCGTCGACGGCGATCAGCAGGCCTTGCCTGAAGTACCAGACCGAATGGGCGCCTTCGCGGGCGCCGGGGCGCAGCAGTGTTTCGTCATAACCGAGGTTGAAGCCGGCGATCTGCAGCTTGACATCATACTGGTCGGACCAGAACCACGGCTTCGGATCATATGGCGCGTTGCCGCCGGCGATCACGGCTGCCGCCGCTTCGGCCTGGTCGACGGCGTTCTGCACCGATTCGAGCCTGATGCGGCCACCCTGCCAGGGAAGGGCGGCGCAATCGCCAGCGGCAAAGATCGCCGGATCGGAAGTGCGGGCGAATTCATCGACGACGATGCCGTTGGCGACTTCGAGGCCAGCTTCCTTGGCAAGCTGATCGTTCGGCACGACGCCGATGCCGACGACGGCAAAGTCGATGTCGATCACCGATCCATCGGAAAGTGCGGCGCCGGTAACGCGACCATCCTTGCCGACCAGATGTTTGAGCCCCGTCTTTTCGCGGATCACCACGTCGTGGGTCTCATGGATGCCGCGCATGATATCGGCGGTTTCCTTCGCCGCGACGCGCTGCAGGATGCGGTCGGCCATCTCGATGACGGTGACCTCAAGGCCGCGGTGGCGGGCAACGGCCGCCGCCTCGAGACCGATATAACCGCCGCCGATGATGAGCACGCGGCGACCGGGGCGCATCTCGTCGGCGAGCAGATCGGCATCGCGCTTGTCGCGGGCGACATAGACGCCCTCGAGATCGCCGCCGATCGCCGCCGGCAGCCGGCGCGGGGTCGAGCCGGTGGCCAGAGCCAGCGTGCCGTAATCGAGAACGGAGCCGTCCTGCAGCAGAACCTGCTTGCTGTCCGGCTTGATCTGCTCGGCCCAGGTCGAAAGGCGAAGATCGACGTCATTGTCGACATACCATTGCTCGGCGCGAAACAGCAGGCGATCGAAGGCCATTTCGCCCAGCAGGTATTTCTTCGAAAGCGGCGGGCGCTGATAAGGAGCCACGTCTTCCGCACCGATAAGGGTGATCGGGCGCGTATCCTTCAACGCACGCAGCTTGGCCGCCAATGCAAAACCGGCCTGGCCCGCGCCGATGATCACCAGTCTATCCGTCACGATCTCACTCCCGAAACTGCGCCCGACAACTCCGTCCAGGCCTATCCCCTGCCTCAAACGCCGTCAACGGAAAGCGACTTTTCCATTCAGCCGATCTCGATCCAGCGGCGCTCATGGAAGGACTGTGCCATGGCATGCACCGACTTCTCTATCCTGAGACCGTCTTCAAATGTGACGATCGACGACGGCTCGCCGGAAATTGCCCGGATCAGCTCGCGGCATTCGATGATCTTCAGATCGTTGAAGCCGAGGCCGTGGCCGGGCGCCGGGATGAAGCGATCATAAGGCCGATGGGCCGGTGCCGCCAGTATCTTGCGGAAGCCCTGTTCGGAACCGCGCCCCTCGGCCTGATAGAGCTCGAATTCGTTCATGCGCTCCTGGTCATAGACGATCGAGCCCTTCGAGCCATAAATCTGCAGGGCGATGCGGCCCTTGCGGCCCCAGGCGGCGCGATTCGCCATCAATACGGCAGAGATGCCGCCGCCAAGCCGCATCAGCACATTGGCGCCATCGTGGTTTTCGACGGCACGGCGGCCACCCTCGCTAAGCGGGCGGTCGGCATAGGGCCTGACCATGTCTGTAATGACAGCCTCGACGTGGCCGAACAGATACCAGAGCAGCGACAGCGGATGCACGGCGAAATCGTCGAGCGCGCCATAACCGGCGGCAAGCTCGCTCTTCCAGTAAAAGAAGACATCGGGATCGGCCATGAAATCCTCGTCCATCTCGACGCGGATATGGTTGACCGTGCCGATGGCGCCTTCGCCAACAAGCGTTTTGATGTGCCGCATCACGGGATTCTGGATGTAGTTGTAACCGAGAGCGGCCACCTTGCCGGACCCCCTCGCCGTCTCCAGCATGCGCTCGGCATCGGCATAGGCCGGCGCCATCGGCTTTTCGCACCAGACATGTTTGCCGGCTTGAAGCGCTGCGATCGCCATTTCGGGGTGGAACTGATTGGGCGTGGTGACGGAAACGACGTCGACCTCCGGGTCGGCGATCAGCGCCCGCCAGTCGGCCGTCGCCTTCTCGAAGCCGAATTCACCGGCGCGCGCCTCCGCAAGCCCGGCATTGGCTTCGGCAAGATGCACCAGACGCGGACGCTCGACATCGCCGAACACAGTCTTTACCGCATTCCATGCCAGCGCATGGCACTTGCCCATATAGCCGGTGCCGATCAAACCGATGCCGAGTGGCTTCATTTTCGTCTCCTCCAGGAACTGCGGCCGGATTTTTGGAATATTTGGATCATTTTGACAAGAGACCCATAGGCGGGCATTTTCACGTTCTTCCCGGCAAGCTGTTTAAAAGCCTTGAATTACAGGCGATTAAAAACAATTAGGCGCACCGTTTGAAATCGTCTATGCTCGACAATATGGAATATTTGTTTCATCTCGTGAGCCGCAAGCATGGATAATGATCCCCAGAGGCAGGCGCGTGTGCCGCGCGATTTCGAAAGCCTGCGCAGCACCATCATCGAGCGCAAGGCGAACATGCCGAAGCGGCTGGCGCAGGTCGCCGCTTTCGCGCTCGGCAATCCCGACGAGATCGCCTTCGGCACGACGGCAAGCATTGCGGCTGCCTCCGACGTCCAGCCCTCGACGCTGGTGCGCCTGGCGCATCATCTGGGTTACGAAGGTTTCTCCGACCTGCAGAGCATTTTCCGCGAAAGGCTGCGCGACCGGACGCTGAGCTATGAAGAACGGCTCGTCACGCTGGAGCAGGCAAGCGGCGACGACGAGGACGCCAACCTGCTCTCCGGCTTCATTGCGGCGGCCAGCCAGTCGATCAACCGGCTGGCGGCAACGGTGCAGAGCGATACATTCACGAAAGCGGTCAATATTCTTGCCGGCGCCGAGACGATCTATCTGATCGCCAAACGGCGCTCCTACCCGCTGACGGCACACATGACCTACGCCTTTTCCAAGCTCAACATCCGCCATCAGATCGTCGCCTCGCCGAACGGCGTCGACCCGGAGATGGTGCAGTTCGCAACACCCAGGGACGCGGCGATCGCCGCGAGCTTTTCGCCCTACGCGGCCGACAGCCTCAGCCAAAGCCAGGAGCTTGCCGACCGCGGCGTCCCCGTCATCGCCATCACCGATTCGGCTTTCTCGCCGCTCGCCGCCTGCGCCACGCACTGGTTCGAAGTGGCAGAGGCCGATTTCGCCGGCTTCCGCTCGCTGTCGGCCTCGATGGCGCTGACCATGGCTCTGCCGGTCGCCATCGCCGAGCGGCGCAGAAAGCGTCAGCATTCAAAAGCTGGAAAAGCCAAAATGGAATAAACATTCCGAATTGACAAAATATCGGAACCGATGTTTCATTATTGAAAATTCGCAGGCACTGGAAGCCGCGCAAAATCTAGCGGGAGGACATCATGGTACAATCGAATCCGGGATCACAGCCGGAGCCGGCGCTTGATGTAATCACCATCGGCCGTTCCTCGGTCGATCTTTACGGTCAGCAGATCGGTTCGCGGCTGGAGGATATCGGCTCCTTTGCCAAATCCGTCGGCGGCTGCCCGGCCAATATCGCCATCGGCACGGCGCGACTCGGCCTCAAATCCGGTCTCATCACCCGCGTCGGCGACGAGCAGATGGGACGTTTCATCCGCGAGCAGTCGGCGCGCGAAGGCGTGGCGACGCAAGGCATTGTCACCGACAAGGAACGGCTGACGGCACTGGTGCTGCTGGCGGTCGAGGCCGAGGGCGTGTCGCCGATGATCTTCTACCGGTCGGATTGCGCCGACATGGCGCTCGATGAAGGCGATATCGACGAGGATTTCATCAAGTCGTCGCGCGCCGTTCTCGTTTCCGGCACGCATTTCTCGCGACCGAACACCGAGGCCGCGCAGCGCAAGGCGATCCGCCTCGCCAAGGCGAATGGCCGCAAGGTGATCTTCGACATCGACTACCGGCCGAATCTCTGGGGCCTTGCCGGCCATGCGGAAGGCTTCGAGCGCTACGTGAAGTCCGACCTGGTTTCCTCGAAGATGAAGGAGACGCTGCCGGATTGCGATCTCATCGTCGGTACCGAAGAGGAAATCCTGATTGCATCCGGCGCCGACGACGTGCTCGGCGCACTGAAGGAGATTCGCCGCCTGTCGCCGGCGACGATCGTGCTCAAGCGCGGCGCCATGGGCTGCATCGTCTATGACGGCCCGATCGCCGACGACCTCGAAGCCGGCATCATCGGCCAGGGTTTCCCGATCGAAGTCTTCAATGTGCTCGGCGCCGGCGATGCCTTCATGTCCGGGTTCCTGCGCGGCTTCCTGCGCGACGAGCCGCTGAAGACCTGCGCCACCTGGGCCAATGCCTGCGGCGCCTTTGCCGTCTCCCGCCTGCTCTGCTCGCCGGAATATCCGACCTGGGCGGAACTCGACTTCTTCCTGAAAAACGGCAGCAAGCATCGGGCATTGCGCAAGGACGAGGCGATCAATCATATCCATTGGGCATCGACGCGCCGCGGCGAAGTCCCGCTTCTGATGGCGCTGGCGATCGACCACCGTTCGCAACTCGTCAGCGTTGCCGATGAACTCGGCGTCGGCCACGACAAGATCGTCGCCTTCAAGCGCCTGGCGGTTGCCGCAGCGGCGCGGGTTTCGAACGGCCGCGACGGCTACGGCATGCTGATCGACGAACGTTTCGGCCGCGACGCCTTCTTCGATGCGGCAACGAAGAATTTCTCCTGGATCGGCCGGCCGGTAGAGCTGCCGGGCTCGAAGCCGCTGCGCTTCGAATTCAGCCAGGATATCGGCTCGCAGCTTGTGGAATGGCCGCTCGGCCATTGCATCAAGTGCCTGTGCTTCTATCATCCCGACGATCCCGCCGAATTGAAGAGGGAACAGCAGGAGAAGCTGCGCACGCTGTTCGAGGCGTCCCGCAAGGTCGGCCGCGAGCTGCTGGTCGAGATCATCGCCGGCAAGAACGGGCCGCTCACCGACGACACGATTGCGACGGCGCTGGAAGAGCTCTACGCGCTCGGCATCAAGCCGGACTGGTGGAAGCTCGAGCCGCAGGCATCGACGGAAGCCTGGAAGAAGATCGATGCGGTGATCGCCAAGAATGATCCATGGTGCCGCGGTATCGTGCTGCTCGGCCTCGAGGCGCCCGCCGACGAGCTGATCTCCTGCTTCGAGGCGACGCTGGCGGCGCCCTCCGTGAAAGGCTTTGCCGTCGGCCGGACGATCTTTGCCGACCCGGCGCGGGCCTGGCTTTCGGGGACAATGAACGACGAGGAGGCGATCGCCGACATGGCCGGCCGCTTCCGGCAATTGACGGAAGCCTGGCTGAAGACGCGTGGGCTTCAGTAGGTTATAGATTAGACCCCTCCCCAACCCCTCCCCACAAGGGGAGGGACTTAAGTTGAGGCATCGCTTTACGCCACAAACGAGCTGTCTTGCGGACGCAAGGTTGCGGTGAAATGCGGCGAGCCCCACGAGTGAGCCCCTCCCCTTGTGGGCAGGGGTTGGGGAGGGGAAACCAACGAGAGCGAAGATTGCGGGAGGCCCCGATGGGCAAGACGATACGGTTGACGATGGCGCAGGCTGTCGCGCATTTTCTCAAAAAGCAGATGACTGTTGTCGACGGCAAGAAAGTGCCGATCTTCGGCGGCGTCTGGGCGATCTTCGGTCATGGCAACGTCGCCGGTATCGGCGAAGCGCTCTATCAGGTGCGCGGGGAACTGACGACCTATCGCGCCCACAATGAACAGGGCATGGCGCATGCCGCCATCGCCTATGCCAAGGCGAATTTCCGCACACGCTTCATGGCCTGCACGACCTCGATCGGCCCCGGCGCGCTGAACATGGTGACGGCGGCCGGCGTGGCACACGTCAATCGCATTCCCGTTCTCTTCCTGCCGGGCGACGTCTTCGCCAACCGCGCGCCGGATCCGGTGCTGCAGCAGATCGAGGATTTCGGCGACGGCACGGTTTCCGCCAATGACGCCTTCCGTTCGGTTTCGCGCTATTTCGACCGCATCACCCGGCCCGAACAGATCATTTCGGCCCTGAAGCGCGCCATGCAGGTGCTGACCGATCCGCTGGATTGCGGCCCGGTGACCTTGTCGCTCTGCCAGGACGTCCAGGCCGAAGCCTATGATTATCCGGAAAGCCTGTTCGACGAAAAAGTCTGGGCGACCCGCCGGCCGCAGCCGGATGCAGACGAGCTGGCAAACGCCATCGCGCTGATCAAGGCATCTCAAAAGCCGGTGATCGTTGCCGGCGGCGGCGTGCTTTATTCGCAGGCGACGAAGGAGCTTGCCGCCTTTGCCGAAGCCCATGCCATCCCGGTCGTCGTCACCCAGGCCGGCAAGTCGTCGATTAACGAGACTCATCCGCTGGCGCTCGGCTCGGTCGGCGTCACCGGCACGTCGGCGGCGAATGCGATCGCCGAAGAGACGGATCTCGTCATCGCCGTCGGCACCCGCTGCCAGGATTTCACCACCGGCTCCTGGGCGCTGTTCAAGAACGACAGCCTGAAGATGATCGGCCTCAATATCGCCGCCTATGACGCGGTCAAGCATGACAGCTATCCCGTGATTGCCGATGCCCGCGAAGGGCTGAAGGCGCTTTCGGCAGGGCTTTCCGGCTGGAAGGCGCCGGCGGCGCTGACCGCAAAAGCCGCAGCCGAGAAAAAGATCTGGATGGAGGCCGCCGCCAAGGCGATGGCGTCTACCAATGCCGCCCTGCCCTCCGACGCACAAGTGATCGGCGCGGTCGCGCGCACGATCGGCGGCGACAATACGACGGTTCTTTGCGCTGCGGGCGGCCTTCCCGGCGAATTGCACAAGCTCTGGCCGGCAACGACGCCCGGCAGCTATCACATGGAATACGGCTTTTCCTGCATGGGCTACGAAATCGCCGGCGGGCTCGGCGCCAAGATGGCGCATCCCGAACGCGATGTCGTCGTCATGGTCGGCGACGGTTCCTACATGATGATGAATTCCGAGATCGCCACGTCGGTCATGCTTGGCCTCAAGCTCAACATCGTCATGCTCGACAATCGCGGCTATGGCTGCATCAACCGGTTGCAGATGGGAACCGGCGGTGCCAACTTCAACAATCTGCTCAAGGACTCCTATCACGAGGTGATGCCGGAGATCGATTTCCGCGCGCATGCCGAGGCCATGGGCGCGATCGCCGTCAAGGTCGGCTCGATCGCCGAGTTGGAGCAGGCGATCGTGGATTCGAAGAAGAACGACCGTACCTCGGTCTTCGTCATCGACACCGATCCGCTCATCACCACGGAAGCCGGCGGCCACTGGTGGGATGTCGCCGTGCCCGAGGTCAGCCCGCGCGGTGAGGTCAACGCGGCGCGCAAGGGCTACCTAGAAGCACGCGCCGCCCAGCGCATCGGCTAATCCGGTGCCATTTTTTTCGGGAAGAGCGTCCCGGCTCTTCCGCAATACTTTCAAGGAGAATGTGATGAAGGCCAAACTCGGCATGTCGCCCATCGCCTGGTGGAACGACGATCTTCCGGAACTTAGCGACGATGTGTCCCTCGAGGAATGCCTGCGGCAGTCGCGCAGCGCCGGTTTCACCGGCATGGAACAAGGCCGCCGTTTCCCCAGCAATCCCGAAGAGATGCTGCCTATCCTGCGCGCCGCCGACGTGACGCTGTGCGGTGGCTGGTTCTCCGGCACGCTCGTCAATGAGGAGCTTGCGGCCAACAAGGACCGCATCGCGCCGATGATCGAGCTGTTCAAGGCGGTCAATGCGCCCTGCATCGTCTATGGCGAAGTCGGCCGCTCCATCCAGGGCGATCGCTCCAAGCCGCTCGCCACCAAGCCGCGCCTTTCCGACGACGAGATGAAGGCCTATGGGCGCCGCGTCACCGAGTTCGGCGAATGGTGCGCCGAGCAGGGCATGCCGCTCTCCTATCACCATCATATGGCGGCCGTCGTCGAAACCGAGCCGGAACTCGACGCCTTCATGCGCTCTTCGGGTGCAGGCATTCCGCTGCTGCTCGATGCCGGACATCTCGCCTTTGCCGGCGGCGATGTGCTGCGCGCCATCGGGAACCACCACGCCCGCATCAATCACGTCCACGTCAAGGATATCCGTAAGTCCGTGGTCGACGGGCTCGACCGCAGCCGTCAGTCCTTCCTCGACGCGGTGGCGCTCGGCGCCTTCACGGTGCCGGGCGACGGCTCGCTCGATTTCGCCGCCATCGTCCAGCGGCTCGCCGATTACGGTTATGAAGGCTGGTTCGTCGTCGAGGCCGAACAGGATCCGCGCAAGGCGCCGCCGCAGAAAATGGCCGAGATCGGCCATGCGGAATTGATGCGCGTGATGACGGCGGCAGGCTATACCGTGGAAACGGAAGGCTTCCCGAAGGGGTAAACGAACAAAACCCCTCCCCAACCCCTCCTCACAAGGGGAAGGACTTAACTTGAGGCACCGCCCCGCACTAGACAGCGGCCACCCTGCAAGAAGGAACGCCGCAGTACGGGCGAGACAGCACGGCAGGTTAGCCCCTCCCCCCTTGTGGGGAGGGGTTGGGGAGGGGAATTTTCCAAGTAAAGAAGGAAAACACCAATGCCAAACCTCAAGGTGAAACCATCCGGCACGCATGGCCGTGTGACGCATGTGACCCCGGAGAATGCCGGCTGGACCTATGTCGGCTTCGATCTGCATCGGGTCAAACCCGGCGAGACGGTTTCGGGAGAGACCGGCGACCGGGAAGTCTGCCTCGTTTGGGTGACCGGCAAGGGCAAGGCATCGGCCGGATCCCGGGATTTCGGCACACTCGGCGAGCGCATGAACCCGTTCGACGGTGCGCCGCATGCGCTCTACATCCCGATGAGCTCGACTTGGTCGGTGACGGCGGAGACCGATCTCGAGCTCGCCGTCTGCTCGGCGCCCGGTGGCGGCACCTATGAGGCGAAGGCGATTCCGCCCGGCACGCATCCGCAGCTGACGCGCGGCAAGGGCACGAATGTGCGCTATGTCAACAATATCATGCCTGAGGACGACAGCTCGGCGCATTCGCTGCTGGTCGTCGAGGTGATCACCCCGGGCGGCCATACATCCTCCTATCCGCCGCACAAGCACGACCAGGACGACCTGCCGAACGAGAGCTTCCTGGAAGAGACCTATTATCACCGCCTCAACCCGCCGCAGGGCTTCGGTTTCCAGCGCGTCTACACCGACGATCGTTCGCTCGACGAGGCAATGGCGATCGAGGACGGCGACGTGACGCTGGTGCCGAAGGGCTACCACCCCTGTGCGGCCTGCCATGGCTACGATCTTTATTACCTCAACGTCATGGCCGGACCGAAGCGGATCTGGAAATTCCACAATGCCGCCGAGCACGAGTGGCTGATCAAGGCGTAACGGTCTCGTTCGATCGCTAAATAATCTGACAGCGCCAAGCCGCCGCTGATGGTTCACTGCCTCCATCCAAACACGGATGGAGGATCACCATGTACAGCTCGAAAATCACAATCCCGACCCGGACTATTCGCTCTTCGCGTCATATCGATTCCGGCCTGCTTCTTGCCGTCATCACGGCAGCGCGCTGGCTGGCGCGCAAGATGAACGAACGACGCAACTGCAATGCGCTGATGGAACTCTCCGACGCGCAGCTGAAGGATATCGGCCTTTCCAGGGGGCAGACAGAAAGCGACGTTCACGTCTATAGTCGCAGCTGAAATACAGGCATCAGTTGTGATATTATGCCCGGGCCGTCTCGTGGCGGCCTCTGACCCGGAACATACGATGTCGCAGTTTTCAACAGCACCGCTCCTGAAAACGAAGATGGTCACCATTCGTGATATCGTCTGCAACGGCGAGTGCCGCCATAAGAGCGACGAGGAATGCGCTCACAGGACAAGCCTCGTCTATCCCTATCGCGGCGTCTTCATGCGGCATGTCGGCCGCAATGACACGGTGGCCGAAGCCAATCAGGTGCTGTTCTTCAATGCCGGCCAAGGGTATCGCATCAGCCATCCGATCGAGGGCGGCGATGCCTGTATCGATCTGGCAATCGACGAAGCCATGCTCGAAGAGCTGGCGCCGAAAGAACAGGTGCAGCCGGGCCCGGCCTTTTCCTTCCGTCGCCAGCGTCGGCGAATCGATCCTCGTGCGCAGGCGCTGGTCGCGCTGCTGCGGCACGGCCTCAGCCGCAATGTCGCTGAAACACTGGAGGCGGAAACACTGGCGCTGACGCTGGTGCGCCGCTCGCTCGGCGAGCGCACATCGCATGCGGCAGGTGCCAGCGCCGGCCGGCAGAAACTCGTCGACAGGGCAAAGCTGGTGCTTGCCTCCGATCTCGCCCGGCGCTGGACGCTCGGGGAGATCGCCGCAGAAGTGGGCGTCTCGCCGGTTTATCTCACCCAGGTTTTCCAACAGGTCGAGGCCACGCCGCTCTACCGCTATCAGTTGCGGCTGCGGCTTGCCCGCGCCCTCGACCTGCTCGGCCAATATGAGGATCTGACGGCGCTCGGCCTCGATCTTGGCTTTTCCAGCCACAGCCATTTCAGCGCTTCGTTCAAACAGGCCTTCGGACAGAGCCCTGGCGAATTCCAGCGCGCGGCGCAATTGCGACGCCGGTGAGGTCGATCGCTAAAGATTTCGACAGCGGCAATGCGGCCTTCGATGATCTTATGAGCCTGTCCCGATCCCGGGACGATCAATCGGAGGATCATCCAATGAAGAAGACGACCTGCGCTGCCTGCGACTGTGAACTCGGTGCGGAAACCATCACCGTCAAGCTCGGCGGCAAGACCGTCGAAGTCTGCTGCCAGGAATGCGCCGAGGCGCTGAACGAGGCGGAGGCCGCAACCTCGGCCGCTCAGAGCGGCAAGCAATAGACGGCCATCGACAGAAGCCGCGCCAGCGAGGCGCGGCTTCCGCCCTCAAGCAGGCAGTAGCCCGTAACGCCAGCCGCGGCGTCTGGCGTTCTGCGACAGTACCAGCAAGGCAAGGACGACCATGCCGGCCTCGGCAAAGACCGGCACCATCCAGATCCCCTGCTCGCCGAACACGAAGGGTAGCAGGAAGGTGAGCGGCAGGGTGAGCAGATAGGGCCGCGACAGGCCAAAGATCGCCGCGCGCGGCGCATCGCCGATCGACTGGAAATAGGACGAGAGAATCAGCATCTGCCCGAAGAGGAAATAGGCGCCGATCGTCCAGGGCAGAATTCGCCTGACCTCGGCCGTTATGGCGGGGTCGGCGACGAAGACCGCGCCGAGACGACCGGCCATGAGTTCGACGGCGATCTCCACCAGCGTGCAATAGACGAGCGCTGCAAGCATGGCGATCTGGAGGCTGCGGCCGACGCGAAGCTTGAAGCCGGCGCCGTGATTGTTGCCGGCGATCGTCTGCAGGGCAATGCTGAGGCCGAGCAGCGGCAGATAGGTGAAGGTCATGATCCGGGTGATGATGCCATAGGCTGCCACCGTCGCGGTATGATCATGCGTGCTCCAGAGCGAGACGTTGATCAGAATGGCGGCCGATGCCAGCGATATGCCGATGAAGCCGAGGCTCATCGGCGCGCCGAAAACGACGATGCCGCGCCATTCGGCAAGGGCGGCTCCCCGGGACGGCCTGAGTGCCGCCGGCCGGCGCCGGCGGTAGACCAGCACCGCTGTCAGGCAGACGAATTGCGATGCGATGGAACCGGCCGCCGAGCCGAGCACACCCCAATGCATCGCGGCCATGAACAGCCAGTTGGCGAGGATGTTCAGCAGTGAGGCCGACAGCGTCACCAGCGTCATGAACCCGATCTTGCCTTCGCAGCGCAGTCCGTCGAGATGCAGCGACAGGAAGAAGCTCACCGGTGCAAAGGCGATCATCGCGCCCATGAACACCATCGCGCCATCGGCCACCGCGGCGTTGCCTGCAGCACCGGCATCGATGATCTGCCGGCCGACGGTCCAGTAGAGCATGTTGAGGGTCAGGGTGACGGCCAGCGCCAGCGTATGGGCGCCGGCAAACAGCCTGGCCGCGCCCTGGCGATCACCGGCGCCAAGCCGGCGGGCAAGGATGCTCGCCATGCCGTTCGAAACGAGCGACTGCAGGGCGATCAACAGCATCAGCCCTGGGAAAATCAGGCTGACGGCCGAAAGCGCATCGGGGCCGACATAGGCGCCGAGGAAATAGGCGTCGACGACGGTGAAGAGGCCGTTGACGGTGGTGATCGCGATGATCGGCGCCGCCGTTTTTATGAAGACGCCCGGCAGCCAGCCGGTGAGAAAGACGTTGCCTTTGGAAAGATCGGTCATGGAGAATCCGTGCGATATCGAGCGATGTCCGATCCGGCTTGAAATCATGCGGATACGGATTTTCGCGAAGAAATGGAAAAAATTAGAGATCGAGCACGAGATGCGGCACGCCGTTCGAGGTCTTCCTCGGCGACACGCCATCGGCGTCGATCTGCGCGCTCACACGCCGGCGAAAGGCCGAAAAGCTGTCGAAGGTGACGACATCCACCGGCTCGTCGAAATGAATGGTGATCCGCTGGAGATCGCCGCCCGGCAGGGCCGAAAGCGTGAGAATTTCACCGGTGAACGGCTGATTGAGATAACGGCCGCGAATATGGGCTCCGACGAAGAGCTGCGTCTTCGGGCCTGTATTCGGCTTTGCCGCAAGGGCCGCAAGCGTATTCCAGTCGCGCGCGCCGTACTGGCGGGCAATCAGTTCCAGGGCCCCACTGTGGGTCAGCGCGGTGCCGCGATCGTTCATCGCCTGGCGCAGGCGCTTGGCCTGGGCCTTCAATTCGTCAATGGCAGGATAGGTCGTCGTCATGGAGTAAAGCCTTCGCAAGGCATGCTCTTCGACTGTGGATGGGAGCTCGCATTGCCGTCAGTCAGCATGCACAAGAGGCCGTGACCATGATCGCGAGGGCTTCACCATGGATTTTCATCCGCGAGCGGCCGGTGCCTCGAACCGGCCTTTGTATGCGCGAACCTCGCCGACATGTCAAGAATGGCGCAGGTGCGGGGGATAATGAGCAGATTTGGGGCAAATCTGCACGAAATCGGTGCGATTTTCCTGCAAGCGTGAGCGAAGCGGTCAATCCTATCGATGTTGTTAAGCTGCCATCAGCATTCTTCAGCTAATGTCCTGTCGTGGAATAAGCGGAGGCTAAAAGGGCCTTTCAGATGCACCTCGACACAGAACACCCCAAGCCGGAACGCGCTTACAGGGAATTCAATCTCGATAGGCCGGGCAACATCATCTTCGTCGGCCACCATCTCAGCACCGGAACGCAGGTGCGCTGCCTGATCCGCACGATTACACTCGCCGGCGCACTGCTTGAAGTCAGCCCGAACCTGGATATGCCGAGCCATTTCTTCCTCGAAATCCTCGGCATCCATGACGAGATCGGCGCAACCATGGTCAAGCGCGAAGGCGAATTGGTGACGATCAGCTTCAACATGCTGCTCAATCCGGAATTCCTGCACCACGTGCTGCGACTGAGCTTCGAAACCTGAGGCCCTTTTCCATCCGTGAGTTGTCGGCGTGCAGCGCACCCGACAGGAAAAACGCGGGGCTGTTCAATCCGCGTTCCTCGGTTGCGAAGACCGCCTCAGGCAGCGAGATGCCGCTCGATCTCATCGACCGGCATATTGGTGTAGTCCTTTGCCAATTCCGCTGATATCGCCGCCTGCGTGTCGGCGCTGAGTACCGGGCGTATTGCGCCGAGCGCCTTCGGCGGCGCAACGAGGATAATACCGGGGGCGTCCTTTTCATGCGCCAGTTCGTCCAGCCTTTCCGCCACATGTTTCAGAAATTGGGCTTCGGCCTGATCGTGCCAATCCGTCTCTTCGACGGCGCTGCGGCTGAAGCCGTCGGCGGTATGGCTGCGGCCGGGTTTGTCGGCGCCGAGTTCGCGATCGGGCTCATTCGGCTGCGTCAGTGTTTCCAGCACCTTCAGGTTCATCAGCGTGGCATCGCCGGCATTCCGCATGATCAGAGCCTTGGCTCCGTTGCAGACCACCACCCATGATTTCCAAGGGATCTTGACGTCGGTCATATCAACTCCTCGCTGTCGTCGTTCGAAGCGCGCTGCTTCATCGATGAAGGCACAACGCCCGGCCATTGAAAGAGTTCGGGAAAATTGCGGCAAAATCGATCGGCCCGCGACCCGGCCGGCACTTTCTCTCTGTTCTCTGCAGCCGCGGTAGTTGTGCTTGCCGTGCTGCAGGCCCCTATCGCCACCGCCTTTCTCCGTGGTGCCATTCTGGGACTGGCGGCCTATGGCACATAAGACACCGGCCGCTCGTCACCAACCTTGTCGACATGGTCTGCGGCACCTTGCTGACGGCGCTGACCGCCGCCTGCGGATATCTCACCGCCAGAATCTCCGGCCGAAACGAGACTTCGGAATGAAGGACCGCGTCCCGATAATGAACATCGGGGCGTCCCGCTTGGGAACAAAGTTTGAACTCGTTAAAATTGTAATTTTATCATTGACGAATGTGCAAAACATTCATGTGACCTTGGTTGGGATTAATGTCCGCTTGATCGTGATCGAGACCGCCGCTCATCATCAAGACCTGCTTGCTTGTGATTAAAACCCCAAATGCGTCCTGACGGAGAATGTGAATGTCTATGCTCCGCGCCACACACCTTGCCACGGTCAAGTCCGCTGTCTACGACATGCGCTGGGAAGAATTCAGCGTCAAGCGCCCAGCCCGCATCGTCGCCGTGCGCCCGTGCCTCACCGGCGTCTCCATGCGAAGCTGCGAGATCATCGATATCTCGCAGGGCGGCGCCACGTTCATCGTGTCCACCACCGCCGGTCTGCCGAAACATTATTATCTCAACATTCTCGGCCTCGCCTATCGGATCGGCTGCGCCGAGGTCTACCGCCACAAGGAACGCATCGGGGTGCGGTTCATCAACATCATGGACCCAGAGGTTCTGCGCCGCGTCGTCCGCACCGACTTCCTCGTCGGTAATATGGAAGCGATCGCTGCCCGGCGCGCACCGATCTTCCGCGCGTAAACAGCGCGGCAACAGGCTGCCGCACAATTCCTTAAATCGGAGCCGGCGTCTTTGCGTCTGAAAGGACGCGCGGCGCCGTCGCTGCGGAAATAATCTTGCTTGCGTTGGTCGTGCCCGGGCCTATTGTTTCGCCAATTGTCACGATATCCGGGAAACCGCCGTCGCATGTCCGCCTTTTCGCGCTTCACCCCGCTTGCCAGCGCCCTGCCCTCCACAGTTCCCTTCGTCGGTCCCGAGGCCATCGAGCGCCAGCGCGGACTTGCCGTCTTGGCGCGCATCGGCGCCAATGAAAACGGCTTCGGGCCCGCCCCTTCGGTGTTTGCGGCGATGCGCGAAGAGGCCGGCAATATCTGGAAATACAATGACCCGGAGAATTTCGCGCTGAGGCAAGCACTTGGCGCTCATCTCGGTGTGGCCGCCGCCAATATTGCCATCGGCGGCGGTATCGACGAGCTGCTCGGCCAGATCGTCCGGCTGGTGATCGAGCCCGGCGCGCCCGTCGTCACCTCGCTCGGCGCCTATCCGACCTTCAACTTCCATGTCGCCGGTTTCGGCGGCCGCCTGGTGAGCGTCCCCTACGTCAACGACCGCGAGGATCTCGACGGCCTGCTCGATGCGGTCAAGCGGGAAAACGCGCCGCTGGTCTATTTCGCCAATCCCGACAATCCGATGGGAAGCTGGTGGGATGCCGAGAGGATCGTCGCTTTCGCCCGGGCGCTGCCCGAGACAACGCTGCTGGTGCTCGACGAGGCCTATAGCGAAACCGGGCCGGCGGGATCGCTGCCGTCGATCGCCTCGCTGATCGAGCTGCCGAACGTCGTTCGCACCCGCACCTTCTCCAAAGCCTACGGACTTGCCGGCGCACGCATCGGCTACGTGATCTCGACAGCAGGCACGGCGCAGGCCTTCGACAAGATCCGCAACCATTTCGGCATGAACCGGCTGGCGACGGCGGCAGCGCTCGCCGCTCTCAAGGACCAGGCCTATCTCGCCGAGGTGGTCGGGAAGATCCACGCGGCGCGGGAACGGATCGGCGGCATCGCCCGGGCGAACGGTCTTGAGCCCCTGCCCTCGGCGACGAATTTCGTGGCGATCGATGCCGGCCATGACGGCGTTTACGCGCGCGCGATCGTCGACGGGCTGATGGAACGCGGCGTCTTCATCCGCATGCCCGGTGTGGCGCCGCTCAATCGCTGCATCCGCGTCAGCGTCGGGCCGGAGGCGGATATGGCGCTTCTCGGGGACGCGCTGCCGCAGGTGCTGAAACAGATCGGCCGGTGAACGAAAAAACGAAAGAGCCGCGGCCGGTGGAGGATCCGGTCGCGGTTCTCTTCTCCCGGCGTTGGACGCATCCAAAGCGCCCCGCCAGTCCCCCTCTTTTCGAGGTTGTTGTTCTATCGATATTCTCAGTTGGAAACGGTCTCAGTGAACCGTCATCCATTCGCGGGCGGCGCGCAGCGCCGCGACGATCTGCATCTTGTCCATGGCGGCGGCCACGTCGGCGCGAAGCTCGGCGGCGCGGTCGTTGCCCTTGATTGCGGCGATGTTCAGCCATTTGTGAGCTGCGACCAGATCGACGTCGCAGCCGCGGCCGGTTGCATACATCAGACCCATTTCACAGAAGACATCGGCGCTGTTGTCGCCACCCATGGTGGCCGTTTCAGCATAGTGCATTTCAAAGCGTGCCATCGGTTTTATCCCTGTTAGCCTGTTTATGACTTACCCTGTTTTACCTCCGGGCCTTGCCGTCTATCGCGGCTTGCGGCCCTTGCGGTCCGGCGGGTTTGCCCCGCTCGTTTGATGGGTTCACTATGCCAAACGGCTTTCAAAAAACGCCTAAAATGCATGATTAATTTGCGACAAACAAAGTGCAAATGCTTGGTAAATTTGGATTTTTGTTAAACATCAGATGCCTTGCGAATTAAGGACTTTCGCGCGAATTTTACGAAAGATTCAGATTTGAAAATAAAGGGATCGTTCATCATGAAATCAGCAGGCGATATGGCTGCACGCTCGCCAGACGGCTTTTTTCTGCCGTTTCTCCCGGATTCAGAGAAGCCCCCACACATATTTACCTTTACGTTCGCGTCAGCTATTTTCGCCGCCATCAGGGGCATCATGGAGGAAAAGATGATCCGCAACTTCGTTCTCGCCGCAGCCATAACAGTGATCGCCGGTATCGCGCATGCCGAGGAGCCGATCGTCGGCAACTGGAAGACGGCCGCCGGCGATACGGCGGTGATCGCATCCTGCGGCGGCAGTTATTGCGTGACGCTGAAGACCGGCAAATATGCCGGCCGGAAGATCGGCACGCTTGCCGGAACCGACGGCAGCTATGCCGGCGAGATTACCGATCCGGCCGCCGAGAAGACCTATAGCGGCTCCGGCAAGATTTCCGGCAATTCGCTGCGGATGCAGGGCTGCGTGATGAAAGTCCTCTGCAAGTCGCAGACCTGGACGCGGCTCTGAAGCCAAAAATACGCCTCCGCAATACGCAGATCAAAGGCATGCCGACGCCGGCATGTCTCGAACTTCTTTGCGACCCTGCTCGTCGAAACAATCCAAATGGTCGCGAACGGGCTGGAATAGCCCACAGAAACACAGATGCCGCCCGTTCCCGAGCCGTTAGCCGGCTGACTTCCATGAACGGTGGATGAACCGGTATCTCAGCACTCATTCAGCCGGCCCGTGGCAAAACTCTTCTCACGATAGAGTTGCGTATCGGGGGCAAGGCAATGGACATGTATATTCTGGCAAGACGCTTCAGCATCATCACGCTGTTTGCGGCGATCTTCGCCTTCACCTTTTCGGCGGTCGTGGTGCACAATGGCGGCGGCCGTGCGCAGTCGCATTTCGGGGCGAGCTATACCTGCTTGGAGAGAAACGGCACATTCTGCACGCCATCGGTGCAGTGACTGCATCCGACACCGAAGAGGAAAATAATCGGATTCTGCCGGCGCGCGTCGTTTGCTTGTCAAAAACAACTCTCTATAATGCGTCATGAACAAACGAATCTCCCCTTTACCGCCCCTCGACATATCCTCACCACCCCCTTTTCAGCCGCAGAGCTTTGATGATCCGGCCGAGGCGGTGGAAGCGCTGACGGCGCTTTATGAGCGCAATACGGCTTTCCTGATCAAGAGCTTTACCGAGCTTGCGCAAGGTGCTCCGATCTCCTCGCGCTACCGTGCTTTCTATCCGCAGGTCAGCATCGAGACGACAAGCTTCGGCCACGTCGATTCGCGCCTTTCCTACGGCCATGTCACGGCACCGGGCATCTATACGACGACAGTCACCCGGCCGAAGCTCTTCAAGCATTACTTGAAAGAGCAGCTGGCGCTCCTGGTGAAGAGCCACAATGTTCCGGTCATCGTCTCGGAATCGACGACGCCGATCCCCCTGCACTTCGCCTTCGGCGAGGGTGCGCATGTGGAAGCGTCCACCAACGCCTTCATCGACATTCCGATGCGCGATATCTTCGATACGCCCGATCTCAACACCACCGACGACGAGATCGCCAATGGCGAATATATCCCGCCGCCGGGCGAGCCCTCGCCGCTGGCGCCGTTCACCGCGCAGCGCATCGATTATTCGCTCGCCCGCCTGTCGCATTATACGGCGACACATGCCGAGCATTTCCAGAATTTCGTGCTGTTTACGAACTACCAGTTCTATATCGACGAATTCTGCAGCTGGGCGCGCAAGCTGATGGCGGAGGGCGGCGACGGTTACACCGCCTTCGTCGAGCCCGGCAATATCGTCACCCTGCCCGGCTCGAGCGCGCCGGAAACGGATGCGACACTTGCCCGTCTGCCGCAGATGCCGGCCTACCATTTGAAGAAGAAGGGCCATGCCGGGATCACTATGATCAATATCGGCGTCGGCCCCTCCAACGCCAAGACGATCACCGACCACGTCGCCGTGCTGCGCCCGCATGCCTGGCTGATGCTCGGCCACTGCGCTGGCCTTCGCAACAGCCAGCGGCTCGGCGATTATGTTCTCGCCCATGCCTATATGCGCGAAGACCACGTTCTCGACGACGACCTGCCGGTCTGGGTGCCGATTCCCGCGCTCGCCGAAGTGCAGGTGGCCCTGGAAGCGGCCGTCGCCGAAATCACCGGTTACGAGGGTTTCGAGCTGAAGCGCATCATGCGCACCGGCACCGTCGGCACGATCGACAATCGCAACTGGGAACTGCGCGACCAGCGCGGGCCGGTGAAGCGGCTTTCCCAGGCGCGCGCGATCGCGCTCGACATGGAATCGGCAACGATCGCCGCCAACGGCTTCCGCTTCCGCGTGCCCTACGGCACCCTGCTCTGCGTCTCCGACAAGCCGCTGCACGGCGAGTTGAAGCTGCCGGGCATGGCGACGGCCTTCTATCGCACGCAGGTCAACCAGCATCTGCAGATCGGCATCCGCGCCGTGCAGAAGCTCGCTGCCATGCCGAAGGAAGCACTGCATTCGCGCAAGCTGCGCAGCTTCTTCGAGACGGCCTTCCAATAAGCCGTTTCCTTACCTGCCGGTCACGACAGGTGCCGCGCTCTGCGCGAGCATCTGCGGCCTGCCGGCGGCAATGTTCAGCCCTGCAATCAGCAGGGTGAAGGCGACAAAGACGAAGGCGGTGCGCAGCAAAACCTTCCATCCGTCGCTTTCTTCGAAATCCGGCTGACGCTTCTCATGACGGCGGGCCCAGATCTGGTTTGCCAGCGCGATTTCAAGAATACTCATTGCTATTCTCCTCGACAGGTTTCGACGAAGCCTTGTCGAGTGCTGCCGTGCGATTTCGACAGGTGATCAGCACAAAAGATTTTTCCCGACGCTGTCGAAATGCGCGAGGATCGTTCGTCCAAGGGTATGGAAAACGGCAAAGGAGGCTGCCCGCGATGAAATATCTCTGCCAGGTCTGGTTCGATGGCGCGATACTCGACGCCATGACCAAAGAGGAAAAGGCCGAACTCGATACGAACTCCCTGAATTATGACAAGGATCTCGTCGACAGCGGACATATGATCGTCGCCCAGGCGCTGCAGCCGCCGAAATCGGCAGTGACGGTCCGGGTGCGGAGCGGCGAGATGTCGGTGACGGACGGTCCCTTTGCCGAGACGAAGGAGGCGCTCGGCGGTTTTATCCTGATCGAGGCCAAGGACCTCAATGAGGCGATCCGCGTTGCCGCCGGCATCCCGCTTGCCAAACTCGGCGCGATCGAGGTGCGGCCTGTCCACGAATTCGGCGCTAAATGAGGAGAGACCGATGAAATTTCTATGCCAGATCTGGTTCGACACGGAAAAGAGCAAGCTGGTCCCTCAGAGCGAATGGGATGCGCTCACTGAGGAGTGTATCGTCAGCGACAATCGCTGGCGCGAGAGCGGTCACCTTCTGGTGGCGCTCGCTCTGCATGATCCGTCAACGGCGATCACCGTCCGCCTGCGCAATGGCGAAGCCTCTGCGACCGATGGCCCCTTTGCCGAAATCAAAGAGCACCTCGGCGGTTTTGTGCTTGTAGAAGCCGAGACTATCGAGGAGGCGGAGACGATCGTGTCGAGTTTTCCGATCCTCAAATATTCCTCGATCGAAGTGCGCCCGACTTACGCCATCCAGGATGGGAAATAGCCATGCGCTACCTCTGCCTGATTTATAACAGCGCCGACACAGACGGGACGCTGGCGCCTGACGAAACCGACGAACTCATCAAGGCGCATTTCGCCTTCGATGAGGAACTGCGCCGCGAAGGCATCATGATCCATGCCGATGCGCTGGAGATGCCTGACCAGGCGACAGTGCTGCGCGTTCGCAACAACACGCTGTCGGCCACCGATGGTCCCTATGTCGAGACGAAGGAGCATCTGGCCGGCTTCTACGTAATCGAGGCGCCCGACATGACCAAGGCAAAGGAGATCGCCGCGCGGATCCCTTCGGTGCGTTTCGGCGCCGTCGAACTCAGGCCGGTCAGGATGCTGACCTTGCCGGATTGAGGTATGCCCTTGGAACGCGTCATCGACGAAATCTACCGAACGCAGTCGCGCCGGGTGCTGGCAACATTGATCCGCCTGCTCGGCGATTTCGACCGGGCTGAGGAAGCGCTCCACGATGCTTTTGCCGCCGCCGCCCGGACATGGCCGGCGGACGGTATCCCCGGCAACCCCTTTGCCTGGCTTGTTTCCACCGGGCGTTTCAAGGCGATCGACACGATCCGGCGGCGGGCGCGCTTCGATGCCTCGCAGCACCACATTGAAGACAGCCTCTACACGCCCGATGCAACAGAGATCGGCGAGATGGAAGCGATCGAGGACGACATGCTGCGGCTGATCTTCACCTGCTGCCATCCGGTCATTCCCGCCGATGCGCAGATGGCGATGGCGCTGCGGGAAATCTGCGGCTTGACCACCGAAGAGATTGCCCATGCCTTCCTCATTCCGGCGCCGACCGTGGCGCAGCGGATCGTGCGCGCCAAGGGCAGGATCCGGGCGGCGAAGGTCCCTTACGAGGTGCCTGCCCGCGAAGCGCTGCCTCAACGGCTCGACCAGGTGCTGCACGTCATCTATCTCGTCTTCAATGAAGGTTATTCCGCCTCTTCGGGTGAAGATGTGGTCCGCGCCGACCTGACCGCGGAGGCGATCCGGCTGGCACGGCTGCTTCTCAAGCTGCTGCCGCATCCCGACGTCTGTGGCCTGCTGGCGCTGATGCTGCTGCAGGATTCCCGCCGTTCCGCCCGCAGTCGTGAGCAGGGATCACTGGTGCTGCTTGCCGATCAGGACCGCTCGCTCTGGGATCATGCGAAGATTGCGGAAGGCCTGGCCCTGCTTTCCCAAGCGATGCGCCCGGGAGAGATCGGCACCTATACGCTGCAGGCAGCGATCGCCGCCGAGCATGCAAGGGCGCCGACGGCCGAAGAAACCGATTGGCGGCGGATCGCCTTTTACTACGAGCTGCTTCTGGCGGCACAGCCCTCGCCGATCGTCGAACTCAATCGCGCCGTGGCGGTCGCGATGGCGGACGGGCCGGCCAAGGGGCTGGATCTGGTCGATGCCATTTTCAGCCGCGGAGAGCTGCTGGCCTATCACCTTGCCCATTCGGCGCGGGCCGATTTCCTGCGCCGTCTCGGCCGGAGCGAGGAGGCGATTGCGGCCTATGAGAAAGCGCTGTCGCTCTGCCGGCAGGAGCCGGAGCAGGCTTTTCTCAGAAAGCGGATTTCAGAGCTTGCCGCGACGCCCGAGCGGCAATGAGATTGCCGTGCCGGTCAGCGCCGAGACGATGATCAGCAGATGCGCGTTGACGCTTGCCTGCGCCAGTGCGGCAAGTGCTGCCCGCTCGCTCGAGGCTCCGAGCGCAATGGCGCCGGCGGTGATGCCGGCAGGATAGGTGCCGACGCCGCCCGGCGCGTGCATCGGCAGCACCGAGGAGAGTTCGCCGCCGAGCGCGCCGCCGAAGCTCGCCGTCATCGGCAGCACCCCCATCAGGCCGAGCGCCCATGCGAGCACGATCACCTTCACCAGCCAGTTGACGATGGTCATCGCCCAGGCGCGTGCAAAGGCAACGGCATCAAGCGGCAGACCGTTTTCGATCTCGGTGACGAATTTCTGCACCTTCGCAGGCAACAGCCTGGCAGCGACACGCAGCAATGGCTTGCGCGCAGCGAAAACTGCGACCGGCAACAGCAGGAAGACAGCCCAAAGCGACCATGCGACGAGCCCATCGGCGGCGGCGAGCGCAAAGCCGATGCCGGCAGCGGCCAGCAGGGCGTGCAGGTCGAGCAGCCGCATGACGAACAGCGCCGAGGTTCCGCGCGTCAGCGGAATGCCGAATTCGGTGCGCATCAGCAGGGGAAAGCTGGTCTCGCCGGTGCGGAAGGGCAGCATGATATTCAGGAGATTGTGGATCTGCGTGACGCGAAAAAGGGTGGCGAACCGGCCCGCCGTTTCCTGCGGAAAATAATCGTAGATGCGCCAGGTGCGCAGGAAATAGGTGCTCGTCAGAGCCACTAGCGCGCCGATCACCGGGCCCGCGCCGACATCGGCCCATTGGCTGATGATGACGGGCCAACCCCAGAACCATTGGATGAAGAGCGCATAGGCTGCGACAATTACGACCGTCAGCGCCGTCATGCGGTTGCGCATAAACCAGGACTGCTGGCTTTCAACGATCGAACTCTTCATGTAGTAGGCATTCCTCACTTGGCGTCGGCACAGGCCTCGTTTCCGTCGCCAGGCGTTTTAGGAGAAATGAGGGTTGCGCACAACGGCGGAGTTGACGGCGATGGCGGCGAGATCGCTTTAAGGCCATCGAACCCCGCGGCGGACCGGTAGATCACGGCGCCTCGCCGGCTTGACTTGGAGATCGATGTTGGAGCGCATTACCAGAAGCATTACGATCGCGAGCCTTTTTCTGGCAGTCTATTTCCTGCTGAACATCGCGCTCCGGATCGCGCTGCCGCATACGCTCGATCTCGACGAGGCGGAGCAATCCTTCTACTCGCAATATCTGCTGGCCGGCTACGGCTCGCAGCCGCCCTTCTACAACTGGATCCAATATGCCATCGTCTCGGTGACCGGGATCACGATGTGGGCGCTCTCGGTTCCGAAGAACATCATTCTCTTCGGCTGCTATCTGTTCTATGGGCTGGCTGCCCGCGAGGTATTGAAGAACCGTCTGCTCGCCCCCATCGCCATGCTGAGCCTGATTACCTTGCCGCAGGTGGGGCTGATGGCGCAGCGCGAGTTGACCCATACCGTTGCCCTGCTGTTTGCAACCTCGCTCTTCCTCTTCGGTTTTTTCCGCACACTTCGCCAGCCGACAGTCGGGAGCTATCTCGTCATCGGCATCGCCACCGGCATCGGCCTGATCTCCAAATATAATTTCGCCATCCTGCCGTTTGCCGCCTTCATTGCCGTGCTGCCCGACTGGAAGGGGCGCAGCCGCCTGTTCGACTGGCGTCTGCTGCCGGCGATCGCGATCGCCATTCTGATCGTTTTGCCGCACGCGCTCTGGTTGCCAGACAATCTTGCCAGCGCTTCGGGCCCGACACTGGAGCGGATGACCGCCGAGCACGAGGCCGCCGCCGGCCTCCCCCGCATCGGACAGGGACTGTTGTCTCTCGCCATCGCCGTACTCGGCTTCGTCGCATTGCCGATCGTTATTATTGCGGCAGCCTTCCGACGGGATTTCGTTCGTGCGCTTACCTCGACCAGTCCGATGATCCGGGTGATCGAGCGGATGATGATCGTCAGCCTGATCGCCTTCGCCGGTATCGTTGTCTTCGCCGGCGCGAGCGATATCCACGAACGCTGGCTCGATCCCTGCCTGCTTGTCCTGTTGATCTATCTGTTCCTGAAGCTGGAGGCCGCAGGCTTCGATCTTTCCGCCGGCCTTGCGCGCTTCCGGCTCGTGGTGCCGGTCTTCATGGTCGTCATCCTGGCGATCCTTCTGCTGCGGATCGTTGCCATTCAATATATCGGCACCTATACGCGAACGAACGTGCCCTTCTCCGGCTACGCGGCCGAACTGACCGCGACCCGCAAGCCGGTTCTGATCGTGGCGGGAACCAAGTTCGTGGCCGGCAACATGAAGCTGGAATTCCCCGACGTTCCCGTCGTGATCCCGTTCTTCCCCGGTTCCGGGGTTCCCGAATATGCGACTGCCAAGGGGCCGGTGCTCGTTATCTGGCGTGGCGAAACCGCCGACGACCCGACGATTTCCCCGAGCTTCGCGAGTGATCTCGTGAGATCGGGCATCCATCTGCAGGAGTTGAACACGCTGACGTTGCCCTATCTCTTCAGCAACGGCAAAAAGAGCTTCTCCATCGGTTATTCCTGGGTGGAGGGAGGCGCAAAGTAGCATTCCCTCAGCTCAACCGATTGCGGGGAAACCGGCATTGCCCGCTGGCAACGGGCGGACACTTCATGTACTAGCGTTCCGCAAGCGCGGCGGCGGCAGTAAGATTGCTCGGCCGCCCGGCCTTTTGGAGATGAAATTGCAGACAACGGTAGAGCCCATTCGCGGTACGAATGATCCGGTACAATCGCTCGAGCTGTCGCTGGTCGTGCCCATTTTCAACGAAGAGGAAAGCGTCGGTCCGCTCGTCGAGCGTGTCGTGGCTGCGATGGCTGCCTATCCCGATCACTGGGAGCTGATACTCGTCGACGACGGCAGCACGGATGCGACGCTCGTCAACGCCCGCAAATTCGTCGGGCGCGAGGGGCTGACGCTCAGGATCGTCGAGCTGCAGCGCAACTTCGGCCAGACCGCCGCCATGCAGGCGGGTATCGACACCGCCCGCGGCCGGCTGATCGCGACGATGGACGGCGACCTGCAGAACGACCCGAAGGACATTCCTTCGATGGTCGCCGAACTGGAACGGCGTGAACTCGATCTCCTGGTCGGCTGGCGCAAGAACCGCAAGGACGGCCTGTTCCTGCGCAAGATCCCTTCCTGGTGCGCCAACTACCTGATCGGCCGCATCACCGGCGTCAAACTGCATGATTACGGCTGCAGCCTGAAGATCTACCGTGCCTCGATCATCAAGCAGGTGAAGCTGATGGGCGAAATGCACCGCTTCATCCCGGCCTGGGTCGCCGGTGTCGTCCCGAGCTCGCGCATCGGCGAGATGGCCGTCACCCACCATGCTCGCGAGCACGGCGTTTCGAAATACGGCATTTCGCGCACCTTCCGCGTCATCCTCGACCTGCTGTCGGTGATGTTCTTCATGCGCTACAAGGCGCGGCCCGGGCATTTCTTCGGCTCGCTCGGTCTTGGCCTCGGTGCTGTCGCCATGCTGATCCTCCTCTATCTCGGCTTCGACAAGTTCATCATGGGCAATGACATCGGCACACGCCCGATGCTGATGGTCGGCGTCGTACTGCTGCTTTCCTCTGTGCAGATGATCACCACCGGCATCCTGGCGGAAATGATCGCGCGCACCTATTACCGCGACGACGCCTCTCCGAATTATATCGTGCGGCAGATCTTCGACGATCAAAGCCAAGCCTAAGCCGGCGGCATGATGCTGGAGCGCGCGACGAGGACGATCAAAACCGCGGGCCTGCTGCTTGCGGCCTATTTCGTGCTCAACATCGTGCTGCGCATCGCGCTTCCGCATTCGCTGGAGCTCGACGAGGCCGAGCAATCCTTCTTCTCGCAATATCTGCTGGCGGGCTACGGCCCGCAGCCGCCCTTCTACAACTGGATGCAATATGCCGTCGTTTCGCTGACGGGCATGTCGATCGGCGCGCTGATCGTGCCGAAGAACATTCTGCTGTTCCTGTCCTATCTCTTTTATGGCCTTGCCGGGCGGCGCGCGCTGAAGGACCAGGCACTGGCCGCTATCGCCATGCTGTCGCTGATCACCCTGCCCCAGGTCTCCTTTATGGCCCAGCAGGACCTGACCCACACGACGGCGCTGCTCTTTGCCAGCGCGCTGTTCCTCTACGGCTTCTTCCGCACGCTCGATCGGCCCGATATGGCGAGTTACCTGCTTCTCGGGCTTGCGACCGGCTTCGGGCTGATCTCGAAGTATAATTTCGCGCTGATGCCCGTCGCTGCCTTGATCGCCATCCTGCCCGATACCGAATGGCGGCGCAGGGCGATCGACTGGCGCATCCTGGTGGCGATCGCCGTCGCGCTCGTCATCGTCCTGCCGCACGCGATCTGGCTGCGGAACAATCTCGCCTTCGCCTCCTCCGATACTCTGGTCAAGATGGCCGCCGGCAACGAACCCGCCGGCATCGTGCGGATCGGCAAAGGCCTTCTCGCTTTTGTCGTCGCCATCATCGCCTTTGCGGCGCTGCCGGTCGCAATCTTCGCGGCCACCTTCCGCCGGGACTTCATCCGGGCCCTTTCGGCCGGAAACCGCTGGACCGGGATGATGGAGCGGATGATGCTCGCAAGCCTCATCGGCATCGCTCTCATCGTCCTCTTCACCGGCTCCACCACGGTGCGTGAGCGCTGGCTGGACCCGTTCCTGCTGGTGCTGCCGATCTATTTCCTGGCGAAAATGCAGGCTGCCGGCATCGACCTTTCCGCCGGGCTGCGCCGCCTGCGGCCGGTTTTGCCGGTGCTGATGGCCTGCGTGCTGATCGCACTCGGCCTGCGTGTCGTCGGCGCCGGGCTGATCGGCGTCTATGCCAGGCCGAACGTGCCGATGGCGGCGCTTTTCCGCGAGATGACGCGACAGGGGCAACCGGCGCTGGTGATCGCCTCCGACACCTATGTCGCCGGCAATGTGCGGCTGCAATTTCCCGATGTGCCGGTAGTGATCCCGGATTTTCCGGCGCCGGGCATTCCGGCCTTCGCCGAGGCCAAGGGGCCGGTGCTGATCGTCTGGCGCGGCAAGAAGACGGCGACGGCGGCGGATGCGGTGATGCCGGAGCGGTTCTCATCGGCGCTGACGGCGGCCGATATCGCGCCGCAGGAGATCGGCTCGTTGTCGCTTCCCTATTACTTCGGCCGCCAGGGCGACAATTTCGCGCTCGGTTACGCCTCGGTTCAGCCGGGGCCGAGATAGATGAGCGAGACCAACAATCGCGACATCAGGTGGATCTTTGCCCTGCTCGCCGCCTATTTCCTGTTTCAGGTCGGCGTGCGGCTCGCGACCTCTCATTCGCTCGATCTCGATGAAGCCGAACAGGCCTTCCGCTCGCAATGGCTTGCCGCCGGCTACGGCCCGCAGCCGCCCTTCTACAACTGGCTGCAATATACCGTCTTTCAGTTTACCGGCGTCTCGCTTGCTGCGCTTTCTCTCGTGAAGAACCTTCTGCTGTTCGGTTCCTACCTGCTCTACGGCCTGACCGCGCGCCTCATCCTGCGTGACAAGGCGCTGGTGGCGATATCAACGCTCGGCCTGCTGACGATCCCGCAGATGGCTTTCGAGATGCAGCGCGACCTGACGCACACGGTCGCGGTGTTCTTCTCGGCCAGCATCTTCTTCTACGGCTTCATCCGCAGCCTGAAGCAACCGAGCCTTGCCTCCTATCTCATCGCCGGCATCGGCATCGGTTTCGGCCTGCTGGCCAAATATAATTTCGCGATCCTGCCTGCAGCAGCCCTGATTGCCGCGCTTTCGGATGCGCGCTTGCGGCCGCGGATCTTCGATTGGCGACTGGTGCTGACGGCGGCGGTGGCATTCGTCATCACCCTGCCGCATCTCTTCTGGCTGAAGGACAATCTCGATTTCGCCACCGCCCGCACGCTGGAGAAGATGACCGCGAGCGGCCACGCGAGCTATCCCGCGCAGGTGGCCATGGGTGTGAGCTCGCTCGCGCTCGCCACCATCAGCTTTGCCGGATTGACCGTGGCGGTATTCGCCATCGTGTTCGGCAGGAGCCTGCGACCGGCGCTGACGGCGGGTTCGCAATGGACGCGGTTGCTCGAACGGATGATGCTCATCTTCCTGGCCGGCATTCTGTTGCTGATCGTCTTCGGCGGCGCTGCCGGCATCAAGGATCGATGGCTGGTGCCGATGCTCTTCATCCTGCCGCTCTATTTCGGCCTGAAGATCGAAGCCGCGGGCGCCGCGACAGATCGGCCGTTTCGGCGTTTCCTGGCCATTGTCGCCATCATCATGATCGGCGTGCCGGCCGCCCTCTACGGCAGCGTCGCGTCTGCACGTTTCACCGGCCACTATGAACGATTGAACAGGCCCTATGCCACGATGCTGGAGACCTTGCGCGAACAGGCCGAGCCGGCGGCGATCCTTGCCGGCGACAGCCTGCTTGCCGGCAATCTCAGGCAGGATATTCCCGGCGTGCCGGTCCTCTCCGTGGATTATCCCGGCTTCCACCCCGATCTTACCGGCAAGCGACCGCTTCTCCTCGCGTGGCTGATACCGCCGAAGGGCGGAAGCGAAGCGCTGCCGCCCGACATGGCTGAATGGCTGCAGGCCAATCTCGGCGCCTCCGCACCCGAGGCATTGGTGATCGACGTGCCCTATTTCTATCAGCATGGCGATGACCGCTATCGCTTTGGCTATGCCTGGGTCAATCGGCATCCCTGATGCATAACGGGGACGCATTGCCCTTCGGTAGAGTTGCCGCGGCGTACCGACGGTATTGCAAAAGTATTGTATTTTGCCACATAATAAGGGGTAAGGAGTCATGACATGGCACGCGCAAAGACTTTTTCCCTTGGCGACACCTATGACGGGATCCTCTCGGATCTTGTCCGCAATGGCCGGTTCGGCACGGAGACCGAGGCGGTGCGGGCGGGCATCCGCATGCTCGCCGACCATGAGCTGAAAATGCAGTTGCTGCGCAGAGACATTCAGGCGGCCGACTCCGAGATTGAAGCCGGCCTCGGTAAGGAATACGCCACCGGAGCGGATATCCTCAAAGACGTCATGAACGAAAGCTAAGGCCATTAAACCGAAGCGTCTGATTATCGCTCCATCCGCCATCGAAGAGCCGAGACTAATCAGGATTTCAACTCGTTCCAGGCGAGATCCAGCGCCAGTCTGGTAATCCTTGCCATCTCATCCACCTCCGCATGGCTGATGACAAGCGGCGGTGAGGCCAGCATGCGGTCGCCGGTGGCGCGCAGCACGAGGCCGTTTGCCAGCGCATGATTGCGCACCAGCGCGCCGATCCGATCGGGCTTGTCAAAACGGGTACGCGTGCTCTTGTCCGCAGCAAGCTGCAGG
Organism: Rhizobium esperanzae; assembly: GCF_014197615.1. Taxonomy (GTDB): domain Bacteria; phylum Pseudomonadota; class Alphaproteobacteria; order Rhizobiales; family Rhizobiaceae; genus Rhizobium; species Rhizobium esperanzae_A. The sequence continues at coordinate 31,909 of NZ_JACIFY010000015.1, forward strand.
CCGCCCATCAGGCCGATGCTGACGGCCTCGCCGACCAGATCATGGTCGGCGAGCGCTGCCCATGCCTTGCCGAAATAGGGGCCGATGTCGTCGCGCACCCGTTCGACCAGCCTTTCCTCCTCGATGATGCGCAGGTTTTCGAGTGCTGCGGCGGCGCAGACCGGATGGCCGGAATAGGTGAAGCCGTGATTGAACTCACCGACCTCGTTGATCAGCACATCGGCGATGCGGTCGCTGACCAGCACGCCGCCGATCGGCAGGTAGCCGGAGGACAGCCCCTTGGCGATCGGCGCGAGAGCCGGCTCGACGCCGAAATGCTGATGGCCGAACCAGGCGCCCAGCCGGCCGAAACCGCAGATCACCTCATCGGTCACCAGCAGGATATTGCGCGCCTTGCAGATACGGTCGATCTCCGGCCAGTAGGTTTCAGGCGGAATGATCACGCCGGCAGCCCCCTGCACCGGCTCGGCGACGAAGGCTGCGACATTCTCCTCGCCCAGTTCGTCGATCTTCGCTTCCAGCTCGCGGGCGACCTTGAGGCCGAATTCGGCAGGTGAGAGATCGCCGCCCTCGCCATACCAGTAGGGCTGGCCGATATGGACGATGCCTGATATCGGCAGATCGCCCTGTTCATGCATGTATTTCATGCCGCCGAGGCTGGCGCCAGCGACGGTCGAGCCGTGATAGCCGTTCTTCCTCGATATCACGATCTTCTTCGACGGCTTGCCGACGGCGCTCCAGTAGACACGCGCCATGCGGAACCAGGTGTCGTTCGCCTCCGAGCCGGAACCGGTGAAGAAGATATGGTTGAAACGTTCTCCCGCGTGCGAGGTCACCTTCTCGGCCAGCAGCGTCGCCGGCGTCGAGCTCGTGCCGAAGAAGGTGTTGTAATAGGGCAGTTCGTTCATCTGCCTGGCGACGGCGTCCGCGATCTCCCGGCGGCCGTAACCGATATTGACGCACCAGAGGCCGGCGAAGCCATCGAGATATTTCCTGCCGCGATTGTCGAAGATGTGGCAGCCCTCGCCGCGCTGGATGATGCGCGCGCCTTCGGCATTCAGCTTCTTCATGTCGGCGAAGGGATGCAGGTGATGCGCGGCGTCGATCGCCGCAAGGTTCGAGGGTGGGTAAGTATCGGGCATGGCTGGTGAAAGACCTTCGCGGATTGAAAGGCTGCTGTCGATGAGATAGGAGCTTGGCCTTGTCCCGGAGGATTTTCAAGGCCATGGCGAGCGACAGGATGGACGGCAAGGCCTGGGGTGGCGACCCCCGTTTCGAAATCCTGATCGTCGGTATGAACGGCGATCTGCGCGGCAAACAGCTGCCGCCGGGCGCAGAAGGCAAGGTCTGGGCCGGAGACATCCGCCTGCCGACCTCGACGCAATCGCTCGACATCTGGGGCGACGACAATGACGACATCACCGGCCTGTCGCTGACGATCGGCGATCCCGACGGCAAGGTCATCCCCGACCGGCGCAGCCTGGCGCCGATGCCCTGGGCACCCGAGGGCTCGATGCAGGTGCTCGCCACCATGCATGAATTCGACGGCAGCCCCAGCTTCATGGACCCGCGCGCCATCCTCGCTTCAGTATTGGAACGCTATGCGGCGCGGGGATTGACGCCTGTGGTGGCGACCGAGCTGGAATTCTACGTGATGTCGGGCAACTGGCGTGAGACCGGTCGCCCCTCCCCGCCGGAAAGCCTCACCTATCGCGGCGAGCCGAACGGTTACCAACTTTACGACATGAGCGCCGTCGACGCGCTCGACGACTATCTCGGGACGCTGAGGGCCTATGCGAAAACGCAGGGGCTGCCGGCGGAAGCGACGACGGCGGAGTTCGGTCCAGGCCAGTTCGAGGTCAACCTCATGCACCGCGCCGATGCGCTGGCGGCCGCCGACGATTGCCTCTACCTCAAGCGTGTCGCCGAACAGGCGGCGCGCCGGCACGGGCTGAAATCGACCTGCATGGCCAAGCCCTATTCCGAGCATGCCGGCTCCGGCCTGCATGTGCATGCGAGCGTCATCGACCGGCAAGGCCGCAACATCCTCGATGCCAAGGGCGGCGAGCCGAAACGGCTCAAATCGGTTGCTGCCGGGCTGCTCAACAGCATGCGCGAGGCGCAGCTGATCTTCGCCCCCTTCGCCAATTCCTACCGCCGCTTCCAGCCGGGCTCGTTTGCGCCCGTCGACCTCACCTGGGGCAGCGACCATCGCGGCACGGCGATCCGCATACCCGACAAGGACGGGCCGGCCGCCCGGATCGAGCATCGCGTGGCCGGCGCCGACGCCAATCCCTATCTGCTGCTCGCGGCAATCCTCGGCGGCATGCTCGCCGGCCTCGACCAAGAACTCGACCCCGGCGAGGAGACGACGCCCTCGCATACGGCTGCGAACACCACGCGGTTGACGCATGATTTCCTGAGCGCCGTCGAGACCTTCCGCACCTCGCCCTTCATCGCCGATATTTTCGGCGCGCGTTATCAGGCGCTCTATGGCGACACAAAGCGCAAGGAAGCGCTTGCGCATCTGCGCACCGTCTCGGATTTCGACTATCGCACCTATCTGCCGCGGTTCTGAAACTTCACGCGGCGGGCTCGCGGCGTTCGGCCGCATCCACCTGCGCGGCGAGACCCTGTTTGACGAGAACCTTCAACTCGCCCGGATGCAGCCGGATCGAGACGTCGCGTTCGAGCGGCAGCAATTCGCCGTCCATGACGCAATTGGCCTTGGAGCGCAATTTCGGGAAATGCAGCTGCACCTCGGCCGGATGCATCACCATGACGTCGGCATTCTCACGCACCTTGCCGCGCAGCATGTCGACGGCAAGGCGAGCGACACCGAGGGGTTTCAGCGGATTTGCAGTGTAGAAGCCGAGTTCGCCGCTTCTCAGATTGTCGGCGTAGAGCAGCGCATTCTCGCCGAAGGGATTGTTGGAGACGGAGATTGCCGACACCCTGCGGCGCTCGCGCATGCCGGCCGCCTGGAACTCGACCTCGAATTCCGGCGGATTGAAGATGACGCCCAAGGCCGCTTTCGTGCTCGCCCGGATCTTGCCCAGCCGGGAGCGATAGCTATAGGCGTTGCGGTAGCGCACCATCCGGGCATGCAGACCGGCGGAAAACTGGTGAATGAAGGGCCGGCCGTTGGCGCTGGCAATATCGACATTGTCAATCTCGCCTGATGCAAGCACATCGAGCGCCTGCCAGATATCGAGCGGCACGCGCAACGAGCGGGCAAAGAGGTTCATCGTGCCGGCGGGCACGACGCCGAGCGCAATGCCGTTTTTCCAGGCGATCGATGCGGCCGCCGAAATCGTGCCGTCGCCGCCGCCGGCAACGATGCCGTCGATATCGTCGCGCCTGGCCGCCCGCTCCATGGCGGGAATGATTTCCTTGCCGGAGAAAACGATGGCGTCGAAATCGTGCCCGGCGTCGCGGAATGCTTCCTCCGCCCTCTTTTCGTAGGCCAGCATGTCGGTGGTCCTGAAGGTACCGCCATCGCGATTGAAAAAGCCTACAAGCTTCATAAGGGCTCCCGTCCCTGGCGCGGAAACAATCCTGCCTTTGCTGCTGAGATGGTTGCGGTATCGGCGATTTCAAGCGCAGACGCTTTTCGTAAGAAGCAGCTGAAATGCAAATATTGCAACTGACATATGCACATAGCAGGACGCTGCACTGCAGAAAACGCACTCGACGCCGGCCGATGCGTCCGGGATAGATAAGGAATATCGGAGATACGTACCTCCGCCTCCCGCCATTCGAATGATCGGCCCGCAGCCGCGCTTGCGCCAGCGGTCATCGCCAAGCCAAAACCGCATCGAGGACCGCTCGTGAGTGAGATCACCGTCAATGATTCCATCGGCAGCCAGGATGAAGGGCTGCCCTCGGCAACGACCGTGGCGCTGGTCCAGCTGGCGCTCGCCTGCGGCGGCTTCGGCATCGGCACCGGTGAATTCGCGATCATGGGGCTCTTGCCCAATGTCGCCGCCACCTTCTCGGTCACGACGCCGCAGGCCGGCTACGTCATCAGCGCCTATGCGCTCGGCGTCGTCATCGGCGCGCCCGTCATCGCCGTGCTCGCGGCGAAAATGGCGCGTCGGACGCTGCTGCTGACACTGATGCTGATCTTTGCCGCCGGCAATATATTAAGCGCAATGGCGCCGACCTTCGAAAGTTTCACGCTGCTGCGTTTCGTCAGCGGCCTGCCGCACGGCGCCTATTTCGGCGTCGCAGCACTTGTCGCCGCCTCGATGGTGCCGGTGCATCGCCGCGCCCGAGCGGTCGGCCGCGTCATGCTCGGCCTGACGGTTGCCACACTTCTCGGCACGCCCTTGACGACATTCTTCGGCCAGTCGCTCGACTGGCAGGTGGCGTTTTTCTCGGTCGGCGTGCTCGGCCTGCTGACGGTGGCGCTGATCTGGTTCTACGTTCCCAAGGACCGGGTTTCCGAAGAGGCGAGCTTCTCACGCGAACTCGGCGCCTTCCGCCGGCCGCAAGTGTGGCTGACGCTCGGCATCGCCGCCGTCGGTTACGGCGGCATGTTTGCGATGTTCAGCTATATCGCCTCGACGACGACACAAGTGGCGATGCTGCCGGAAACGGCCGTTCCGATCATGCTGGTGCTCTTCGGCGTCGGCATGAATGCCGGCAATTTCATCGGCTCGTGGCTCGCCGACAAATCGCTGCTCGGCACGATCGGCGGCTCGCTCGTCTATAATATCGTCGTGCTGACCACCTTCTCGCTGACCGCCGCCAATCCCTATATGCTCGGCCTCTCGGTGTTCCTCGTCGGCTGCGGTTTTGCCGCCGGCCCGGCGCTGCAGACGCGGCTGATGGATGTCGCCGCCGATGCGCAGACGCTGGCCGCCGCCTCCAACCATTCCGCCTTCAACATTGCCAATGCGATCGGCGCCTGGCTCGGCGGCCTCGTCATCGCCTGGGGTTTTGGTTTTGCGGCAACCGGTTATGTCGGCGCGGGTCTCTCCTTCCTCGGCCTCTTCGTCTTTGCAGCCTCGGTGCGTCTGGAGCGCCGCAGCCGGAGCGCGCAGGCGGCCTAAGCCTCTTCAGCCGCATCGCGGGGGTGCGACATTCTGGCGTTAAGCATTTACCCCGCTTGACTTTTTTCGCGTTCGGGACCACCTAGCATCTTACGCGGACGGCACTTGTCTTCCGCGGATTTCAACGGAGCCATCTTAACGATGCCAAGCGACAGTAGCAGTCGATTGCCTTTGCCGTACGCGGCCCTCGTGCGCTGACCGACTCCTGTCGGCTCGCCCGGTCGGGACGCTACGGCGGATCGACGGAAAGGCGAGCCTCATATGAACATCAATCGCTTCCCACTCCGGGCAGGCCATGCCGCCCGTGCCTTCATCAACAACAGCCGCGGCGCAACGATCGCCGAACGCGTCGACGCGTTGAACGCGCTGACCATCCAGGACGCCGGCCGCGTTCTGATCGGCATGCCGCTCGACTATGCCGTCAATATTCTCGACCGGCCGGAGCTTCGCAACGCCGCACAGATCCTGGCACTGATCAGCGCCGAGGATGCCGCACGGCTGCTGCACGGCATGTCCAACGACCGTGTCGCCGACGTGCTGCTCGAACTCGACGGCGACACCCGCGCCCGGCTGTTTTCCAGCCTCGACGAGCCGGTGCGCATCGCGATCCAGCACCTGATGGGTTATCCGCCGCGCACGGCCGGCGGCATCATGACGACGGAGTTCGTCAGCGTGCCCGACAGCTGGACCGTCGCCCAGACGCTCGACCATGTGCGCCAGGTCGAACGCTCGCGCGAGACCGTCTATGCGATCTATGTGCTCGAAGAGGCAAGCCATGCGCTGATGCATGTGGTGACGCTGCGCCGCCTGATCACCGGCGAGCCTGATGCCTCGATCCTCTCGGTGGCGCAGAAGGGCACGCCGGTCTCTGCCGACCCGCTGATGAAGCAGGAGGATGTCGCCCGGCTGATCCGCAAGCACGACCTGCTCGCTTTGCCGGTCACCGACGAACATGGGCAGGTGCTCGGCATCGTCACCGTCGACGACGTGATCGACACGATGATATCGGACACGACGGAAGCGGCCCAGAGGTTCGGCGGCATGGAGGCGCTCGGCCAGCCCTACATGAAGATCGGCTTTGGCGGCATGATCCGCAAGCGCGCCGGCTGGCTCGCCGCCCTCTTTCTCGGCGAGATGCTGACGGCAAGCGCCATGCAGCATTTCGAAGGCGAGCTGGAAAAGGCTGTGGTGCTGACACTGTTCATCCCGCTGATCATGAGCTCGGGCGGCAATTCCGGTTCGCAGGCGACCTCGCTGATCATCCGGGCCCTGGCGCTCGGCGAGCTGAAGCTTTCGGACTGGTGGAAGGTGCTGTTGCGCGAATTGCCGACCGGCATCGTGCTCGGCGCGATCCTCGGCCTCGTCGGCTTCGTCCGCATCGTCTTCTGGCAGTCGGCCGGGCTCTATGATTACGGCCCGCATTGGCAGATGGTCGCCATCACGGTGTTCGCCGCCCTGATAGGGATCGTCACCTTCGGCTCGATCTGCGGCTCGATGCTGCCCTTCCTGCTGCAGAAGCTCCGGCTCGATCCGGCCAGCGCTTCCGCCCCCTTCGTCGCCACGCTGGTCGACGTCACCGGGCTCGTCATCTACTTCTCGGTGGCGCTGCTCATCCTCAGCGGGACACTGCTGTAGAGCCTAAGCCCCCTCCCCAACCCATCCGGGGTCGAGCCACGGGTCTCGACCCCGGATGGGTTGGGGAGGGGTTTTTACCAGCCGAGAAAAACTATTGGGAAATTATCTTCCCTCGGGCAGCTTCAGCGGCCCGTGCGTCTTGATGCTGCGGATGGCGAAGTTGGAGCGGATGTCGCTGACGTTCGGCAGGGTCAGCAGCGTTTCCGTCAGAAGCCGCTCGTAGGCGGCGAGATCCTCCACCACCACTTCGGCAAGGAAATCGGCCGTGCCCGAAATCAGGAAGCAGGAGACGATCTCGGGGATGGCGAGCAGCGCCTTGTGCTGCGCCTCGGAATTCTCGCGGCTGTGATGGGCGACCTTGAATTCGACGAAGACGGTCAGCCCGAGCCCGACCTCCTTGCGGTCGATATCGGCCGTGTAGCCGCGGATTATGCCGGAGCGTTCAAGATTGCGGATGCGGCGCAGGCAGGGTGACGGCGACAGGTTCACCTTCTCGGCAATCTCGACATTGGTGGCCCGCGCATCCTCCTGCAGGCACTTCAGGATAGCGATATCGAATTTATCGAGGTTTGGCATTTTCGCGATCCCTGCTGGCATCAATTGGCAGAAGATTGCGCTTAGCACGATTTTCGAGCCAGAGATAGCAAGGACATGCCCCGCCCTCCGGCGCTAATCTCTTCCTTAACCGGAAGGGTTCCGGATAAGGAAAGGGACAGGACGATGACCACCATTGCATTGACGAACGACAAGTCGCCATCGCAGGCACTGGGCTATGCCGGCGGCACTGTTACCGTACTGATCTGGGCGACGTGGTTTCTTGTCACCCGCCACAGCGCCGCAACGCCGCTCGGCTCGATCGACATCGGGCTGATCCGCTTCGGAATTCCGGCGCTGGTGCTGGCGCCGGTCTGGCTGAAGACCGGATTGCTGCCGAAGTCCCTGCCCGTGCATCTGCTGGCGATCATGGTATCCGGCTCAGGCGCCGTCTTCTTCCTGCTGACCACGCTGGCCATTCATTCGACGCCGGCTGCCTCTTCAGGCATTCTGCTCGGCGGCTCGATGCCACTCGCCGCGGCGCTGATCGGCATTACGCTGTTTGGCGAAAGACCTGACGGCACCCGCATTGCCGGACTCGTCGCCATCGTCGCCGGCGTTTTGATCCTACTGACACACAGCCTTGCGGACGCCTCGCTGCCATGGACGAGCTTCGTGCTGCTGCCGGCCGGCGCCGTTTTATGGGCGAGCTATACGCATGCCTTCCGCCGCTCCGGTCTGAGCGCCGTGCAGGCAAGCGCGCTGATCGCCGTCTGGTCTTTCCTGATCATGGCCGCGCTTGCACTGATCTTCGGCATCTCGCTGCCGCAGGCTCCGCTCCAGGAAATCGGTCTGCAGGCACTGAGCCAGGGCGTTCTTTCCGGCCTCGTCGCCATGGTGGCCTACGGCACCGCCGTCAGAAGACTCGGCGGGACACAGGCCGCCGCCTTCACGGCGCTGACGCCGGTGCTGGCAACGCTTGGCGGCGGCTTCCTGCTGGGCGAAGCGATCGGCATGACCGAAATCAGCGCCGCCGTAATCACCGGCATCGGCGTCGCGCTGTCCACGGGTATCGCCGCACAACGTCGCTGACGCTCCGCACGACCGACAGACATTCAAAAGCCGCCGGCAGCAATCGCTGCGGCGGCTTTTTCAATGAGGCCGATCAGTCGCTCAAGCCTGGATGACGACGACCCTGGCGCCGACCTCGACGCGGCTATAGAGGTCGATCACGTCGTGGTTCATCATGCGGATACAGCCGCTCGACATGGCAAGACCGATCGATTGCGGCTGGTTGGTGCCGTGAATGCGGAAATGCGTGTCGCCGCCGCCGCGATAGAGATACATGGCGCGCGCGCCGAGCGGGTTGTTCGGGCCGCCCGGCATGCCGCCGGCAAGCTTGCGATAGCGCTCTTCGCGACGCTGCATGTTTTCGGTGGGCGTCCAGCTCGGCCACTCTGCCTTGCGGCCGATATAGGCGTCGCCGGCAAAAGCCAGCCCCTCGCGGCCGACGCCCACTCCATAACGCACTGCCCTGCCGTCGCCGAGAATATAGTAGGCACGACGCGCCGGGGTATCGACCACCACTGTTCCGGCAGCGTGGGTGGTTTCATAGGCCACTTCCTGGCGGCGGAGCTCCGGCTTGATCTTGTCGATCGGCACCTGCTTCAGCGGAAATTTCTCATCCGGAAGTGCGGCGTAATTCGTCTGGCTATTCAGGCCGGTCGAAGAGCAGCCGGCGACAAAAAGCGGCAGAGCGATCAGGAAGCCCCGGCGGGAGATCGTCATGAATGTGTCCTTAGTGCGTCAATATGATGTCGCAAGCTAAGGAGATTATGGTTAATGAACGGCTAACGGCGGCCCGCAATAAGCGATCACGCAGCCGTCAGCACGTGAAAATTGTCGGCGGCGAACGACCATCCGCCTCACATATTCGGATAGACCGGTCCCTCACCGCCCTGCGGCGGTACCCAGTTGATGTTCTGGTTGGGATCCTTGATGTCGCAGGTCTTGCAGTGCACGCAGTTCTGGGCGTTGATGACGAAGGTGTCCTGCCCGTCCTTCTCCACCCATTCATAGACGCCGGCCGGACAGTAGCGCGTCGACGGGCCGGCATAGATGTCGTGCTCGGAACGCTTCTGCAGGCCCATATCCTTGACCTTCAGATGCACCGGCTGGTCTTCCTCGTGATTGGTGTTCGACAGGAACACCGAGGACAGACGGTCGAAGGTCAGCACGCCATCCGGCTTCGGATAGGCGATCGGCTTGTGGTTGGCGGCCGGCTCGAGGCTCTGCGCATCGGTCTTGCCGTGACCAAGCGTGCCGAAGACCGAAAAGCCGAACAGCGTATTCGTCCACATGTCGAGACCGCCGAGCGCCACGCCGATCGCCGTGCCGAACTTCGACCACAGCGGCTTGACGTTCCTCACCCGCTTCAGATCCTTGCCGATGTCGCCCTTGCGCCATTCGTTTTCGATCTCGGCCACCTCGTCATGGCTGCGGCCCGAACCGATCGCCGCCGCCACCTTCTCGGCCGCCAGCATGCCCGACAGCACCGCATTGTGGCTGCCCTTGATGCGCGGCACGTTGACGAGACCGGCCGAACAGCCGATCAGCGCCCCGCCGGGGAAGGAAAGCTTCGGCACCGACTGGTAGCCGCCCTCGGTGATGGCACGCGCCCCATAAGAGAGCCGCTTGCCGCCCTCGAAGGTGCCGCGGATCGCCGGATGCGTCTTGAAGCGCTGGAACTCCTCGAAGGGATAGAGATAGGGATTCTTGTAATTCAAATGGACGACGAAGCCGACGGCCACCAGATTGTCTTCGAGGTGATAGAGGAAGGAGCCGCCGCCGGTCTTCATGCCGAGCGGCCAGCCGAAGGAGTGCTGCACCAGGCCCTGCCGGTGGTTCTCCGGCTTGACCTGCCAGAGTTCCTTGATGCCGATGCCGAACTTCTGCGGCTCACGATCCTTCTGCAGATCGAACTTGGCGATCAGCTGCTTGGCGAGCGAACCGCGCACGCCCTCGCCGATCAGCACATATTTGCCGAGCAGTTCCATGCCGCGGGTATAGTTCGGGCCGGGCTCGCCATTTCTCTCGATGCCCATGTCGCCGGTGGCGACGCCGATCACCGCGCCCGCCTCATTGTAGAGCACTTCCGCTGCGGCAAAGCCCGGATAGATCTCGACGCCGAGTTCTTCGGCCTTGGTTGCCAGCCAGCGACAGACGTTTCCGAGCGAGACGATGTAATTGCCGTGATTGTTCATCAGCGGCGGCATCAGCATGTTCGGCAGGCGGATCGAACCGGCGGGGCCGAGCACCAGGAAGTGGTCTGCCGTCACCTCGGTCTTGAAGGGATGATCGGCATCCTCACGCCAGCCGGGCAGCAGCCGGTCGATGCCGATCGGATCGACGACGGCGCCCGACAGGATATGCGCGCCCACTTCCGAGCCCTTCTCCAGCACGACGACCGAAAGCTCCGGATTGACCTGCTTTAGCCGGATCGCGGCGGAAAGACCGGCCGGCCCCGCACCGACGATCACAACGTCGAATTCCATGCTCTCGCGTTCGGGCAGCTCAGTCGTCTCGGTCATTCACTCGTCTCCGCTTGGCGGCACGCGGCCGTCATCTCCTCATAGGCACTTTCTTGTCAAAACGAGAAAGCATTGTCGAGCCGGGATACGACAAGCAATCTTCAATTCGCACAATAGATATGCTTCGGGAGGCCGAATAATATGACGCTTACGTCAACCGCAATCGTCAAGGCGGTCACGCTCCCTTTCCTTTCCCGCCACTTGCGCCTTATACATCGCCTAGAGAAATCGGAGGACAATCATGGATCTCGGCATCGACGGCAAACGGGCGCTCGTCCTCGCCTCCTCGCGTGGGCTCGGTCTCGGCATCGCCGTGGCACTGGCGCGCGAAGGCGCAAACGTGCTGCTCTGCGGGCGCAGCGGCGAGCAGCTGGAGGCCAATTGCAAGGCGATCAACAGCGAAGGCAAAGGCCGGGCCGACTGGATCTGGGCCGATCTCGGGGATGAACGTTTCGTCGAGACGGTAACGAGCGCGGTGAAGGAGAAATTCGGCGGGCTCGATATCCTCGTCAACAATACCGGCGGGCCGACGCCCGGCACGACCGAGGACATGACGGCTGAAAAACTCGAGACCTATTTCCTCTCCATGGTCGCCCGCGTGATTACGCTGACCAATGCGCTGCTGCCCGGCATGAAGGCACAGGGCTGGGGCCGCATCCTGACGGTCGCCTCCTCAGGCGTCATCGAACCGATCGCCAATCTGGCGTTGTCGAATACGCTGCGCCCGGCGCTTGCCGGCTGGAGCAAGACGCTGGCCTCCGAAGTGGCGGGCTTCGGCGTTACCACCAACCTGCTCTTGCCGGGCAGCATCCTGACCGGGCGGCTCGACGATCTCGACGGGGCGGCGGCCAAGCGGACGGGCAAGAGCCTCGAAGAGATCCGGACCGACAAGGAAGCGCGCATTCCCGTCGGTCGCTACGGCAGGGTGGAAGAATTTGCCGCAACGGCTGCCTTCCTCTGCAGCCAGCCGGCCAGCTACATCACCGGCTCGCTGATCCGCTGCGACGGCGGCGCGGCGCGATCCGTCTGACGGCGCTCCAACAGTTTTCAATCCTCGCATCGGCCCGCAAATCGATTCCGCTTTTCGGGCCGATGCGTTAGCCGGCATGAGCCGCGACGGCCGCCCAACTCGCGGCACTCTCAACCATCGATCCGACATGGGCCGGATCGTCCGCGATTTCGGCGAGCTCGGACAGACGATGGTAGCCCGTCATGATCGCAATGCGCCGCCGATCGAGCTTGCGTCCGGTCAGCATTTCATAGGCCGATACGATGCGGGCGGTCAGATCCGGCGAGATGAAATTCGAGTAGATGAACTCCTGGTGCAACGGGCCAAAGCCCGAATCGGTGAAATCGTAAATGCCGTTGAGCCTCCTCCGCGCATGGTCGAAGGCCATGTTCCAGCCATGGCCGTCGAAGAAGCCGTAGGTCTTGCCGTGTGGATCGGGCGGCAAGGCTTCGAAATCGGCAATGACGGCCTCGGCAAAGCTGCGGATCTCGGGCGGCAGCAGCGGCAAAGCCCTTGTTCGCACCGCCTCCGGCGATTGCCAGGGCTGGATCGGCCCGGCACCGGCCGACCGTAAACGATCGGCATCGAGCACATGCAGCTCGGCGTAAAAACGCGCCAGATCATCTGCAAGGTGCTGACGATCGCCTTCGCCAAGCGCCTGGTAATCTTCGACGATCAGATGTTCGCCATCGAGCTTGGCATGGCTGGAGAAGATCGGCGGCCCGTCGTGAATGTGCATGTCGGGAACCGCCATCGACAGCGACGGCCGAATGATGTCGAGCAAGGCGGCTTCCTTGACAAGCGCTCGTTCCGCGGCTGGATGGCGGGGGAACTTGAAGATCAGCGTGTCATCGACGTCGACGGCAAGGGAATCCCAGCTTTTCGCCGCCAGCTTGAAGACGGAGCCCGTCAGTTTCGGAAACACGCTTGTGATGAGAGAGCGAAATTCGCTGGGGTTCAACTCGGTCATGACGACCTGCCTTCTCTTTTTCCCTGTTTTCCCGGCGGCTTGCGGATGGATATCGGCCTGTCGCGAGCCGCCTGCCCCTCCGCCGTCAGGCGGCATCGGGTTACACTGGGTCTATATTAGTATAGTTTGAATATTACGGAATATTCATTACAAAAATTTAAGCCGTTATAACCACTTAGTGATCGCGACTCCGGAATTATGTCTTTTTTGCGCCGCAATATAAGCGGCTCTATCACGGCATAAAATTTCGCAACCTTGCCCCCGCAACCTTGCCCAAAAACCGGTCTCGCCCATGAAGAAATTTTGGATCACCGTCAGCATTATCGCCGTTGCCGCCGTCGGCGTCTGGCAATTCGGGAATCTGATCCCCTATGCCTCCCGCATTCCGTACCTCTCGCAGTTCATCAAGCAGCCGGCCGGCAGCAATGGCGGCAGGCAACAAGCGCAGGCCGATCAAGCGCAGAGCGGTGGGCAACAGGGCGGCGGGCGCAAACGCGGCGGCGGCGGCCCGACGGTCGTCAAAACAGTCGCGGCTGTCAAAACGACGCTGCCGATGGATGTGACCGCTTCCGGCTGGGCGGATGCGGATGACAATACGACCATTGCCGCACAGGAACAGGGCCTGATCGTCAGCATCAGTGCCAAGGACGGAGCGAGCGTCAAAGCCGGCGATCTGATCGCCAAGCTCGACGACCGAACGGCCAAGGCCGCCGTCGACAAGGACAATGCGATGATCGTGCGCGACACGGCAACCCTTTCGGAAGCCGAGACCGCATTGACCCGCGCGCAGGACCTCTTCAATCAGAAAGCTGGGACTCAGCAGAGCCTCGACCAGGCGGTCGCGGCCCGCGATACCGCCGCCGCCACCGTCGATGCCGACAAGGCGTCGCTTGCCTCCGATCAGATCATCCTCGAAAACACCGATATCCGTGCGCCTTTCGACGGCCGGCTCGGTGATATCGGGATCAGCAAGGGCGCCTTCCTCAATGCCGGCTCGGCGATCGTCACCATCGCCAAGTACGATCCGATCTATGTGAAATTCCATCTGCAGGAACGCTATCTCAGGGAGCTGAAGACCGCGCTCGCAGCCGGTCCGGTCGAGGTCAGCACGGTGCCGGCTTCCACCAAGGGGCAGGTCCGAAAAGGCGAGATCAGCTTCTACGACAATACGGTCGACACGGCCTCGGGCACCATCCTCGCCAAGGCGAAATTCGAGAATGCCTCCGGCGCGCTCTGGCCCGGCCAGTCGGTCAACATCGTCGTGCATTTCGACAATGACGAGCAGCAGGTGGTCGTGCCGACGGTTGCCGTCAGCCCCGGCCCGGACGGTTTCTTCGCCTTCGTCGCCAAGGACGGCAAATCGCATCTGACGCCGGTCACCGTTGCCCGCGCCAATGGCGGCTTCACCGCCATCGAATCGGGCCTGCAGGCCGGCGACCACGTCGTCGTCGAGGGCCAGGGTCAGCTCAGCGACCAGCAGGCGATCAACGAGCAGTTCGACGAAAAGACGCTTGATGTCGCCTCCGCCGAAGAGCCTCGGCAGCAGCAATCCGAGACGATCGCGGTGGGAGCGCAGCAATGATCCCCAATTTCTGTATTCAGCGCCCGGTCGCCACGACGCTGCTTGCCATCGGCGTCATTCTGGCCGGCCTTGCCGGTTACCAACTCGTGCCGGTGGCAGCCCTTCCCCAGGTCGATTTTCCGACAATCAACGTTTCGGCGCAGTTGAGCGGCGCCTCGCCGCAGACGATGGCGACGTCGGTCGCGACACCACTGATCAAGCAGTTCGAGACCATTCCCGGGATCAGCGAAATCAGCGCATCGAGCTCGCTCGGCAGCAGCAGCATCGTGCTGCAGTTCGATCTCAACCGCGATATCGACGCCGCTGCGGCCGACGTCCAGGCAGCGATCTCGCATGCGACCCGGCAATTGCCCGATAACCTGACGACGCCGCCGAGCTACCGCAAGACCAACCCGGCCGATGCGCCTGTGATGCTGCTCTCCGTGCAGAGCAACACCATGCCGCGCAGCAAGCTCGACGAGATTGCCGAGGATATCATCTCACCGTCGCTGTCGACGCTTCCCGGCGTCGCCCAGGTCAGTGTCTACGGTGCGCAGACCTATGCCGTGCGCGTCGAGGTCGACCCCAACAAGCTTTTGACCCGCGGTATCGGCATCGATACCGTCAACAAGGCGCTTTCTGCCGCCAACAGCCAGCAGCCTGTGGGCACGCTGCAGAACAATTCGCAGAGCATGACGATCACGGCGAACACGCAGCGTACCAATGCCGAACAATTCCGCTCGCTTGTTATCGCCAATCCGAACGGCGCGCCGATCCACCTTGGCGACGTCGCCGATGTGCAGGACAGCGTCGAGAACCAGTATACCGGCAGCTGGTATGACGGCCAGCGCGGCATCATCCTTGCCATCCAGCGTCAGCCGGATGCCAACACGGTCGATGTCGTCGATGCGATCAACGCCAAGCTGCCGCAGCTGCACGCGGAAATTCCGCCCTCGGTCAACACCGTCGTCATGAACGATGCCGCAAAGCCGATTCGCGCCGCCATTGCCGACGTCAAGTTCACGCTGTTTCTGACGATCGGCCTCGTCGTTCTCGTCATCTACCTCTTCACCGGCCATGCCACGGCCACGATCATTCCGGGACTTGCCGTTCCGCTGTCGCTGATCGCGACCTTCGGCATGATGTATGTGCTCGGCTACAGCATCGACAACATCTCGCTGCTTGGGCTGACGCTCGCGGTGGGGCTGGTGGTGGACGACGCGATCGTCATGCTCGAGAACATCCTGCGCCATGTCGAAGAAGGCATGCCGGTGCGGGAGGCGGCGATCAAGGGGGCCGGCGAAGTCAGCTACACCATCATTTCCATGTCGGTTTCGCTGATCGCGGTGTTCATCCCGATCCTCCTGATGGGCGGCGTCGTCGGCCGGGTCTTCAACGAATTCGGCATGGTGGTCGCCATCGCCATCATTTCGTCGGCCATCGTCTCGCTGACCGTGACGCCGATGCTCGGCTCGCGGCTGTCCAACAATCACAGCCGCCCGCCGCTCCTCATCCGCATTTTCGATGCCGGCTTCGAGCGGACGCTCAACGGCTACGACAGGGCTGTCGGCTGGTGCCTTCGCCATCGCGTCACGATCCTCGGCGTCTTCCTCGGCTCTGTCGCATTGACGGTCTATTTCTTCATGACGCTGCCGACGAGCTTTTTCCCGCAGGAAGATATCGGCCGCCTGACGGTCAGCACCCAGGCGCGGCAGGACATTTCCTATACCGCCATGGAGGCGCTGCAGAAACAGGCGGCGGCCGCCGTCAAGGCGAATCCGGCGGTCAATCACGTGATGTCGACGATCGGCGGCAACCCGAACAAACCGCAGAACAACGGCTCGATGTTCGTCGAGCTCAAGGACAAGAACGAGCGCCCGCCGCTTGACCAGACGCTGCGCGAGCTGCGCACGGCGATCAACAAGATCCCCGGATTGCAGGCCTTCGTGACGCCGAACCAGAGCCTGCGCTTCGGCGGCCGCCAGACCGCCAGCCAATATCAGCTGGTGGTGCAGGCGCTGAGCGCCGATCAGACCAACCTCTGGGCCGGCAAGATCCAGGCGGCGATGCGTGGCGACCGCGATCTGTTCACCGATGTGACCTCGGATGCCCAGAACAACGCCCTGCAGGCCAATATCGTCATCGATACCGAGCGGGCAGCCGCTTACGGCATCGACAACGATACGCTGCGCACGACGCTGCAGGAATCCTTCAGCGGATATGCGGCGGCGGAAATCCAGTCGACCGGCGACAGCTACGACGTCATCGTCGAATACGACACCAGCAAACCCTGGGACGACCAGAAACTGTCGGAGATCCGCGTCGCCTCCTCCAATGGCAGCCTGGTGCCGCTGTCGAACTTCGCGCACGTGCAACGCACCACCGGCCCGGTGACCATCAACCAGACCGGCCAGCTGGTGTCGACCACGGTTTCCTTCAACCTGCCGGAAGGCGTCTCGCTCAGCAATGCGACGGCGGCGATCGATCAGATCAAGAAGGACATCAGCGTTCCGGCAGACGTCTTCACCTCCTATGGCGGCACGGCGGAAATCTTCCAGCAGTCGCAGGGCAATACGCCCTATCTGATCCTGGCGGCCATTTTGACCATCTATGTCGTGCTCGGCGTGCTCTATGAAAGCTTCATCCATCCGCTCACCATCCTCTCCGGCCTTCCGGCGGCGGCCTTCGGTGCGCTGCTGGCGCTTAAGATCATGGGCTTCGACCTGTCGATCATCGCCCTTATCGGCCTCTTGATGCTGATCGGCATCGTCAAGAAGAACGCGATCATGATGATCGACGTGGCGGTGGAGACCATGCGCACGACGGGCGAAAAAGCGACGTCAGCGATCCACGAGGCCTGCGTGCGGCGCTTCCGGCCGATCATGATGACGACCTTCTGCGCCCTGCTCGGCGCCCTGCCGATCGCGCTCGGCACGGGAGCAAGCTCGGAACTGCGCCAGCCGCTCGGCATCGCCGTCGTCGGCGGCCTGATCGTCTCGCAGATGCTGACGTTGTTCATCACCCCGGTCATCTTCGTCGAGATGGACCGCTTCGGAAACTTCCTCGGCCGCCTGATCGGCGGAAAGAAGGTCGAGGAGGAGCCGGAAGTGCAGGTGCAGGAGGCAAGGGCAATGGCTGCCGAATGATGACGGCCCTCTGAGTTCGGCATAGCCGATCAGCCCCTGCGGCGCACTTCTTCTTTCCAACCGGGAGAAGAAGTGCGCCTCGATCACATCGAGTTCGCGCCTCTTGAATGTGTCACGCCTCTATGGCATCACCCGCCCTCCTTGATCCGGGCGTTCGCACGCCCTTGCGGAGCAGCGCTCCGTTTCCAACAACAATCGGCATGAAGAGGTGCGGGCATGGCTCAGGCGCTGGGTTTGGACTTCGGCACGACAAATACGGTTCTCGCCACGGCGGATGGGCGGGCGACGCGCTCGATGGCGTTTACGAGCACGGCAGGCACGGCCGACAGCATGCGCACGGCGCTCTCCTTCATGAAGGATGCGCAACTCGGCGCTTCGGCGCTGAAGGTAGAGGCGGGCCATGCAGCGATCCGGCAGTTCATCGACAATCCCGGCGACTGTCGTTTCCTGCAGTCGATCAAGACCTTTGCCGCAAGCGCCCTCTTCCAGGGCACGATCATCTTCGGCAAGCGGCAGAGCTTCGAAGACCTGATGGAAATCTTCATCCGGCGCCTTCGCCATTACGCAGGCGAGAGCTGGCCCGATGATACCAGCCGCATCATCACCGGCCGACCGGTGCATTTTGCCGGCGCCAGTCCGGACCCGGTACTGGCGGTGCAGCGCTACAACGAGGCGCTGACGCGCTTCGGCTTTCCGGAAATTCATTATGTCTACGAGCCGGTTGCCGCCGCCTTCTACTTCGCGCAGAACCTGAAGTCCGATGCGACCGTGCTCGTCGCCGACTTCGGCGGTGGTACGACGGACTATTCGCTGATCCGCTTCGAGACCAGGGCCGGCAAACTGACGGCAACGCCGATCGGCCATTCGGGCGTCGGTGTGGCCGGCGACCATTTCGATGCGCGCATGATCGACAACATCGTCGCACCGCAAATCGGCAAGGGCAGCCATTTCAAGAGCTTCGACAAGATCCTCGAGGTGCCGTCGAACTACTATGCGAGCTTCAGCCGCTGGAATCAGCTGTCGATTTTCAAGACCTCGCGGGAATTCGAGGATCTGAAGAAGCTGGTGCGCACGGCGCTGGAACCGGAGAAGCTGGAAATCTTCGTCGACCTGATCGACCACGACGAGGGCTATCCGCTCTATCAGGCGGTCTCGGCAACAAAGATGGCGCTTTCCTCCGCCGAGGAGGCTCCGTTCGATTTCGCCCCGCTCGGCCGCGCCGGCCATCGCATGATCAAGCGCAGCGATTTCGAAAGCTGGATCGTCGATGACCTCGCCCGTATCGAAGGCGCGCTCGACGACGTGCTGGAAAAGACCAACACCGATGCATCCGGCATCGACAAGGTGTTCCTGACCGGCGGCACCTCCTTCGTGCCGGCGGTGCGCCGCATTTTCACCGAACGCTTCGACAGCGACAAGATCGAGAGCGGCGGCGAATTGCTGTCGATCGCCCACGGCCTGGCGCTGATCGGCGAACGCGACGACATCGCGCAATGGACTGTGCAATAGCGCCGGCAAGGGTGGGCAATCGGTCGCCTGCCCTTTCCATGCCCCAGTCTCTCCGCTAAACCTGTCGGATGATCTCCGCCAACGACCTTTCCCCCGCCGAGCTCGCAGCGCTTCTGCATTTCCATGCAGATGCCGGCGTGGAATGGCTGCTGGAGGAAGAGGCGGTCGACCGCTTCGCCGAATTCGAAGCGATGAAGGCCGCCCGGCGCCCGCAGGCACAGCCGCAATCTTCCATCACCGCAGAGCGTTCCGGCCCCGGCGAAGGCCGGATAGCGCCGCGTCCGAATGCTGCAGCGCGCCCTGCCCCGGCCGCTGTCGCGGCTTCCGCTCCGCAACCGGCAATCCCGGATGGCGAGGCGGTGCAGCAGGCGCGTTTCGTCGCCGAAGCTGCGCGATCCCTGGCGGAACTCAAGACCGCGATCGAAGCCTTCAACGGCTGCAATCTCAAGCACAGCGCCCGCTCGACCATCTTTGCCAGCGGCGATGCGACAAGCGGGATCATGATGATCGGCTCGGCGCCGGGCGCCGAAGACGATCGCGAAGGTGTGCCCTTCTCGGGAAAATCCGGCCAGCTGTTCGACAAGATGCTGGCGGCGATCGGGCTGACGCGCTCGAGCGTGCTGCTGACGCAGGTCATCCCCTGGCGGCCGCCTGGCAATCGTCCGCCCTCGGCTGCGGAAATGGACATCTGCCGGCCCTTCATCGAACGGCAGATCGCGCTGGCAGAACCCAAGGCGATCCTGCTGCTCGGCAATTTTGCCGCCCGCTTCTTCTTCGGCGAAAACGACACGATCCACGGCCTGCGCGGCCGCTGGAAGGAGATTGCCGTTGCCGACTGTGTCATTCCTGCCATAGCCAGCCTGCATCCACAGGATCTGTTGACCGCGCCGGTCAACAAACGGCTGGCCTGGAATGACCTGCTCGCCTTTCAGGCGAAGCTTAAGTCCCTCTCTTTGCTTAGAAATTAGCCAAAATTGAATAATTTATGAATGTATCTATGCGCTGCACGCATAACTGCATCCCGCCATGACGCATTGCGGAATCAATGCTGCATCGCAATATGAGCTGTGTCTTGGGAGGAACCACAGGAACCAAGGCCATGAACAAGCGTTTTCGTCCTATCCATAGCGGGTTTGAAACCCTTCGCCTCGCCGGCGACCAAGTTCGTTCCACCCACGGCTACAGCCGTTTCGGCTTTGCCGCGAACGAACAGATGATCGCCCGCGGCACCGGCATCAACAGCCGCACAGCGCGCCCGGACGCGATTTTTTCGGACTTCCAGCAATATTGAGCGGCAGGTTTTGCCTGCCCCTTTGCGTCAAGAGTGCCCTTGAAATGACTGCAATTCTGATATCGCTTCTGCGCAATGTCGACACGTTCGAACATATCCGCTCCGCAATCTGCGCCGCGCGGGAGTATGAGCGCGAACGACTCGGGCCGATGGATGCCGGCGTTGCGGCAAGCGTTCCCTGATCAGCAGTCGTCAGATCAGCCCTTATCAGATCAGGCTGGCATTTCCTCGATCTGGGCTTTCGCCCATTCGAAAGCTTCGTCGACATAGGCGAATTTGACCGCCTGCCAGGCGCAGTATTCCTCGACAAAGTTCCGCGATATCCAGAGATGCGCCTTGCGCGGTTCGTCATCCCAGCCGACGCAACCGCGTTGCGCCGCCTTCGACAGAAGCCGTTGCAGATGGGTGCGTGACATCATGAAATCGGCCGCGAGCGCACGGGTTTCGACGCGGCCGACGGAATACCTCTCCTGCTCGAGGTTTTCTATGTCCATCCGGGCGATGAAGTTGTCGACGACGAGGCCGCCGGCTTCCGTCCAGAGGAACAGCGCCACCTGTTCCGGCGGCTCCCGCCAGGCGGCATCTTCCAGGCAATGGCGGGCAATGCGCGGCTGAACGAGCCGCATCAATGTCGGGTTTGCCTGGAAAAACGCTGCCCTTTGTCCCCCATCAAGCAGATCGAGCGCGCCGAGATTGGCGAGAATCCAGGCAAACATCGCCTGATGGCTGACATCGGCGGGCTCGAAATGCCGTGGCCGCCGCCGCTCGTCGCCGGGCGTGTGAACAATGAAGCGGTAGGTAAAGAGTTCTTCGATGAAGGCGAGCACCGTGTTGCGGCTAGCCACCTTATGGGCGGTGATGCGGCCGGTCAGCCGAACGGCGGTGAAACCCGACGTCGGGTCGCGCGGATCATATTCCAGATTGAGGGCATAGGCGGTCTGGGTCAGAAGCCAGCGCTGATGGGAAGCAAGCAATCGCGCCAGACGCGGACCGGCATCGAACATGCCGCGCATCTGCCCAGCCAAAAAGCGGATGCTCACCAGAAAGGAGCAGTTCCCCGCCAATTGCTCCGCCGTGAATGCCATTATGCTTTTCTTCACCCCCGCTCAAAGGCCGGCGTTCGGAGCAGCAATACCGAAGCCCTCCCGGTATCAGCGGCCATTCAGACATGCACAGCTTCGAATAAATGATACTCTCTCACCTTCAACAAACATATTCCGCGAAATGACGCTATCCCAAGAATTGACCATTCTTTTCGCTTTTTGTTTCATGAGCTTGCAGGCATCAGGCTTGCGGCGTCGTGGCCTTGCGCGCCTCTCTCTGCTCGATGCCCAGCTGATGCTCGCGATAGATGATGAAAATGCCGGCGGAGATGACGATGAGCGTGCCGATCAGCATGGTGACGCTCGGCACGTCGCCGAAGACGAAATAGGCGACGATGCTGCCGAGCAGGATCGAGGTATATTCGAACGGCGCGATGGTGGAGACGTCGGCATGGCGATAACTTTCCGTCAGCAGGATCTGCGCGACACCGCCGCAACAACCGGCCGCGATCAGATAAAGGGCCGATGGCAATGGCAGGATGAGCCAGCCGAAAGGCAGGGAGGCCAGCGAAAAGACCGAGGCGGTGAGAGAGAAGTAAAGCACGATCGTCGCCGTCTTCTCCTCCTCGACGAGACGGCGCACCTGGATCATCGCCATGCCGCCGAGAACGGCCGAGAGCAGCACTGAGAGCGCTCCGACGGCCTGTTCGGCCTCCATGCCGCCATCGCGAAACAGGGTGAGTTTCGGCCAGGAGACGATGGCGACGCCTACGATGCCGACCAGGACGGCGCTCCAGCGATAGATGCGCACGGTCTCGCCGAGAAAGACGGCGGCAAAGATGACGGCGACAAGCGGCAAGGCGTAGCCGAGCGCGATCGCCTCCGGCAGCGGCAGATGCAGGAGGCCGTAGAAACCGAAAGCCATCGACATGATGCCGATCGTGCCGCGCTTGAGATGGCCGACCGGATTGGCGGTGTAGAAGGCGGCGCGCAGCTGCCCGATATAGGCGAGATAGGCCATGATCGGAAAAAGCGCGAAGAAGGACCTGCAGAAGGTGATCTGACCCGGCGGGATGTCCGAGCCGGCCAGCTTGATGAAGGTCTGCATGGCCAGGAAGACCACGACCGACGAGACTTTCAGCGCAATGCCTCTCATCGGGTTTTTGAGAACCGCGTGCATGATCTGGCTCTTCTATCGACTTACCAGCAACGGGGAGACGCGTTCGACTCGGGAACGCAGAGGATGATGCCTCTATCGTAACGAAAGAAAATCCCGATTGGCGAAAAATCGCGCACAGCGCGGAAGAATCGCAAAATCGCTTTCAGCTGCGGGCTCAATCGTGCCGCATGGCCGCCGTCGCGTCGATTTTTTCCTCTCTTTTGCCATTCGCCCTAAAATGTTTACCTCTGAGCGCGTGGTGTTAACCAATTGAAAACCATAGGCACGCATCGTTTTTTGCTGATCTCGAAATTTTCTTTGCCGACAAACGATTGCCCGCCGTCCCCCTCCCAGGATCATTTGATGAAGCCGCTCAGCGCAGAAACCATTGCCCAGTCGCAGAACGCGACACCGCGCTCGATGCGCGTCGTCACCGACGGCATCAGCACCGACCTCGAGCGCTTCAGCGCCGACAACACCCATATCGTCAAGCAGATCAAGCTGCTGGCGATCAACGCGCTGATCGAGGCGGCAAGAGCCGGCGAGACCGGAAAGGGCTTTGCGGTCGTGGCCAACGAGGTGCAGCGGCTGGCGCAGATCGCAACCGACATCACCGGCAGGTTCGAAAGCAACGTGCTCGGCCGCATCGGCCTCAGCCGCGCCATGGCGGATTCGCTGGTCGAGGAGATGGAGGGCGTTCGCCTCACGGATCTGGCGCAGACGCTGGTGCAGCTCATCGTCCGCAATCTTTTCGAGCGCACGGCCGATGTGCGCTGGTGGGCGACGGACCCGGCACTCTGGCAGGCGCTCGAGAATCCGGATCGGGAAAGCATCGCTTTTGCGGCGGAGCGTCTCGGCGCCATCAACCGCTTCTACACCGTCTATCTCGATCTCGTCATGACCGATCTCTCGGGCAAGGTGATCGCCTCCGCCAATCCCAAGTTCCAGCGCAAGATCATGGGGACAAGCCTTGCCGGCGATCCGTGGTTCCGCGCAGCATCCGCCTGCTCCTCCGGCGACGCCTATATTGTCGACGAGGTCAAGGCGAGCCCGATCCATGACAACCGGCAAGCGCTCGTCTATGCCACAGGCGTCCGCGAACAAGGCAAGCTCGACGGCCGGCTGATCGGCACGCTCGGCGTCTATTTCGACTGGCAGAACCAGGGCCAGGCGATCGTCGAGAAAGAGGCCAACCTGCCGCCGCAACTGGCCGAAAGAACGACGGTCATGCTGCTCGACGGCAAGAGCCGGGTAATCGCCACCACCAATCCCGCCCTGCTGTTTTCCCATTTCGCGCTTGCCAACCCGTCCGGCCGGGCCAAAGGCAGCTATTACGACAATAACGGGTCGATCGTCGCCTTCGCACGCACCCTCGGCTACGAGGATTACGACGGCCTCGGCTGGTACGGCGTCGTCGTGCAGCAGACGGAAAACGACGCGACGATCAAGGCGGCGCTCAATCTGAAATAGCGTCTTTCGTGCGACAGCCGCATTCATCCGCTTCCGATACGATATTTTGCCCGCGAACTTGGTGTCCGCGGGCAATTTGCTTTAAGTTTAGTTCAGACTTTAATGTAATCATGCCCGGCAAATTATGGCAGAGTGCGCCCGCCTCTGTATTCCGCGGTTGTCAAATAACGGTCTTCAGGAAACACCATGCGAACAGATACCGGCCAGGTCATTCATCTGGCAGATTACCGTCCCAACGACTTCGTGCTGGAACGCGTGGACCTGACCTTCGAACTCGACCCGACTGAAACAAAGGTCGAGGCCCGGCTGATCTTTCATCGCCGCCCGGGCGCCGATCCCGCCGCACCGATCGTGCTCGACGGCGACGAGCTGACGCTGTCGGGCCTGCTGTTCGACCAGGTGGAGATGGATCCTTCGCGTTATGACGCGACACCGGAAAGCCTGACGGTGCGCGACCTGCCGGAAAGCGCACCCTTCGAGCTGACGATCACCACGATCATCAATCCCGAGGCTAATACCCAACTGATGGGCCTTTACCGCACCGGCGGCATCTACTGCACGCAATGCGAGGCCGAAGGCTTCCGCCGCATCACCTATTTCCCCGACCGGCCCGACGTGCTTGCGCCGTTCACGGTCAACATCATCGCCGACAAGGACGCCAATCCGCTGCTCTTGTCGAACGGTAATTTCCTCGGCGGCGCCGGCTACGGCCCCGGCAAGCATTTCGCCGCCTGGTTCGACCCGCATCCGAAGCCGAGCTATCTTTTCGCGCTGGTCGCCGGCGATCTCGGCGTCGTCGAAGACACCTTCACCACCATGTCCGGCCGCGAAGTCGTACTGAAGATCTATGTCGAGCACGGCAAGGAGCCGCGCGCCGCCTATGCGATGGATGCGCTGAAACGCTCGATGAAGTGGGACGAAGAGCGGTTCGGACGCGAATACGATCTCGACATCTTCATGATCGTCGCCGTCTCCGACTTCAATATGGGGGCGATGGAGAACAAGGGTCTCAACGTCTTCAACGACAGATACGTGCTTGCCGATCCCGAACTCGCGACCGATGCCGACTATGCCAATATCGAAGCGGTCATCGCGCATGAATATTTTCACAATTGGACCGGCAACCGCATCACCTGCCGCGACTGGTTCCAGCTGTGCCTCAAGGAAGGCCTGACGGTCTATCGCGACCAGGAATTTTCCTCCGACCAGCGCTCGCGCCCGGTCAAGCGCATCGCCGATGTCCGCCATCTGAAATCCGAGCAGTTTCCGGAGGATGGCGGCCCGCTCGCCCATCCGGTGCGGCCGACGACATATCGCGAGATCAACAATTTCTACACACGCACTGTCTACGAGAAGGGCAGCGAAGTCACGCGCATGATCGCGACGCTGCTCGGCAAGGACGACTTCAAGAAGGGCATGGACCTCTATTTCGATCGCCATGACGGCCAAGCCGTGACGATCGAGGATTTCGTCACATGCTTCAAGGATGCGAGCGGGCGCGATCTCACGCAATTCTCGCTCTGGTATCATCAGGCCGGCACGCCGCTGGTCACCGCATCGGGCAGCTATGATGCGGCCGCCGGCAGCTTCACCCTGTCACTCGAACAGATGATCCCGGCAACGCCCGGCCAGCCGACCAAAGAGCCGATGCATATTCCGCTCAGCCTGGCGCTCTTCGGCGAAAACGGCGGCAAGCTTGAGCCGAGTTCGGTCGAGGGCGCAGAATATGCCGGCGAGGTGCTGCATCTGACAGGCCGCACGCAGACGGCGGTGTTCCATGGCATCGGCTCGCGTCCGGTCGTTTCGATCAATCGCAGCTTCTCGGCGCCGATCAACCTGCATTTCGATCAGAGCCCGGCCGACCTCGCCCATCTTGCCCGCCATGAAACCGATCATTTCGCCCGCTGGCAGGCGCTGACCGACCTGGCGCTGCCGAACCTGCTGAAAGCCGCCCGCGACGCCCGCGAGGGCAAGCCTGTCGTCTGCGAGGCGACATTCGTCGAGACGCTGCTTGCGGCGGCGGCCGACGAGAGCCTCGAACCGGCCTTCCGCGCCCAGGCGCTGGCGCTGCCGAGCGAATCCGACATTGCCCGCGAACTCGGCGGCAACAACGATCCCGATGCCATCCATGCCGGCCGGCAGGCGATCCTGAAACAGATCGCCGAGGCCGGAAAGGATGTCTTTGCCGGCCTCTACGCCGCGATGACGACACCGGGCGATTTCAGCCCGGACGCGAAAAGCGCCGGCCTCAGGGCGCTGCGAAATACGGCGCTGACCTACCTCTCGCATGCCGAGCAGACGCCGGCCCGCGCCAAGGCCGCCTTCGATGCGGCCAACAACATGACCGATCTCAGCCATGCGCTGACGATCCTCGCCCATCGTTTTCCCGATAGCACGGAGACCAGCGAGGCGCTCGCCGCCTTCCGCGACCGCTTCGCCGAAAATGCGCTCGTCATCGACAAGTGGTTTGCGATCCAGGCCGGCATTCCCGGCGACAAAACCCTGGAGCGGGTCCGCGGGCTGATGCAGCATCCGCTGTTCAAGCGGACCAATCCGAACCGGATGCGGTCGCTCGTCGGGACCTTCGCCTTTGCCAATCCGACCGGCTTCGGCCGCGCCGACGGCGAAGGCTATCGCTTCCTTGCCGATCAGATCCTCGATATCGACGGGCGCAACCCGCAGCTTGCCGCCCGCATACTCACCTCGATGCGCTCCTGGCGCTCGCTGGAACCGGTGCGGGCCGATCACGCCCGCTCGGCGCTGACCGAGATCGAACAGGCTCCCGGCCTTTCGACCGACGTGCGCGACATCGTTGAGCGCACGCTTAAAGGGTAGTTTGCTTCGGCCGGCCGTCGCGAAAAATTCGGCGGCCGGTTGCCGAGCAGATCGAATCGCTCGAAAAACACGAAATTATAAATAGTTAACGGATTTTTACCTTTGCCTCTGGACAAGGCGAATCACCCATGATTCTCTAGGTCAGGTTCGAGCGAGCGGCGCGCGAATCACACGAGGGACAAGGCAAAGAGATGATGGACGTGCGGCGGGCAACCGTGGCCGGTGGACGGCTGCGTGTCGATTTTGACGGGTTGAAAGCCTGGCGAGACAGCCTTTCCGGTCATGCGACATCGGAGCCGCTTCTCCGTCATCTGCCGAAGGCCGAACTGCTCTTGAAGCGCGCCATTCCGGCGCTGATCGTCGCCTTCCTCTTCGTCGTCGCCGCGTCGCATTTCTTCGGCATGGTCAGCGAATATTCCCGCCTGGAAGCCTCGGCCCGCCATGCCACCGCGCTTTCGGCGGCGACCGCCTCTGCCGTGTTTGCCGATGCCTCCGAGATCTTCGACAGCGGCGATGCCGCCGAAGCGCAGGCCCGGCTCGCCCGGTTCCTGCCGCAGGACCGGCTGGATAACGGCGCCTTCGTGATGCTCGTGCAGGCAAGCGGCAAGGTCTTTGCCGCGACGACCGCCGGGCTTTCGCATGTCGGCAGCAATGTCGGCGATTTCTTCCCCGAGGTCTCGGCGATCCGGCGTTTCGGCGATCGCGCCGACGTCATCGAAACAACGATCGGCGGTGTGCCGCATTACGCCGAAATCACGCTGATGGGCAATGCCGGCGGTTATATCGTCGCCGCCACCTCGCTCGACGAGATCAGCCAGCTCTGGCGCGAGCAGATGGCGCTCAACGTCACCCTGTTTGCCGGCATCTCCTCGATCCTGCTGGTCATCCTCTATGCCTATTATACCCAGGTCAAACGCGCCCGCGACGCCGACGACATTTTCCTGGAATCGAACCTGCGCGTCGAGACGGCGCTGTCACGCGGCCGCTGCGGCCTTTGGGACTTCGATTTCGACAACCGAGAATTCTTCTGGTCGCGCTCGATGTACGATATGCTCGGCCTGCCGGGCTCCGACAAGGCGATGGGCTTCGGCGAAGCCGCGCGGCTGATGCATCCCGATGACGGCGGGCTCTACGAGATCGCGCGCGCCATCGCCAAGGGCCATTCCGGCCAGGTCGATCAGATCTTCCGGATGCGCCACGCCGGCGGCCACTATGTCTGGATGCGCGCCCGCGCCCAGGTGATCCGCAGCAATTCCGGCCGCATGCACCTGATCGGCATTGCCATGGACGTGACCGAACAGCATCGGCTGGCTCAGCGCTATGCGGAAGCCGACCAGCGGCTCGCCGACGCCATCGAATGCACCTCGGAAGCCTTTGTGCTCTGGGACAAGAACGATCGGCTCGTCATGTGCAACACGCATTTCCAGCAGGCCTACGGTCTGCCGGACAGCGTGCTGGTGCCCGGCACCGAGCGCGCGGTCGTCAATGCCGCCGCGGCCCGCCCGGTCATCGAACGGCGGATCGCCGATGCCGACGGCCCCGGCTATTCGCGCACGACGGAAGTGCAGCTTGCCGACGAGCGCTGGCTGCAGATCAATGAGCGGCGCACCCGCGACGGCGGCAGGGTGTCGGTCGGAACCGACATCACGCTGATGAAACGCCATCAGGAGCGGCTGCGCGAATCCGAACGCCGGCTGATGGCAACGATCGGCGACCTCTCCGCCTCGCGCCAGACGCTGGAGATTCAGAAATCCGAACTTTCGACGGCGAATGCCAATTACCAGGCGGAGAAGGAACGCGCCGAGGCCGCCAACAAGGCGAAATCGGAATTCCTCGCCAATATGTCGCATGAGCTGCGCACGCCGCTCAACGCCATTCTCGGCTTCTCGGAAATCCTGCAGAACCAGATGTTCGGGCCGCTCGGCTCACTGAAATACGACGAATATGCCCGCGACATCCATGACAGCGGCAAACATCTGCTCAACGTCATCAACGACATTCTCGACATGTCGAAGATCGAAGCCGGCCACCTCAGACTGCACTGCGAGCGTATCGACCTCGTGCCGCTGATCGAGGAAAGCCTGCGTTTCACGGCCATGCCGGCGGCTGAAAAGAACATCGTCATCGACCAGCGGATCTCATCCGGCCTGACGCTGATGGCCGATCGCCGGGCGATGAAGCAGGTACTTCTCAACCTGCTCTCCAATGCGGTGAAGTTCACCGACAATGGCGGCCGCATCGCGGTGCGCACCCGCCGCGTCGACGGCGCCGTCTTCGTCACCATCGCCGATACCGGCATCGGCATTCCACGCTCGGCACTGTCGAAAATCGGCCAGCCCTTCGAGCAGGTGCAGAGCCAGTATGCCAAGAGCAAGGGCGGCTCCGGCCTCGGCCTCGCCATCTCCCGCTCGCTGACCGCGCTGCATGGCGGCCGCATGAAGATCCGCTCGCGCGAAGCTGTGGGCACGGTGATCTCGCTGCGTATTCCCGACGACGTGTAGAGCGCGTCGCGGTTCGACCATGCGTCAGACCTTCACCACATTCAAGAATATCTTCCTGACCGCTTTCGAAAGCCGCTTCACTTCGCCTTCCAGCGTCCTGATGTCAGGGCAGTCGCCGGCGCGGCAGACGAGTTCGACGAGGCCGGCGGGTGCGTCCTTCGGATCGAACTGGCCGTCGATGCAGAGGCGGATCAGCTGCGAAAGACCGGTATAAAGGGCGAAGGCGTCGAGGCAAATGTCGAGATCGGCCGGCGCCATCAGCCTGTCGCCGAGCGCCTTCAAGGCTTCGCCGGTGCTCATCCCGTTTACCGCGATGCCGGCGCCCCTGGTGGGCGCAATCAGCGCCATGTACTGAGCGATGAATTCGAGGTCGATGACGCCGCCGGGGATCAGCTTCAAATCCCATGGTCCGGAGGGCGGCTTTTCCGTCTCGATCAGTTCGCGCATTTCGGCGACGTCATGCGCCACCTTGGCGATATCGCGATCGGCCGACAGCACCTCCCGGACGATATGTTCGGTCTCGGCAATCAGGCTGTCATCGCCTGAGATCAGCCGGGCGCGGCTGAGCGCCATATGCTCCCAGGTCCAGGCCTCCTGGCGCTGGTATTTGCCGAAGGCGTTGATGCGGGTGGCGACCGGCCCCTTGTTGCCGGAGGGGCGCAGCCGCATGTCGACCTCATAAAGCACACCTTCGGCGGTCGGCGCCGACAAAGCGGCGATCAGCCTCTGGGTGATGCGGGTGAAATAACGCGTCGCGTCGAGCGGTTTTGCCCCATCGGATTCGGAGGCTGCGTCGTCATAATCATAGAGCAGGATCAGATCGATGTCGGACCCGGCCGTCAGCTCGAAGCTGCCGAGCTTGCCCATGCCGGCAACCGCGATTCGCCCGCCTGGATAGTCGCCGTGGGCGGCCCGCATCTCGCTCACCACGGCATCGAGCGCGGCAGCGATGATAAGGTCGGCGAGATGGGTGAAGGCGCGGGCGGCCATCTGGCCGTTGATTGCTCCCGTCAGCAGGCGGATGCCGATCAGGAAACGCTGCTCGGCGGCGAAGATGCGCAGCCGGTCGAGCACTTCCTCATAATGGCGCGCCTGGACAAGTGAGCCCTTCAGCCGTTCGCCGAGATAATCGCGGGTCGGCAGCTCGGCCATCAGGCCGGGATCGAGCATGCCGTCGAAGACATGCGGCCTGGCGGCGATCACCTCGGCAAGCCGGGGTGCTGAGGACATGATGTTGACGATCAGCGACAGCAATGCAGGATTGCTGCCGAGCAGCGAAAAGAGCTGGATGCCGGCGGGAAGGCCCGAGATGAAGCTGTCGAAACGCAGCAGTGCCTCGTCGGCGCGCTTGCTTTCCCCGAAGACGCGCAAAAGCTCCGGCGCGAGCTCCGTCAGCCTTTCGCGCGCCTCGACCGATTGCGTTGCACGATAGCGGCCATAATGCCAGGTGCGGATGATGCGGGAAATGTCGGACGGCCGGGTGAAACCCAGTCTCTTCAGCGTCTCCAGCGTATCCGGATCGTCGCCCTGGCCGGTGAAGACCAGGTTTCCGGTGTCGGTGGAAAGCTTGCTCTCCTGTTCGAAGAGATGCGCATAACGCCGCTCCACCGTCTTCAGCACGCCGACCAGCCGCTCGGCGAAGCTTGGCGTATCGGTAAAGCCCATCATGAAGGCGATGCGCTTCAGATCGGCATCGGTCTCCGGCAACAGGTGGGTCTGCTCGTCGTGCACCATCTGGATGCGATGCTCGACATCGCGCAGGAACCAGTAGGACTCCGTCAGTTCGTCACGGGTCTCGGCGTCGATCCATTTCGCCTTGGTGAGTTCACCGAGCGTCTCCTCCGTCGCCCGCCCGCGCAGGGCCGGCATGCGGCCGCCGGCGATCAGTTGCTGCGTCTGGACGAAGAATTCGATCTCGCGGATGCCGCCGCGGCCGAGCTTGACGTTATGGCCTTTGACCGCGATGGCGCCATGGCCCTTATGCGCATGGATCTGCCGCTTGATCGAATGAATATCCGATATTGCCGCATAATCGAGATATTTGCGGAAGACGAAAGGCGAAAGCCCTCGCAGGAAAGCGCCGCCCGCTGCCAAGTCGCCGGCAACGGCGCGCGCCTTGATGAAGGCGGCCCGCTCCCAATTCTGGCCCCTGCCCTCATAATAGATCATCGCCGCATCGACCGGGATCGCCAGCGGCGTCGAGCCGGGATCGGGACGCAGTCTGAGATCGGTGCGGAAGACGTAGCCGTCGGCGGTGCGCTCCTGCAGGATACGCACCAGCCGGCGCATCATCCGGGGGAAGATTTCGATCGCGTCATCGGGATCGGGCACGATGCCGGCCTCTTCGTCGAAGAAGACGACGAGATCGATATCGGAGGAATAGTTGAGTTCGCAGGCGCCGAGTTTGCCCATGCCGAGCACGATCAGCCCCGAGCCGTCGCTGGGAGCCGCTGGATCCCGCAGCTTGAGCTTTCCTCCCTCATGCGCCGACAGCAGCAGATGGTCGATCGCAGCCGCAACCGAAGCTTCGGCAAGCTCGCTCAGCCAGGCCGTCGTCGCCCGCCCGTCGAAGATGCGCGCGAGATCCGCGAGCGCGACGAGTAAGGCGACCTTGCGCTTGATGATGCGCAGCTTGGTCATCACCGCCGATTCCGCCGGTGCGGCGCCGTCGCCATCCGGCCGCCAGCAGCCGCGCGCTTCGGCGACCAGCGCCTCGATCTGCGGTTCCAGCGGCTGCGCGATGGCGCCGGCGAGGACGGCCGGATCGCGATTGACGATTTCGCGCAGATAGGGCGACAGCGTCAGCGCCGCCGCGATGAAATCGCGCAGCGGACCTTCCGTCTTCAGCATCACAGCCACCGACGGCTCGCTTTTGCCGGCCTCCTGAAGGTCGGCCAGCGCCAGCTTCAGCTCCGCCTGGCTCAGCGGCCGCAGCAGTCCTTCGGCCACATCCTTCAGGCCATGCGTCGATTTCGTCAGCATGCGCTCTCCCTGGCTTTCGGCGGAAGGAGCGACCACGTCGAATCGCAGTTCGCGTCCTCGATCGACATTAAACTAGGATCTTGGCGCAAAACCGCCAATACGCGATTCAGCCGATCGTATTTCCGCGGAAGACAATCAGGCAGCCTTGGCCGGAAAAATCATGCTGACCGTCAGTCCGCGCTGTTCGGGCTTGTCGGGATCGGTGTCGGAGAGCTCCAGCCGGCCGTTGTGCAGTTCCATGACGGCCTCGACCAGGGAAAGACCGAGCCCCGTGCCGGGCTTCGAACGGCTTTCGTCGAGGCGCACGAAGCGCTTCACCACGTCGTCGCGCCGTTCGGCCGGCACCCCCGGCCCATGGTCGGCCACCGACAGGCAGATACCGTCCGGGCGGCGGGCAAGCTTCAGCGACACGATGCCCGCCCCTTCCGTATCGGAGGAATATTTGATCGCATTGTCGAGCAGGTTGAAGATCGCCTGGCCGATCAGCTCGCGATTGCCCTGCACCTCGACACCGGGCTCGACGCTGGCGCTGAGGCCAAGCCCGGCTTCCTCGGCCGCCGGCTCGTAAAGCTCGGCGCTGTCGGAGACGATCGCCGAAAGCTCGACCGGCGACATCTCGGCGGCGACCGATCCTGCCTCGACGCGGGAGATCATCAGCAGCGCGTTGAAGGTGCGGATCAGCTGGTCGGATTCGGAAATGATGCCTTCGAGCGCCGTGCGCCGCGTCTCGCCATCGCCGAGATCAAGCGCATCGGCCGCCTTGTTGCGCAGCCGCGTCAGCGGCGTCTTGAGATCGTGGGCGATATTGTCGGAGACCTGCCGCAGGCCTTCGTTCAACTTTTCGATGCGCTCCAGCATGGTATTCAACGACATCGACAGGCGGTCGAATTCGTCGCCGGAGCCACCCACCGGCAGGCGCTGCGACAGGTCGCCGGCCATGATCTTCTTGCTCGCATCCGACATGCGGTCGATGCGTTTCAGCGCATTGCGGCCGATGGCGAACCAGATGATGATGGCGCCAAGCCCCATGATCGCCAAGGCGACCATCAGCGCCTGGCGCACCAGCAGGCGGAAACGCTCGGGATCGCCGAGGTCGCGGCCGATCAGGATCCGCAAGCCGTTGTCGAGCACGAAGATATTGGCGATCGCCTTGTGGCGGCGCTCGACGCCGCTGTCGGTATAACGCTGGTAGCTGAAGGGCGCCGAGGCCCAGCCGATTTCCTCGAAAACGCCGGGCTGCACCGAGGCGACGTTGCCGGCGAGAATATCGCCCGAGGGGCCGGCGATAACGTAGAGATTGGCGCCCGGCTGACGGGCGCGCCGCTCCATCGTGCGCAGCAGAAGGTTCATGCCGCCGCTATCATAGGCGCGCTGCACCTGCTCCACCTCCTGCTTGACGGCGTCGCGGATCTGGCCGGTGAGCAGCCGTTCCGACATCGCCGTCACATAGAAGACGAGCGTTGCGGCACAGATGGCGAAAAGCAGGATATAGAGTGCCGAAAGGCGGACTGCGGTGGACTTGAAGAGAACCCGGAAGCGGCTCATCCGTCGTCCTTGATCATGTACCCCGCGCCCCGAATGGTCTTCAGGAGCGGCTGGCTGTAATCCTTCTCGATCTTCGAGCGCAGGCGCGAAACATGGACATCGATGACGTTGGTCTGCGGGTCGAAGTGATAATCCCAGACGTTTTCGAGCAGCATGGTGCGGGTCACCACCTGGCCGGCATTCTTCATCAGATATTCGAGCAGGCGGAATTCGCGCGGCTGCAGCAGGATCTCCTTGCCGCCGCGGCGCACCTCATGCGAGAGCCGGTCGAGTTCGAGATCGGCGACACGATAGACGACATCCTGGTCCGGCGTGCCCTTGCGGCGGCCGAGCACCTCGACGCGGGCCAGCAACTCGCTGAAGGCATAGGGCTTCGGCAGGTAGTCGTCGCCGCCGGCGCGAAGGCCGGTGACGCGGTCATCGACCTGGCCGAGGGCGGAGAGGATGAGAACGGGGGTATGGATGGCCTTGCGGCGCAGCTCACTGATGACGGAGAGCCCGTCCCGGCGCGGCAGCATGCGGTCGATGACGATGACGTCGTAGGTGTTTTCCGACCCCATGAACAGGCCGGCCTCGCCGTCGCTGGCGTGATCGGCGACGATGCCCGCCTCGCGAAAGGCTTTCGTGAGGTAGACGGCGGCTTCGAGATCATCTTCGATGATGAGAATCTTCATGCGGCCGACATTACCCACCGGCTGCGTTTCGGCAAGGCTCAAAGCATCTTCCTGCGGGCCGGCGCTCATCGCGATCATCCTTGAAAGGTCAGAAGAATCGAGCCGCGCGGAGTTTCCTCCGCACGGCTCCTGTTTTCTCGAAGGTCAGCCCTGGCTGTTGATCGGAAGGGCGACGAAGCGGCTTCCTTCGCTGGACTGGATCTGGAACAGCGCACGGGTGCGGCCGTCCTTCTTGGCCTGGTTCAGCACCTTGACGATATCGGCGGCGGTGGAGACTTCCTGGTTGTTGACCGAGGTGATCTTCTCGCCTTCCTTGATGCCCTTGTCGGCAGCGTCGGAATCCGGGTCGATGCCGGTGATCGCCAGGCCCTTGCCGTCGTCGGAGGGACCGACCGTCAGGCCGAGATCGGCAAGCGCCTTTTCGGACGCCGGCGTCTCGGGCTGCTGCGGCTGGTTGTTGTTGTCGTCGGCATTCGCATCCTTCTGGTCGGCCGGCAGCGTGCCGAGTTCGACGGTGAGCGACTGGGCCTTGCCGGCGCGCCAGACCGAAAGCTCGGCCTTGCTGCCCGGCTGCATCGCGCCGATGCGGCGGCTGAGATCACGGGCATCCTTGATCGTTTCACCGTTCAGCGCCGTGACGACATCGCCGGCCTTCATGCCGGCCTTGTCACCCGGCGATCCGGCCTGCGGGGCGACGACGAGGGCGCCGCTTGGCTCGGACAAGCCGATGGATTCGGCGATGTCCTTGGTCACCGGCTGGATCTGGACACCCAGCCAGCCGCGCGAAACCTGGCCGTCCTTCATCAGATCGGCGACGACATCCTTGGCGGTGGAGGCCGGAATGGCGAAGGCGATGCCGACGCTGCCGCCGGACGGCGAGAAGATCGCGGTGTTGATGCCGACGACTTCGCCGCTGAGGTTGAAGGTCGGGCCACCGGAGTTGCCGCGGTTCACTGCGGCATCCACCTGCAGGTAATCGTCATAGGGACCGGAGCCGATATCGCGGCCGCGAGCCGAGACGATGCCGGCTGTGACCGTTCCGCCGAGACCGAAGGGGTTGCCGACGGCGACGACCCAGTCGCCGACGCGGACATTGTTGTCATCGGCCCAGTTGACGTAGGTGAACTTCTTGCCCTTGCCGTCGACCTTCAGGACAGCCAGATCGGTGCGCGGATCCTTGCCGATCAGCTTGGCATCGAGCTCGGTGCCGTCATTCATGACGGCGACGAAGGCCTGGCCATCGGAAACGACGTGGTTGTTGGTGACGATGTAGCCGTCTTCGGAGATGAAGAAGCCGGAGCCTTGAGCGACCGGGCGCAGACGGCCCTTGCCGCCGGGGCCATTCGGGCCGCCCGGGCTACCGGGGCCGTTCTGGCCGAAGCGGCGCTGATGGCCCTGCTGGTCATTCGGCTCCTGGCCGAACTGCTTGAAGAAGCGCTTCAGCGGATGATCGTCGGGGAGATCGTCGAAGCCGCGGCCATTAAAGTCGAAGGAGAAGCCGTCATTATTGTCGGAGACGGGATTGACGCGGTTTTCGACGCGAACCGAAACAACGGCCGGGGAAACGGCATCGACGACATTGGCGAAGCTCGGGACGGCAGGCGCCTGAACCTTCACGGCTTCAGCATAAGACTTGGTGATTTCGAGCGGTACGCCGGTTGCAAGCACAGCGGCTGCGATACCGGCAACGGTAGAAGCCTTGAGCACCGTGGCGAGGGACGGACGTCCGTTGAAATTCTTAAGCATTGGAGCACCTTCTCTTGTTCTTAGTTCTCAGAACCGGCGGCGCCGGATCAGTCGATGAATGAAGATATAGGACGCCGCACCTTACTGCGAACTGTCCGGCCAATGAAAAGTTGGTAATGTTTGCTTCCCTCGGATACGCGCAGCAGACTTCACCGGGCACGGCCCGGCCGAATGAGCAAATTGCCGCTCAATCGATTATTTTTTCAGAAGCTCGCTCAGTTTCGCCTGCTCGTCGGCCGTCAGCTTGCTGCCGGTCGGCTTGCCTGACCGCCTGCGTGCAAAGAGGAGCAGCGACAGCCCGCCGGCAAGCGCCAGCAGCGCCGGGGCGCCCCAGAGCAGCACGGTCTTCATGCCGACACGCGGCTTCAGGAGCACGAACTCGCCGTAGCGCGAGACGATATAGTTCAAGACCTGATCGTCGCTGTCGCCGTCGGTGATGCGCTCACGCACCAGCAGGCGCAGATCCTTGGCCAGATCGGCGTTGGAATCGTCGATCGACTGATTCTGGCAGACCATGCAGCGCAGTTCGGCCGAAAGGGCGCGGGCGCGGGCCTCCAGCGCCGGGTCGGCCAGCACCTCGTCGGGATTGACGGCGAAGGCGGGTGCGGCCATCAGCATCAATGCGAAAACCAGGAAGAGACGCCGCATCATTCCGCCGGCTCCAACACTGTCTGCGCGGGTTTTGCCTTCCTTCGCGGCGCGCCGACGCGCAGGCGGCGGTCGCTGAGCGAGACGAGGCCGCCGAAGGCCATGAGCACTGCTCCGCCCCAGATGCAGAGAATGAACGGCTTCCACCAGATGCGCACGACGATGCCGCCGTCCTTGGTGGCGTCGCCGAGCGAGACGTAGAGCTGGCTCAATCCGAAGGTCAGGATGCCGGCTTCCGTCGTCGGCATCTGGCGGGCGGTATAGAGGCGTTTGGCCGACCAGGTATCGGCGACGGTGACACCGGCGCGCCGGACGGTGAAGTGGCCGCGCTCCTCGGTGTAGTTCGGCCCCCTGCCCGCCTGCATGCCGTCGAAATTGAGGCTGTAGCCGCCGGCATCGGCGGTCTCGCCGGGCTTCATCTCGATGACGTGCTCGGTCTGGAAGGTCGTGACCGCGACGATGCCGAGCACGGTGACGCCGAGCCCGGCATGGGCGAGTGCCGTGCCGAAGGCCGAACGCGGCAGGCCGGTCAGGCGGCGCCAGGCGACGGAGCCCGCCACCTTGCCGATACCGGCGCGATACCAGAGATCGGCAATGGCGCCGAGAATCAGGAACAGCCCGGCGGCCAGCCCGAGCACCGACAGCACCGGACCGCCATGTTCGATATAGAAGAAGGCCACCGCGGCAAGAAAGGCCAGGCCTGCAACCACATAGAGCCGCTGCAGGGCGCCGAGCAGATCGCCGCGCTTCCAGGCGAGCAGCGGCCCGAAAGGCACGATGACGATCAGCGGCGCCATCAGCAGGCCGAAGGTCAGATTGAAGAAGGGCGGCCCGACGGAAATCTTGTCGCCGGTGATCGTTTCCAGCAGCAGCGGATAGAGCGTGCCTGTGAGAACCGTGCCGCAGGCGACCGTCAGGATCAGATTGTTGACGACGAGCGCCCCCTCACGCGAAATCGGCGCAAACAGCCCGCCGGCCGAAAGCCGCGGCGCGCGAAAGCCGAAGAGCGACAGCGCCCCGCCGATGAAGATCAACAGGATGCAGAGAATGAAGACGCCGCGGCTCGGATCGCTGGCAAAGGCATGCACCGAGGTCAGCACGCCGGAGCGTACGAGGAAGGTGCCCATCAGCGACAGCGAGAAGGTGAGGATGGCGAGCAGCACCGTCCAGATCTTCAGCGCCTCGCGCTTTTCCATGACGAGGGCCGAATGCAGCAACGCAGTGCCGGCCAGCCACGGCATG
Organism: Rhizobium esperanzae; assembly: GCF_014197615.1. Classification (GTDB taxonomy): domain Bacteria; phylum Pseudomonadota; class Alphaproteobacteria; order Rhizobiales; family Rhizobiaceae; genus Rhizobium; species Rhizobium esperanzae_A. The sequence goes on from NZ_JACIFY010000015.1 coordinate 70,056, forward strand.
AAAGAGGCATTTTCCACCGGATCCCAGAACCACCAGCCGCCCCAGCCGAGCTCGTAATAGGCCCAGTAGGAGCCCATGGCGATGCCGAGCGTCAGAAAGGTCCAGGCGGCCAGCGTCCACGGCCTGACCCAGCGGGCCCAGGCGGCGTCGATGCGGCCTTCCAGGAGCGCGGCGACGGCAAAGGAGAAGCAGACGGAGAAGCCGACATAACCGAGATAAAGCAGCGGCGGGTGGATGGCCAGGCCGATGTCCTGGAGGACGGGGTTGAGATCGCGGCCCTCGGCCGGCGCCGGATCGAGCCGCAGGAAGGGATTGGAGGTCAGCAGGATGAACAGCGTGAAGGCGACCGAAATCCAGGCCTGCACGGCCAGTACATTGGCCTTCAGCGTCTCCGGCAGATTGCGGCCGAAGACGGCGACCAGGGCGCTGAACAGCGTCAGGATCAGCAGCCAGAGCATCATCGATCCCTCGTGATTGCCCCAGACGCCGGAATATTTGTAGATCAGCGGCACCAGCGAATGCGAATTCTCCCAGACGTTTTCGACCGAGAAGTCCGAGACGACATGGGCATAGGTCAAGACGCCGAAGGAGAAGGCGACGAGCGCAAACATCGCCAGCGAGCCGATCGTCGCCACATCCATCATCGCCCGGTCGTGGCGGCGGGCTCCCATCACCGGCACGATGGAAAGAATGAGCGCCGTTGCGAGCGCCAGCACCAGTGCGTAATGGCCGATCTCGATGATCATTGCGTCGCCTTCGCTTCCTGTCCCTGGCCTTCTGCCCCTTGGCCTTCCTTCCACAGCCCCTGCTGCTTCAGCCTGTCGGCGACATCCTTCGGCATGTAGGTCTCGTCATGCTTGGCAAGCACGGTGTCGGCGATGAAGACGTTCGTGCCTGGTGTAAACATGCCTTCGGTGACAACCCCCTGCCCCTCGCGGAAGAGATCGGGAAGAATGCCGGTATATTGAACCTTCACGGCATTGGGACTGCCGTCGGTGACGGCAAATTCCACCGTCGAGCCGGTGCCGCGCACGACGCTGCCCTCGCCGACCAGCCCGCCGAGCCGGATGCGGGTATCCGGCGCCACCGGCGTCTTTGCCAGATCGGCCGGCATGTAGAAATAGGCGACCGACTGGCTGAAGGCGAACATGACCAGCAGCACGGCGGCGGCGATGAAGCCCATGCCGCCCGCTATCACCGCCAGCCGCTTCTGCTTGCGCGTCATTGTGCCGATCCTTCCGTGGTCAGCCCGAGCTCGCTGGCAAGCGCCAGCAATTGCTTGCGCTGCTCGCTCTCTGCCGGAAAAGCAGCAAGCCCGCGCTTCAGCGCGCCGGCTGCGCGATCCTTATCGTTCAATACGGCGTAAGAGCGGACGAGCCGCATCCAGCCTTCGAAATTGTTCGGATCCGCACTGAGCTTGGCATCGAGGCTCTCGACCATGCCGCGGATCATCTGCTGCCGGTCGCCAGTGCCCATATTCTCCGCCGCCGCCACATCTTGCTGGCTGGGGTTACCAAGAGCCCCCGGGTTGCCAAGGGCACTCGGATTGCCGGGAACTGCCGGAACGGCACTCGGAGCAGCCGGAGCGCCGCCGTTCATGGCGATATGGTCGTTGACCAAGGGCAGCCAGGGCGCATCGGCCGGCGATTGTTTCGCCAGCGCCTCGAATGCCTGGCGCGCCTCATCGGAGCGTCCCGCCTGCTCCATGCTGAGGGCGATATAAAAGCGGGCGCGCGGATTGTCGGGTTCCAGCGTCAGCGATTGTTCCAGCACCTGACGCACCTCCTCGGTCACGACGCCGTCGGAGACCGCCATCAGCGTTTCGGCGAGGCCGTCGAGCCGGACCGGGCTCGGGCCGAGAAGCCGGATGGCACTGCGGTAGGCCACCTGCGCGTCGTTGACGCGCATGGTGCGGAGATAGATCGGCGCCAGCACGTCCCAGCCCTTGCCGTCATCGGGCTTCTCAGCCAGATGGCGTTCCGCTTTGGCGATCAGCACCGCCACATCGTTGCCGGGATTATCAAGCCGCGCTTGCAGCGGCTGCGACGGCAGGTCCGGCCTGCCCGTCGTCAAATAAAGACAGAGCCCGAGAACCGGCAGAAGCAGGAGCACGAAGGCTTCGGTGAAACGGTGATGCCGCGCGGCTTTCGGCGCCTGCCCCGGTTCACCAGCGGAGACGGCGATCAGCCGCCGGCCGATTTCGGCCCTGGCATAATCGGCCTCTTCCGGCGTGATCAGTCCACCATCGAGATCGCGGTCGAGTTCGCGCAACTGGTCGCGATAGACCGCCGCCTCGCCCGCACGGCTATTTTCCGCCGCCTTCGCTCCACGCAGAAGGGGGTAAAGCAGGATGGCGGCGACGAGCGCCGTCAGAGCGGCAACGAGAATCCAGAACAGCATATCGGCCCAAATACGTGAAGCGGGCCGTCATTCCAACTGCCAAAGCCGGAATGACGAAGATTTGAGGCTATTCGCCGCAATTTACCGGGTTCAGCCGAGCGGCGACCAGCTGCCATCGGCGTTGCGGCAGGCAGTCCCGCGCACCACGGTGTCCTTGCCGTCGACAGTCAGCGTATGGGTATATTGCCGGCAGTTCTGCGAACCGACCTGATAGGGCGCGGCGGCGACCACCTTGCCGGTGACGTCCTTGCCGGTCCACTGCATCGGCTGGCCGACGGCGGCACCTTCCAGCGCCCGATATTCTGCCTCGAGCGCCCGCTGCTTGTCGCTATCGCTCAAGGTCACGCCGCTGCGGCCGACAAGGCCACCCTGCAGCGCGGTCAGAAAGGCGGCCGAGGCCGAGGGCTTGCTCGAAAAAATGCCGCCCGAAGCGGCACCCTTCGTCGTCGTGCAGCCGGATAGCGCGACGGCGACGAGCAGAGCGGAAGCGATCATGCCTTGCGAGCGTAAAATCATTGCGTCGAACCACGATCAGGGGTCAAATTCAGCCGATCGAAGTGCAGCGTCCCCGTGTCAGCATTAAGGCAAAGCATGCTATGCATTTGCCACTATCTTTGTGACATCAAGCAGTTGCTCATGCAACATCCTTTGTGATGCCGGGCAGAATAAGCTTTGCCTTGAGCCCGCCCCATTCGCCACGGGACAGTTCGAGCCGTCCTTGATACTCACCGGAAATCTCGGTGACGATCGAAAGGCCGAGCCCGGTGCCGGGCTTGCTTTCGTCGAGCCGGCGGCCGCGCTTCAGCGCCTCACGGATCTGATCGGGCTCGAGACCCGGGCCGTCGTCCTCGACGGCGAGCTCCACCCAGTGGCGCCGCGCACTCGCTTCGGCTCCCTTGACGTCGTCGCCGGCCTCGACGGCCGAAAGCCGGACCTTGCTTTTGGCAAAGCGCGCCGCGTTCTCCAAAAGATTGCCAACAGTCTCCTCGAGATCCTGCTGCTCCATGGCGACGGCCAGATGCGGCGGCGAGACAACGAGATCGAATTCGGTATCGACGTTCAGCCGGCGCATGACGCGCACCAGCCGCTCGAGCGCCGGTTCGGCATCGGTGCGGGCGAGCACGGATTCGCGCTGCGCGGCGATGCGGGCCCGGTTGAGATAGGACTGCACCTGCCCCTGCATCGATTCCGCCTGGCTGCGCACCAGCTCGCCATGGGATTTTTCCAGCACCCGCGCCTCGTTGAGCAGCACGGCAATCGGCGTCTTCAGCGAATGGGCGAGATTGCCGACCTGCATGCGGGCGCGCTCGACGATGCGGCGGTTGCTGTCGATCAGCGCGTTGACCTCGTTGGCGAGCGGCAGGATTTCGCGCGGGAAATCGCCTTTCAGCTGCTCGCTCTCGCCGGCGCGGATGCGCTCCAATGCGGCACGCGCCTTGTCGAGCGGCTTCAGGCCGTAGAGAATCGCCAGCGCATTGACGATCAGGCTGCCGACGCCGAAACCGGCGAGCGCCAGATAAAGGCTGTGGGAAAAGGTGCGGACATCATCCTCGACGACATCGACATTGCCGGTGACGCGGACGCGCGCCGCGCGGCCGTCGGTATCGAGCACCACTTCGGTTTCGGCCACCTGCACGCGGTTGCCGGAGGCATCCGTCACCTGGTAGTAGCGTTCGTAATTCTTGTCGAAGGGCGCCTCGACGACGGAGGGAACCGGAATAAGCGCCGAGCCGAGCGATGGCGACACCAGCGGCGCCGTCGTATAGGTGCCGAGCGGCTCCACCACCCAATACCAGCCGGTTTTCGGCTGGGCAAAGCGCAGGTCGCCGAGCTGCGGGCTGCCGCTGAGCGCCCCCTGATCGCCGATCGTCACCGAGTTGATGACGTTGTAGAGCTGCGCCCGCAGCAGATCCTGGAAACCGCGTTCGGCGCTCTTGCGGTAGAGGGTGGAGATCAAAAGACCGATCACGACAAGCGCTACCGTCGACCAGACAGTCGTCAGCAACAGAACGCGGGCGGTGAGCGACTTAATTCGCATGTTTCGGCGCTTGGATGCGGTAGCCGAGACCGCGCACCGTTTCGATCAGATCGACGCCCATTTTCTTGCGCAGGCGGCCGACAAAGACCTCGATCGTGTTGGAATCACGGTCGAAATCCTGGTCGTACATGTGCTCGACCAGTTCGGTGCGCGAGACGACCTCACCCATGTGATGCATGAGATAGGCGAGCAGGCGGTATTCGTGCGAGGTCAGCTTCAGCGTCGTGCCGTTGACCGTCGCCTTCGAGGATTTGGTATCGAGCCGCACCGGCCCGCAAATGATCTCGGACGAGGAATGGCCGGCCGCGCGCCGGATCAGCGCCCGGATACGCGCCAGCACTTCTTCGACATGGAAGGGCTTGGTGACGTAGTCGTCGGCGCCTGCGTCGATGCCGGCGACCTTGTCGCTCCAGCGGTCGCGCGCCGTCAGGATCAGCACCGGCACGCCGCGGCCGGCGCCGCGCCATTTCTCGAGCACGGTGACACCGTCCATCTCCGGCAGGCCGATATCGAGGATGATGGCGTCATAGGGTTCGGTATCGCCGAGGAAGTGCCCCTCCTCGCCGTCGAAAGCCTGGTCGACGACATAACCCGCCTCTTTCAGCGTGTCGGCCAATTGCCGGTTCAGATTGACGTCGTCTTCGACTACCAGAATGCGCATCGGTCCGCCTTTGCCCGCTTCAAATCGATCATGTCCTGAATAGACCGATTCCGCTTACATCGGAACCTTTACCGTCACTTTACGTGGACGCTGGCCGTTGCCCGACACCAGAACGGTGATGATACAGGTATCGCCCACCGGTTGCACGGACAGGAGCTGGCCGCCCGTCTGCTCAACCACCTGGGCTGCGGCGGCGCTGCAATCGGCTGCCACGCGCAGGACGAGGTTGCCCGCGCCGTCCGGTGAGGGCGCCGATACCACCAGTCCGGCGGCCAATGCTGCGACGCTCAGAGGAAGGGCCATGTGCTATGCTTTCAAGGTAATGCCAACGTGCTGCGACTATGTACTCACGCGACCTGAATGGCAAATGAATGCGCTGTAATGCAGGGCATTTAGAACCATTCTCGACTGCTTGCGGCAGCCGGCGCCGGCTGCTGAAAACCGCCGCCGCGGCCAGCTTCAGCGGCCTTCCCGGCAGCGAAAAAATCGCCTTCGGCCTTGGGAGAAACACGGTCCCCGCAAAGGCAGGAAGGGGCCGAGCCGACCCCAAAGTGGTGATCTGCGAAGCAGCCGCATCGTGTTATTTGCCGCGCCCTCAATTGCCGGCATCGGCCCGGTTTTCACGCGCCGGATCGTCCTGAAATTGTACCATTCCATCTTTCCGTCCCTCGGGGACACGCACAGGCCGCGAATGCGATCGCAGCTTTGACCGGCCGATTGAAACTGTTATGTCCGTGGCTTCCGCATTCAGGCCATTTCAGCACCAATGCCAAATTCTTTCCGCTTCCGCTCGGCGCAGACAGTCACCGTGCTTGCCGTCACCCAGCTGATCGGCTGGGGCACGACCTTCGACATGCTCGGCGTCATGGGCCGCATCGTGGCGCCCGCTCTCGGCCTGGCGAATGAGTTGGCGTTTGCCGGCCTGACGATCATGATGATGGTCAGCGCCATCCTTGGTCCGGCGACCGGCCGCTGGCTCTCCCGCTACGGTGCCGCCCGGGTGCTTTCGGCCGCCTCGCTGACCTTTGCGCTCGGCCTCTGCCTGCTTGCCGCCGCAGACGGCATCCTGCTCTATGCCAGCGCCTGGGTTATCATCGGCATCGGCGGCGCATTCGGCCTTTCGGCACCGGCCTATACCGCCGTCGTCGAGCGCGAGGGGGAAAACGGCAAACGCGTCATCGCCATTCTCATGCTGTTCACCGGCCTGTCGAGCGCCATCTTCTGGCCGATCCTCAGCCTGCTCAACGGGACGATCGGCTGGCGCCTGACCTTTCTCGTCTGCGCGGCGCTGCAATTCTTCGTCTGCCTGCCGCTGCATCTTTTCGCCCTGCCGAAACCGATCGCAACGCATGCCGCAGGCGGCGCGGCCGACATTGCCCCGGTGCCGCTCACCAGGGCGGCGCGGCGCAGGGCCTTCCTGCTGATTGCCGCGGCGACGACGATCTCGACCTTCATTACCTTCGGCATCTCGCCATCGCTGCTCGAAATCTTCCGTCAGTCCGGTGCCTCGCCGGCGCTAGCGCTGCAGCTCGGCTCGGCACGCGGCGTGCTCGGTATCTCGGCGCGCTTCCTCGACATGCTGCTCGGCCGGCGCGGCAACCCCATGCTCAGTGCGGCCATGGGCATCGGCCTGATGATGTTCAGTTTCCTGATCATGCTGGTCGCCAGCCCATCCGCACCGCTGCTCGTCACCTTCGTCCTGCTTTACGGCTTCGGCGCCGGCGTCATGACCGTCGCCCGCGCGCTTCTGCCGCTGGCGCTGTTTTCGCCGGGCGAATACGGCCTGCAAGCGGCGCGGCTGTCGCTGCCGCAAAACCTTGCCAACGCCATTGCCCCGGTCATCTTCACCGCCATTCTCGACCGCGCCGGCACCGGGCCGGCACTCTTTGCCTGCGCCGCTCTTGCGGCCCTGGCGCTGATCTTGGTGCTGATATTGATGGCGATGGTGCGCGGCGCCCACGCATCGCAGCCGAGCCCGGTCGTCTCTTGAACCCGGCCCGTCACGTCAGTCATTCTTAATCTGTCTTGATTATCATCGACATCAGCACGAGCGCGGCTTTCCGCCCATACATCGCGACTGCTGCAGCGAGCTCACAATGAGCGCGGCGCCGCTTTAACGAATCTTTTGAATCGCTTGCCGCTGCTTTTTCGAAAGTTGAGTCCGGCGGCTCAGAAGTTGAGCAAGCGTCGGGGCGATCCGAACTCCGGAAAGTCAATCATCCATTTGAAATTCAATGGAATATGGCATCCGAAGGTGCAGGAAAATTCAGAGCGGCCGCCTCACCGCCGTGTGGCTGTCGTAATCGGCAGCGATGCGCTTTTCCCGGAGCGGCCGCACGCGCTCGATCGACAGCTGATAATCCGGATGGGCCTTGTAGGCGGCGAGAGCCGCCTCGTCGTCGAATTCGCCGTAGACGACGAGATCGATCTCGGTGCCCAGCTGATCGGTCTTCACATTGGTGCCGATTTCCAGCAGCCGCGCATGCGGAATGGCGGTCAGGATCGAAAGCCCGGCCCTCACCTCCTGCAGATGTTCTTCCTGCACGGTGAAGAAGACGATATGGCGGATCACGCGGCTGCTCCTGTCAGATTCAGAGATCATCCGCGCGATAACACGCTCGCCCCGAGCCTTCAACCGCGCGAGCGCCCTTGCCCGGCATCGGGACGTATCGCCGCATCGAAGACCATGGCGTAGGCTGCGAGTTTTTCCGCCCGGTCGGTGCCGTTGACGATGCGGCGTGCATTCACCCAGTCCGCAGTCGTCGCGTTCAGGTGATCGGCGAGTTTGTGGCCGGTAAAACTGCCCTGCAGCATACCCTCGATCAGGATCGTTACCGCCGTATCCATTTCCATTGCCCGGTCGGGATCGGCAACGAGGTCGATGCCGGTCAGCACACTCATCGCCTCATAGTTCCGCTTGTGGGTGAGTTGCACGAGGCCGCGCCCGAGCCAGCTGCGGCCATCCTCGTCCGGCCGCCAGTAGGGCGTTTTCACCCAGGAAAGCCGGCCTGCGGCAAAGGCCGTCTCCAGGATCTCGACCGCGCGTGCATCGCTTTCCGCCAGCGTCTCGCGAACCGGCTGCATCGTATAGGCGGTCTCGTGGTAAGCGGTTGCGAGGATATAGGCGAGCCATCGCCGGTCGGCATGGGAAAACCGCTTTTCCCAGGCATCGAGAATCGCCGTGGCGCCCACTACCTGAGGATGCGTCATTTCTCCTTTGAAGAGCTCGCCCCGCACCGCCTCGAAAAAGAAACCTCGGTCCATGTGGACAACCATTCCGCGCCGCCTCCCAATGACATGGTTAAACCCGAGTTAATCGATTAAAATTAATTTAATCGTTTAAAGTGTTTAAGCCACTGATTTACACGCCTTTTGTCTTGTGCAATGCATCTTCTTGCCCTGAAGCCTTGAGGAGACTTCCGATGCAGACGCCCGCTACCCCGCAAACCACCATTCCCCAGCACCTCGTCGACCAGATGGAAAACGAGTGGCGCCAGATTCGCCTTGAACGGGAAAATCCGCGCCCGGCCCAGCAGCCTCAACAGCAACGCTGATATACGCAAAACGGTCCCGATGTAAGATCGAGCGCCGTCCCGCGCCCGATCAATGCCCCGGCCAATCGATCTGGCCGGGATTCTTGATAGCTGCGATACAACATCCTGGCGGCTTCACCACCCCTCACCGCATCACGGCATCGAGCCGTTTCGCCAGCACTTGCAGCGATCGGGCGAAGACCGCTGTGTCATCCAGCGCCCGCGACAGCACCAGCGCGCCCTGAATGCCGGCAACGCCCTCTTCGGCAAGCGTCTGCGCCTCCTCTTCCGGACAGCCTGCCCGCGTCAACGCCGAACGCAGGGCGCCGACCCAGCGGATGAAATAGTCGCCGATTGCTGTCGAAAATCGTTCCCGGGTCTCATCAAGGGCAAAAGCGCCGACGAGGCAGATGCGGCGGCCGGAGCGAAAATAATCACTCACATCAGTCCACATCGTCGCGATCGCCTGACGAGGATCGCCCGTTCTCAGCGGCTGATAGATCGTTTGCTCGAACCAAGAATCGACATCGGCGAGCACGGCGGCCGCCATCTCCTCCTTGCCGCCGGGAAAGAAGTGATAAAGGCTGCCCTTGCCGATGCCGGTGCGTTCGGTGATGCGGCTGAGCGACGTGCCCTCATAGCCGAACTCGCGGAAGATTTCCGCCAGCAGCGGCACGATGTCGGCGCGTTCATAGACGGTTTTCACCGGCAGCTTCCTTGCCTGGCTTGCGTCAGAGGCCGAGCTCGCTCAGGCCGGGATGATCATCCGGCCGGCGGCCGAGCGGCCAGTGATATCGACGTTCGGATTCCCGGATCGGCAGGTCGTTGATGCAGGCGAAGCGGCGCTGCATCAAGCCGGCGGCATCGAACTCCCAATTCTCATTGCCATAGGAACGGAACCAGTTGCCGCTGTCATCGTGCCATTCATAGGCGAAGCGCACGGCGATGCGATCATCGGTGAAGGCCCAGATTTCCTTGATCAATCGATAGTCCAACTCCTTCGCCCATTTGCGGCTGAGAAAGGCGACGATTTCGGCCCGGCCGTTGACGAATTCGGCGCGGTTGCGCCAGCGGCTGTCCGGCGTATAGACGAGCGAAACGCGCTCGGGATCGCGGCTGTTCCAGCCGTCCTCGGCAAGGCGGACTTTGCGGGTGGCGGTCTCAAGGGTGAAGGGCGGGACGAGGCTGGACATAGGCGCTCCTGTACTGAACGGTTATGACTGTACTGATCGGTACAATTTTTGCAAGATGCCGAAGCAGCGTCTTGCCTCGGAGGCCGAATTGCGCTCCTTCACCCGCGGGAACGGTGGGGCAGCTCGGGGCTCTCCTTGCTCCACCGCAGCGGCAGGGCATCCGGGCGAAACACGATCTGTTCGGGCGTGAAACGCCACAGCCGTTCGGCCCGTTCAAAGGTGTCGACCTCAGGCGAATCCGGCAGCACCTCGGCCCGTCCCGTCATCTGCAGCATGTCGCCGGTTTCAAAGTCGATGAAAACAAGCCCGGCCTTCGGATTGACGATGAAATTGCCGAGGGTGTTGAAGAAGCGATTGCCGGCAAAATCGGGAATGGTCAGCACACCGTCGGCGCTGAGACGCACGAAGCCGGCATAACCGCCGCGATGGGAGACATCCGCCTGCCGCTCGCCACCGTCGCGATCGACATAGGAGGCGACGAAGAAGGTATCGACGCCCTCGATCATCCGCCGCATGCGATCGTCGAGTTGACCGGAATAGAAGGGCGTCATCGCTGTCGGCATTTGGGGATCGCGGGCAAAGACGGACGAGCGAGGCTGGATATATTGGGGGCAATTGCCGAAGCTCTGACTGACGCGCACCCGGAAAGCACCGGCATCCGTCCTGCGGATCACGCCGTTCAGCCGGTTGCGCCGCCGGGTCTCGAGTTGGATGCCAAGCATCGCGATCGCGTCGCCATCCCCCATGCCGGCATCGGCCGGATCGGCCGCATCACGCGACAGGTCGACATCAAGGAACTCCGGCGCCGGCGACGACATGAAGCCCGGTCGCCCGGCCCGAACCGTCGCCCAGACATCGCCTTTGGCATCGACGGCGCCGAGCACCAGGAAAGGCAGCATCGGAAAGAAAGCGCGATGCTGCTCCGGCATGGCCTTGCGGACGAAATTCCGTCCCGGCCCGTCCATGCGCTCGACGACGCCGACGCTGCGCTGCATGGCGAGTTCACCCTCATGCCAGGGCGAATTCACGTCCTGTCTCGTCTGCTCCAGCATCGCAGACCCTCCTTGCGAACAATTTTGAGAAGCCGGGACGGCGACCCCGCCCCGACGAGTTTTATGCGGCAAGGCCGATCTTGGTCTTGCGGAAGCCGACGAAGCCCGGCAGCGCCTCGATGCGCGCAAGCCAGGCACGGATGCCTGGATAGGCCGAGGTGTCGACATTGCCCTCCGGGGCGTTGGCGATGTAGCTGTAGAGGGCGACATCTGATATCACCGGTTTGTCGCCGAGCAGGAAATGACGGCCGGTGAGTTCCGCCTCGATCAGCGTGAGAATGCGGTGCGCCCGGGCGATCACCTCGTCGGTGCGGAAATCGGCGCCGAAGACGGTGACCAAGCGGGCCGCACACGGCCCGTAGGCGATCTCGCCCGCGGCAACCGAGAGCCATTTCTGTATGCGCGCCGCAGCCAATGCCTCTTCCGGCAGCCAGTCGGTGCGGCCATACTTGCGGGCGAGATAGACGAGGATGGCGGAGGAATCGGCAATGACTGTGCCGTCGTCGTCGAGGACCGGCACCTGGCCGAATGGATTGAGCTTGAGAAACTCCGGCGCCTTGTGGGCACCTGCCGCCATGTCGACCTCGACCAGTTCATAGGGCACGCCAAGCAGCGACAGGAACAGGTGAGCCCGGTGCGAATGGCCGGAAAGCGGGTGATAATAGAGCTTCATGATGGTTTCCTTCGGTCTTCCCGGTTGGGGGGATTGGCGATGGCCGCTTCGAACCATCTGCGGCGTAATTTATTGCCTTCCATAGGGAAGCAGTAGAATGCATATTCGGAAGGAATATTCTCAATTTATGGAAGGATAGCATGGACCGCCTCGATGCCATGACCGTGCTTCTGGCCGTGGTCGAACAGGGCAGCCTGTCGGCCGCCGCACGGCATCTGCGCTCGCCGCTCGCAACCGTCAGCCGCAAGGTTTCGGAACTGGAAGCCCATCTGGGCGCCCGGCTGCTGCAAAGGACCAACCGGAAGGTGGCGCTGACGGAGGCCGGCCGCTCTTATGTCGAGGCGGCGCGGGAAATTCTCGATCGGGTGGAAGAGGCGGAACGGGCGGCGGCCGGCGAATACAGCGCGCCGAAGGGCGAGTTGACGATGACAGCACCGATCGTCTTCGGGCGGCTGCATGTCTTGGCTGTCGTGGTGGATTTCCTGAAGGCCTATCCCGATATCAATCTGCGGCTGATGCTTGGCGACCGGCTGTCGAACCTCGTCGAGGATCATATCGATGTGGCGCTGCGGATCGGCAACCTGCCGGACAGCAATCTCATCGCCATCAGGCTCGGCGCGATCCGCCGGACGGTCTATGCCAGCCCGGATTACCTGACGCGGCACGCCGCGCCGCGACATCCGGCCGATCTCAGCGCGCACGACTGCGTCACCTTCGAGGGCATGGCCTCGAAGGTGAGCTGGATTTTCGCCGAGGGCAAACGCGATCTCACCGTGCCGATCCGTTCACGGCTTGCCGTCAACACCGCCGAGGCTGCTGTCGATGCGGCGGTCGCCGGCCTCGGCATCACCCGGGTTCTTTCCTACCAGGCCGCCCGCGCCGAGACGGCAGGCCTGCTGGTACCGCTGCTTGCCGATTTCGAATCGCCGCCGGCGCCGGTGCATCTCGTCTACCCCGCGCAGGGATTGGTGCCGCTGAAATTGCGAGCGCTGCTCGATTTCGCCACGCCGCGCCTGCGCGCGACGCTGAATGGATCCAGAGCATAGTGCCGAAAAGCGTCAGGCGAGCTTGCCCTCTTCCGCCTTGTAGAAATATTGGCTGGCGACCAGCCAGCCCTTCAGCGGCCGCAGCGGCGGAATGCAGGTGGCGAGCATGAACGGGCCGGTGACCAGAAGATGCACCCAGATCGGCGCCGAAAAGGCCACCTCCAGCCAGACGCCGAGCAGCACGCTCGGGATACAAGCAAAGCAGATGACGAAGAAAGCCGGTCCGTCGGCCGGATCGGCGAAGGAATAATCGAGGCCGCAAGCCTCGCATTCCCGCCGCAACGTCAGGAAGCCCTTGAACATATGGCCCTGGCCGCAGCGCGGGCAGCGCCCCCTGACGCCGGTCTGCAGCGGAGGAAGCGGGGGAAATTCGGTCTCCATGATGATCTCGCCTTATTTTGCGTGGACATCGAGTCGATCAATGCCCAACATTGAATGCATACAATATAGCTACATTGCCTAGACATTGCCAGTCAACTCGTCAGAATGCCGCACACGTCCCGCAGCCGGCGGGCTGACCGCTGATTCCCACGCAGCATCAAGAGCCGGACAGGCCCCGACACTTAAGCTGATAGAGAGAAACATGGTGACGGCGTTCAAAAGTCGCCGCACAAGGCGCTGGGCGCGACGGATGTGGCTGACGGTTCAGCAGTGAGGCTCGAACATCAGAAGAACGAGGCGGCCATCTCAGGCGGGCCTTCCAGGGCGTGGGCCATGAATTCCAGAGCGCCCTGCAGCTTCTCCCGGGTGATCGGGCCACCGAGGCAGATCCGCACGGCCTCGGGTGCTGCGCCCTCGACCGTGAAGGCGTCGCTTGCGACGACGCCGATGCCGGAGGAGCGCATGTGGCTGCCGAAGGTGGAGCGGGTCCAGCCATTGGCGAGCGGCAGCCAGATGTTGAAGCTGATCGGATCGGCACGGTAGCTGCCGGCCGGCAGCATGGCGGCGACCATCTGCTGACGGGCGGCGGTTTCAGTGCGGATGAAGCGCAGGATCGCATCGGCGGTGCCGTCCTCGATCCAGCGGGTGGCGAGCGCCACGGTCAGCGGCGAGGCCATGACATTGTTGGCGCGCATGGCGCTGACGAAGGGCCACACCGCCTTGCTGTCGGGCGCCACGACATAGGCAAGGCGCAGGCCCGCGCCGATGCATTTCGCCAGTCCGCCGATGTGCCAGGTCAGATCGGGCGCCGTTGCCGCAAGCGGCGGCGGGCCGTCCGGCGGAATGAAGCCATAGGCATCATCCTCGACGATCGGCAGGTGATATTTGCGGGCAACGGCCGCGATCTCCTCGCGGCGTTTGGCCGGGATGGTCAGCGTCGTCGGGTTCTGCAGCGTCGGATTGAGATAGAGCGCCTTCGGCTTCAATCTCTCGCAGGCCGCGGCAAAGGCGTCCGGCAGGATACCGTCCCCGTCCATCGGCAGACCGGCCAGATTGAGCCGCAACTGGGCGGCGATCGAGCGCATGCCGGGATAGGTGATGATTTCCGAAAGCACGGTTTCACCCGGTTTTGCCAGCAGGCCGAAGATCGCCAGCAGGGCCGGATGGGCGCCCGGTGTCACGAAAATCCGCTCCTGCGAGGGCTTGAGCCCGCGACGGTTGAGCCAGGCGGCGGCAGCCGCCTTGTCCATGCCGGAGCCGCCGAAACCCTGATAACGCAGAAGCGGAATGAGGCTCGCCGCCACCACCGACATGCCCTCGCGCATGCGAGCGGTCAGGTCCGGATCGTCGGGTTCCGGCGGCATGTTCATCGAAAAATCGACGACGGAGACGCGGCGCGGATCGGGCGCGGCGTCGGCGCTGAAACCCTGGCGCTCCTTGTCCGCGCCACCGGTGACGAAGGTGCCGCGGCCGACGTGCGAATCGACAAGCCCGCGCTTCTGCGCCTCGACATAGCCTCTCGCCACCGTCGTGAAGTCGACATTCAGCCGCTTGGCGAGTTCGCGTTGCGGCGGCAGCCGGTCTCCAGCCACCAGATGGCCGCTGCGCAGATCCATTTCGATCACGTCGGCGATCGCCATATAACGGGGGCTGCTGCTGCGGCTGAGATCGGGATGCCAGTCTTTCATGTCGTAATCCGCGTCAGTCTGATTGCTGATGAGATTGACTGTATATTGTTGCGTGGCGCCGCTGTCACCCCCCGCAAATTGGTAAAGTTCCGCCGCGTCACGGAGGCGATTGCGGCAAATTCCCGCGCTGCAGTCTTGCCGCCGCCCATCCATCTTCTTACTTATTCTAGGTGGAAGGCGCGGGCTTCCAGCCTGTCGCGCCGATCGGGATGAAAGCATGAATATCGATCCAATCCTGCGGTCAGTCGTGGCCGTTCGTTCCTCCATTCCGGAAGATGCTTTCACGGCGGAGACGCTCGGCACCGTCCGGGAAGGCAGCGGCGTGGTCATTCGCG
This sequence comes from Rhizobium esperanzae, assembly GCF_014197615.1. Classification (GTDB taxonomy): domain Bacteria; phylum Pseudomonadota; class Alphaproteobacteria; order Rhizobiales; family Rhizobiaceae; genus Rhizobium; species Rhizobium esperanzae_A. The sequence goes on from NZ_JACIFY010000015.1 coordinate 85,056, forward strand.
ACAATGGGCTGGTGCTGACCATCGGCTATCTCATCACCGAGGCCGAAGAAGTCTGGCTGACCACCCAGGACGGACGCGTCGTTCCGGCGCACGCGCTCGCCTATGATCAGGAAAGCGGCTTCGGCCTGGTGCAGGCGCTGGGTGCGCTGAATGCGCCGGCAGTGGATCTCGGCGACGCGGCAAGCGCCAAGGCCGGTGATCCTGTCGTGCTTGCCGACGGCATCGGCGAATTCGTCGAGGCCAACATCGTCGCCCGGCAGGAATTTGCCGGCTACTGGGAATATCTGCTCGATGAGGCGATTTTCACGGCGCCGGCCCATCCTTCCTGGGGTGGTGCAGCGCTGATCGGTTCGGACGGCAAACTCCTCGGCATCGGGTCGCTTCGCCTGCAAATGAGCCAGGGCGACGAAGTCGCCGATATCAACATGGTCGTGCCGATCGACCTTTTGACGCCGATCCTCGACGATCTGTTGAACCGCGGCCAGGTCAACAAGCCGCCGCGGCCCTGGCTCGGCGCATTCTCCGCCGAGAGCAATGGCGGCGTGGTGGTCATGAGCGTTGCCGAAGGCGGTCCGGCCGCTGAGGCGGGCCTGCGGCAGGGCGATATCATCTCGGAGATCCGCGACGAAGAGGTCGACGGCCTGGCCGATTTCTACCGCAAGATCTGGAGCAGCGGCCCGGCCGGCGCCGAAATTCCGATGCGCATCCTCAGGAACGGCCGGGAAGCCTGGCTGCGCATCAAATCCGCCGACCGCAACAGCTTTCTCAAGAAGCCGCAGTTGCAGTAAGGCCGCACCACCATTCGGCCTTTGCCTGCATGGAATTCTATCGGCGGAGATCTCCCGCGATCCAGTCGATCACCGCCTTCACCCGTTTCGGCACGAACTGCCGCGATGGATGCACGGCATGGATCGGCAGGCTGTGCTTGCCCCAGTCGGCAAGCACCTCGGTCAGCCGTCCGGCGGCGAGGTCTTCCTCCACCAGAACCTCAGGCGCGTAGACGATGCCGGCGCCCTCCAGCGCAGCAACGCGCATGGCTTCGCCATTGTCGATACCGATATTGCTGCTGATCTTTGCCGCCAGCATCCGCCCATCCTGACCTTCGAAATGCCATTGATCGCGTGGGACGAGGTTGAGGCTCAGGATGCAGCGATGCTGCTCCAATTGCTCTGGGTGGGTCGGCACGCCGTTCCTGTCGAGATAACCGGGAGAGGCGCAGCAGACGAAGCGATAAGTGCCGATCTTTCTGGCGATCAAGGAAGACGGGCGCAGATGCGCCACCCGAATGGCAAGGTCATAACCTTCCGAAATCATATCGACGTTCCGGTCGGTAAGACTGAGTTCCAGGCTGACAGCGGGATGCTGATTGGCAAAGCGTGCGATGGACGATGCCAGCCGCTTTACCCCGAGAGTGGTTGGGCCGCTGATGCGGAGGTGGCCGGATATTTCGTGGTTCTGCGGGCCGGCGATATCATTCAACTGCTCCAGTTCATCGATGACCCTGCTTGCTCTCTCCAGAAACCTGACGCCGGTCTCGGTGAGCCTCTGGGTTCGGGTGGTGCGCTCGATCAGCTTGACGCCATAGTCCGTCTCCAAGGCCTGAATTCGCCGGCCAACCATGGCGGGCGACAGGTTGAGCCGCGTTGCAGCCTTGGCGAAACTGCCTGATGTCGCGACGGCGACGAAGGTCTTGAGATTGGTGAGATCGTTCATTCGATACTTTTATGCAATTATGTCTAACCATTCAATGCGATTAAAGATGGGATCTCGGTCGGCTATATCGGAGACATTCAATCTCACGAAGGAGACGACCACATGAAAACCGCCATTATCGGAACTGGAAACATGGGTGCCGGCCTGGCCCGTCGGCTGGCCGGAAAACGCGATCTCATCCTCGCATCCCGCAACGATGCCGCGGCAAAGTCGCTGGCAGAGGAGATCGGTGCTTCGAGCGCGCCGATCACGAGCGCCGTGGCGCAAGCCGACATTGTGGTGCTGGCGCTGCCTTATGCTTCGGCACTCGAGTTTGCCGGCGCCGCTGAACTGGACGGCAAGATTGTCATAGACATCACCAACCCGCTCAAACCTGATTTCTCGGGCCTGCTGTTCGGCCATGATACGTCGGCCGCCGAAGAGATCCAGCGCAAAGCCGGAGGCGCTAAGGTTGTGAAGGCGTTCAACACGATCTTTGCCGAGCTTTTTGCCGCCTCTCCCGATCAGACCGCCACTCTTCCGGTCTTCCTGGCCGGTGACGAAGATGCCGTCGAAACGGCCGCAGCGCTGGTCAAAGACGCCGGCTTCACTGTCGAGAAGACGGGATCGCTGGATGCCGCTCGTCTGCTCGAGCCCTTGGGCATGCTCAACATCCGCCTCGGTTACGGCTTGGGCCGCGGTACGGGCATCGCTCCGAAATGGGCTGCCGTGAACGCCTGATGTGAGGACTGGCCTCGCTCATGCGGGGCCAGCCATTCGTGCTGGCCGGAAGGGCCGGCGGGCTGTTGTCGCGCGGGCCAACCGCCCCGCGGCGGGTCTCTTCGTTGACTTCGAAGAGCGGTTGAAAGATGGTGATGCCGCACTACCCCGGATCCGGCGTGTCATAGGAGTTGGCGGTCCATGTTCGATCATATCTCGCTCGGCGTAAAAGACCTCGAAAGAGCCCGTCGTTTCTATGATGCAGCGCTGGCGCCGCTCGGATATGAGCGGCTGTCCAATTCGGACAAGATGATCGGCTACGGCCCCGAAAAGGTCGGCCTCTGGGTGATGCAGGTCGAACAGCCTGTTCTTGCCGACATGCGATCCGGACTGCATTTCTGCTTCGTCGCCCCGAACGAGGCGGCGGTCGACGCCTTTTACGCGGCGGCAATCGCCTCCGGCGGCACGGATAATGGCGAACCAGGCATCCGGCCGGATTACGGGCAATTCTATTACGCCGCCTTCATCATCGACCCGGACGGCTACCGCCTCGAAGCCTATTTCCACAAAGGCGAGCTTTAACAGGCCATCAGCGGCAAGCCGACTTGCCGCAGACCGGCCCTATCCAGCCCCTATCCGGCCAATGTCAGTAAGCCGATCCCGAGGGGTCGTTCAGATTGTGCCGCTCGGATCCCGCAAGCGGCGGATTGAAGACGCTGACAAGAATCAGATCCTGGTCGCGTCCGCCGCGCAGCAGATGTTTGTCATGCTTGTCGAGCACATAGATATCGCCCTGGCGGATCGGAAAGACAGTGCCCGCCATATCCTCCACCTCCCCCTCGCCGGCAATGCAATAGCAGGCTTCAAGATGCTGGCGGTATTCGAGAAGTGAGACGGTGTTGGCGCGCACGATCGTATGGCAAACGGTAAAGCCCATCCCGTCCTTTTCCGTCAGCAAACGATGGCTCGTTCCATTGCCCCATTCCACGAAATGGTCCGTGGATTCGACGTCCTTCAGGCTGCGCACGTACATACCGCTCTCCTTCTGTAAAAAATTTTGACATACTGCAGTTATGGAGATCTGCTTCACACAGTCATAGTCTCTTGATTTTCCTGCTTGGACAAATGATGATTCCTCATCAAACAGGTAAGGAAAACTTACAGATGACACTCCCTTTCGGCGCATTGAGAGCATTCGAAGCAGCAGCGCGTCTCTCGAGCTTCTCGCGCGCCGGCGACGAGTTGCGCGTGACCCATGCGGCGATCAGTCATCAGATCCGTCATTTGGAAGAATGGTTCGGGCGCGCCTTATTCTTGCGTGAAAAACGCGGCGTGCGGCTGGCACCCGAGGCCAAGCGGTTTGCCGAGATCCTATCGAACAGTTTCGAGCGAATTTCTGCCGAAGCGGAATTGCTGAAGCTGAGCACCAGATCCGAGATCACCGTCGCCTGCATCCCCTCCATCGCGACGCGATGGCTCATACCGTCACTCGGCGATTTCCTCGCCGGGCATCCGGATGTCACGATAAGGGTGGTCTACGCCATGGCCGAGCAGCGCCTGCGTGAAACCGGTTGCGACATACTGATCACGCTTGGCGCCGACACTTCCGAAGGCGTCGTTTGCCAGCCGCTTTTCTCCCGTGCCGCTCAACCTGTTGCCAGCCCGCGCTACCTCGAACGAAAGGGCAGCCTCCGCCACGCAACACAGATCGCAACGGCAGACCTGCTGCATGACGAGACCACCGCGCATTGGGCGCAGTGGCTCGACAAGGCCGGCGCGCCGTTCACCCAAACGCTGAAGGGACCGGTGTTTCAAGACTTCAATTTGCTCGCAACCGCCGTCATTGCCGGTCATGGCGTGGCACTTTGTCCGGTCGAGTTATGCCGCCGAGAAATCGAAAACGGCGACCTTGTCGTCCTCTCGGACATCGCGATTCTCGAACACGAGAATTACTTTCTGATCCGCAAAGCGTCGCCCCAAAAATCAATTTCCGCCTTCAGCACGTGGTTCAAATCCGTCATTGAATAGACGTCAGGCTGGGATCGGGCCGCCGCTCTTGAAATCGAGACGCGGCCCTTGCGCGGGAGCCTCCATCGGCGCCAAGAATCCCGTTGCGTTGCCTCGGCGAAAGGCGCATGGTTTCGGCGTCGGCAGCCATTACACGGGCGCTGCCGACTGAGGGTTTGAATGCCCTCGCCCCGACGAAAGGAGGACCGATGTCTTCCACTTCCAAAAGGTCGTATCTGACATCCTGTGATCTCGACATGCTTCAGGGCGTGCTCGATGCCGCTGGCTACGACGCCAAAATCACGGCCGACGACGAAGAGGTCTTCAACGTCGCAGCCGTGCTGCTGATCAGACTGTTCCAGGAGGGCGTCACCTCACCGGCCATGCTCTCACAGGCACTCGACTATTATTTCGGCAAACCGAAGAAGCCACCGAAACCGGTCACACCCGTTTGCAATCGCTATGCTATACAGGGATTGCCCCGCGAGCGCCGCGCCTCGGGTTCGTTCAGGGGCGGGTAAAGCGCTATCGCCTTCAATTTCGATCCAGAGGGAGATTCATCCATGGCAAAGGGACAACTGAGAAGCAACCGCGAGGTCCGGAAGCCGAAGAAGGACAAGCAGGCGGCGAAGGGGGATAATACATTCGCCAATCAGATGAAGACCGCGACCCAGAGCGCACCGCACGGCAGTGCTCCGAAGAAATAGGCTTGCATCGCCCGCCGCCTCTCGCCTTCGCCGGCGCAGAGCAGCGCAAATCGAGATCGATTTGCGCTGGAGATGATGTGCGGTTAAAAGCGGCGGCGCGTCCTGCCGGACGCGCGAGGAATGACCCGTGTTTTCGAATAGGCCGGAAGGTACCCACTTAGCATGACTCTTGCTCAAACAATTGGCCGCGTCGACGCTTCGTCGCCGGCCGCTGCCCTTCGCGGCGTTCTCTAGTGATCGAATCCGCACGCCGCTACGAGAGCGAGGAAATTCAGGTCGCCACTTTCGACGCGCCTGGTGAAAACCCGGAAAAACCAGCAGGACAAACCGCCCCTTTCGCCGAGAAGGCCTGGTTGAAGATCCTTGCCGGATATCGCCAGCCGAGGGCTGCACGCAGCGCCTTCGAGCTTGCCGTCACGGCCATCCCCTTTGCGCTGTTCTGGGCTGCGGCATGGGCGTCCGTTCACTATAGCTTCTGGCCCGGCCTGATCCTCGTCATCCCCGCCGCCGCCTTCCTGCTGCGACTGTTCATGATCCAGCATGATTGCGGCCACGGCTCGTTTTTCGCCCGTCGCCGCCTCGACGACTGGGTGGGACGCACGATCGGCATTCTGACGCTGACGCCCTACGATTATTGGCGCCGGGCGCATGCCGAACACCATGCCTCGGCCGGAAACCTCGACGAGCGCGGCGTCGGCGACATCGAGACGCTGACGATCGCCGAATATAACGCGCTGTCGCGCTGGGGCCGGCTCGGTTACCGGCTCTACCGGCACCCGGCCGTGATGTTCGGGATCGGGCCGGCATGGCTGTTCATCATCAAGCAGCGCCTGCCTTTCGGCATGATGCGCTCCGGCGCCCTGCCCTGGGTCTCGACCATGGCGACCAACCTTGCCATCGCACTCGCCGCAGCATTGCTGATCTGGGCGGTCGGGATCGTCCCCTTCCTGCTGGTCCATCTGCCGATCGTGCTGCTTGCCGGTGCGGCCGGCGTCTGGCTGTTCTACGTCCAGCATCAGTTCGAGGAAACGCATTGGTCGAAGAAGCCGGACTGGCAGTTCCAGCATGCGGCCCTGCACGGCGCCTCGCATTACGACCTGCCGCCGGTGCTGCGCTGGATCACCGGCAATATCGGCATCCACCACGTGCACCACCTGTCAAGCCGGGTGCCCTATTACCGGCTGCCCGAAGTGCTGCGGGACCACCCCGAACTTGCCGATCTCGGCCGCATCACGCTCATGGACAGCCTGCGCTGCGTCAAGCTGGTGCTGTGGGACGAACAGACGAAGCGGCTGGTGTCGTTTCGCGAGGCGGCCCGGCTCGCAGCCGCGGGATAAGGGGCGACTTCAGCGGTAGCCCGTCACATCGGCCGGTTTGCCGGGCTCCTGCACTTCCACCATGTAGCGCCAGCAATCCGGCCGTGAACCATCGATGTCGTCGAAACCATAGACCTTGGCGAGGCCACCGCTCGACAGCGACTGACCGTTCCAGCGGGCGCGGTCGGGATCGGCTGATATGGCCGCAACCGCGCGGCCAATGAAGCGCGGCGTTTCGGAAATGGCGAAATGCGGCTGCACCCTAGTCGCGTCGCGCCAGTTCTCCTCGCTGACACCATAGGCATCCAGCATCATTTCGGAGCGCAGCCAGCCGGGCGTGATCGCAACGGCCGTGGCGCCGTGTTTTGCCAGATCCTGGGCATGCGCCCAGGCCATGCGGGTCACGCCCGTCTTGACCAGGTCGTAGAAGGGCGACAGCCGGTAATGCGTGGCATTATAATCCGCCGTGCCGTCGGTCATTTCCACCAGCAGCCCGCCCGGCCGCTCGATCATCAGCGGCAGCGCATAATGGGCGGTGATCAGATGGGTGTCGATGCCGAGCCGCAGCATGCGCAGACCCTTGTCCAGCGAGTGCTCCCAGACGGATTTGTCCCATTCGAACAGTTTTTCGCAGCCCCAGATGTCGTTGACGAGAATATCGAGCCGGCCGGCCTCGCTGCGAATACGGGCAACCAGCGCCTCGACCTCCGGCGCGATGAGATGATCCACCGGCACGGCAATGCCTCTTCCGCCTGCCGCGGTCACCAGTTCGGCCGTCTCCTCGATCGTCTCCGGCCGCATATATTCAGATTGCCGGGTGCGCGTCGTGCGACCCGTGACATAGACCGTGGCGCCGGCAGCGCCCAGTTCCACCGCGATGCCGCGACCGGCACCACGTGTCGCGCCCGCCACCAAAGCCACTTTCTCCCGCAACTGTGCTGTCACGTCTCCATCCTCCGGGCTAGAACAAAATTCAGTCGGATTGGCCGATATGTCGATATTGTTTATAAACGAATGATCGTTTATAAATGCAGCGATTGCAAGAGGAATGTCATGCCGCGCCACCGCACATTGTCCGATGACCAGCTCCTCGCCATGGTGCTGGCGGTGATCCATTCCAAAGGCCCCGATGCGGCAACCTTTGCGGCGGTCGCCAAAGCGAGCGGCCTTTCCGGCTCGACGCTGGTGCAGCGTTTTGCGACGAAGGCGGCGATGCTGCGGGCCGCCCTGCTCTATGCCTGGGACCGGCTGGATGCGGAGACGGCGCGGCTTGCCGAGAACGTGCCGAAAACTCCGGAAGGCGCCGTCGCGCTGCTCGTCGGCCTGTCGCAGGATTACGGAGACAATGCCGCTGCCTATGGCGAGGGATTGCTGGTGCTTCGCGAGGATTTCCGCGATCCGGTGCTGCGGGCCCGCGGTGCGGCCTGGGGAACCGCGTTGACGACTGATATCGCCCGATGTTTTGCATCAGCAAGCGCGCCGGAGACCATCGCCCGGCTGATGCTGTCGCAATGGCAGGGCTCGCTCACCTGGTGGGGATTTGGCCCAGATGGACCGGTGGACGCCTATGTGGAGACGGAATTGCGACGCTTCCTCGCCGCCGTGACATCCTGATCCCGGCCCGGACATTTCGCCTAATAGGCAGCGACCAGCATCGCCTTGATAAAATAGAGCAAAGCAACGGTCACGCCGATCGTCGCCAATGTGAGCAGCAGTCCGATCAGGGTGACGAGACCGTCCCGCTCCATCAGGGCGACGGCCAGGACCACCAGCGAGAACACCGGCAGAATATTGCCGAACGGGATCGGCAGCGCGATCACGACCGCGAGCAGGAAGACAGGAATGCCCAGCAGCGCCTGCACCTTCGGGCCTGTAAACAGCTCCAGCCGGCCGGCGCGCACGACCTTCTCCACCCGGGCGATCACCGGAACCGCGTGCCCCACCACGAGATCGAGTGCGGCAAACGAAACCTGGCGATTGCGGAGGACGGCGGGCAGCCACACTGTGCGGCCGCCCGCGACGATCTGCAGGGAGACCATCGCCAGCGCCGTGCCGAACACCATCCCGAACGGGCCGGGAATCGGGGTCAGCGCCGGGATTGCCAGGAAAAGGATGGTGAAGGCGATGCTGGCCGGGCCCATCGCCTCCAGCGCCTCGCCGATCGAGAGGCCACCCTTCACCCGGGCAAGTTCCAGCATCTCCCGAAGCCGCGCGGTGGCCACACCGCGTGGCGCGCGTCTATTTCCGTCCTGATCAGACATCATACGGTCCATTCCAGCCCGCTGCCGTTACGCAGCCGCGCCCGCCCCGCTCAAGACGCCGATGATGGCTGCGCATTGCGGATCCTTGCCATCGAGAAGCTCGACCGGCGAGGTGTGGCCGATCGCGATACTGACGACCGTGGCCGCCGCCCAGCCGTAGTCCCCGGCCGCACGCTTGATGAGCTGCGGCCCCTGGGATGCGAGGCAAGCCTGGGACTGGCTGACGATTTCCACGGGAAGCCGGGCGCGCTCAACCTGTTCCTGTATCTGGGCCTGCAGCGGATCGACGACGAGCAGGGCAAAAATCCAGCCGATGAAATTCGAGATCATATCTGTTTCCTTCCTTTGTTAACGTGTCCGTATGCAGCGCCCGCTCAGGCGGGCTGCTGCGGACCCCGCGTCTTGAGGAGGCTCCAGACCACGCCGGCGGCGATGATCGCGAAGGTGATGCCGAGCGAGAGCGCGGCCGGGAATTTTTCAAGACCCAGGAGATCGGCCAGGAAGATCTTCGAGCCGATGAAGATCAGCACGATGGCGAGCGCCGGCTTGAGGTAGCGGAAGCGATGGATCATCGCCGCGAGCGCAAAATACAGGGCGCGCAGGCCGAGGATCGCGAAGATGTTCGAGGTATAGACGATAAAGGGATCCGTGGTGATGGCGAAGATTGCGGGAACAGAATCGACGGCGAAAATGACGTCGGCCACTTCGACCATGACGAGCGCCATGAACAGCGGGGTGATGAACCAGGTCATCCGACCCGTCTTCGGGTTTGCCTTTCTGACGAAGAACCGCTCGCCGTGATGTTCCTCGGTGACGTTGAAGCGGCTGCGCATGAAGCGGACGAGCACGTTCTTCGAGACATCGGGCTCAGCCTCCTTGACGACCAGCATCTTGATACCGGTCACGATCAGGAACGCGGCGAAGATATAGAGGAGCCAGGCGAATTCGGCGACCAGCGTCGCGCCGACACCGATCATGATCGCACGCAGCACGATGACGCCGAGGATACCCCAGAAGAGCACACGATGCTGGTAGAGGCGCGGCACGGCAAAGAACGAGAAGATCAGGGCGATGACGAAGACATTGTCGAGCGCCAGCGTCTTTTCGACGACGAAGCCCGTCATATAGGCAAGGCCGGCCTCAGAACCGAGATACCACCATACCCAGCCACCGAAGGTCAGGCCGAGGGCGATATAGAGGGCAGAAAGCTTGATGCTTTCGCCGACGCCGATTTCCTTGTTCTGCTTATGAAGAATACCGAGGTCGAAGGATAGAATGGCGATGACGAGGACGAAAAAGCTCGACCACATCCAGAGCGGCGTTCCCAGCCACTCGGCGAACAAAAAAGAGAAATCCAAGGATAGTCCCCTGTCGGCACTGGTTGTCGGAGAAGAGGTCCGACATCGCAAGAGTGCCGAAGCTCTCGCCAGAGGGGCCCGGACCAGCGGGTCGAACAGCAGGTAGGGTCTCACTTTTCAATAGTCAAGCGGCGCCACTGCCAATTTTATCGGCGCCAGGGGCCGGATCAGGCTTCCTCCTCGTTCTTCTCCTCGCCGACGGTCAGCGGCCAGTCGACGACGTAATCCTCGAGGTCGTCGATATCGATCTCGGTTTCGTTGATCGTGCGGCCGCGGGCGGAAATGCCGGCGGCATGAACGGTTTCCGGATCGCCGGAGACGAGCGGGTGCCACCAGTAGAGATCGCGGCCCTCATTGACCAGCCGGTAGCCGCAGGTCGGCGGCAGCCAGGCGATATCGGGCACATTCTCCTTCGTCAGCTGCACGCAGTCCGGCACGAAATCCCAGCGGTTCTGATAGCTGGAACAGCGACAGCTTTCGCCGTCGAGCAGCTTGCAGCTGACCGAGGTGAAATAGATATCGCCGCTATCCCATTCCTCGATCTTGTTGAGACAACAGAGGCCGCAGCCGTCGCAGAGGCTTTCCCATTCGGCAACGGTCATTTCGGCAAGCGTCTTGCGCTTCCAGAAGGGCAGATCGATCATCGTTCGTTTCTTGCAACAGCGGCCCGCAAATTCACGTGACCGTCATGCATCTCTCTTGTTATCGGCCACAAAATCAATCAATTCTTCAGCATGCTCCTGATATCGGAGAGCTTTGCGGCCATATGCAGGCTTGCGTTCCATCGCGTTGCGACGGACGGACATGAGGCAAGCGCGATCAGGCGGGAATACAGGACGTGCAGGATCCGGACAACCAAAAAAACGGGCCAAAAAACGAGCCAGAAAACGGACCGGAAAAAGCGGTGAGCGACGCGGCCGGCAAACGGCCGGCGAAGAACCGTCACATTCTCCTGCGCATCGATTCCTGGATCGATTCGACCGTCTGGAACGCGGGCTTTCGCGCCGCCGAGATCTGGGAAGACATCACCATCTTCTTCCGCCGCTTCCGGGTGCGCGGCTGGAAGCGGATGGTCTTCGAACTCGCCGGCGAAGGGCTGACGCTCGGGGCGGCCGGCTCGGTGCTGATGCTGCTGCTTGCCCAGCCGGCCTTCGAGGCGACCAAGGAGGACTGGCGCAACCGCGGCGATTTCGCCGTCACCTTCACCGACCGCTACGGCAACGTCATCGGCCATCGCGGCGTCATCCACCAGAATTCCGTGCCGATCGATGAACTGCCGGATTCCCTGATCAAGTCGGTGCTGGCCACCGAAGACCGGCGTTTCTTCGACCATTTCGGCATCGACGCCATCGGCCTCTTCCGCGCCATGGTCACCAACGCCCAGGCGGGCGAAGTCGTGCAGGGCGGCTCGACGCTGACCCAGCAGCTGGCCAAGAACCTGTTCCTGTCCAACGAGCGCTCGATCGACCGTAAAGTGACCGAGGCCTTCCTGGCGCTTTGGCTCGAGGCCAACCTTTCCAAGAAGGAAATCCTCTCCACCTATCTCGACCGCGCCTATATGGGCGGCGGCACTTTTGGCGCGGCGGCGGCGGCGCAATTCTATTTCGGCAAGAACATCACCGATGTGAATCTTGCCGAATCCGCCATGCTGGCCGGCCTGTTCAAGGCGCCGGCGAAATATGCGCCGCACGTCAACCTGCCGGCGGCGCGTGCGCGCGCCAACGAAGTGCTGACCAATCTCGTGCAGAGCGGGCTGATGACCGAGGGCCAGGTGATCGCCGCCCGGCGCAACCCGGCGACCGTCGTCGACCGCAACGAGGTGGAATCGCCGGATTTCTTCCTCGACTGGGCCTTCGACGAGGTGCAGCGGCTTTCGCCGCGTTTCCACCAGCATTCGCTGATCGTGCGCACGACGATCGACATGGGCATCCAGCAGGCGGCCGAGGATTCGGTTGAAACGTCGCTGCGCGAATATGGCGAAGCCTATCATGCCAAGCAGGGCGCCATGGTGATGATCGAGAATGGCGGCGCCGTGCGGGCCATGGTCGGCGGGCGGGATTACGGCGAGAGCCAGTTCAACCGCGCCACCAAGGCGCTGCGCCAGCCGGGCTCCTCCTTCAAGGTCTACACCTATTCGGTGGCGATGGAGAGCGGGATGACGCCGCAGACGACGATCGTCGACGCGCCGATCTCCTGGGGCAACTGGAGCCCGCATAATTATGCGAACCGCTATGCCGGCCGCATCACGCTGGAGACCGCGATCGCCCAGTCGATCAATACCGTGCCGGTGCGGCTCGCCAAGGAAAAACTCGGCATCCAGCCGATCCGGGCGATGGCGAAGAACCTCGGCGTCGAAACGCCGATCCGCGACGACGTCACCATCCCGATCGGTACATCCGAAGTCACGGTGCTCGACCAGGCGACCGCCTATGCCACTTTCCCGGCCGGCGGCTACCAGTCGCGCCGCCACGGCATCACTCAGATCCTCGATTACGACGGCGACGTGCTCTACGATTTCGACCGCGACGAGCCGGCCGCCAAACGTGTGCTGTCCGAACAGGCCGACGCCTATATGAATCAGATGCTGTCGCGCGTTCCCTATGTCGGCACGGCGCGCAAGGCTGCCCTCGACAACGGCATCGTGACCGCCGGCAAGACCGGCACGACCCAGGCCTATCGCGACGCCTGGTTCGTCGGCTTCACCGGCAACTACACCTGCGCCGTCTGGTTCGGCAATGACGACTATACCTCGACCAACGAGATGACCGGCGGCTCGCTGCCGGCAATGACCTTCAAGCGCGCCATGGACTACGCCCATCAGGGCGTGACGCTGCGCGCCATCCCCGGCATCCAGAACCCCCTGCCCTCGGAAAAGGATCTCGCCAAAACCGCCGCCGCCAAGCCGCAGGACGGATTGCCGCAGCTCATCCGGCCACGCATGCTCTCGGTGCAATCGACCGACATCCTCAAGAAGCTCGGTGAGAAGCTGAAGAATGCCCCGCCGCTGGCGCCGGCGAAGGTGGCGAGCGCGGAATAGGCGGTCCCAATATTTCCGGTAGATGCCCCTCATCCGCCTGCCGGTGGCACCAACCTGACATCCGTGTTGCCCAGGGCATAATGTCATGGCGCGGCATTCCACCCTGCCAGAATCAGTGGTAACCCTTTCATCTGATATGGTTTCCAAGGTCATGACGTGTTTCGCTTTCCCCTTTTCATCCTGATCACGCTGATCGTCGCCTTCGGCGGCGGCATCATGATTTCGCTGTATGCGCTGGATGCGACGCAGGGGTTCGGGGCGATCAAGCTCGGCGCCTGGGAGGCTTTTCCAGCGCTGCAGACGGTCGACGCCGACCCTTACGCCAAGTCGCACCGGGCGCGCGCCGGCAAGCTGCTTTATGGCAGCGCCGAGGGCCTGACCTTTACGGCGAGCGTCGACGACGATGGGGCGCGGCTGAATGCCGGCTGCCGCTACCGCATCAGCGGGCAGACGCCGCCTGCCCGGCTGTGGACCCTCTTTACCGCCGACAATGGCGGTAATCCGGCGGCGGTGAAGAGCGGGCTTCCCTCGGCGCTGAATTCCTGGACGGTGCTGCGCCAGCCCGACAGCAGCTTCTCGATCGACATCTCCGCCGCCGCGCAGCCGGGCAACTGGCTGGCCTTGCCGCAGGCCGGCACCTTCCGGCTGGTGCTGACCCTGTTCGACACACCGACGGCCGGCAGCTCCGGGGTGATCGACCTCGCCATGCCGAAGCTGACCAAGACCGGATGCGGCAATGCTTAGGATCTTCTTCGCCATCCTGACCGGGCTTTTCGGCGCAGCGCTGCTCCACCTCGTCATCATCCTGTCGCTGCCGCATTTCACCGGCAGGGATGCGGCGACCCGTGTGGAGGCGGAGGGCGACCTCAACAATTTCTATCTGCTCGGCGACCAGTATGACGAGGCCGGTCTTGCCAACGGCGACCCCTTCCTGCGCACTGCCGTCTGCTCCTTCGACGTCGAGGATGCGCCGGTGCATTTCACCGCCAAGGGCAACGTGCCCTTCTGGTCGATCGCGATTTACGACAGCGCCTCCAACGAGGTCTTCAGCATGAACGACAGGACGTCGGTCGGCGGCGCGCTCGACGTGCTGGCCGGAGGTCCGATCCAGCTGACCGACCTGCGCAAGAACCTGCCGCAGGAATTGCAGCAGGCGATCCTGGTGGAAATGGCCCGGCCGGACGGTTATGCCGTGCTGCGAACGCTGGCGCCACAGTCAAGCTTCGACGAGGCGGCGCGGAACTTCCTGACGGGAGCCGGCTGCGAGCAATTCATCGCCCGCTGAGGTTGCGCCCGCGATTACTTCTTGTTGACGCGCGGCGCGGACGCCCGACGCCGTTTCGGGCTCTCGACCAAGCGCTCGTAGCGGACGCCGGTGAACCACAGGATCTTGGCTTCGCGGGGCTCCTTGTCCGGGCGACGCGGCGCCCGCGGCAGCCGATCCGCCAATGCGACTACTATTGCCATGCTCGTCTCCATGCACTGCCCGAGACGGATGAACTTGCGATGGATTTCACCCTGCCCGCCAATGTGCGGGCCGGCGCGTCCTGCAGTGCCGGGATTGCCGGACCGAGGGCATTCGCGCCTTTCCCACGGCACCAGATTGAAATACCGTGATCAGGAGTTTCAACGATCCAGTTACTCAAATCGCGTCGTTCCTATCCGAATTGAGACAGATGACAGTTAACAGTTTACTAATGTTCGGCAGATGCCAAATACAGTTCACGTCACTTCCCCAGTAACGCGCGAAGAGTTGATTTGGTTTCATCCCGCCCCCGCAAAGCGCTAGACGCGGGCCAGCGCATAAAATTATAGATAAATCATATAGTTGCGGGAGACCCGAGCGAATTAGCTGCAGCGAAATGGCTGGTGTTGCAGAAATACTTCATGAAAATATTTAATTGCGACCAACTCGAATGCGCGTATGGTTGCTCTCATCGATCGCCGTTTCCGGGCGCCGATCGACAGCGGATTTTCCACCGATTGCGGATTTTCCACGCTCTTGCCGGAATGCGGAGGACACGGCTGTGTCTTTGCTGGTGAATTCATCTTTTTCGCCCGAGGATCTCGACGTGCTGCGCAGTGCGCTCGATGCCTGGTGCGCGGAACAGCACGTCGACATCAAGAGCGCCGAGGCCCAGTTTGCGGTATCCGCAGCACTCGATCTTTACCAGGCCGGTCACGACAGCCGCGAAACGCTGCTGCACGCCTTGCACGATCGCAAGGCCGCCTGAGCTTTTCCACCGTCACATCAGCGATAAGCAATCGCAGCAGCGCCGCGCTCCAACAGGCAATTTTATATTGCCGCTTATCAACTCGCGACACGCTCCGCGTGTATATTTCTGGTGCATTTTAATAAAATCTTCAGTATGCATTAACCCTACCGGTGTAGGATTTGTTCATAACCGACGTGGTCCGGCATGCGTCCCGCCAACGCATATCGGCCCGTGGTTCCCCTTGGTGCGGCGTTTTCGGGGTGTTCGTGTGCGTGACCGGTTTCGAGACCTAGAAGGCCCCTTGGCCGTCAGGAAAAAGGACGTGGTATTGATGGCGACCGTCAGCAGTTTCGAGAACCTGTCTCATCCGACACGGTCCGAACTGCGCCAATTCGCCGAGCTTTTCATGCCGCTGTTCCAGGCCTCCTCCGACGAGGCCAAGCGCCAGGCGGTCGCAGCACTCTCCCAATGCGAGAACATGCCGGCGGCGGTGGCGCTGTTCATCGGCAACCAGCCGATCGAGATTGCCGCCCCTTTTCTTGCCGCCTCCAAGGCAATTGCCGACGATACGCTGATTACCATCGCGCGCATGCAGGGTGCAGCGCATGTCAAGGCGATCGTCAGCCGCGATTCGCTTTCACCGAAGGTCATCGATGCGCTGGTGTCGCTGCGCCAGACCCAGCCGCGGCCGGCGGCCGCCTCGGCGCCGATTACAGAATCGCAGACGGTGCCGCTTGCACCGGCGCCGGCCGAGACCAACGAGGCAGATGCGCTGGAAGAACAGCGGATTGCCAATGAAGAGGCGTTGCGCGAACGCATCCTCGGCCTGGCCGGCCATCTCGGCCATAATGAGGAGGACAGGCTCGGCCTGCGCACGCTCACCGACATCCAGGAGGCTTTGCTGGTGCGCTTCGCCCGCTCGCGTGAGGCGATGCATTTTTCGACCGCGCTTGCCGATGCGCTGTCGGCCAGCCGCTGGCTTGCCGAGCGCATCATGCTCGATCTTTCCGGCCAGCAGCTCGCCACCACGCTGACGAGCCTCGGCATGGGCTTTCTCGACGCCGTCTTCGTGCTGGAGAAATTCTATCCGCATCTGGCCGAACAGCAGCACAACGTCACACGCGGCTGGATGGTGCTCGATGCGCTCGACCCGGAAGAATGCCACGAACGTGTGGACGCCTGGCGACGCGCCGATCGCTACACCTACAAGCCCGATGTGGCTGATGTGCCGGCCGCCCAGGAAACGCCAAACCACCGTTTCATCCATCAGGCGTCGGCGCCACGCGACCTGCGCGTCCTCGGACGGCGGTCTCGCTAATTAGCCGTCCCGCGCAAGCGGGATGATGTCGCCCAGTTCTTCCGCCTCCAGCTCGACGATCCACAGATCCGGGTCGAAGCGGCGTTCACGCTCCAGCATGGCACGCACGGCTTCCGGATCGCTGCGCAACAGGCGAATTTCGAACAGGCGATCGCCGGTCTCACCCTCGCCGAAGGCGGTCTGCGGCGCCGGCGCATAGAGCGTTTCCGAGCCGTCGCGGAAATGCTGGCGGATGAAGATCGCACCCGCCTCCTCGGCCCCCTTCTTCTCGACGGCGGCGAAATCGCCGCTGGCGAAGACGCGGCGCAGCAGGGCGGAAACGAAGATGTCGGCGCGTAATCTCATCGGCGCGGTATAAACCGGCGGACAGCCGGCGGCAATGAGGGGCAACCTTGCCCCGGCAACATCCTAAATCGCGCCGATTTCCCTGAGTTTCTTCAGCACCGCCTGGTTCGGCTCGCCGTTTTCGGGCAGGTTGTAGTGCTTCTGAAAATGGCGAATGGCCGCGCGGGTCTGCTCGCCGGCGACGCCGTCGACGCCGACATTGGCATAGGCCATGTTGGAAAGACCCTTCTGGATCTTCAGCACCAGGTCGACATTGGTGATCTCGCTCGATGGAAGCTGCTTTGCGGCCGGAGGAGCGGTTTTGACGGTCTTTTCGGCGCTGCGGATCGCCGCTGCCACCGGGTCTTCCGCCGCCGCCTTCGAGCTCACATCCTCGGGCGGTTTTTCGGCGGGCACGGTCGAAGGGCCCGATGCATCGATCTTCAGCGCCGCCAGCACCTCCGGCGTCGGATCGCCGGTCTGGGCCATGCCGACGGTTTCTTCGAAGAAGAGGATGGCCGCACTGGTACGGGGGCCGATGATGCCGTCGGGTATGCCGTTATAGAGGCCGCGGCGCACCAGCTGCTGCTGGATATCCATGACAAGCTGACTGGGCTGCTGATTGGGCGCGGCAGGCGCCGGCGTTGCATTGGTGGTGGCGGCATCCTCCGGCCGTTCGATCCGGAAGGTGGTGACGTCGCCCTGCGGCTCCTCGGCCGGGCGGCGGGCGCCGAGCACATTGGAGGACTGCGGATCGCGGGTGCGGAAAATCGGATGCGGATGCAGGCCCGGCTGGTACCAGAGCGCATTGGCGGCGACGAAGGAGAAGATGACGACGAAGGTGATCGTGCCGCCGGCAACCGACGGATTGCGGCCGATGACACCGCCGAGCACGGATGCGCCCTGCAGGCTGAGGCCGCCCAGGGCGGCGGCGCCCGAGATCAGAAGGCCCGGCTGCTGCCGGCCCTTTCTTCCCTTAGGCGATTTTCGCTTGCGCGCGGCCATCGAAACGCCCCTCTTCCAATTCTGTACCTGTGTTGACCGCGCCCTTCAGCCGCGGCGGAAACTCGACAGTCGCGCCATGACCGGCGTCTTCGGCGCGCTTGGCGCCGGAGCCGTCCATCGCGATCTCGATGGTGATGATCGTGCCTTCGCCCGGCTGGCTGGCCATGGCGAAATGGCCGCCATGCAGCGCCACCAGCCCCTTGACCAGGGATAGGCCGAGGCCGGTGCCTTCGAAACGGCGGGTGTAATCGTTCTGGATCTGGACGAAGGGCTGGCCGAGCAAGGCCAGCTTGTCGGCCGCAATACCGATGCCGGTATCGCTGACCGTCAGCTTCAGGATGCCGTCGCGCGCCGCCGCATCGACCGAGACGACGCCGCCGGCCTCGGTGAACTTGATGGCATTGCCGACGAGATTGATAAGGATCTGCTGGATGGCACGCTGATCGGCGACCACTTCGCCGAGGCCGCGCTGGATACGGCTGGTCAGCGTCAGACCCTTGGTCTTGGCCTGCAATGCCAGCATCGATTCGCAGGACTTGACCGAGCTCGCTATATCGAAGGCATCGAGCATCAGCTCGTAGCGGCCGGCTTCGATCTTGCTCATGTCGAGCATGGTGTTGACGACCGACAGCAGATGCGCGCCGGAATCGCGCACCAGGCCGACATATTCGCGCTGGCGGTCGTTTTCGAATTTGCCGAAATATTCGCCGATCAGGATATCGGAAAAACCGAGAATGGCGTTCAGCGGCGTGCGCAGCTCGTGGCTGACGGCCGCGAGAAAGCGCGATTTGGCGTCGTTTGCCGATTCGGCATCGGCCGCGCGGTTGTGGGCTTCGTCGCGCAGCTGCTGCTCGACGGAGACATCGCGCAGCTGGGCAATGACGGCGGCAAGTTCGCCGTCGGCATCGCGCCGGGCGGTCATGTCCATTCTGAGATAGGCGAACTGGCGCTGATCGCGCGAGACCGAGGGCCGGTCGAGGCGCAGATCGACGCTCGCTGCCTCCTCGCCGCGGCGCAGGCTGTCGAGTGCCTGCAGGAAAAGGATGCGGTCGGAGACATGCACCTGTTCGAGGAAGCCCCTGCCCTTGGGATCGCGCATCCAGGCGAGGAAATCGCGCCGGTCGCGGCCGCCGACGGTCGCCACACTGCCGTGTGGGTCGAGAAAGAAGACGAGGCCGGGAGTGGCGGCAAGGAAGAAATCCTCGGCCGACTGCGTGGCGATCCCGGCGGACGAACCCTGACGGGCGAGCGCGATGCTGCCGACGGCGGAAAAGAGAAAGGCGGCGCAGACCATGGCGACACCGGCCGGCAGGGCGACGGCCGGACTGGTGACCGCCGACAGGCCGACAGGAGCGATAATAAGAGCGGCCGACGAGAACAGCACGAGGCGACGCAGAATCGCGAGCTCGCGTTGGCGCACGGCTTCGCCGCCACCCGTCCGGGAGAGCCAGCTTGTCGCCGCCCGGTCTACGAGGGCCGACACCCAGCCGCCAATGTCACTCAATACACGCACGCAATACCCGCCCAAAAGGCTGTCTATCGATCCGGACAATAGGCCCCGGCGACTTAAAGAAAGGATAAGGCAAAAGCGCTGTTCACCGCTCGAAACCGCCGGAATTCCCGTTTTGAAGCATCTGGAAGGCTCTTTGCCTTTTGTGGTTAATAGCAGGTAAGCGACGGATTTTCCTCATATTTCAGCATTGCGTTAACTCCTGTGGCAAGGCGAGCCGGCAAAAGCCCTGCAATTGCAAGCAGGTGCTGCCCTGATGCTTAACGGCGATCGCTCGCATTCGACTGAAATGTCCCTCAAATGCCGGTCGCTAAAATTTGAACTAAATTTGCCGCAAATGCGCGTGAGTTTCGAAAAGCGGCATTCGCAACTTGGCGGTAGGGTGAAAACACACCGGACAACCGGCCTGATTCGGCGACAAGAACCGGACGGGAAAACAGGATGGGCAATGACAATGTGGTTTCTGATCAAAGGATCCTTCTGGTTTGGCCTTGTGCTCGTGCTTCTGTCCGTCTTCAGCACGGAGAGTTCCGACACGCTGGCGGGCGGCCCGCACCTGCAGCTTTCCGACGCGTTCACGGCGGCAAGCGGCGCTTATGACTATCTGACGGGCATGTGCTCGGAAAAACCCGAGGTCTGCACCAAGGGCGCCGAAACCATCACTGCGCTCGGCTACCGGGCCCGTGAAGGCGCCCGCGTCGCTTACGAACTTCTCGACAGCCAGTTCAAGGACGAGGCGACGACGACGGCAAAACCTGCCGCATCGCAGGCGCCGGTCGCCCTCAACATGCCGTCGCTGGCGGCACCCGCCCTTCAGGAGAAGGCGCGCGAGGCAAAGGCAGCGCTGAACCAGCCGATGCCGTACCGTCCGCCGGTCGATGACGAAGCCCAGACCGTGGTCACCGGCGCGATCCCGCTGCCGACACCGAAGCCGGCGATCTGACGAAATTTCTGGCGGGCACCCGCCCGTCACCGTGCCATTTTTTCCAGCTTGCATCGGTGGTCCGCATGACGCGGAAATGCCCCATGCCTGACGTGCCTGCCCTGTTTAATTTCAGCATGTTGCTGCGCCGTGAGGATGCCCATCCCTCACGGCGTTTCTTTCTCTATCGATGCAATCCCGGCAAAACCGCTGTGCGCTTTGCCTGACAAACCGCGTCACACTTTTCCCGAAATTGCTTTAACGGTTCAAATCCGCGGGTCTTTCACCTATATGCACTGGTAAGATTGAAAGGCTTTCCCATGGCATCCCTCGACCAGATCATCGACGACTTCACCTTCCTGGACGATTGGGAAGACCGCTACCGCTATGTCATCGAACTCGGCAAGGCGCTGCCGGAACTCGCCGAGGAGAAGCGCACCTCCGAAAACAAGGTGATGGGCTGCGCCAGCCAGGTCTGGCTGGTGACCCATGCGACCGGCAATCCCGATAACCCGGTCATGGAGTTCGAGGGTGATTCGGACGCCCATATCGTGCGCGGCCTTGTCGCCATCGTGCTTGCCACCTACTCCGGCAAGACGGCAGCGGAGATCGCCGGTCTCGATGCCTTCGAGATTTTCTCGAAGATCGGCCTGGTGGAGAACCTGTCGTCGCAGCGGTCGAACGGGCTGCGGTCGATGGTCAACAGGATCCGGGAAGAAGCCAGGGTTCGCGCCGCGGCCTGAAGGCGACCGCAGCCGATCGACTTTGAGAGGCGGGCCAATCGATTCGGAAAGCGCTCCTGCCGAATCGAGTATATTACCACCTGCTCATAGTATAGCAGCCATTCGAAGCCCGCCGGCAAAGCATAAGATGGGGATCGCTCACATTATCCCGAGCACCTGCTCGAATCATTTCCGGCGGCGCGAAATACTGGGTGATTATTGTCATCGCCTTGAAACGGCACACAAAAAAGCCGGACACAAGGCCCGGCTTTTGACGTCGATGCTTTCGAAAGCTCAGCCGCGGCCGCGCTTGCGGCGCTGGCCAAGGCCCATCTCCTTTGCCAGGCGCGAACGCGCTTCGGCATAAGCGGGCGCGACCATCGGGTAATCGGTCGGCAGGTCCCACTTCTCGCGGTATTCTTCCGGCGAGAGGCTGTGATGCGTCATCAGGTGACGCTTGAGGGACTTGAAGTTGCCGCCGCATTCCAAACACGTGATCTGCTCGTCCTGTACGGACTTGCGGACAGAAACTGCAGGCTTCTGCTTTTCGACGACAGCCGCAGCAGGCTGCGGTACGGACGTGTTGCTCAGTGCCGAATGCACGTCGGAAATCAGATTAGCCAGGTCGCTGACCGGGACAACATGGTTGCTGACATAAGCCGCGACGATGTCGGCCGTCAGTTCCACAAGCAGCTCCGGCGCATTGCCGGTCGCCATATCCGTCATATTTTTTCTCCTGTTAGCATGCTCAAACGGCCTTTGACTGACACGCCAAAGACCCGCCTCGTAGAAGCGAACAGCAAAAGCACGGGAAGCGACCTTCTGTTTCGAAAAACGCGAAATCCACCCCTAGATTCCGAAGAGCGAGACCTGTTCTTATACTGCCTGACTGCAAACCACTACGTCATGCCCCAGGCGATGGCCTCAGTTAGACATGAAAAATCAAAACTGAGGGACTTGGAAGCAGTACGATTGTAATTCACAATCAGAACTCTACTTGCATTTTCAAATAGCATCGTTTGGCCAAAAGGCCAATTATTATTTGTCGTTTTTCTTGAGAAAAAATGACGGATGAAGAATTAAGGCACGCTTGGGCAAGCTTTACTCACAGCTTCCTGTGCATAAGTTTTGCATAAATCTGGTAAAGCAGCGAAACGGCATAGGCTCAGCGCTTGCCGAGATCGTCGCGCACCGAGACGGCGCCGAGCCGATATCCCGAAAGGTGGGCGGCTCTCGCCAGCAGATGGGCGGAAACCGGCGCCGTCAGCAACAGGAAGACGAAGCCGGCAACGGCGCGGGCGAGAATCGCCAGGTCCTCGGAATAGAGGCCGGCGGCCAGCAGCAGCAGGCCGGAGCCGACCGTTCCCACCTTCGAGGCCGCGTGCATGCGGGTATAGAGATCGGGCAGCCTGACCAGGCCGATCGCCGCCGAAAGCGCAAAGAGCGCGCCGGCGATCAGCAGCAGAGCGGTGACGGCAGCAAGGATATAATCCATCATCGCTTCTTCCCTCCCCCATGACGCTTTTTTGCATTGGCCTTTGCCGGAGAGCTGATCTTTGCCGAAGATGTGGACGCCGGCGATTGGATGTTGCCGCGCGACAGCACGAATCGGGCGAAGGCGACGGTCGCCAGGAAGCCGACGAGGCCGAGCGAGATGGCGATATCGATGTAGAGCGAAAAGCCTGTCTTGACCGCGATGACGGCGATGAGACCGATTGATATGCCGGTCAGCATATCGAGGGCAAGGATCCGGTCCGGCAAGGTCGGGCCGGCAACGACGCGCCAGACAGTCAGAATCAGCGCCACGCCGAGGATGACGAGGGCGGCCGAGGATGCGACAGCGACGATGTCGGCAGGTGTGATCACCGGAAGGCCTCCATGATCTTGCGCTCGAAACCATTGGCGATATCGCGCTTGGCAGTCTCGGGATCGGAACAATCGAGCGCGTGGACATAGAGCGTGCGGCGATCTCTGGAGACGTCGACCGAAAGCGTGCCGGGCGTCAGGGTAATCAGGTTTGCGAGCAAGGTGATCTCGAAATCGCTCGTCACCGTCAGAGGAAAAGCAAAAATACCGGGTTTCAACTTCATATCGGGCGAAAGGACGGTGAGCGTGACCTTCCAGGCCGACAGCGACAATTCCTTCAGGAACAGCGCAGCAAGCGAAAGCACCAGGCAGACACGGCGGATATATCCTTTGCCGCCGAAGGGCTCGCGGATGATGATGATCGCCACGGCGGCGAGCAGGAAACCGAAAACGAGATTATGCAGCGAGGCGCTGCCGGTCAGAGAAACCCAGGCAATGGCCAGCAGCAGGTTGAAGAGAAAGGCGATCATCGTACGCCTCCAGGAAAGACCGAATGAAGATAGGCCTGCGGGTCGGCAAGGCCGGCGGCAGCCGCTTGCGACAGCGCCAGCAGCCGTTCCGGCAGGATGCCGAAGCCGATGACCAGAGCTGTCAGTGCGGCAAGCGGCAGGCCGGTGCGCCATCCGGCTTTCGACGGCGTCCGTACGACCGGCGCCGGGCGCCAATAGGCGAACAGGAAAAGGCGGCCGAAGGCGATCGTCGTCAGAAAACCGCCGGCAAGGATTGCTGCCGCCAGCCACCCGGCACCGAGATCGAGCGCGGCCTTGACGAGAATGACTTTCGGCCAGAAGCCGGAAAAGGGCGGCAGGCCGCAGGCGGCCAGGAAGAGCACGAGGGAGAGCGCGGTAAAGCCGCCGCTTTGCCGATAGAGGCCGCCGAGATCTGACAGCGCAAAGCCGCCGCCACGCCGGGCGATCTCGCCGGCTGTGAGATAAAGCGCCGTCATCAGCACCATGGAATGGAGCGCATAGAAGACCGCGCCGCTGATGCCGCCGCCGGAGCCCCCGAGGGCGACGCCGGCAAGCATATTGCCGATGCCTGAAATGACGATATAGCCGAACAGTCTGCGGATATCGTTTTCCGCAAGCGCGCCGAGAGCGCCGACGATAATGGTCGCGGCGGCGGCGAGCGCGATCACCAGGCTGAGCTCTTCGCCTTCCACCGGCAGCAGCATGACCATCACCCGGATCAGTGCGTAGATGCCGACCTTGGTGAGCAGGCCGGCAAACAGCGCCGAGACGACGATGCGCGGCGTATGATAGGCGGCGGGCAGCCAGAAATTAACGGGGAAGGCGGCGGCCTTCATGGCGGAGGCAAGCAGGAAAAGGCTCGCCAGCGTCATCAGCGGCGCCGTGCCGCGCAAATCCCCCGCCCTTGCGGCGATATCGGCCATGTTGAGCGTGCCGAAGGCGGCATAGAGGATGCCGACGCCGATCAGGAACAGCGTCGTGGCGATCAGGTTCAGCACCGCATATTTCAGCGCGCCGTCGATCTGTTCGCGTTCGGAGCCGAGGATGATCAGCCCGAAGGAGGAAATCAGCAGCACCTCGAACCAGACGTAGAGATTGAAGACATCGCCGGTGAGAAAGGCGCCGCTGACGCCGGCCATCAGCAGCACGAGCAGCGGGAAGAAGCCGTAACGGCGGCCACTTTCACCGATATCGGCCAGCGCATAGATGCCGCCGGCGAGTGCCGCAAGGGCCGAGGTGAAAGCCAGCAGCGCACCGAGGAGATCGACGGTGAAGGCGATGCCGAAAGGCGGCAGCCAGCGCCCCATCACCATGGTGAGTGGTCCTTCGGCGGCGACCTTGGCAAGCAACGCCGCATCGATCAGCACCAGGCCCGCAAGGCCCGCTATGGCAAGCCCGGCCTGCAGGCGGGGATAGGCGCGCAGCATCAGCAGGACGGCGCCGAGCGCGATGCAATGGACGACCGGCAGGACAGCGAGCCAATGACCGATCGGCACCGGGGCGGTGATCAGGGCGGCGGAGAGGTCGACGGTTGGGGCGGCCATCAGGGGCGGCCTCCGGTCACGCAGAGGGCGTGCCGTGGGATACCCCCCTCTGCCCTGCCGGGCATCTCCCCCACAAGGGGGGAGATCGGCTGTGGGCGCCCTCTTGCCCCAATCGAACGCCTGAAATGGCCGAAGCCGCTTGGCGCAGGATCAAGATTTCGCGAAGCCGATGCGTCTTGCCGATCTCCCCCCATGTGGGGGAGATGCCCGGCAGGGCAGAGGGGGGTAACCACCAGCACCGACATCCGCATCAATACCCCAATGGCGGCAGCGGCCGGTCGTCGGGCTCGGCGGCACGCATCTGGCTGGTGTCGTCGGTGCCGAGATCCTGATAGGCGCGGTAGGTCAGCACCAGCAGGAAGGCAAAAAAGGAGAAGGAGATGACGATCGCCGTCAGGATGAGGGCTTGCGGCAGCGGGTTGGCCGCGCCGGCGGGCAGGCTGTCGAGACCCGCCGGGATGATCGGCGGCACTTCGCGCGTCAACCGGCCCGATGTAAAGAGCAGCAGGTTGACCGAATTGCCGAGGATGGCAATGCCGAGCATGATGCGGATCGTGAATTTCGACAGCAGGAGATAGATGGCGGCGGCAAAAAACAGGCCGACGAGGATCGAAAGAAGCGGCTCCATCATTCCATCTCCTTTTCTTCCAGTGCCAGGGCGATCGAGGTGATGGCCCCGAAGACGACGAGATAAACGCCGACATCGAAGAGCATGACGCTCGACAGCGGCACTTCGAGACCGAAGAGATCCGGATAGATCCACAGGCCGGTCATGAAGGGAACGGCAAAAAACAGGGAAAGAAGACCTGATACCGTCGACAGCAGCAGGCCGAAGCCGGCAATCGACAGCGGATGGAAGAACAGCGCCCGGCGAACGGCGGCGACGCCGAGAGCAATGCCGTAGATCGCCAGTCCCGAGGCGGCGATCAGCCCGCCGATGAAGCCGCCGCCCGGCTCGTTGTGGCCGCGCAACAGCACGAAAACCGAAAAAAGCAGCATCAGCGTGGTGAGGAACGGCGCGATGGTGCGGAAGATCAGGGTGTTCATCGGCCCTCCGCCTCCAGCGTGGGATCATTGGCGGCAAGCTTGCGCTCGCTGCCGGCGCGGATGCGGATCAGGGCCAGGATGGCAAGGCCGGTGACCGCGACAACGGCGATTTCGCCTAGCGTGTCGGTGCCGCGGAAATCGACGATAATGACGTTGACGACATTGGCGCCGTGGGCGATCGATTTCGAATAGGCGTTGAAGAAGAGCGTCAGCGCATCGTTGAACGGCGCCTGTGTTGCCCGCATCAGCAGAAGCGTGAAACCGAGGCCGCAGGCCAATGCAAGCGCGCCGTCGAAGAGCCTGTGTGCGAGCGGGCGCCGATCGCCCGGCGAGAGGCGGAGCCTGGTCATGACCAGGGCGAGGATGACCACCGACAGGGTTTCGACCATGAACTGCGTGAAAGCCAGGTCCGGTGCGCCGAACAGCAGGAAGATGATGGCGACGGCAAAGCCCTGGATGCCGAGCGAGACGATCGCCGTCAGCCGGTCGCGGGCGACAAGCACGGCGGCAAGGCCGAAGGCGGCAATCAGCAAGACCGCCCATTCATGGGGCCTGACGTCGGCCGGCCAGGCGGGAGGGCGCGGCAGTTCGCCATGGACGACAGGGGGAATGATGAGGACGGCGGCGACTGCGAGGAAGGTGCAGGTGACATAGATCTCCAGCCGCCCCGGCTGGAGGACACGCATGAGCCGGCCGGCGAAGCGGACAAGCCCCGATACGGCAAGGTCGAAACCATGATCCGGGCCGCGCCCGGCCGCGCTGAGGAAACTGACCATCGCCGAGCGGGCGGGCGCGAGCTGCCAGTACACGCCGATGCCGAGCAGTATGGTCAGGGCGGAGAGTGCCAGGGGCAGGCCTGGATGCAGCGCCAGCGAAACGTCGATGCTGGCGGGGGTCTGGCGGATGGCGGCGGCGATCGGCGAGGAGAGGACGGCGTGGGTGAAATTCGAAAAGACCGCAGCAAACAGGCCAAGGGCAGCGAGAATGGCCGGGCCGAGCCAGAGCAGGACGGGCGCTTCGTGCGGGTGTTTCGGTGTCTCCAGCGGCTTGCCGAGGAAGGGTTTCAGCCCGACAGCGAAGGCGACGGCAAACATCAGCGCGTTGCCGAAGACGGTGATGGCGGTGAGAGTCAGCGCGCGGACATCGCCGCCGACCAATGCCGTATAGATCTCCTCCTTGGCGAGGAAGCCGAAGAAGGGCGGCAGGCCGGCCATGGAGAACGCCGCCGCAACTGCGATGATTGATGTCAGCGGCATCGCCCGCATCAGGCCGCCGAGCCTGGTAATATCGCGCGTGCCAGTTTCGTGATCGATGATGCCGGCGACCATGAACAGCGCGCCCTTGAAGAGGCAATGCGCCACCAGATAGAGCGCCGCCGCCGCCACCGCATGTTCCGAGCCGAAACCGATCAGCATGACCAGCAGGCCGAGCGAGGAAACGGTGGTATAGGCGAGCTTGAGCTTCAGGTCGGTCTGGCCGATGGCAAGCGCGGCGCCGACCGCCAGCGTCAGCCCGCCGAAGAAGGGCAGAAGGATTTCCCAGGCGGTGGTCGCTCCCAGCACCGGGTTGAGCCGCATCAGCAGATAGACGCCGGCCTTCACCATGGTGGCCGAATGCAGGTAGGCCGATACCGGCGTCGGCGCCTCCATGGCGTTCGGCAGCCAGAAATGGAAGGGAAACTGCGCCGACTTGGTGAAGGCGCCGCCCAGGACCAGGATGAGGACAGCGAGATAGGCGGGGCTTTCGCGCAGGAGATCGCCAAATGCCATGAGCTGCGACATCCGGGTGACGCCTGTGATGTTCCAGAGGATCAGCAAGCCGGCGAGCAGGCAGAGCCCTCCCCCGCCGGTCACCACCAAGGCCTGCAGGGCAGCGCGGCGGGCCGCCGCGCGCTCGTGATCGAAGCCGATCAGCAGGAAGGAGGTGATCGATGTCAGTTCCCAGAAGACGAAGAGCATCAGGAAACTGTCGGAAACGACGACGCCGAGCATGGCGCCCATGAACAGGAAGATGAAGGAGAAGAAGCGGCCCAGATCCTTGTGCCCCTTGAGGTAGCCGCCGGCATAAAGCACGATCAGCGTGCCGATGCCGGTGATCAGCAGCGCGAAGGCGAGCGACAGGCCGTCGAGGAACCAGGAGAAGGAGAGATTGAAACTCGGCACCCAGGCATAACCGCCGGTGACGACCTCGCCGCGCGCGATCTGAGGAATGAAACGCAGGAAATGCAGGAAGGCCAAGAAGGGCGCGATCGCCAGCAGCCAGGCGCCGTTGGCGCCGAAGACGCGGATGACGAAGGGGGCGGCAAGAGCGCCGGCAAGCGGCAGACACAGGGCCAGAAATGTCAGAGCCGTGACATCGGCCATGTCTCCTCCCCAACCGCGGTAAACGAAGCGCCAGCGAAAACCGGCCTGTCTTCTGACTTAGGCGAAACAGGAGAGCGTCTCAAGCGATTTCGCCCAGAGGGCGAAGCCAATCAGGCCGTCGTCAGGCTGCCGTCCGGGCCGGCATCAGGCTGCCGTCCGGGCCGCCGTCAGGCCGTCGTCCGGGAAAAACGCGTCAGCAGCCGGGCGAGGCAGCCGTGCAGGACGAAGACCAGAAGCGTCAGCGGCCAGATCAGGCAGGCGAACAGCCCGGCGAGACGATGGAGCGTCAAGCCGTCATGGTTGGCCCAGCCTTCCAACAGTGTGACCGCCACGGCCGCCAGAGCGACGAGGCCGTAGAGCAGGACAATTGCTGCTTCAAACACCAGTGATTCCCCAATGCACGTAACATTAACCCTAACAGAAAACCCCTAACGGATGTAAGAGCAAGCGTCCTCCTCCAAAAGCGGTACACGGCGAATTGGGCAGGATGGTGCCCAAGGCTTGATGAATCGGCGATGGCGCACCACATTTTCTCGCAAAACGGAACCGCCCCTGGCGAAAGGAGCATGGCATGTCCGAAACTGCAACCACCGCCAAGATCCATAAAACCGATGCGGAATGGAAAGAACAGCTCACTCCCGAGCAATACCGCATCACCCGCCAGCACGGCACCGAGCGCGCCTTCACCGGCCCCTACTGGGATTCCTTCGAGACCGGGCTTTACCGCTGCGTCGGCTGCAATGCACCGCTTTTCCGCTCCGACACCAAATTCGATGCCGGCTGCGGCTGGCCGAGCTATTTCGAAGCGGTATCACCCGATGCAGTGACCGAACATCGCGACACGGCCTTCGGCATGGTGCGCACCGAAATCCGCTGCGGCAGCTGCGAAGCCCATCTCGGCCACGTCTTCCCCGACGGCCCGCCGCCGACCGGCCTGCGCTACTGCATCAATGGACATTCCATGGTGTTCGAGGCGGGGAAGTAAGCGCCTGCCCTGCAATCGGCAAGCGGCTCATCCGGATGCGATGAGCCCAGACCGGCCCCTCATCCGCCTGCCGGCACCTTCTCCCCGTTCTGACGGGGAGAAGGGGATATGCCGCAACCTCTCGGTCCCTCTCCCACGTCTCGCAGGGCACGTCCCCTCTCCCCGTTTTTACGGGGAGAGGGCTAGGGTGAGGGGCAAACCACATCGACGCTGAGCGAATCTGCCCGATCATTCGTGCTCGGCAGGGCATGGCCAGCTTGTCGGAACGGAGAGGCCGGCAGGGAGTTTGGTCGAGGCATCGCCGCAGGCGAGGTCGATCTGGGCCTGTTCGAGCCCGGATGCGGCCGAGAGATCAAGCCCCTCGATGCGGGTGAGGAACATGAAGGCGCGCTCGAACATTGCCGGGCCTTCGAAGGCGGCGCCGGAGAGATCGGCGCGGGAGAGATTGGCGAAAGAGAATTTCGTTCCCGTCAGCACCGCCTTGTCGAAATCGGCGCGGCCGAGCTCGGCCTTTTCGAAACTCGCGCCGGCAAGCCGGGCGCCGGCGAAATTGGCCCGCTGCAGCTCGGCGCCGGCGAAGCTGGCGCCTTCGCCGATAATATTGGCGAAGCTGGCGCGATAGGCCTCGATCTTGGCGAAGTTGGCGCCTTCGGCATGGGCGCCCTCGAGCGAGGCGCGCACCAGCGTTGCCTTCTCGAGATTGGCGGATTTGAAGTTGGCGCCGGCCAGATCGGTCAGCGAGAAATCGGTGCCGATGAGATTGGCGCCTTCGAGATCACTGCCCTGCAGCATCAGGTTTTTCTTGGTGCATTCCTGCCAGTCGAGCTTCGGTGAGGCCAGGCTGCCGCAATCGGCGGCCCGGGCGGCAACCGGCGGAAATGCCAGAAGGACGAGGGCAAGGAGACCGAGTGACGATCCGTGCATTGCCATTGAACTGTTCACCTCCATGACATCAGGGCATTTTCGGGCACGACATTTCGGGCATGCCGTTCTGAAGCCGCCTCTCGCGAAGCAGGCTGCCTCGCCTTTCTTACACAGCTCAGACTACAATAAAAAGATGGCGAACGCCTTCACAAAGGGTTGCCGGGAGTTGCCGGATCAGGCCGGAGGCAGGCGAAGCTCCATGCAGGTCAGATCGAGCCAGCGGCCGAACTTGGTGCCGACTTCCGAAAATCGGCCGGCGATGCGGAAGCCGAGCTTTTCGTGTAGCCGGATCGAGGCGGTATTCTCGGCCTCGATGCCGGCGATCATCACATGGATATTGCCGGCCGCGGCACGGACGATCAGTTCCCGCATCAGGCGCTCGCCGATGCCGGCGCCACGGCAATCCTTGTCGACATAGACGGAATGCTCGACCGTGTGGCGATAGCCGTCGAAGGCCCGCCAATCGCCATAGGAGGCGTAGCCTGCGACCTTGCCCGAGAGTTCGGCGACGATGACCGGAAAGCCGCGCGCCTTGCGCGCCTTCATCCATTCCCGGCGGTTGTCGAGATCGACCAGCGTATCGTTCCAGATTGCCGTCGTGTGTTCGACGGCGTGGTTGTAGATATCGCGGATCGCGGAAAGATCGGCTTCGCTGGCGTCGCGGAGGAGAACGGCGTCTGTCATGATTGCCCGGCTCGAATTGACTGCCGGGATGGCATACGCGCCCCTCCCGAAGATGTAAACGACGGCTTTGGGAACAGTTAATGTCAGACGCCTGACGCCGACAGGCTGAAACAGGTGAAGACGGCCGAATAATGCACGGCTGCGGCGGTAACGACGAAACCGTGCCAGATGGCGTTCTGGAAGCGCAGCTTCTCCCAGACATGGAAGATGACGCCGAGCGAATAGATGACGCCGCCGATGACGATCAGCAGCATCGAGGCGGAGGGAATGCGCGCGGCGACTGGCCCGGCCACCAGCACGCCGCTCCAGCCCATGGCGAGGTAGAGCAGGATGGCCAGACGGTCGTAACGCCCGGGAAAGACGCATTTCAGCACGATGCCGGCGGCGGCGAACAGCCAGATCGCCACCAGCATGAAGAAGAGCAGCGGATCGTCGGCGCCGCGCTGGAGGAAGGGCGTGTAGGTGGCGGCGATCAGCAGGAAGATCGCCGAATGATCGAAGCGGCGCAGGTACCATTTGGTGGGCGAGACCGGCCAGGCATTGTAGGAAAAGGAAATGGCGAGCGTCAGCACCAGCCCGACACCATAGATCCAGGCCGCGGCGAGCGCGCCGTAAGAGCTCCAGAGCGTGGCATAGAAGATCAGCACGGTGGCGCCGATCAGCGCCAGCACGAGACCGACGCCATGGACGATGCCGTCGGCGATCAGTTCATATTTGTCGTAGACCCAGCGAATACCGTTGAACTCGGCCATGCACGCCAATCCGTGTTGGACCCCCGCCTGTAATCGTCTCATCGAACAGACGGGCGCGCAACTGGGGCTAAGCGCACAGGCGGTAAATCTTCGTGACAGGCTGCAAGACCTGCCGCACATCAGATCTTTTGCCGGTCGACCAGCACCGAGCATTTGGCATGGCGCACGACCCGGTCGGCGGTGGCGCCGATGAAGTAGTTGGAAAAGTCCGGAACATGCGAGGCGACGATGATCAGGTCGGCTCCATGGCTTTCGGCAGTCGCGATGATCGCTTTGGCGGGTGGGCCGTTGCGGATCTCGACGGTTGCCGCAATACCGGTCGTGGCGACCAGCGTTTCCAACTGGTCGCGGCTGTCCTGCATGGCGTCCTCGACCATATTGGCCGGCAGTTCGACCGCGACATAGGTCGGTATATCCTCGATGACGTTGAGGGCGATAATCTCGCCGCCGGCGTCGAGCAGGGACGCCGCCTTGCGGAGGATCTTTTCTCCCTTTTCGATGCCGCCGAGCGCCACCGCGACGATGATCTTCCTGTACATGGCTCCCTCCATGACTGCGATGCATAAGCTTCCTCTAAAAAGATATGATCGCATTGATCGCAATCAAGTGGGCGCAAGTCATCGTCAACAATTGCTCAACGCTTCATCCTCAAAAACGCGTCTTCTGTGAACAATCGGAATGCCCCATATAGAGCTCAAGTACGGCAACCGAGGAGACAGAGCGAATGAACCGGCGAAACTTCCTCGGGCTTGCTGCGGGCGGCACTTTTGCCGCCACCGCCGGTACGCCTTCCATTCTACAGGCCGGATCAAGGACAGGAGAACAATCCATGACGACCGAAACTTCCTATGCACTGACGCGGCCCGCCTATGTCGACCAGTCGCATCTCGTCGTCACCGATCTCGGCCTGGTTTCCGGCTTCTATCAATCGATGCTCGGCCTGAAGGTCATCGAGAAGACGGCGAGCGGCGAAGTGCTGGGTGCCGGCGGGCAGCCGCTGCTGACGCTGACGACAGCGAAGAACGCCGCGATCGCGCCGCGCAACGCCGCCGGCCTTTTCCACACTGCCTTTCTGATGCCTGACAGGGTCGAGCTGGCGCGCTGGCTGCGCCATGCAGCCCATAACAATGTCGTGCTCGACGGCGCTTCGGACCATCTGGTCAGCGAGGCGATCTATCTTTCCGACCCCGAAGGCAACGGCATCGAAATCTATGCCGACCGGCCGCACGAACAGTGGAAATTCGATCAGGACGGCATGGTCGATATGGCGACGCTGCGCCTCGACCTGCAGGCACTCTATGACAGCGCGCCCGAAGACCGCTGGGACGGCATGGCTTTGGGAACGGCGATCGGCCACCTGCATCTGCAGGTCGGCGATATTCCGAACGCAGACGCCTTCTATCGCGACGTGCTCGGCCTCAAGCTGATGGCGAGCCGTCCGGGCGCGAGCTTCTTTGCGACCGGCGGCTACCATCATCATATCGCCGCCAATATCTGGAACAGCCGGGGTGCTGCGGCACGCACCGCCAACATGACCGGACTGTCGGACTACAAGATCCGCTTCAACGACAAGGCGACGCTGGATGCGGCGGTCGCCAAGCTCGACGAACTGGAGATCAAGAGCGAGAAACGCGACGGCGGCACCTTCCTCAGGGATCCCTGGGGCATCGGCCTGACGCTGTCGGCCTGATTTCTCGGCGGAGCGGCTCGGCCATAGCGGTTGAAACGGTTGGCGCCATGCCGGCAAAACCCTCCGCGTGAAGGCACGGCGGCTGCCGCTTGCCGGCCGGCCGTCCCGGTCAGGGAACCGGAACCGCATCAGCGCGTTTCCATCGCGAAGCAATGGGGCTTCGGGGACCTCACCGCATGGGCATCGCCAACGGCATCCGCAAACATGCAAAGAAGATCGCCATCGGCGAACGCCATACCAGCGCCTGGGCGCAGACACTGAAGGAAACGGCGGAAGAGCTGCCGCCGCCACCGCTGCACCGGCTGGAAAAGGACGGGCTCGACATCAGCATGGCCTGGGCGATCATCGGTATCTTCGCCATACTCGGCCTTGCCGCCGTCTACATGATGTCGCTGATCCTCATCCCGATCACCCTTGCCGTCGTCGTCGGCATGATCCTCGGCATGGCGGCGGAAAAACTCAGCAGGATGGGCGTGCCGCGGCTTGCCAACGCCGTCCTGCTGTCAAGCTGCGTCGCGCTGGTGATCTTCCTGCTGGTCAACTCGCTCGCCGGCCCACTGGTGGCTTTCGCCAATGAAGCGCCGGCTTTTGCCGAGCGCACCATCAACCGCGTCATGCCCTATCTCGAGCGCATCCAGTGGCTGCATATCACGCCGGCGACATTCGAAAGCGGGCCGATGTCGATCGGGGCGCTGATCGAAAACACCGGCAACGTGCTGCATGTGGTGACCACCAGCCTGACGCCGGCACTGGTGCAGGGAATGATCTTCTTTGCGGCGCTGCTGCTCTTCCTCGCCAGCCGGGTCAACCTGCGCAAGGCAATCATCATGACCTTCCGCACCCGCACGCAGCGCCTCGCGGCAATCCGCGTCATCAATGGCGTCGAACAGGTGCTCGGTTTCTATTTCGCCACGGCCTCGCTGATCTATATCGGGCTCGGCGTGGTCATGACGATCATCGCCTATGCCAGCGGGCTGGCGGCGCCGGTGCTCTGGGGTTTCTTCGCCTTCCTTTCGAGCTTCATCCCCTATCTCGGCATCACGCTGATGACGCTTGCCGTCGCGATCGCCGGCATCCTCACCTATGACAGCCTGTTCACCGGGCTGATGCCGGCCGCAGCTTTCTTCACCGTGCATCTTCTCATGGAGAACCTGATCTTCCCGGCGGTGATGGGACGGCGGCTGGAAATCAATCCCTTCATCGTCTTCCTCGCCATCCTGTTCTGGACATGGATGTGGGGCGCTGTCGGCGCCATGCTGGCGCTGCCGCTGTCGCTCATCGTCATGACTGTTATCGATGAACTGCTGATCGAAGAAAAACCGCAGCCGCAATTGCCGAAGTGAACTGAACGGGAGGCGTGGGTGGCATCCGATCTCGATCTCAACGAATCCGATCACGACCAGATGGTCAGCGGCCGGTCTCTCTGGGGGAAAAGCGGCATACGGCCGCAATGGCGGCCGATCGAACAGAGCTTTTCCGTCGAGGTGGCGGTGATCGGCGGCGGCATCACCGGCGCTTTGGTGGGCGAACATCTGTCGGCGCGCGGTTTTTCCGTTGTGATCATCGACCGGGAGGAGCCCGGCTTCGGCAGCACGTCGGCGAGCACAGCGATGCTGCAATGGGAAATCGACAGCACGCTGACCGAGCTTGAGGATTATTACGGCTTCGAGCGCGCGGCCGGCATCTACCGCCGCAGTGGTGCAGCGGTCGCCGGCCTTTCCAAGCTGATTGCCGCAAACGGAATTGCCTGCGGCTTCCGGCCGCGCAACACGCTCTATCTTGCTGGCAATCGCGAAGGCGCGCGAGACCTTCTGGAGGAGCGGCAGCTCCGCCGCCG
Organism: Rhizobium esperanzae; assembly: GCF_014197615.1. Taxonomy (GTDB): domain Bacteria; phylum Pseudomonadota; class Alphaproteobacteria; order Rhizobiales; family Rhizobiaceae; genus Rhizobium; species Rhizobium esperanzae_A. Next base: position 120,333 of record NZ_JACIFY010000015.1, read on the forward strand.
GGCGGGTCTGCCGGGCGTCTATCTCGAACATCCCGATCTCTTCACCCAGTTCGAAATCGACCGGGATGCGGCGATCTTTTCGCCGAGTTCGGCGGAATGCGACCCGCTGCTCCTGACCTGGGCGCTGATCGAAATGGCCGTTCGGCGCGGCACGAAGCTGGTAAAGGCTTCCGTGACGGCGCTTCACAGCGAAAGCGATCACGTCACGGCCCAGACGGACGCAGGCCACCTCATCGAGGCGCGCCATGTCGTGCTTGCGACCGGCTATTCGATGCCGGGCTTCGACATGCCGAAGCTGCACCGCGTCAGTTCGAGCTGGGCACTCGCCACCGTGCCGCAGGATCCGGCAAATTTCTGGCGCGACAGGGCGCTGATCTGGGAAGACAACCATCCCTATCTCTATATGCGCACGACAGCCGACAACCGCATCGTTGCCGGCGGTGAGGATGACGGCACAACCGATCCCGAAATGCGCGACCGCAAGCTGCCGGCAAAGACCACGGCAATCCGGGAAAAGATGAAGCGGCTATGGCCGAAGGCGGATACGCGGGTGGAGCACGCCTGGTGCGGAACCTTCGGCGAGACGGTCGACGGCCTGCCGCTGATCGGCCCGGTGCCCGAGATGCCGCATGTATTCGCGGCCTACGGCTACGGCGGCAACGGCATCACCTTTTCCTACCTCGCAGCCCAGATGATCGGCGCCATGCTCGCCGGCATGCATCGCGACTGGTTCGAGGATTTCGCGCTCGACAGGGAGGGACCGGGGATGCGGCGGTTTGAGGATCGGTTCGGAATTGGGGACGAGTTGCGGTAGACGTTCGCATTGGCTGTTGTGCCATGTACCCCCTCTGCCCTGCCGGGCATCTCCCCCACAAGGAGGGAGATCGACAAGAGGCTGGACCATCGTTCTCTCGTTGCCACAGCGCAGCAGCTATGCGGTCGTTGTTTGGGGAAGCCACCGCGCCCAGCCAATCTCCACCCTTGTGGGGGAGATGCCCGGCAGGGCAGAGGGGGGTGCCGCACGGCACACCTTCAACCGCCGCACTACTCCGTCGTCTTGTCGTCGCCGGTATCCTCGACATCCTCGAGGCGGACGAACTCGGTGCCCTTGGCTTTCAGATCGACCAGCGCCTTGGCGACCCCCTCGCCGGCCGCATGGGTCGGCTGGTTGATGTGGGAGATGACGACGTCGCCGTCCTTGGCCGAAGCGATGCGCTTTTCGGTGATCGCTGCCCCGAGCAGCGAGCCGCCGTCGCCATTCACCGAATAACCGGCGATACGGTAACCCATGGCGCGGATCTCGGCGATGGCGGAAAGGTCATATTTGGCCGTGGAGCCTCGGAACCAGTGCGGCGCCGGAATGCCGGCCGCGGCCATGGCGGCAGCGCCGCCCTCGACTTCCTGCTTTACCGCCTGGGCCGAGCCGGCCGACGCGATGCCATAGATCAGCGTCGGCGTGTCGACGGCCGGAATATGGTTCTGACCGTGGTTTTCCAACTCGAAGAGATCGGGATTCTCGAGGAAGACGGCAAGGGCTGCAGGATTGCGCTTCAGCCAGCGGGCGGTGACGAAGATCGTTGCCGGGATGCGTTCCCGCACCAGGGTCGAAAGAATGCGCTCATCCGCCTGGCCCATGCAGGCATCGAAAGTCAGCGCGATGCGGGCATGGCCGGCGAGGTTGGAGCGGGCGATATGCAGATGCGGCTCGACGAGTTTTACAGCCGGCGCCTTCGAGACCGGAACTGTTGCGGCCGAGATCGGCGGCGCAGACGGCAATTCGTCCGCCGATGCGGCTGATATCGCGGCCAGGAGGAAGGCCGAAGCGAAAAGGATGCGGTTCATATCGGGGCTTCTACGATTGGGTCCGTCGATTTTAGCGGGTGTTCCTGCATGGCGCCATGTGGCCGGATGTCACCGCAGCCGCCGGAACAATCCACGGCATCAATCGTAGAGATAATATTTGTCCCACTTCTCGCGCGGCACCTTGTCGCCGATCTGGTAATCGAGCTCGCGCACGTTGATATGCTGCGGACCGGTGATGCAATTGTAGGAGAGATGGTACCAGTCGCCCTTGCTGCGGAAGACCGCACCCGGCGCCTGCAGCGAATTGTCGCCGGCGACCGGATCCTTGAACGTATAGGCGATGACTTTGTCGGGCTTGAAGCCGGTGCTGTCATTGTTGATGCGGCTCATCGCCTCGGTGTCGCAGCTCTGTTCCAGCCGGGTCGAGGGATCGAGTTTTTCCAACTGCTTCTTGATGGCGGGATCGACGGCAAAGGCGGGGGCAGCAAGGCCAAGGAGGGATACGAACAGGAGCAGACGTTTCGGCATTGTGGAGAAAATCCCTTACTGTTGTCCATTCTTCACCCTGCCCCGGGCAGCTTGCCGGGGGCTTGGCATGTGCAAATTTCGCTCAGCGAGAGCGGACATTCTTAAATATTGTGGTGACATCAAGGCAAAGCGGGCAGAGCCGTCTCCTTGCCTGTGGAAGGTCATCCGCACCCTTGGCGCAGCCTTGCCGCTTGATCCGGCGGCGGCGCGCCTCTATCTCTTGCCAACCCGACATTCCCACCGGAGCCAATTCCTTGTCCGTTTTCAAGAGCCTGCCGACACCGCCCGCCGCACCGAAAAAGCCCGTCTCCGATACGCGCCACGGCATTACCCGCACGGACGATTATGCCTGGCTGCGTGCCGACAACTGGCAGGCGATGTTCAAGGATCCGTCGATCCTCGACCCCGAGATCCGCCAGCATCTCGAAGCCGAAAACACCTATATGAATGCGGCGATGGAGGACACCAAGCCGCTGCAGAAGGCGCTGTTTTCCGAAATGCGCGGCCGCATCAAGGAAGATGACAGCTCGGTGCCGATGAAGGATGGCGCCTATGCCTACGGCACATTCTACGTCACCGGCGGCGAACAGCCGCGTTATTTCCGGATTGCCCGTGACGGCGACGTTGCCGACGAGACGATCCGCACGGTGCTGCTCGACGGCGACAAAGAAGCCGCCGGCAAAGCCTATTTCCGCCTCGCCGGCCTCGACCATACGAGCGACCATAGCCGCGGCATCTGGGGCTATGACGACAAGGGCTCGGAATTCTTCACCCTGAAAGTGCGCGACCTCGCGACCGGTGAAGATCTTGCGGACCGGATCGAAAATACCGGCGGCGGCGGCGTCTGGGCGCCCGACGGCAAGAGCTTCTTCTATTCGGCGCTCGACGAGAACCACCGGCCGTCGAAGGTCTTCCACCATATTGTCGGCCGGCCGCAGTCGGAAGACCGGCTGGTCTATGAGGAGGCCGATGCCGGCTTTTTCATGGGCGTCGGCGGCTCGCTGCTCGACGATGTCATCTATATCGATATTCACGACCACGAGACCAGCGAATACCGGCTGCTGTCGACCAAGGATCTCACCGCCGAACCGAAGCTGGTGGCGGCGCGCGAGGAAGGCATCGAATATTCGCTGACCGAGGGCGGCGACGTCTTCTACATCCTGACCAATGACGGCGGCGCCAAGGATTTCAAGATCATGGAAGCGCCGGTCGACAATCCGGTCAAGGAAAACTGGCGCGAAGTGGTCGCCCACAAGCCCGGCACATTGATCATCAGCCACATGGCCTATGCCCGCCACCTTCTGTGGCTGGAACGCAAGGACGGCCTGCCGCAGATCATGATCCGCGACCGGGCGACCGGCGAGGAACATGCGATCGGCTTTGCCGAGGAAGCCTATTCGCTGGGGCTTTCGGGAGCGGCGGAATACGACACGGATATCATCCGCTTCTCCTATTCCTCGATGACGACGCCGTCGCAACTCTACGACTACAATATGGTGACGCGCGAGCGCACACTGTTGAAGACGCAGGAGGTGCCGTCCGGCCATAATCCCGACGACTACGTCACCCGCCGCGTCTTCGCGCCGGCATGGGACGGCGAGAAGGTGCCGGTCACCCTGCTCTATCGCAGGGATACGCCGCTCGACGGCACCGCCCCCTGCCTGCTTTACGGCTACGGCGCCTATGGCATCACCATTCCGGCCAGCTTCAACACCAATTGCCTGTCGCTTGCCGACCGCGGCTTCGTCTATGCCATCGCCCATATCCGCGGCGGCAAGGACAAGGGATTTGCCTGGTACGAAGACGGCAAAATGGAAAAGAAGACGAATACCTTCAAGGACTTCGTCGCCGCCGCCGATTATCTGAATCAACAGAAGTTCACCTCTTACGCGAAGATCATCGCCGAAGGCGGCTCGGCCGGCGGCATGCTGATGGGCGCGGTTGCCAACATGGCGCCGGAAAAATTCGCCGGCCTCATCGCCGCCGTTCCCTTCGTCGATGTGCTCAACACCATGCTCGACGATACGCTGCCGCTGACCCCGCCGGAATGGCCGGAATGGGGCAACCCGATCGACAACAAAGAAGAATACGAGCAGATCGCAGCCTACTCGCCCTACGACAATGTCGGCGCAAAACCGTACCCGCCGATCCTGGCGCTCGGCGGCCTGACCGACCCGCGCGTCACCTATTGGGAGCCGGCCAAATGGGTGGCGAAGCTGCGCGAGGAGACGACCGGTGAAGCGCCGATCCTGTTGAAGACGAACATGGACGCCGGCCATGGCGGCGCGTCCGGCCGGTTCCAGCGGCTGGAAGAGATCGCGTTCGAGTATGCGTTTGCGATCAAGGTGGCTGGGAAGATGTGAAATCTTTAGGGGTGCCGTGTTGCACCCCCCTCTGCCCTGCCGGGCATCTCCCCCACAAGGGGGGAGATCGGCAAGAAGCTATGCCTCGCCCTAATTTTGCGATCCATGTGACGGCCAGTTATTTGGGGAAGCCGTCGCACCCAGTCAATCTCCCCACCTGTGGGGGAGATGCCCGGCAGGGCAGAGGGGGGTGTCCCACGGCACACCATCCACGGAGAAAGAAATGCCCGTCTACATCGCCCTGCTCCGCGCCGTAAACGTCGGCGGCACCGGCGCCTTGCCGATGGCTGACCTCAAGGCGATCTGCGAAGACCTCGGCTTTACCGACGTGAAAACTTACATACAGAGCGGCAATGTGCTGTTCCGCTCGAATGAGACAGAAACGGCAGTCGAGGAAAAGCTCGACGAGGCGCTCGGGCAGAAGATGGGCAAACGCCCGGGCGTTATGGTGCGCAGCCGGAAAGAACTCGAGGCGATTGCCGCCGGCGCGCCCTTCCCCGACGCCAAGCCGAACTTCCTGCTCGTCTGCTTCCTGCCCGAAAAGGCATCCGCCGATACGCTTGATAAAATGGTGGCGCCCGATGGCGAAGAGGCGAAGCTCGCCGGCCGGGAGATCTATGTGCATTATCCCAATGGCTCCGGCCGCTCGAAACTGAAGCTGCCGGCGCTGAAGCCCGGGACCTCGCGTAATCTCAACACCGTCCGCAAGCTTGCGGAACTGGCGGCCGGCATGGAGAACAAGGACTGAGTGCGAGGCGCAGAATTTGATTCAAGCGACGCGCGTCAAGCCTTTGTTTCTCCAGCCACCTTCGTCCGTCTGGCCTTATAGCCGCTGATCTCCTCGCCAGCGGTCGGCGAGAAGCGCAGGTTCCAGACGGTCGCGGTGATCGAGATGAGGGTGACGACGATGAAGGCGGTGGAAAAATCGCCCAGATCAGGCGTTTCGACATTGTTGAAGGCCATCGAGCCGTGCAGCGCCAAGGCGCCGATGCAGATGCCGAGCGACAGCATAAGCTGCTGGAAGGTGGTGTAGAAACTGGTGGCCGAGCTCATCCGCTCCTTGTCGATCTCGTCATAGGCAATGGTGTTATAGGCGGTGAACTGGAACGACAGGAAGAAGGCGCTGAGCACCAGAACGACGAAAATCAGCGGCATCGGCCAATCCGGCCGGAAGGCGGCGCAGAGGGCATAACCGACCGTGCCGAGGATGCCGTTGAGCACGAGGCTGCGGCGGAAGCCGAGCCGGCTGAAGACGAAGCGCGCCATCGGTTTCATGGCGAGCGAGCCGAGCGCTGTGCCGACGACGATCTGGCCGGCCGCGGCGGCGGACAGGCCGAAGCCGATCTGAAAGAGCAGCGGCAGCAGGAAGGGCTGCGCGCCCTGGGTGATGCGGGTCAGAGAACCGGCGATGACTGAGGTGCCGAAGCTCGGCACCTTCATCAGCGAAAAATCCATGATCGGCGACGGATGCCGGCGGGCATGCCTGAGATAGGCGATGCCGAAGAGCAGGCCGACAGCAATCAGGAATATCGAGAAGGCGCCCTCGCCTTCGTGGCTCGACATTTCGAAGCCGAAGAGCAGCGAACCGAGCGAAATGCCGGAGAGCACAAAGCCGATCGTATCGAACGGCCCGCTTGCCTTGCCCTTCACCTCGTCGATGTAGATCGAGACGAAGATCATGCCGATGATGCCGATCGGCACGTTGATGTAGAAGATCCAGCGCCAGTCGAGATAGGTGACGAAGAAACCGCCGAGCGGCGGGCCGACGATCGGGCCGATCAGCGCCGGCACCAGCAGCCAGGACATGGCGCTGACCATATCCTTGCGAGCGACGCTGCGCATCAGCACTAGGCGCCCGACCGGCATCATCATCGCGCCGCCTATGCCCTGCAGCAGCCGCGCCAGCACCAGGAAGGACAGGGTGGGCGCCAGCGCGCAGAGGATGGAGCCGATGACGAAAACCGCAATGGCGGCGCGGAAGACGGTGCGCGAGCCAAAACTGTCGGCCATCCGGCCGCTCGCCGGAATGAAGATCGCCAGGCTCAAGAGATAGGAGGTCAGCGCGATCGACATGGCGGGCGCGCTGACGGCGAAATCGCGCGCCATGGTGGGCAGCGCGGTCGCCAGCACGGTCGCGTCGATGTTTTCCATCAGCATCGCGCTCGCGATAATCATCGCGATCACCCTGAAATTGGGCGCGGCGCGCCGAACCATCGGCGCCTGGTAAATCTGATCCGACATCGTCCGGAATCACTCGCGGTGGCGCGGCGGAGCACACGAGGCAGCAAGGCCGCTGATATGACTGGCACAAGGCCAAGGGGAGACGATTTGCTATACGCCTCAGATCATGGCGGCGCTATGTCCTTTGTGGCAAAGCTGCTTTGACGCGAGGTCAAGGCGGATCACGATTGCTTGCATCGGCCTGATCTTCGTGAAGGTCATGAGCGGCTTGCGCCGCAGACGCCCCGGCCCTACCTATGAAGCATGACCTCCGCCCTTGAGACAAACCGGCCCGGTGCGGCCTTTCCGTTCAGCAACAGCTATGCCGGCTTGCCGCAGCGCTTCTTCGCGCCGCAAGTGCCGACGCCGGTGGCGGAGCCCTGGCTGATCAAGCTGAACGAGCCGCTGGCCGCCGAACTCGGGCTCGACGTCGAGACGCTGCGCCGCGATGGTGCGGCGATCTTTTCCGGCAATCTCGTTCCCGAAGGGGCCGAACCGCTGGCGATGGCCTATGCCGGCCATCAGTTCGGCGGTTTCTCGCCGCAGCTCGGCGACGGGCGCGCCATCCTGCTCGGCGAGGTGGTCGACCGCGGCGGTAGGCGCTTCGACATCCAGCTGAAGGGCGCCGGGCCGACGCCTTTTTCCCGCCGCGGCGACGGGCGTGCGGCAATCGGGCCGGTGTTGCGCGAATATATCATCAGCGAGGCGATGTTTGCGCTCGGCATTCCGGCAACGCGGGCGCTGGCGGCGGTGACGACCGGCGAGCCTGTTTATCGCGAAGAGGTACTGCCGGGCGCAGTCTTCACCCGCGTCGCGGCCAGCCATATCCGGGTCGGCACCTTCCAGTTCTTTGCAGCAAGAGGCGATACCGAGGGTGTTCGGGCGCTCGCCGATTATGTGATCGACCGGCACTATCCCGCGCTGAAGGCGGCTGACAATCCCTATCTCTCGCTGTTCGAGGCGGTCTGCGACCGCCAGGCCGCGCTGATCGCCCGCTGGCTGCATGTCGGCTTCATCCATGGCGTGATGAACACCGACAATATGACCGTTTCCGGCGAGACCATCGATTTCGGCCCCTGCGCCTTCATGGATGCCTATGACCCGGCGACCGTCTTCTCGTCGATCGACCAGCATGGCCGTTATGCCTATGCCAACCAGCCAGGCATCGGCCAGTGGAACCTTGCAAGGCTCGGCGAAACGCTGCTGCCGCTGATCGACGAAGAGCCGGATGGCGCCGTCGACAAGGCGAATGGGGTGATCCGGGCCTATGGCGAACGCTTCCAGGCGCATTGGCTGGCCGGCATGCGAGACAAAATCGGGCTTGCCGGCGAAGAGGACGGCGACCTCGAACTGGTGCAGGCCTTGCTGTCGCTGATGCAGGCGCAGGGCGCCGATTTCACCCTCGCCTTCCGGCGGCTGTCGGATCTTGCCGGCGACGCCGCCGCAGAGCCCACCTTTGCGGCAAGCTTCCGCGAAGCGGAGGCCTGCCGCGCCTGGCTTGCACAATGGCGCGAGAGACTGTCGCGCGATCCGCAGACCGCAGCCGAACGCGCCATTGCCATGCGCCGCGTCAATCCGGCCTTCATTCCGCGCAACCACCGGGTCGAGCAGGCGATCGAGGCCGCGGTCGAGAACGGCGATTTCTCGCTGTTCGAAGCGCTGCTTGCCGTTCTTTCCAAACCCTATGAGGACCAGCCGGGCTTTGCCGCCTATCTGGAACCGCCGAAGCCGAACGAACGGGTGCTTGCGACCTTCTGCGGGACGTGAGCGCGACTTTTCCCGTTTGCGCGCAGCAATCCGGCAGCCGGACCCACCGCCATCCGCCCCTACGGCCTGGCCCGATACAACCGTACCGTGACGACGGCCTGCGGCAAATGCTGCCGTTGAAAGGCATCTCCTTCGCGCTATCTGCCTGATCGGCGGGGTTTTTCCGCCGACCTCCACCCGGCTAGATCAAGCGGGAGACAGCCCTTATGGCGATCGTCATCACCTCCATTTTTTTCATTATCATCGGGTTGACGCTCGGCGGCGGCGGGTTCTGGCTCGTCACGCTCGGCGGCAGTATCTTCTATCTGTTCGCCGGCCTGATATTTCTGATCACCGCCGGGCTGCTTCTGATGCGCAAGGCGGTGGCGCTCTGGGTCTATGCGGCGCTGGTCATCGTGGCGCTCGCCTGGGCGGTCTGGGAGGTCGGCTTCGACTGGTGGCAGCTCGGTCCGCGCGGCGGCATGATCATCCTGCTCGGGCTCTGGCTGCTGACGCCGTGGATCCGCCGGCCGCTCGGCCTGCGCAGCCCGACCGGCTTCACCTATGGCGCCAATCCCTGGCCTCTCGCCGTGCCTGTTATCCTCGCCATCCTCGTCGCCGTCTATTCGATGACCAGAGACCCGCACGATCTCGCCGGCGAGCTGCCGGCCGATAAGGTTGCCGCCAACCCCGCCTTCGGCGGCAGCGTGCCGGATGGTGAATGGCACCAGTACGGCCGCACGCCTTTCGGCCAGCGTTATTCGCCCCTCGACCAGATCACCGCTCAGAATGTCTCCACCCTCAAGGAAGCCTGGCGATACCAGACCGGCGACGTCAAACGGCCGGAGGATATCAGCGAAACGACCTATCAGATGACGCCGCTCAAGGTGAAGGACACCCTCTATCTCTGCACGCCGCACAACTGGGCGATCGCGCTCGACGCCAAGACCGGCAAGGAGAAATGGAAATACGACGCCAATTCGGGCATGAATTCCAACCGGCAGCACCAGACCTGCCGCGGCGTCACCTATTATGCCGATTCAACCGTCGCCGCCGGCCAGCCCTGCGCCGAACGTATCTATCTGCCGACATCGGACGCCCGGCTGATCGCGCTCGATGCGGCGGACGGCAAGATCTGCACCAGCTTTGCCGACCAGGGCGTGCTGCATCTGGAAACCGGCATGCGCTACAATCCGGCCGGCTATTATTATTCCACCTCGCCGCCGGTGGCGGTGGCCGGCAAGATCATCGTCGGCGGAGCGGTGAACGACAATTATTCGACCGAGGAACAATCCGGCGTCATCCGCGCCTTCGACATCAATAGCGGCGCGCTGATCTGGAACTGGGATTCCGGCAATCCCGAGGTGACGTCGCCGCTCGCTGCCGGCCAGACCTACACGACCAATTCGCCGAACAGCTGGTCGGTCTTCAGCGTCGACGAGGCGCTCGGCATGGTCTACATCCCGCTCGGCAACCAGGTGCCCGACCAGCTCGGCATCGGCCGCAGCGACAATGTCGAGAAATTCTCGTCCTCGATCGTCGCCCTCGACATCGCCACCGGCCAGCTGCGCTGGGTGCGCCAGACCGTGCATCACGATCTCTGGGACATGGACGTGCCGGCCCAGCCGGCGCTGATCGACCTGACGAAGCCCGACGGCAGCGTGGTTCCCGCCCTTGTCGGCCCGACCAAGCAGGGCGATCTCTATGTGCTCGACCGGCGCAGCGGCGAGCCGATCATCCCCGTCAAGGAAATTCCCGCACCCGGCGGCGCGATCACCGGCGATCATACTTCGCCGACCCAGCCGATCTCCGATCTCACCTTTTCGCCCGAGCCGCTTCGGGAAAAGGACATGTGGGGCGTATCGCTGTTCGACCAGCTCGCCTGCCGCATCGATTTCCACCGTTACCGCTACGAGGGCCGCTACACGCCGCCGTCGCTGGAAGGCACGATCGTCTATCCCGGCAATTTCGGCACCTTCAACTGGGGTTCGGTGGCGGTCGATCCGGAGCGGCAGATCATGTTCGGCATGCCGACCTATCTCGCCTTCACCTCGCGCCTGGTGCCGGCGGCCGACATTCCGCCGAGAGGCCAGGACGAGAAGGGCAGCGAACAGGGGCTGAACCGCAATGACGGCGCGCCCTACGGCGTCTTCATGGGGCCTTTCCTCGGGCTGCTCAAGATCCCCTGCCAGGCGCCGCCATGGGGCTATGTCGCCGGCGTCGATCTGCGCACCGGCAAGATCGCCTATATGCACAAGAACGGCACCGTGCACGACATGACGCCGCTGCCCCTGCCCTTCAAGGTCGGCGTGCCCGGCATCGGCGGGCCGATGCTGACCAAGGGCGGCGTCGCCTTCCTCGGCGCTGCGGTCGACAATTACCTGCGCGCCTATGACGTGACGAACGGCCGAGAACTCTGGCAGGCGCGGCTTCCGGCCGGCGGCCAGGCGACGCCGATGACCTATACGGCCGATGACAACAAACAATATGTCGTCATGGTCGCCGGCGGCCACGGCTCGGTCGGCACGACCCCCGGCGATTATGTGATTGCATATACGCTGCCTTGATGGGGACGCTGTCCATTCCTTGAGGGAAAGACCCCTCCCCAACCCCTCCCCACAAGGGGGAGGGACTAACCTGGGGCCGCCGTCTCCCTTCCCACTGCCGGGATCAGGGCTGGCGATCGTGGCGACAGGCGAATGGCTCGGTTAAGCCCCTCCCCCTTGTGGGGAGGGGTTGGGGAGGGGTTTTCACGCGCGAATCGGACAGCTGTCGATCACGACCTTCGCATCTTCCCCGCTTCAAACCATCTCCACAATCATCTTGCCGACTTCGGCAAAGACCGGGTTGAGGTCCTTCACCGGCACGGTCGCTTCGGCGATATAGACGGCGGCGACGATCGGGCCGCGGTCGGGGGGCCAGATGACCGCGATATCGCCGAGGGAGCCGTTCGGGCCGGTGCCGGTCTTGTCGCCGACCTTCCACTCCTCGGGCAAGCCGGCTCTCAGCCGCTCGCCGCCGGTCGTGCTTGCCACCAGCCAGGCGATCAGCCTGTCGGAGGAGGCCTCTGTCAGCACCGAACCAAGGGTCAGGTTGCCGAGCGTGTCGAGCATCGCATCCGGTGTCGTGGTGTCGCGCGGATCGTCCTTTTTGCCCTCGTTCAGCGTCGGTTCGGTGCGGTCGAGACGGGTCGTGCCATCGCCGATCGAGCGCAGCCAGTCGGTCAGCGCTGGCGGCCCGCCGAAGCTTTCGAGCAGCAGGTTGCCGGCGGTATTGTCGCTGACCGTCACCGCCGCCTCGCAGAGTTCGGCGATCGTCATGCCGTCGGCATCGGCGTGTTTTTCGCTGAGCGGCGAATAGTCGACGAGCTTGTCCTTGCCGTAGGTCACCCGCCGGTCGAGCTTTTCCTCGCCCTTATCGACCCGGGCCAGCACGAAGCCTGCGGCCAGCGCCTTGAAGGTGCTGCACATCGGAAAGGCCTCGCTGCCGCGATAGCCGAAGGAGATGCTGGTCTGGGTGTCGAGCACCGAGACGCCGAGGCGGCCGCCGGTGCGTTTTTCCAGTGCAGCAAGACGTTTCTCGACGTTGTCGTCGCCCTCACCGGTCTTTTGCTCGGCCCCATCCTCGGCATTGGCGGGAAGCGCCAGCGCGGGCAGGCCCAGAGCAGGCAGGCAAAGCGCCGAGCCGAGCAGCAGGCGGCGGGTAAGGCTGAGATCCATGACATCCTCCGGTGAGTCGGAGAACAGAGCTAAGGCGAGATTGCGGCGGCATCTCGTCCCCACCGTAACACTGTTGCCGTCGCGCTCCCCGATTACGCAGCGCGGGTGACCTCGACGGTCACATGCGACAATTCCGTCAGCGCCGAAAGCCTGCCCTTGTAGAAGGCCGGCTCGCGCGGCGTCGAGGTAACGACGGCGACGATCGCCGCATGATGGCCGGGGCCGACCTGCCAGACATGCAGATCGGTGATCCGGTCTTCCCCAGTCTCGATCGCCTCGCGGATTTCCGAAGGCAGCGTCTCGCCGCGCGGGACGACGTCGAGAAGGACGCCGCCCGAGGCTTTCATCAGGCTCCAGGACCAGTTGGCGATGACCAGGCCACCGACGATGCCCATGATCGGATCGAGCCAGAGCCAGCCATAGAGACTACCGAGGGTCAGCGCTGCGATGGCGAGCACGGAGGTCATGGCATCGGCAATGACATGCAGATAGGCGGCGCGGATATTGTTGTCGCCGGGCTTTACGTGTTGACTGTGGGCGTGGTGATCGTGGGCGTGATCACCATGCCCGTGATGACCGTGATCATGGTGGTGGTGACCATGATGATGCGCGGCATGGCTGCCGCCGCCCAGCAGCCAGGCGCTGATCAGATTGACGGCAAGGCCGATCACCGCGACGGCAATCGCCTGGGCAAAGCCGATCGGCACCGGGTTCGAAAGGCGCAGCCAGCTTTCCCAGGCCATAAGCAGGGCGATCAGGGCCAGGATGATGGCGCTGGCGAAACCGGCGAGATCGCCGAGCTTGCCGGTGCCGAAGGTGAAACGCGGGTTGCGCGCCTGCTTGCGGGCGAAGAGATAGGCGAGCGCCGAAATCAAAAGCGCGCTGGCATGGGTCGACATGTGCCAGCCATCGGCGACCAGCGCCATCGAGCCGTAGGCCGTGCCGGCGGCGATTTCCGCCACCATCATCACCGCCGTCAGCGCAATCACCAGCCAGATGCGCCGCTCGTTCACCGCATGATCGGCGCCGAGAAAGATATGATCATGTTCCAGCGCGTTCATTCCAGCCTTGTCGATCCCGGCATTCATTCCCAGGCTCCTTCATCACAGTATTCAGCGGATATAGGTTCTCAGCACTTCCGATATTTCCTCGACCGCCTCCGCCCTGGCGGCGTCGTCTTCGGCATTCAGCACATGTTCGCGCAGATGATCGTCCAGCACCTCGCCGGTCAGCCCGGTCAGGGCGCCGCGGACGGAGGCGAGCAGTTGCAGGATTTCACCGCAGGGGCGCTCGGCCTCGAGCGCCCGCTCGACGGCTTCCATCTGCCCCTTCAAGCGGCTGACGCGGGCAATAAGCTTCTTTTTCTGCAGGGTTGTGTGCGACATGAGCTCTTATGTAGCATAGGGGGGTATACTATCAAGAGGAAAACGGCATCACTGCCGATGCACGGCGATCGGCCATTGACAAATGCGGCAATTCCGACGATTGATGATCCATGATCAAAAACGCGCACCAGAGCCGCTCGTATTTTTGGCTGTACCTGTAAAGGGCGGCCGGACAGATCATATTGTCAACAAGCCGCCGTCAGGCGGCTTTGTTGTATCGGCAGCGTCCTGACGGCAGATTATCAAAGGACGCGAAGACCATGACCGAAATCGAAGACAGCGAAATCTCACTGATGCGCCCATCTGTGGTAACGATCCGCACCGCCAAGCCGCGCGACCTGCCCGAACTCAACGAGATGATCGCCCTGCTTGCCGGCCATCACGGCGATGCGGCCGCGACGACGCCCGAGCAGCTGGAGCGCGATCTCTTCGGCCCGCTGCCGTGGATCCAGGCGCTCGTCGCCGAGACCGGCGAAGGTTTGATCGGCTATGCCATTCTCGTGCCGCTCTACAGGGCGCAGGAAGGCAAGCGCGGCATGGACCTGCACCATCTCTTCGTGCGCGACGGCCATCGCGGCCACGGCACCGGCCAATTGCTCGTCGACCGCGCCCGCGAGACGGCGCGCAATGCGGGCTGCGGCTACCTCTCCGTCAGTGCCGCCACCGGCAACGTGCTGGCGCACCGTTTCTACGAACAGCTGGATTTCACCCCGCGGCCGGTCACCGGCATGCGTTACATGCAGTCGATCGCTTAGAGCGGCGGGAGTTTTCCCGCCTGCCCTTCATGCGCCGGCCGCGTCGCCCATTGGTGGAGCGCGGCCTTGACGAAGGCAAGCGCAGCGGCACGCGCCGACGCCAGATCGCGGGGATCTTCCAGCGTCTCGGCGAAACGCGCCTCCATCACCCTCATCGTCTCGTCGAACCAGTTGGCAAGCAGCGCGTTGCGCCCGGCAAGACGGGCACGCATGCGGTCGATGACGAGATCGAGCTGTTCAAGGGTCGGTTTGGTCTTCATGGATTGTACAGAGCGGTTGAGCTTTTTACAGAAGCGCAGAACCGCTCTAACCTTTTGTTTTTACGCAACTCCGGACGGAAAACCGCTTCGCACTTTTCCTGGAATTGCTCTAACGACCCGGCACGGCCTTCAGATAGGCGGCGATCGCCTCGCGGTCGGACGCCGGCAGATGGGCGATATTCTGCTGCACATCGACCATCGAGCCGCCGACGGAATCGAAATCGGGGGTGAAGCCGGTTTCGAGGTAGCTGGCGATATCGGCCTCGCTCCAGCCGCCGATGCTCTTGGAGGCCGGGGTGATATCGGGAATGCGGCCCTTGCCTTCCGGATTGGGCGCGCCGGCGAGCCACTGACCTGCCTGGAAACCGCCGAGCGCATCGCGTGGCGTGTGGCATTCGCCGCAATGTCCGGGGCCTTCGACGAGATATTGCCCGCGCTTGATCTTGTCGTCGCTGTTGGCGAGCGCGACGCGCGACTGATCGTTGAAATAAAGGAATTTCCAGCCGCCGAGCGCCAGCCGGATGTTGAAGGGGAACGGCAGCTCATGCGGGGGAGCGACGTTTGCACTCTTCGGCAGGGTTTTCAGGAAGGCGAAGAGATCGTTGACGTCCTTGTCGCTCATGCGGGCATAGGAGCCGTAGGGAAAGGACGGGTAGAGATGCTGGCCGTCCGGGCCGACGCCGCGCTTCATCGCATTGCCGAATTGGGCAAGCGTCCAGCCGCCGATGCCGGCCTTTTCATCCGGCGAGATGTTCGGCACATGGAAGGTGCCGAAAGGGCTCTTCAGCGCCAGACCGCCTGACAGCGTCAGCTTGGCATCGCCTTCCGAACCGGGGGCGGCATGGCAGCTGACGCAGCCGCCCGTCCAGAAAACCATCTGGCCGTTGACCGGATCGGGCGCGCCGAGACCGGCCCAATGGCTTTCCGGCAGCGGATCGGGTGCAGTGACGAGATAGAAGGCGCCCCCGCCAAGGACGGCGACGCCGATCAGACAGAGCAGTAACCGGATGAACCTGCGGATCATGCCCCGCCTCCCCTTTTGCCGAATTTTCTGTGCGGAGCGATTCTGCGACCGGCCCGCACGGGCGGAGAATACGGTGATCCGCGCCGGCAGCAAGGCCGGCGCGGATCACGTATCAAGTTCCAGATCAAACGGCCTATCAATCCTTGATGCGATAGGCCTTGTGACAGCCGCCGCAGCTGGCGCCTAGCGTGTTGACCGTGGCGCCGACAGCGGCGGGATCGGCCGGAAGCTGGGCGAGCGCGGTTTCGGCGTCGGTGGAGAGCTTGGCGGCGCGCGCCTTGAAGTCATCCATGTTTTCCCAGATCTTCGGGCTCGCCTCTTGGTCGCCGGTTTCCGTGCCCGGCTTGAACTGATCGGGGAAGACCTTGGCCGTTGCGGCAATCGTCGTCAGCGCCGCCTTCACGGCTTCGGCGTCATAGGGCTTGGTGCCCTTGGCGATGGCGCTGAGAGCCCCGGCCGCACCGCCGATCTGCTTCATCAGGGCAATGCGCGAATCATGCGTGCCGTCGGCGGCGGTCACCGAACCGAGGGCTATTGCGGCCATCGCTGCGGCGGCAGCTACTGCTTTCCAATTCATATTCCTCTCCAATTTTCTGAAGGCCAAGGCGGCCGCCGGCCAATCTGCACCGGGAGCATGACAAAATCCATGGCGGGAGATAGTCACGTTTGCCGGATCATCATAAAAACAATGTGATACGAACAGGCTCAAGCGCTTTTCCAACCCTGCCAGAGGCTGAAGGCCGAGACTGCAACCAGCAACAGGCCGGCGAAGCGGCCGACAAAGGCGGTGGCGTCGGGATTGGCGACGAGCAGGTCGCGGCTGCGGCCCGCCGTCATCGCCAGCGTGCCATAGACGGCAAACTGGGTGACAACAGTCATGGCGCCCATGATCAGCCCCTGCATCCAGACCGGGCCGTATTCCGGCCGCAGGAACTGCGGATAGACGGCGAACATGAAGATATAGGCCTTCGGATTGACGAGACAGGTGACGGCACCCTGGCGGAAAGCACGCCAGCCGGAGCGCGCCGTTCCCGGCCCGACCGCCTCGACGGTGATCGAACTGCGGATCAGCGAAATGCCGATCCAGATCATATAGGCGACGCCGGCAAAGAGCAGCACATTGAAAAGCTGCGGCAGCATGGTGACGAGCAGGCCGACGCCGGCTGCGCCATAGGCCGAATGCACCGCGCCGCCGGCCATGATGCCGCCTGTCGCCGCCAGCCCCCGCCGGACGCCGCCGGTCAGCGAATTGGCGAGCACGAAGAGCATGTCCATCCCCGGCACGATGATGATGCCGAAGAGAAGGGTGAAGAAGAGCCAGAGGTTTTGATGGTAGTCCATGTCAGTTACCGCCTTGAGTTCCGCGGGTCATTTTGAAAGACCCTGATTGATTTCAATCCGATAGGCGGCTCTATACGCAAACCCAACTGACAGTGTATTGTCAGGAGGAGCGTAAGGGATGGGAGAGGCAAAATGCGCAAGGCCTCGCGGCTTTTCGAGATCATTCAGATCCTCAGGCTCGCCAGAAAGCCGATGACGGCGGCCGTTATGGCCGAGACGCTCGAAGTGACGGTGCGCTCGATCTATCGCGACATCGCCGCCCTTCAGGCGATGCGGGTGCCGATCGAGGGCGGGCGCGGCATCGGCTACATCATGCGGCCCGGCTTCGACCTGCCGCCGCTGATGTTCTCGATCGAGGAGATGGAGGCGATCGTGCTGTCGCTGGCGCTGCTCGAACGCACGGCGGACGAAGAACTCAAGCAGGCCGCCCGCCGGGTCAACCGGAAGATATCGGGCGCCGTACCCGCCCCTTTGCGCCAGGCGATGGACACCAAGGCGCTTTACGCCTGGGGCTCGATCGCGCAGCCGGCCGGCTTCGACCTTGCGATCGTGCGCCGGGCGATCCGCGACGAATGCAAGCTGATGCTCGCCTACCGCGACGAACTCGGCCGCGCCAGCCAGCGGACGATCCGGCCGATCGCGCTGATCTACTATTCCCAGACCGCCAATATCGTCGCCTGGTGCGAACTGCGCCAGGCGATCCGCAATTTCCGCAGCGACCGGGTGGAGCGCTGCGAAGAGGCGGAGGAATTCTTCAAGGGCGAAGGCGACCGACTGCGGGAATTGTGGACGAGCGGGTGGACGGAGAGGGCCGTGTCTGCGTGAAATCAGCCACTTGGCCAATCATCGACGCGTCAGTTGACGTTGAGCGCTGCCTCTCCGGATGAGCGGCACGCGGCGATCTCTTCGCCTAAAACCCCAGCCTGCGGCTCTCCTCGCGGCCGAAGCCGTGGATTTCGAGGTGGTCGGGGTGGACCTCGACGATCGCGAAGGCGTTTTCTGTCTCGGTGTCGACCACGCCCTTGAAATTGACGAAGTGACAGGCGCCGGCCTTGCCGTAATTGCCGGCATGGTCGTGGCCGTTGAGATAGGCGACGACATGGGGCTGCGCGGCGAGCAGCGCGACAATGCGCTCGCTGTCCCACATGCCGTGTTCGCAGGGCGGGTGCACCGGATAGTGGTTCATGACGACGACCTTTTCGCCGGCGGCGGCAGCGCTGGCGATTTCATCGCCGAGCCAGGCGAACTGTTCGTCGCTCAGTGCGGCGTTCCAGCGATGGGCATTTGCCGCACCTTTGGCCTGCAGCGCCGCCAGCATCTCAGCCGCAAGGGCGCGATGAGGATGGCCTTCGGGCGGCGCGAAGGTGCTGACCTCGTTGCCGTCGAGCACGATGAAGCGCCAGCCGTGGCGGGCGAAGCTGTAATAGGGGGACGGCATGCCGAGACGCGCGGCGACCTCGGAGAGATGGCCCGAAGAGACGGAGAAATCGTGGTTGCCGAGCAGGAAGAGCGTTTCGTGCCTGAGTTTGCCGTAGACCGGCAGAATATCGTCGAAGCTTGCGAAACTGCGGTCGATGACATCGCCGAGCGTCATGACGAAGCTCAGCTCCCAGCCGTTGAAGACCTCGATCGCCTCGGCGAGTTTGGCCAGGCTGTTGGCGTAATAGCGGTCCATGGCCTGATGCGGCGGGATCGCCGCATATTGCGGGTCGGCGATGATTCCGAAGCGGAACAGGGGAAGAGCGGAAGAGGACATGGTGGGTGATTAGGAGCGGCCGATGACAGGGCTGTGACGGCGTTGAAAACAGAACACCCGGCGCTTTGGGGCGCCGGGTGCGGATTTACAGCAGCCAGTATCGATTACTTCGTGGCTTCTTCGTAGCGTTCCAGGACGTAGTCCCAGTTGATCAGGCTGTCGACGAAGGCTTCGAGGTACTTCGGACGGGCGTTGCGATAGTCGATGTAATAGGAGTGTTCCCAGACGTCGACGCCGAGGATCGGGGTGGCGCCGTGAACGAGCGGGTTTTCGCCGTTCGGGGTCTTGGAGATTTCGAGCTTGCCGTTCTTGACGGAAACCCAGGCCCAGCCGGAGCCGAACTGGGTGGCGCCGGCATTGGCGAAATCGGCCTTGAACTTGTCATAGCCGCCGAGATCGGAAGCGAAGGCCGCTTCGAGCTTGCCCGGCAGCTTGTTGCCGCCGCCGCCCTTCTTCATCCACTTCCAGAAATGGATGTGGTTGTAGTGCTGGGCAGCATTGTTGAAGAGGCCGGCATTGGTGCCGAAGGACTTCTTCACGACGTCTTCGAGCGAGAGGTCGGAGAGACCGGCTTCAGCGGCGAGCTTGTTGCCGTTGTCGACATAGGCCTTATGGTGCTTGTCGTGGTGAAACTCCAGCGTTTCCTTCGACATGAAGGGAGCAAGCGCTTCGTAATCATAGGGAAGTTCAGGCAATTCGAAAGCCATGTCAGATCTCCTCTTGGCAATAGATTGCGTCTCGGCAGGTGAGGCGGAACATAGGAGGGGAAGCACGGAGAGGCAACCGGCGAAATATCAAAAAACGCGCCGCCGGAGGAAAATTTGCCTCACTTTCCAGGCTGGAGTTGCGCTTGCGAATTGCCCGGACAAATCACCGGGGACGCCGCCCGCGAAAACCGCTTCGCTGCCATTGAGATCAACGGAGATCCGATATGAACAGGAATATAATCCCGCTTCTGGCCATCGCCGCGCTGCCTTTCCTTTCAGTTGCGGCGCACGCTTCCTCGGATGAGGCCTGGAAAGAGCTGGCGGCAGATATCGAGGCCAAGTGCAAGAAGGCGGCTGTGGCGATCGAGACGCCGAATGCAGCTGTCGATCCCTTCGGCACACCCCATTACGGGCTCGCATTGCTGACCGGCAAGCCGAAGGGCGCCAAGGGGCTGGTGGCGCAGATCTGCGTCTACGACAAGCAGACGAAGTCGGTCGAGATCGGCAGCGAACTGGACGCCGAAAAGCTCGGCCTCATGCCGGCAAAATAGGTTGCTGCAGGCCGCTGCCGCGGCAGTTTGTGTCTTCCATCACATTCCGAGTGGAACCGGAACCTGCTCTCGGGAGTTGAGGACGGGGCTTCAGGGAGGTACGGCATGTCAGGGCTTGGCAACAGCGCGGAAGATCAGCAGAAAATCTATCGGCGCTGGGCACCGGTCTATGACCGCGTCTATCGCGGCATCCTGCGCGACGGCCACCGCAAGCTTGCCGCACTCGCAGCCGCGGCCGGGCCTGACATACTGGAGATCGGCGTCGGCACCGGGCTGACGCTCGGGCATTACCCGCGAGGCTGCCGGGTGACCGGCATCGATATTTCCGAACACATGATCGCAAGAGCGCGCCAAAAGGCGAAACGCGAGAATCTGGGGCATGTGCAGGCGCTCGAGGTGATGGATGCGCATGCCCTCGCCTTTGCCGACCGGTCCTTCGATGCGGTCAGCCTGCCCTTCGTCATCACGCTGATCCCCGAACCCGAACGGGCGCTGGACGAATGCGCCCGGGTGCTGAGGCCCGGCGGCGAGATCATCCTCGCCAGCAAGCTCGGCGACGGCGCCGGCCTGCAGGGCGCGATCGAGACGGCGGTGGCGCCGCTGGTGCGTCACATCGGCTGGTCCTCCGCCTTCCGCCTCCACCGCATCCTCGCCTGGGCCGAGCGCCGCGGCGATTTTGCCGCTGCGGAAATCCTGCCGATCTTTCCGAATGGTTTTTTCAAGATCGTCCGGCTGAAGCAGCGCGGGCTTTCCTGCTGAGAGCACTGGCATCCTCAGAGATGATTGGCCGCCTGACGGGATTGGCCGCCGGAGACCGAAAGTTTTTTCCCGCGTCGACTGTTCTGATGCTACCGTTCGTCTGAGGGGACCCGCATGACATCGGATTTCTTCTTTTTCATCGTCGTGGGCTTTTGCGCGCAGATCGTCGACGGCGCGCTCGGCATGGCCTTCGGCGTGCTGTCGACCACGAGCCTTCTTGCCTTCGGCGTGCCGGCGGCCAATGCCAGCGCCATGACGCATGTGGCGGAAATGTTCACGACCGCAGCGTCCGGCCTCTCGCATGCCTATCATCGCAACGTCGATTGGCGCCTGGTGGCGCGGCTCGCACCGGCCGGCATGATCGGCGGCGCGATCGGGGCTTATCTCCTTGCCAATATCGACGGCAAGACGATCGCGCCCTTCGTCTCGGCCTATCTGATCGCGATCGGCCTGCTGATCCTCTACAAGGCGTTTCGCTCACCGCCGAAGCGCGATGTCCGCGATTGGATCGTGCCGCCGGTCGGGCTTTGCGGCGGCCTGCTCGATGCGATCGGCGGCGGCGGATGGGGACCAGTCGTCACCAGCACGCTCGTCAGCCGCGGCCATGATCTGAAGCGGGTGATCGGCTCGACCAACTTCACCGAATTTGCGGTGACGCTGACGATTTCGCTGACTTTCGTCGTCACGCTCGGCTGGTCGGAGCTCAATTCGGCGATCGGCCTGATCATCGGCGGCGTCATCGCCGCCCCTTTCGGCGCCCTCCTCGTCAAGCGGCTGCCGGTGCGGGCGCTGATGGTGGCGGTGTCGATGATCATCATCGTGACGTCGGCGATGCGGATCTTCTAAGCCGCTCGGTCGAGGTCATAAATTCCGGCCGAAATAGACCTCCACGGAGGCGATCCTGTCGCCACGGAAACGCAGGCTCTCCATGTTGGCGAAGCTGCCGCCCTCGAGTTTTTCGGCGCGGTAGCGAACAGCAGCCTCGTCGCCGTCGACCGCCAGGAATTCAATCTCGATCGCGCGGAAGACCGGCTCCTTCGGCCAGCAGCGCTCGAAATAGGCTGCCCGGTCGATGTGGTCGTCACGCGGACTGGAGAAGGTGAAATCCTCCGTCAGCATGGCGCCGACAAGGTCCTTGCGATCGGCGAGATAGGCGGTGTAGAGATCGCGGACAGTCTGTTGCCTGGATCGCATCTCGTTCATGGCAAAACCCTCCGATTATCCGATTGCACTATGCAATCAGTTATCTCTTACCACTTTC
The DNA here is from genome assembly GCF_014197615.1 of Rhizobium esperanzae. Lineage (GTDB taxonomy): Bacteria > Pseudomonadota > Alphaproteobacteria > Rhizobiales > Rhizobiaceae > Rhizobium > Rhizobium esperanzae_A. The sequence goes on from NZ_JACIFY010000015.1 coordinate 142,511, forward strand.
ACCCGAGATGATCCAGCTTGCGGCGCAACGGCGCCCGCAGGATCGATGCCGAGGCAAGAATGACCGACACGCAACGGGACGCGGCCAGCGCTGGAGCAGGCTCGATCTACTGGAGGCGCAACCTTGCCGTCTCGCTGATCGGCTCATTCACCACGATCGTGGCGATGACGCTGCTGCTTCCCTTCCTGCCGCTTTATGTCGAAGAGCTCGGCGTGACCGATCATGCGGCGATCGTGCAATGGTCGGGCATTGCCTATGGCGCCACCTTCCTGGCGGCCGCTCTCGTTGCGCCGCTCTGGGGGCGGCTCGGCGATATTTACGGCCGCAAGCTGATGCTGGTGCGCGCCAGCCTCGGCATGACGGTGGCGATCTCGCTGATGGGCATGGCCGGCAATGTCTGGCAGCTGGCGGCGCTGCGCCTCTTCGTCGGGCTTGCCGGCGGTTATTCCTCCGGCTCGATGGTGCTGGTGGCGACGCAGACGCCAAAGGACCGATCCGCCTGGGCGCTCGGCGTGCTCTCTTCCGGCATCATGGCCGGCAATCTCGTCGGGCCGCTCGTCGGCGGCGTACTGCCTGGGGTTATCGGCATCCGCGGCACCTTTCTCGCCGCCGGGGCGATGATCTTCCTCGCCTTTCTCGCCACCACCCTGCTGATCAAGGAAGAGAAATCGCCGGCCCGCAAACAGGCGGCCAAGGCAAGCGGCGGCTGGAAATCCGTTGCCGACAAGCGCCCTGTCATCGCGATGCTGGCGACCGGCATGCTCTTGATGTTCGCCAATATGTCGATCGAGCCGATCATCACCGTCTATGTCGCGCAGATCGTGCCGGCCGCCGATCAGGTAACGATGATATCCGGTCTCGTCATGTCGGCCGCCGCGCTCGGCAGCATTCTTTCGGCCTCCCGGCTCGGCAAGCTCGCCGACAGGATCGGCCATTGGCCTGTCATCGCCGGTGCGCTTGCCGTTGCCGGATTGCTACTGATCCCGCAGGCTCTCGTGACCAGTTCCTGGCAGCTGATCATCCTGCGGTTCCTGATGGGCGTAGCCCTCGGCGGGCTGCTGCCCTGCATTACCGCCGTCATCCGCCACAACGTGCCGGACAGTGCGGCCGGCAGCATTCTCGGGCTTTCCATCTCCTCGCAATATGTCGGCCAGGTCGCCGGTCCTGTTCTCGGCGGCTTCGTCGGCGGGCATATCGGCATGCGCTCGGTTTTCCTCGGCACGTCGCTGCTGCTTCTGGCCGGCGCCGCCTATGCCTGGATCGTGCGCCCGAGGGATGCCAAGGCGTCAAACATGCGGGTTCCCGCAGATCAGCTCGACGCCTGAGCGGGCGATCGCCTCCAGCACCTCACGGCTGTCGCCGGCCCGGGCGCGCACGGCAAGCGAATGCATGACGGCGGAGGCGAGCCTTGCCAGCACCTGCGGGTCGGCGCTCTCGGGCAGTTCGCCGCTTTTAACCGCAAGGCGCATGCGCTTTTCGATCTCGCCGTCGAAATCGTTGAGGCTGCGGCCGAGCACTTCGCGGACCCGCTCATGCTCGACCGCCTCGGCTGTCGCCGTGCCGATCAGAAAGCAGCCGCGGGCGGCGGTCTCACCATGCAGATAGATCGCCAACGCACCGGCGTAGACGCGGGCGATATTGTCGCGAAGCTGAAGTGACGGGTCGAGCGCCTCCGTCAGCACGTCCATGCCGTCCTGCCGATAGGCCTCCAGCGCATCGAGATAAAGCGCTTCCTTATCGCCGAAGGCGCCGTAGAGGCTCGGCCGGTTGAGGTTGGTCGCGGCACTCAGATTGTCGAGCGAGGCGGCGGCAAACCCCCTGTCCCAGAAGACATCCCGCGCCTTGCCGAGAGCCGCCTTGGCGTCGAAACCCCTCGGGCGGCCGCGCTTCTTCTCGTCTTTCATATTTTGTACCATTTCGCATTAAATTATTGACGAAGGTTATTTTATGCGAAACAGTACAGATATTCAATCGGCGGTCGGCATCGACCGCCTCATGAGGAGAGGAAACCGCAATGAAACTTTATATGCACGCCGCCGCCTGCTCGCTTTCGCCGCACATCATCTGCCGGGAGCTGGGACTGGATATCGAACTCGTTCAGCAAGGACTATCTCAGCATCAACGGCAACGGCTATGTGCCGGCGCTGATGCTCGACGACGGCAAGGTGCTGACCGAGGGACCGGCGATCGTGCAGTTCCTCGCCGAAGGCTCGGCCCTGCTGCCCGAACTGGGTGATCTCACCCGCAACGAGGTGCAATCCTATCTCAATTTCATCACCGCCGAGCTGCACAAGCCGATGGTGCTGCTGTTCAATCCGGCCTATTCCGGCGTGCATGGGGAGATTCGCGCGCTGATCTCCAAACGGCTCACCTGGCTGAACGGCCGTCTCGCCGGACCCTATCTCACCGGCGAGGCCTTCACGGTGGCGGACGCCTATCTCTTCGTCTGCCTGAACTGGTCGCCCTGGACCGACATCGACCTCAAGCAATGGCCGGCGTTGCACGGCTTCATGGCGCGGGTGGCGGCACGACCGAAGGTGCGTGAAGCGCTGCAGGCCGAAGACCTCGAGGCTTTCGATGCCGACGGCGTCTATTTCGCGCCGCAGGCCTATCTCGCCTCGGCCGGACGGACAGGCGAGCCGGTCCGTCCGTGAGGCCTGGCCGCTCTCAGAGAGTGTTGACGGCGACCGGCAGCGCACGTTTGTGCGCGGTTGCCCGATAGGCGGCGAGGATGCGGCGGCGGGCGATCTCGCCGACCGGCTTGCCTTCGAGGAAATCGTCGATTTCGTCGTAGCTGACGCCGTAGGCCTCCTCGTCGGGCCGCAGCGGCCGCTGATCCTCGAGATCGGCGGTGGGCACCTTGAACACCAGTTCGTCAGGAGCGCCGAGCGCCTTTGCCAATAGGCGGACGCGGCGCTTGTTGAGGCCGGCGAGCGGCAGGATATCGGCGGCGCCATCGCCAAATTTGGTGAAGAAGCCCATGACCGCCTCGGCGGCGTGGTCGGTGCCGATGACGAGGCTGCCGAGCGCGCCGGCAAGCGCAAACTGGGCGATCATGCGCTGGCGGGCCTTGATGTTGCCGAGGATGAAATCCTGACGGCCGGCATCGGCAAAGGCGAGGCCGCCGTTTTGAGCGGCGGCCAGCATCGCATCCGCCGCCGCCTTGATGTTGACCACCATCGTGCGATCGGCACCGATCGTTTCAAGCGCCCTCGCCGCATCGGCCTCATCCGCCTGGATGCCGTAGGGAAGGCGCACGGCAATGAATTCCGCCGCATGGCCGCTGTCGCGCAGCTCGCGCACCGCCTTCTGGGCAATCAGCGCCGCCGTCAGCGAATCGACGCCGCCACTGATGCCGAGCACGTAGCCGCGCATGCCCGATGCCACGAGATAATCCTTGAGAAAGGCGGTCCGCCGCTCGATCTCACGCTCGGCATCGATCTCGGCGGCAACGCCGAGTTCGCGGATGATCTCGCCTTGTTCGTCGGACAGCACGGTCATGGGTGGTTCCTCAGTTGTGGGATTCGCGGGCACTATGGCGGAAAGATGCGGGAAGGGTAAGATGTGTGGCCCCCTCTGCCCTGCCGGGCCCGGCAGGGCAGAGGGGGGTGCCGCCACACGCTACCTTGCGATCGTAAACAGCTCCACCGGCTCCGCAAACCCCTTCAGCCGATGCGCCCCGGCGGAGACGGCATCCCCTGCCCCGGCCTCTGCGCGGAAGGGTGCCGACATCAGCAAGGGCTCACCCAACTCGCTGCAAGCGGTCTGGATGCGGCTGACCAGATTGACGTCGCGGCCGATCAGGGTGAAGTCGAGGCGGCGGCCGGAGCCGATATTGCCGTAGCTGACCTCGCCGTAATGCAGGGCGATGCCGGCCTTCACGCCGATGCCTTCATATTGAAAATGGTCGATCTCATCGAGGATGGCACGGGCGGAGGCGAGAGCGGCGCCGCAGGAATGGGCGGCGGCGTAGCCGGGGAAGAAGGCGAGCACGGCATCGCCCATGAATTTCAAGAGTTCGCCGCCTTCACGGGTGATCGCCGGGACGATCCTGTCGAAATAGGCATTGAGCAGGCCGAGCACGGTGCTGCCGGGCAGCCGGTTCGACAGTTCGGTGAAGCCTCTGAGATCGCAGAGCAGCAGGGCCGCCTGCATCGATTCGATCTCGTCCCGGCGGATGCGGCCGGCGAGAATCCGGCTTGCCGTCAGCGGGCCGATGTAAGTATCGAGCAGGCTGAGCTCGACCTGGCGCAGAATGCGCAGCTCGCTGGTGTTGCGCAGCGCCGGCAGGATGCGCTCGATCAGCTGCTGCTCGGCTGCCGTGAAGCCGCCCGGCCGCCTGGTGGCGAAGACGGCGGCGCTGACGGGGCCGTCGACATTGCAGAGCGGCGCAATGACGAGCTGCACCAGGCCGCGATCGGCAAAGACATCGATATGCTGCCAGCGGCCATGAGCACTTTCACCGATGCCGACGACCAGCGGCTCGCGGGTTTCCATCACCTTGCGCAGCGGCGTGTTTGATATGGCGACGCGGGCGCCGTGTTCCCGATCGTGGATCTCCACCGGCTCGCCCGGCGCCCAGGCGATGGTGCGGCCGATAAGCTCGGGATGCAGCGTCATCAGATGCAGGGTCAGCCGGTCGACCGGCAGGCCGAGCGCCTGGAGCCTGCGGCCGAGGCCGGAGACGAGGCCGGCTTCGTCGAGCGCGTGGCATTCGTCGCCGGAGAGCCATTCGATGACGGAGAGCAGCGCGCCGGTGCTGACGGCATTGCCGACGGCCTTTGGCTGAAACCGATCGGCATCTGGAACATGGATCGCAGTCGTCATGGCTATCTCCTCCTGCAGACTAGTGGGCGCCACCGCCGGAGATTTGACCGGGCTTTTTGAGAAGCAGGCTTGCGAGCAGGGCAACGAAGAGGGCGACGCCGAGCAGGAAGAAGGTGTCGCTGAAGGCCATGATATTGGCCTGTTTGCGAATTTTGAGCGCGATGGCGACGATGGCCTTGTGGCCGGCGAGCGCCTGATCACTGACACCGTGGCTCATGAAATAGGCCGTCAGCCTGGCAATGCGATCGCGCGTGGCTTCCTCGAAAACCGAGACCGAATTGGTCAGAATGTTCGAGTGGAACTGTTCGCGCTTCGACAGGAAGGTCTGCAGCGAAGCGATGCCGACTGCGCCGCCGAGATTGCGCATCATGTTGAAGAGGGCCGACGCCGAACCGGCATTCTCCTGCTCGATGCCAGATGTGGCGATCGCCGAGAGCGGGGTGAAGACCAGCGCCTGGCCGATGGCGCGGACGATATTCGGCCAGAACAGCTGGTCGCTCGCATAATCGCCGGTCATATGCACATTCATGAAATTCGAGGCGGCAAAGAGCGCAAACCCGACAGAGATCAGCAGGCGGACGTCGAAACGCTTCATCAGGCGCGGCACCAGCGGGATCAGCAGCAGTTGCGGAATGCCGGTCCAGGCCAGAACCATGCCGATCTGCTCGGAATTATAGCCCTGGATGCGGGTGAGATAGATCGGCAGCACGAAGACCGACCCGTAAAGCGCAATGCCGAGCAGGAAGTTTGCGACGATGCCGAAGCCGAAATTGCGCCGCACCAGCAGCCGCAGGTTCAACAGCGGATGGGCGGTCTTCAGCTCGATGACGATGAACAAGGTCAGCGAGACGGCAGCGACAACAGACAGGCGGAGGATGAAATCCGAGCCGAACCAGTCTTCCTTGTTGCCCTCTTCCAGCACGGTCTGCAGTGCTGCCAGGCCGATCGCCATGGTGACGATTCCAGGCCAGTCGCCCTTGGCCAGCAGCTTCAGGTTCATCGGCGCCCGGTCGAGCGAGGCAAAGAGCATGCCGACCATCAGCGCGCCCGGCACCAGGTTGACGTAGAAGATATATTCCCAGCCCCAATTCTCGGTGAGGTAGCCGCCGATCGTCGGGCCGATCGCCGGGGCGAAGGTGGCGGAAAGCGCAAAGAGAGCAAGGCCGATCGGCTGTTTGGCCTTGGGCAGCAGCGTGATGATGATGGTGAAGGCCATCGGGATCAGCACGCCGCCGGAAAAGCCCTGAATGGCGCGCAGGATGATCATCTGCTGCAGATTGGCGGCAAAGGCGCAGGCGACCGAAAAGACGAGGAAGAGGATGGCGTTGGCGAGCAGATAGTTGCGGAGAGAAAAGACCCGCGCCAGCCAGGCGCTCAATGGAATGACGACGATCTCGGCGATCAGATAGGAGGTCGAGATCCAGCCGCCGTCATCCGTGCCGGCGCCGATGGCGCCCTGGATATCGGCAAGCGAGGCGTTGACGATCTGGATGTTGAGGACCGCCATGAAGGCGCCGAGCGTCGAACCGACGACGGCCATCCACATGCGGACCGGGCTGATGGCGGCGGCGGCTGCCGGCGCCGCAGCGGCGGGGCGCGCCAGTGAATTGTTGTTTGCGGCGATCTGAAGAGTGGCCATGGCTGATCTCTTTCCGGCTTTGACGGAAACCTTCTCATGACGGGGTTGGGCAATCATTCGGAAAAGGGCGGAAGGCCTATCCGGCGTGGCCGGATGACCCTTCGCCTGCTGCGGCTTTGGTCCGGGCAGCCTTGGTATCGATTTCCGGCTCGACCGACATGCCGGAGCGCAACAGGCCGCTCAGAGCCTCGTCGTCGATGACAATCTTGACCGGGATGCGCTGGACGATCTTGGTGAAATTGCCGGTGGCATTGTCAGGCGGCAGCAGCGAGAATTCGAGGCCGCTCGCCGGCGAAACACTGTCGACATGGCCTCTGATCGCCGTATCGGGAAAGCTGTCGATCTTGATCTCGACCCGCTGGCCGGGGCGGACATGGGTCAGCTGGGTTTCCTTGAAATTGGCGACGACATAGACCGCGTGCAGCGGCACGACGGCCATCAGCTGCGTACCTGATGTGACGTATTGGCCGACGCGGATCGAACGGGCGCCGACCGTGCCGTCGACTGCGGCGACGATATCGGTGTAGGAGAGGTTGAGCTCGGCCTGCTGGGCGGCGGCGGCCGAGCGGTCGCGCTGGGCAACCGTCTGTTCGCGCTGGCTTTGAAGAACAGGCACCTTGTTCTCGGCCGCCACAAGGGCTGCCCGGTCGCGCTCGACGGCGGCGGCAGCCTGGTCGCGGGCCGACTGGGTCTGTTCGGCACGGGACTGCGTACCGGCGCCGCTGGTGATGAGCCGGGCCGAGCGGTCAGCATCGGAAACGGCAAAATCCAGCGAGGCCTGCGAGGCATCGATCGTCGCCCTCGCCTGCTCGATCACCGATTGCTGCAGGGCGATCTGGGCGTCGATATTGGTGATGGCGGCTTCCGCCGCCTTGAGATCGGCCTTCGCCTGCGCAAGGGCTGCCTGGAAATCGCGGTCGTCGATGCGGGCCAAGACCTGGCCTGTTTTGACCGCGTCATTGTCGTTGACCAGCACCTGGCTGATGTAGCCGGCGACCTTCGGGGCGACCGTGGTGTAATCGGCCTTCACATAGGCATCGTCGGTGGATTCGATGAAGCGGCCGACCGTCCAATAGCGGTAGCCGAAATCGCCGGACAGGGCGACGCCGGCAAGCAGCGCTGCGGCAATGACCGCACGCTTGACGATCCTGCGGCCGGTCCTTGCCGGAATTTCCGGAGCAGAGGCCTCGACGACAGGCGCTTCCGCCACCGGGGCGCTCGGCGCTTCGGCCGCCGGTGCGGCATCGGCCTGCCGGGCAATGTCGAAAACGTCCTTGCGGGGCAACTCAACCATCGTGCTTCTCCTTCAATGCCGGCCCCGTTTCAGAGGCCCTGTTCGGTTGAAGGGAAAATGCACCCTGCCACTCAATCTGATAATCTGCTTATATCGGGAAGGATCATCAACTCTCAGCGGATAATCCGAGGGCAATATGGATCGACTGACAAGCCTCGCCGTCTTTGGCAAGGTGGTGGAATGCGGCGGATTTTCCGCCGCCGCGCGACGGCTCAACATGTCGGTGACCATGGTGGGCAATCATGTGCAATCGCTGGAGGACAGGCTCGGCGTACGCCTGCTCAACCGCACGACACGCAAGGTGAGCCTGACGGAAACCGGCAAATATTATTATGAACGCTCCTCGCAGATCCTGGCCGAACTCGACGAGGCGGACCGGACGGCCGGCGCACTCAGCACCACGCCGCGCGGCACGCTGAAGGTCTATACCAGCAGCGCCATCGTGCGTTTCCTGCTGCCGGTCGTCAGCGAATATATGGCGCTCTATCCGTCGATCTCGCTCGATTTCAGCATCGGCGAGCGGATGGTCGACATGATCGAGGACGGCTACGATCTGGTGATCCGCACCGTGCCGCCGCCGGATTCGTCGCTTGTCGCCCGCAAGCTGACACCCTGGCGCCATATGCTCGTCTGCTCGCCGGCCTATTTCGAGAGCCGCCCGATGCCGCAAAGACCGGCCGAGGTCGCCGATCACAATTGCCTGCAATATGCCTATTATCCCTATGGCGAGGAATGGCGCTTCGAGGATAGTGAAGGCCGGCAGGAAAGCGTCAAGATCGGCGGCAACGCCATCTCCAACAGCGCCGAGATGCTGCGCTTCCTGACGCTGAATGGCCAGGGCATCTTCCTGGCGCCGAGCTTCGTGGTCTTCGACGACATCGCCGAAGGACGGCTGGTGAAGATCATGCCAGACTACCGGCCGATCGAGTTCAACATCAACGCCGTCTATCCCAACCGCAGCCATCTGGCGACGAAGGTGCGGCTGTTCATCGACCTGCTTGCGGAGAGATTTGCCGAGCATCGGAAGTGGATGACGTGAGGGGGTAATTTTACATCAGAGCCGCCTTCACTGCGACATAGTGGCAGCAGGACCGCTCTGCCCCAAAAATGCCTCGACTTCACTGAACACAATTCGACTATGAAAAACAAAGGGATGGTGCGTCGGTTGTGCCCATAGACACTTGGAATGTTCGGCGCATGATCATCGCAGCTTGTCTTGGCACCACATGTGCCGCTTACAATCGCGCTTTTGATTTTTGGCCGCTTGATTCGACTTATGAGCTACGAGGGCTCTTCGATCTATTGGGAGGGCCGCTGCTCTTTCTGTCGGTCGTGGGCGTTCTGCTCGTTTGGTTTATCGGCGCATTTATCGCGTTATGTCGTCTTCGTCTCCGTGGAATGGTGAGTCGTCTTTTTGCTATCATCATAGTTCCGGTTTGCTTTGGGACCTTGATCAACGTGCCCTTGTTCGATCCTTGGCTATGGTACGTCATTTTCAATAAATCGAGTTTGGAAGCGGCGGCAGCCGCGAGCGGCTCTTCGCAGAACGGTACAAAATTTTCGGTCATCGAGGGGTGCGACGTTTCGACAGGGATCGCCGGCCTGGGTGTCAACCATTTCGTCGCTGTCATTTATAGCGAAAGCGACCCGCACAAACTGGTTTATGGCGACAGCGATGAAGACAAACTGGCATCCAATGCGGTGCTGACGCATCTCTACGGCAATTTCTACAGGCGAGACGAGTACTTCTGACGAAACAGAAAGCTGTCATCTTTGTTTCACACAGCAGAGATAGGGCGCTGTCCAAATCGGGGTCAAGACATGTCCGGCGACCTGCCTCTTTATGATGACGATCATCTCTTCTCGGCTTACCAGGACATGCGTTCGGCGCCAGGCCGACTGAACGAGGTTGTCGAGAGACCGGCGATCTGGTCCCTCATGCCGAACCCGGAAAATTTCGTTGTCGCCGATCTCGGCTGCGGTGCCGGAGACATGGTCCGCGATCTCTGCGCCAAGGGTGCAAGGGCTGTGCTTGGCATCGATGCCTCCGAGCGGATGATCGCTGAGGCAACACGCTCGTCCGTTCATCCGGCTGCCCGTTTTCTGGTGCGGCCTCTTGAGAGGCTGGAACTATCGGAGAATACTTACGATCTGGTGGTGAGCAGCCTGGCTCTGCATTATGTCGAGCCCTACGACAAGCTCGTCGACGATGTCAGGCGGGCATTGAAACCTGAAGCCAGGTTCGTCTTCTCGGTTGAGCATCCGATCGTGACCTGTGCCCGGCGCGAGTGGGAGACCGATGCGCACGGGGAGCGAATCCATTGGCCGGTGGACCACTATGCCGAAGAAGGGAGCCGAATGATCCGGTGGCTCGGGCTCGATGTGCCACGTCAACACCGAACCGTCAGCTCCTACCTGAATGTCCTGATCGACAGGGGCTTCGTGATAGAAAAGGTGCTGGAACCAGTGCCCGATGACGGCGCGATCGCCAGATGGCCGCGCCTTGCCGATCAGCGCCGCCGACCTCCATTCCTGCTCGTTTCAGCCAGGAAGGTGTAGGCGGGCGAGAGGTTGCCATTCGGAGATTTGCCCCTCACCCTAACCCTCTCCCCGTTTTACGGGGAGAGGGGACGTGCCCTGCGAGACGTGGTGGGAAGGGAGAGCTTGCGGCACGGTCCCTTCGCCCCGTTTACGGGGAGAAGGTGGCGGCAGCCGGATGGGCGGATGCAGACGCTATTTTAAGAGCCGAACCGCTCTGGCCCTGCGCTTGCGCTTCGGGCGTTCGCAGCTGCAATCGATTCACTGGATCGATTGCTTCGGCTGCGCCGAACCGCTGCTCACTCCTCGCTCTCGCTTCTGCCGTGGGCCCAGTCCATGTAGAGATCCAGCGCCTTGCGGGTGACCGGGCCTTCCTGGAGGTTGCGGTCGTCGAGGCGGATGACGCCGACGACTTTGGAGTAGTTGCCTGACGTGAAGATTTCGTCGGCGGCAAGGAAATCCTCGACGGAAAGCGTGGCTTCGACGACGTCAAAACCGGCCTTGCGCAAGAGACCGATGACGCGGGCGCGGGTGATGCCGGCAAGAAAGGTGCGGTTGGCGGCCGGCGTCATCACCACGCCGTCGCGCACCAGGAAGACGTTCGAGGAGGCGGTTTCGACGACGTTGCCGTTCAGATCGCGCACCAGCGCATTGTCGAAGCCGCGGCTGCGCGCCTCGGCGATCATGCGGCCGCTGTTGGGATAGAGCGAACCGGTCTTGGCCTCGGTCATCGCCGTTTCCGGCGACGGGCGGCGGTAGGGCGAGACGGTGAGGCTGGTGCCGCCATGGCCGCCCATCGGCGCCTCGAACAGGCAGAGCGCGAAGCGGGTCGATTCGGCATCGACGGAAACGACGCTGCCGGGCGAACCATGTTCGCCCCAATACATCGGCTTGATGTAGATCGGCGTGGCGCCATTGAATTTCGCAATGCCTTCCCAGGCGAGTGCGGCGATTTCCTCGGCCGATTTCACCGGCTTCAGGCCCATGGCGAGCGCGGATCGGTTGATGCGCTGGCAATGCAGGTCGAGGTCCGGCGCGATGCCGTCGAACCAGCGGGCGCCGTCAAAGACCGTGGAGCCGAGCCACATGGCATGCGAGGTCGGCCCGATCAGCGGCGGATTGCCGGGGAGCCATTCCCCGTCGACATGGGTCCAGGTGGTTGAACGCGGTGATGTATCGACAGCCATGGTGCCCTCCCTATCAAGTTGGAAAAGCAAAAACCGCCGCCGCAGGCCGGGTCAAGGAGAAATCCAGGCGGGAAAGGCGGAAGCAAGAAAATGCCGGAGGATGGCGCCGGGCCGCAATATTCGTGCGCGGCGGCCATGGCTTAAGCGATGGGTGCATCAGCAAAAATGATGGAATGACATGTTGGAATGGCGGCCTGCCACATGCCATCATGGACGCAAACATGAATAAGGGAAGACGCCTGTGAAAGCCATGTACTACGAAGCCTTCGAAAAGGCACCGGAGATTCGCACCCTGCCCGATCCGACGCCTTCCGAGGACGGCGTCGTCATCTCCGTCGGCGCCAGCGGGCTTTGCCGCAGCGACTGGCACGGCTGGATGGGACACGATCCCGATATCCGCCTGCCGCATGTGCCGGGACACGAGCTTGCCGGGCGGGTCGTCGCCACCGGCCGCGGCGTGATGCGCTTCAAGGTGGGCGACCGGGTGACCGTGCCTTTCGTTTCCGGCTGCGGCCATTGCGGAGAGTGCCATTCCGGCAACCAGCAGGTTTGCCCGAACCAGTTCCAGCCGGGCTTCACCCATTGGGGCTCCTTCGCCGAATATGTGGCGATCGATTATGCCGACACCAATCTGGTGCATCTGCCGGATACGATCGACGATGCGACGGCGGCGAGCCTCGGCTGCCGCTTCGCCACCTCATTCCGCGCCGTCGCCGACCAGGCGCGCACCGGCCCCGGCGAGTGGATCGCCGTGCATGGCTGCGGCGGTGTCGGCCTGTCGGCGATCATGATCGCCACCGCGCTTGGCGCCAATGCGATCGGCATTGATATATCGGAGGAGAAGCTTGCCTTTGCGCGCGAATGCGGAGCGGTGGCGACGATCAATGCCTCAGGCGTCGCCGACGTCGCGGAGGCGGTGCGCGAGATCACCAAGGGCGGTGCGCATGTCTCGATCGACGCGCTCGGTCATCCCGTCACCTGTTTCAACTCGATCAAGAATCTGCGCCGACGCGGCCGGCATGTGCAGGTCGGGCTGATGCTCGGGGAACATGCCACGCCGCAAATCCCTATGGGCCAGGTGATCGGCCACGAGTTGGAGATCTACGGCAGCCACGGCATGCAGGCCTGGCGATACGATGCCATGCTGTCGATGCTGGCAGCCGGCAAGATCGCCCCGCAGAAGCTGATCGGCCGGCGCATCAGCCTCGATGAGGCCGTGCCGGCACTGATGGCGCTCGACAAGGCGGAAGCGACGGGGATCAGCGTGATTACGCGGTTTTCGTGAGGGAAGTGCCGTAGCAATTCCGGGCAACGGACCTTATTCCGCCACCCCAATCGAGGCGAGATAGGCAGCGGAGGCCGGGATTTTCGATTTGTCCTTGATCTCGATGATCAGGCGCGGGTTGCTGTCGAGCTTGCCGAGGGCCGCAAAGACGGCGTGCCAGTGGATCGAGCCTTCGCCGAGGCTCCAGTGACGGTCGGCATAGCCGTCGGCATCCTGCAGATGGACGTGCTGCAGGCGGTTGCCGGCTGCCTTGACGTAATAGTCCACCGGCGGCGCACCGGTGTAACCATGGGCATAATGGGCGTGGCCGGTATCGATCGAAACGGCGACGGCGGGTGAATGGAAGCTGTCGGCGAGCGCCACGCGAATATGCGGATCCTTGTCCTCGATGTTTTCGAGAACCATGGTGCAGCCGATATCCTCGGCGCGCCTGACTGCATCGCGCAGCGTCAGATGCACGCGCTCGACCAGATCCTCGCGGGCGCCATCATTATTGTCGAGATTGTTGTAGGACCACGAGGTGTAAGGGCTGTGGACGACCATCTGCGTCGCGCCGATGGCGGCGCAGACATCGAGGCCCTGCAACAGCCGCCTGGCGACGATGGCGCGGATGTCGGGATCTTGCGAGGCGATGGTAAAGCCCCAGAACGGGCCGTGAATGCCCAAGCGGCCGGTATGGCCGTCGAGAAGCCTGCGTGCGCGTGCCGCGAGCGGCGCCCAGTCGCCATTCAGGACCTCGGCCTCGACGAAGCTCTGCAATTCGAGATCGCGCGGCTTTTCGAACAGCCAGTCGCGGTGAAGCTCGACTTCATCGAGCGTCATGGCGGCGCCGACGACGGGAAGAGAAGACATGAATGGGCTCCATCGATCAATGCCGGCAATGAATGCCGGCGCGGCGTGAAGGGATGGCCGGAACAGCCGCCGCGTTCTATGCGCCCCTTCTGTGTCGGCGGTATTACAGGCTGAGAGCCTTCCAAGGCCGGCGTTTGATGATCAGGAGCTTTTGCCGCAGCCCGGCAGGTCTTGCGAAAACGCCTCGCCGCACCGATATCGGGGGCGATCGGCTTCCTGACCTCTATATCGCGGTGGTTGCCAAAGGCGGCGCAAAGGCCTATCGGCTGCGCCCGCAAGAAAAGCCAACAAGAAAAAGCCTGCAAGAAGAAAGAGACATGATGTCCAACTCATTTGTGAACGTGCATGCCGGTAAAGAGACGGGTGATGGGGCGAAACGCTTCTTCGTCCTCGGCGAAAGGATCGAGCGGCGGCTCCGCATCCGCGGAAACTGGCTCAATCTCTTCGACGTCACCGTACCACCCGGCAGCCGGACGCCGAAACATGCGCATGCGAGCCCTGAGGTATTCCGTATCCTCGAGGGGTGCCTGACGATCTGGCGCCAGACCGACAACGGTCCCGAAGAGATCGAGGCCCGCGCCGGCGACATCGTCAGCATCGCACCCTTCATGGTGCACGGCTATGCCAACCGCGGAACCGTCCCCGCCGTCTTTTCCGCGGTCGTCGATCGCGACATGGCGGAATTCATCGAAGCGGAAGGTGCGACCGAGCCACCGAAGGCCCGCCCGTCTGCGGAAACCATCGCCCGGATGACGGCGGCCGCCAATGCCTATGGGATCACCATCCTGGCGGCCTGATGGTGCGAGAGAATGATGCCGAAACCTTTCGAAGGGTTTCGGCATCACGCAGATATGCGAAACACTCCCCTAAAATCCTCAGCGAGAACGTGGCCCCCTCGCCGTTTCGAAACTGTCACAACAGTGCGGTAAAAGGATTTTCGCCCGGCGCCTCTTGCGTCGGATCGGTTTCATCGCCAAAATTGCGCCATGCCTGACAGCGACCCATCCAGTATAAGCTCCGCCCGTTCCAACCGGGACCTCCCGGCCGAAGATGCGGGCGGCGACTGTAGACGGCGTGACGATACCCGCCGCGCCCTGGGTCTATCACCGCGCGTGCTGAGAGGGCCGTTTTCCCAAGCTTTGCCGCCGACAGGCCGGGCATGGCCGGTTTCCTCGTGCAGACGGCATATGACTTCCACTTCAAAGGCGCGGTCCTTCGTGACGACGACCGCGCCCCGCCGCGTCGCTTGACGCGGCACGACAACCTCAACGAATAGGGTCCCTGTGTTTCTGGAAATTGGAATTGTGGCGTTTCTCACCATCCTGAATGGTGTGCTCGCCATGTCTGAACTGGCCGTTGTGTCTTCGCGGACTGCCCGCCTGAAAGTTCTTGCCGACAATGGCAGCAAGGGTGCGGCGCAAGCGATCAAGCTTGCCGAAAACCCCGGGCGTTTTCTCTCGACGGTGCAGATCGGCATCACGCTGGTCGGTGTTCTCTCCGGTGCTTTCTCAGGCGCGACCCTCGGGGGCCGCCTGACCGGATGGCTGGAAACCCAGGGAATGTCATCGACGGCCGCCGACGCGATCGGCGTCGGTTCGGTCGTCGTCGCCATCACCTACCTCTCCCTGATCGTCGGCGAACTTGTTCCCAAGCAGATCGCGCTGCGGGAACCCGAAGCGGTTGCAGCGAAGGTCGCGCCGGCGATGGCGGTGCTTTCAAAAATTGCCCTGCCCCTCGTCTGGCTGCTGAACGCCTCCGGAAACCTGGTCCTCAAGCTTCTCGGCCAGGCGGGAAAAGGCGGCGACAATGTCTCGGACGAAGAGATCAAGACCGTTCTCGCCGAGGCGCAGTCGGCCGGCGTCATCGAAAGCGAGGAGTCGGCGATGATCTCAGGCGTCATGCGGCTGGCGGACCGGACCGCCCGCGCGCTGATGACGCCCCGGCGCGACGTCGAAATTATCGATATCGACGACAGCCTCGATGAAATCCGAACGCAATTGCACCGGACGAAACGCTCGCGCCTGCCGGTTCGCAAAGGCAGTTCGGACGAAGTGATCGGCATCCTCCCGGTCAAGGATTTTTACGACTCGATGTCGGAACACGGCAGTGCCGACATCAAGGCCCTGACGCAGGACGTGCCTGTGGTTTCAGATCTTTCCACCGCCATCAACGTGATCGAAGCCATCCGGAAATCGCCAGTCCACATGGTGCTGGTTTTCGACGAATACGGCCATTTCGAGGGGATTGTTTCCTCCGGCGACATTCTGGAAGCGATCATGGGGGCCCTGCAGGAGGGACCTGTCGACGAGCAGGCCATCGCGCGCCGTGATGACGGCTCCTACTTGGTGTCCGGCTGGACGCCGATCGACGAATTCGCCGAGTTCCTGAATCTAAAGCTCGATGACGATCTCGAATATCAGACGGTCGCCGGCCTGGTGCTGGAAGAGTTGAAACATCTGCCGGAATTGGGTGAGAGCTTCACGAGAGACGGATGGCGCTTCGAAGTCATCGATCTCGACGGCAGACGTGTGGACAAGATACTCGTGTCTGCGGAGTGACGGTCGGCGGGTGCCATCGCTTCCGGCGGTAACATCTGAGATCTGCATCCAGCACGGGAACGATTTGGAAGCAGGAGTGAACGCCATGGCATGGTCTGCCAGCCAATATGTGAAATTCGAGGATGAACGCACGCGGCCGGCACGCGACCTTCTGGCGCAAGTGCCGCTGCAAAACATCCGCCGCGCCGTCGACCTCGGCTGCGGCCCTGGCAATTCGACCGAGCTGATCATCGAGCGTTATGGAGCGGACGGCGTCTCCGGCCTCGACAGCGACATGAACATGCTGGAAGCGGCGCGCAAGCGGCTTCCCGGCACGGCCTTCGTCGAGGCCGATCTCGGCAGCTGGCAACCGACCGAACCCGCCGATCTGCTCTTTGCCAATGCCGTCTTCCAATGGCTGCCCGACCATCTTGACATTTTCGACCGGCTGATGGACGGGCTTTCCGAAGGCGGCGTTCTCGCCGTGCAGATGCCCGACAATCTCGGCGAACCCTCGCATCTGGCGATGGAAGAGACCGCCCATGCCGGCCCCTGGAAGACAGCCTTCGAGGCGAAGAGCGTGCGCCGCAAGGGACTGCCTGCGCCATCCGCCTATTACTCCCGGCTGATCGCCAAGGCGTCACGCGTCGATGTCTGGCATACGATCTACAATCACCCGATGGCGGACGCGGCCGCGATCGTCGAATGGGTGAAGGGAACCGGGCTGATGCCCTATCTCGCCCATGCCGGCGAGAAATATCGCGAGGCGTTTCTGGCGGATTATCTGCAGCGGGTGGAAAAGGCCTATCCGAAGCTGTCGGACGGCCGGGTGCTGCTGCGGTTTCCGCGGATTTTCATGGTGGCGGTGAAGGAGTAGCCGGCGGCAGCGGCATGTTCTTTGCGACCGTGGCCTGAAGCGCGTCGCATCAATCCAGTTTGACGCAACGCGCTTTGTTTTTACGCATGTCGTTATCGCAAAACGCGACACAGTTTTGCACGACATGCTCTGGTAACGACGTCAGTCCGCCAACAGCGCATCCAGTTGGGCAATTTCAGCTGCGGTCAGAACGATCCCTTTGCTTTCCGATTTGCTGCGCGCGGCAAAGCGGCGCTGCGACGGAAGCCGAGCCCCTTGTCCCACGATCGCTTCGAAGAGCGTTTCGGCACGCGCGAACGGATCGCCGGGACGGCCCCTGGCGAAGGCTTCGGGTGACATCGCAATGATCAGTTCGCCATGGAACGGCGCCAAGGTCGTCGTGCCGAGGTAGTCGAGAACCTCGGGGCTGGTGAGATCGCCGATCATGATGCCGGCAAGCAGCTCTATCATGGTGCCGATGGCGGAACCCTTGTGGCCACCGAAGGGCAACATGGCGCCTTCGAGCGCAGCAACGGGGTCGGTGGTTGGATTGCCGGCAGCGTCAATCGCCCAACCTTCCGGCAGTTGCTTGCCGGCGCGGCGGTGCAATTCGATCTCGCCGCGTGCGGCCACCGAAGTGGCAAAATCGAACACATAGGGCGGCTGCTCCTTGCGAGGCCAGCCGAAGGCAAATGGATTGGTGCCCAGCAGAGGCTTGTTGCCACCGGACGGGGCAACCGTTGCATAGCTCGGGCACATGACCAATGCTGCCAGGCCGTGCGCGGCCACCGCTTCGACCTCTGGCCACAGGGCTGAGAAATGCGAGCAATCGTTGATGACCATGGCTGCGATGCCAAGCCGCCTGGCGCGCTCCGCCAGTGCGGGCACGCCGAGTTCAAACGCCGCATTGGCAAAACCGCCCTGCGCATCGACCCTGACGATGGCGCTGCCGTCATCCGGCGCGAGAGCGGGAACGGCATCGGGCTTCACCTTGCCGGCTTTTACCGTGCGCAACGCACCCTCGATGCGGTAAATGCCGTGCGACTTGCAGGCATCGCGTTCTCCGGCCACGATGACATGCGCCAGAGCCGCCGCCTGGATCTTGTTCAACCCCGCGCGCACGAAGATGGCACAGACGCGATCTTGCAGGGCTTCGACGCTCATCGCAACGGATTCAGTCACGCAATTCTCCATCCGAGGTTAAGTTCGGCTTTCGCCAGCCTTGCCTTTCGGCCGCCACCGACAGGCTGACAAGTCTTCGACGGTTCTGCAACCCAGTTGCGCCATCGTCGCCGTCAGTTCGGCTTTCAGGACGTTCATCACGTGATCGCCGCCGTGATGCCCGATGGCGGCGGAGGCAAACAGAAATGCCCGGCCGATCAGGACAAAATCGGCGCCGAGCGCCAGCATCCGGGCGATATCGAGGCCGGAGCGCACGCCGCCGTCTGCAAGCAGCAAGGTCTCAGGCCCCAGTCGTGCGCGGATTTCACCGATGACCTCCGCCGCCGACGGCGCTGCGTCGAGTTGCCGTCCACCATGATTGGAGACGATCAGGCCATCCCCGCCCAAGGACATATAGTCCTGCGCTTCGTCGGGGTGAAGGACGCCCTTGACCAGGATCTTGCCCGGCCATGCGTCTCGGATTTTCTTGAAGCGCTCGCGCGTAACGTGACCCGTCATCACCCTGCCGACAAATTCGGCGGCTGCGGCAAGGCTGGAGCCCTTCGGGTAGTAGGGCGAGAGATTGGCGAAGTCGGGAACGCCGTTCCGCAGAATGCCTATCGCCCAAGCCGGCCGCACCGCGACCTGCGCTATCGTTGAAAGGTCGTAGACCGGCGGGATGGACAAGCCATTGCGGATGTCGCGCTCGCGCCGGGTGGATGCGGGAATGTCGACGGTCACGACAAGAACGTCGTAGCCCGCTCTGCGCGCCCGATCCACCATGTCGTCTTCCATGGCGGGATCGTTAGGTGGGTAGAACTGGAACCAACTGTGATCACCGCCTTCAGGGCGGATCGCCTCAAGCGAAGTGTTGGCGAATGTGCTCAGGATATAGGGAAGCTTATGCTGCCTGGCAGCCTGCGCCAGCGGCAGCTCGGACCCGGGCCACAGAAGGCCGGCCAGCCCAAGTGGCGCCACGGCAAACGGCGCGTCGAAACGATGGCCGAACAGGTTCGCGCCTATATCGGGCGCGTCGGCGTCGGCGAGGTAGCGCGGCATCAGCGCCACCTCCTCCATAGCCGCCAGATTGCGCCGCACGGAGGCTTCGCGCCCGAGCCCGCCGGCGAGATAATCCCAGGCGAAACGTGGCATGCGTCTTTGCGCGGCCTTTTCCATGTCGGCGACGCAGGGAAAGCGTCGTTCCAGCGCTAGGTCCATCTCGGGTGCTTCGATATTCAGGAGGAAAAGACAGCGGAACGCTCTGGGGTTCCGTGGCGGGGATTGGTTGTCTCGATCAATTTTCGCTCGAGGTCATTGCGCCCAGCAGTTTCGGTAGGTCACCGAAGCGCGCGACGAGACTGAAGACGATCCCTGCCGTCGCCACGAAGAGGATCGCCACCGCCGCCATGGTCGGCGTGTAGCCGTAACGCAGCGAATTGAAAATCTTGATCGGCAGCGTTTCCAGCGTAAAGCCGACCGTCATGTAGGCAACGATGTATTCGTTGAGCGACAGCACAAAGGCAAAAGCATAGCCCGACACGATATACGGCGAGATCAGCGGCAGAACGACGGTTCTGAACACGGTGCGGTCATCGCCCCCCAAGGTCGAGGCGGCCTCCACCAGCGAGCGGTCGATAGCCGAAAAGCCGAGCGAAATGGTTACCAGCGGCAGCGTGACGAAGAAGATGGCGTGGCCGATCACCGCCGTCCACGGCTGGCCGTAAAATCCGGTCGTGGCCCAGAACGTCAGCAGGCCGAGCGCCGTGATAACCGGCGGCAAGGTAAAGGGCGCCACGCCGAGCAACTGGAAGATGTGGGCCCAGGGCGCGTAGCGGCGCCAGAGGAACCAGGCGAGCGGCAAAGCGATCATCACCGCCAGCGCCGCCGACGACAATGCCAGCACAAATGACGCGATCAGCGCGCTGCGCCATTCCATGTCAAGAAATATCTGAGCGTACCAACTCAGCGAGAAGCCTTGCGGCGGGAAGGTGAGGCTCTGCCGGGCATTGACCGACACGCCGGCGACAACGATCAGCGGCAGAGCGAGAAACAGCCCGACCAGCCCGAAAAAGATATTCCGGAGAATAGTCATGCGATGGCCCCTCCTCGGCGGCCAACGAGCAGGGTCAGCGCAACAAGGGCCAGTGTGACCAACACCAGGAACACCGCCATCGCCGCCGCGAAGGGCATGTTCGACTGATAGATCGCCTGGTCGGTAATGTGCACGGAGAGCGTCCAGTGCTGCGGGCGGCCGAGCAGTTGCGGCAACAGATAGGACCCGAGCGCGAAGATGAAGACCATGATCAGCGTGGCGAGGATCGTATCGCGCAGCGCAGGCACGACGACGGTGAAGAAGGCCCTGACAGGTGAAGCGCCGAGCGTGCGCGCGGCTTCCGACAGCGTCGGATCAAGCCGCACCAGCGCGGGGTAGAGCACCAGGACCGTATAGGGGAAGGCCTGGTAGACCATGCCTGTGACAACGGCCCCGGCGCTCGGCGTCAGGGCGACTGCCTGCTCCATGAGACCGAGCCACACGAACAGGTTGGTGATGCCGGCCGTGCGCGAAAACAGCGTCGACCAAGCGAAGCCGATGATGACCTCGGACAAGGACAGGATCGAAAGAAGTGCAACCAGCCAGACCACCTGGGTGCTCCGCCTCATGCGGATCAGCAGATATGTGAAAGGCAGAGCGAGAACGACACAGGTAACGGCCACCGAAATCGCAAGGAGCAGCGAGAAGCTGAGCACCCCGCCAAAAAAGGCCGAGAGGAAACGGGCGTAATTGTCGAAGACAAAGTCAGGCGTGTAGAAGCCGCCCTGCTGGCGCTTGAAGAAGCTGACGGAAATCATCGTGCCGAAAGGCACGACGAAGAAGACAATCAGCATGATCGCCGGGAAGGCCAGAGGGGCATAGTCGCCGAGCGTCTGCGGGGCTTCGCGTCTCATCGCTCAAGCACCACGCAGTCCTTGTCGGTGAGCGCAATGCCTACCTTCTGGCCCACTGTCACGTCAGGGCGCTCACGCGGCGTCGAGACCGCAATGAACTGCTGACCGCCGACATCGACAAAGGTTTCGATGACGCCGCCGAGATCGCGCACGAAGGTGACCTCGCCCGTCAGTGCGCCGGCCGTCGGCGGCCCCAGGCGCAGGTCTTCCGGCCGGATCGAGAGCGTGACGCGCTCGACGCCTGCCGACAGCGACAGGGTGGCGACGGGTTGCCCCAA
The DNA here is from genome assembly GCF_014197615.1 of Rhizobium esperanzae. Lineage (GTDB taxonomy): Bacteria > Pseudomonadota > Alphaproteobacteria > Rhizobiales > Rhizobiaceae > Rhizobium > Rhizobium esperanzae_A. Next base: position 163,911 of record NZ_JACIFY010000015.1, read on the forward strand.
TATGCTGACCGCGCCGCCCTCTCGCTTAGCCTCGACCAGATTTGTCTGCCCAATGAAATCCGCGACGAAGCTGTCTGCCGGTCTGCGATAAATCTCGGTCGGCGACGCCGCCTGGCGTATCTGACCGCCGCTCATGACCACGACCGTATCGGCCATGGTCATCGCCTCGCGCTGGTCGTGCGTCACGGCGATCGTGGTGATGCCGAGCCGCTGATGAAGCTGGCGGAGCTCCACCTGCATGGCTTCACGCAACTTGGCATCGAGCGCCGAAAGCGGCTCGTCTAGCAGAAAGAGTTTTGGCGAAATCGCCAATGCCCTTGCGATTGCGACGCGCTGCCTCTGGCCGCCGGACAATTTCGACACGGCGCGATCGGCGTAACCCGGGAGGTAAATCATCGCCAGCAGCTCTTCGACCCGCTTCGCCTGCTCGTCCTTGGGACGGCCGCGAATACGCAGCGGATAGGCGATATTCTCGCCAACCGTCAGGTGCGGGAACAGCGCCAGCGACTGGAACACCATGCCAAGCTCGCGCTGGTGCGTCGGCGTGCTGGTGATGTCGCTCTCATTGAGCGTGATGCGGCCCGATGTCGGCAGATCGAGACCTGCGATCATGCGCAGCAAGGTTGTCTTGCCGCAGCCGGAGGGGCCGAGCAGACAGACGAATGCGCCGTGCGGCACGGTCAGGTCGACATTGCTGACAGCGCGGAAGGCGCCGAATTCCTTGACGATATTTTGAAGCCTGAGTCCCGACATATGCCTCTTCCTAACCGGGAGGGCAGGCCCCGGACGAGGCCCGCAAAAGAACGATCGGTGTCAGCCGGCGATCATCTCCGTCCACTTCTCGTTCAGCCAGTCGGCCTTGGAGGTGTACATGTCGTAGTGCGGAATGATCGGTTCGATGTCGGAGGAAACCGCCGCAAATTCCTTCTCGTTCAGATCGGTCGTTTCGCGCTTGACTGTTGGCGACGTGCCGACCTTGCGAGACAGCACGGCCTGGATCGACGGCTGGCACATATAGTCGATGAAGAGATGCGCCTCTTCCGTCTTCTGTGACGCCTTCGACAGCGCCCACGAGCCCGCATCCTGAATGCCGCCCTCCTTCGGGAAGGTCGAGCGAACCGGCTGGCCGTCCGCGGCGGCGAGGCCGGTCACGTCGTGATAATACTGTCCCATCGGGATTTCACCCGACTTCAGCGCCTGTTCGAATTGCGCCTCGTCGCGATACCACAGGCGGACATTCGGCTTCAGCTCGGCCAGCTTGGCGAAGACCTTGAGGATATTCTCCTCGGTGTCGAGCGCCTGCGCGCCGCCGAAATAGATCTTTGCCGTCACGTCGAGCAAAAAGGAGTTGGAGACGAGCGCCAACAGACCGAGCTTATCTGAATTGGCGGGATCCCACAGCGCAGTCCAGCTTGTCGGCGCTTCCTTGTAAACATCGGTGTTGGTGACCAGGGTGATGAACCAGGACACCGCGCCAATGCCGGCGACGCGGCCGTCCGGGTATTTGTTGATAAAGCGCTCGAGCAGGTTGCTGGAATTCTTGATCTTGGCGAGGTCGAGCGGAGCCCATAGCTCTGTGGCCTGACCTTTGCGCATCGCTACCTGCGACATCATCGAAACGTCGGCCGGCGCCTGGCCTGCCTGGGCTGCCTGCTGCATCTGCACCAGCCAGGCCTCACCGGTCGGCTCTGCGATGGATTCAACCGCGATGCCGGTCGCCTTGGTGAACTCCGGAAAGATGTTCTTGTCGAACGAATTCTTGAAGTAGCCACCATAAACACCGACCTTCAGCGACTTGTCCTGGGCGCGCAGCACATTGGGCATTGCCAACATGGCTACACCAGCGCCGATGCCGACGCCGAGCGCGGCGCGGCGGTTCATTGTCAACTTCGTCATGGTCTCTCTCCTCACCGATGCGGCCGCGCCGCTTCCCTCTTTCAATCTATCCGAGGCTTTTGCAGCCTTCTTGTCGTTCCGGCCGCCTTGAGCTGCGGCCAAGAGCATCAGGCGGCACGGCGGATTGCCGGGCTGAACGCCATCAGGCTCAATATTTCGAACAGCATCTGCGCGCCGGCATGGGCCGTGTTGGTGGTGGCGTCATACTGGGGCGCGACCTCGACGACATCGCCGCCGACCAGGTTCACACCCTTGAAGCCGCGTATGAGTTCCAGGGCCTCACGGGTGGTGAAGCCGCCTATCTCCGGCGTGCCGGTACCCGGCGCGAAGGACGGATCGAGGCTGTCGACGTCGAAGGAAAGATAGGTCGGCCCGTCGCCGATAATGGTTTTTGCCTTTTCGATAATCGCAGGGATGCCCATCGCCGAGATCTCCTCGGCATGGATGACCGTCATTCCCGAGGCATAAGAGAACTCCCAGAGATATTCAGCCGAGCCGCGAATGCCGATCTGAACCACGCGCGTCGGGTCGAGCACACCGTCCAGCACCGCGTTGCGGAACGGGCCGCCATGGTGGAATTTGGTCAGGTCGTAAGCGCCGCCGGTGTCGCAATGTGCGTCGATATGGATCATACCGACCGGCCGCTCCTTGCCGACGGCCCGCAGAATTGGATGGGTGATCGAGTGGTCGCCGCCAACCGAGAGCGGCAGCACGCCTGCCGCCACGATCTGCGCCACGCGTTTTTCGATATCCTCATGCGACAATTCCAGCCGGTAGCGGCTCTGAAACGCCACGTCGCCAATATCGGCCACGCGGAGTTCCTGAACCGGCGCACAGCCGAGCACATGATTGTAAGGCCCGATCCGCTCAATGGCGCGCAGCGCGCGCGGCCCGAAGCGCGAGCCCGGGCGGTTGGTCACGCCCAGATCCATCGGCACGCCGAGGATCGCCACCTGCAGATCGCCGAAATCCGGTTTGTCGTTGTCGACCTGCATGAGTGGGGCGGAGAGGAATGTCGGGATGCCGGAATAGGGCGCGAGCCGGGTGCCGCTCTTGTTGAAGATCTTCTCGGCCACTTTGCGGAATTCAGGGTCGTGCAGCTCACCGCCGTGGCTGTCGCCATATTTCGCTCGGAGTTCGGAAAGCTTGGTTTCATTCCAGGACATGGCCGGCCTTCTTGACGGTGAGATGCTGCTATCGGATGTGGGGCAAGTCGGTCCCCGGCTGTCGCTCTGCGGCAGGGCTCCGACGGCTTCTGTCGGTCATTGAATGGCAAGCTTGATGGAAAATCAATTGATATTAATATGCAGTTTCGTGCGAATTTTTCTCACAGGTCGTTGTCATGCCCAGCCGTCTTCCGCCGCTCAACCCGCTACGCGCCTTTGAGGCCACGGCCCGCCATGGATCGGTTTCCGCCGCGAGCCGCGAGTTGAATGTCACCCATGGCGCGATCAGCCATCAGATACGCACATTGGAGGAATCGCTCGGCGTGCGCCTTTTCGAGCGCGGCGGCAAATGGCTGAAGCTGACAAGCCAGGGCGCATTGTTGATGCCCGTCGTCTCCAACGCGTTCTCGGAGATCGCAGCGGCGAAAGCCGCGATGACCCGGCCCACCACCGGCGGCACGTTACGGGTGACCTGTGTTGCGGCGGTGCTATCGCTCTGGCTGATGCCCCGGCTGCAGGAATTCACCGATCAATATCCCGATATCCAGCTCGACCTGCGCGCCTCGAATGACCCGAACAATCTGAGTTCGGCGGATGTGGACCTGTGCATTCTCTACGGCGGCGGCAATTGGCCCAATTACTGGTCGCGCCTGTGGAGCCGGATGGAGCTCTTCCCTGTCGTCAGCCCGGCTCTCATGAACAGGCGGCCGCTGCGTTCCCTGCGCGATTTGCGCGACCACATGCTGCTGCATGCCGATCGCGGTAATGAGTGGAACACCTGGCTCACCGCCGCCGGCGTTGCGATGCCGGCGCGCCAGCACATGATGAGCGACGCGCGCCTATCGATCGAGGCCGCCGTGCACGGCCATGGCATAGCGCTCGGCGACAACATCACCACCGCCCACATGATCGCGCGGGGCGAGCTGATCGCGCCATTCGACCTTACGGTTCCGGCCAACGACGCAGTCTACGTGGCCTGCCGAGCCGAGGCTCAGGCGACGCCAATCGTCCGCGTCTTCATCGACTGGTTCTATGCTTCGCTTGTCCGGAACTGAGCCTTCGTGGGGTTGCATGGCTGGCGCCAACCTTGATCTTGCAACCCACGTCTCGGCACACCGACCATCCCAAATGCCGTCAAATACCTGTTACCCCTCGCCGCCTATGTTGCGGCGAAACCGGCACGCATTATAGTCGGCCGGAAAATCATGGGAAACGACATCATGGCTACCCCTACTCCGCCCGTCACCCTCGTCATCTTCGGCGCCACGGGCGATCTGACGCGCCGCCTGCTGGTGCCGGCGATCATCAACCTGACCCGCAGCGGCCTCGTCGGCGAGGATCTCCACATTCTCGGCATCGGTATCGAGCCGGGTGACGACGAGTTCCTGCGCGGGCGGCTCGATGAGTTCCTCAGCCATCTCAGCGGCGAAGAGCAGCCGGCCAAGGACGAAGCCTGGGAAAGCCTGCGCCGGCGCATTTCCTATACGGCGGGGGATTTTACCAAGGACAATATTTTCCTCGATATCGGCAAGCGGCTGGGGCCGGATGCCAATGTCGCCTTCTATCTCGCGGTGCCGCCATCCTTCTTCGGCTCGATCGTCGAGAAGCTGGCCGCCCATGGGCTGACCGATGAAAAGGACGGCACCTTCCGCCGCGTCGCCATCGAGAAGCCGTTCGGCACCGATCTCGCGTCGGCCCGGGCGCTCAATGCACAGATTCTCGCCCAGATCGACGAGAGCCAAGTCTACCGGCTCGACCATTTCCTCGGCAAGGAAACGGTGCAGAACCTGATGACGGCACGTTTCGCCAATATGATCATCGAATCCTTGTGGAACAGCCGCTATATCGACCATGTGCAGATCACCGCCGCGGAGATCGTCGATGTCGGCAGCCGCGGCAAATTCTACGATGCGACAGGCGCGCTGCGCGACATGGTGCCGAACCATCTCTTCCAGCTCTTGGCAATGATCGCCATGGAACCGCCGAACAGCTTCGATGCCGAGGCGATCCGCAACGAGAAGAGCAAGGTGCTGAAGGCGCTGCGCATCTATACGCCCGAGGAGGCAAAGACGCACGGCGTGCGCGGGGCCTATACCGCAGGCCCGCTCAACGGCGCCGAACTTCCGGCCTATCGCGACAGCAAGGACATCTCGCCCGACAGCCGGACCGAGACCTATGTGGCGCTGAAGCTCTATGCCGATACCTGGCGCTGGGCCGGTGTGCCCTTCTATCTCAGAACCGGCAAGGCCATGACGGCGCGCGACACCGAGATCGTCATCACCTTTCAACCAGTGCCCTTCGCGCAGTTCCGCGAGACCGAAGTCAACCGCCGCCTGCCGCCGAACCGGCTGGTGATCCAGGTGCAGCCGGACGAAGGCATGAGCATGGAGATCTCGATCAAATCGCCGGGGCTTTCGGTCGATACCGTGCCGGTGTCGCTCGACTTCCGCTATGCCGACAAATTCGATATCGGCAAGACCACCGGTTATGAATCGCTGCTCTACGACCTCTTCATCGGCGACCAGACGCTGTTCCAGCGCGCCGACGGCATCGAAGCCGGCTGGGCGGCGGTGCAGCCCTTCCTCGATATCTGGGCAAAGGACACGAGCACGCCAGATGCTTACGCCCCGGGCAGCATGGGACCGGCCTCAGCCGACGATCTCATCGAGCGCGACGGACGCAAATGGCATGAACTCGGCGTCCTCCTGCACCACGACAAGAAAGGCTAAAGCGCGTCGCGATCTTTCAGATTCGCTGTTCGCGCTTTAGCTCTTTGCTTTTACGCATGTCGTTATCGCAAAACCGCCGCACACTTTTGCGCGACATGCTCTAGAAACGACGTCTTTGCCTGACGCTATTGGTTTGTGTTGTCACGGCATGCGGGGTTGGTGGAGGCACCGCTATTGCCGCCTTCGGTGGCAAGCGCTCCACGGGCCTTGCGCGGCGGGCAGCGCGCCCAGTCGACGGGACCGGTCGGAGCGCCATTGCCGACGCTGCCGGTTTCGATCGAGTCGAGCGGGATGACCAGCCCGCTTTGCATCTCGGCGCCCGGCGCGGTGCCGAGCGGCGGTGTGCCGTCGAACCGGCCGCTGGCATCCATGCCCATATTCGATTGAGCGAGAACCGGGGCAGAGAGGCTGAGGAGAGCGATCGTCGTTGCTGCAATAAACCTGCGCATGATGCTGTTCCTTCTGATTTCAGCGACGCTTCAGAGAAACAGCAATTCTACTCCCTTGTTGCCTATGGAGCGAGTACGAACAATCAAAGTTTGACGAGCGGTCAAGAGCCCCGCAGCAAATGCCGCGAGGCTCTTCTGCTCCACTGTCGTTCAGACGAACTGGCTGAGGCCCGGGACGGAAGCGACGACTTCGTCGACGACCTCTTCGCCGGCATATTGCTTGGCGATCGCGATGGTTTCCTTGGCGAGCGACGTGATCTCGCCCATGCCGAGGCCCTCGCCCATCAGTTGCTGGCCGAGGCCCATAATGCCGCCGCCGCCGAGCGAGCTCATCAGCCCGCCGAGCAGACCGCCGCCGCCGGCGCCTGCGCCATTGAACTGGGCGACGAGATCAGAGCCGCCGGGAATGGCCTCGATCATCCGGGCGACGGGACCGTCGGCGGCCTCGCGCTGCAGGAAGCCGAGCATCATGCCGAGCGCCTTTTCGGCCAGCTCCGGAGAAATACCCACGCGATCGGCGATCTGGGTTACAATTTCATTCATCGTCAGCCTCCTGTTTTTTGACGTTGACGTCAGCGTTAATCGAGATTCGAGCGCAACTCAAGTCGACCCCGCCCGATGGGCACTGTGTGCGGTTTCGCTTTCGATGCAAACAGTTGTCGGCATCCGCATGCCTGCTTATAACAGGGAAACGATGGTTCGATGAAGGTGGCGGGAGCCAAACCTTCTCAACAAATGGCGGCAGCGCCGAAGGGAGTATTGCGGATGATCGAGGATGGCAAGATTTTCATCGGCGCGAGCCGCAACCCCGACGACAGCATCAACAAGCCGGAATATCTCGACCTGAAATTCGGCAACCGCCACGGCCTCGTCACCGGCGCCACCGGCACCGGCAAGACGGTGACGCTGCAGGTGCTGGCCGAAGGTTTTTCCCGGGCCGGCGTCCCGGTCTTTGCCGCCGACATCAAGGGCGACCTTTCCGGCATCGCCGCCAAAGGCGAGGCCAAGGACTTCCTCACCAAGCGTGCCGAGCAGATCGGTTTCACCGATTATGAATTCGATCAGTTCCCGGTGATCTTCTGGGATCTGTTCGGTGAGAAGGGCCACCGGGTGCGCACCACCGTCGCCGAGATGGGGCCGCTGCTGCTGGCGCGCCTGATGGATGCATCCGAACCGCAGGAAGGCGTCATCAACATCGCCTTCAAGATCGCCGACCAAGCCGGGCTGCCGCTGCTCGACCTCAAGGATTTCACCTCGCTGCTCAACTATATGGGCGAGAACGCCACCGAGCTTTCCAGCCAGTACGGGCTGATCTCCAAGGCTTCCGTCGGCTCGATCCAGCGGGCACTGCTGGTGCTCGAACAGCAGGGTGCGGAACACTTCTTCGGCGAGCCGGCTCTGAAGATTTCCGACATCATGCGCACCAGCAATAACGGCTACGGCCAGATCTCGGTGCTTGCCGCCGACAAGCTGATGATGAACCCGCGCCTTTACGCCACCTTCCTGCTCTGGCTGCTCTCGGAACTGTTCGAGGAACTGCCCGAAGTCGGCGATCCGGAAAAGCCGAAACTGGTCTTCTTCTTCGACGAAGCGCATCTGCTCTTCAACGACGCGCCGAAGGTGCTGACCGAACGCGTCGAGCAGGTGGTACGGCTGATCCGCTCCAAGGGCGTCGGCGTCTATTTCGTCACGCAGAACCCGCTCGACGTGCCGGAGACGGTGCTCGCCCAGCTCGGCAACCGCGCCCAGCATGCGCTGCGCGCCTATTCCCCGCGCGAACAGAAGGCGGTGAAGACGGCGGCCGATACCTTCCGCCCGAACCCCGCCTTCGATTGCGCTACCGTCATCACCAATCTCGGCACCGGCGAGGCGCTGGTTTCGACACTGGAGGCCAAGGGCGCGCCTTCGATCGTCGAGCGCACGCTGATCCGCCCGCCATCTGGCCGTGTCGGTCCGCTGACCGATGCCGAACGCCAGCAGGTCATGGACAGAAGCCCTGTTCTCGGCGTCTACGACGACGACGTCGACCGCGAATCCGCCTTCGAGATTCTCGCCGCACGCGCCAAGAAGGCAGCGGATGCCGACGCTGCCAAGCGGGCGCAGGAGGACGCCGCCCAGCATCAGCCCGAAAGCACGACCTCCGGCTGGTCGCTGCCGGGCTTCGGCGGCAGCAATGACGACAATCAAGGCCGCGGCCAATCCCGCGGCCGTGCCTCCGGCTACCAGCGCGAAACGGTGGTGGAAGCGGCGATGAAGAGCGTGGCGCGCACGGTAGCGACCCAGGTCGGCCGGGCACTGGTGCGCGGCATATTGGGGAGCTTGAAGCGGTAGGGTTACCTCTCTTCTTCCCTCGGGTATCCGAAGGATGGGTCGAGACCTGACGGCTCGGCCCTCGTAATGCAGGCACGGCGAGCGAGGCTGTACAACTTGCCAGCCAAGAAGTGGCCTTGATTTTTATATCTTTGAATATATATATTTTTAAAGGCAGTCGATGACCTACAAGGTGCAATTCCATTCCGACTTCGTCCCCGAATGGAAAGCGCTGGACATGGGGTTGAAGGAATTGGTTGGCGAAGTGCTGGACCATCTCGAAGACGATGGCCCCTTCTTAGGTCGCCCAGAGGTCGATACGCTTTCGGGTTCCGATTATGCGAATATGAAGGAGATCAGAGTCAAATTTGGAAAACAGGTGTGGCGTTTTGCTTTCGCCTTCGACCCCGCTCAAAGAGCCATTGTCCTTTGCGGAGGGGACAAGCAAGGCATGAACGAGGCGCTCTTTTACAAGCAACTGATCAACAAAGCTGACGCGCGGTTCGGCGCGTGGCTGAAGGAGACGAAAAATGAGCACTGAGTGGAAGACACTACGCGCCGAACTTCCGGAAGATGTTCGCACTCGGCTCGACACGAAACGTCAAGAGCGCCGTCTGGGCAAGGCTTTGGCGGAAGTGCGCAAAGCCATGCAGGCAACCCAGCAGGAGGTCGCTGCGCGTGCGGCCATGACGCAGAACACCGTTTCAAAAATCGAAAGCGCCGACGATGTCCTGCTGTCGTCGGTCGTGCGCTACATGCATTCCCTCGGAGGCGGTGTCGAGCTTGTCTTGAAAACACCGGACGGGAAAGCGAGGCGCGTTGACTTTGATCCTGAGATTTATGTGAAGCAGATTGTCTAGCTGCAGGGCCCTACGGAGCTAGAAGCGGTAGTCACTTCTCACGGTATGCCTGAAAGAATGCAGAATCGCCGCTTTGCCTTGAACCCAACGCCTTTCCTCCCTAAATTCCCCGCCATCGATCATTTCAACAGGATGTGTGCCGCAATGGATTTCAACCCGATCGCAATGCCAGTTCGCCTTGCCAACGGGGAAATCCATGCCTGCATCCATCACTCTCTCCAAAATTTCATGGGCCACGCCTGACGGGCGGCCGCTTTTTTCCGATCTCGATCTGAGTTTCGGGACGGACCGCACCGGTCTCGTCGGGCGCAACGGCGTCGGCAAGACGACGCTGCTGAAGCTCGTCTCCGGTCAGATCCAGCCGCATGCGGGGGCGCTATCGGTCAGCGGCAGTCTCGGTCTCCTCCGGCAGAGCGTTCAGATCGCACCGGATGAAACCATTGCCGATCTCTTCGGCGTGGTCGGGGCGCTTGGCCTTCTTCACCGTGCCGAAGCCGGCGCGGCAACGGCCGACGAGCTTTCAGCGGCGGACTGGACGCTGGAGGCGCGCATGGTCGCAGCCCTTGATCGCATCGGGCTCGACGCAGAGCCGCAGACACGGCTTGCCGCGCTTTCCGGCGGGCAGCGCACCCGCGCCGGGCTTGCGGCCCTTGTCTTCACCGAGCCGGATTTTCTGCTGCTCGACGAACCGACAAACAATCTCGACCGCGAAGGCCGCGATGCGGTGATCGCGCTGATATCGGGCTGGCGGGCCGGGGCCATCATCGTCAGCCATGATCGGGAACTGCTCGAAAGCATGGATGCGATCGTCGAACTGACGTCGCTCGGCGCGACGCGCTACGGCGGCAACTGGAGCCATTATCGCGAGCGCAAGGCGCTGGAGCTTGCCGCCGCACGACATGACCTTGCCGATGCCGAAAAGCGCATTGCCGAAGTTGCCGGGAAGGCGCAGGCGACAGTGGAGCGTCAGGCGCACAGGGATAGCGCCGGGCGGAAGATGGCTGCCAAGGGCGGCATCCCGCGCATCATGCTCGGCGGCATGAAGGAACGGAGCGAAACGACCGGCGGCGACAACGCCCGTCTTGCGGAACGCCGGCGTGCGGCGGCACAGGAAGACGCAAAGGCGGCGCGCGAGAAGATCGAGATCCTCCAGCCCTTGTCGGTGCGCCTGCCACCGACCGGGCTCGCCGCCAATAAGACCGTACTGCAGATGGAAGGCGTCACAGCCGGCTATCGGCCTGAGGATCCCGTCATCGGCCATCTCTCTTTCACCGTGACCGGGCCGGACCGCATCGCCATCACCGGGCCGAACGGCTCGGGCAAGACGACGCTGCTTTCGCTTCTCACCGGCGAACTCAAGCCCTGGGCCGGCACCCTCGCCGTCATGACCGGTTTTGCGATGCTCGATCAGAAGGTCAGCCTTCTCGATCCCTCGGCCTCGATCCGCGACAATTTCCGCCGGATCAACCCGCAGGCCGATGAAAACACCTGCCGGGCCGTCCTCGCCCGCTTCATGTTCAGGGCCGACGCGGCACTGCAGCTTGTCTCGACGCTCAGCGGCGGACAATTGCTGCGCGCCGGCCTTGCCTGCGTTCTCGGCTCCGCACCGCCGCCGCTCCTCATCCTCGACGAGCCGACCAACCATCTCGACATCGATTCGATATCAGCGGTCGAGGCGGGGCTGCGTGCCTATGACGGGGCGCTCATCGTCGTCAGCCATGACGAGACGTTTCTCGAGAGTATCGGGATAGAGCGGCGGCTGGAATTATCGGGTGGCGATGCGGGTGAGTGACTTCGGAGACGTCATTTGCGCTCACCTATCGGGAGCGCGGCATCCTCCAGGATCCCTCATGCTGAGGTGCGAAGCCCGAAGGGCGTAGCCTCGAAGCACGCCGCAACGCCGCTTCTTGCATCGCTCCGATGCCGGCGCACCTCAGGTGAGGCTCTCCTGGGCTCGGGGCATATGCCTCGGCTCCCTTGCCTCATACTGCCGGCAATGATATTTCAATCCTGCAACCCTTTCGAGAAAGGAGGATCACGCCATGCAGTATTATTTCCGGTTTAATCGCCAGCGTGGTCCCGTCAACGCCCTGCAAATGCGTTTGCAGGGCTGACCAGAGACCGTTTCCGACATCTCTTCCTGGTCTGCCCTTCGTGGCCAATGCGGCGTGGTATCCCAAGGTTCGCGCCCATTCCTGTAACTTTCCGGGCCCGATAGGCGCAATTCCGTGACGGCTGAACGCTTGGGATCGCGCCCCCCGGTCAAGACCAGAGAACGATCATGACCCTCATCAATATCCGCAATCTCGGCGTGACGCTGGGCAATCCGCTGTTTTCGAAACTGAACCTCGTCGTCAATTCAGGCGACCGCATCGGCCTCGTTGCCGCCAACGGCCGCGGGAAATCGACGCTCTTTGCCTGCATCACCGGCGCGCTGGAGCCGGGCGCGGGCGAGATCACCAAGGCGCGCGGGCTGACCATCGGCCATGTCGCCCAGAATGTGCCGGCCGCACTGTTCGACACGCCGTTTTACGATGCCGTGCTGCAAGCGCTGCCCGCCGATCAGGCTGAAAGCGAGAGCTGGCGCGTCGACATGGTGCTGGAATCGCTTGGAGTGCCGGAGGCTATGCGTGGCCGGCCGCTCAAGCATCTTAGCGGCGGATGGCAGCGGCTCGCCATGCTTGCCCGCATTTGGGTCACCGAGCCTGATGTGCTGCTGCTCGACGAGCCGACCAACCATCTCGACCTCGAAAAGATCGCGCAGCTGGAGGGCTGGCTGAACGGCCTGCCGCGCGACGTGCCGGTGATCCTCTCGAGCCATGACCGCGCCTTCCTCGATGCGACGACCAACCGGACGCTGTTCCTGCGGCCGGAGCAATCGCCGGTCTTTGCCCTGCCCTACACACGAGCACGCGTCGCCCTCGACGAGGCCGACGCCTCCGAAGCCAGGCGCTACGAGCGCGATATGAAGGCAGCGGAGCAATTGCGCAAACAGGCGGCGAAGCTCAACAATATCGGCATCAATTCCGGCAGCGACCTGCTCGTCGTCAAGACGAAGCAGTTGAAGCAGCGGGCCGAGAAACTGGAGGATGCGGCGAAACCGTCGCATCTCGAACGCTCGGCCGGCGCCATCCGGCTTTCCAACCGCGGCACGCATGCCAAGGTGCTGGTGACGCTTGACGATGCGGCGGTGACGACGCCGGATGGAACCTTGCTGTTCAAGACCGGCCGGCAGTTCATCTGCCAGGGCGACCGGATCGTGCTCCTCGGCCTCAACGGCGCCGGCAAGTCGCGGCTGGTGTCGATGCTGAAACAGGCGATCGAAACTCCGGCGGCGGGACCGGACGGCATCAAGGCGACGCCGTCGATCGTGCTCGGCTATGGCGACCAGGCGCTTGCCGATCTCAGCGACCGCGACACGCCGATCGGCACGATCATCCGCCGCTTCGATGTCGGCGATCAGCGGGCGCGCGCCTTGCTGGCCGGCGCCGGCATGACGATCGACATGCAGGCAAAACCGATCGGCCAGCTTTCCGGCGGCCAGAAGGCGCGGCTCGGCATGCTGGTGCTCAGGCTGACCGAGCCGAATTTCTATCTGCTCGACGAGCCGACCAACCATCTCGACATCGAGGGACAGGAAGCGCTGGAGAGCGAACTGATGGCGCAGGAGGCAAGCTGCCTGCTGGTCTCGCACGACCGCAGTTTTGTGCGGGCTGTCGGCAACCGGTTCTGGCTGATCGAGAGGAAGAAGCTGGTGGAAGTGGAGAGCCCGGAGGTTTTTTTTGCTTCGGTGGGATCGGTGGGATGATGGGTGATGGGGTGCCGTGAGGCCCCCTCATCCGCCCTAGGGGCACCTTCTCCCCGCTGGGGAGAAGGGGAGTCGAGAGGTCGCCACGAGTCTCTTCTCCCCAGCGGGGCTATGGCATTCACACATTTAGAATTGCCTATGTGATGGTGTTCTGATTCTCTTGCTGGACGCAGGAGAATTGAGCGATGGATGATTTGAG
>NZ_JACIFY010000016.1 GCF_014197615.1 Rhizobium esperanzae
GCATAAACCTCAATCTCTCGAACCGCCCGGTGCGGACCCGCATGCCGGGTGGTGTGGCAGGGGTGCGATCACAGCGATCGCCCCCTATGCCGATTATGGGAGGATGTCTGCTGGTATCAGGCGGCTGCGTAGGCGCCGCGGCGTGCGTCGATCGAATAGGCACCGGCACCGACGGTGGCGAGCAGGATGTACGCGCCGGCCAGCGTGATGTTCTTCATGACCATGATCTGGTTGAGAATGTTCACCAGTTCCGTGCCGCTTGCGTAGGGCAGGTGGAAGGCAACGCCCGTGAAGACACAGAAGGCGGCGAGCAGCCAGCCGGCAATGCGGACCTGGAAGCCCGTAAGAACGGCAAGGCCGGCCAGCAGTTCGAAAAGGCCTGCGACATAGGCCAACAGGGTTGCTGCCGGCAGGCCGGCACCGGCGATCATGCCCGCAGTACCGGCAGGATCGGTGAGCTTCATGAAGCCGGAAAGGATGAACATGAAGGAAAGAAGAATGCGGGCAATCAGGATAATGGCGTTCGACATGGATGTTGTCTCCGTTTGAAGGACTCTGGAGATCTGGGTGCCCCGGCACCGGATGGACCTCGGATGCCTCCTATGTCGCCTTTTTCTTCTATTATGGAAAGATAAACGGAAGCGGACAGTTCGTTCAATAATATGGAACAATGTCCTGCCGTCGTCGCTTGCCTTTCACAAAGCCAGTCTTTTATGGTCGCCACCCAACAAGGAGAATCCGATGGCAGATCTTTCCGCATTTCCGATTACGACGCGCTGGCCGGCTAAAAACCCCGACATCATCCAGCTCTATTCTCTGCAGACGCCGAACGGGGTGAAGGTTTCGGTCGCTCTCGAAGAGCTCGGGCTCGCCTATGAGCCGCATTATATTTCCTTCGCCGTCAACGAGCAGAAGTCGCCGGAATTCGAATCTCTCAACCCGAACGGCCGCATTCCGGCGATCATCGATCCGAACGGCCCGGGCGGCAAGCCGATCGGCCTGTTCGAATCCGGCGCCATCCTGCTTTATCTCGCGGAAAAGACCGGTAAGCTCATCCCCGAGGATGCCGCCGGCCGCTATGAATGCATCCAGTGGGTGTTCTTCCAGATGGCCGGCATCGGCCCGATGTTCGGTCAGTTCGGGCATTTCTACAAATTCGCCGCCGACAAGGTCGCCAACAATTCCTATCCGGTGGAGCGCTATCGCGATGAATCCAAACGCCTGCTCGGCGTGCTCGAAGGCCGGCTGAAGGGCCGTCAGTGGATCATGGGCGATCAATATACGATCGCCGACATCACCACCTTCACCTGGGTCCGCGGCGCCGACATCTTCTATGGCGGCCGCGAGGTTCTCGACTATGCGAAATTCCCCGCCGTCTGCTGCAGCGCTGCGTCGCCCGTCCGGCAAGCGAAAGGGGCCTGAACATACCCGTCAAGCCGGAGTAGCGACTGGATCAGTCGGAAAGTACGCAGAGTGGGCTCGGGGAGGGCTTAAGATTGCTGACTGAGCCCGCAAACTTCTCGGCAAGGGGTGAGCCATGCATCTGACAGACACCAAGATGGTCTATCAACACAGTGGCTGGCGGATCGACTTCGTCGGTGACGACGGCGACGCGGTCACGATCCGTGTTGCATGTGCTTTCGACGCCGCTCGACCAGTGCGACGCAAGGATACTTCATGCCGATGACCTCGGCACAAGTCGGCCCTGCATGACAACCATCTCGGCGTCGCGCTTGCCGGTTATCATTTCGACCACGGCGTTGATCATCTCGTCAGTGGGCTGTTCGTAGCTGGTCAGTTCGTAGGCCGGAGCCCCGCCGAGTTCGATATTGTCGAAGCCGACGACTGCCAAGTTTTGTGGAACTCCAAGCCCGAATTCGCTTCGGGCGACATCCATCGCTCCCAGGGCCAAGATGTCATTTTCACACATCAGTACGTCGATGCGCGATGTGGGCGAAGTGGCGCTCAAATAAGTGCGTGCGGCCTCGGCGCCCGCCTGTGCGCTATATCTTTCCGCTGCCAATTCTGTGATCACTTCGACGCCTTTCCGTCGCCAGAAATTTGCGTAGTGATGCCGCCTGCCCAGCGCCGTCGACAGGGTTCGCGCTCCCGTCATAAAGCCGGGGCGGCGATATCCCTTGTCGAACAGGTAGTCGACGATTTCGCTTAGAGCGAGTTCGGCGTTGCAAGCGATCGCGGGAACGCCGGGGATTTGGCTGTCCCTTGCAAGAACGAACATCGGCGGGAAACCTGCGCCAAGCCGTCGATCGCCCAGCGTTTCCTCGCGAAAGGCGGTGCCGAACAGGATCACCGCGTCGAATTGTCGTTGGTCGGCATTAATCAATGCGTGAACATGATCGAAATGGCGGTTAATGTTGATCAATACGGTCAATAGACCCTCCGCTTGCAGGCGCTCGGTTAACCTCTCCAGAACCGGGAGCTTGTGCGGGTTGGCGAAGTCGTCGACGAAGACGGCGACCTGGTGTGTCGTGTTCGTCGCAAGGCTGCGGGCAAGCAGGTTGGGCGAATAATTCAGGGCCTCGGCCGCCTGAAGAACCTTTTGCCGGCTGGCGTCCGTAATCGATGCGCCTTGTGTAAACGCGCGGATCACCGTCCATTTCGACACGCCGGCGGCTTCCGCCACCTCTTTCGCCGTCGCCCGTTTGCGCATGACTGCCTCCTCCTCAGTGGAATGAATATTCCACAAAAAAATAAAAATGGAACGGATACTTGATTTCTGCCGACAATAAAGTAGTTTTGTCGAGCTTGCTACCGGGTGCAAATGGAGATGCAACCGGTAGCATTGGAGGTTTGCATAGCGCGAACCGTTTTTGGGAGGGTAAAATGAAATTCGGACTGAAATCGCTTCTCGCGGGTGCGGCTGTCGCTGCTGCGCTCATGTGCTCCTCGGTAATTGCCAACGCTGCTGACATCCGCATTGTCGCCGTGACCCACGGCCAGGCCAATGATCCGTTCTGGTCCGTCGTCAAGAACGGCGTCAACGCAGCGGCGAAGGACATGGGTGTTAGCGTCGATTATCGCGCTCCGGAAACCTTCGACATGGTGTCGATGGGGCAGCTCATCGATGCTGCCGTCAATCAGAAGCCCGACGGGCTTATCGTCTCAGTGCCGGACGCCTCCGCGCTCGGTCCATCCATCAAGAAGGCTGTCGCTGCCGGTATCCCGGTGATTTCCATCAATTCCGGTTCTGACGTTTCCAAGGAGTTGGGAGCGCTTCTGCATGTCGGCCAGGACGAGTATACCGCCGGCAAGGCCGCTGGCGCGAAGCTTCATGAGTTGGGCGGCAAAGAAGGCCTCTGCGTGAACCAGGAGGTCGGCAATGTTTCGCTCGACCTGCGCTGCAAGGGCTTTGCCGATGGTTTCGGCGGGAAGGTCACGGTCCTGCCCGTCAGCAACGATCCGGCCGATGTCCGCGCGAAGGTCAAGGCGGCGCTGAGTTCCAATACGGCTGTTGATACCGTCATGGCGCTCGGTGCGGGCACGGCCGGCGAGCCGTCGCTCGCGGCCGTCGAGGATGTCGGAATGACCGGCAAGATCAAAGTGGCGACATTCGACCTTTCAGCCGATTTCCTGAAGGCCGTGGCCGACGGCAAGGCTGCATTCGCGATCGATCAGCAGCAGTTCCTGCAGGGCTATCTGCCGGTCGTATTCTTGGCTAACTATGCCAAATACGGGCTTATCCCAGGGGGAAATGTTCCATCCGGCCCGAACCTTATCACCAAGGAAAAGGCTGCCCAGGTTGTGGATCTTTCCGCCAAGGGCATTCGCTGACCGGAATTGCCGAAAGGCATTCTCCCAGAATCTCCTCCCCCTTGATGGGGAGGGGGTTCGGCTGACACAGCGCGCTGTCGAGCAGCGCCGCCGCTACCCTAGATTACGATACCGTTGGAGGAGTTATGGCTTCGCTTGAGCAGACGAGGGCGGCCGCGCCGAAACCCGATGAGCGCATCAAACAAGTGAGTTTTCTGACCCATATGATGCGGCGGCCCGAGCTTGGTGCCGTGGCAGGACTCGTTCTCGTCATCGTCTTTTTCTTTCTCACCGCAGATTCGACGATGTTCTCGCTTTCGGGCCTGATGACGATCATGGCGCCCGCATCGCAATTGGGGATTCTGGCCATTGCAGCGGCACTTCTGATGATCGGAGGAGAGTTCGATCTCTCGATCGGCTCAATGGTGGCTTTTGCCGGACTGATCTTCGGCGTCATCCTCACGAACTTCGGTCAGCCGCTTTCGGTTGCCATCGTCATGACGATGCTCTTTGCCGCGTTCATGGGTGCGATCAATGGGCAGATCGTCATTCATACCCGTCTTCCGTCCTTCATTGTGACCCTGGCATTCCTCTTCATTCTTCGCGGCCTGACGCTCGTCGGCCTGAAGTGGGCGACAGGCGGCTCGACGCAGCTTCGCGGCATCGGTGACCATGTGAAGGACAGTCCGCTGCTCGGGATCTTTTCCGGCGATGCTCTGAAGAGCCTATTCGTCTGGCTTGCAGATCACGACTTAATCGACAAGTTCCCCAATGGCCTGCCGAAGGTCACGGGCATTCCCGTGTCGGTCCTGTGGTTCGTCGCACTTGCCCTGGCTGCAACCTGGGTCCTGCTGCGCACCCGCATGGGCAACTGGATATTCGCAGCCGGTGGCGATCCGAATGCAGCAAGAAACTCGGGTGTGCCTGTCCACAGGGTGAAGACCGGCCTGTTCGCCTTGACGGCGTGTGCCGCAGCGCTGGTCGCCATCATCACCGTGCTTGACGCGGGGTCGACTGATGCGAGACGCGGTTTTCAGAAAGAGTTCGAGGCGATCATCGCCGCCGTCATTGGAGGATGCCTGCTCACAGGCGGCTATGGTTCGGCGATCGGCGCCTTCTTCGGAGCGATCATCTTCGGCTCGGTTTCCATCGGCCTGACCTATACCAAATTCGACTCCGACTGGTTTCAGGTCTTTCTCGGCTCGATGCTGTTGCTGGCTGTTCTCTTCAACAATTTCATCCGCCGCAAGGTTACCGGGGAGCGCTGATCATGCCAGACGTCAATAATCGAACGCCGATCATCGAAGTGACCGACATCACCAAGCACTACGGTTCCGTGATTGCACTCAACGGCGTGTCGATGCAGGTGTCGGCCGGAGAAGTGCTTTGCCTCCTTGGAGACAATGGTGCGGGCAAATCCACCTTGATCAAGACGCTCTCCGGTGTCGTCCGTCCAAGCGGAGGTGCGTTCCTGGTCGAAGGCAAGCCGGTCAATTTCCGCAGCCCGCGCGACGCGCTCGATGCAGGGATCGCGACCGTCTATCAGGACCTTGCCATGATCCCGCTGATGTCGATCACCCGCAATTTCTTCATGGGGCGAGAGCCCCGCAAGGGCTTCTTCCCCTTCCGTCACCTCGACCTCACGCACTGCAACGATGTCACGCGAGAAGAGATGCGTAAGATCGGCATCGATATCCGCGATCCCAATCAGGCGGTCGGCACTCTGTCCGGGGGCGAACGCCAATGCGTTGCGATTGCGCGTGCGGTCTACTTCGGCGCCAAGATTCTCATTCTCGATGAGCCGACTTCGGCGCTCGGTGTGGCGCAAACCTCGATGGTGCTGAAATACATACACCAGGTCCGACAGAACGGATTGGGGGTGATCTTTATCACGCATAATGTCCGGCACGCCTATGCGGTCGCGGACCGTTTCACCATCCTCAATCGCGGCCAGACGCTTGGCACTTTTGCCAAGGCGGATATCGCGATGGACGAGCTTCAGAACTTGATGGCTGGTGGTAAGGAACTGCAGCAATTGTCCGAAGAGCTCGGCGGAACGATCTAGCCGGCTTACTACCGAGGCGGCGTCGGGTGCCTTCCAAAGGCCGTCGCCGCCTTTCACTCAATTATCAAACATGGAATACGGTCATGAACGACGGCTCGTCGAATGCCTCATCCCCCTTCACGCTCGCCGTCTGCGCTGAGATGGTCTTCAAGTCGCTTCCTGTCCTCGACAGGCTGAAGCGCATCACCGAACTTGGCTTTCATGCCGAGATCTGGGACTGGACGAAACATGACATCGCCACCCTAGCAAAATCCGGGGCGGTCTTCTCTTCAATGACGGGCTATGTGACCGGCACGCTCGCGGATGATGAGGGCGCCGACGAATTGCTACGAACTGCGAAGCAATCGATCCCGATCGCCAGGGAGCTCGGTTGCCCGCGCCTCAACCTGCACGGGACCGGTCTCGATGGCCAGGGTCTGCCGGTGGTCAAGGCCGAAAAGGTAACGGGCGCCATGTGGCTCAAGGCGCGCGACACGCTCAACCGCATCGCCGACCTTGGAGAGAAAGAGGGCGTCACCTTTGTGCTCGAAAACCTCAATGAAGCCGTCGATCACCCCAAGACGCCGTTTGCCAAGGCGGAGGATACGCTTGCTCTCGTCTCGTCGGTAAGCCGACCATCTCTGAAGCTCAATCTCGACCTCTATCACGCTCAGATCGGCGAAGGAAACCTGATCGAGCTATGCCGGCGCGCGTTGCCCCATATCGGTGAAATCCAGGTGGCGGATGTTCCTGGCCGCATGGAACCGGGCACCGGAGAAATCAACTACAAGGCAATCGCCCGTGCGCTCAAGGAAATGGGTTATCGCGGTACCATCGGCATGGAAGCCTGGGCCTCCGGCGATGATGAGACGGCGCTTGCCCGCTTCCGCGACGCCTTCACTGTTTGAAGATTTCGATAGTCAACACTTACATATCACGGAGAAATATCAATGATCAGGTTTGGAGTGATCGGCGCTGGCCGGATCGGCAAGGTGCACGCCGCGACCATTGCGGCGAACCCCAAGGCCAAGCTCGTCTATGTGGCGGATGCCTTCAGAGCATCAGCTGAGGCACTGGCCGCGCAGACGGGCGCCGCGGTTGCCGATGCGGAAGATGTCATCAAGACCCCAAACGTGGATGCGATCCTCATCGCGACACCGACCCCCAGCCACGCCGATCTCATCGAGGCGGCCGCGAGGGCCGGCAAGGCAATACTCTGCGAAAAGCCGGTGTCCCTGTCGGTCGAGCGCATCAATGCCTGCCTCGACGTCGTCGAGAAGAACAAATCGACCTTCATGATCGGTTTCAATCGCCGGTTTGACCCGAACTTTGCCAGCGTGGAAGCGCGCCTGCGCCGCGGCGATATCGGCGAAATCGAGATCGTGACGATCACCAGCCGAGATCCCGCGCCGCCGCCGGCCGACTACGTCAAATCCTCCGGCGGCCTGTTCCGGGACATGATGATCCATGACTTCGATATGGCTCGCTTTCTCATGGGGGAGGAATTCGTCGTCGTGAACGCGCTTGGGTCGTCTCTCGTCGACAAGGCAATCGGCGCCGAGGGCGATGTGGATACCGCCGCTGTGCAGATGCAGACGGCTTCGGGCCGCATTGCCGTCATCACCAATTCCCGCCGGGCAACTTATGGCTATGACCAACGCATCGAAGTGCATGGAGCCGCCGGTATGCTTGCGGCGAAGAATATCCATGCAACAAGCGTCGAACTTTCCAATGCGGACGGCGTGAGCGGCGATCCTGTTCAATATTTCTTTCTTGAACGATATGCGCAGGCCTACGCCAACGAGATCAACGCCTTCATCGAAGCGATCGACAGCGGCAACTCGTCGACGAGGCCAGGCGGGTTGGATGGCCTTCAGGCTCAGAAACTGGCTGAGGCCGCCACCGTGAGCTGGCAGACGGGCAGACCGGTGCAGGTCGATTAACGAGCTTTGATGCGGTGCGATGCGCTGATGTCTTCACATTGCTGCATCGCTACCGGGGGTGACGTGCCGCCTCGCGATATGTGTCCGGGTCGCGTTGAGATTGCCGGAAGGCAGTTCTTTGAAAGGTGAAGCGAAATGCCACAAGATAGAGACCGCCGTCCTCCAGCGACACTGCAGGAACTGAAGTATCTGATCGCCAAGCGGCAGATCGTCTTTTCCAATAGTCTAGAACAGGTTGCGAGGCAGATCATAGACCGGCCGGAAATGGTTGCTTTCGAAAGTGCTGCTGTGATTGCGCGCAATTGCAGGGTTTCTCAAACAACGGTCCACCGACTTGCACAGCATATTGGGTTTCAAACATTCGGCGAGCTTCGCGCGATGATAAGAAATCACCTTCGCAAGAGCGCCGTATATCGCGGACACTAACAAAATCGTCCGGTCAGGACGGTTGCGCAGTCGAAACCGATCTAAGCCTGCGAGAGACTGATCGATCAGTGTTTGCCGTCTCCCCTTGGCGACGCGGCCGTCCTGCGCCAACCCCGAAAAGAGGGCAGCGCCCTGTCTGGGTGCATTTTGAGGGCAGATGACTGTCGCATTCGCGCGGATGCCTGCCTTCACTCCCTAACCCTCTCCTATCGCGAACTTGTGATTTGCCTGGCGCCTTCGAGCTTGAAGCGCGGGAAGATGAAGACGCCGGCCATGCTGCCGCTGTATTTCTCTTCGAGCCCGTTCGACTCGCCCATGCAGAAGAGCGGCTGGCGCAAGCCGTTCGGCATGATGATCGTCGTCGAAAAACAGAAGGAGGAGCAGAGGGTCGCCGCCTGCTCGAACAGCTCCAAGACGTGGCCGCGGTCCTTGCTGTCGTAGCAGCGGATCAGGCTTAGCAGTCCGCAGTCCCTTGCGGAGAGGCCGTGCAGCATCGTGCTCCATTCGCCGAGACGGAGCATGCCGCTCGACAGATCCCCGGTCCAGGCTTCGGAAATGGAAAACTGCGCCACCATCTCGTCATTTTGATTATGGTGATCAAGCGAGCCGGGCGTCAAAGGAATGGCTGCATTGGCATTGGCGATCTTAAACAAGGCGTTCCCCCGTTCGCATGCGGCTCCTCACCGCACGCTCGGCAAACACAAAGAAACAGGATCATGTCGCTGCGGGCATTATGCCCGCGCACCCGGCGATCGTTGACACAATGATCAGGCCTTCAGAACCCGAATGTCCACGTATCGCCTTCCGCGCTCTGGCCTCGTCTGATGGCGAGATTCGCCCGGCGCGCTTCAATTGCAGCGCGGATTTATAGGGGCTTTTCGACAAACGGCAACGGCTTTTTAAGGGCTATTCGGATTGCTGCCATTTCCTGAATGCCCGCATGTCCGAGCCGTTTTGCGGAAATCGTCACCAGACCATCGTCCTCAAGGGTTTTGCGGCGGTTTCCACGCCTTAGGAAGCAGGAAATTCTGCCGCGGCGCTGCGATGTCGGCGAAACAAGGAGAAGCTGCGACGCAAGTTTCGCGCAAGCTTCGCGCCCGGGGCCTGTGATAGCGAGCCTTCATCGGTCGAATGAAACGTCTCACCTGTCGAATCGATATCGCATCACTCAGCCGCTGCGGCGCAAAAGAAAAGGGCGACCCGAGGGGCCGCCCTTCCTGTTCCGGATATCGGAATGGTATCAGTGCAGGCTTTCGCCTATCACATCATGTCCATACCGCCAGTTCAGCGCGCTTGACGCGCTGAACCATCTTAGATGATGGGCGGTTTTATGGACGATGCTGTGAAAGGCCGTTGGCCTATCACATCATGTCCATACCGCCCATGCCACCCATGCCGCCCGGCATGCCGGCAGGGGCATCCTTCTTCGGCAGTTCGGCGATCATGGCTTCGGTGGTGATCAGCAGCGATGCAACAGAAGCAGCGTTCTGCAGTGCCGTGCGAACGACCTTGAGCGGGTCGACGATACCCATGGCGATCATGTCGCCGAATTCAGACGTCTGGGCGTTGTAGCCGAAGTTGTCTTCGTTCTTGTCGAGGACCTTGCCGACAACGATCGAGGCTTCGTCGCCTGCGTTTTCAGCGATCTGGCGAACGAGGGCCTGAAGGGCGCGGCGAACGATGTTGATGCCGGCTTCCTGGTCGTCGTTTGCACCCTTGACGTTGATCTTCGTGGAGGAGCGCAGGAGAGCGATGCCGCCGCCGGGGACGATACCTTCCTGAACGGCAGCGCGCGTCGCGTTGAGAGCGTCGTCGATGCGGTCCTTCTTTTCCTTCACTTCGACTTCAGTCGAACCGCCGACGCGGATGACGGCAACGCCGCCGGCGAGCTTGGCAAGACGTTCCTGCAGCTTCTCGCGGTCGTAGTCGGAGGTGGTTTCTTCGATCTGGGCCTTGATCTGGGCAACACGGCCTTCGATGTCGGACTTGGCGCCCGAACCGTCGACGATCGTGGTGTTTTCCTTGGAGATCGAAACCTTCTTCGCGCGGCCGAGCATGTCGAGCGTGACGCTTTCGAGCTTGATGCCGAGGTCTTCGGAGATGACCGTACCGCCGGTCAGGATCGCGATGTCTTCGAGCATGGCCTTGCGGCGATCGCCGAAGCCCGGAGCCTTGACGGCAGCGATCTTGAGGCCGCCGCGCAGCTTATTGACGACCAGGGTCGCAAGAGCTTCACCTTCGACGTCTTCAGCGATGATGAGGAGCGGCTTGCCGGTCTGAACGACGGCTTCCAGAACCGGAAGCATCGACTGCAGGTTCGAGAGCTTCTTCTCGTGAAGGAGAATGAAGACGTCTTCGAGGTCGGCGACCATCTTTTCCGGGTTGGTCACGAAGTAGGGGCTGAGGTAGCCACGGTCGAACTGCATGCCTTCGACGACTTCGAGTTCGGTTTCGGCGGTCTTGGCTTCTTCAACCGTGATGACGCCTTCGTTGCCGACCTTCTGCATGGCTTCAGCAATGTCGAGACCGACCTGCTTGTCGCCGTTTGCCGAGATCGTGCCGACCTGTGCAACTTCTTCCGAGGTGGAGATCTTCTTGGCCTTGGCCTGGAGATCCTTCACGACGTCGGCCACAGCGAGGTCGATGCCGCGCTTCAGGTCCATCGGGTTCATGCCGGCTGCAACGGCCTTGTTGCCTTCGCGAACGATCGCCTGGGCAAGAACGGTTGCGGTCGTGGTGCCGTCGCCGGCGATGTCGTTGGTCTTCGAAGCAACTTCGCGGACCATCTGGGCGCCCATGTTTTCGAACTTGTCTTCGAGTTCGATTTCCTTGGCGACGGAAACGCCGTCCTTGGTGATGCGCGGAGCGCCGAAGGACTTGTCGATGATGACGTTACGACCCTTCGGGCCGAGCGTTACCTTGACTGCATCGGCGAGAATGTCGACGCCACGCAGCATCTTTTCGCGCGCGGTGCGACCAAACTTGATTTCTTTAGATGCCATGATTGAAACTCCTCAATTCGAGTGTCCGGGTTCTGGACCCGTCGGCTAGTCGGAAAGGCCAGCGGCTGATCAGCCGATGATGCCCATAATGTCGGCTTCCTTCATGATCAGAAGGTCTTCGCCGTCGATCTTGACTTCGGTGCCGGACCACTTGCCGAACAGAATGCGGTCGCCAGCCTTGACGTCGAGTGCGACGACCTTGCCGGATTCATCGCGCGCGCCGGAGCCGACCGCGACGATTTCGCCTTCCTGCGGCTTTTCCTTGGCGGTATCGGGAATGATGATGCCACCCTTGGTCTTGGCTTCGGACTCAACGCGGCGAACAACGACGCGGTCGTGAAGGGGGCGGAAGTTGGTGCTTGCCATTGTCTAATCCCTCGATCGAATGACATTCGCGGGCCGGAGCGGCCCACATGGATAGATGTTAGCACTCCCTTGCGGTGAGTGCTAGCGAGGAGCATTTAGGGATGGCTCTAAGAGGAGTCAATGAGAGCACTCACGAATTTTTGTGCCGGAATTGTGAAGAGGCGGGAGAATAATCGGAGAATGCCGCCGAAGCCCGGCCCGTTGCAGCATGGCAAAGAAAAGGCCTTGCCATCGCCTTGCGCCTTTGCAATGTCACCGGTGACTGAAGCGGGGAAATCGGAATGGCCAGACGGATAGAAAACTTCTCGGAGATAACAGGTCACTATGATGTGGTGCTCTGCGATGTCTGGGGCGTCGTTCACAACGGCGTCGATCCGTTTCCGAAGGCGGCGGCTGCCCTTGAAGCGGCACGCGCAAGCGGTGTCGCCGTCGTCCTCATCACCAATTCGCCGCGCCTTTCCTGGCAGGTGGTCGAGCAATTGCGCCAGATCGGCGTGCCCGACAGCGCCTATGACAGGATCGTCACCTCAGGCGACGTCACGCGCCGGCTGATCGCCGAAGGGCCGAAGACGGTCTTTCTGCTCGGCCCCGAGCGCGACAAGGCGCTGCTCGAAGGCATTGGCGTCGAGCGCACCCCGGCGGGCGAAGCGCAATCGCTCGTCTGCACCGGCTTTTTCGACGACGAGACGGAGAAGCCGGAAGATTACACCGACATGCTTCTTGATTTCAAAGCCCGCGACGTGCCGATGATCTGCGCCAATCCCGACCTCGTCGTCGAGCGCGGCCATCGCATCATCCCCTGCGCCGGCGCCATGGCCGCCTATTATGAGCAACTCGGCGGTAGCACCCGCATCGCCGGAAAACCGCACCGGCCGATCTACGAGGCGACGCTGGCTGCCGCCCGCGAGCTTCGCGGCGATTTCCCCGTCGAGCGCGTGCTGGCGATCGGCGACGGCATGCCGACCGATGTGCGCGGCGCCTTGAATTACGGCCTCGACCTTCTTTACATCAGCGGCGGTATCCACGCCAAGGAATACACCCTGAACGGCGAGACCGACGAGGCGATCCTCAACGCCTATCTCGATCGGGAAAAAGCCGCACCCAAGTGGTGGATGCCACGCCTCGCATAAAGAGAAGCCAGCCGATGACCGTTTTCCACCGCAATGAAACCCGGGAACCTCTACCCGCCCATCTCAAAGGCGGCGTCATTGCCATCGGCAATTTCGACGGCGTGCATCGCGGCCACCAGTCGGTGCTGAACCGCGCGCTCGAAATCTCCAGGGCGCGCGGCATCCCGGCCTTGGTGCTGACCTTCGAGCCGCATCCGCGCACGGTCTTCCGGCCGCAGGCGCCGGTCTTCCGGCTGACGCCCGCGCCGCTCAAGGCCCGCATCCTGGAAACGCTCGGTTTCAACGCCGTCATCGAATATCCCTTCGATCATGAGTTCTCGCAGCGCTCGGCCGATGATTTCATCCATTCGATCCTCAAGGATTGGCTCGGCGCCTCCGAAGTCGTCACCGGCTTCGATTTCCATTTCGGCCGCGGCCGCGAGGGCGGTCCGGCTTTTCTCATGAATGCCGGCCAGGCCTATGGTTTCGGCGTTACCCTGATCGATGCCTTCCGCGACGAAAACGCCGATGTCGTCTCGTCGAGCCATATCCGCGCGCTTTTGAAGGAAGGCAGCGTCAGCGAAGTCGCCGGCATGCTGGGCTACCGCTATACTGTCGAAGCCGAGGTGATCGACGGCGAAAAGCTCGGCCGACAGCTCGGTTTTCCTACGGCCAATATGCGCCTGCCGCCGGAGGTCGATCTTGCCGCCGGCATCTACGCCGTCCGTTTCCGCCGCCAGGACGGCACGCTGCACGATGGCGTCGCCAGCTACGGCCGCCGCCCGACGGTGACGGCAAACGGCGCGCCGCTGCTCGAAACCTATCTCTTCGACTTCAGCGGCGATCTCTACGGTCAGCTCTGCGCCGTCTCTTTCTTCGGCTATATCAGACCCGAGCTGAAATTCGACGGCCTCGATCCGCTCGTCGCCCAGATCAAGCGCGACGAGGAAGAGGCGAGGGCGCTGCTTGCAGGTGTCAGGCCGCTCGGCGAACTCGATCGGAAGCTTTGTTTTTCCTGAGGCTGCGCTGGCACCAAATTTTTCTGACGCAATCGAAAATTTCCCCCGCGCCGAGGGATCGCTCGCGGTGAATTCTTCTCTTCCTTTTCCCGGCAAAAACGCCTATGAACCGGCGCTATGACCAAATTTCGGCTGGCGATCACGATGCGAATTATCGGCCCGGCCTTCCGCGCGCGCTAAGCGGCCGGGAGGTCCGGGTTTTTGGCGCTCTCACATGAGCGCTTCCGTCACCAGCTTTTTCACGCCCGTAGCGCCCCTTTCCGGGCCGCCAGAAACGATTGTCCCGCTATGACCGACACAGCCGAAAAGATCGATTATTCGAAGACCCTCTATTTGCCCGAGACCGATTTCCCGATGCGCGCCGGCCTGCCGCAGAAGGAGCCGGAGCTCGTCAAGCGCTGGCAGGAGATGGGCCTCTACAAGAAACTGCGCGCCTCTGCCGCTGGCCGCGAGAAATTCGTCCTTCATGACGGTCCGCCCTATGCCAACGGCAACATCCATATCGGCCACGCGCTGAACAAGATCCTCAAGGACGTCATCAACCGCTCGTTCCAGATGCGCGGTTACGACGCCAATTACGTGCCCGGCTGGGATTGCCACGGACTTCCGATCGAATGGAAGATCGAGGAGAAGTACCGCGAGAAGGGCAAGAACAAGGACGAGGTTCCGGTCAACGAGTTCCGCAGGGAATGCCGTGAATTCGCCACCGGCTGGATCAAGGTCCAGGCCGAAGAGTTCAAGCGTCTCGGCATCGAAGGCGACTTCGACAATCCCTATACGACGATGAATTTCCATGCGGAATCGCGCATCGCCGGCGAACTCCTGAAGATCGCCGCCAGCGGCCAGCTCTATCGCGGCTCCAAGCCGATCATGTGGTCGGTCGTCGAGCGCACGGCGCTGGCCGAAGCCGAAGTCGAGTACCAGGATTACGAGAGCGATACGATCTGGGTGAAATTCCCGGTCGTCGAAGGTCCGTCCGCGCTCAAGGATGCCTTCGTGGTGATCTGGACGACGACGCCCTGGACGATCCCCGGCAACCGCGCGATCTCCTTTTCCGCACGTGTCTCCTACGGGCTCTACGAGGTGACGGCGGCCGAGAATGATTTCGGTCCGCGTCCCGGCGAAAGGCTGATCTTTGCCGACAAGCTGGCCGAGGAATCCTTCGCCAAGGCCAAGCTGCAGTACAAGCGTTTGAGCGATGTCTCTAAGGCGGACTTCGCGGCGATGGTCTGCGCCCATCCCTTCAAGGGCCTCGATGGCGGCTATGAATTCGCCGTGCCGCTGCTCGATGGCGACCACGTCACCGACGACGCCGGCACCGGCTTCGTGCACACCGCTCCGAGCCATGGCCGCGAAGACTTCGATGCCTGGATGTCGGCCGTCCGCACGCTGGAGGCGCGCGGCATCGAGACCAAGATCCCGTTCCCGGTCGATGACGGCGGCTTCTACACCTCCGACGCCCCCGGCTTCGAGGGCGCCCGCGTCATCGACGATAACGGCAAGAAGGGCGATGCCAACGACCGCGTCATCAAGGAACTGATCGCCCGCGGCGCGCTCTTTGCCCGCGGCCGGCTGAAGCATCAATACCCGCATTCCTGGCGCTCGAAGAAGCCGGTCATCTTCCGCAACACGCCGCAATGGTTCGTCTATATGGACAAGACCCTTGCCGACGGCACGACGCTGCGTTCGCGCGCTCTGGGAGCGATCGACGACACGCGCTTCGTGCCCGCCGCCGGCCAGAACCGGTTGCGCGCCATGATCGAGGGCCGCCCCGACTGGGTTCTTTCCCGTCAACGAGCATGGGGCGTGCCGATCGCCGTCTTTGCCGACGATGAGGGCGAGGTCCTGGTCGATGACGCCGTCAATGCCCGCATCCTCGAAGCCTTCGAACATGAGGGCGCCGACGCCTGGTTTGCCGAAGGCGCCAAGGAACGTTTCCTCGGCAATGACCACGACCATTCCCGCTGGAAGCAGGTCATGGATATCCTCGATGTCTGGTTCGACTCTGGCTCGACGCACACCTTCACGCTCGAAGACCGCCCCGACCTGAAGTGGCCGGCCGATCTCTATCTCGAAGGCTCCGACCAGCATCGCGGCTGGTTCCATTCCTCGCTCCTGGAATCGGCTGCCACCCGCGGCCGTGCGCCTTACAACGCCGTCCTCACCCATGGTTTCACCATGGACGAGAAGGGCGAGAAGATGTCGAAGTCGAAGGGCAACGTCACCGCACCGCAGGAAGTGATGAAGGATGCCGGCGCCGATATCCTGCGCCTCTGGGTGATGACCTCGGACTATGCCGATGACCTGCGCGTCGGCAAGACGATCATCCAGACCAATGTCGACGCCTATCGGAAGCTCCGCAACACCATCCGCTGGATGCTCGGCACGCTCGCCCATGACAAGGGCGAGGAGATCGCGCTTGCCGACCTGCCGGAGCTTGAGCAGCTGATGCTGCACCGGCTGGCCGAACTCGACGAGCTGGTGCGCGAGAATTACGACAGCTTCGATTTCAAGAAGATCGCCCGCGCATTGATCGATTTCGCCAATGTCGAGCTTTCGGCCTTCTATTTCGATATCCGCAAGGATGCGCTCTATTGCGACGCGCCGTCGAGCCTGCGCCGGCGCGCCAGCCTGCACGTCATCCGCCAGATCTTCGATTGCATGGTGACCTGGCTCGCGCCGATGCTGCCCTTCACCACCGAGGAGGCCTGGCTGTCGCGCAACCCGTCCGCCGTTTCCGTGCATCTGGAGCAGTTTGCCCCTGTCGCCAGGGAATGGCGCAACGACGCCCTGGCGGAAAAGTGGAAGAAGATCCGCGCCGTCCGCTCGGTTGTGACAGGCGCCCTGGAAATCGAGCGCAAGGACAAGCGCATCGGCTCCTCGCTGGAGGCGGCTCCCGTCGTCCACATCGCCGATGCGGAGCTGATGAAGGCGCTGGAAGGTCAGGACTTCACCGAAGTCTGCATCACCTCGGCAATCGAGATCGAGGCAGGTGTTGGCCCGGCGGATGCTTTCCGCCTTGCCGAGGTACCCGAGGTCAGCGTCGTGCCGAAGCTTGCAGAGGGTGAGAAATGCGCCCGCTCCTGGCGCATCACCCGGGATGTCGGCTCCGATCCGGACTATCCCGATGTCTCCAAGCGTGACGCTGCCGCCTTGCGCGAACTCGGCATCGGCGCTTGAAGATATTTGCCGGGTGAATTGCGTTTTCGCGGTTCATCCGGTAAAAGCTGCCTGAAAATGGCCGGATTTTTGCGTCAGGGGGACGGTTGTCCGGTTGGGCAACGATTGCACCGGTGGCTGGAAGGGTTTTCATGTTCGCAACGCATTGGTTCCGTATGGGCGCCTGCCTGTCTGTCGTCATGGCGGGATGCTCCCTGGTCTCCAGCTGCGCCAGCAGCCCGACCTACGGCACCGACAAAACAGCCATGGAGCAATTGACCGACGACCTCGGTCAGTCCGTGTCGTTGACCGGGCCGGACCCGAAGAATAAGGGCGTCAAATACACGCCGCGCCCGACGCTGGTGCTGCCGGCCGCCGAGCAGAAGGAAACCCTCGTTGCGCCGCAGCAGACGGTCGCCAACAAGGACAATCCGCAGTGGATCGAATCGCCGGAGGAAACCCGCGCCCGCCTCGTCGGGGAAGCCGATGCGAACTCGGACAATCCGAATTACCGCTCGCCGCTCGCCAGCTCCGCCATCGAAGGCGGCCGCCGCACGACCGAAGCCCAGACCAAGGCCTATCGCGAAGCCCGCGCCCTGCAGAAGGGCTCCTATGTCGATCAGCGCCGCTACATATCCGATCCGCCGCCCGGCTACCGCACGGTCGACGATCCGGCCAAGCTCGACGATGTCGGCGAGCCCGAGCTCAAGAAGCAGAAGAAGCGCAAGAAGGACGCTGCGATCGCCAATAGCGGCAAGCAGTGGTGGAACCTGCTGCAGTAGCAGCTTTTCTCTGCGTTTAGACGCCGTCCCGGGAGACCGGCGAAGGCAGCCCCTCATCCGGCTGCCGCCACCTTCTCCCCGTAAACGGGGCGAAGGGACCACTCCGCAAGCTCTCCGTTCCCCGGCAGGCCTCTCGCAGTGCACGGTTAGGGTGAGGGGCAGCTATTCGCGCGAAAGCGGAAGATGATGCCGGGCACCTGAGAATTACGGCGCCTCTCGCCTCTGCGAAAAGAAGCCCCGCAAGATCTCGGCTGACTCGACCTCGTTGAAGCCGGAATAGACCTCCGGCGCGTGGTGGCAGGTCGGCTGCGCATAGAACCGCACGCCATTGTCGACGCCGCCGCCCTTCGGGTCCTCGGCGCCGTAATAAAGCCTGCGGATGCGCGCAAACGAGATGGCCGCCGCGCACATGGTGCAAGGCTCGAGCGTGACGTAGAGATCGGCGCCGGCCAGGCGCTCCTGTCCGAGCGCTTCGCAGGCGAGCCGGATTGCGGCGATTTCGGCGTGGGCGGTCACGTCATTGAGCTCGCGCGTGCGGTTTCCCGAGCTGGAAATGGCAATATCGTCGATGACGACGACGGCGCCGATCGGCACCTCGCCGCGTTCTCCGGCAGCCCGCGCCTCTTCGAGCGCCATCTCCATGAAACGATTTGTCTTCACGATCGCACGAATTTCCACTTAACCGCAGATGCGTGACCTGATAGACAGGCCCAAAAGGCAGGCAAACAACAAATGACACCCAAAGACAAGCCAAAACGCCCGGGCGCAAAGCCGTTTTCACGGGACACCGAGCCGAAGACCGGCGCCAAGTCGGGCAGCGGCAAGCCGGCAAAGGCTGCGATCGCCGCCGAGACCGACGGCGACGCGAAGGCAGAACGCATTTCCAAGGTGATGGCGCGCGCCGGCGTTGCCTCCCGCCGCGACATCGAACGCATGATCATGGAAGGCCGTGTGACGCTGAACGGCAGGGCTCTCGACACGCCTGTTGTCAACGTCACGCTGGCCGATCGCATTGAGGTCGACGGCGTACCGATCCGCGGCATCGAGCGCACCAGGCTGTGGCTTTATCACAAGCCGGCGGGCCTGGTGACCACCAATGCCGATCCGGAAGGCCGCGCGACCGTCTTCGACAACCTGCCGGAAGAACTGCCGCGCGTCATGTCGATCGGGCGCCTCGATATCAACACCGAAGGCCTGCTGCTGCTCACCAATGACGGCGGTCTTGCCCGCGCGCTCGAGCTGCCCGCGACCGGCTGGCTGCGCCGCTACCGTGTCCGCGCCCATGGCGAGATCGATCAGGAGGCGCTCGACAAGCTGAAGGACGGCATCGCCGTCGACGGCGTGCTCTATGGCTCGATCGAAGCGACGCTCGACCGCACGCAAGGCTCGAACGTCTGGATCACCATGGGCCTTCGCGAAGGCAAGAACCGCGAAATCAAGAACGTGCTCGGCGCGCTCGGCCTCGACGTCAACCGTCTGATCCGCATTTCCTATGGCCCGTTCCAGCTCGGCGATTTGCCCGAAAGCCAAGTCATCGAAGTGCGCGGCCGCACGCTGCGCGACCAGCTTGGCCCGCGTCTGATCGAGGAAGCCAAGGCTAATTTCGACGCGCCGATCTATAACGCCCCGGCCGTTGCCGCCGAGGAAGAGGCTGAAGCCGCAGTGCCGGAAAAGCGCGAACAGCGTCCGCGCCGCGGCGAGGACAAGCGTGAACGGGCGCTGAGCCGCCTCGACACCAAGCGTGACGACCGCCACGGCGGCGGGCGCAGAGATGACGATCGCCGCGAGGGCGGCCGCAGGGACGACGACAAGCCGAAGCGTCCCCAGCCGCTCGGCCAGCGCCGCAGCGCCAATGTCTGGATGGCGCCCGGCGCCCGGCCGCTCGGCGAAAAGGCTGCGGCCAAAGCCGCCAAGAATGCGCAGACCGCGCGCCGTCGCGGCGAGCAGGCGCCGGCAAAGAACAATGCGTACGATCGCATCGAGGATCGCCCGCGCACGCCGATCAACCGTGTGCGCGAGGAGGATGGCGAATGGATCCGCTCGAGCGAAGAGCCCCGTCGCAAGGATGAGGGCGAAGGCGCTGGCCGCAAGCGCTCGTTCGGGGATCGCCCGGCCCGCGAAGACCGCGGTTTTGGCGACCGCCCGGCGCGCGGCGAGCGCCGTCCCCGCGAAGGCGGGGATGAACGCCCGCGTGCCAGAAGCTCTGCCGGCGAAGGCCGTTCGGAGCGTCCGCGCGGCGAGCGACCTTTCGGTGATCGTCCCTCACGCGGCGATCGCCCCTTCGGCGACAAGCCGCGCGGTGACCGCAAGCCGCGTGGCGATGGTGACGAGCGTCCCCGTGCCGCCAGAGCCGCCACCGGTGAGGCTCGCTCGGAGCGCCCGCGCGGCGACCGGCCTTTCGGCGATCGTCCTTCCCGCGGCGATCGGCCGTTCGGCGACAAGCCGCGTGGCGATCGCAGACCGCGTGAGGATGGTGATGAGCGTCCGCGCGCAGCCAGGAGCTTTGCCGGCGAGGGCCGTTCCGAACGTCCGCGCGGTGAAAGATCGTTCGGCGACAAGCCTTCCGGTGACAAGCCTCGTGGTAAGGGTTTTGCCGGCAAGCCCGGTGGGCCGAAGAATTTTTCCGGTAAGCCAAAGGGCGCCAAGCCGGGCGGTAACAGGCCGGGCGGTGACCGGCCGGGCGGCGACAGGCCTGCGGGCGGTCCGTCCAGAGGTGGTGGAAAAGGAAAGGGAATGACGCGCGGTGCGGATCGTCGGCGGTGAGTTTCGCGGACGGCCTCTCGCCGTGCCAAAATCCAACGAGATCCGGCCGACTGCCGACCGGACGCGCGAGAGCCTGTTCAATATATTGAGCCATGCCTATCCGGAATGCGTCGACGGCACCCGGATCCTCGACCTTTTTGCCGGAACCGGCGCCGTCGGCCTCGAAGCCGTGTCGCGCGGCTGTCGCCATGCGCTCTTCGTCGAAAACAGTGTCGAGGGCAGGGCGCTGCTCTGGGAGAATATCGATGCGCTCGGCCTGCACGGCCGCACGCGCATCCTGCGCCGGGATGCCACCGATCTCGGCAGCGTCGGCAATCTCGAACCCTTCGACGTGCTGTTTGCCGACCCGCCCTATGGCAAGGGCCTCGGCGAAAAGGCGATGGCGGCGGCCGCCATGGGCGGCTGGCTGCGGCCGGGCGCGATCGCGGTGCTCGAAGAACGCGGCGATATTGTCGTTTCCGTGCATCCTTCCTATGTCTTCCTCGAAAACCGCATCTTTGGCGATACGAGGGTGCATTTCTTCCGGTATCAGCCGCAATAAGCGGGGGCGGGGCGTGCAGCAGGCAGAGATCATCAGCCCGAAACTGCCTGCGATCAGCGATCTTCCAACGGTCGCTGTTGCTTTCGGCGGCGGCGGCGCGCGCGGGCTTGCCCATATCCATGTCATCGAGACGCTCGACGAACTCGGTATCCGGCCGGTGGCGGTATCCGGCTCGTCGATGGGGGCGATCATGGGGGCTGGCATGGCCGCCGGCATGTCCGGCGCCGAAATCCGTGAACATGCGCTGGCGACCGTCGGCAACAAGACGGCCGTCGTCAGCCGCATCTGGGGCCTGAGACCGACGACGGTGCGCGATGCGGTGGCAAAGGGCATCCGCATCGGCCAGTTCAATCTGGAGCGGATCCTCAAGGCCTTCCTGCCCTCCGAACTGCCGGCCCGCTTCGAGGATCTGCTGGTGCCGATGAAGGTGATCACCACGGATTATTACGGGCAAAGCGAAGTCATCATCGAAGAGGGGGAGCTGTTTCCGGCACTGGCCGCCTCTTCCGCCATCCCCGCCGTCTTCATGCCGGTGCGCCTGCGCGGCCGGGTGATGATCGACGGCGGCATCAGCAATCCGGTGCCCTACGAACCACTGATGGATCTTGCCGACATCGTCGTCGGCATCGATGTCGTCGGCGCGCCCGAGGGTGACGGCACCCATATTCCGAACCGCATGGAAAGCATCTTCGGTTCCGGCCAGCTGATGATGCAGACGGCGATCACGCTGAAACTGAAGCTGCGCCCGCCGCACATCTTCCTGCGCCCGGCGGTCGGGCGCACCGGCGTCATGGACTTCCTCAAGGCCCGCGACGTGCTGGCCATGTCGGTCGGCGTCAAGGACGAGTTGAAATTCGCCCTCGACCGCGAGATCGAAGCGCGGTTAAAGCGCTAAAGCAATTCCAGGAAAAGTGCGAAGCGGTTTTCCCAGGCAAAGCGCAAAGCGCCTTTGCCGGGAATTGCGTAAAACAAAAAGTTAGAGTGGTTCAGCGCTTCCGTGAAACCTGAACCGCTCTATCTAACGAACCTTGCAAGGGAAGCGCTGCACGCGCCCGGGCGGCATGCATGAGCGGTTCAGCAAACATCGCTTCGGCGATGAGCTCGGCATCGTCATTGTCGATTTCGAAGAGACCAAAGCGCAGTCGATAGCCCCAGCCTGCTCGATCGCTCGTGAAGGAGAGCCGGCCGAGCAGCGGCCGGATCGGTGTTTCCACGGCCTGCCACCAGGCGACATCCCGCCTCCAGGGGCGGAAGCCGGGCTGAACCTCCACCTGATATGCCGCCGTTTCCTCGACCACGCCCATAGCCGTGAACGCCTGCAGGCGATCCTTGCCGCCAAAGGTTTCGGTCGGCGAATAATAGATCACGCGGTCGCCGGGCGCGCTCCGCTTCAGCGGAGCGGCCTTGCCGTGACAGACCTGCATAAACCCGGCTTCGCGCCCGATGCGGACATGGTTGGCGGATGCGACGGCGATCCAGCTGCGGGACATAGGTCAGTCCTCCGTCACGTTATAGACGCGCAGGCGATGCCCGTCGGGATCGGCGGCAACGAAACTACGGCCGAAATCGAGGTCGGTCGGCGGCAAAAGCACGGCTGCGCCCTTGGCTTGCCATTCGGCGTGAAGCGTATCGACCATATCCGCTGTCGCAACCTTGAAGCCGATGTCGCAGCCCCCGCCCGTTGCCGCCGGCGCCGGATCGACGCCCGCCTTGCCCCACAGTCCGAGCGCCAATCCCGAAGGCAGGATGAACATGGCGAAGGTCGGGCTGGCTTCGACCGGATCCTGCCCAAGCAGGCGGCTATAAAAGCCGGCGCTTTTCGGCGCGTCGGCTACGAAAAGGAGAATGCTGTTGCTGTCGATCAAGGTCGCCTCCTGTTTTGGGTCAGGAGGATCATCTACAGAGACATACTGACAGATTCTGGCAGTAGGCTTTTGCTTCGCCGCCGTTCAATACGCTCAAGCTTGGCACGCCCGAAGTTGATTTATGCGTCCGCCGTCGCATCGACGGTGCCCGCCAGCGGGTCGTCCTCGAAGGGATCGGCGGCGCGTTTCGGCTTGACCAGCGGTTCGGGGCGGACGGGATGGGAAAACAGCATGTCGCGTCCGGCCTGCAGCCCTTCGGACACCTGCAGCACCAGGCGGGCTTCGTCGCGCTTGCGGATATCCTCGCCGATCTCATAGGCGTCGACTTCGGAAACGCCGAGCGCTTCCAGCGTCCGCCGCCCGAAGAGCAGGCCCGATTCCAGCGTTTCACGCAGCTCGTAATCGACACCCTTGTTGCGCAGTTCGATCGAATGGATGCGGTCGTAGGAGCGCACGTAGAGCCGCGTGTGCGGATAGTCCGCCTGCACCAGCTCCACCACCTTGTCGGTGATCTCCTTCTTCTGCGTGCAGACGAGCACGATCTTTGCCCGGTCGATGCCGGCCGAACGCAGCACGTCCTTGCGGGCGCCGTCGCCGAAATAGATGCGGAAACCGAAGGAGGAGGCCTGGCGGATGCGGTCCGCCGAAAAATCGATGACGGTGACGCTGCGCCCGCCGGCAAGCAGGATCTGGGCGGCGATCTGGCCGAAACGCGAGAAGCCGACCATCAGCACGTCGGCGCCCGCGCCCTCGAAATCCTCGTCCAGTTCCTCATGCGCGTCGCCGCGCAGCAGCCGCTTCGAAAGGGCCGCCCCGATCGGCGTCAGCGCCATGGACAGCGTGACGATCGCCACCAGCAACGATGCGGTGCTCGTCGACATCAGCCCGGCCGTACCCGCCGTGGTAAACAGCACGAAGCCGAATTCGCCGCCCTGCGGCAGCAGGAAGGCGATGCGGATCGCATCGTCATGCGGAGAACCCGAGATCCGGCAGAGCCCGTAGATGATGATTGCCTTGACCGCCATGACGATCGGCACGGTGACGATGACGAAGAGCACGTTGTCGGCAAGAACCTCGAGCTCCAGCGACAGGCCGACGGCGATGAAGAAGATAGCGAGCAGGACGCCGCGGAAGGGCTCGATATCGGCCTCCAGCTCGTGCCGGTAGGAGGATTCGGCCAGCATCACGCCGGACAGGAAGGCGCCCATTGCCATCGAAAGCCCGGCAAGCTGCATCAGGCTTGCCGATCCCATGACGACGAAGAGGGCGGCCGCGATCATCGCCTCGCGCGCGCCGGTCCGGGCAATGACCTGGAAGAGCGGCGTCAGCAGGTAGCGCCCCATCAGGATCATCGCCGCGACGGCGCCGATGGCGACGGCAAAACCGAGCAGCGGCGCATTGCTGCCCCTGCCACCGTCGAGAATGGTGATCAGCGCCAGGAGCGGCACGATCGCCAGGTCCTGGAACAGGAGCATCGAGAAGGAGCGCTGCCCATATCGCGTATTGACGTCGCCGTCGCCCTCGAGGATCTGCATGGCGAAGGCGGTCGAGGACAGGGCCAGGCCAAATCCGGCGACGATGCTGCCGCGCCAGTCGAAAACCCCCGAAAACCAGGCGAGCACCGTCAGCGCCAGCCCGGTCACCACCACCTGCGCCGTGCCGAGGCCGAAAATGTCGCGCCGCATCTGCCAGAGGCGGCTGGGTTTCAGCTCCAATCCGATGATGAACAGCAGGAAGACCACGCCGAGTTCGGCGACGTTGAGGATCTGTTCGCCATCGGTGATGCCGTGGAAGACCGGGCCGATGACGATGCCGGCAGCGAGATAGCCGAGCACGGTGCCGAGCCCGAGCTTCTTGAAGATCGGCGCGGCCACGACCGCTCCGCCGAGCAGCAGGATCGTTTCGGAAAAAAGGGCATTGGGCGCGGACATGCTGGCGATTTCTTTCGACGGCGGGGAACGTGCAGCCAGCCCCGACAAAGAATCGGTGGCGGCGGCCTTGATGCTTGGGAGAGTGCACAATAAATGGAAGCCGAAGGAAAGGCCAAATCATGTCCTCTGAAATCGATTCCTCGACACTTCTTTCCCGCGCAAGTCAATTGATCGATCTGGCCAGGAAGGCAGGGGCGGATGCCGCCGACGCCGTCGTCGTCCGGTCGCGCTCGCAATCGGTCAGCGTCCGTCTCGGCAAGGTCGAGGGAACGGAATCTTCCGAAAGCGACGATTTTTCGCTGCGCGTCTTCATCGGCAAGCGCGTCGCCAGCGTTTCGGCCAATCCGGGCTTCGATCTCAAGGCGCTTGCCGAACGCGCCGTCGCCATGGCCAAAGTCTCGCCGGAAGATCCCTTCGCCTGCCTGGCGGATGAGGCGAGCCTTTCGAAATCCTATCCCGACCTGCAACTGCTCGATACCACCGAAGTCTCCTCCGAGATGCTGCGCGAGGCGGCTCTTGCCGCCGAGACGGCGGCCCTTGCGGTCAAGGGTGTCACCAATTCTTCGGGCGCCGGCGCCTCGGCCGGCATGGGCGGCCTGGTTCTTGCCACCTCGCATGGGTTTGCGGGCAGCTACATGGCTTCGCGTTTCGGCCATTCCGTCAGCGTTATCGCAGGCGAAGGCACCGGCATGGAGCGCGACTATGATTTCGACAGCCGCCTCTATTATGCCGAACTCGACGCGCCCGCCGAAATCGGCCGCCGCGCCGGCGAACGGGCGGTCAAGCGCATCAACCCGCGCCAGGTGCCGACCGGCAAGGACATCACCGTCATTTTCGATCCGCGCGTCGCCCGCGGCTTCGTCGGCCATATCGCCGGCGCGATCAACGGCGCTGCCGTTGCCCGTAAATCCAGCTTCCTGCGCGATAGGATGGGGCAGCAGGTGCTGAAGTCGGGCCTGTCGATATCAGACGATCCGCTGATCGTGCGCGGCCCCGCCTCGCGGCCCTTCGACGGCGAAGGCGTGTCGGGCGAGCGGCTTGTGATGATCGAGGACGGCGTCTTGAAGCACTGGTTTCTCTCGACCTCGACCGCTCGCGAGCTGGGGCTGGAAACCAATGGCCGCGGCGTGCGCGGCGGCACCGCCGTCTCGCCGTCTTCCACCAACCTTGCGCTGGAACCCGGCGACGTCTCGCCGGAGGAGCTGATCCGCAGCGTCGGCAATGGTTTTTACGTCACCGAATTGATCGGCCACGGCGTCAACATGATCACCGGTGAATATAGCCGCGGCGCCACCGGCTTCTGGATCGAGAACGGCGAACTGACGTTCCCGGTGTCCGAGGTGACGATCGCCTCGAACCTCAAGGAGATGTTCATGCGCCTGACGCCGGCAAACGACATCGACCGCAAATTCGGCGTCGCCGCCCCGACCTTCGCCATCGAAGGCATGACGCTTGCAGGGCGCTAGAGCAATTCCAGCAAAAGTGTGTGAGCGGTTTTCGGGCGACGTCATACTCTCGCATTTGAATTGAGAAACGGATTGATGGGATGAGCGATAGCAACAAGGACCGCTGGCAGAGCGATCTGACGCTGATCGCCGATGCCGCGAAAGAGGCGGGTGCGGTCGCTTTCGGCTTCTTCAACCAATCGCCCGAGGTCTGGTGGAAGAACGGCGATCGCTCCCCCGTCAGCGCCGCCGATTTTGCCGCCAACAAGACACTCGAGACCATTTTGCGTAAGGCCCGGCCGGATTACGGCTGGTTGTCTGAGGAAACCGACGACGATGCCGACCGTCTCGCGCGCGAGACGGTGTTCATCATCGATCCGATCGACGGCACACGCGCCTTCCTCGGCGGGCAGAAGGTCTGGTGCGTCAGCGTCGCGGTCGTTCATCGCGGCCGGCCGGTCGCCGGCGTGCTCTATGCCCCGGCGCTCGAAGAGTTCTATCAGGCCGTCGAGGGCGGGGTGGCGACGAAGAACGGCATGCCGCTCGCCGTTTCCGCCGCGCGGCCGGAAGAGACGAGCCGCCTTGCGGTCGGCGAGGACCTTTTGAAGACCTTTCCGCCGGAGTTTCGCGAGCGGGTCAGCCGCCAGAAACACATTCCATCGCTTGCCTATCGCATCGCCATGGTGGCGGACGGTCGCCTCGAAGGCACCTTCGTCAAGGGCAATTCGCATGATTGGGACCTGGCCGCCGCCGATCTCATTCTGGCTTGCGCCGGCGGTGGCCTCGTCGATCTCGACGGCCGGCCGGTCGTCTACAACAGCGCCGGCGTGACCCACAAGGTCCTCTGCGCAGCACCGGTGTTGCGCATCGATGAATTCCTCACGGCCTTTGCGGGGCGAAGAGACAGTTGACGTTTCCGTCAAAATCCCGCAGATGGGATGACGGAGGAGAACAGGCAGAAAGAGAACAAAAAATGACTGAATCCGGTGACAAGAAGCAGCTTTTGCATCTCGTTTTTGGCGGCGAACTGGAAAGCCTCGATGACGTCCAGTTCCGTGATCTGAAGGATCTCGATATCGTCGGCATTTTCCCGGATTATGCCACGGCGCTGACAGCCTGGAAGTCGAAGGCGCAGCAGACGGTCGACAATGCGCATATGCGCTACTTCATCGTCCATATGCATCGTTTGCTCGATCCGCAGGAAAAGGCCTGAGGCAACTGACCTCGGCGAGCGACCTCGGCCAAGGCCATCCGCAAGTGCCGCCGGCGACCTCCGGCGCGCAGGGTTTTCGCGCATCGGGCGCGCGTCGTTCCGGATTGCCTGACGCATTCTGAACAAATTGATCGGTCATTGCGGCCGCAACGATAATGAGGGAATGGGTTTGATGTCGATCTTGGATCGGAGACTGGCGCAATGAGCTCCCGGATGGCTCGGTTCGGTCTGAGCGCATACCGTCTGGCGGGAACCGTGGCCTCTCCTGTTGTCGGCCTCTATATCACTTACCGCACGGCCAAGGGCAAGGAAGACCGGGCGCGCCGCCTGGAGCGCTTCGGCTATCCGAGCGCCAATCGGCCGCAAGGCCCGCTCGTCTGGTTCCATGCCGCCAGCGTCGGTGAAACCAATGCCGTCATCCCGCTGATCCGTGAAATCCGCCGCCGCGACATCCACGTCATCCTGACCACCGGCACCATCACCTCCGCCAGATTGGCCGCCGAGCGGCTCGGCAATGAGGCGATCCATCAATATGTGCCGCTCGATCTCAAACCCTCCGTCAGCCGCTTCCTCGATTATTGGCAGCCCGATTGCGCCATCATCGCCGAGTCCGAGATCTGGCCGGCAACCGTGCTGGAACTCGGCCGCCGCCGCATTCCGCAGATCCTGATCAATGCCCGCATGTCGGACCGCTCCTTTGCCCGCTGGCGCCGCCGCCCGGCGATCGCCGAAGCCCTGTTCGAGAATCTGGCTCTGGTCATCGCCCAGTCGGATATGGATGCCGAACGTTTCCGCGATCTCGGCGCCGTCCCGGTCATCACCTCAGGCAATCTGAAGGTCGATACCGACGCACCGCCTTACGACAGCGCTGTCCTTGCCCGCTACAAGAAGCAGATCGGCGAGCGCAAGACTTGGGCGGCGATCTCGACCTTCGACGGCGAGGAAAATGCCGCCGCCATCGTCCATCGGGCGCTGAGAGAGCGCGATCGTCAATTGACGATCATCGTGCCGCGTCACCCCGAACGCTGCGACGAGATCGAGGCGGCCCTGGTCAAGCAGGGGCTGAAGGTCGCCCGGCGCACCCGTGACGATGTCCTGTCGGCCGATGTCGATATTTTCCTCGGCGATACGATCGGCGAAATGGGCCTCTATTTGCGACTGACGGAAATCGCTTTCGTCGGACGCTCGCTCTTTGCCGAAGGCGGCCAGAACCCGCTGGAGCCCGCCATGCTCGGCTGCGCCGTCCTCTCCGGCGGCCATGTGCAGAATTTCCGCGAGGCCTATCAGAAGCTTGCCCGCAGCGGCAGCGCTCGCATGGTGCGCGATACCGAAATGCTGGCCAAGGGCGTGCATTACCTGCTGATCAACGACGAAGCCCGACGCAATATGATCGAGGCCGGCATCACCGCCGTGCACGAGATGCGCGGCGCGCTGACCGCGACCGTGAAGGGGCTGGAGCCCTATATCAATCCGCTGACGGTAAAGGCGCGGCTGTTGCCCAAGGCCGTGGCCCAGCTCTGAGGATATATCATGTCGGCAGCCTCTCCTATCAAAGGCATTCTCTTCGACAAGGACGGCACGCTGCTCGACTATGACGAGAGCTGGCTGCCGGTGAATCGCGAGCTTGCCCGCATTGCCGCGCAAGGCGATCCGCTTCTGGCCGACCGGCTTCTCGCCGCCTGCGGCATGGATCCGGTCACCGGCCATATCGTTCCCGACAGCCTGCTTGCCGCCGGCAATACCCGCCAGATCGCCGAGGGTCTGGTTGCCGCGGGCTCGATGGTCGATGTCGGCGAACTGACGGTGCGCCTCGACGAACTCTTTTCCAACGCCGCCGAATTTTCCGTGCCGGTGACCGACCTCGCCGGCTTCTTCGCAAGGCTGCACGGACGCGGTTTCAAGCTCGGCGTTGCCTCCAGCGACAACGAACGTTCGATCCGCCAGACGGCGGAACGCTTCGGTTTTGCCCGCTATGTCGATTACATCGCCGGCTATGACAGCGGTTTCGGCGTCAAGCCGGAGCCGGGCATGGTGCTCGGCTTCTGCGCCGCGACCGGTCTTTCGCCGGAAGAAGTGGCGATGGTCGGCGACAACAATCACGATCTGCACATGGGCCTGAATGCCGGCACCGGGCTGAGGATCGCGGTGCTGACCGGCACCGGTTCGCGCGCTTCGCTTGCCGCGGCCGCCCATCACGTGCTCGACGATATCACCGCCATCGAGACGCTGTTGCCGGATCTGCAGCCGGCCTAAACCTGTAAGGACTTGCATTTTCATCGGTTTTGGCTTCTCAATCCGACCCGGGCGAAAAGCGCGGGGTTCGACCGTCGCCAGCCGGGCAGGGGAGCAGAACGGCAAGATGATATCCGAAGCGCCGCCGTTCTGGTGGAGGAAAGCCGATTGGCGGGCCTGGCTGCTCGCGCCGCTTTCCTTTCTCTACGGCCGTATCGCCGGCCATCGCATGGCCCATGCGCGCCGCGCCTCCGTTCCCATTCCGGTCATCTGTGTCGGCAATTTCACCGTCGGCGGCGCCGGCAAGACGCCGACGGCGCTGACCATCGCCCGTGCCGCCAAGGCCAAGGGGCTGAAGCCGGGTTTTCTCAGCCGCGGCTACGGCGGCTCGCTCGATGTGACGACGGTGGTCGATCCCGATCATCACCGGGCCGTTGCCGTGGGCGACGAACCCTTGCTGCTTGCCCAGGAGGCGCTGACGGTGATTTCCCGAAAGCGCGTCGAGGGTGCCGCGCGCCTGGTGGCGGAGGGCGCTGATCTCATCGTCATGGATGACGGTTTCCAGAGTGCCCGGCTGGCGATCGATTATGCCCTGCTCGTCATCGACGCGACCCGTGGCCTCGGCAACGGCCATATCGTGCCGGGCGGCCCGGTCCGCGCGCCGATCCGTCAGCAGCTGCGTCATGCGACGGCACTGTTGAAGGTCGGCGGCGGCAATGCCGCCGACAGGATCGTCCGCATGGCGGCGCGCGCCGCAAAGCCCTATTTCACCGCATCGCTGAAAGTGCGCGGCGACAACACGCTCGCCGGCGCCAAGGTGCTCGCCTTCGCCGGCATCGCCGATCCCGCCAAATTCTTCCGCACGGTCGAATCGCGTGGCGCCGAGATCGTCGTTGCCAGGAGCTTCGGCGACCACGAGCATCTGACCGAAGAAGAGATCGACGACCTCCTGACGACCGCCGAGCGGCAAGACCTTCTGATCGTCACGACGTCAAAGGATTTCGTTCGCCTCTCCGGCCATCCCGGCAAGGCGGCAGAGCTTGCCGAAAAGAGCCGGGTGATCGAGGTCGACATGGTCTTCGAGGATCACCTCGCGCCAAGCCTGATCATCGACCGGGCGATCGTCGCCTGCCGCGAGAGGCGGCTGCGGGAGATGAAGGCCGGGGCTAAAGGCTGAGCAGCTCTCACAGCTGCTGCAAAACGTCTCGCCCGTGCACATCTGCGCATAAAACCATATCACGCGATCGAGTGAAGCAAAGTTTCGCGGGCCGAAGTCAGATGCAACCGACATGCGCGATCGATCGACACGATAGTGCGGCTTTCGAGGGCTTCAATCAGCGCGAGATGTTCCCTGATGGCAATCTCATTGCGCGCGCGTTCATCACGCTTGTTCCACTGATAGTGGTAGTGAAAGACCATGGCTATCACGTCTTGGAAGCTTTCGATAAAGCGGTTTGGCGCAACTGCCGCAATCAGTCGGTGGAATCGGCTGTCCAGCTCCGAGAAATCCTGAAACCGGACGTCGATATCCGCGAGCAGTTCCAGATGTGCAGCCCGCATGGATTGGATCTGTTTCCAGACGGGCGCGTTGTCGGGCAGGGCAGCGAAGAGCCGTGCCGAGCGCATTTCGAACATTTCTCTGATCTCGAACAGTTCGAGTGCGAAACTGGCTGTGAACCCCTTGAAAACCCAGCCAGCGTTCGGGCGCTTCTCGATCAGGCCATATTTCTGAAATCGATTGAG
This sequence comes from Rhizobium esperanzae, assembly GCF_014197615.1. Classification (GTDB taxonomy): domain Bacteria; phylum Pseudomonadota; class Alphaproteobacteria; order Rhizobiales; family Rhizobiaceae; genus Rhizobium; species Rhizobium esperanzae_A. The sequence goes on from NZ_JACIFY010000016.1 coordinate 31,355, forward strand.
AAACTCACGGACAATCGTTGTCGCGACACCGAACTTCCGAGCCAATTCCGCCTCATTGATTTCCGTGCCCGGACAGGCATCGCCGCGCAGCATCCATTCCATAAAGCTTGTCTCCACCTGTTCCGAAATTGCCAAGGTCTCTTGCTGCGGATAGCGTTCTATCTGCAGCGGCTGCTCGCGGAGGATCCGCCTATGCGCTTCAGACGTGATGATCCCGCGTGCCGACATCCCTGCTAGCACCTTCCGGACCGTTGTCCTGCTCACGCCAAGCTGCGCACGCAGGGCATTTTCGGACGGCAGCTCCGCCCCAAGATCGAGCGTCCGTATGATGTCGATCATCTCATTGAATGCCCGCTTAAAGGTCGTGTCGGTCCGCATTGAACAACTCCCGGTATGGATTTCTATCCATAAAAAACAAGTTGACGTACGTGTATCATATGTTTCTTATGTATAAAAAACAGGGGAGGCTAGGGGAATTTGGAGAACTCCGGGATTCTGCCTCAGAATTCGTCTCGGCCTGACGGTTCGCAGGATGAAACCTTCTATCCGAGACGATCAGGCGTCACACTGGGATTGAAGCTACTGAGCCTTGGCCCACTGCTGATCCTCGTTATGCTCATTGCCGTCGTCAGTTTGATCACCCCGGCTTTTCTGAAGCCCGTTAACCTGGGGAACATCCTGGCGCAGACAGCAGTGATCGCTGTTGTGGCGATGGGCCAGCAACTCGTTATCCTGACGCGCGGAATCGACCTGTCCGTAGGCTCGAATCTCGCGTTGGCTACGGTCATCGGCGGACTTGTTTACCAACAAGTCGATTCCTCATTTATCGTCATCATGGCCATGCTGCTGGCAGGTGCTGCCATTGGTGCAATAAACGGGGTGGTCTTCGTCTACGGTAGGCTGCCACACCCTTTTATCATTACACTGGCAACTCTGAGTATCTGCCGCGGGGTGGCACTTGCATTGGCGCCCGGCCACACGACCATGCGCGGGATGCCTAATGCAGTGACTGCGATCGGTGGCGGTACGACGCTTGGTGTGCCCAATTCCTTCTTTATCGTCGGGATGTTCGGGCTTCTTTTTCTGATCCTGACGAAGTCGATGGTCTGCGGCCGATGGATTTATGCGGTCGGCGGCTCGCCGAACGCCGCCAGAAGCATGGGTATACCGGTGAGGGGCGTTCTGCTCTCGACCTATGTCGTTTGCGGCTTTTGCGCCGGTGTCGGCGCGGTGCTGCTTGCCGGCCGGACCGGCGCCGCCTCGCCGATCTATGGTAATCTCCTGGAACTCGACACGATTGCTGCGGTGATTATCGGTGGCGCCAGCTTCCTTGGCGGACGAGGACACCTCGGCCACGCCCTGATCGGCGCCGTGCTGATCGGCGTCATCCGCAATGCCCTTAACCTTCTCGGCGTCGACGTCTTCTTTCAGATGATTGCGATTGGGCTTGTCATCGTCATCGCCGTAGAGGCTGACGTGCTTCGTAACCATCTCGAGGCCCGTGCACGCGTGCTTCAAGCGGCGGCAGTACAATGAACCCGACATCCACCGCACCGGCACTTTCTGTTCGAAACGCCCAGAAGCGCTTCGGCGCAATCCACGCCCTGAAAAATGTAAGCTTTGACGCTTATTCAGGTGAGGTAACTGCTCTCCTGGGTGACAACGGCGCCGGCAAGTCGACGCTCGTCAAATGCATCAGCGGGCTTCATAATCTCGACGAAGGAGAGATCCTCGTGGATGGTTCTCCGGTATCGCTCCATTCAGCGGCGGCCGCCCGCCGCGCCGGTATCGAAACCGTCTACCAGGATCTGGCGCTTTTCGACAATCTGACACCCGTGCAGAATTTCTACTGCGGGCGAGAAATTTCTTTCCCCTCCTGGTTGCCGCGTCCGCTCCGCTTTCTGAGGACGGGCGAAATGAAGCGGGAAGCAGCGAGCGTCATCGATCGCTTGAAGGTTAAGTTGCCGAGGTTTGACGCACCGGTCGCGCTGATGTCTGGGGGGCAGCGGCAGGCGATCGCGGTCGCACGCGCCATTGTTTTTGCCCGCAAGCTGGTGATTCTTGACGAACCTACGGCAGCCCTCGGCCTTCGCGAGTCTCGCCAGGTCCTTGATATTATCGGTCAGCTCAAAGCCGACGGCAATGCCGTGATCATCATCACCCACAATATGGAACACGTCGTCGAAATCGCTGATCGGGCGGTTGTCCTGCGGCAGGGTCGCAAGGTGGGGGAAGTGAAGCCAACCGAAGCGAACAAGCAGGACATTGTCGCAATGATTGTCGGCGCCGAGGCTTGACGAGATCGCTGCTTCGTTCGGGCAGCGGACAACGAGATCGCCCTAGAGGAGGGCGGTCGAAAATGGGAGGTGTAATCATGAAATCGCAATCCCTACTGGGAGCTGTCGCGCTCCTGGTCGTCGCTGTAGTCCCGTGCCTGGCGCAGGAGCCGGTGAAGCTCGGCTTTATAACCAAATTCCCTGTGCCGTTCTTCGCAACAATGGAGAACGCCGCCAAAGATTATGCAAAGAGAAATCCTGGCGTCGAGATCATCTATGGGCAAGGGACGTCCGCAACCGACATCGAGGGCCAGATTGCACAGATCGAGTCCATGGTAACACGCGGCGTGCAGGGCATTGCCCTCACGCCCGTCGATCCCACGGTATCCACTGCCCTCGACAAGGCGGTGGCGGCCGGTATCAAGGTCGTGCTGATGGATAACAATATTCCGGATTGGAACGGCAGGACGGCGCTTGCCACGACCAATAACTTCGCCGCAGGCAAAATTGCCGGGGAATATCTCAAAACTGTTCTTAAAGCCGGCGACACGCTCGGAATTCTTGAGGGTGTGCCTGGTGTGCCGGCGCTTGATGATCGAGTGAAGGGCATGCTTGAGGGGCTGAATGGACTTGACGTTAAGATCGTCGGGAAAGGCGCAACAAATTGCACCGAGGAACTCGGGATCAGTGTCGCCGAGGATCTGCTTACGAAAAACCCGGACCTCAAGGCCATTTATGCCGCTTGCGGCCCGCCCGCTGCTGGTGCGGCACGCGCGATCAAGAACGCTGGCATTGCCAATGATAAGATTGTGCTGGTCGGTTTCGATTTCTGCTGCGGCGAAGAGGAGGCGCTGAAGAATGGAATCGAGGATGCATCGGTGGCGCAGTTTCCCACCAAGATGGCGGAACTGGGTGTAGATGCGCTGGTAAAGTCGATTCGCGGAGAAAAGGTCGAGTCTTTGATCGACTCCGGCGCTGCGCTCGTGACGCCTGAGAACATGTCCAAATTCAAGTAAGTCGTTGCCGCTCTGTGCAGCCTGCATAGGGCGCATATGGACCTTTGCGAAGCAAACGGCCCGTCCTTCACGGGCGGGCCGGATCTATGGTTCCTCGAACGCGGCCGCTTTAACGCCGCTGGTTCGGCAGCACGCCGGCGCGTTTGTCGGCTTCTACAGCCGAGATCACGTCGGCATAGGGTTCCTGGCGGGCGACGCTCCAGTAGCGCAGCTCGTCGAGAGGGACCTGTTTTCCCGTCATCGCGCAGACGACATAAGAGCCGGGCGAGAGAATCTGGAAATCGCCATCGAGATACCGGATCTTCGCTTCGCGGTTTCCGTGCCCTTCGAACAAATTCATGCGCTCCGTTCCCTGCAGCCTGTCATGCGTCTGCCATACTCCCGCACAGGCGGCTTTTCCAGCTTTTTTAGCTTCTGCCGAAAAGCCGCTCGATATCGCTGAGCTTCAATTCGATATAGGTCGGCCGGCCATGATTGCATTGGCCGGAGCCGGGCGTCACTTCCATTTCGCGCAGCAGCGCGTTCATCTCCTCCGGCCGCAGCCGCCGCCCGGAGCGCACCGATCCGTGGCAGGCCATGGTCGCCGCCACATATTCGAGCTTCGCCGACAGGCCCGACGCCGTGTCCCATTCGGCGATCTCGTCGGCAAGCTGGCGGATCAGGCCATGCGCGTCGACCTCGCCGAGCATGGCCGGCGTCTCCCGCACGGCAATCGCCCCGGGGCCGAAACGCTCGATCGACAGGCCGAGTTCGGAAAGCTCGGCAGCATGCTGCATCAGCCTGTCGCAATCCTCTTCCGGAATGTCGATGATCTCGGGGATGAGCAGCACCTGCGAGGCGAGCCGCTTCGAATGCAGCGCCTTGCGCATCGCCTCGAACACCAGCCGCTCATGCGCGGCATGCTGGTCGACGATGACGAGCCCGTCCTCGGTCTGGGCGACGATGTAATTTGCATGGATCTGCGCCCGCGCTGCGCCGAGCGGATAGCGCGCGGTCGGTTCGGGAGCGGCCGGCTGCGGCGAAAATTGCGGCTCGGCCCGCGCGGTCGGCATCGACAGTCCGTCGAAGGAGGCCTGTGGCCGTTCACTGAGCCCCGTTGTCGGCTGATAGGGCCGCGACGGCGAGGTCTCGGCCGACCATGCCGTCTGCGGCCGCGGCGCGTAGGACTGAAAGCCGGGGCGGAAGGCGCGCAGCATATCGCTCGCCCCCGTCGTTGCCGCCCGGCTGCCGTCTCGCGCGAGCGCCTCGCGGACGGCGCCGACGATCAGGCCGCGCACCAGGCCGGGATCGCGGAAGCGCACGTCGGATTTGGCCGGATGGACGTTGACGTCGACGAGAGCCGGATCGAGCGTGATCGACAGCACCGCTACCGGGTAGCGTCCTGACGGGATCGTCTCGGCATAGGCGCCGCGGATAGCCGAAAGGATGAGCTTGTCCTGCACCGGCCGGCCGTTGACGAAGGCATATTGATGGGCGGAGTTGCCGCGGTTGAAGGTCGGCACGCCGGCAAAGCCGGTGAGCGCGATCTCCTCGCGCACGGCGTCGAGCGCAATGGCGTTGTCGCGGAATTCCTTGCCGAGCACCTGCGCCATGCGCGCCAGGTGATCGTCTCCGGTTGCCGGAAATTCCAGCGTTGCGCGGTCCGAGCCCGACAGCACGAAGCGCACAGCGGGAAAGGCGATCGCCATGCGCTTGACGATTTCGGTAATGGCGCCGGCCTCGGCCTTTTCCGTCTTCAGGAATTTGAGCCGCGCGGGTGTGGCAAAGAACAGGTCGCGCACTTCGACGATCGTGCCGGGATTGGCGGCGGCCGGGCGCATATGCGCGATCTTGCCGGCGATCACGGCGATCTCGTGACCGCCGGCGCTGTCGCGCCTGCGGCTGGCGATGCTGAGCCTTGCGACCGAGCCGATCGAGGGCAGCGCCTCGCCGCGGAAGCCGAGCGTGCGGATATCCTCGAGCGTGTCGGATAATTTCGAGGTGCAGTGGCGCCGGACTGCCAGTTCCAGATCGGCCGCGTCCATGCCCGAGCCGTTGTCGCTGACGCGCAAGAGCGCCTTGCCGCCGCCTGACGTCGCGATCTCGATGCGGGTTGCGCCGGCATCGAGCGCGTTTTCGATCAGTTCCTTGGCAGCGCTCGCCGGCCGTTCGATGACTTCGCCGGCGGCGATCTGATTGATGAGCGTTTCGGAAAGCTGTCTGATGGCCATGGGCTATTTTCGAGGATTCGGGGCTCGGAGGGAAGGGGCTTCGACAGGCTTTCCCAAAGCGTGATCCGGGCGTCTGTCCAAACTTGGGGGTCGATAGAGCAATTCCGTTTTCTTCGAATCACGGAGTTGCTCTATCTCTTTGTTTTCTCGCAATTCCGGACGCAAGAACCGCTGCACACTTTTGCTGGAATTGCTCTATTGTTAAGCCGGTCTTAACATAAAAATGGCATTTCTATTCATATACCTCCGGAAGCCGCGAAATCGAACAGATGTGGGACGCAATGGAATGAGTGCCGGCTTCGAAAAGGCGGACACATCATCGGAAACCGACGGGATTTCCGCCGACGCCGATCTGCAGACGGCGCTTTTCGATGCGGTGTGCGACAGCCTTTCGGCCGCTTTCATCATCTACGACAAGAACGATCATCTGATCTTCGCAAGCCGCCAGACGCTGCAATTCTTCCCGTTGCCGCCTGAGATGCTGAAGCCCGGCACGCGGCTTCGCGATTTCCTCGGCGCGGTCTACGACACCGGCATTCGCCAGCAATACGACGTCAAGCAGCGCGGATCGCTCAGCCGCGAGGACTGGCTGTCGCAGAAAATCGCCTCGCATTGGCGCGAGCGCTTCGAATCCGTCGAGCGCCACGGCGCCGACAGCTGGGTCCGTTTCGCCAAGCGCAGGCTGCCGGGCGGTTACGGCGTCACCATCATTTCCGATATTTCCGAGGACAAGAAGCGCGAAGAGCAATGGCGCTCGGACCTGGAGCGCGTGCAGCTCACCGAGGATATTCTCGACAATCTGCCGTTCCCGCTGTTCGTCAAGGACCGCAACCTCACCTATGTCGCGGTCAACCTTGCCTTCTGCGAGAAATATCAGACGACCGCCGACGAGGTGCTCGGGCGCAAGAGCGCCGATCTTTTTTCCGACGAGATCGCCAAGCGTTTCGAAGAAAGCGACCGTCACGTGCTGGAGACCGGCGAGATGTCGATCTCCCGCCAGCGGCAGATCTCCCGCGACGGCATCGAGCGCGATATCGTCAGCCGCAAGCACCGCATCGGCAAGCCGGGCCGCTATTTCCTGGTATCGACCATGCAGGACCTGCCGCGCGACGGCGCGGATCTCGAGGAGTTCGGTCGCGCATCGGCGATCACCACCTCGAGCAATCAAAGCTACCGCCGGGCCTATGTGCCGATGCCGAGCGCCGTCGAACGCCGCGAGCCGGCGGCGATGGAAGCGATCGTTCCGGAGAATTTCTCCGGCCGCAAGGTCCTCGTCGTCACGGCAGACCTCGCCGCCGAGACCGCCGCTTTGCGCACACTGTCGAAATACGGTTTCGAATCCTGCTCGGTCCGCGGCGAGGACGAGGAGGAGCGGTTCCTGGAAATCGCCACCTCCTCCGGCATCTCGCTCGATCTGCTGATCATCGACAATCAGATGGGCATGCGCTGCCTGGAACTCGCCGAGCAATACGGCATCCCGTCGCTTGTCATGGACGGCTTCCAGATCGCCAACGAGCTCACCTTCCAGATCGCCCGCCATTTCAACCGCAACAGCCGCAACGGCGGCACCGGCGCGGATACGGATTGGGAAATCAGCATTTCCGACGATGTGGTCGGCCTGCAGGTTCTCGTCGCCGAAGACAATGATATCAACCAGATCGTTTTTTCGCAGATCCTGGAAGGCCTCGGTTATCGCCATATGATCGCGGCGACCGGCGACGAGGCCGTGCGCCTCTGGGCCGAACACCGGCCGCAGATCGTGCTGATGGATATTTCCCTACCAGGCTTCAACGGCTTCGAGGCCGCCCGCCTGATCCGGCAGATGGAGGAAGCCGGCAGCGCAACCCGCACCCCGATCATCGGCGTTCTCACCCAGGCCTTCGAAAGAGACCGCGCCGAATGCGTCAAAGCGGGCATGGACGATGTCATCATGAAACCCGTCAGCCCCGACATGCTCGAGGCCGTATTTCAGAAACACCTGATGGATGAGGCCATGCGCGCCGCCGCGGCTGCGGGATCGCGACATACCTGAAAACAAACAGATTTAATCCGGCATACCCGTCAACTCCCCAGATTTAGGGCGCTTCAAGCGACAATGCCCGCTGATTTACTATCGAATTGTTAAGACATGCCGGTCATTCTTTGCATGGCGCGGGAAAGCTCGGGTGGAGAATGAAATCGGCGGAAACAGCTTTCTTGACCGTCGGTCAGAATGAGCTTCAGGCGATGGCCTATACCGATCCGCTGACCGGATTGGGAAATCGCAATCGCCTGCGGGACAAGGTCTTGCAGATCTCCTCCGAACGCGCCAGCGATCCGGCCCCCTTCACCATCGGCATTGCCAATCTCGACAGTTTCAAGCCGATCAACGATCTCTTCGGCTCGACGGCCGGCGATGAAATCCTGTGCCAGGTCGCCCATCGTCTCCGCGCCTGCATTCCGGATGGAGCCTTGGTCACCCGCCATGACGGCGATGAATTCGCCTTCGTGCTGCCGCTGATTTTCGAGCGCGCAAGTGCCGAGAAATTCGGCCAGATGATCCGCGAGGTGCTGTCGGCCCCCTATGATCTCGGCGACCGCAATGTCCGTCTCTCCGCCTCCCTCGGCTTTGCCATCTACCCGTTCGCCGGCGAGGATTGCGAGGAACTGCTGAAGAGTGCGGAAACCGCGCTTTACCGTTCCAAGCGCCGCGGCCGCGGCCAGATCACCGTTTATTCGCGCGAGATCGCCCAGGAAATGAAGCGCGCCACGCAGTTGGAGCAGGCGCTCCGAAACGCCATCATTTCAGACGCGATCGATGTACATTTCCAGCCGATCGTCTCGCTCTCCAACAATCAGGTGGTCGGCTTCGAGGCGCTCGCCCGCTGGAACGATCCCGATCTCGGCTTCGTCTCGCCCGGCGTCTTCGTGCCGCTCGCCGAAGAGCGCGGCTTCATCGATGCGCTGTCGGAGGCGCTGCTGCGCAAGGCCGCCGAAGCCGCCCTTTCCTGGCCGCGCGAACTCTTCCTGTCGTTCAATCTCTCCTCGGCCCAGCTGATGGACCCGGGCACCAGCGGCAGCGTGTTGTCGATCCTCGGCCGAGTCGGCTTCGATCCGCATCGCCTGGAGCTTGAAATCACCGAGACCGCGGTGATGAGCTCGGCCGATACCGCCCACCGCATCATCGCCGATCTGCGCGCCGCCGGGGTGCGCATTTCGCTCGACGATTTCGGCACCGGCCAATCGAGCCTGGGGCGGCTGCGCGACTTCATCTTCGACAAGATCAAGATCGACCGCGCCTTCGTCTCGCGCATCAACTCCGACCGCGCCTCCGAACATATCATCAAGGCGATCCTGACCATGTGCGACGGCCTGGAGCTGGAAGTCGTGGCCGAAGGCATCGAGGATTATGCCGAGGCGGTGAAGCTGCGCACGCTCGGATGCGGCATGGGCCAGGGTTATCACTTCGGCCGTCCGGCGGACGGGATCGCCACACTGCGCTTCCTGCATGAGAATTATTACGATCCGGCCATGGCGGAGCGTGCCAGCGCATAAAACGATGGCGCCCTCCGGGGAGCGCCATCGCCTACGCTGTACTACCGCGCGCGGTTTATTTAGCCGTGGTCGAGCCGGTCGCCGTGGTATCGGTGCCGGTCGCAGCCGGGGCCTTTTCCGCCGACTGCATGGCCAGCGTCTTGAACTCAGGGGCGGCCTTCAGCGATTCAGCCGTTTCGCTCGTCGTCAGCTTGACACTGCCGTCCTGGGTGTTCTGGGCGACGGTGATCTTTTCCATCGGAACGGCGACGTTCTTTTCGCCAATGCCGAGGAAGCCGCCGACGCCGACGATCGCAGCGACGAAGCCGCCGTCCTTCTTGAGGATCAGGTCGTTGACGCTGCCGATGCTTTCATTGTTGCCGTTATAGACCGACTGGCCGATATAGGTGTTGGCGCTGACCTGGTCCGGGGCCTGCTCCGTGATATAGCCGGCCTGAGCCGTATCTGCTGTCGGTGCTGCGGCCGGAGCCTGTGCGGCATCGCCTGCGGGCTTGGTGACGTCAGGGGTGACCGGCGGCTTCGGTGCTGCCGGATCGGCGGGCGCTGCCTGGGTCGGAGCGGCCGGATCTGCCGGTTGCGGAGCCGCCTGCGAAAATGCCGCCGGTGCGAAAGCCGTGGCAAACAGAGCGCCAGCGGCAACGGTCGTCAGAAGTTTGCGTGTCATTTCGAACCTACCTTCATTTCCCTAGAGTGATTTCTGACGCGGCAATGCCTGTTTTAGGTCTCCTTGCCGTGCCGGTTCGAAGAGGAAATGACCGGTGCGCCGATTGGTTCCGGTTGAAAACACGGAAAATTTCTCGATTTTCACGGAACTTTTATCGCAGAACCGCCCCTGAAAGCGAAAAGGCGCCCCGGTTGGAGCGCCTCTGGCCGGCAAAATACAGATGGCTCGGTTTCAGATCACATAGACCGGATCGAACACGCCTTTGACCTCGATGCCGAGTTCCAGCAGCGCGCCGGCACTGGGCTGCGCCGAGCGGGCATCCTCGTCGAGACCTTCCCAGGCGGTGGTCACCGCCAGCCGGTCGGCGTTGACGCCGATGAAGGCGGGGCAGGAGGGCTGGACGGCGGGAACCTTGTAGCGCGAGATGCGCAGGCCATCGGGATTGTAACGGTCGACGACACCCGCACCCCAGCGCGAATTCCAGATATAACCGTCGGCATCGACCACAGAGCCATCGATGTCGCCGGGTTCGTTGGCGCTGTCGACCAGCACGATCGGTTCGCCCGCGGGCAGGCCTGTCTGCGGATCGACCATGACGCGCATCAGCCGGTTGAGGCGGGAGTCGGTATAATAGCCGATCGTGCCATCGGGCGAAAAGCAGATCGAATTCGGGATGCTGATGCCGTTGAAGATCTTCGTCACCTTGCCGCCGGCGACATGATAGATGGCGCCGGCCTGGTTTTCCGCGCGTTTGCTCATCGTGCCGATCCAGAGCGCACCGGATGGATGGGTGCGGCCGTCGTTCGAACGGTTTTCCGGCCGGTCGTTTTCGAGCGCGGCGTAGAAGGTGAGCTGGCCGCTTGCCACGTCGCGGACGAAAAGCCCTTCTTCCGTCGCGATCAGCTGCCGCCCGGCGTCGATACGGGCAAGCACGCTCGCCATGGCAGGCAGCGAATGCACCTTTTTCGCGTTGGTCGAAAGATTGAGCTCGTGCAGTTCCTTGCCGAGGATGTTGAACCACCAGACAGTATTGCTGTCCGGATCATAGGTCGGGCCTTCGCCGAGAACGGAGTTGGTGTTGCAAAGGGTTTTGCCCTCGAACTCATAAATGTCGGTCATACGCTCACGCTCCAATGGCTGCATCATAGGCGTAAATGGTCGCCTTGGCGCGCTCGGCAACCTCCGACGCGGTCATTCCCGGCTTGTAGAGGCTGGTGCCGAGGCCGAAGGCGAAGATGCCGGCTTTGGTGTAATCGCCGAAATTCTTGTCCGATACGCCGCCGACGGCGGCAATCGTCAGCTCCGGCGGCAGGATGGCCCGGATCGCCGTGATGCCGGAAGGGCCGAGAACGCTCGCCGGAAAAAACTTAAGACCGGTGGCGCCGGCGCGCGCCGCTGCCAGCGCCTCGGTGGGCGTGAAGACGCCGGGCATCGTCACCATGCCGTACTGACGCGCCCGGATGATCACCTCGGGCTCGACATTTGGGGTGACGAGCAGCTTGCCGCCGGCCGCGTTCAGGCTGTCGACCGCCTCGACCGTCAGCACCGTGCCGGCGCCGATCAGCACCTCGGCCGGCGCCAACTTGGCGGCGATCTCGATGGATTTGAACGGTTCCGGCGAATTGAGCGGGATCTCGATCGCCGTCAGGCCATTGTCGATCAGGGCGCCGACGATGCTCTCGGTCTCGTCGGGCCGGATGCCGCGAAGGATGGCGATCAGCGGGCGCTTCATCTCGGGGAAGGGGATACGGTTCATCGTGTCGGCTTTCTCAATTCGGCCAGAGGGTCTCGGCGGCGGCCGAAAGCCCGCGGCGCACGGCGGCGTCCGCATCGATGGCGGTGAAGGGAAGGGAGAGAGTTCTGAAGGCCTGTTCGTAGAGTCCCTGCAGGCGCCCGGAAGCGACGAGGGTAATGTCTGAGTTGGCTGCATCCTGCAGCGCCCCGGCGATTTCGAGGCCGATCAGCGTGCCGGAAATCCGGGCTTGCGCCGATGCGGCCGAGATCCCGTGCAGAAGCTGGCCCGAGCGGGCGGCAAACAGCAGGTTGGAGGCAAGCGCCGGCCGCGCGAAAGCCGCCGATACCGCCGCCTCGAAGGCGGCTGCGTCTGCCGGCTGTTCTGCCGCGCCGGCAACGGCATGCGACAGGATGGTGTGCTTGCTGATGACGTCGAAAAGTTCGCCGGTCATGAAGGTCGAAAAGCCGGTGACCTTGTTGTCTCTGACATGCACCCATTTCGAATGGGTGCCGGGCATGCAGACCGCTTGCGCCCCCGAACCTGCGGTGCCGAGCGCGCCGAGAAGCTGGGTCTCCTCGCCGCGCATGACGTCGGGTGTGGCGATGTCCCGCTGGGCAAGGCCGGGCAGGATGCGGATGTCGCGGCTTTCGGCCGGCACCGAGACGGCGCCGGTGAGGATCGAGGCGAGCGGCGCCGGCACGTCGATATAACCGGCCTCGACCCAGCCCTGCCGCGCGCCGGCCATGCCGCAGACGATCACCGGCAGATTATCCGGCGCCTCGACGGCAGCGAGGTGGCTGGCAAGCACTTGGGAAAAGCCGGTCTTTGCCGCACTCGTCATGCCTTCGCCGCTGCGGCGTTCGGCCAGGATGCTGCTGTCTTTTCCGATCAGCCAGAGCCGGAAACTGCTGGTGCCCCAGTCCATCGCGATATAAGCGGGATTAGCCATTACAGAATGCCTCCATCGACAATCAGGGACTGGGCGGTCATCGCGGCCGCGCAGTCGGATGCAAGAAACAGGCAGGGGCCGACGATCGCGCCGGGCGTGAGGGCGGTTTTCAGGCACTGGTCCTCGACCGAGCGCGCAATGCTCTCCTCGGTCAGCCAGAGCTGCATCTGCCGTTCGGTGACGACCATGCCGGGCAGGATGCAGTTGACCCGTATGTTGTCCTGCCCGAGCTTGCCCGCCATGCTCTTCGTCAGCCCGACGACCGCAGCCTTGGCCGCCGCATAGGAGGGAAAACCGCCCATGTTCAGCTTGTAGGCGATCGACGACATGTTGATGATCGCCCCGCCGCCGGCCGCCCGCATCGAGGGGGCTGCCGCCTGCGAGGCAAAGAACACATGCCGCAGGTTGACCGCCTGGTTGTTGTCCCAATAGGCCTCGGTCACCGCGTCGAATTCATGGCGGTCGTCCCAGGCGGCATTGTTGACCAGCACCCGGATCGGCCCGGAATTCGCAACGACGGTATCGACCGTGCGCCGGATCGCCTCGATGTCGCGCAGGTCGGCATGGTGGAAGGAGACCGGATGCGCCGTCTCCCGCGACAGGTTTTCGGCGAGCGCGCGGCCCGCGGCCTCGGCGATATCGATGAAGGAGACCTTGGCGCCCTGGCGCGCGAAACCTTCGACGATCGCAGCGCCGATGCCCGATCCGCCGCCGGTCACCAGCACGGTTCGGTCTTTGAGTTCGGGAAATTGTGCTGCCGGCATTATGGTCATCGTGACCTCGTTATTCCATTATTTGGAACTTAATTTGACTATATGGAATTATCCAATTATGCTGGCCTTTCTGTCAAGGTGGATGGGGCGATGAATTCAAACGGCGACGGCATGGCGCAGGCACGCGAGACCGGCACGCTCGGCAAACTCATGGTTCTGCTCGACCTCGTCACCCATGCGGACGGCCCGCTGCGTTTCACCGATATCCTGGCCCTTGCCGGCCAACCGCGCGGCACATTGCACCGCCATCTGAGCCACCTGGTGGAGGAGGGGCTGCTCGAGTTGGACGGCGACGGCCGTTATGCGCCGGGCCTGCGCCTGCTCGATTTCGCCGCGCGCAGCTGGGCGCGCAACGAATTTCGCCTGATTGCCGAACCGCACCTCGCCGATCTGCAGCAGGCGACCGGCGAGACGGTGCATCTCGGCGTTCTCAGGGGCCAGTCGATCATCTATCTCGACAAGGTCGACGGCCGTCAGCCGGTACGCATGTATTCGCAGATCGGCAATGCCTCGCCCTGCTACTGTACCGGCGTCGGCAAGGCCGCCCTTTCGCTGCTTCCGGCCGATCGCCTTGCCGATCTCCTCGCCGGTCTGAGTTTCACCCGCTTTACCGCCTCGACCCATGTCTCGGCCGAAACGCTGCTTGCCGAAATCCGCGAAATCGCCGTTGAGGGGTATGCCTTCGACCGCGAGGAGCACGAGGCCGGGATCCGCTGCGTGGCCGCGCCCGTCTGGTCGGAGGATCGGACTTTCATCGGCGGCATTTCGATCACCGGCCCGGCCTATCGCCTGTCGATGGAACTTCTGCGCCAATGGGCCGTTCCGGTTCAGCGGGCAGCTGGGCAGATCATGGAAGGCATGCGCATCCGCCTCGGCCCGCGCCGCTGATGGAAAATTGGCTCTCGGCCCTTGCCGAACGCGATTCGGAGAGCATGCTTATGATGAGGGCGATATTGAGATTTGCCGGCGAATCACGACAACTGTAAATAGTCCTCGAAATCGACAACCACTCACCGGCCGAATGCTGCACGCCGAGGCCGGCTCCATTTGATCCGATCAGCGATCGTCATTCCCCGATGCAATCGAACCGGCCGCTGTGCTGAAGATGAAGAAATGTGATGGCACCCTTGTCGCAAACATCCCCGGAAGAAGATGATTATCTCAAGGAGATAGCGGGTCTGAAGACCCAGTTCGATATTTTCCGTTTCCTGAAACGCGTGACGGAAGCCTATCGCAGCCGTGCCTTCATGGTTCTCAATCTGCCGCCGATCACCTCCCTGGATATCCAGGGCAGCACCGTCATCACCAGCTGGCCGGCCGAGCTTCTGGCGCTTTACGACCAGGAGGGACTGCTGGTGAACAGCCCGGTTCTCCGGCGGCTCAGAACATCGGCGCGGCCCTTCTCCTACGACATGTCGCGGGACAACTGGTCTCGGGACGACGGTAAGTCGGTCCTCGTCACCGCGCTGTTCGAACGTTTCAGGATGATGCGCGGCGCCTATTTTCCGACGCATGAACCATCCGGCCTGCGCGGCGCCGTGTCTTTCTCCGGCGACCGCGAACCCTTCAGCCCGGCGGAGATGCGTGAGCTTTGCTATATCGCCGTCCATGTCTATGACCGGCTCGCCGAAATCCGCAATCTCGATGCGCGCATCACCGACACACTGACCGACCGCGAGATCGATTGCCTCAACTGGACGGCGGCCGGCAAGACCAGCGCGGAAATTGCCGAAATCCTCACGCTGTCCGAGCACACGGTCAATCATTACCTCAACCGCGCCACCAAGAAGCTGGATACGGTGAACCGCACCCAGGCGGTCGCCAAGGCGCTGCGGATCGGCCTGATCAAATAAGGTGCAGAAAGCCGCGGCGGGCTTTCGCCGGGCGCCCAGCGCTTGGGCAGATCCTTGTCGTTGGGGCCGTTCTGAGGCCGCCATTGCAGAATTTCCGTCGATTTTCGGTCTGGCACGCTTTCTGCTTCTCTTTTGACAGAGGCCCAGAGGGGACTTGACCAGCGCCAGGAAATGGCGCGGCCGGCACACCGCCGTCCGACGCCGAAGCCGCTTTCTTGCAGGCCTTCGGCGTCGGCGGCAGTTGTTGCGTTTTGGCACCGCTCGGTTTGCAGCTGCCGGCGGTTTGGCCTTTCCCGGTCATTTTTCGCTGGCCTTTTTGTCGGCTTGCTCTAGTTCGCCCGCATTGCGCCGGTTCTCGGGGAGACCGTTGCGGCCATCAGGGCGAAAGCCCGGCGGACTTGATGGCCGCAACGGATTGCCGATCCTCCCCGCCGCTTTCTGCAAGCCGGCAAATCGATTTTCACGGCGATGATTTCGTTTGGCGAAGGCGTCCGCCTCCACTATCTCTACTGCAGGATTTCAGCCTTGATCGGAATCGATGAGGGCTGAAATCATATGGCAATTAAAGTGCTGCCGCGTCCTTTGCGTCTCTTGAACACGCGTGGGCGCCGTAGTCTGCGACAGATGCAGTGAGGGTGGAATGACCGACGTCACCAAGGAACAGGTTCTCGAAACGCTGAAAACCGTGCGTGGACCGGATCTCGAGCGCGATATCGTCGAGCTCGGCATGGTTTCCGACGTCTTCATCTCCGACGGCAAGGTTTATTTCTCCATTACCGTTCCGGCCGATCGCGCCAAGGAGCTGGAGCCGATGCGGCTCGCCGCCGAGCGCGTCGTCAAGGCGATGCCAGGCGTCAAGGGCGCGCTCGTCGCACTGACCGCGGACAAGAAGGCGGCGGCCGCTGCTCCCGCTGCCCGCCCGGTGGCGAACCCGCCGCACGGCCATGCCGGCCACGATCACGCGGCTCATGATCATGGAGCCCATGGTCACGGGGCGCATGCACACGCGCCGCAGCAACAGCCGCCGCGGACAGGCAGGATCGGTGTTCCCGGCATCGGCGCCATCATCGCCGTCGCTTCGGGCAAGGGTGGGGTCGGCAAGTCGACCACCGCCGTCAACCTGGCGCTCGGGCTGCTTGCCAACGGCCTGCGCGTCGGCATTCTCGACGCCGATATTTACGGCCCCTCGATGCCGCGGCTGTTGAAGATATCCGGCCGTCCGACGCAGATCGACGGCCGGATCATCAATCCGATGGAGAATTACGGCCTCAAGGTCATGTCGATGGGCTTCCTCGTCGACGAGGAGACGGCGATGATCTGGCGCGGGCCGATGGTCCAGTCGGCCCTGCTGCAGATGCTGCGCGAAGTCGCCTGGGGTGAACTCGACGTGCTCGTCGTCGACATGCCGCCCGGCACCGGCGACGCGCAGCTGACCATGGCCCAGCAGGTGCCGCTTGCCGGCGCCGTCATCGTCTCGACGCCGCAGGATCTTGCGCTGATCGATGCCCGCAAGGGCCTCAACATGTTCCGCAAGGTCGAAGTGCCAGTGCTCGGCATCGTCGAGAATATGAGCTATTTCATCGCGCCGGATACCGGCACCCGCTACGACATCTTCGGCCATGGCGGCGCCCGCAAGGAGGCCGAGCGCATCGGCGTGCCCTTCCTCGGCGAAGTGCCGCTGACGATGAACATCCGCGAAACCTCCGACGCCGGCACGCCGCTCGTCGCCTCCGAGCCGAACGGCGTCGTCGCCGGCATCTATCGCGGCATCGCCGCCAAGGTCTGGGAGCAGATCGGCGGCCAGCCGCAGCGCGCTGCCCCGGCGATCGTCTTTGAATAATGCATGTCGCCCGGAAGTGTTTAGCGGTTCCGGGATAACGACATGCATAAGAAAGAACGCATGCCGCCCGGAAGTGTGCAGCGGTTCCGGGATAACGACAGGCATTAAACGTGCCAGCCTGCGAATCACCGCGGCGGATACCCCAAATTGTGGGGGAAACGTGGTGAAAAGCCGCGCCTCACGGAAGATGTCTTGATTATTTCACGGCTTTGCTTCATATGCCGCGGCGCCATGATGGCATTTGCTGCAGTTGCTCAATGACGGTCGTCTTCGTGTGGAAGATTTCGGCTCGCCTGCAAGTTCGGAGTTGTCTTGTCGATCGAAGGATTGGTCGCTGCGATGCGGTGGAGCACGATGCGCATGCCGGCCTTTGAGGTTGGATGCGGCCGGAGTTGTATGAACTTTTTTGATCCGCTTCGGTTTGGACTTGGAACGAGCGACCCTCGCGGCGCCGCGCTGGCGGCCGCATGGAAAGGCTGCCGGTGATCACCGCCTACTGTTCCGATTGCAAGTCGGTCGAGATTCGCGACCTGTCGCATCCCGCATCCTTTCCAGGGGATGCGGTGTGGATCGACATGATCGAACCGACCCGCGACGAGGAGCTCTATGTCGAGAAGGTTCTCGGCATCGAAGTTCCGACCCGTGACGACCTCAAGGATATCGAGCCTTCCGCCCGTCTCTATGTCGAAAACGACGCTGTCTTCATGACTGCATCGCTTCTGTGGAAGGCCGATACCGACGCGCCGACGCTGACGGACGTCGCCTTCATCCTGGCCGGAAACCGGCTGGTCACCATCCGCTACGCCCATCCCAAGTCCTTTGCGCTGTTCATTGCCGCCCTTCACCGGCTGCCGGAAAGCTGGCGCAGCGGCGCTGCCCTTCTTGCCAAGCTGTTGGAAACGATCGTCGACCGCACCGCCGAGCTCCTCGAAATCTCCGTCTCGCGCATCGACATCCTGTCGATGCATGTCTTCGGCGACCGGGCAAAGAAGGTGCGCAAACCTTCGAACTATCTCGAGGAGAAACTGCGGGATATTGCCGGCCATCACCGGATGATCAGCAAGCTGCGCGACAGTCTCGGTTCGCTTTCCCGCCTGCTGACCTTCTTTCACACGACCCCGGCGATCCAGCAGGACCGTGAGGCGAAGGATCTCTGCCGCACCGTCTCGCGCGATATCCAGTCGCTGTCGGAACATGCCGCCTTCGTCGCCGGAAACATCACATTCCTGCTCGACGCTTCGCTCGGTCTGATCAACATCGAGCAGAACTCGATCATCAAGATTTTCTCGATCGCCTCGGTGGTGTTCCTGCCGCCGACACTGGTCGCCTCCATCTATGGTATGAATTTTCAGGTCATGCCGGAGCTGGCCTGGGCCGCGGGTTATCCCTATTCGCTGGCCCTGATGGTGATCTCAGCCGTCATCCCCTTTTTCTTTTTCCGCTGGAAAGGCTGGCTCTGAGGAGCCTGTTGCAACTTCATGTCCGCAGAAAGCCATCCGAACGAATCCCAGATGACGCCGAAAAAGCTGTTCTATCTGACGCTGGGCTCCATCGGCGTCGTTTACGGCGATATCGGTACCAGCCCGCTCTATGCCTTTCGCGAGGCGTTGAAGCCGGTGGCTCATGACGGCCTCACCCGTTTCGAGGTCATCAGCCTGATCTCGCTGATGATCTGGGCGCTGACGATCATCGTCACCATCAAATATGTGCTCTTCCTGCTGCGCGCCGACAACGAAGGCGAGGGCGGCACGCTGTCGCTGCTTGCTCTTCTGATGAAGACCGCCAACGGCCATACCGCCATCCTGATGCTGCTCGGCCTCTTGGGAGCTGCGCTTTTCCTCGGCGATGCGATGATCACGCCGGCGCTGTCGGTGCTGTCGGCCGTCGAAGGCCTGAAGCTCGTCACGCCCAGGCTCTCGGAATATATCGTGCCGATCTCGGTGGTGATCCTGGCGCTGCTTTTCGTCGTGCAATCGCGCGGCACCGGCGCCGTCGCCAAATTTTTCGGCCCGATCACCGCCGTCTGGTTCCTCGTCATGGCTGCCGCCGGCATTTCGCATATTTCGGACGATTTCGGCATTCTCGCCGCCTTCAATCCCTATTATGCCGTCAGCTTCCTGCTGCATGAGGGCTTCTATGGTGTCGTCGTGCTCGGCGCCGTCTTCCTGACGGTGACGGGTGCCGAGGCGCTTTATGCCGATCTCGGCCATTTCGGCCGCCGCCCGATCCAGTGGGCGTGGTTCCTGCTGGTCTTTCCGTCGCTGACGCTGAACTATCTCGGGCAGGGCGCACTCGTGCTCGGCAAGCCAGAGACGATGTCGGATCCCTTTTACCTGATGTATCCGCAATGGGCGCTGCTGCCGGTCGTCATCCTGGCGACCGCGGCGACGATCATCGCCAGCCAGGCGGTCATAACAGGCGCTTTCTCGATGGTGCGCCAGGGCATCAACCTCGGCTTCCTGCCGCGCATGGAAATCCTCTTCACCTCGGAAACCAATACCGGGCAGATCTTCGTGCCCTCGGTCAATGCCGTGCTGTTCATCGGCGTCATCTTCCTGGTCCTGAGTTTCAAGACCTCGGACGCCCTGGCGACCGCCTATGGCATTTCCGTCACCGGCGCCATGGTCGTCACCTCGATCATGGCTTTCGAATTCGTTCGCGCCCGCTGGAACTGGTCGCTGCCGGTTGCTGTGATCGCGCTCGCACCGCTCGTCATGCTCGAATTGATCTTCCTCGGCGCCAACCTTCTGAAGATCCACGACGGCGGCTATATCCCGATCATGATCGCCACGGCCTTTACCGTCATCATGTGGACCTGGCGTCGCGGCACCGCGATCCTGATGGAAAAGACCCGCCACACCGATATTCCGCTCGCCTCCTTCGTCAGCTCGATCGAACGCAAGAGCGAACATTCGCCGGCCCAGGTTCCGGGCACCGCGATCTTCCTGACCAGCGATCCGGAATCTGCACCCGCCGCCCTGCTGCACAATCTCAAGCACAATCACGTGCTGCACGACCGCAACGTCATCCTGACGATCCGCACCGTCAACAAGCCGCGCGTGCCGAGCCAGGACCGCTACAAGGTCGAGCAGATTTCCGAGCGTTTCTCCCGCGTCGAACTGCTGTTCGGCTTCATGGAATCGCAAAACGTCTCACAGGCGCTCGCGACGCTGCGCAAGACCGGACTGAAGTTCGACATCATGTCGACCTCCTTCTATCTCGGCCGCCGCAAGCTGGTGCCGGACGCCAAGTCGGGCATGCCCTACTGGCAGGACCGGCTCTACATCGCACTCGCCAACGCCGCCGCCAACCCCTCGGACTACTTCCGCCTGCCGGCCAACCGCGTGGTGGAACTGGGGTCGCACGTCATTATTTGATGTAGAGCGCTGAAGACCCCGCCCCAAACCCCTCCCCACAAGGGGGAGGGGCTTAACCTGTTGCGCCGGCTTTCCAGATCTTTGACGTTCGGGAGGAACGAGGGGCAACCCCGGGGTTAGTCCCTCCCTCTTGTGCGGAGGGGACTTTCGCAAGGGCGCAGACACCACATTCACGAAATTGTCAGCCCTATTAGAACATGCAGAACTTCGCATGGTCACATTCCGGCACGCCCCGTTAACCAGACATCAAGGTTAATGCGGGATTTATAGGGGAATGTTCCCGCGTCCCATGCCCGGAGTTCGTGTTGCGTCGAAAGAGCTCTTCCCGTAGCAAGCTGCGTCTTCTTCCCGAGAACTGGGTCTCGCCCGTTATCTTCGGGCTTGCCGGCTGGCTGATTTTCCCGAGCGTCGCATCCCATGCCGATCTCGCCGCCATGCTTGCCGGTCTCGACCGGGAAGGGGAAAACTGGCGCATGGTGCTGACCAATTCGCCGGCCGGCTCCATCCATCAGGCCGAACTTGCCTTTGCCGATCCGGCGGCGACGGGTTCGATCTCGTCAGGCGCCGGCATGGTGCTGCCGGATGGCCGCAAGGTTGCTTTTACTGCCAAGGATAAGGGCCACGAGGACACGCCGGACGAAGATCGCGTCAATCGAGGCACCAAGAAGGGCCGCGTCGTCGCCGTCGAGAAGATGCAGCCGCCGAAGGATTTTTCCGCAGGCTCCATCCTCGAGCGCACGAAGATGCTCTTCACCCCGAACTTCGATCTCAAGGACCGCTCGGCCTTCGTCAAGCCGAAGATCCAGGGTAAGGAAATCCAGATCGCCACTTCTTTCTATAAGAAGCAGCCTGTCGTGACCGATAGGGGCGTGCCGGCAATGCTCGCAAGCCTCGTCACCAGCAATAAGGCCGATATCCTTGCCACCGCCTATGGACCGGCAGCACCCGACTATTCCCGCCAGTCGCCCTTCGATTCGATCCTGACCGAGCCGGACAGCGGCCGCTTCGTTCCGGAGATCGGCCCGCGCGATCACGCCTGGGCGGCAAGCGTGCTGCCGCCCAGCGTCTTTTCCGCCGGCGAGCAGCAATGCCTTGCCTCCGGCATCTATTTCGAGGCGCGCGGCGAATCGGTGAAGGGCCAGGCGGCCGTCGCCCAGGTCATCCTCAACCGCGTCCGCAACCCTGCCTATCCGAAAACCATCTGCGGCGTCGTCTACCAGAACGAAGACTGGCGCAACCGCTGCCAGTTTTCCTTCGCCTGCGACAGCATCAAGGACAGGGTGAACTCGGAATATCATTGGCGGATGGCCCGCGATGTGGCGATGGCGGTGACATCTGGCAAGATCTGGCTGCCGCAGGTGGGCTCGGCGACGCATTACCACGCCGTCTATGTCAGGCCGAAATGGGCAAAGACCATGGAAAAGGTCGGCCGCATCGGTCTTCACGTCTTCTACCGCACCTATGGCGGCGGCTGGAGCTGAGATAAATCAGCCACGGCAAGCCGATTTGCCGGGCTTAAAAGCGGATTCTTTCCATCGAATTTAAGCAATCGGTCAAAAATCGGCTTATCTCATTGATTCGACAAAATTATTTTCTGGCTGGACAGAAGCTGTCTACGCCTTGACTATACCAATCCCTAAAACTATGTTGCGCGCGACTTCAGAACGGGCCGGAAGGGTCTCAACCTTCGCGTCCGGGGTCCGAATGACCGGGGTAGCGGGAGTGCGGGCGACGGGCAGGCGAGGAGAGATCCATGGCGGATGACCGCGAGGAAAGTCTTGAGAAGCGCCGTGCGCGGCTGGGAGCGGAACTCGCGACCAAGCGCGCTGAGGCGGGAGTGGAACATGCAAGCGAGGCCCATGCCGAGGTAAGCCGCAAAGGTTATGCCCAGGCGATGAAGCTTTCCAGCGAGTTCATTGCCGCGATCATCGTCGGTGCCGTTCTTGGCTATGTTCTCGACCGTTTTGTTGGTACGGCGCCTTGGGGGATGATTGTTCTTCTGCTTCTCGGATTCTGTGCCGGCGTTCTGAACGTGCTGCGTTCTGCGGGGGTGGTAGCCCATCCCCTTGATGACGACAAGAAATAAGGACCGGTTCCGGTCCAGTGCAATGACCCCGCGTCCTGCGGGCCAAAGAGAGAGAACAAGCGGTGTCTAACGATCCGACTCATCAGTTCCTGATCCAGAAGATTGTGCCGATCGAAATCGGCGGAATTGATTTTTCGTTCACCAATGCATCGCTTTTCATGGCGGCTTCCGCTGCCGTTGCCGCCGGCTTTCTCTATTTCGCGACCTCGAACCGCGCCATCGTGCCGGGCCGTTCGCAGTCGGTCGCGGAAATGTCCTATGAATTCATCGCCAATATGCTGAAGGAAGGCGCGGGCAAGCAGGGGATGAAGTTCTTCCCGCTGGTCTTCTCGCTCTTCATGTTCGTGCTGACGGCGAACCTGCTCGGCATGTTCCCTTATTTCTTCACGATCACCAGCCAGATCATCGTCACCTTCGCGCTGGCGATCCTCGTCATCGGCACGGTTCTCGTCTACGGCTTCTATAAACACGGCTTCCACTTCCTGAATGTCTTCGTGCCCAAGGGCGTGCCGGGCATATTGCTGCCGCTGGTCGTCTCGATCGAAATCATTTCCTTCCTGTCCCGCCCGATTTCGCTCTCCGTTCGTCTTTTCGCCAACATGCTCGCCGGTCACATCACGCTGAAGGTGTTCGCAGGCTTCGTCGCCTCGCTTGGAGCCCTCGGTGCAGTCGGTGTCGGCGGAGCCGTTCTACCCCTCATCATGACCGTCGCCCTGACCGGTCTCGAGTTCCTCGTCGCCTTCCTTCAGGCTTACGTCTTTGCGGTGCTGACTTGCATGTACCTCAACGACGCAATCCATCCGGGCGGGCACTAAGGATAACGACAACGACGTCTCCAGGGCGTCAGTCATTCGCCGCAACAACCATTTCAAAGGAGTTCAACATGGAAGCGGAAGCAGCAAAGTACATCGGTGCAGGCCTGGCTTGCTTTGGTATGGCCGGTACGGCTCTCGGCCTCGGCAATATTTTCGGCAGCTACCTCTCCGGCGCACTGCGCAATCCGTCTGCCGCTGACAGCCAGTTCGGCCGTCTGGTATTCGGCTTCGCCGTTACGGAAGCTCTGGGCATCTTCTCGCTGCTCGTTGCTCTCCTCCTCCTCTTCGCCGTCTGATATCGGCGAATAGATGGATCACGGCCTGCGATCGCACGCCGTGATCCTTTGCATTTGCAGTCCACCTGGAGGTGAGCATGTTTTTTGTGACCCCGGCTTACGCTGAAGAAGCACCGGCGGCAGCGACCGGCACGGATGCGCACGCCGCTCCGGCCGCAGGCGAGGTCCATACCGAGACCGGTGTTGCCGAAGGCGAACACGCCCGAGGCCCGTTCCCGCCTTTCGATTCGACGACCTACGCATCCCAGCTGCTGTGGCTGGTGATTACGTTCAGCGTCTTTTACCTCCTTATGCAAAAGGTCATCGCGCCGCGCATCGGGGCTATCCTCGATCAGCGCCACACGCGCCTCTCCCAGGATCTGGAAGAAGCCGGCCGCCTGAAGGCGGAAGCCGACGCTGCCGTCCAGACCTATGAAGGTGAACTGGCGGCTGCCCGCGCCAAATCGAATGCGATCGGCGCTGCCGCACGCGACGCCGCCAAGCTCAAGGCCGAAGAGGATCGCCGCGCTGTCGAGGCGAGCCTGTCGGAAAAGATCAAGGCTGCCGAGGTCCGTATCGCCGACATCAAGGCGAAGGCCTTCGCCGACGTCGGCAGCATTGCCGAGGAAACGGCGGCTGCCGTCGTCGAACAGCTGATCGGCGGCACCGCTGCTCAGGCAGATGTCGCCGCCGCCGTCGCGGCCGCCAAGAAGGAGGCTTGATCGATGGAATTTCACTTTGATGCGACTTTCTTCGCCTTTGTCGGCCTCGTCCTCTTCCTGGCATTGGTTGTTTACCTGAAGGTTCCGGGCATGATGGCACGGTCGCTCGACGACCGCGCCGACCAGATCCGCAACGAATTGGCCGAAGCCAAGCGTTTGCGCGAAGAGGCCCAACACCTGCTCGCCGAATACCAGCGCAAGCGCAAGGAAGCGGAAGCCGAAGCGGCCCACATCGTTGCCGCTGCCGAGCGTGAAGCCGAAATGCTGACCGCCGAGGCGAAAAAGAAGACGGAAGAATTCGTCGCCAATCGCACGGCGCTTTCCGAGCAGAAGATCAAGCAGGCCGAGGCCGAGGCGATGAAGGCGGTCCGTTCCGCCGCCGTCGATCTCGCAATCGCGGCCGCCGAAACGGTGCTCGCCAAACAGGCGGACGGCAAGGTCCAGTCCGAACTCTTCGGCAATGCCATCGGCCAGGTCAAGACACGGCTCAACTGAGCGGTTTCGAATGGAATAAGCAAAAGGCCGGGCATGTCCCGGCCTTTTGTCTTTGGCGGCAAAGCTCGTTCTTTATCTAGTCTCTACCTCAAACTCGCGAACGACTGAGAATGAGGCGCGGCGCTGCGACGAATCCCTTCTCCCCAGCGGGGAGAAGATGCCGGCAGGCAGATGAGGGGGTGAGCAGCAAAGCTGCGAATGCGCTGAGCGCAAGCGAAGGCAAGCAAGGGTGTGCCGTATCGCCTCCTCAACCGACCCTTCGGACCACCTTGCTCCCCGCTGGGGAGAAGAGGAAGCAAGCCGCCGTACCGGCTTTCTACTACCGCGTTTGGCATTGCCGGTTCTTCTGTTGAACGAGCTATTCCGAGATCAGCTCGTCCATCCCTGGACCGTCCTCGACCTTCCGCAGCGGCCTAAAGCTCATCCGGTGCAGCGAGCAAGGGCCGTGCTTTTCGATACCGGCGCGGTGTTGCGCCGTGCCGTAGCCCATATGCGCGACAAAGCCGTAATCCGGAAACACATTGTGCGCCCGCGCCATCATCCGGTCGCGCGTCACCTTGGCGACGATCGAGGCGGCGGCGATCGAGACCGAGCGGGCGTCGCCCTTGACCACCGCCTGTCCCGGACAATCGAGGCCGGGCGGCACATCCAGCCCGTCGGTTAACACGTAGCTTGCCGGAATGGCGAGGCTGCAGATCGCCCGGCGCATGGCATCGAGGCTCGCCTTGCGAATGTCGGTCTCGTCGATGCGCGTCGAGCTGGAGGAGGCAATCGAGACGGTGGCGGTTGCCAGGATCTGCAGGAACAGTTCCTCGCGCCGTTGCGCCGAGAGCTGCTTGGAATCGTTGAGGCCCTCAGGAATGCGCTTGGGATCGAGGATGACCGCGGCGGCAACCACAGGTCCCGCCAGCGGCCCGCGGCCGGCCTCGTCGGCGCCGGCGACCGGCCAGTGGCCGGCCTTGCGGGCTTTGAGCTCGAGTTTGAAATCCGGCACGAGCGGAACCGTGTCGAAAAGCAGAGGAGAATCGGGTGGCGTGCGAGGTTTCATGCGGCTGAACCTCGCACGCCAACCCGATTTCCCGCAAGTCCCCGGATCAGGGCGGCGGCCGGGGACCGGGTCCGGCGGATGGTGGCGGTCAGGGCCATCCGCGGGAATTGCGCTCGGGGCTCGAAAACAGGGCGGTTTTTCTCAGCAGCCGACGCGCAAACTTGAGAAATCAGAGCAGCGACAACTGCACGCCGCTGCCGTCGGGCGGCACGAACAGATCGTCGCGCAGCGGCATGCTGCGGCGCGTCAGCTCGAAACGCCTTGCGGCCATTTCGAAACGGCGGGCGATCTGCCAGGCATAGGGACCGGCGCCCTTCATGCGCTTGCCGAATTCGGCATCGTAATCCTTGCCGCCGCGCATCGAGCGCACCAGCGACATCACATGCCGGTAGCGATCGGGATAATGCTGCAGCAGCCAGTCGCGAAACAGCGGGCTGACTTCGAGCGGCAGCCTGAGGATGACATAACTCGCCTCGGCGGCGCCGGCCGCCTTGGCCGATTCGAGGATGCGCTCCAGCTCGTGATCGTTCAGCGCCGGGATCAGCGGGGCGGCCATGACAGCCGTCTGGATGCCGGCTTCAGCGAGCGCATGGATCGTCTCCAGCCGCCGCGGCGGGGTGGCAGCGCGCGGCTCCATCGCACGGGCAAGTTTGCGGTCGAGCGTCGTCACCGAGATGCCGACACGCACCAGGTTTTTCGCCGCCATCTCCTGCAGAATGTCGAGATCGCGCAGGATCATCGCCGACTTGGTGACGATCGACACGGGATGGTTCGCCTTGTTCAGGACCTCCAGAATGCCGCGCATGATGCGCCATTCCTTCTCGATCGGCTGGTAGGGATCGGTATTGGTGCCGATCGCGATCACCCGCACCTTGTAACCCGGCTTGGCGAGTTCCCGCTCCAAAAGTTTTGCCGCATCCGGCTTGGCAAACAGCTTCGTCTCGAAATCGAGCCCGGCGGAAAGCCCCATATAGGCGTGTGTCGGCCGGGCGAAACAATAGATGCAGCCATGCTCGCAGCCGCGATAGGGATTGATCGAGCGGTCGAAGGAAATATCCGGCGATTCGTTACGGGTGATGGCCGTGCGCGGCTTCTCGATCTGCACATCCGTCTTGAACGGCGGCAGATCTTCCAGCGTCTGCCAGCCATCGTCGAAGGTCTCCCGCTGCAGCGCCTCGAACCGGCCCGTCGGGTTCAGTCCCGCCCCACGCCCGCGCCGCCGATCGACCTCAATTCTCAGGCCTGAAGAAACGATCATCGCATCGGCAATATCTGCCGTATTGGCAGGCGCGAATGCGGCCTGCCCTGCCAGGGACTGCTCTCTCATCGGATTCTCCCGTGGCGGAAGGCCATCGCTTCCGCCCGTTTTGATGATTAAATTCCTATCTGCAAAACAAGAACAATGCAAGAACAAAATGCGGAAAACGCCGCTGGCAAAAATTTGTGCGGCGCATTATAAACGGGCAATGTTGACGGTAATTCTCGAATGTCAGGATCAGGAATCCGAACTTGCACAGACCTTGTCGGTGCTGGTGGCAGGCGCGGTGGAGGGTCTCGTCAGCGATGTGATCGTGCTCGATCACGGTTCAAGCGACGGTACGTCGCGGGTCGCTGACGCTGCCGGCTGCCGCTTCCATTCTGCCTGGGATATCAGGGATATCGTTCACTCCGCCCGCGGCGAGTGGCTGCTCTTCGTCGAGCCGGGCGCAAGGCCCCAGGCCGGCTGGATCGACGAGATCGCCGAGTATATGGCGCTGAACAAATTGCCGGCCCGCTTCACCGCTTCGCGCGGTTACAAGCGCCCGTTCTTTGAGCGCTTCGGCCGCGCCGCGCCGCCGCTGGAGCTGGGTTTGCTGATGCCGAAGAGCCGGGCGCTTGGCGTGGCCAAAAGCGGCATGCGCCTTGCCGAATTCGTCGACGGCCAGAAACCGCGCAAGCTTTCCAGCGAACTGATTCCCGCCTGGGTCGCGCGCGCTGCGCGGTAAGTAATTCTTTGCTTCATCCTGTCTGGTGCGGGTTCATGGCCGTCAGGTTCGGGCCGCCCAAAGCCCCTCCCCAACCCCTCCCCACAAGGGGGAGGGGCTAACGTGCGGCACCGCTTCACGTAACCCTGCATCGTACCAATCCGTCGAACGGCAACAGCCAGCAAGACCTCTCCTCTTGGTCACCGCCGGACACCACGGATTAGTCCCTGGGTGGCTAAATTCTCGGGAGAAGCATCTCCCAACTTCTTGCAAAACATAGCGCCCAATCTGATTTCGCGCTATAATTCGTCCATGGCGCCGTCGAAGCGCCGCGCTTCGTAACGGATGGCCATGGAATGCCGGTGGACGGCAGAACAGGTCAGCGGAAATCTCCTCTTCTGCCGGGGTCCCGGCGAAAGGAGGTGCGTCATGACACGCGGTAGGAACGACTGCGCACGCGGTAGGATCTACGGCGTACGCGGTATGATTTACGGCCTGCTGGCCGTCATATTGCCGATATCATTGATCGCGCATCCGCATCCGGCAGCATCGCAGACGATGCTCAGTTGCGCAGGCCGATCCGATGTCGTCAGTTTCCTCGACAGGAACTTCGCTGAAAAATTGACAGCGGTCGGACTGGTCAACGAGAACGCCGTTCTCGAGGTCTATGCCGCCGAAAGCGGCACCTGGACGCTCGTCGTCACGGATGTTCACGGCATAAGCTGCATCCTGCTGTCGGGCGACAGCTGGGAAACCATGCCCGCTCTGCCGGGACTTGCGACATAGCGGCTTTTACTTGGTCGCGCCGCGTTTCAGGTGTTCATCGAGACGCGGCATGATCTCGACGAAATTGCACGGCATGTTGCGATAGTCGAGCTGGGTTTTCAGAATGCCGTCCCAGGCATCCCGGCAGGCGCCGGGCGAGCCTGGCAGCGCAAAGATGAAGGTAGCGTTGGCAACGCCTGCCGTGGCGCGCGACTGGATCGTCGCCGTGCCGATCTTCTCATAGGAGATGCGGTGGAAGATGGCGGAAAAGCCGTCCATCCGCTTTTCGAATAAGGGCTCCAGCGCCTCGGGCGTTACATCGCGGCCGGTAAAGCCGGTGCCGCCGGTCGTAATAACGACGTCGATCTCGTCCTGCTCGGTCCAGGCCTTCACCCGTGCGGCGATTTTTTCCCGGTCGTCGGGTACGATCGCCCGGTCGACCAGCCGGTGGCCGGCCTCGACGATCCGCGCCGCCAGCGTGTCGCCTGACTTGTCCGTCTCCGGCGTGCGCGTATCCGAGACGGTGAGAACCGCAATGCCGACGGCGATGAAGGGCCGCTTTTCGTCCAGACCTGCCATTACATGCCTCCCGAAACCGTTTCCGTCGCCTGGAAATACCAGTCGGGCCGCACGCCGTGAAGGGCTGCTGCCGCTTCCTGCGCTGCCGCCATGCTCGAAAAGATCCCGAAACAGGTGGCGCCGGAGCCGGACATGCGGGTGAGCAGGGCACCCTCGGCTTGCAGCATCGCCGAGATCGCCGAAATCTCAGGGACAAGTTCGCGCGCCGGCGGTTCCAGGTCGTTCCGGGCGGCGCCGATCGCGGCGAGCCAGGCGGCAGCCCCGGCGAGATCGGCAGCCAGCTTCAGAGCCGGATTGGTCTTGGTGGCCAGCCGCCGGAAAACCTCCGGCGTCGAGACGCCTGTCAGCGGATTGGCGAGCACCATGGCAAAGGCGGGCAGATCCTGCAGGGGCTCGATCTTTTCGCCGATGCCGCGGGCGATCAGCGGCCGGCTCTCGAAGCACATCGGCACGTCGGCGCCGAGCCTGAGCGCGAGACCGGCAACCGTTTCCACCGGCAGGCTCATGCCCCAGAGCCGCATCAGACCGCGCAGCGTCGCCGCCGCATCGGCCGAACCGCCGCCGATGCCGGAGGCAACGGGCAGGTTCTTTTCCAAGTGGATATGGACGGGGAAGGCGAGGCCGCCGACGGCCTCGCGCAACAAATCGCGCGCCCGCAGCACCAGATTGGTACCGCCGTCGCCGACAAGCGTCTCGCCGAACCGGCCCGACAGGGTCAAGGCATCGGCCTGCGCGGGCAGGAAGCCCAGCCGGTCGCCGCAATCGGCGAAGGTCACCAGCATATCGAGCAGATGGTAGCCATCGGCTCGTTGGCCCGTCACATGCAAAGCAAGGTTGATCTTCGCACGCGCCTCTTCGGTGACGCCGAAAGCCTCGGCAAGGCCTTCCTCAGGCATGTGCCGCGCCCGTCAGGATTTCTTGTCGACGGGCGGCGGGGTGACCGGCGCCGGGTCCGGCTGCTTCTTGTCGGCGGCTTTGGCATCGTCGCTGACAGGCGGCAGGCCGTTGGCGACCTTGTCCTTGATCTTGGGGATTTCGGCGGCCTCCGGCTCGGAAGCCAGCGCCCGGTTCCACTGATAAACGGCCTCGAGCTTGCGGCCGACGCGCCAATAGGCATCGCCGAGATGGTCGTTGATCGTCGCGTCGCCGGCCTTGATCTGTGCGGCACGCTCCAATTCGTCGACGGCATCGTCGAAGCGGTTGAGGCGGAAATAGGCCCAGCCGAGCGAATCGACGATGTAACCGTCGTCGGGGCGAAGGTCGACGGCCTTCTTGATCATGCCGAGACCTTCGTCGAGGTTGCGGTTCATGTCGATCCATGAATAGCCGAGATAGTTCAGCACCTGCGGCTGGTCAGGATTGAGTTCCAGCGCCTTGCGGAAGTTCGGCTCCGCCTGGTCCCACTTCTTCAGCCGCTCATAGGCGATGCCGCGCTGGAAGAAGACACTCCAGTTGGCGCGGCCGGGAATGGGGCCGATCGCTTCGACGGCCTTGTCGTAATTGGCGGCCATCGCCTCGTAGTCCTTGGCATCGGAAAGCACGCTGCCATAGGCGAGATAGCTGCGGATGTCCTTCGGGTCGGAGGCGATCAGCGCCTGCAGGTGCTTGCGTGCCTCGTCCACCTTGCCGCCCTGGGCAAGGGCAAGGCCGAGCTGCAGCTCGGAGATGCGCCGCATCGGCGAATTCTCCGGCACCTTCTTGTAGAGCGCGATGGCGCGGTCCATCTGGTTCTGCTTTTCGGCGATGCCGCCGAGCAGCACCAGCGTATCGGCGCTGTTCGGATCGAGCGCATTGGCCGTCTGCAGGTAGAGCGAGACGATATCCTCGGCGCCGTCGCGGTTCAGCGCGCCGCCGACCGAAAACAGCACGCCGGCAGCACCTTCTTCGGCGGTCTTGACCTGCTGCTCCTGCTTCTCGTCCTTTTCGATGCTGTCGCGCAGCGCGTTCAGCGGCGCATAATTCGGCAGCAGATTGTCGCCGACGGAAACGGCGTCGAGCGCCTTCTGCTTGTTGCCCTGCTGGGCTTCAAGGCGGGCAAGCGCCATGACAGCGCGCATGAAGGTGTCGGGCGCCGTCGCGCCCCCTTCCTTGTCGAGCACGGCATCGTTCAGATGCTTGCGGGCGGATTTCACGTCGCCGGCGACGATGGCGATCGTCCCGGCATTGTAATTCTGGAAGATGCGGACCCAGTCCGGCCCCTTCATCTTCTCGACCATGGCGAGCGCTTCCTTGCCGCGGCCGGCGCCGACGCGGGCCCAGGCGAGCAGCAGGTCGTTCATCATCCGGTCGAGATCGTTCGGCCCCTTATATTTCAGGATGGCCTCGGCGGACTTATAGTCGTCGCGGCGCATGGCATCCATGCCGCGCACGATCGTGGTGATGCGCTCGACGGAAGGATCGCCCTTCAGGTCGTCGGCATATTTGACGCCGTCCTTGATGTCGCCGTTGAGCAGCAGCGAGATCATCAGCCGCTGGCGGATCTCCGGGTTGCCGGGCTCGATCTGCAGCGCCTTCTTGTAGAGTTCGATCGCCGTTTCATAGTCATGATCGACATCGGCCGTGCGCGCCGCGAGGAAGGCGCCGGAGAAAGTGGTGACGCTGTCTGCATCGAAGCTGGCGGTCTTGCCGGCATCGCCCGTCTTGGCCGCATCCTCGGCACTCACGCCGGCGGCGACGCCGAGCGAAAGAACAGCCGCCAGTGCTGCGCTCGTAAGAAGACGGATGGCAAATCTCTGCCGCATTAGGGAAACCTTTCTTCGAGAGCGTTCCGGCGATGATGCCGGTCGCAAATCAGTTGCGATCACTGATTCATAACAGGATGGCTTTTTTGAAGCGGCGCCGCAAGAAAATCAGCCTGCAATCAAGGACGTTTGATCAGTTGACGCGCTCGATGCAGAAATCGATCACTTCCATCAGGGCGGATTTCCAGGCCGTATCGGGCAGCGGCGCAAGCGCATCGCGGGCGATCGTGCCGTAATGCACGGCGCGGCCGATCGTATCGCTGAGCGTGCCATATTTGGTGATCAGCCCCAGGGCCTTTTCGAGATTGGCGTCGGTGCTGTTGCCGGCTTCGATAGCATCGCGCCAGAAGGCGCGCTCGTCCTCGGTGCCGCGGCGATAGGCGAGGATGACCGGCAGGGTGATCTTGCCCTCGCGGAAATCGTCGCCGACATTCTTGCCGAGATCGGCCGCCTTGCCGCCATAGTCGAGCGCGTCGTCGACGAGCTGGAAGGCAAGCCCGAGATTCATGCCATAGGACTTCAGCGCGTTGCGGCCGGATTTGCCGGCCTCGGCGACGATCGGCCCGACTTCGGCGGCGGCGGCAAAGAGCGCGGCGGTCTTGGCGCGGATGACGGCGAGATAATCGTCCTCCGTCGTCTCCATGTTCTTGGCGACAGAAAGCTGCAGCACTTCGCCTTCGGCGATCACGCAGGCGGCCGAGGACAGCACGTCGAGCGCATCGAGCGAGCCGACTTCGACCATCATGCGGAAGGCCTGGCCGAGCAGGAAGTCGCCGACCAGCACGCTTGCCTGGTTGCCCCAGATCATCCGCGCCGTCGATTTGCCGCGGCGCAGGTCGCTTTCGTCGACGACGTCGTCATGCAGCAGCGTTGCCGTGTGCATGAATTCGACCGAGGTCGCGAGCTTGACGTGGTTTTCGCCTCTGTAGTCGAACAGTGCTGCGGCTGCCAGCGTCAGCATCGGCCGCAGCCGTTTGCCGCCGGATGAGATCAGATGGTTCGCCACCTCGGGGATCATCTGCACGTCGGAGCCGGCCTTGGACAGAATAAGCTGGTTCACCCGCTCCATATCCGCCCTGGTGAGATCGACCAATGGCTTGATGGATGCCAGTTTGTTTTTGCTTTCTTCAAGCGGTATGACCACGCCCAACGACCCGGACTCCTGTTCATTCATTGCACCCGACAATAGAAAGGGGCGATGGGCGCGGCAAGGGGTGAATTGTCGCGCTGAACGAAATTGGAAGGAAAACGACGGCAAATGCATGAGCTTATCCGCGCCAACGACCCCGTTCTGCTCTCCTTTGCCGAGAGTTTGATGAAGGATGCGGGAATTCACTGCTTCATCGCCGACCAGGGCATGAGCGTGCTGGAGGGCTCGCTCGGCATGCTGCCGCGCCGTCTGCTGGTGGATGAGGAGATGGCCGATCAGGCGCGCCGCATCCTGATCGATGCCGGTCTCGGCGGCGAGCTGCGCGAGAAGAAATGAGCCTGACATGACCGGGAAGCCCGCTGACACCATCGATGCCTTCCACCGCGGCGCCTTTCATGTGGTGCAGCCGAAGGGCAGGGGCCATCGCTCCGGCATGGATGCGATGCTGCTGGCAGCCCTCGTCGCCGACGAGCGCCCGGTCAGGGTTGCCGATCTCGGCGCCGGCGCCGGTGCTGCCGGCCTCGCCGTCGCCTCGCGACTTGCCGAGACGCAAGTGGTGCTGTTCGAGCGTTCGGCCGAGATGGCCGATTATGCCCGCCGCAGCATCCTGCTGCCCGAAAATGCCCACGTCGCCGGACGCCTCAGTGTCGTCGAGGCCGATGTGACGCTGACCGCCAAGGCGCGCAACGATGCCGGCCTCATCGATGAGAGTTTCCACCACGTCATCATGAACCCACCCTTCAACGATGCCGGCGACCGGCGCACGCCCGATGCGCTGAAGGCCGAAGCCCATGCGATGACCGACGGCCTGTTCGAAAGCTGGATCCGCACGGCGGGCGCGATCATGATCCCGGGCGGCCAATTGTCGCTGATCGCCAGGCCGGAATCGATTGCCGAGATCGTTGCCGCCTGTGGCCGGCGCTTCGGCGGCATCGAAGTGACCGCCATCCATCCGCGCCCGGGTGAAAACGCCGTTCGTATCCTGGTGACCGCGATCAAGGGGTCGCGGGCGCGGCTTTCGCTGCGCGCCGCCCTCATCATGCACGAAGAGGGGAGCCACAAGTTCTCCCCTCTCGTCGATGATTTCAACAATGGCCGGGCGGCCTATGCCAGGCTTTAAGAGCAATTCCAGGAAAAGTGCGAAGCGGTTTTTCGTCCGGAATTGCGTAAAACAAAAAGGTTAGAGCGGTTCTGCGCTTCCGTAAAAACCTGAACCGCTTTAGCCGGTGACGAAGTCGAACAGCAGCTTGACGTTCAGGCCGGCGATGACGACCGCGATCAGATAGGCGATGCCGCTCAGCCAGCGCGGCGCCACCAGTTCGCCCATCTTGGCCTTGCTGGCGGTGAACATGACAAGCGGGAAGACGGCGAAGGAAAGCTGAAGGCTGAGCACCACCTGTGTGAGGATCAGAAGCTCGGCCGTGCCCTTGTCGCCATACCAGATGGTGACGATCGCCGCCGGCACGATGGCGATGGCGCGGGTGATCAGCCGGCGCATCCACGGCTTCAGCCTGATCTTGAGGAAGCCTTCCATGACGATCTGGCCGGCAAGGGTCGCCGTGACCGTCGAGTTCAGGCCGCAGCAGAGCAGGGCGATGCCGAACAGCGTCGGCGCGATGGCAAGACCGAGCAGCGGCGACAGCAGCGAATAGGCGTCGCCGAGTTCGACGACGTCGGTCTTGCCGTTCGCATTGAAGGCCGCCGCTGCCAGGATCAGGATCGAGGCGTTGATCAGGAGCGCGAAGCACAGCGCCACCGTCGAGTCGATCGTCGCAAAGGTCAGCGCCTCCCTCTTCTCGGGAATCGTATGGCCATAGGCCCGCGTCTGCACGATGCCGGAATGAAGGTAGAGATTGTGCGGCATGACGGTCGCGCCGAGAATGCCGAGCGCCAGATAGAGCATCTCCGGATTGGTGACGATCTCGGTGGTCGGGAAGAAGCCGGTAACCACGGCGCCCCATTGCGGGTCGGCAAGCAGGATCTGCACGCCGAAGCAGACCGCGATGACGCCGAGCAGCGCGATGATGAAGGCTTCCACCCAGCGGAAGCCGAGCTTCTGCAGGAAGAGGATGACGAAGACGTCGAGCGCGGTGATCAATACGCCGAGTTCGAGCGGGATGCCCATCAACAGGTTGAGGCCGATCGCCGTGCCGATCACCTCGGCGATATCGGTGGCGATGATGGCGATCTCGGCAAAGGCCCAGAGCGGCACCGAAACCCATTTCGGAAAGGCGTCGCGGCAGGCCTGTGCGAGGTCGCGGCCGGATGCGATCGCCAGGCGCGCGCAGAGCGATTGCAGCACGATCGCCATCAGGTTGGAAAGCAGGGCGACGGTCAGCAGCGCATAGCCGAATTTGGAGCCGCCGGCGAGCGAGGTCGCCCAGTTGCCGGGGTCCATATAGCCGACGGCGACCATGTAGCCCGGCCCGGCGAAGGCTGCCGCCCGCCGCCATACCGAGCTGTGACGTCCCGTTCCGACGGTGCGGTACACATCCGATAGCGATGCCTCGCCGCGTTCGTGCCGCCAGCCGCTGTTGGCATTCGGATTCAGGGCGTCCATGCGATTTCCACCTGTTTATCGTGAGCGTCACTATGACGGATTAGAATGATAATGCAAGTCATTCGCAACAAGAAAATCAAACTGCATGTTTTCCAGAACGCGGCCATTGCGTTTGTCGTTCCAGCGCATACATGGATGCCGATCGCGATTGACGATCGCACGACGCCCAG
This sequence comes from Rhizobium esperanzae, assembly GCF_014197615.1. Classification (GTDB taxonomy): domain Bacteria; phylum Pseudomonadota; class Alphaproteobacteria; order Rhizobiales; family Rhizobiaceae; genus Rhizobium; species Rhizobium esperanzae_A. Next base: position 66,952 of record NZ_JACIFY010000016.1, read on the forward strand.
CGAAGGATGAGAGATGGCCGGATTGTTGAGAAAACTGCTGCCGAAACGGTTCCGCAAGGATGGTCTCACCATCCCGGTCGTCCGGCTGCAGGGCGCAATCGTCAGCGGCGGCGGCCAGTTCCGGCCGGCTCTCAATCTCGCCAATGTCTCGCCGGTTCTGGAAAAGGCCTTCGCCATGAAGGACGCGCCGGCGGTTGCCATAACAATCAATTCGCCGGGCGGTTCGCCCGTCCAGTCCCGGCTGATCTTCACCCGCATTCGTGAACTCGCTCGCGAGAAGCAGAAGAAGGTGCTGGTTTTCGTCGAGGATGTCGCGGCCTCCGGCGGCTACATGATCGCGCTTGCCGGCGATGAGATCATCGCCGACGCCACCTCGATCGTCGGCTCGATCGGCGTCGTCTCCGGCGGTTTCGGTTTTCCCGAACTGTTGAAGAAGATCGGCGTCGAGCGTCGCGTCTATACCGCCGGCGAAAACAAGGTGATCCTCGATCCGTTCCAGCCGGAAAAGGAAAAGGACATCGAGTATCTGAAGAGCCTGCAGCTCGAAATCCACCAGGTCTTCATCGCGATGGTGCGCGAGCGCCGCGCCGGCAAGCTGAAGGACGATGCGGCGGTCTTCTCCGGCCTGTTCTGGAGCGGCACCCGCGGCCTCGAGCTCGGCCTCGTCGACGGGCTCGGCGACATGCGCCAGGAGTTGAAGCGGCGCTACGGCCAGAAGACCAAGCTGGAACTCGTCACCGCCGGCCGCGGCCTGTTCGGCCGCCGCATTCCCGGCGTATCGCCTGTGACACTCGAAAGTGCCGCATCCGGTCTTGCGACGGGGCTTGTCGAAGCGGCCGAAGAAAGGGCATTGTGGAGCCGTTTCGGGCTTTAAGGGCAGGAGAGGGGAATGGCACAGCTTATCACGATCCTGGTCCTGGTCTTCTCAGCCTGGTGGCTCTACCGTCGCTTCGTCTCCGATGCCCGCAAGCTCGCCGAAAAGTCACGCCGCGCCGAAAAAGAGCGCCAGACCGGCGCGATCGGCACGCTGGTCAAGGACCCGGTGACCGGGGAGTATCGGCTGAAGCGGGATGAAGAGTAGGAACAGCCTTGGATCTGCCCATCCAGCCGCCACGTAAGCTTGGGTGGGCTGGGCACCCCCTCTGTCCTGCCGGACATCTCCCCCACAAGGAGGGAGATCGGCTGGGCGTGACGGCTTCCCCAAGCAACTGAGTATTGTGATTGTCGCTGCCGTTCGAGAGGGAGCGATGGTCAAGCCTCTTGCCAATCTCCACCCTTGTGGGGGAGATGTCCGGCAGGACAGAGGGGGGTGCCTAGCCCACCATCGCTGGATTGAGGTTAGGGGCAGTTAGATTCCGCTTGCAGATCGGTTCGACCCCGACCGCCGCAAAACCCTTGACCCCTGCCGCCCTCCATGGCACCTGTCGCGCCGATCTATCAAGTCAGCGGTGCCATCCCATGTCAGCTATCCCAGACCATATGAACCCGAAGCGCTCCTTCCAGGCGCTGATCCTGACCCTGCATAGCTACTGGGCGGACAAGGGTTGCGCGGTGCTGCAGCCCTACGACATGGAAGTCGGCGCCGGCACCTTCCACCCGGCCACCACGCTGCGCGCCCTCGGCCCCAAGCCCTGGAAGGCCGCTTACGTCCAGCCGTCGCGCCGTCCGTCCGATGGCCGTTATGGTGAGAACCCGAACCGCCTGCAGCATTATTACCAGTACCAGGTCATCCTGAAGCCGAACCCGCCCAATCTTCAGGAGCTTTACCTCGGCTCGCTGGCGGCAATCGGTCTCGATCCGCTGCTGCACGATATCCGTTTCGTCGAGGACGACTGGGAAAGCCCGACGCTCGGCGCCTGGGGCCTCGGCTGGGAATGCTGGTGCGACGGCATGGAAGTCTCGCAGTTCACCTATTTCCAGCAGGTCTGCGGCATCGAATGCGCGCCGGTCGCGGGCGAACTGACCTATGGTCTCGAGCGCCTCGCCATGTATGTCCAGGGCGTCGACAATGTCTACGACCTGAATTTCAATGGCCGCGAGGGCGACGAGAAAATCAGCTATGGCGACGTCTTCCTGCAGGCCGAGCAGGAATATTCGCGTCACAATTTCGAATTCGCCAATACCGAGATGCTGCATCGCCACTTCGTCGACGCCGAGAAGGAATGCCGGGCGCTGCTCGATGCCGGCGCCCCCGGCCAAAGCGACAATCAGCGCCTGCACAAATGCGTCTTCCCCGCCTATGACCAGTGCATCAAGGCCAGCCACGTCTTCAACCTGCTCGACGCCCGCGGCGTCATCTCGGTGACCGAGCGCCAGAGCTATATCCTGCGGGTGCGCACGCTCGCCAAGGCCTGCGGCGAAGCCTTCCTGCTGACCGACGCCGGCGGCGTTAATCTGTCGAAAGAGGCGGCGTAAAAGCCGTCTCGAAAAATTTCTTCAGCTTCTGAAACTATGCTTCTTTTGCTTAAAGCGTCCGAACATTATCTTATCGATGTTTCGATCATGTATAGGTTCGGTCTGTCTTTTGAAAAGCGACATTGTTTATTTTCAGATCGCATTTGAAAATTGCGCAGGCGGGATGCCGCGCTTTCTCTCATGGCTCATGTCATGCGCAATTCTTGTCTTGCTGACCTCATGCAGCGATTTTGACAAAGAGTTCACCGTCCAGTCGGCAAAAACCACGATCGAAGTCTCTACCGACGGCACTGCCTTTGTGTCGGAAAGCTTCGATATCCTGGTCAAGAAGGCGACAAACTACGGTGGCGTTTACGTCGACATTCCTCAGCGTTTCAAGGATTCGTTAGGCAGCGTTCACTGGCGGGATTTCGTTCTGGTCGCCGCCCGGCGTGACGGATCCGACGAATATTATTTCAAAGAAAACAACGTGCCCGGCTATTCTATTTACGTCGGTAAGGAACACTGCAGAAGCTGCCCAGCGGATATCGTCACCGGCGTCACAAAGATCCAGATCTCGTACCGGCTCGGCCGCCTAGTCCGTCAGGAAGGCGATCGTCAGATTCTTTTCTTGCCGGCCTATATGGGGCATGTCCACGGCCAAGGCGCGCAAAAGACACTTGCTCTAAGGGTGCCGCCCGGCGGAACGCTACGCCCTTTGCGCAATATTCCGGGGGCCTATGACGTCATACAGAAGGCACCGGATGAAATTGTGGTGTCTATTGCGGCGGGCAAAGGGGATCGGATTCTGCCGGACGTCGAGGTCGAATATCCCGGAGGAACTTTTTCGGGCGGAACGAGCGACAGCCGCGTGTGGCGGTGGCTCTCCGATCACTTTCTCCCATTCCTCAGCATTTTAGGGCCGCTGATCGTCGGCCTGGTTGTTATCCTCAAATTTCGACCTTCGTGGCTTTTGCCTGCACCATTGATAGCGGTCGACACTAGAATGACGGAAAGCATATCCCCCGCTCTGGCAGCCTATCTGTTCCGGGACTGGAGGGCGGACGCGGCAAAAGCGGCCTTCATGGCGTCTGTCTGCCATCTCGCAGTGAAACGAACGCTTCGCATTTCCAGCCTGGATGAGGATGCGGAGGCTTCTGACTTGTTGGCAAAGCACGAGCGCAGGAAGGGCAAGCCGGGTCGCGCCAAATGGTACAGTCTCCCGGCTGCGACGCGCTTGGTATTTGGGCGAATTGGAAGGGAGCGGCCTGTCGGTGATCGGCGCAGACTTAAAAACGCCAGGCCTGATGTGAGGGCTGAATTGCATAGGACAGTCGCTGAGGAGTATCGGAAGATCAGAGGCATAGATCGGTGGAGCTTGATCGCTGTAGTTTCGATTTTGGCTCTTGGCATTGCCGTCTCTCGTTATTCTGGCCTTTTTACCTTTTCTGCGGCGATCTGCGGCATATTGTTTATACCTTTGATAGTTTTAATGATGTTCCGGCACCCAGAGCGGTTCCCCGTACCAATCGACGGCTTCCAACGGTTCAAGCGGGCGGTTGGCCTGATTGTGGGTTTCCCGACGCTGATGATTTTCGCAATTTCCTATATTTGCACGACTGAGGTTATTAGCGAACAGCGGCCATATCTGGCGGCGATCTTGTTGGATATCGTCGGCATCGTGATTATTCTGGGAATGCTGCGCATGCCTACGCCGAAGCAGCAGCAGATCCATAATAATATGCTTATTTTGAATCGTTATTTCCGTGGCGAGATCGATGGCCCGGCAATGTCGGTCGAGTGCTACGAGCACTATCTGCCGTTCGCAGTCGCGCTTGATGCCGAGCACTACTGGACCGAACGCTTCAATTTCTGGCGGGAGAGCGAGAAGATGGATGCCTATGCCCCTGATTGGCGCATAAGTTCCTAGATTGGGCGGCAGTATCAAAGTCTCATCGAAATCCGCCGAAGAATGACTGCGCCAAGATGACTTTGTTATGCCGAATCACTAACGTGCGATCATCAAATCGGGGAGCTCATCTGCATGTACGTGATACTGGGTATTATCGTTGTCATCGCACTCTACGTCGTCTTCATCTACAACGGCCTGGTTCGCTCACGGCAGATGGCGGAGGAAGCCTGGTCGGGCATCGATGTGCAGCTGAAGCGCCGTGCCGATCTGATCCCGAACCTGATCGAGACGGTCAAGGGTTATGCCGCCCATGAGAAGTCGACGCTCGAAGAGGTGGTTGCGCTCCGCAACAAGGCGCAGGCCGTACCATCGGGCGATGTTGCCGGCAGGGCGCAGGCGGAAGGCCTGCTCGGCCAAGCGCTCGGCCGGGTCATCGCGCTCGCCGAGGCCTATCCCGATCTCAAGGCCAACCAGAACTTTGCCGAATTGCAGGCTTCGCTGGAAACCATGGAAGGCGAGCTGCAGATGGCGCGCCGCTATTACAATGGTGCGGCCCGCGATCTGAACGTCAAGGTCGAAAGCTTCCCCTCCAATCTCGTCGCCGGCCAGTTCGGTTTTGCCAAGCGGGACTATTTCGAAATCACCAACGAGGCCGATCGCGCCGTCCCCAGCGTCAAATTCTGACGATCCGGCATTTTGCCTTTGCGAGAAAGCGGTTAAGAGCAAGGGCAGATTGCGGCCGATAAGGCTCGCCCAGAACAGGATGATTTTAGGCCGGGTCGGCCTAAAATCTGAATCCCGTTCTAAATTAAAGAGTTAGAGCATGATGTCATGAGAAAACCGCTCACACTTTTCGGCATCATGCTCTAGGGACGGAAGACACAGCATGACACGCACAGCCAAACTCACGATCATCCCGCCGGGCAAGCCGCTTTCGGGCCGCGCCATGCCGCCGGGCTCCAAATCGATCACCAATCGAGCCCTGCTGCTCGCCGGCCTTGCCAAGGGCACGAGCCGGCTGACCGGCGCGCTGAAGAGCGACGATACGCGTTATATGGCCGATGCGCTGCGTGCGATGGGTGTTGCGATCGACGAGCCCGACGACACCACCTTCGTCGTCACCGGCAGCGGCAGGCTGCAGCCGCCGAAGGCGCCGCTCTTCCTCGGCAATGCCGGCACGGCGACACGCTTCCTGACGGCAGCGGTTGCTTCTGTCGACGGCACGGTTGTCGTCGATGGCGACGAACATATGCGCAAGCGCCCGATCGGTCCGCTGATCGATGCGCTGAAATCGCTCGGACTGGATGCCGAAGCCCCGACCGGTTGCCCACCCGTGACGGTACGCGGCAACGGGCATTTCGCTTCGGGCCGCGTCGAAATCGATGCCGGCCTGTCCAGCCAGTATGTGTCGGCGCTTCTGATGGCCGCACCGCTTGCCCAGCCGGGTGCGAACGCGCCTGTCACGATCGCGCTCGCCGGTACCGATATTGGCGCGCGCGGCTATGTCGATCTCACGCTGGCGGCCATGGAGGCCTTCGGCGCCAAGATGGAACAGCTCGATGCCGCAACCTGGCGCGTCGCCGCGACCGGCTATACCGCCGCCGATTTCGTCATCGAGCCGGATGCATCCGCCGCGACCTATCTCTGGGCGGCCGAAGTGCTGAGTGGCGGCGAGATCGATCTCGGCGTGCCGAACGATGCCTTCACCCAGCCGGATGCCAAGGCCTACGAAACGATCGCCAAATTCCCGCATCTGCCGGCCGAAATCGATGGCTCGCAGATGCAGGACGCTGTTCCGACGATCGCCGTGCTTGCCGCTTTCAACGAGACGCCGGTCCGCTTCGTCGGCATCGCCAATCTGCGCGTCAAGGAATGCGACCGCATCCGGGCGCTATCGACGGGGCTCAACAATATCCGCGAAGGCCTGGCTGTCGAGGAGGGCGACGATCTGATCGTCCAGTCCGATCCTGCTCTCGCCGGTCAGACGCTGCCGGCCGAGATCGATACCTTTGCCGATCATCGCATCGCCATGAGTTTCGCGCTCGCCGGCCTGAAGATCGACGGCATCACCATTCTCGATCCCGATTGCGTCGGCAAGACCTACCCCGCCTATTGGCGGACGCTCGCCGCCCTCGGCGTGACATATCGGGACAATGATTGACGGAAACGCAGCCGAGGCTGCCGGCGGGAGACAGGGATGGGGCGTCGGTTTTTCGGATTTTGTTTTGCACTGCTCTTGATGCTCGCGGCGCCGGCGGCCTTTGCCGCCGAGGTGATCGACAGTTTCGCCTCCGACATCGCGCTCGAAAAAAGCGGCGCGATGAAGGTAGCGGAAACGATCACCGTCAATGCCGAGGGCAACCGGATCAATCACGGCATCTTCCGTGATTTCCCGCTCTATTTCACCGATGCCGCAGGCCGCCGCCGCAGCGTCGATTTCGATATAGTGTCGGTCACGCGCGACGGCGCGGACGAGCCCTGGCACACGGAATCGATTTCGGACGGCATCCGCATCTATGCCGGCTCCGCCGAGGTGACGGTGACACCGGGCCGCCACCGCTATGTCTTTACCTACAAGACCAACCGCCAGATCCGCTATTTCGACGATCATGACGAACTTTACTGGAACGTCACCGGCAATGGCTGGCTCTTCCCGATCCGCTCGGCCACGGCGACGGTGACGCTGCCGCCTGGTGTCAGCGCGACGGAGACCACCTTCTTCACCGGCCCTCAGGGCGCCAGGGGAAAGGACGCCAGCGTGAGCGAGACCGGGGCCAGCCTTATCTTTTCCACCACCGCACCGCTCGATGCCAAGGAAGGGCTGACTTTCGCGATCCGCATGCCGAAGGGCTCGATCGATCCGCCGAGCGCGGATATGGAAAGCAGTTGGTGGCTCAAGGACAACCGCGATTATTTCATCGGCTTCGGCGGCCTGATCCTGGTTTTCGCCTATTATCTCAGATCATGGCTGAAGGTCGGCCGCGATCCTGCCCGCGGTGTCGTCGTACCGCGCTGGGACGCGCCTGACGGCATCTCGCCGGCGCTGGTCAATTACATCGACAATAAGGGCTTCTCCGGCGGGGGCTGGACGGCGCTTTCCGCCACGGCGCTCAATCTGGCGGTCCGCGGTTACGTCAAACTCGAAGACCTGAAGAATTCGATCATCATTCGCGGCACGGGCAAAGCGCTCGGCAAGGAGAAATTCCAGGCCGGCGAGAGCGAACTGCTGAGGGTTGCCGGCGGCGCCGGTGCGACGCTGACGATCGACAAGGCCAATGGCGAGCGGGTGAAATCCGTCGGCCAGTCCTTCCGTTCGGCGATCGAGAAGGAACACCGCGGCAAATATTACAATGCCAATCTTGGCTATACCATAGGCGGCATCGCGCTCAGCGCCGCCGCCCTGGTGACGCTGTTCGTCTTTGGCTCGCTGGAGCCGGACACGATCGCGCTGATACTGATCCCGACCGCCATCTCGGTCTTCGTTGCGGTTTTTGTTGCCGGCTTCGTCCGGTCGCTGCATCGCGGCAGTTCGCTGTTCGGCAAGATCATTGCCATCATCGCCGCAGCGATCGGTGTTTTCGTCGGCATCGGCATCCTGTCGGCCATGGTCCTGGCGCTCGCCTCCTCGCTGGTGAAGCTGCACGAAACGCCGATGCTCTTTGCCGTCGGCGGTATCGTGCTGCTCAACATCCTGTATTTCTTCATCATGGGCGCACCGACGCCGCTCGGCACCAAGATGATGGACGGGATAGACGGTCTGCGCCAATATCTGACGCTGGCCGAAAAGGACCGGATGAACACGGCTGGCGCCCCGCAAATGTCGCCGCAGCACTTCGAGACGCTGCTGCCCTATGCGGTGGCGCTCGGCGTCGAGAAACCCTGGTCGCGCACCTTCGAGGCCTGGCTGGCGGCCGCTGCTGCCGGTGCCGCCGCGGCCTATGCGCCCGGCTGGTATTCCGGCAATTTCAACAGCGGCAGCTTCTCCGATCGCATCGGCGGCTTTTCCTCGTCGATGGCCTCGACGATCGCCTCGACCATACCCGCGCCGCCGCCGTCGAGCTCATCCTCCGGTTTTTCCGGCGGCGGTTCGTCCGGCGGCGGTGGCGGCGGCGGGGGCGGCGGGGGCTGGTAAGCTTTCGCGCTTGACCTTTCGGCCCTTGGCCCTTAACCGCCAGAGGCAAAAGGAAAGGGTGGCGCATGAAGGTTCTGTTGATCGGATCGGGCGGACGCGAGCATGCGCTCGCCTGGAAGCTGGCGCAATCGCCGTTGCTGAGCGAATTTTATGCCGCGCCCGGCAATCCCGGCATCGGCGAACATGCCGTCCTCGTGCCTGTGAATATCGAGGATCACGAAGCGGTCGCCGCCTTCTGCCGGGACAAGGCGATCGATTTCGTCGTCGTCGGCCCGGAGGCGCCGCTGGTGGCCGGTCTCGCCGACCGTCTGCGCGCCGATGGCCTGGTGGTTTTCGGCCCCTCGGCCGGCGCTGCCCAGCTCGAAGGCTCCAAGGGCTTCACCAAGGATATCTGCGCCCGCTACGGCATTCCCACCGGCGCCTACCAGCGCTTCAACAATGCACCGAAGGCCAAGGCCTATATCCGCGCTCAGGGCGCACCGATCGTCGTCAAGGCGGACGGTCTTGCCGCCGGCAAGGGCGTGACGGTGGCGATGACGCTGGATGAGGCGCTTGATGCCGTCGACGATTGCTTCGAGGGCGCCTTCGGCGCGGCCGGGGCCGAAGTCGTCGTCGAAGCCTATCTCGATGGCGAAGAGGCGAGCTTCTTCTGCCTCTGCGATGGAAAACATGCGCTGCCGCTCGCAACCGCCCAGGATCACAAACGGGTGGGCGAGGGCGATACCGGCGTCAACACCGGCGGCATGGGCGCCTATTCGCCGGCGCCTGTGATGACCGCCGAGATGGTCGAGCGCACCATGAAGGAGATCATCGAACCGACGATGCGCGGCATGGCCGAGAGCGGTCATCCCTTCTCCGGCGTTTTTTTCGCCGGGCTGATGATCACCGCGAAAGGACCGGAGCTGATCGAATACAATGTCCGCTTCGGCGATCCCGAATGCCAGGTGATGATGATGCGGCTGAAGAGCGATCTGCTGCCGCTGCTGCTCGCCACCGCCAACGGCACGCTCGATCAGGTGAAAGCCGAATGGAGCGACGATCCGGCGCTGACGGTGGTCATGGCTTCCAAGGGGTATCCCGCCGCCTACGAGAAGAACACACCGATCCTCGCGCTGCCGGATGCCGGCGAGGGTGAGAAGGTGTTTCATGCCGGCACGGCTTTGAAGGACGGCGCGCTGGTTGCGACCGGCGGCCGCGTGCTCAACGTCACCGCATCGGGCGGCACGGTCGCTGCAGCCAAGGACCGCGCCTACGCGCTGCTCGACAGGGTGAAATGGGAAAACGGCTTCTGCCGGCGCGACATCGGCTGGCGGGCGATCGAGCGCGAGACTGGCCCCGATAAAGTATAAACCGGCACGTTCTTTAAATTTTTACCCTTTCCCCTGACGGGATGGAAACAAAGCTGCGTTATACCGCTCCTACGGTAAGACGGAGGTGCGTTCATGCGTCAGATTTTCTTCGGTGCGGCAGTCCTGCTGATGGCAGGCCCGGTGATGGCCTCCTCGATCGAGGTGGTCGGTACGGCTGCCCCGCGCGCTGACGGCAGCATCGTCACCGAAAGCTGTGCCAATTGCCCGCCGCTGCAGGCCGATGCCACCAAAAAGGACTATACGGTGCCGGAACTGAAGCCCGGCGTCCTTCAGGCGAGCGAAGTCCGCGATGTCGGCGGCGAAAAGAAGATCTATCGCACCGAGGGCTGGATGGGCGGCTCGCCCGTTCTCTTCGTCAGCAAGGCGACCCCGGAAGCGATGGTTGCCGCCGTGCCGCCGGCCCCGCCCGCAGACGGGATCGACATGAACGCTACGACCGCAGCCGTCATCGGCGGTGACGTCAAGCCGGTTGTAGCAGGCATGGCTGAACGGCCGGCGAGCCTCGACACTTCCGAATTCAAGCTGCGTGTCGAAGGCAATTCCAGCAACGCCAGATAAAGTTCCCTGCCCCCGCCCGATCAAGGTTTCGATCGTTTGGGGGTCCACCGCAGGTGGGCCGAATGCACCCTCGATGAGCAGCGGGGGTGCATTCTTGTTTGATGGGCCGAGCAAGCTGAGATTTCCAACACGAGCGATATTGCGATCATCGGAAATCCGACGCTGCGCTGTATAAATTGACCCCTTGATTTTTAGGGAAATCCGCATCGTTTTTAATAAAGTTAAAGCTTTTTTATAAAGTTAGCATCAATTGTTGCTTACCGGTCGCAGCATGTTGTTTTAGCAGCAGTAGACGCGTCGCCTTGTTCGGCGCGCTCGCACAGGCGGTAGAAAACCGCACCGGAATGCAGCCATTCATTCCCGTTGCGAGGCAACATGAAAAACTTGAAAATTTCGAAGCAACTTATCTTGCTGGTCATCGGCCTGATGGTGGCCTTTGCCGTCGCCACGTCGCTGCAGATCCGCTCCTCCGTCGATGCGATCTACAAGGAGCGTTATGACATGCTCCGCGCCGAGGTTCAGTCGGCGGTTTCCGTGCTCAAGCTTTACCAGGCCAAGGTGACCGCGGGCGAGATGACGCTCGAGGATGCCCAGAAGCAGGCCTACACCACCGTCAACGGGATGAAATACGATCCCGACGGTTATTTCTTCGGCTATAGCTACGACGTCCAGATGTTGTTCCACTACGATGCCTCGAAGGTCGGGCAGAGCCTCAAGGGGCAGCCGGACAGCAAGGGCAAGCTCTACCGCGAAGAGCTGGTCAAGCTTGGACAGCAGGGCGGCGGTCTCGTCGAATTCTATTCCACCAGCAAACCGGGCGAACCGGCCGGCGATTACCGTAAGACCGCCTATGGCCAGGCCTTCGAGCCCTGGAAGGTCGTCGTCGTCACCGGCGTCTACATGGATGATCTCGATGCTCAGGTGAACAGCACGATCCTGACCGCGCTCTCCGGCAGCATCGTTTTGTTCTTCCTGGCCATGGCCGCCGCCTACGTCGTCATCCGCGGCATATCGGGACCTCTCAACAGCGTTCACGCCGCCTTGAAGGCCGTCTCCGAAGAGGACGTTTCCATTGCCATCCCGCATACCGGCATGAACAACGAAGTCGGCATGATGGCGAAGGCGACACAGTCGCTGCAGGAAAAGATCCGGGAACGCCATGCGATGTCGGATCGCGAAGCGGCCCAGCAGCTGGCGCTGGAAAACGAGCGTGAAAACAATCAGCGTCAGCAGCAGGACGAGACAGCGCTCCAGGCCCGCGTGGTGGCGACGATCGGCCAGGCGCTGGAGATGATCGCCCGCGGTGATCTCACCGTCCGCTGCGCCGATCTCGGCCAGAAATATGCCGCCCTTCGCGACAACTTCAACGATGCGCTGTCGCATCTCGAAGCCGCCATGGCCAAGGTCAGCGCCAAGGGCAGCGATATCGGCACCAGCAAGGAAGAGATCCGCCGCGCCTCCAATGAGCTGTCGCAGCGCACCGAGCGCCAGGCCGCGAGCCTTGAGGAAGCCTCGGCCGCGCTCGACGAGCTTACCGTCGCCGTCCGCCAGACGGCCGATGGCGCTCACGAGGCGAGCAAGCGCGTCCATTCCGTCAGCACCGAGGCAACCCACAGCGATGCGATCGTCGGTCAGGCGATCGAGGCGATGAGCGGCATCGAAAAGTCGTCCTCGGAGATCTCGAAGATCATCGGCGTCATCGACGAAATCGCCTTCCAGACCAACCTTCTGGCGCTGAATGCCGGCGTCGAGGCAGCCCGTGCCGGTGAATCCGGCAAGGGTTTTGCCGTCGTCGCCCAGGAAGTGCGCGAACTCGCCCAGCGCTCGGCCGCGGCCGCCAAGGAGATCAAGGACCAGATCGCCCGCTCCTCCACCCAGGTCGATCATGGCGTCCGCCTGGTCGGCGAGGCAGGCGAGGCGCTAAAGCGCATCTCCGACCAGATCAAGGCCGCCAACGAGATCGTCGCCAAGATCGCCCACAGCGCCTCCGAACAGGATACGACGCTGCGCTCGATCTCCTCGTCGGTGAACCAGCTCGACGCCGCGACCCAGCAGAACGCCGCGATGGCCGAGGAGACCACGGCATCGGCCGAAACGCTCGCCAGCGACACCGACGAACTGATCGACCTCATCCGCGGCTTCCGCGTCAGTGGTGGAAGCGCTGCCCCGGCCACGCATCAGGGGCGCCGTGCCGCTTAAACGGCGCTGAGACAATCAGAGTTTTCAGTATCCAAATCCTGGCGGCCGTCGGTTTTTCCGGCGGCCGTGTCATTTGAAGGCCTATTGCGCGCTACGGTCGATCAGTCGTTCGATCTCGCGATCGGAAAACACCTCGACGCCGGCCGCTTTCAGCGCCGCCGCCGTCACACCGTTGCCGGTCTGCCGGCGTCCGGAAAACGTGCCGTCATAGATGAATCCGGACCCGCAGGACGGGCTGCCGTCGATGAGCAACGCATAGCGGCAGCCGGTTTGCCGTGCGAGCGCCACGGCATTTTCCGCCGCCCGCAGGAACTCTTCCGTCACGTCGGCGCCCGTCAGCTCGACAACCCGCGCCGTGCCGGCCAGCACGTCCTTACCGGTCGCGCCGTTTGCAATCTCCGCCGGCGGCCGCGGCACTTGCATGCCCGCCGACATCTCCGGACAGATCGTCACCAGCCGCCCTTCAGCCCGCCATCTCTCGATCGCAGGGTGAAGCAACGGCTTCGCTTGCCCGTCATAGCGGACGGCCTGACCCATGAGACAGGCGCTGACGAGAATCCTATCTTGCATGCTTCGTTGAATAGCGCCTCGGCGGCCGCAATGCCAGGCCGCCGATGGAACTCATTCTCAGCCCGAGATCTTCGAGAAATCAGCAACCGTTCCCGTCGCCTCGCGGATCAGCCGCAGCAAAGCGAGGCGGTTGGCGCGGATCGCGGCGTCCTCGTCGTTGACGAGAACGTCTTCGAAGAAGCGGTCGACCGGGCCGCGCAGCTTGGAAAGCGCTGCCATTGCCGATCGGAAATCCTCGCTGGCGACGGCATCCGCCGCATCCCTCGATGCGCTTGATATCGCGGCGAACAGCTCTTTTTCGGCATCGAGCTTGAAGAGCGCTGCCGAAACGCCGTCGGCGATCACGGTGCCCTTCTTCTCCTCGGCGGCGAGCAACTGGGTGGCGCGCTTGGTGCCGGCGAGCAGGTTCTTGCCGTCCTCGGAGGTGATGAAGGCCGTCAGCGCTTCGACGCGACGCGCCACCATCAGCAGGTCGTCGGCCTCAGGCGTCAGCACGGCGTCGATGAGATCATGGCGGGCGCCTTGATCGCGCAGATAGACCTTGAGGCGGTCGTGGAAGAAGGAGAGGAGGTCGGCGTCCTTTGATGTCGCCAGGAGCGGCAGGCGAACCCTGCGCTCCAGCAGGATTCTGACGACACCGAGGGCGGCGCGGCGCAGGGCGAAGGGATCTTTGGAGCCTGTCGGCTTTTCATCGATCGCCCAGAAGCCGATCAGCGTATCGAGCTTATCCGCAAGAGCGACCGTGATCGCCACCTTGTCCTCCGGCACGCGGTCCGATGGGCCTTGCGGCTTGTAGTGATCCTCGATCGCCGCGGCAACCGAGGCATTCTCGCCCTGCAGCACCGCATATTTGCGGCCCATCAAGCCCTGCAGTTCCGGGAATTCGCCGACAGCCTCGGTGCGCAGGTCCGCCTTGGCGAGCACGGCAGCACGATCGACGAGAGCCGCGTCCGCGCCGGTAATTCTAGAGAGCTCCGATGCCAGCGCCCGAATGCGGGCGACGCGGGCGCCCTGCGTGCCAAGCTTGGCATGGAAGGTGACGTCAAGTGCATCGAGCTTGGCCATGCGCTGATCGAGCGGCTGCTTCAGGTCGAGGCCGAACTTTGCGGCAGATGCCTCAAGCGTCTCGAGATCCGGCAGGTTGCCCTGGTCGCGCTTCCAGAAATGCAGTGCGTCCGAAAGCCGGGCCCGCACCACCTTGCCGTTGCCGTGGACGATTTCCTTGCCGCCGTCATGCGCCTGGATATTGGAGACCAGGATGAACTTGTTCGAAAGCGTCTCTTCACCCTGTTTGCGGGTGACGAAGCACTTCTGGTTGGTCTTGATCGTCAGCCGGATGATCTCCGAGGGAATGGAGAGATAATCCTCCTCGAAGCTGCCCATCAGCACCTGCGGCCATTCGACGAGGCCGGAGACTTCCTCCAGCAGGCCTTCGTCTTCCACCAGTTCGAGGCCATTGGCGAAGGCGATGTCGCGGGCGTCGTGCAGGATGATGTCCTTGCGCCGCTCGGCATCGAGGATGACCTTGGCCTTTTCCAGGCTCGCCGCATAATCGTCGAAGCGTCGCACCGTGATCGCCTCGGGCGCATGGAAACGATGGCCATAGGTGATGTTGGAAGCGGTGAGGCCGTCGATCTCAAAGGGAATGACGGTGGTTTCTTCATGCTCCGGGCCGAAGGTGCAGACGATCGACTGCAGCGGCCGCACCCAGCGCAGCGCGCCGGGCCTCGATGATGCCTTGCCCCAGCGCATCGATTTCGGCCAGGGAAAATCGCGGATGATGCCGGGCATGACTTCGGCGACGATTTCTTCCGTCGCGCGGCCGGGCTTCGAAATCACCGCGACGTAGAAATCACCCTTCTTCGGATCGCTCACCACCTGCGCCTCGGAGACCGAGGACAGGCCGGCGCCGCGCAGAAAGCCTTCGATCGCCTTCTCGTTGGCGTCGGTGCGCGGTCCCTTGCGTTCCTCGCGCACGTCGGCCGAGCGCGCCGTCAGGCCGTGAATGTCGAGCGCCAGCCGGCGCGGCGTCCAATATTCGCGCGCGCCCTCATAGGACAGACCCGCTTCGACAAGCGCATCGGTGACGAGCTTCTTCAGGTCGCCGGCAGCCTTGCGCTGCATGCGGGCCGGAATCTCTTCGGAGCGGAGTTCGAGAAGAAGGTTTGGCATGTCACTCTTTTCCTTGCGCCCGCGGGCAGGGCGATCCAAAAACGTTGCTTCTGCTATCAAAGAATGCCGCATCTGCACAACCGCAAAAACGGCGGAGAGCGATGGGCTGGGGCAACACGCAGATGACCCCCAACCCCTTAACTTCTGCTGTGGAAACCACAGTCGGGCATTGCCTTGCCGCTTTTCGCCGCTATGGTCCCGCAACTTTCGTCGGAACAGGAAATCCCATGGCCGCTGATCTTCGTTTTCTCGCAGCCCGTATCTCGGCCGAAATCAACGCCCGGCCCGACCAGGCCAAAGCCGCCATCGAGCTGCTCGACGAGGGCGCCACCGTGCCCTTCATCGCCCGCTACCGTAAGGAAGTGACGGGCGGGCTTGACGATACGCAGCTGCGCAATCTCGCCGAGCGGCTGGTCTATCTGCGTGAACTCGAAGCCCGGCGCGACGCGATCGTTGAATCGATCACCGGCCAGGGCAAGATGACCGAGGAGCTGATGGCGAAGGTCGCCGGCGCCGAAACCAAGGCCGAGCTCGAGGATCTCTATCTGCCCTACAAGCCGAAGCGCCGCACGCGGGCTGAAATCGCCCGTGAACGCGGTCTCGGCCCGCTTGCCGAGGCGATCTTGGCCGAGCGCGGCCGGGAGCCGGCGGTGCTCGCCGAAGGCTTCATCACCGCAGACGTGACTGACGTGAAGACGGCGCTCGAAGGCGCGCGCGACATCATCGCCGAAGGTATTGCCGAAAATGCCGACCTGCTCGGCAAATTGCGCGCCCACATGCGCCAGGCGTCGCTGCTGAAGGCCAGGGTCGTCGACGGCAAGCAGGCGGCGGGCGAAAAGTTTTCCGATTATTTCGACCATTCCGAACGCTGGGCGACTGCGCCGGGCCACCGCGCGCTCGCCATGCTGCGCGGCTGGAACGAGGAGGTGCTGACGCTGACGATCGAGGCCGACGCCGAGACCGCCTCGCCGAACAAGCCCGTCGAACGCATGATCGCTGTCGCCTACGAGATCGGCGCGAGCCGCCCCGGCGACCGCTGGCTGATGGAGGTGGCGAGCTGGACCTGGCGCGTCAAGCTCTCCATGTCGCTGTCGCTCGACCTGATGCGCGAACTGCGCGAAAGGGCCGAAGAGGAGGCGATCCATGTCTTCGCCCGCAATCTCAAGGATCTGCTGCTCGCCGCCCCGGCCGGCTCGCGCGCGACGATGGGTCTCGATCCCGGCATCCGCACCGGCGTCAAGGTCGCCGTCGTCGACGGCACCGGCAAGGTGGTCGCGACCTCCACCGTCTATCCCTTCCAGCCGCGCAACGACGTGCGCGGCGCCCAGATCGAGCTCGCATCGCTGATCCGCAAGCACAATGTCGAGCTGATCTCGATCGGCAACGGCACCGGCAGCCGCGAAACGGAAAAGCTGGTGGCCGACATGCTCGCCGACCTTCCGGCGCCGAAGCCGACCAAGGTCATCGTCTCGGAAGCCGGCGCCTCGGTCTACTCCGCCTCGGCAACCGCTGCGGCCGAGTTTCCCGATCTCGACGTGTCGCTGCGCGGCGCCGTCTCCATCGCGCGGCGCCTTCAGGACCCCTTGGCCGAACTGGTCAAGATCGAGCCGAAGTCGATCGGCGTCGGCCAGTATCAGCACGATGTCGACCAGCAGAAGCTGTCGCGTTCGCTCGATGCCGTGGTGGAAGACGCGGTGAATGCCGTCGGCGTCGATCTCAACACGGCGTCGGCGCCGCTGCTGTCCCGCGTCTCCGGCCTCGGGCCCTCGATCGCCGATGCCATCGTCCGCCACCGCGACAACGAGGGCCGCTTCGAGACCCGGCGCGATCTGCTGAAGGTCGCAAGACTGGGCGGCCGCACCTTCGAGCAATGCGCCGGCTTCCTGCGCATCCCCAACGGCAAGGAGCCGCTCGATGCCTCCTCCGTCCATCCGGAGGCCTACGGCGTCGCCAAGAAGATCGTCGCTGCCTGCGGCCGCGATCTCAGGGCGTTGATGGGCGACAGCGCCGTCTTGAAATCGGTCGATCCGCGTCAGTTCATCGACGAGAAATTCGGCCTGCCGACGGTCAAAGACATCCTCTCGGAACTGGAAAAGCCCGGCCGCGACCCGCGTCCGAGCTTCAAGACCGCGACCTTCGCCGAGGGCGTCAACGAAATTTCCGACCTGAAGCCCGGCATGGTGCTGGAAGGCACGGTGACCAATGTCGCCGCCTTCGGCGCCTTCGTCGATATCGGCGTGCACCAGGATGGCCTGGTGCATGTGTCGCAGCTTGCCGATCGCTTCGTCAAGGATCCGCATGAGGTCGTCAAGGCGGGCGATGTCGTCAAGGTGCGGGTGGTCGAAGTCGACGCCAAGCGTAAGCGCATCGCTCTGTCGATGAAACGCGACGACGGTTCTTCGGCATCCGCGCCGCGTGGCGATTCTCGCGGCAACCAGGGTTCCCGGCCGCAGAACGAGCGCCGGCCCGCGGCGGCCAAACCGGAGAGCCAGGGTGCTTTCGGCGCCGCGCTCGCTGAAGCCATGAAGCGAAAATAAGGGTTTAGCCGGCATTTCGGCAAAAATGCCACAGTTTGTCGGCGTTATTTCGAGAGTGCTAATTCCGGCGCTTGTAAGGCGAAAGAGAACGCCTAAGTTGATGTGACTATCCTGTCACATTTGCGAGGCGTCCATGGCGTCGGCTTTCCTTTCGATCGTCCAGCAAATCATCAGCAAGGGTTCGTTGAGACTTACCCTTGCCAATGGCGAGACCCACATGATCGGCGACGGCACGGGTGAAACCGTTGTCGCCCGCCTTGCCGATCAGGAGGCCGAGGACGCCATCCGGCGCGACCCGACGATGAAGCTCGGCGAAATGTACATGCAGGGCCGGTTCATTCTCGAACAGGGCAATATTTACGATTTCCTGTCGCTGGTGAAGCAGAACACTACCAACGAGATCTTCGATTTTGAAATGGCGGCACTGCTCGTCGGCCGCATTGCCTTGCAGCAGCTGAAGAGCCGCATGCCGGTCAACCGCAACAAACACAATGTTGCCCATCACTACGACCTGTCGGCCAAGCTTTTCGATCTTTTCCTCGACGAGGACTGGCAATATTCCTGCGGCTATTTCGAGCCGCCGGGCATTGGCCTCGACGAGGCGCAGCTTGCCAAGAAGCGCCATATCGCCGCCAAGCTTCTGCTTGCCCCCAACCAGCGGATCCTGGAGATCGGTTCGGGCTGGGGCGGCATGGGCATGTATCTGGCGGAGGCGACGGATGGAGCCGATTTTACCGGCATCACGCTCAGCGAAGAACAGCTGAAGGTCTCGCGCGGCCGGGCTGCTAAGCGCGGCCTTGACGATCGGGTACGTTTCGAGCTGCAGGACTACCGCAGCATGACGGGACAAAAATTCGACCGTATCGTCTCGGTCGGCATGTTCGAACATGTCGGGATCGGCAATTACCCCAATTTCTTCCGCAAGGTCGCCGATCTGCTCGACGATAACGGCGTCATGGTGCTGCATTCGATCGGCCGTCCGAGGCCGAGCTTCGGCACCAACGCCTTCATCGAGAAATATATCTTCCCCGGCGGCTACATCCCTTCGGTCGGCGAGGTCCTGCCGCCGCTTGAAAAGGCCGGGCTGCTGGTCAGAGATGTCGAAATCCTGCCGATGCATTATGCCTATACGCTGCGCCATTGGCGCGAACGTTTCGTGGCGCGCAAGGCCGAAGCGGTGGCGCTTTACGACGAGCAGTTCTTCCGCATGTGGGAATTCTATCTGGCCGGTTCCGAAATGGGTTTCCGCTGGGACGAACTCTTCATCCTGCAGATCCAGATCGCCAAGAACCAGTTCACCGTTCCCGACAATCGAAACTACATTGCGCGCAACGAAGCCAAGCTGCAGGAATTCGAGGCGAGGCGCCCCCCGCTGGAAAAGGTGACCTTTTGAGCGGCGGCACCTGTGCCGGTCATAATGAAAGGGCGTGCCGATGAGCAGTGCGTTTCCCGAAATCTACCTGGTCCGCCACGGCGAAACCGAATGGAGCCGGTCCGGGCGCCATACAGGCCGCAGCGATATTCCGCTGACTGTGAACGGCGAGGCCGCCGCCCGCAAACTGACCGAACGGCTGGCCGGCCTTTCCTTCGCCGCCGTCTGGTCGAGCCCGTCGGCGCGCGCCCGCACGACCTGCGCGCTCGCCGGTTTCGGATCGGATGCAGTGATCAGGGAGGATCTCGCCGAATGGGATTACGGCGCCTATGAAGGCATCACCACCAAGGAAATCCTCGCCGGCCGCCCCGGCTGGCAGCTTTTTCGCGACGGCTGCCCGAACGGCGAGTTCGCCGCCGATGTCGGCGCCCGCGCCGACGCCGTCATCCATGCGCTTCGCGAGGCCGCCGGCACCATCCTGATCTTCTCGAGTTCGCATTTCCTGCGCGTGCTCGCCGCCCGCTGGCTCGGCCTGCCACCGGAAGGCGGCGCATATTTCTCGCTGGATACCACCAGCATCAGTGTGCTCGGTTATGAGCACGACCTGAGCGAACCGGTCATCCGCCGGTGGAACCAGAGATAGGGCGACTGCAAAGGGGCCACACGGCATGCCTTTCATTGAGCGCCCTTTGTCTCCGTGGTTAACATTGAGGTAACGACCTCACGATAAATGTAGCCACCGCCGCCCTCCGCGGCTTTGTTTTTGCGTTTTTCTGGAGTGCGGACGTGTCTCATCGATCGGTCCTATCGATTTCTTTAGCTATTGCCCTTTCATCCCCAGCTTTGGCGCTCGCGCAGGAAAGCGGCCAGCCCTTCTGGTCCGGCGACTGGTATCTGAGCGTTGGCGTCGCCGGTTTCTCCGCTCCGAAATTCGAAGGCTCGTCGCATAATGAATTCAAGTTCAGCCCGCTGATCTCGGTCGGCCGCCAGGGTGCAGGCCCGCGTTTTTCCTCGCGCAACGACAACCCGTCCTTCGCCCTCATCGACAAGGGCGCCTTCCGCGCCGGCCTCGTCGGCAAATTCGTCCCCTCGCGCGATGCCGGTGACGATAGTGACCTGAAGGGTTTGAGGAAGGTCAAATGGGGGGCGGAAGCCGGCGGCTTCGTCGAGGTTTACCCCACAGATTTCCTGCGCGCCCGCGCCGAAGTCCGCCAGGGTATCCGTTCCCACGACGGCATCGTCGCCGATCTCGCCGTCGATGCCTTCACCGATATCGCGCCGAACCTGCAGCTGTCGGGCGGCCCGCGCGCGACATTTGCCACCGCCGGCTATTACGACGCCTATTACGGCGTCAGCGCCAAACATGCCGCGGCAAGCGGCCTTGATCCTTACAAGCCGTCGTCGGGCATCCAGTCCTATGGCGCGGGAACGGCCATCACCTGGAAGGCGACAGAAAATCTCTCGGCCAGCTCCTTCCTCGAATATAAGCGGCTGGCCGGTCCGGCCGCCGACAGCAGCCTGGTGCGCGACCGCGGTTCGAAGAACCAGATCGTGATCGGCGTTTCGGCGACCTACAAGTTCAATTTCTCCCTGCAGTGATCAATGCATGTCGCCCGGAAGTGCGTAGCGGTTCCGGGATAACGACTTGCATCAAACATTCAATGCATGTCGCCCGGAAGCGTGTAGCGGTTCCGGGATAACGACATGCATAAGACGGAGAGATCGCTTCTTGACCGGATCGCCGGCCGGTCGCTAGATGGCGGCATGCGAGATACCGACCATCTTAACGACCGCGTTTCCGACGCGCCTTCCGACAACTGGGTCTACCGGATCCTGCCGCCATGGCTCTGGCCCTATGCGCAGCTGGCGCGCTGGGACCGCCCGATCGGCTGGCAATTGCTGATGTGGCCATGCTTCTGGTCGGCCACACTTGCCGCCAATGCGGCGATCGGCGAGGGGCTCTATTCCGGCAGCCTGCTGGTGTCGCACCTGTTCCTCTATTTCATCGGCGCGGTCGCCATGCGCGGCGCCGGCTGCACCTATAATGATCTCGTCGACCACGAGATCGACATGGAAGTGGCGCGCACCCGTTCGCGTCCGCTCCCCTCCGGCCGCGTCACGCGCGCCCACGCGAAAATCTTCATCGGCCTGCAGGCGCTGGTCGGGCTGTTCGTGCTCTTGCAGTTCAACTGGTTCACCGTCTTTCTCGGCGTGCTCTCGCTCGGCATCGTGGCGCTTTACCCCTACGCCAAACGCTTCACCGACTGGCCGCAATTCTATCTCGGCCTCGCCTTCTCCTGGGGCGCGCTGATGGGCTGGGCCGGCATTTTGGGCGGGATTTCCTTTGCGTCCGTCCTGCTCTATGCCGCCTCCGTCGCCTGGACGATCGGTTACGACACGATCTACGCCCATCAGGACAAGGAGGATGACGAACTGATCGGCGTCCGCTCGACCGCGCGCCTCTTCGGCGACAGGACGAGGCTTTGGCTGATCGGCCTTTATGGGCTGACGCTGGTGCTGATGTTCATGGCTTTCGCGCTCGCCGGCGCCAATCTCATCGCTTTCCTGGCCTTGCTCGGCGCGGCCGGCATGTTCGCCTGGCAGATCGTCCGGCTCGATATCGAGGACGCCGCCCAATGCCTGGCGCTGTTCAAATCGAACAATCGCGTCGGCCTGATCATCTTCTTCGGCCTCTTCGTCTCGCTGCTGTTTGCCATTCCCTGATTGATACGATGATGAAACGGCGAACCCGGCGCGGGCGCCGGGTTTCAGATGCTGCGAAACGAAGTGTCGCGATATCGCTCAGTGGCGGGCGATGATTTCCTTGCCTTCGATCCGCATGGCGACGCCGAGCTGGCCGGTGGTGCGGCGCACGAGGAAACGCGGGCGGCGATTGGCGAAGTAGGAATGGCGGCGGCGCGGCTTGAGATCGCTGGTACGCAGGCCGCCGATATGATCTTCGAGCGGACGGGCGACGCCGTCGGCCTCGACCATCAGCATCGGAATGCGGAAGGCTTCCGACCAGCTGCGCCAGTCGGCGGCGATGTCGCTGAGATCATGGGCGACGAGCAGCGGAATGCAGAGTTCGGGATCGGCGTGGTGCAGCTCGAGCGTGACGGTAACCTCGCCGTCGCCATGGTCGATGGCGCGGGCGGCGACGCCCTTGAAGACGCGCTTCGGCAGCGCAATCGACAGCGGCAGCCCGCTGGAAGGCAGGACCTTGCGCAGCACCGCGCCGCGTTCGTCGATAGTGATATTCACGTCATCCGAACAATCATGGATGGCGTAGCTGACCTGCTGGGGAAAGCGGGACGGATCGAGGCGTAACGTCGTGCCGGCCCAGGCCGGCTTCTTTACGGGATTGTTCATGTCATTCTACCCTTGTCTTACCTGAGAGCCGATTTCCGGTCTTCTCCTTGGGACTTTTCGTCCTCTATGGCCGACAATAGGGGCCTGCCCTTCCGTACAGCTTAAAAATTGCGGTTAAGAAAACTTTGCCTCCTCTGATGGTTATCAAAACCGAATCCGGCAGGGTTTCCGGAAGGTGAACGGTGTGCTGTGCGGAAATGATGCATCCTGAAGTAAGCCTCAGGTAAGCTTTCCATGGCAAAATGGGCTCACCAGCAGTTCGTCGTTCTTTTAGAGATTTTGCCGAAAAGGGCGCTATTCATGATCACGGCTTCCCTCGCTTACACGATCCTGTCGAAGGATATGACGTCCAGCCTCAACAAGGTTGCGTCTCAGGCGACGGTCAAGAAGGATGCCCAGTACTACGCCGACCATATCAACAAGGTCAAAGACGTCGACGGCTTCCTCGGCGACTACAAGCTCTACAGCTATGCGATGAAGGCCTATGGCCTCGAGGACATGACCTACGCCAAGGCCTTCATGAAGAAGGTGCTGGAAAGCGATCTGACCGACCCGAACAGCTACGCCAACAAGCTTTCCGACACGCGCTACCGCGAATTCGCCGCCGCCTTCAATTTCAATGCGCCTGCCAAGGATGTGCAGACGGACGCGCAGGAGGACGACATGATCGGCCTCTACAAGCAGTCCTTCGCCGATGCCGACAAGGCGGCGAGCGCCGAGAGCACCTATTACAGCAATAATATCGACAGCGTGCAGACGGTCGACGACCTGGTCAACAACACCCGGCTGCGCACCTATGTGCTGAAGACGTTCAACATCGATCCCACCTATGCGTCGAAGGACTTTCTGCGCCAGGTGCTGACGAGCGATCTCAACGACCCCTCAAGCGTCGTCAACACGCAAGGCGGCGACAAATACAAGGCGCTTGCCGCCCAGTTCAGCTTCAATGCCGACGGCACCGTCACCGGCACCGCGCAGACCGCCGCGCAGAAGGCCTCGGTCATCGAGACCTACACGCTGAATTCCCAGTCGGTCATCATCGACAATTCGGTCGGTTCGGATGTCTACTATGTCGGCGCGACGGCGGCCGAATACAACAAGGCCTATTACACGGCGAAGATCGGCACGATCACCAATGTCGACGATCTGGTCGCCGACAAACGCCTGACCTCCTACATCACGACGGCCTACAGCATGGGCGCCGACTTCACCGCCGCAGCGCTGCGCACGGTGCTGACCGATCCGGGTTATGCCCAGCTGATGGGTTTCACCAATGTCTACAATGCTTTCAACTTCAAGGCTGACGGGACGACTTCCAGCACGGCGCGCGTCCAGTCGGTCGACCAGGCGAACAAACTGCAGTCGGCTGCATCGAGCACGACCAACTATTATTCGGTGACCTCGCAGTCGAGTGCGATCACCAATGTCGACGATCTGCTCGCCGATAGCGTCATGGCGCGCTACATCAAGGATGCTTATGGCCTCGGCACGAGTTTCAGCAATGCCGACCTGAAGAACATCCTGACCGATTCGACCTATGCCGCGGCCCAGGGCCACGCCGATCTCAATGCCGACTTCAACTTCAATGCGGACGGCTCGATCAACGGGTCGGCGATCCAGACCGCGGCGCAGCGCAAGTCGACCACCGACAAATCGGCGGCGAACGCAGCGCATTTCAACAGCATGATCGGCAGTGTCACCAATGTCGACGACATCATGTCCGATCCTGTGGCGGTAAGCTATCTCAGAACCAGCATGCAGGTTGCAGACAGCGTCTCCGATGCGACGCTGAGGACCTTCCTCGTCGATCGCACCGCGGCCAGCGCCCAGGGTTACAGCGACGTCCACGATCTCTTCAATTTCAAGGCGGATGGATCGGTCGCGACCCTTTACGCCTCGCAGACGGCTGCGCAAAGCGCCAGCACCGCAAGCAAGGCCGACGATGCCGCCGTCTATTACCAGGCGACGATCGCCGGCATCTCGAATGTCGATCAGTTGCTGACGGACAGCAGGCTGAACAATTTCGTGCGCAACGCCTTCGGTATCCCGTCCACCGTCACCGACGTCAATCTGCGCGCGATCCTCACCGACCAGAGCGGCACCGGCACCTATGCCGACGTTGCCGCCGCCTTCAACTTCAAGGCGGACGGCACGCTCAAGGACGGCATGGCCGCGCAGACGGCCACCCAGATCCGCGACACGAAGTTTGCCGCCGGCGCCCGCATGGACGACTATTCGGCGCGGATGTCGACGATCGCCAATGTCGACGATCTTCTCGCCGATGACGCCATCACCAATTTCCTGAAGAGCACCTATAATCTGCCGACCGGCATTTCGAACGCCGATCTGAAGAGCATTCTGACCGATGCGACGGCGGCGGCCGCCGCCGGCCACGCCGATCTCAACGCCGATTTCAATTTTGCCGCCGATGGATCGCTGCCGGTGGTAAGCTCGGTCCAGACGGCCGATCAGGCGCAGACCACAAACGACAATTATATGGCGCGTTACGACGACGAGCGCGACGAGGCGATCGACGAGGTCGCGTCCAATTATTCGAAGATGATGGCCGACAGCAGCAGCCTGTTGAACTTTTCCGACATCAAGACCGTCAACGACTTCATGCGCACCAATAAGGCGGCCGATTTCAGCAAGAGCAACGACAACCTGCCGGATCCCTATCATGTGGCGCTGCAGGCTTTCGGCCTGACGGACCAGGAAGTATCGCGCTCGATGATGCGCAAGATCCTGACGAGCGATGCCTACGACCCGAAGGGTTATATCGCCTCGCTGAAGGACGAGCGCATCACCAATCTCGCCCGCGCCTTCAACTTCGGCCCCGACGGCAAGGCGGCCGCCCCTTTCCAGGCGCTGCCCGACGCGACCCTGGCCAAATACGCCACCGACTACAAGGCGCATGTCACCATGCTGCTGAAGGCCGGCCCGGTGAAGGACAAGGCATCCAAGGACGCGACGACCGAGGTCGACTATTTCGCCAAGGGCATGGCGAAGGTGAAGTCGCTCGACGATTTCCTCGACGACAGCCGCCTGACCGATCTCGTTCTGAAGGCGAATAATCTCGACCCGAAGGATTACGACAAGGCGACGCTGAAGAAGATCTTCACCTCCGATCCCGACGACAAGAAGAGCTACCTCAACACCAAGGCCGATGCACGCTTCAAGGATATCGTCGCCGCCTTCAACTTCGACAAGGACGGCAATCTGACCCGCGCCAAGATGGGCACGATACAGAACAAGGCGGCGGAAGACCGTACCCAGCAGCTCTATGTCCAGCAGACGATGGAAACGCAGCAGGGTGAAAGCAATGACGGCGTCCGCCTGGCGCTCTATTTCAGCCGCAAGGCCCCAAGCATCACTTCGATTTATTCGATCCTCGGCGACAAGGCGCTCTACCAGGTGATCACCACGGCCTACAGCCTGCCGTCGCAGATATCGGGCATGGACGTCGCCAAGCAGGCCGACCTGATCAACCGCTTCGTCAAGCTCGAGGATCTCCAGGATCCGAAGAAGGTCGACAAGCTGCTGCGCCGATTCACCGCCATGTACGATGTCCAGAACAGCACCCAGCAATCGCCGGCGCTGCAGCTCCTGACCGGCGGCGGCACGCAGCAGGCTTAAGGTAATTCCGGCATACTTTGCGAACAAGACCCCTCCCCACAAGGGGGAGGGGCTTGAGCGCGGCGCTGTCCTACACAAACCGTATCGTCGGAGACAGCGGAACGGCAACAGCGTGCGAGACATTGACTTTTGGCCGCCGATGCGGGCCGCAGGTTAGCCCCTCCCCCTTGTGGGGAGGGGTTGGGGAGGGGCCTTCCCTGAGGCTGATATCGCCGAACGGGCCGACGTTCGCCAACCTCACCCTTCGAGGCTGACAACCTTCCCCGGGTTCATGATATCAGCCGGGTCGAAGGCGCGCTTGATGCGGCGCATCAGGTCGATTTCGATCGCCGGGCGGATTGCCGCCAGTTCGTCGCGCTTCAGCTGGCCGATGCCGTGTTCGGCCGAGATCGAGCCGCCATGCGCCAGCACCAGCCCGTGGACGATATGGTTCATTTCGCGCCAGCGGGCGATGAAGGCGGGTTTGTCGGCGTCGACCGGCTGGGAGATATTATAATGGATATTGCCGTCGCCCATATGACCGAAGGCGCAGATGCGGGCGCCCGGCATCGCCGCCATGACGGCTTCTTCGGCCTCGGCCATGAAATGCGGGATCCGCGACACCGGCACGGAAACGTCGTGCTTGATCGACCCGCCTTCGGGCTTCTGCGCATCCGACATGCTCTCGCGCATGTGCCAGATCGCCTTCTGCTGGGCGACCGAGGCGGCGATTGCGGCATCCAGCACCAGCCCGGTCTCGAAACCCTGTTCGAGCACGCCGTTCATCATCCGCTCCGCCGTCTCGGCCGAGTCGGACGTCGAAATGTCGATCAGTACGTACCAGGGATAGGCCGTGTCCAGGGGATCGCGCACGCCGTCGATGTGGAGGGTGGTGATCTCGACGCCGAAACGCGGCATCAGCTCGAAACCGGTAAGCGAGGCGCCGCAGAGACTGGCGGCAAGGTTGAAGAGGCCGAGCGCATCCGCGACCGAATTCAGGCCGGCGAATGCCACCTGATGGCCGAGCGGCTGGGGAAACAGCTTCAGCACCGCACCGGTGATGATGCCGAGCGTGCCTTCCGCACCGATGAAGAGATCGCGCAGGTCGTAGCCGGTATTGTCCTTCTTCAGGCGGCGCAGCCCGTCCCAGATCTCGCCGGTCGGCAGCACCACTTCGAGGCCGAGGCAGAGCTGGCGCATATTGCCATAGGCCAATACGGCCGTGCCGCCGGCATTGGTGGAAAGATTGCCGCCGATGCGGCAGGAGCCCTCCGAGCCGAGCGACAGCGGAAACAGCCGCCCATGCGCCTCGGCCGCCTTCTGCACCTCGGCCAGGATGGCACCGCCATCGGCGACCAGGACGTTGGCCACCGGATCGACATCGCGGATCCTGTTCATGCGCTCGAGCGACAGGATGATATCGGCCTTGCCGGCGCGCGGCGTCTGGCCGCCGACGAGGCCGGTATTGCCGGTTTGCGGCACGATCGCCGTTCCGGTCTCCGTCGCAAGCTTCATGATCTCGGAGATTTCCTCGACCGAGCCGGGTTTCAGCAGCAGAGGGGAGGAGCCGTGATAGAGGCCGCGGTTTTCGATCAGATGCGGCGCAAGGTCGGCCTCGTTGCGAAGCGCGTATTTGTCGCCGACGATGGCGGCGAAGCGGGCGAGAAGATCGGGGGAAATGCCGGGGCTGCTCATCAGATCGATCCTCTCTCGCATCCTATAGGTCTGTCAGTCGCGGGGTGCGGCTGCCCGCTGCAGGCGATCGTTGATCGCTTCTCCGAGCCCCTCTTCGGGAATGGGCGAAAAGGCGATGCTCGATGCCCCGCTGGCATCGGCCCGCTTCATATAGTCGAAAAGATTGGCCGCCGCCTCGGCAAGGTCGCCGCGCGGGCTGAGATCGAGAACGATCCGCGCAGCCTCCGCGCCGGAGACCGCGGCACTGCCGAAGCCGATCAGCGCTTCGCCGGGTTCGACGGCGCGCGCATTGAGACGCACGGCGGCGCCCGGCGCATAATGGGAGACGAGCATACCCGGCGCTTCGATGGCCGCTGATGCCGTCTTCGCCCTGAGCAGCGGCCTGCCTGCGACGCGCTCGATCTCGCGTGCCGCCAGGCCGCCCGGCCGCAGCAGTCTCAGCCGGTCGCCCTCCACCTTGACGATCGTCGATTCGACGCCGACGGCGCTGGGGCCTGCATCGAGGATCAACGGGAGCTTCGCTCCGAGATCGGCCTCGACATGGGCCGCACTCGTGGCGCTGATCGCGCCCGACGTATTGGCGCTGGGGGCTGCGAGCGGCCGCCCGAAGGCGCCGATCAGGGCGCCCGCAAAACCCTTCGGCACACGGATGCCGACGCTGTCGAGCCCGGCGGTCGCCAGCGAATGGATCGGGCTTTCGGGCTTCAGCGGCAGCACCAGCGTCAGCGGGCCGGGCCAGAAGGCTGCGGCGAGCGCCCGCGACACGGGGTCGAATTCGGCATGTTCCTCGGCCATCGCAAGATCGGCCATATGGCAGATCAGCGGGTTGAAGCGCGGCCGGCCCTTGGTCTCGTAGATGCGGGTGATCGCCGCCGGATTGGTGGCGTCGGCGGCAAGGCCGTAGACGGTTTCGGTCGGAATGGCGATGGCAAAGCCGTCGGCGAGCGCGGCCGAGGCGGCCTCGAGCGCCGCCTGCCGGTCTGCCTCTATGTCGATGATGCGTGCCATTTGCTGCCCGTGTCTGGTCCCGGCAGTCATTAGGCTTTCCGCCGCCCGCGATCAATCGCCTTGTTTGTTCACAATTGGCGGATGATTTCGCGCAGCTGTTCGTTGCGGGCGCCGAGCAACAGGATGTTGCGGATCGCCGCCTGCGGATCGTGGGTCCGGAAGAGCAGACCGTTGCCGCGCACCGACCGGTCGATGGTCATCTTTTCCGCGGAGTTCTCGCCCGGCTTGATGGCGACGGCGAAATACATGCGGGAATAGCCGACATCGATCCGTTCGAAGAAGTTGTCGTTCTCGCCGATATCGGAATAAAAATTGGCGATATAGAAGGCCCAGCTCACCTCTTCGTAATGGGCGAACTTCGTCCGTGCCGCGGTGACGTGGCAATAGCCGAGATGCGGGCTGTCCTCCAGCGTCCGGTGGAAGATCATCTTCGGAAACTGGATCGAGTGGTGAAAGCCGTTGATGTGCTGATGCGTCTTCTCGCCGGCCACCTGCAGCTTGCGTCCGGTCTTGGCGGCGACCTCGTCATGGGTGAGATAACGCTTTTCCTCGGCCAGCCAGTGCCGCCGTTCGCGGGGAATGCGGCCGGTACGCAGGAATTCGGAATGCGCGGCAACCAGCTGCGGCTCCTGCGATCTGCTCGTTTCTTTCGCGTCGAAATACCGGAGTTTGGCCATGATTCGCGTGCTTCGTCGGTCTCGGATCGTCAGCAGGATAGGAGCGTATGCTTAAGGCCGTGTTAAAACGGCGCCGGTGGCCGCCTGCGTGGAGGGCCGATATCCGCCGATGTCGCAAATGCGATGATCATGGCCATCTGGCCGCATCGCTCTTTGCGGATCGGGTCTTTACGCCATGTCGCAATTGACGATAATGGCCTGCGGAGTCGGCTGATGCGATCGCTCCGGGCGGGCTGCTTGCATCCTGTCGTCAATTTCGAAGCCGATGTCGCATTACAACCAAGCGGCAGACAACCCAGATGCTTAAATGGGCTCAGGTGATTAAATGACCGCCATGAACAATTCTCTCGAAGGAGAAGGAAGCGGGCGCGCTTCCGCCGGCCTTCAGCATAAGGCGGCAACCGGGTGCACGAGGACATGAAGATGGATATCCGCAGCAACGTTTTACGTCAGCTCAAGAACCGCCGCGAGGGCTTCAGCCTCGAACAGCCGTTCTACACCGACGAGGATTATTTCAAGCTCGACATGGAGATGATCTACTATCGCGACTGGCTGTTCATGGGCCATGATTGCGAGTTGCCGAAGCCGGGCGCCTATTTCACCGTCCAGATCGGCACCTATCCGGTCGTCATCGTCCGCGGTCGTGACAATGTCATCCGCGCCTTCCACAATAGCTGTCGTCATCGCGGCTCGCGCGTCTGCACGAAGGAGCACGGTTCTTCCGTGCGTCTCGTCTGCCCCTATCATCAGTGGACTTACGATCTCGACGGCAAACTTGCCTTTGCCCGTCACATGGGCGACGATTTCGACAAAACCGGCTTCAACCTGAAGCCCGTTCATTGCGAGAGCGTCGCAGGCTATATTTTCATCTGCCTCGCCGACGTCGCCCCGGATTTCAAGCCGGTGCGCGACAAGATCGAGCCCTATATGGCGCCGCACCGGATCGGCGAGACCAAGGTCGCCTTCCAGAGCACGATCATCGAGAAGGGCAACTGGAAGCTCGTCTGGGAAAACAACCGCGAGTGCTACCACTGCGCCGCCAATCACCCGGAACTCTGCCGCACCTATCCCGAAGCGCCGAGCGTCACCGGCACGGACGGCGGCGCCGACGATCCGGAGATCGCCGGCCATTGGGCGCGCTGCGAGGCCGCCGGCCTGCCGAGCAAGTTCCAGATCTCGCCGGACGGCCAGTTCCGCACCGCCCGCATGCCGCTGATCGAGGATGCCGAAAGCTATACCATGTCCGGAAAGCCGGCCGTGCAGCGCCGAATCTCCGACGACATCTCGATCAATCGTATCGGCACCATGCTGCTCTTCCACTATCCGACGACGTGGAACCATCTGCTCGGCGACCACGCCATCTCCTTCCGGGTGCTGCCGCTCAACGCCAACGAGACGGCGGTGACGACCAAGTGGCTGGTCCACAAGGACGCGGTCGAGGGCGTGGATTACAATCTCGAGGAACTGACCCACGTCTGGACCGAGACCAACGACCAGGATCGCCGCATCGTCGAGGAGAATGCTTTCGGCATTCACTCGCCGGCCTATGAGCCCGGCCCCTATTCCTCCCTGCATGAGGGCGGCGTCATGCAGTTCCTCGAATGGTATTCGAACTTCATGGTGAACCGCCTGCAGGACGACCAGGCGAAAATCTCCGCCGTCGCCTAACCACGCGCCGGAAGATGGGCATTGATCGCGGTTCGTCCCGGTTAATGCCCGGTTCAGATCGATTTCTTTAAAAAGACGAAAGCAGCCGGTCCCGGCCGCTTTCGGAACCATTCGAGCACGAAAGCGTTGCTGTGCAGGCGGTTAGTCGCTGTTGAATGGGAGAGAAGAATGTTCAGTTTGAGTAACAAGATCGCGACCGCAGCTTTGGCTGCCGCCGTCGTTCTGACAAGTTTCGTGTCGTCGCAGGCAATCCAGATGCCGACCGCCCCGCAGGTGGAAAAATCCTCCGCCGTCGAGAACGTGCAATACCGCCGCTACTATCGCGGCGATTATTACCGGCCCGGCTATCGCCCCGGCGCTTACTATCGCCCGGGCGCCTATTACCGGCCCGGCTATTACGGCGGCTATCGCGGATATTCTTATTACCGCCCGGGCTACCGCCATTATAACGGCTACTGGTATCCGCTCGCTGCCTTCGGCGCCGGCGCAGTTATCGGCGGCGCCATCGCCGCTCCGCGTTACGTCGAGCCCGCGCCCAGCATGGGTTCAAGCCATGTCGCCTGGTGCGCCAATCGCTACCGGTCCTATCGCGCTTACGACAACACCTTCCAGCCCTATAACGGCCCGCGCCAACAGTGCTATTCGCCGTATTAAGGCGGTAGGAAGCACGCCCCGCTTCCCAGCGATAGACGCAACGCCGCGCGTCCGTTGGGTCGACGGCGAGTTTGGTTGGAACGTTTACCCCATCCTCCGTCATCCTCGGCCTTGAGCTGCTCAAGGCCGAGGATGACGGAGGGGAGGGGAGCTCAGTGGCAAGTACCGCGACGTTGATGAAATAAGAGCCCGCCGGTCGCCTGACAGGCACGCCAAACCTTTCACCCTCAAAGAATATTCACCCGCGCAACTGCGAAACTCAGTGAACGACGGTGATCACCGAAATGCCAGCTTCGTCGGCGGCACGGATAAGCGCTTCTCGCGCGTCCTGAGCCGGAATTTCCCCATGAATTGCATCCCGGCATGCCCTGATCGCGATAAGATATTCGTCTCCATCGTCGATCGGCCAGCAAACCGTCAGCATCTCGGCGGCCTGCCCAAGGGTTGCAACAAGCTTGTATTTTTCCGGCCCACTCACAACGAGCATCAGAGGGGCAAATTCTCCGGATGTGCACCATTTCATGACATTAGGTCTCCCCACGGTGAATACATTAGTAACCGTGCAAGAACCGTTCCGGGGTGACGGCGTGAAGTAAGGTGGGGTAGGCGTGGCCTCGCAAACGCGTTGCAGCGATGGTGAGTTTGGCCGGAACATCGCGCCATCCTCCGTCCTCCTCGGCCTTGAGCCGAGGATCCATGCGGCCGGCGCTGCGTGGACAGAGATGGCGTTCAGCTGCAGGGAAGTTATTGGGGCCGCGTGCTTGGTTGTGGATCCCAGGGTCAGCAAGCCCTGCGATGACGGAGTGTGGGGTGAGCCCCGTGCTAAACGTCGTAACTCATGGCGGAGTAAGAGCGGCGTTGCCCAGCGCCTACCGCCCTTTCACCCTCAAAGAATATCCACCCGCCGCAGCAGCCACCAGGCAAAGGCAATCGACGCGACGATCAGCGCGACGGCGTATTCGGTGCCGTAGTCGCCGACGGCGAAGGGCAGGTTGGCCGTGTTCATGCCGAAGAAACCGGTCACCAGCGTCGGCGGCAGCAGGAAGGCCGTCATGATCGACAGCAGGTAGAGATGGCGGTTGGTTTCGGAGGATTGTTTCGAATCGATTTCTTCGTGCAGCAGGCGGGCCCGGTCCTGCAGCGCATAAATATCGTGATCGACCGTTTCCAGCCGACTCGTCAGCCGTCGCGCCACGTCGTCGAAGCCGAAGGGCATCTCGTCGTCGTCGGCTGCCGCCGCGCGGCGCATCAGCGCCAGCACCGTGCGCAGATGCCGATGCAATCTCACCACGGTTCGCCGCACCGGCGCCAGCCGCCGGCGTTCGTCGCGCGGCGCATTGTCGTAAACGATATCCTCGATCTGGTTCAGTTCTTCGGTCAGTTCCATGACGATCGCGATCAGCGTGCGCTGAAACTCGATCACCAGCAGTTCGAAGAGATCGACCGGCCGTGAGAATTTGCCCGGATTCTTCTCGATCAGCGCCCGCGCCCGCTCGACGCTGCGCAACGGCTGCAGCCGTGTGGTGATGATGAAGCGGTCGGACATGGCGAAATGCAGCCAGCCGAGATTGTTGGTATCCTGGGCGAAATCGCGCTGGCAGTCGACGAGCGTGCCATAGAGCATCTGCTCGTCGACGGTGATCGCCGCATGCGTGTCACGCGTCGTCAGCGCCGATTTCGCGTCCTCCGTCAGCCCGTCGAGCGTCTCGAGCAAGGCCGGCACGCGGGCGTCGACAAGGTTGAGGTGCAGCCAGTAGAAACAGTTGTCGGCGGTCAGTTCCGCCACCGTCGCACTGTTGTTCAGCCGCACCGCCGTCTTTTCATCCGGCGAGAAGCGATAGGCCCAGACGAAGCCGGGTATATTGACGGGCAATGTATCCATTGGTCGCCGGTCCTTTGCGAAGGCGATGTCATTCCTTTAAAGCGCGCCGCATCCTGCACACTTCCGGGCGTCATGCATTAGAGATTCTCCATGACGTTCATTTGTGCAAGGTTGCAAGAGCCAAGCGTTATCAAAGGCAAACTATCACATGGCAGACCGGGAAATCGAAATTGACGTTTACGTAAAAATCAATTAGCCCTTGCCTCGGAGGGGCTTTGCCGAGGTGTGGGCCGGTTCCGCGGAGGAAAAACCATGTACAAGGCGCCCGTCGAAGAAATAGCGTTCACGTTGAAGCATGTAGCCGGCATGGGCGAGGCGATTTCAGAAGGGTTTTTCGGCGATCTCGGCGACGATCTGGTCGATGCCATCCTCTCCGAGGCGGGACGTTTTGCCACAGAGGAAGTAGCGCCTCTAGCCGATATCGGCGACCGCCAGGGGGCACGCCTGGAGGGCGGCGAGGTCAGGCTGCCGGACGGCTGGCGCGAACTCTATCGCAATTGGATCGCCGGCGGCTGGAACGGGCTGACGGCGCCCGAAGCTTTCGGCGGCCAGGCCCTGCCGCATATGCTGAATGTCGCGGCGCTGGAAATGTGGAATTCCGGCTCCATGGCCTTCGCGCTCGCCCCGACGCTGACGATGGGCGCCATCGAGGCCGTCAGCGCCCATGGCAGCGCTGAGCTGAAGGAGAAATATCTGGCAAGGATGGTCTCCGGCGAATGGACCGGCACCATGAACCTGACCGAGCCGCATGCCGGCTCCGACCTCGGTGTGCTCAAGGCGCGCGCCGAACGGCGCGACGACGGCAGCTACCGCATTTTTGGCCAGAAGATCTTCATCACCTGGGGCGAGCATGATGCGGCCGACAACATCATCCACCTGGTGCTCGCCCGCCTGCCGGATGCGCCGGCCGGCACCCGCGGCATCTCGCTCTTCCTGGTGCCGAAATTCCTGGTGAACGACGACGGCTCGCTTGGCCCCCGCAACGATCTGTTCTGCCACTCGCTGGAGCACAAGCTCGGCATCCACGGCTCGCCGACCTGCACGATGATCTATGGCGACGGGCGGTTCGGCGCCGAAAAGGGCGCTGTCGGATGGCTGGTCGGCGAGGAGAACAAGGGGCTCGCCTGCATGTTCACGATGATGAACAATGCCCGCCTGGCTGTCGGCATGCAGGGTGTCGCGATCGCGGAAGCCGCCACCCAGAAAGCCCTTGCCTATGCCAGGGAACGCACCCAGGGCAGGGCGCCCGGCTGGAGCGGCGCCGGCATGAGCCCGATCGTCGAACATCCCGACGTCGCCCGCATGCTGCTGACCATGAAGGCGCTGACCCAGGGGGCACGCGCCATCTCCTATGCCTGCGCCCATGCGATCGACATGTCCCACCGGGCCGGCGACAGCAAGCGCCATTGGCAGGAGCGCGCCGCGCTGCTGACGCCGATCGCCAAATCCTTTTCGACCGATGCCGGCGTCGACGTCGCCTCGCTCGGCATCCAGGTGCATGGCGGCATGGGCTTCATCGAAGAGACGGGTGCAGCGCGTTATCTCCGTGATGCCCGTATCGCGCCGATCTACGAGGGCACCAACGGCATCCAGGCGATCGACCTCGTCACCCGCAAACTGCCGGTCTCCGGCGGCGATCAGGTGAGAGGCTTAATCGCCGAGCTCAAGGAACTGGCCGACGACATCAGCCGCTCGAATCTTGACGGTTTCGGCGAAACCGCCGTGCGCCTCGACGCAGCGATTTCTGATCTCGAAGCGGCGACCGCCTGGCTGTTGCAGATGCTGACCGAAGGCAAGACCACTGAAGCGCTCGCCGGCGCGACACCCTACCAGCGCCTGTTCGGGCTCGTGCTCACCGGCTGCTATCTCGCCAAGGGCGCCCTCGCTGGGAGTGCGGATGGAAGAGGCGAAGGCCGGATCGCCCTCTGCCGTTTCGCCGCCGAAAACCTGCTGGCGGACACCGCCGCCCTTCGCGACCGGGTCGTCAACGGCGCGGAAAGTCTTGCCGCCGCCCGCATCCTGCTGGCCTGAGAGGAACACCAATGAGCGATCATATCGTCGTCGAGCAGCCGGCCGCCCATCCCGGCGTCCAGTCCATCCGCTTCAACCGGCCGGAAAAGAAGAACGCCATCACGCGGGCCATGTACCGTGTGATGACCGATGCGCTGAATGCGGCGAACGCCAATCCCGAGATCCGCGCCACGGCCTTCCTCGGCACCGAAGGCTCTTTCTCGGCAGGCAACGACATGGGCGATTTTCTCGCCGCGGCGATGGGCGGCGGCCTGGGGCCGGAGCTCCTCGATTTCCTCTATGCGCTGGTGAAGGCCGAAAAGCCCATCGTTTCGGGCGTCGATGGCCTCGCGATCGGCATCGGCACCACCATCCATCTCCATTGCGACCTGACCATCGCCTCGCATCGAAGCCAGTTCCGCACACCTTTCGTCGATCTGGCGCTGGTGCCGGAGGCGGCCTCGAGCCTCGTCGCGCCGCGGCTGATGGGCCATCAGCGCGCCTTCGCCCTGCTTGCGGCTGGCGAAGCCTTTTCGGCTGAAGAGGCGAAGGAAGCGGGTCTGGTCTGGAAGGTCGTTGAAGCCGCGGAGGTCGATGGCCTGACGCTTGCCACCGCAGCGCGCCTCGCGGCCAAACCGCCGGAAGCGCTGCGCATCGCCCGCGATCTCATCCGCGGCGAGCGCGGCGAAATCATCGCCCGCATCGACGAGGAGGCCCGGCATTTCTCGGCGCGCCTCAAGAGCGCCGAGGCCCGGGCCGCTTTCGAAGCCTTCATGCGTCGCTGATGCCGGCGGCAATCGGCGCCTATTTCTCCAGCGTCGCCACCACCTCGACATGCGAGGTCCAGAGGAACTGGTCGATCGGCGTCACCCCGGTAATCCGATAACCGCCTTCGACGAGGATCGCGAGGTCGCGCGCCAGCGTCAGCGGATTGCAGCTGACGGCGATAATCTTCTTCACCGCGGAGCGGGCGAGTTCCTTGCACTGGAACTCGGCGCCGGCGCGCGGCGGGTCGAAGACGACGGCGTCATAGGGCTTGAATTCCTGCGTCATCAGCGGACGGCGGAAGAGATCGCGCTTTTCGATGCTGACCGGCTTCAGTCCCTGCGTCTTGCGGGCGGCCTGATCGAGGGCTGCGAGCGCCGCTGCCTCGGCCTCGACCGCATGCACCCGGCCGATGCGCGCCAGCCTGAGCGAAAACGTGCCGGCGCCGGCAAAGAGATCGGCGATCCGCTTGGCCTTGCCGACATGGGCAAGCACCAACTCGGCCATTGCCTCTTCCGCCGGTTTGGTTGCCTGGGCAAAGCCGCCCGCCGGCGGCGAAACCTGGACGCCGCCGAAATCGATGAGCGGCTTTGCCGGCTCGACGAGGATTTCGCCGTTCAGCGAAACACGGGCAATGCCGCGCAGGCTGAGCACGGTTTCGATCGCCTTGCGCCGCTGCGGGTCGGACAGTTTCTTCACCTCGTCGACGGCGACATCGAGTCCGGACAGCGTTTCGAGCACTGAAATGCGGAAGGGTTCGGCATTGGTCGCCAGCGAAGCGCCGATCGCCTTGATCGCCGGCAGCCGGGCGATGATCCCTGCCGACGAGATCGGACATTCCTCGATCGCGACGATATGATGGCTTTCGGCCTGGTTGAAACCGATCAGCATATCCTTCTCGGTCTTGCGCGCCGCAAACACCACGCGGCGGCGTTCGCCCGGCCGGGCCGGAACGATCTCGCCGACATCAGGCGTCAGCCCCTTGGATCTCAGCGCATCGACGACCAGCTGGCGCTTGAAGGCGCGGTAGGGGCCATCTGCCATATGCTGCAGCGTGCAGCCGCCGCAGGTGCCGTTGACGCCGTCAGGGCCGAAATGCCGGCAGGGCGGCTCCTGCCTGTCGGGCGAGGCCGTCGTGATCGAGATGATCGTGCCCTGGCTCTTGACGCGGGCAATCGCCACGCTTTCTCCAGGCAGAGAAAAGGGCACATAGACAGGTCCGGCGGCGCTGCTCGCAATGCCGTCGCCCTGGGCGCCGAGTTTTTCGATCGTGACGGTTTCGGTGCTCACGGTTTCAATCCTGCCAGAAGATATTCCCGATTGCCGTCGCCGCCTGATATCGGGGAGGGGATGAGGCCAAGGCTGTTCCAGCCCATATCCTCGGTGAACCAGCGCGCGAGTTCCGCAGCGACGGCGGGCGCGGAGGAGGGGTCTTTCAGCAGCCCGCCCTTGCCGATCGCCTCGCGCCCCGCCTCGAACTGCGGCTTGACCAGCAGCACGGCGACGGCGCCCGGCTCGGCGATCTCAAGAGCCGGGGCCAGCGCCAGCTTCAGCGAGATGAAGGAAACGTCGGAGACGATGAAGGTGGCGGGTCGGCCGATATCGTCAGCCGTCAAATTGCGGGCGTTGAGGCCTTCCCGATTGGTCACGCGTGCATCGCCGGCGATGCGCGGATGCATCTGCCCATGGCCGACATCGATCGCGGTGACATGCGCGGCACCGCGCTGCAGCAGCACCTCGGTGAAGCCGCCGGTGGAAGCGCCGATATCGAGACAGTGATGGCCGGCGGGATCGAGCCGGAAATGGTCGAGGGCGGCGGCAAGCTTCAGTGCGGCGCGCGAGACATAGTCCTGCGCCGGATCGTCGATCTCGATGACGGCATCTTCGCCGATCAGCACTCCGGCCTTCGTCACCACGTGGCCGGCGATCCTGACGGTGCCGCGCTGCACAGCGTCGCGAGCCCGCGAGCGGCTGGCGAAAAGGCCGCGGGAGACGAGAAGCTGGTCGAGGCGTTGGCTGTTTTGATCGGACATCGGCTGTGAATGACCGGCAAAGCCGCCGGTTGCAAGCGTTTTGTTCCCGGGAGCGTCATTGACCCTCAAAAGCTTTCGGCGATAATTCTGCCGCGGCAATCGCGGGGCGGCCGCAGACACGGGGGTGTTTTATGCTGAAGCTCTTCACTCTTCTCGTCGCGGCAGGGATCGCATCGCCGGCGCTGGCGAACGACACCATGGCCGAGGTAAAGACCGGTGGGTTGATCTTTGCCCAATCCGACGATGTCAGCATGGCGGAGGAGGATCTCTTCATCTCCGCTTCGCAAGTGCGTGTCGACTATGTCTTCGAGAACACCTCCGACAAGGATGTCGACAGCCTTGTCGCCTTCCCGATGCCCGACATATCGGGTCAGGTGGACAACAATTCCGCCATATCGGACTATGACAGCGATAATTTCCTGCATTTTTCCACCGTGCAGGACGGCAGGCCGATCACCGCCAAACTGCAGCAGCGCGTCGTCTCGCTCGGCATCGACGTCACCGACGAACTCGCCAAAAACCATATACCGGTCCTGCCCTACAGCCAGAAGACCCAGGATGCGCTCGCCAAGCTTCCCGAAGCCGTCCGAAAAGACTGGATCGCCCGCGGCCTGATCTATGCCATGACGGACGCCGATCTTGTGCCGCTCTGGACGCTGCGTTCGACCTATTGGTGGCGCACCACCTTTCCGGCGAAGAAGAAGGTCAGTGTCCAGCATCGTTATACGCCGGCCGTCGGCGGCACCGTCGCCATCAGCTTTCTCGAAGGTGGCGAGGCGAAGGGCCAACGCTTCGAGGAATATTCCCGCAAATACTGTTTGGATGCGGACTTTGTCAGGACCGTCCGGCAGCGGGCCGCGGAAGCCGAGACGGGCGGCGCCAACTATACCGAAAGCTGGATCTCCTATGTGCTGTCGACGGGCGCCAATTGGGCGGGGCCGATCAAGCGCTTCCAGCTGACGATCGACAAGGGCAAGCCCGGCAGTCTCATCAGCTTCTGCGGCAGCAACGTCGAGAAGATCGGCCCGACGACCTTCCGGATGACGGCGGAGGATTTCAATCCCGAGAAGGATTTCGACATCCTGATTCTCAATCCGCCGGAAGCGGAAACGAAGACGCCTTAATTTAAGCAAGTTTAATCATGGCTTGGGCCGCTGCTGCGCCGCCTAATTTAAACAAATCTAAAGCTCGCCCGCATAGCTTCGGCGCGATTGCAGCGGTTCGTTTGAACCGCTTCGTGCCATGAAGGCGCAAGGCGTCCTCCCCGCCGATCATGTTCCCAATTCAGAAGGTTTGCGGTTGCGCGTCGCGCGCGCCCGCCTTTTACCGCGTCGACTGTCGTCAGGAGAAATTCACCGATGTCCGCTAAAAACATATCCTTGAACGGAAAGCTTGCGGCCACGTTCGCAGCCCTCATTCTCATCTTCATGTCCGTTTCCGTTTTCGTCTATTCCAAGGCGACGGCATCGGCGGCGGCTTCCGCCGAGCAGGAAAAGTCCGAGCTGCTGGTCAATCAGATCGATGATGCGCTGCAGGCGATGCTCGAGCAGGCGGTCAACCTGCGCGGCTTCATCCTCTTCCGCAGCGACAGCACCTATGGCGATATTTTCGCCAATCGCGAGCGCATGCTGAAGGCGATCGCCGCCGCCAGGCAGACGGCCGCGGCAGAGCCGCAACTGCTCGAGATGATCGACGGCATGCAGAAGGCAGCCGACCTCTATTTTCATGAGCTTGCCGAGCCGCAGACCAAGGCCCGCAAGGAAACCGACATGCCGATCGAGGAGGTCGTCAAGATCGGTGTCAACGCCGCCAAGGGCCAGCTCGACGGCTTCCGCCAGGCTTCCGCCAAGATCAAGGCCAGTGCCCGTGAAAAGTCCGATGCGCTCGCCACGGTTCGCGCCGAGGCCAACAGCGATCTGAAGACGACGCTGCTTGCAGGCGGCATCCTCGCCTCGCTTGCCGCCGCCCTGCTCGCCTGGCTGATGTCGCGCACCATCGTCCGCCCGGTCGTCGGCATGACCGCGGCCATGGATCGCCTCGCCGGCGGTCAGAACGACATCGAGGTTCCGGCCGTCGAGCGTGGTGACGAAATCGGCCGCATGGCCCAATCGGTGCTGGTCTTCAAGCAGGCGGCGATCGAGAAGCTGCGGCTTTCCGGCGAGACCGACCGCATGCGCGGCGAAGCCGAGCGCCAGCGCCAGGCAAGCGACGAGCAGAAGGCGCGCGAGGAAGGCGAGATCCGCTACGCCATCGACGCGCTTGCCGGCAGCCTCGCCGCACTTGCCGACGGCGATGTCGCCGCCCGCATCCAGACGCCGTTCGCGCCGCAATATGACAGCCTGCGCAACGACTTCAACAATGCCGTCGAAAAGCTGCAGGCAGCCCTCCAGTCGGTCGGCCGCAACGCTTCGGCGATCAATGCCGGCGCCGGCGAGATCCGCTCGGCCGCCGACGATCTGGCCCATCGCACCGAACAGCAGGCCGCTGCCGTCGAACAGACCGCCGCAGCACTCGAGCAGGTGACGACGACCGTCCGCGACAGCGCCAA
The DNA here is from genome assembly GCF_014197615.1 of Rhizobium esperanzae. Classification (GTDB taxonomy): domain Bacteria; phylum Pseudomonadota; class Alphaproteobacteria; order Rhizobiales; family Rhizobiaceae; genus Rhizobium; species Rhizobium esperanzae_A. The sequence continues at coordinate 108,092 of NZ_JACIFY010000016.1, forward strand.
GCGCGCCGAGGATGCCGGCAATCTCGTCGAGCGCACTCGCCTCGGCGCTGAAAAATCCGGCGATGTCGTTCGCAAGGCGGTCTCCGCCATGCAGCAGATCGAGAAGTCCTCGGGCGAAATCTCCAACATCATCGGCGTCATCGACGACATCGCCTTCCAGACCAACTTGCTGGCGCTCAACGCCGGTGTGGAAGCGGCCCGCGCCGGCGATGCCGGCAAGGGTTTTGCGGTCGTCGCCCAGGAAGTGCGCGAACTTGCCCAGCGCTCGGCCAATGCCGCCAAGGAGATCAAGGCCTTGATCACCACGTCAGGCGAACAGGTCATTGCCGGCGTCTCTCTCGTCGGTGAGACCGGCAAGGCGCTGGAGGCGATCGTCGCCGAGGTGCAGGAGATCAACCGCCATGTCGGCGCGATCGTCACCGCCACGCGCGAACAGTCGATCGGCCTGCAGGAGATCAATACCGCCGTCAACAACATGGATCAGGGAACGCAGCAGAACGCGGCCATGGTCGAGGAGCAGACCGCGGCAAGCCATGCGCTCGCTCAGGAAGCGAGCGCGCTGGACGAATTGCTGCACCAGTTCAAGCTCGGCCAGACGGCCCCGGCGCCGCGTGCAACGATTGCCGCCGCAAACGCCCGCCCGGTCGCCTCACCGGCCCGCGCCCTCGCCGGCAAGGTCACCAAGGCCTTCGGCGGCAGACAGGCAAGTGCTGCGGCTGCGGTTCAGGAAGAGTGGACGGAGTTCTGAGTCGGGGCTTTCGGAAGGAACGTAAAGTGCAGAGGGCGGCGCAGAGATGTGCCGCCTTTCTTTGTTTCGACGGCCCCGTCTGGTGGACGAAAAACCTGACGCGATCCGCTTTATCGAGAGCAAGGTGGCCACCCCATAGTGCCAGTGTCGTGGAATTCCTGGTCGAGATATGGGCCGCCGTGCCGCTGCCGCTGCCGCCAGGGGGCGATTTATCGCTTCAGGGAACTGACGACGTTCACGCAATGATGATGACGCGGCGGCACCTCTTAGTTTAGTATGTTCTTAAAGACGAATTCTGGCGAGGGGGAAGCTGTCGTGGACATTGCCTCCTGGTTGCGAGGCCTTGGCCTCGAGCAATACGAACAGGCATTCCACGAGAATGCGATCGATGCAGACGTTCTGTCCGACCTGACCGACGCAGACCTCTGCCAGCTCGGGATTCTGCTCGGGCATCGCAAGCGGCTCCTCAGGGCAATCGCCGAATTGGGGCGGACTGCAAATCGCTCCGATTCGAGCGCTGCCGAGCCCGTCGCCGAGCGCCGGCAGCTCACCGTGATGTTCGTCGATCTCGTCGGCTCCACAGCGCTTTCGTCGCGGCTCGACGTCGAGGATCTGCGAGAGATCATCGGGGCTTTCCATCGCTGTGTCGCTGATACGATCGCCCGCTTCTCCGGCTTTGTGGCCAAGTACATGGGCGACGGCGTGTTGATCTATTTCGGTTATCCGCAGGCGCGCGAGAACGACGCGGAGCAGGCGGTGCGAGCTGGCCTTGCTCTCGTGGATACTATCGCGCGGCTGCAGCAGTCCGAGCCTTTGCGGGTACGCGTCGGCATTGCCACCGGCCAGGTGGTCGTCGGCGATCTGATCACCTCGGACGAAGGACAGGAGCGCGGCGTCATTGGCGAGACACCGAACCTTGCCGCACGTTTGCAAGCTCTTGCCGAGCCCGATGCAGTTCTGATCGCACCGCAAACGCGGCAGTTGCTCGGTGAACTTTTCCGATACCGCGATCTTGGGGCAATCGCTGTGAAAGGTTTTCCGGAGCCCATCCGTCCATATCAGGTCGTGGGCGAGAGCGCCGTCGCCAGCCGGTTCGAGGCGCTGCACGGGTCCACCCCTCCGTCACTGATCGGCCGTGAGGAAGAGCTCGAGGTGCTGCTGCGACAATGGCATTGCGCGAAAAGTGGTGAAGGCCGCGTCGTGCTGCTCTCGGGCGAGGCTGGGATCGGCAAGTCCCGCCTCATCGTCGCCTTGCAGGAGCGCATCCAGAATGAGCCGCATACCCGCCTTCGCTATTTCTGCTCACCGCATCGCCAGGACAGCGCGCTCCATCCGACCATTGCGCAGCTCGAACGGGCCGCCGGGTTTGAACGGGAGGACACGCCGGACAGGAAGCTCGACAAACTGGTGGCGCTGCTTGCTCCAGCCTCGCCCGAGGACGGAACATTGCTCGCCGAGCTGTTGTCGCTGCCGATCGACGGCCGCTTCCCACCTCTTCAGCTCACGCCGCAGCGAAAGAAAGAAAAAACGTTCGAGGCGCTGATCGGTCAGCTCGAGGCACTGTCGCGGCAAGGCCCGGTTCTGATGCTCTTCGAGGATGTGCACTGGCTCGACCCCAGTTCGCGCGAGCTGCTCGACCTCGTCATCGAGAGGGTGCCTCGCCTGCGGGTCCTGCTTCTCGTCACGTTCCGTCCCGAGTTTGAACCGACGTGGACCGATCAGGCCCACGTAACGATGCTGCTGCTCAATCGGCTCGGCCCACGTGAAGGCGCAGCACTCGTTGAGCAAGTGGTCGGCAGCCGAGAACTGCGGAGCGAAATGGCCGCGGAGATCGTCGAGCGTACCGATGGAGTGCCACTCTTCATCGAAGAGCTGACGAAGGCAGTGCTGGAGAGTGGCGATGCCCATACCGTCCTTTCGCATGCGGCCACGACTGCGTTGAACGTTCCGGCCACATTGCAGGCTTCACTGATGGCGCGGCTCGACCGTCTTGGCTCTGTCGCCAAGGAGGTCGCCCAGGTCGGCGCTGTTCTCGGACGCGAATTCTCCTACGAATTGTTGGCAGCCGTCGCACGGCGAAACGCGATTGAGCTGGATGGAGCGCTGGATCAGCTCGTCGCCGCCGGTCTTGCATTCTGTCGCGGGACGCGGCCACTGGCCATATACCTCTTCAAACATGCGCTCGTTCAGGACGTAGCCTATGGCACGCTGCTACGCGGCAAGCGCCAGGAATTGCACAGGCGTGTCGCAATCGCGCTAGAGGAACGATGGACCGAAATCACCGACGCGCAACCCGAACTTCTCGCGCATCATTTGCAAGAAGCCGGAGATTGGGCGGCGGCTCTCGAGCGCTGGCAACAGGCGGGAGAGGCCGCGGTGGCCCGAGCTGCCACTCGCGAAGCGGTGTCGCATTTTGCCAGTGCGATCGAGTGCAGCAAGAGACTGGGTGATATATCCGGCGGCGCCGAACGGATGACACGTCTCCACCTTTCCATGGCCAATGCTTTGATGCAGGCCGAGGGGTATCGCTCCGAGCGCCTTGGGAAAACGCTTGAAGACGCGCATCTTGCCGCCGCAAACACTGGTCTGGTCAAGTTGCAATGTGACGTAGTGCTGTCACTCGCGCCATTTTATTATGCTTCTGGCCGCAATTACGACTACCTGATCCTGGTGGAAGAGCAGCTGGCAAGCTCTTCCAATCTTCTTCCCAAGACCTATCTGAGTGGCCTTTTGGCTGCCAAGGGGATGGCTCACTTCAACCGGGGAGAACAGTCGATGGCGGCGGATGCTTTGCGGAATGCGCTCGGTTTGATTGATAGTGTCGACGAAGACGGTCGTATTTTGTTCGCTGGCGTGGATCAGCGTCTCGCGGCCCTGGGCTATCTTAGCGAGTCATTGCTGATATTGGGTTTCTTTGACGGCGCAGTCGAAACGAAGGAACGCATTTTTCATAATTTTGGTCAGCTAGAGAAGCCCTTCGACCTCGCCTGGTATCTCCTGGAACGGTGCGAATTGGAGGCGCTACTCGGTCAATATGAACAACTGCTAGAAAATGCTGACAAGATAGTCGAGATTAGCGAACTGCATGGCTACACGGCACGTCGAGGCAGCGGCCTTAGGTGGCGTGGCTATGCCCGCGCGCATCTGGGCGAACTGGACGCTGGCATCGATGATGTCGGGGAGAGCATTGGTCTTTGGCGTGGCCAGGGCGTCGTATTTCATACCCCTGAGAAAATATGCGCACTTTGTGATCTACTCCTGCGGGCCGGTCGCGTCGAAGACGCATCGCGCATACTTGATGACGTCGATACCCTTGTTTTCGATACTGATGAAGCGTCTTACTTAGCAGAATGTATTCGCCTTCGTGGCCAAATCGCCGCGGAAGGAGGCGATCTGACGGGCGCCGCGCAGCTGTTCGAAACAGCCATCGCTACTGCCCGTCGGCAGCAAGCAAAACTTTTTGAGCTTCGCGCCATCACACACCTGGCACCAATTCTGGCACGACAAGGTCGCGTCGACGATGCCGCAACGCGTCTGCGAGCGGCGGTTCATATGTTTGACGCCAAGCATCAAATCGTGGACCTCACTGCGGCACAATCAGCGTTGGATACGCTGTGCAGTTAAGGTCGAGGTTTCCGGATCGACAGCGAGCCTGGCTCGGACTTCTCCTCGCTCGCCGTCATCGGCTTTGATCCTACGAGTTGGCTCCCTCAGCAGCCCGAAGGACAGCCGAGACCCGCGGCTCGACTGAATGCCCATAGGCGAATGAGGGGGGCCACACGGCACACCCTCACATAATCAACTACCCAGCCACGCCCACAGCAACACCACGCCCCAGCGCCCGGAACACGGTCGACACGATCCCGGCACGGTCGAGGCCGGCATGGGCGTTCATCGCTTCCGGCTTGGCCTGCTCCATCCAGATATCCGGCATGACGAGCGAGCGGATTTTCAGGCCGTTGTCGAGCAGGCCGTCGCTCGAGAGATATTGCATCACCTGGCTGCCGAAGCCGCCGACCGAGCCTTCCTCGACGGTGATCAGCATTTCGTGGTGGCGGGCAAGCTGGCGGATCAGGTCGTGGTCGAGCGGCTTGGCGAAACGCGCATCGGCGACCGTCGTCGAAAGTCCTGCGGCATCGAGATCTTCGGCGGCCAGCAGACAGTCGGCAAGCCGGGTGCCGAAGGAAAGCAGCGCCACCTTGGCGCCTTCCTTGACGATGCGGCCCTTGCCGATCTGCAGGATTTCACCGCGCACGGGCATGTCGACGCCGACACCTTCGCCGCGGGGATAGCGGAACGAGATCGGGCCGGCATCATAGGCGGCTGCCGTGCGCACCATGTGCTTGAGTTCGGCCTCGTCGGCCGCCGCCATCACCACGAAGCCGGGCAGGGTGGCGAGGAAGGCGGTGTCGAAGGAGCCGGCATGGGTCGGCCCGTCGGCGCCGACAAAACCGGCGCGGTCGATCGGGAAGCGCACCGGCAGTCCCTGGATCGCCACGTCATGCACCACCTGGTCGTAGGCGCGCTGCAGGAAGGTCGAATAGAGGGCGGCGAAAGGCTTGTAGCCTTCGGCCGCAAGGCCGGCGGCGAAGGTCACGGCATGCTGCTCGGCAATGCCGACATCGAAGCAGCGCGACGGAAAGGCTTCGGCGAGCTTGTCGAGGCCGGTGCCATTCGGCATGGCGGCGGTGATGCCGACGATCTTGTCATCGAGGGTCGCTTCCTGCACCAGCGCTTCGGCAAAGACGCTGGTATAGCTCGGCGCATTCGGCTTGACCCGCGCCTGGGCGCCGGTGATGACGTCGAACTTGTTGACGCCGTGATATTTGTCGGCGGCGGCTTCCGCCGGCGGATAACCCTTGCCCTTCTGGGTGACGACATGGATCAGCACCGGCCCGCGGCCATTGTCGCGCACATTGCGCAGGACGGGCAGCAGGTGGTCGAAGGAATGGCCGTCGATCGGCCCGATATGATAGAAGCCCATTTCCTCGAACATCGTGCCGCCGGTGACGTAGCCGCGCGCATGCTCGACGGCGCGGGTGATCGCCCGGTCGATGTTCTTGCCGAGATAGGCCGTCAGCTTCTTGCCGAAGTCGCGGAAGCCCATATAGGTGCGGCCCGAAGCGAGGCGGGCGAGATAGGCGCTCATCGCCCCTGTCGGCGGCGCGATCGACATGTCGTTGTCGTTGAGGATGACGATGAGGCGGGCATCGAGCGCGCCGGCATTGTTGAGCGCCTCATAGGCCATGCCGGCGGACATCGCCCCGTCGCCGATGACGGCGATGACGCGGCGGTCGTTCTTGTCGAGATCGGCGGCGATCGCCATGCCGAGGCCGGCCGAGATCGAGGTCGAGGAATGCGCCGCTCCGAACGGATCGTATTCGCTCTCCGCCCGGCGGGTGAAGCCGGAAAGCCCGTCTTCCTGGCGCAGCGTCCGGATGCGGTCGCGCCGGCCGGTGAGGATCTTGTGCGGATAGCATTGATGGCCGACATCGAAAATCAGCCGATCGTCAGGCGTGTCGAAGACGCTGTGGATGGCGATCGTCAGCTCGACCACGCCGAGACCGGCGCCGAGATGACCGCCGGTGCGCGACACCGCATCGATCATTTCGTCCCGGACCTCGCGGGCAAGCTGCGGCAGGTCGCGATCCTCGAGCTTGCGCAGGTCGGCGGGATAGATGACCTGGTCGAGCAGAGGGGTCTTCGGCAGTTGTGTCACGGGCGGGCGCTCTTTCTTGCTTTTCCTTGTTTCGCTTTATTCGATTAGATCGGGGCAAAACAAGTGCATTTCAGGAACCGAAGGTTTTCACCTTAGAGCATGGCGGAAAAAAGTGTGAGCGGTTTCGGAGGATATCACTTTCTATTTCTGTGAGTTGCACTTGCCTGATTTTAACAAGGCGATCGAACGCGCGAAGAGCTGGCGATCGGCTTGAATATGACACGGAATGGTAGCAATGTTGCCGTGCTGACGGGGGGACAGGTCATGGGAACGATTGTTGCAGCGCATGCCTATGTCAACAACGAGGTCGCCTATGTGGCCTGGGACATCGATGACAAGATCGACGGATGCCTTGGTTTCGAAGTCGTCCGCGTCTATCTCGACGAACAGGGAAACGTGTCGAAAAAAGCCGATGGCAGCGAGGACCGGGTGACCTGCGCGGCCTGGGTCGCCTTCAAGGGACAGCGCAATCCGCACTGGCTGCCGCAAACTACCTCGATCTGGCCGGTGCAGAAGCTCTCCTGGCGCGATCTGACGCTGCGCAAGCGGCGCAACGAGATGAAACGGCGGCCGGACGAGGTCCGCGTGCGCTATGAAATCCGTCCGCTCGGCGATCTGAAGCCGGGCATGACGGCCGCGCTCGATCCGACGCCTGAGATGGTCGAGATCAACAAGCGGGACGAAAAGGGCAGGCCGATCAGGAAGCTCGACGGCACCTTCGAGAAAATTGCGGTCAAGGCCTATGAGGGGCCTCCACGCCCGCTCGGTTATCTCGGGCCGGCTGTCGCCTCCAATCCGGTGCATGTGACGCGCAAGCGCGGCCAGTTCGAATCCAGCTTCACCAACGGTATCCTTGCCGCGCAATGGCTGCGCAACGTTCTGCTGGAAGATGGTGTCAAGCAGCCGAACGAACTGATCGACATGATCTCCAATCCGGAAAACGGCATCCGAAAATATCTTGCCGGCGATGTCATTCCGATGCTCAGGGACTTCATGAATGCGCCCGGCCGCTTCCTTGTCGCCCTCTATGAGCTGGAGGACCTGGAACTGCTCGACCTGCTGCTTGCCAACAAGGACAAGTTGCGCATCATCCTCGCCAATACGGGAAAGGTCGGCGACGATTGGGATGTGCGCAATGCCCACGCGCGCAAGACGCTGATCGATGCCGGCGTCGAAATTCACCACCGCATGTTCAACAATTCGAGCCAGATCGGCCACAACAAGTTCGTCGTGCATATCCCGCCTGATGGTGATGGCGCTGATCGCAGCGTCTTCACCGGCAGCACCAACTGGACGGCCACGGGGCTGGCCGGCCAGTCCAACAATGCGCTGATCGTCAGGAACGATGCGGTCGCTGCTGCCTATATTTCCTATTGGGAACGGATGCTGAAGGACAATGCGACGCTGGAAGTGCCTGTCGAATTCGACGATGGCATGCCCGACAATCAGCAGAGCAAGGAATTCCGAGGCTCGAACGAGACGCCGTCCATTGTGCCGACCGGCAACGGCGCTTCGATCGAGGCATGGTATTCGCCGAATATGCAGAGCCGCAAGAAGGGCAAGGCGACGCCGCCCGATCTGCGTGAAGTCTACCGGCTGATGCGCCGTGCCGAGCACGCCGTGCTGTTCCTCGCCTTCTATCCCGGCCAGTCGGGCAGGGATTGCATCGTCGGCGAGGCGATCGATATCGGCGTTAAGGATCAGAAGCTGATCGTCACCGGCGCCGTTTCAAGCGCCCAGGCGATGCCCAATTATGTCGCCGGCAAGAAGAACGATCCCGACGATGAGGACGACGATGTCGACGCCGTCTCGCCCCATACGTTCGACGAGGCCAATGTCTCGATCGTCCGCGCCTCGCGCATCGACGACCGGCAACTGCTGGCGGATTTCGGCGCCGAAGAACTGACGGCCAAGAAGGTCGGCGCCATCATTCACGACAAGGTGCTGGTGATCGATCCCCTGTCGGAGGAGTGCGTCGTCGTCCTCGGCAGCCACAATCTCGGCTTCAAGGCCTCTTACGCCAATGACGAGAACATGCTGATCGTCAAAGGCGACCGCGCCCTTGCCGAAGCCTATGCCGTCCACATTCTCGACGTCTACGATCATTACCGCTTCCGTGCCGTCGAGGCGGAGTTGAAGCAGCAGGGCAAGAAAGGCTGGTCGGGCTTTCTGAACGTCGACGACAGCTGGCAGGACGGCTACGTCAACCGCACGAAGGGCGCGCTGACGCGCTATTTCGCGGTGGGTTGAATTCGCGGAGAAGCCGACGGCGGCGCGCCGCTGCCGTCAGCCTTCCGGCAGCGGCACGAATTCCTCTTCGTCACCAGGCACGATATCGAAGCGGCCGGTGCGCCATTCCTCCTTGGCCTTTTCGATCCGCTCCTTCGAGGAAGAGACGAAATTCCACCAGATATAACGTTTCGAATTCAAGGCCGCGCCGCCGAAGAGCATCAGGTGGCAGCCGTCGCCACCGGCTTCGAGCGTGATCGCATCGCCCGGCCGGAAGACCAGGAGCTGGTCGGCGGCAAAACGATCGCCTGCGATGACGACCTCGCCAGACAGTACGTAGACGGCGCGCTCTTCATGGCCGGCGCCGAAGGGAAATCTGGCACCCGGCTGCAGGCTGAGATCGACATAGAGCGTGTCGGAAAAAACCCCGACGGGCGATGTCATGCCTTCGAACGAGCCGATAACCACCCGCCCACGAACGCCTGGCGTTTCGATCAGCGGCATGTCGGACTTTTGCGTATGGGCGAAGGAAGGATCGATCTCCTCCTTGTCGTCGGGCAGCGCCAGCCAGGTCTGCAGCCCCGACATCAGCAACGGATGGCCGCGCAGATTATCGGGCGTACGCTCGGAATGCACGATGCCGCGGCCTGCCGTCATCAGGTTGATATCGCCGGGGCGAATGACCTTTTCGGTGCCGAGGCTGTCGCGATGGCGGATCTCGCCGTCGAAGAGATAGGTGACGGTGGAAAGCCCGATATGCGGATGCGGCTTGACGTCGAGCGCCTCGTTGGGTTTCAGGATCGCCGGTCCCATCCGGTCGAAGAAGATGAATGGCCCGACCAGCCGCCGCTGCCGCGTCGGCAGGGCGCGGCGCACCTGGAAACCGCCGATATCGCTCGTGCGCGGAATGATCAGGTTCTCGATCGCATCGCAGGCGAAGGCATCGCCGGGCAGGGGATCTTTACCGGGAAAGAAGGACATGACGGATCTCCATTCGCAGGGGCATTCCCCACAGATAGCGCCGGGAGCGTCGCAGGTCCAATTGGACGCGCATTCGCTCAGATCGCGGTAAAGCCGTTATCGACGAAAAGATGGACGCCGTTGACGAAATTCGACTCGTCGCTGGCGAGGTAAAGGGCAGCGCGCGCCACGTCCTCGGGCTCGCCGATCCGACCCTGCTGGGCGGCGATGGCGGCATCCGAGACATCGACGCCGAGTGCCTGCAGGTCGGCGACTTCGCGCAACCCGTGCGGCGTGCGGATGAAGCCGGGGCAGACGGCGTTGCAGCGGATATTGCGGTCGCGGAATTCGACCGCGATGGCGCGGGCAAACATATGCACCGCCCCCTTGGTCGTGTCGTAAAGCACTTCCATCGGGGTGGCGGCGACCGCCGAGATCGACGAGGTGCAGACGATCGATCCGCCGCCGGCGGCAATCATCTTCGGCAGTACGGCCTTGGTCATCAGGAACATCGAGCGCACATTGACGGCGTGCAGCCAGTCCCATTCCTGAAGCGTCGTTTCCAGGAAGGGTTTGATGACGATCGTGCCGGCATGGTTGAAGAGCACGGTCACTGCACCGTAACGTTCCTCGACGCCCGCAACGGCGGCATTGACGGCGGCTTCGTCGGAGACATCGGCCGTCCAGCAATCGGCTTCGCCGCCGGCATCACGGATCTCTCTGACGGTCTCGGCCGCAGCCTGGCCATTGCGGTCGACGATCGCGACGCGCGCGCCCTCGGCCGCAAAAAGCTTCGAGGCAGCACCGCCCATGCCGGTCGCGCCGCCCGAGATAATGGCGACCTTGCCCTTCAATCTGTCCGTCATGTGTCCGTCCCCTCGAGATTCTGCAAGGGGATCATAGATCGGCCGCAAGCCGATCGCCAAGCGCCTTCGTCAGGGCGTTGCGGCGCCTCAGGCCCCGTCGAGCGGCTCGACGCCCTGCGGCTTGCCGGCGCGGTCGAGCCGGATCTTCTCGATGCGGTTTTCGGCGGCCGAAAGCAGCGTTTCGCAATGTTTCTTCAGCGTTTCGCCGCGTTCGTAGATCTCGATCGATTCATCAAGCGCCACGTCGCCGCGTTCCAGCCGGGCGACGATGCTTTCGAGTTCGGCGACCGCCTTTTCGAAGGAGAGGCCGGATACCTCGGGCTTGGCGCTGTCAGTCATTCTCAACCCTTCATCATTCTCAGAATATGCATGCCCGCCGATTCGGCGAGGCCTTCGAGATCATAACCGCCTTCGAGCAGACTGACGACCCGGTTCTTCGCGTGCCGGTCGGCGAGTTCGAGCACGCGCCCGGTCGCCCAGTCGAAATCCTCGCCCGTCAGGTTGATTTGCGCCAAGGGATCGCGGTGATGGGCGTCGAAGCCGGCGGAAATGATGATCAGATCCGGCCGGAAATCGGCCAGCGCCGGCAGCACGCGCGATTTGAACGCCTCGCGGAAATGGTCGCTGCCGACATTCGGCGAAAGCGGCGCATTGACGATGGTGTTGTGTTTGCCCTTCTCGTCCTTGGCGCCGCTGCCGGGATAGAGCGGCATCTGATGCGTCGAGCAGAACAGCACCGAGGGATCGTCCCAGAAGATATCCTGCGTGCCGTTGCCGTGATGCACGTCCCAGTCGACGATGGCGACACGCTCGGCACCGTGCGTCTTCTGCGCATGGCGGGCGGCAATCGCGGCATTGTTGAAGAAGCAGAAGCCCATCGCCGTCGTCTTCTCGGCATGGTGCCCGGGCGGGCGGGCGGCGACGAAGACATTGTCGGCCCGGCCGGAAAAGACGTCGTCCACCGCCGCCATCGCCCCGCCGATGCCGGTCAGCGCCGCCTGCAGGCTCTTTTGGCTGGCATAGGTATCGGCTTCGAGCTGGTTGATCCGCTCCTCTTCCTCGGGGATTTCCCGCATCACGGCGATCAGATGCTCTTCCGGATGCGCCAGCAGCACCGCATCCTCGCTCGCCTGCGGCGCCTGCCGGCGCTCCAGCCGCTCGAAATTCGGATGTTCCAGCGCGACATTGATGGCGCGGATCCTGTCCGATCGCTCCGGATGGCCGGCGGGCGTCACATGTTCCAGGAAGATCGGATGTTCATAAAGACGGGTGCTCATGGAGACACTCTATCGGTCGCTTATGTCATGTTCCACAGCAGATGGGGCATCGCCCGATGATTCCAACAAGCGCTGTTGCCGTGCCGCCCGGCCATTTACCGCGTTGCAATTCCGGCGTTTACTTCGAGGAACCGCGTCGCTACTGTCGTTGACGAGGAGTTCTGTAAGCAGAGTTGTTGATGAATCAGCCGAAACGCCCTGGTGTGGCGGAAATTCATGTGCCGTTTCGCGATGTCGACATGACCGGCCGGATGTTCTTGGCCTCCTATATTTCCTATGCCGAGTCCGTCCTTGTAAGCTTCTGGTCGTCACGGCCGGATGTCGACGATGAACCGCTCTATAGTCCCAGCAAAGTCTCTTGCATTCTCCACCGCCCGCTGCACTACGACGAGCCGGCAGTCTTCACCGCCGCCGTCGACAAGATCGGCGTCCGCTCCATCGGCTTCCTCATCTCGGTCGACATCGGGGAAGAACGCGCCGCCGAAGTGGAAATCATCTGGCAGGCCCGCAGCAAAGAAGACCAATCGCCGGCCTCGCTGCCGGAGGAGACGCGCGACTGGCTTTATCGGTTTTTGGATTAGTGGCTCGGCTCGAAAATCGAGGCATTGTCATCCCGTGCTTTTGCCCTGGAGAAGCGGCTCGCCGAGTATGGTGATCTCGACGTTCGGATAAATCCGCTCCTCCAGCAATGTAAGGGATCCAACTCTCACGCCCGTGGGCAAAAGACCTGTGTCGAACTCCACCGGCGGCAGCCATTCTTCGGCAAAAAATCTGAACAGAGTAATGTGCGCTATTCGGGGTGGGGTTGGACGCCAATCTTGGAAGCGGACGGCATCTGAAATGGCCGAGCGCAGCCTGCGCAATGCAGGCGGTTCCTCTGCTTTTACAAAGACAGCGGCCTCTGAAGCCGCAACCTCATGAAAATGGAGGTCAAACGGCGAAGTCTCCTCGACCAATCTCCCCACCGTCTCCTTCCATTTCTCCCCGTTCAGCTTCCAGACCTCGTCGTTCGCAATACTGACTTGGGTCGCTGCGTTGACCAGAGTGACGATCGTCATGTGCAGGCTTGTTGCCGGAACGCGCGACAACGGCGCTGGGCTGTTGCGTTCGATACTGTCCTGCAAGCCGCAGAGCTTTGACAGAGTCTCGGGATCAGGCAGGAATTGCAAGTGAAACGCGCAGCACCGCCTGAACCAGAGTGTGTCGATCTTCGTGCGGATCACCAGCAACAGTCCTTTCACCCGGCACAGGCGCGCTGCAGCAGACGCGCGCAATCCTTATGTCTTGCCATCAGATCATGAAATCCAATGGCGGCACATCCCGTTTTGACGGGGCCGAGAATGTCATAAAAGTTTCATATCTCGGCTATTGCCGAGATCGGGGAAGTAATCCACTATTTTAATCAGGAAACGAGAGGCAAACGAAAGGAAACTGATTGGATTCATATCTCTTGATGACCATGTTCGTTGCAGGCGTCCTGGCTTTTGCCCTGACCGCGGCAACCGGAAGAACGGCCGCCCAGGCCACCGCAAACACCGGAGCCGGTCCGGACGCAGGCGGTGATGGTGGAGTTGGGTTCGAGGCCTCCGACGACGGGGGCTGCGACGGCGGGCATGGGGGAGGCTGTGACGGCGGCGATGGAGGTGGCGGGGACGGTGGAGGAGATTAAATCAAACGGAAATCGATAGAATGCCCGACCGCCTCAAGGCGGTTTTTTGTTGCCCGGATTTCGGTCCGTACCGCGGCGGCAAACAGGCCGGAATGTCAGACACATACGGAAACTACCGAACTGATCTGACACTTGGATAGATGAACGGATCCGGCACTTAATCCAATTTCTCGCTCGCCACGACAATCCCCCGCCCTATGTCAGGCGGGGCGGTGCTGGGCGAAGGTGTTGGAGACAAGCAATATGGTAAAATTCGCAGCCGCAAGCCCGTATATTTACGGGATCGACGCACTGCGCTTCGTATGTGCCCTCATGGTGACGGTATTTCATCTTGGATTTGCTTCCTGGGCTTCTCCCTTATATCTCAGGCCGTACCCAATGCCGCTGATCGAGAATATCGCCCAGCCCGGATGGGTCGGCGTCGAATTGTTCTTCGTCATATCGGGGTTCGTCATCGTCAATTCCGCCGCTTCGGCCACTGCGATGTCGTTTCTCAAGGGGCGAATTCTGCGGCTCTATCCGGCGGTATGGATTTGTGCGTCGCTGACGCTGATCGTCATCGCAACCGATGACGTCAACCGACGCGTCATCAAGAATTATCTGCGCTCGATCACGCTCTATCCCGGCGGGCCATGGATAGACGGCCAATATTGGACCCTGGCATGTGAGATCTGTTTCTACGCGATCGTTTTTGTCATGTGCCTAACCGGGCAAAAGACGAAGATGCCAGCTCTGGCTTTCGGCCTGTCGCTGGCCAGCACGATCTTCATCGCCCTGTTATATGCCTTTCCCGATGCAGCCATCCCGACGATATTCACCGAGACCGCCTGGCGGGCCATTCCCTTTTATTACGGCTGCCAGTTTGCCCTCGGCATCTACATATGGCTGCTTGTTTCAAGGCCGGATGAGCCGGATTTCCTGGCTGGGTTTCCTCGGCGCCCTGGCGACGGGGGCTGTGCAGATCTACATGGCAGGCGAGAACGCCAGCGACCGCACGCTTGCGACAGCGGGTCATTCCTTCTCATCATTCCCCGCAATCGCAATCTGGCTGGCGGGGCTGACATCGGTCGTTGCAAGTGTTGGCTACGGCAAGCGGATCAGCCGCCTGCCGGCCTCCTTCCTTCAATCGATCAAGACCCTCGGTGCGATGACCTACCCGCTTTATCTCCTGCACTTCGCAATCGGCGTCCAGATTGTCGATTGGCTGACCGATCTGGGAATGGCGCCGCTGCCGGCGCTCACTCTCGCCGTCGCGATCATCTGCGCAACGTCGTTCGCCGTGTGCAAATGGGGAGAACCGCCGATCCGCAGTCTTTTGCGGGAGCTCTTCGACAGGCTGGGGCAACGCACCGGTTTTCAGGCGAAAGAGTCTCGGGTTTAAGTGGGGAATCGAGGATCGAGGAGAGTGATCGGCAGGAAGCGCAACGACGTTCCGATCTTCCACCGGCGGCCGCTGGGCCGGGTCGACGATGCGAGTTGATTTGCAACGCATAATGGCCGCCTTCGCGTGGAAGGCGGCCATTGGGCATGCGCAGCAATCTGCCCCTTACGCGCTTAAGCGCGCGCCGGCAGCAGGGGATAGCCGACCATGACGGCGCGGCCGAGGAGAGCGGCGACGAAAGCCTTGATCACGTCGCCGGGAATGAAGGCCATCGAGCCGACGAAAGCCTTCTGGAAGCCCATGCCGCCGGCGGTCGCGAGATAGGTGATGCCGAAGGCATAGAGGACGGCGATGCAGCCGATCACGGCGGCGAGAAAGAAGCTCACGCCCTGCACCAGGCCGGATTGCTGATGGTTGACCAGCCGCTCGCTGAGATAACCGGTGACGAAGGCGGCGAAAATCCAGCCGACCAGGAAGCCGGCGGACGGCGAGGCGAAGATGGCAAGCCCGCCGCGGCCGCCGGAAAGCACCGGCTGACCGGCCGCGACCAGCGCCAGCACGATCAGCACGGCAATCGCGCCGCGCCGGGCGCCAAGCACGACGCCGGCCATCATGACGCCGAGGGATTGAGCGGTGATCGGCACCTGGATGAAGCCGAGCGTGATCGGCGGCAACAGGCCGAGCGCCACGATGATCGCGGCAAAGAGGGCGGTAAGAACGAGGTCGCGGGTGCTCATCATCAATTCCTGTTTATAGATCGTTAACTCACATGCCGCCGAATGCCGCGCGCGTCAATCGCCGCGGCGATATTATCCGCATCCCTCAGCGTCAGGATGATCAGCGGCGCAAGCAGCGTTACCGGCCGGACCTTCAGCCCGCGCGCCCGATGCGCTTCGCGAATCGCCTGGTAACGGCCGACGATCTCAGGCACAAAACGCAGCACCAGACCGAGCGCCAGGCCGATATCGTCGGCCTGCACCAAGCCGGTGCGTTCGAGCGGCCGGGCAAGCGCCGTCACCTCGTCGATGAACTCGGTGATCGAGGTCGTCGCCGTCACCGCGGCCGCCAGAAGCATCAGCGCCGTCAGCCGCAGCAGCGGAACGAGCGCCGCCTGCCAGGGATTGAAGATCAGATTGAAGAGCGCCACGACCGCAATCGTCAGGAAGATCGGCCGCAGCCGCCTGAGCGCATCGCCGAGCGGCTGGCCGACCATGCGGTAGAGAACCGCCGTCAGCAGCACGGCGCTCGAAAGCAGGATGAGGTTGTCGCTGATAAACAGCACGATGCCGAAGGCCATCAGCGACAGCAGCTTCAGCCGCGGCGAGAGCCGGTGCATCAGGCTGTTGCCTTCGACATAGAGCGACTGCATCAGGCGGCGATCTCCCTGTAGCGCGCGATCGCTTCGGCAGCCGGCGCATCGGCGGCAAGCCGCCCTTCATGAAACAGCAGCACCCGCTCGAAACCGGCGATCAGTTCCAGGTCATGGGTGATGATGATAGCGCTTTCGTCAAGTCCGGCAATGATCTTCTCGACCAGTGCCCGGTTCTTGAGGTCGAGCTGATTGGTCGGCTCGTCGAGGATGAGAATGCCCGGCCCCGTCGCCAGCACCGAGCAGAGGGCGGCCACCTGCAATTCGCCGCCGGAAAGCTCGTGCGCCCGCCGCTCGGCGAGACCCTCGGCGCCGAAGCGGGCGAGCACGCCCTCGACCTTCGCCTCGATCTCCGCCTTGGTGAAGCCGCGCCGCTTCAGCCCGAAGGCGATATCGTCTTTGACGATCGGCAGGATGATCTGGTTCTGCGGCGATTGGAAGATGAAGCCGACATCGGTCGCAGCGGTCTTTTCGTCGCTGGTATCGCGGCCGTTGACCATGACCCGCCCGACCGACGGTTTGGTCAATCCATTGATCAGCCGGGCGAACGTCGTCTTGCCCGAGCCGTTGAGCCCGATGACGCCGATGCGCTTGCCGCTGATGCCGAGCGTCAGCGGCTGCAGCGCCACCCGCGTCCCGAAACTGACCCCTGCGCCTTCGAATTGTATGTCCAAGCCATTTCCTCGTATCTTTCACGGGAGGAGATTGCCGAAGCCTGCCCCTCATCCGGCTGCCGCCACCTTCTCCCCGTAAACGGGGCGAAGGGGATATGCCGCGACCTCTCCATCCTCCACGTGCCTCTCGCAAGGCACGTCCCCTCTCCCCGTTTTTACGGGGAGAGGGTTAGGGTGAGGGGCAGCCATTGGCGCCAACTTGCAGGAATGCTTCTATACGGGGACATCGGATTGATGAAAGCACAAATCGCGCTGTCGATATCCGATCGCGATATCGGGTGGCTAGGAAGATTTTCCGCGTTATGATGTGCCCATGACGAATCTGCTTTCCAATTCCGACGCCCGCCGTGTCTTTCTTGCCAAGCAGGGGCTCAGCGCGCCGCCGAACCGCGCTTTGACCAAGGAAGGGCTGCTGCAGCTCATCCGTGAACTGGGTTTCGTCCAGGTGGACAGCATCCAGACGGTGGAGCGGGCGCATCACCAGATCCTGTTTTCCCGCAACCAGACCTACAGGCGCGAGCACCTGACCGCGCTGCTCGAAAAGGACGGCGCGCTGTTCGAACATTGGACGCACGACGCCTCCATTCTGCCGAGCGCCTTCTTCGTCTATTGGAAGCACAAGTTCCGCCATCAGGAGCAGGTGATCGTCGAACGCTGGCGCAAATGGCGCGGCGAGGGTTTCGAGGCGGCATTTGCGGAAACCTACGAACGCGTCGAACGCGACGGCGCGATCCTGGCGCGCGACATCAAGGCCGACGGCCATGTCTCGGGAGGGTGGTGGAACTGGCATCCGAACAAGACGGCGCTCGAATATTTCTGGCACACCGGCAAGTTCGCCATCGCCGGCCGCTCGAACTTCCAGAAGATCTATGATCTCACCGAGCGCGTTATCCCGGAGGAGTTCCGCAAGCCGGAGGTGAGCCGCGAGGAATTCGTCGACTGGGCCTGCCGCAGCGCGCTCGCCAGACTCGGCTTTGCCACCCATGGCGAAATCGCAGCCTTCTGGAACCTCGTCTCGCCCGATGAGGCCAAGGCCTGGGTATCGGCCCATCGCGACGAGTTGATCGAAGTGCTGATCGAACCGGCGCTCGAGGCCAAGCCGCGCCCCTCCTGGGCCTTTGCCGATTTCCTCTCGACCCTCGACAGCTACCCCGACGCGCCGCCGCGCATCCGCGTCCTCAGCCCCTTCGACCCGATGATCCGCGACCGCAACCGCACCGAACGCCTGTTCGGCTTCTTCTACCGCATCGAGATTTTCGTGCCCGAGCCGAAACGCGAATATGGCTATTACGTCTTCCCGCTGCTCGAAGGCGACAGGCTGATCGGCCGTATCGACATGAAGGCCGATCGGAAGAAATCGACGCTCGACGTCAAGCGGCTCTGGCTGGAACCGGGTGTGAAGCCTTCGGCCGGTCGGTTGGAGCGGTTGGAGGCGGAGCTGGACCGGGTTGCGCGGTTTGCGGGTGTGGAGAAGGTGGTGTTGCTCGATGGCTGGCGTCGTTGAACTTCGCTCTCGCGACGACGTGAGGCGTTAATCCGATCATCCTGCCGCACGGACCCATTGGTCCTGCGATAAACCGATCAGTTGTCTTTTGTATTCCCGGCAATAATCTCGTTTATTAATGAACCATCCCATACGAGCCCGATCTGAGCTTCGTACGGATGATCCGTTGGCATGCGGCCAGAATATACGCCAATGAACTTATTCAGTGGCTTATCTAGTAGAGACATAACGCCTGGTTGGACCATGTGGTTTGTCCAGCTTCGACGAATAACCGGCGCTCCTGACATGCCGGGGCGCGACGCGGTATCAACTAACATGTAATCCGTTGTAAACCGAGCAAGTTGCGGCTCCGATGCTATGCTTCCTCGCTTCCAGACGGGATAAGCGGGAGGAGCGATTTTAAACGGATAACCGAGGATGAACACTTCCATCCCGACCTCGATGCGCAATTCCGCGTTTGCTAAAATATTGAGCGGATAGAGCGCAACGATCGGATTATTCGGTATCACAGGAATCGGAAGCACAGCGACATCCACGCGCCTGCTCGGGTGAACTAGCCAAAGCGGGTTGTCGTCCTTATCTCTTATCTCAATGTCCCATCGCTGCTTCTCGAATGATCCGGTTCGGGTGTTAAAAAGTCCACGCAGCATGTTTGGCCGACCGGCGTCTGATCTCAGATGGCCGCGTGTGAAGAAGTCACACATAGAGAGAACATGCCAATTGGTCACAAGGTAGAATTTGTCTTGGAGTTGCCATACAAATCCTGTGCCGTGGCCGAGAAATGTATCGCAAAAATACTGCTCAAGCGGAATTGTTGTTAGTGTGAAATGATCTATTGTCGTCATTGTGCTCAATCACATGGCGAGGTCGCAGTCCCTGTGTTCGACCGAATATAGTATTTCCGAAGTAGTCTAGAAAGAAAGGGCAGCCATCGGCTGCCGCAGTCGTCAGCAGATCTCCGTCTTGCTGATCTTGATCCCAAAACCTTCCAGGCCGACATAGTGGCGTTCGCGGCTGGTGAGCAGCTTGATCGAGCTGACGCCGAGGTCCTTGAGGATCTGGGCGCCGAGGCCGATTTCCAGCCATTCGCTGTCGCGGGTCTGCGCTTCGGCATGGGCCTCGCGCCCCTGGCTGCGGGCCTTGCGGCCATTGTCGGTGTGGCCGACGCCAACCGAGCCCTCGCGCAGATAGACGATGACGCCGCGGCCTTCCTCGGCAATCTTCTGCATGTAGAAATCGACCGGGCTGTTCTTGCCGAACAGATCCTCGGCGACATTTTCCGGATGCAGGCGCACCGGGATGTCGACGCCGTCGCGGATGTCGCCGAAGACGACGGCAAGATGCTGCATCGGGTCCCAGGGCAGGGCATAGGTATGGGCCTTTGCCTTGCCGAACGGCGTGTCGACATCGAAGCTCGCGCCATGTTCGATCAGCGTTTCCTTGCGCTGGCGATAGGCGATGAGATCGGCGACGGAGACGAGCTTCAGCCCGTGCTGCTCGGCGAAATCGACCACCTGCGGGCCGCGCGTCACGGTGCCGTCATCATTGACCAGCTCGGAGATGACGCCGATCGGCGGCAGGCCGGCAAGTTTGCAGAGGTCGACGGCGGCTTCCGTATGGCCGGAACGCATCAGCACGCCGCCTTCGCGGGAGACCAGCGGAAAGATGTGGCCGGGACGGACGAAATCGGCCGCGCCGACATTCGGATTGGCGAGGTTGCGCACCGTCAGCGTCCGGTCGTCGGCGGAGATGCCGGTCGTCGTGCCGTGCTTGAAATCGACCGAGACGGTGAAGGCCGTCGTATGGGCCGAATCGTTTTCCGCCACCATGGCGTTGAGGTTGAGGCGTTTGGCCTCTTCCCTCGGCATCGGCGCGCAGACGATGCCCGAGGTGTGGCGCACGATGAAGGCCATCTTCTCCGGCGTGGTGTGGACGGCAGCGACGATCAGGTCGCCCTCGTTCTCGCGGTCATTGTCGTCCATGACGACGACGATCTCGCCGGCCTCGAAGGCCCTGATGGCGTCGACGACGCGCTTCTGGTCGTAAGACATGGGACGCTCCTATTTCAGACGGCCGGTCTGGCCGCGGTCGCGAAGATAATGGTCGGCGATGGCGCAGGCGACCATCGCCTCGCCGATCGGCACGGCGCGGATGCCGACGCAGGGGTCGTGCCGGCCCTTGGTGCGGATGTCGACATTCTTGCCGTCGGCATCGATCGACTGGCGCTCGGTCAGGATCGACGAGGTCGGCTTGACGGCGAAACGCGCGACGATCGGCTGTCCGGTCGAGATGCCGCCCAGAATACCGCCGGCATGGTTGGAAAGGAAGATCGGCACGCCGTCATTGCCCATGCGCATTTCGTCGGCATTGTCTTCGCCCGAGGTTTCGGCAGCGGCAAAACCATTGCCGATCTCGACGCCCTTGACGGCGTTGATCGACATCAGCAGCGAGGCGATATCCTGGTCGAGCTTCGAATAGATCGGCGCGCCGAGGCCGGCCGGTACGCCCTCGGCGATCACCTCGATGACGGCGCCGATCGACGAGCCGGCCTTGCGGATGCCGTCGAGATACTCCTCCCAGACCGGCACGATCGCGGCATCGGGGGAGAAAAACGGGTTCTGCCCGACTTGGTCCCAGTCCCAGTTGCGCCGGTCGATCTTGTGCTTGCCGATCTGCACCAGCGCGCCGCGCACCGTCACACCAGGCACGACGAGGCGGGCGATACCGCCGGCCGCAACGCGGGCAGCCGTCTCGCGCGCCGAGGAGCGGCCGCCGCCGCGATAGTCGCGAATGCCGTATTTGACGTCATAGGCATAATCGGCGTGGCCAGGGCGATATTGCCGGGCGATCTCGCCATAATCCTTGGAGCGCTGGTCGGTGTTTTCGATCAGCATCGAGATCGGCGTGCCGGTTGATGTCATCGTCTCGCCGTCGGCATCCAGCATGACGCCGGAGAGCACCTTCACCAGATCCTCCTCGCGCCGCTGTGTGACGAAGCGGGATTGGCCGGGCTTGCGCTTGTCGAGCCAGACCTGCAGGTCGGCGAGCGTGAAGCGCAGCCCCGGAGGGCAGCCGTCGACGACGCAGCCGAGCGCCGGACCATGGCTTTCGCCCCAGGTGGTTACGCGGAAGAGGTGACCGAATGTATTGTGCGACATGTGTTCCCACGGTGGCGCGCCAAAGCCGATCGCGCCATTGCTTGAAAAGGCGCGACACTCATAGGCCAAAAAACCGCCGAGGCAAAAGCCTTTCTTTGCGCCAAACCGGCCGCGGCGGAAATGCTGTTTCCGTCCATATCAAAGGAAGGCGGTCAGGATGCCAGCCGCCATCCCATTCCTGTGGCTTCGGTGGCGAAATCGTCGAAAGAGAGCGGCCGCGAGAAGGCATAGCCCTGCAGAATATCGCAGCCGAGATCGCGCAGCAGCTCGGCATGGGCTGCCGTCTCCACCCCTTCGGCCACCGTCTCGACGCCGAGCGAGCGGGCGATCTCGATGATCGAGCTGACCAGCGCCCGTTCCTGCGAGGCATTGACGATCGGCTGCACCAGCTGGCGGTCGATCTTCAGCCGCTTCGGCTTCAGCTTCAACAGGCTGACGATCGACGTATGGCCGGTGCCGAAATCGTCGACCTCGATATCGATGCCGAGCGCCTTGATGCGTTCGAGATTGTGCGAGACCACATCCTCGCTCTCATCGAGGAAGATCGATTCCACCAGTTCGAAGGAGAGTTCGCCCGGGCGGACCGACAGATCGGCGAGCGATTCCAGCAGGCTGCCGTCATGCAGCCGCCGCGCCGAGACATTGACCGAGACCTTGGGCACGGCAATGCCCAGCGCCATCAAGCGCATCTTGTCGCGCAGCGCCGTTTCCAGCACGATCCGGTCGAGCGTCTGTACGACATTGATCTCGTCGGCGATGCGCAGGAACTTGTCGGGGGTAAGCCACCCCTTGGCCGGATGCTTCCAGCGCACCAGCGCCTCGACGCCGGTCAGTTCCATCGTCCTGGCGCAGAATTGCGGCTGGTACCAGGCGGTGAATTCGCCGTTGTCGATGCCGGCGAGGATCTCGTCGGCCGTGCGCTTGGTGTTGATGACATCGGCCTGCAGATTGTGATTGAAGAATTCGAAGCGGTTGCGGCCCAGGCTTTTGGCGCGGTAGAGCGCGATATCGGCATTGATCAGCATCTTGCGCGCATCGACATGGATGCCGTTGGCCAGCGCCACGCCGATCGACACGCCGCAGCGGCAGGAAAAACCCTGGAAATCGATCGGCTGGCGCATCTCCTCGATGATCCGCGTCGAAAGCTCGGCCATCTCCTTGTCGCCGACGTCGAGCGCGAGAATGACGAACTCGTCGCCGCCGATGCGCGCAACCAGATCGCTGCCGCGGACGTTCCTGGCGAGCACTTTCGAGGCATGCACCAGCATCGCATCGCCGGCAGCATGGCCGAGCGTGTCGTTGATTTCCTTGAAGCGGTCGAGGTCGATATGCAGGATCGAGAATTTCTGCCGCTGCTGGCGGCCGTCATGGGTGAGCTTTTCAAGCGCGATATCGAGTTTGCGGCGATTGGCGAGTGCGGTCAGCGGGTCGTGCAGCGAATTGTGCTCGATCCTGTTCTTGGCAAGCTCGAGCTCGATATTCTTGGCGACCGCCTCGTCCTTGGCCGCCTTCAGCCGGATCGTCATCAGCACGTCTTCGGTGGCATCGAAGGCGATGCCCATGATCTTCGTCTCGCCGCTTCCCGTCTGGTGGACCTTGCCGACCGAGCGCACATAGCGCACCGAGCCGTCGTCTGATATCACCCGGCAGACCAGGGTGTGCGTATCGCCGTTCTTCTTGAAGTAACGTGCGCTTTCGAGCGCCAGGCCGCGATCCTCGGGGTGGATGCAGCCAAGCCAGGTCTCCTCGGTCATGAAGCCGTTGCGAGGGGCAAGCCCGTAGAGCTCGTGCATGCGCTCGTTCCAGATCGAGCCGCCCCGGCCGGGCCGCGCTTCCCAGATGCCGCACTGATAGGAATTGAGCGCAAGGTCGAGCCGGCTCGACAGTTCGGCGAGTTCCCCCTCGCGGCTGGAAAGCTCTTCAAGCGCCAGTTCCAGTTCGGCATTCTTGACCTCGCTCGTGTCCCTGGCCTTGCGCAGCGTGTCGGTCGTCTCCGCATCGGCGGTCACGTCCCAGACGATGCCGATCGTCTTGCTGACGCCGCCGGCATCGATATAGAAGGCGCCGACCGAGCGCAGGTGGCGGATGCCGCCATCGGCAAGCAGGATGCGGTACTGCGCCGTGCAGGCAGCGCCGGCAATGCTGCAGCTGAAGAAGTGCATTTCGGCGATGTCTCGGTCCTCGGGAAGGATCGCCGCCAGCCATTCGTCGAGCCCCCGGCTTGCCTCCTGCGCCGGCTTGCCGTGCAGGGCCGCGGCGCGCGCATCCCAGAGCAGGCTGCTGGTCTGATCCTGCAGCTCCCAGATGCCGATATTCGAAGATTCCAGCGCCAGATCGAGCCGCTGCGACAGTTCCTTGAGTTTCGCTTCGCGCGTCTCCAGCTCGGTGATGTTGCGATTGCGCTCACCGAGCAACAGCGTGGCAAAGAAGATCGGGACGATGATGATGATGCCGGCGGCAGCGACGATCAGGCGCAGCTCGGTTCGGTTTTCCGGTATCGCGTCCCAGCCGCTGTTCGGGACGACGGAAAGCTCCCATTTGCCGCCGGGAAAGCCGATCTTCTGGCGAATCGGATCCTTGTCGTCGATATCGGACGACCCGAAGAAAGGCGCGGCTGTCGTGGCCTTCGCCGGCGAGCCGACATCGCGGATGGCGATCGAAAGATGGTCGAGATGCGGATAACGTTCCTGGCTCTCGCGGTCGCGCGCCGGCATCAGCCCGGTCGTCTCGTAGAACATCTGCTGGTCGATGACGAGCTCGACCGCGCCCCAGATCCGCCGCTCGCCGTTCTCCTTGACGAAAACCGGGAAGAATATGGCAAAGGCGCCCCGGCCGTCGGTGCTGACCGGGCCATAGAAACGCGCCG
Organism: Rhizobium esperanzae; assembly: GCF_014197615.1. Taxonomy (GTDB): domain Bacteria; phylum Pseudomonadota; class Alphaproteobacteria; order Rhizobiales; family Rhizobiaceae; genus Rhizobium; species Rhizobium esperanzae_A. The sequence goes on from NZ_JACIFY010000016.1 coordinate 132,512, forward strand.
ACTGATCGCCGGCCGCGCGGGTCATCGCCTGACGTGAAAACAGCGATTCGCGCACGTCGCGGCCGATCTGCTCATTGCCGGATTGCGGGGGATAGACGTTGCTGACGATAAAATCGGGGGCGACGGCGATATGGATGAAGGGCGGATTCTGGATCAGCAGCCAGTTGATCTGCCGCTCGATCTCCTCTCCGCTGGCCGCGCTGACGGAGATCAGGTTGGAAAGGTCGCGAACGATGCTGAGGTCCATGTTGATCTCGGCCATGACCCGGGCACGGATGAGGTTTGCCTCGCTTTCGGTGCGGATATGAAGTTCGCGCATGGAAGATTGAGTATTGGCACGGTCGAGGCCGAAGCCGACCATGATGACGACAAGGGCGACGAAGGATGAAACCAGAAACGAGGCGCGGGTATTCTTCAACACGCGCCGTAACTGCTTGTTGTCGCTCAGCCTGGAAAGCAAAATGAAACTCCCATATTCCGGGCAACTGTAGGGCGCGGGGGTTAATTTACGATTGCCCGCCGGCGATGCCGAAATCATGGGAAGGGGAAAACCGCGGTTAAGGCGGCATCTTGATTATATTTAAAATCCTATTCATCAATTGGGCGGGAAAAGCCATTCTTCCGGGCAATTTTCGCCATATTCAGGAGGCTATCTGTGACCAGTCATGTTCTCGTGCAGCGTTTCAAAAGGATTGTCGCCATGCGTTTCGTCGTCGCCACGCTTTTGGCAACAGCAAGTTTTCTGTCGCCCATGAGCAGTTTTGCCGAGAGCGCCGATGTCGAGGCGACCATCAAGAAGGTCGACACAACAAATCTCGTGTTGACGCTCGATGACGGCAAAACCTATCAGGCGCCCGAGGAATTCAATTTCGACGGCCTCGAAGCCGGCGTGAAGGTGATCGTCTTCTATACCGAGGTCGACGGCAAACGCGTCATCAACGATCTCGATATCGTCAAATAGGCAGCCTAACGCTTAGATCGGCGTATAAAATTCACTTTCATTCCGCTACATATGTACACTATGCCACGTCGGCATAGTGCCAACGGTGGTGCGCAAACCGTGTAGGACAATCGTGTCCGCTATGGAGATTGATCGTATGAAACACGCCTCGATCATAGTGCGCGCGGATTGGGATGAAGAGGCTGGCGTCTGGGTTGCCAGCAGTAACGATATCGAAGGCTTGGCCGTCGAGGCCGATACTCTCGAAGCGCTCGAGCCTAAAGTTGTCGCAGCTATAACCGACCTTTTCGAGCTGAACGGCTTCACCTCCAGCTTGCCGGAAATCCCTATCCATATCATGGCCGAACAGCTCGTTCGCATCCCTAATCCGACCTATTGATCGCATGGCCGGCTATCTCCGCGAACTCAAAGAGTTATTGCTGAAAGCGGGATGCGAATATGTGCGACCGGGAAAGGGTGATCATGAAATCTGGTACAGCCCGATTTCCAGCCGCCACTTCACCGTCGACCATGGTGTTAAATCTCGCCATACGGCCAATGAAACGCTGAAACAGGCCGGACTTCCGAAGGCTTTCTGATCGGGGGCGCCCTAAGCAATTCCAGCAAAAGCCTGCAGCGGAATTGCTCTGGTGATGCCTACAGCCAGACAATCGTCTGCTCGGTGGTGTCGATCCTGGCGATCCGGTCCTGCGGGATCGCGCCTTCCGCAGCGCTGCTCTTCGGCAGGTCGGAAATCGTCTGGAAAAACGTGCGGATGACGCCGCCATGCGTCACGCAGACCGTCGGACGATCGACGGACTGCAGCCATGAGCCGGTGCGCCAGGAGAGGATTTCATAGCTTTCCGCGTCGTCGCCGGGCGGGATGAAATCCCATTTCGAGGCGTTGCGTTCCGCCACCCGCTCGCGTTGCGTCGCCTTCAGCTCCTTGAGCGTCGAGCCCTCCCAGTCGCCGAAGGAAATCTCCACCAGTCTGGGGTCGGTGCGATAGGCGAGCGGCGGCAGGCCCATGGCGGCGCGGACGATTTCCATCGTCGCGCGCGTGCGTTGGAGCGGGCTTGCGACGAAGTCGAATGCATCGACCGTGTCGCCGAGAATGTCGCCAAGCGCCAGCCCGTTCTGACGGGCCTGTTCCAGGCCCGTGGCATTCATCGGAATGTCCTTCTGGCCCTGCAGGCGGCGCTCGGCATTCCAGTCGGTCTGGCCGTGTCTGATCACATAGATAAGCACGGTTCAGGCTCCGGGAATGCTTCAGTCCTTGACGACCGAAATGTCGGGGGCGTCGACCGCCTTCATGCCGATGACATGATAGCCGCTGTCGGCGTGGTGCACTTCGCCGGTGACGGAGCGCGACAGGTCCGACAGCAGATAGAGGCCGACATCGCCGACTTCCTCGATGGTGACGGTGCGGCGCAGCGGTGCGTTATATTCGTTCCACTTCAGAATGTAGCGGAAATCGCCGATGCCCGAAGCGGCGAGCGTCTTGATCGGGCCGGCCGAGACGGCGTTGACGCGAATGTTCTGCGGCCCGAGGTCGACGGCGAGATATTTGACGCTTGCCTCGAGCGCGGCCTTGGCGACGCCCATGACGTTATAGTTCGGCATCACCTTTTCGGCGCCGTAATAGGTCAGCGTCAGCATGGCGCCGCCGTCCGTCATCAGCTTCTCGGCGCGGCGTGCGACCGAGGTGAAGGAATAGACGGAGATCTGCATCGTCTTGGCGAAATTGTCGGCCGAGGTGTCGACGTAACGGCCGGTCAGTTCGTCCTTGTCGGAAAAGCCGATCGCATGCACGAGGAAATCGATCTTGCCCCAGAGCTTTTCGACATTTTCGAAAACGGCGTCGATGGTTGCTTCGTCGGCAACGTCACAGTGGCCGACGAGCGTGGCGCCGATTTCGGCCGCGAGCGGCTCGACGCGCTTCTTCAGCGCATCACCCTGGTAGGTGAGCGCGACTTCGCCGCCCTGCGCATGAATGGCCTTGGCAATACCCCACGCAATCGAGCGATTGTTGGCGACACCCATGATGACGCCGCGTTTGCCTGCCATGAGGCCGGATGCTTGAGCCATATTTCGCTCCCTAGGAATTCTGATCGATCCTGCCTATGGCATAGGCCGTTAATCGGTTCAAGCTTGGCCTGGATCATCAACTGTTAGGTATCGTAACAAAGGGTGCGAAAGTCATAAATATTTCACAGGAACAGGCCCTCGCGCATGCTCCGCATGAGATCTGTGACTTTATCGTCGGGCTTTTCCCACAGGATAATGCGCAATTCGACGACGAGGTCGCCTCGTCCGCCCTCGTCACGGGGCAGGCCCTGGTCGGGGATCCTGATCGTCTTGTCCGAGCCCGACCATGCGGGGATGGTAACGTTGAGCGGCCCGCCCGGTCCCTCGATGCGCGCCTCGGTGCCGAGAACGGCATTTTCGATGCTGAGCGGCAGCACGGCGTGCAGGTCGAAACCGTCGACCGTAAAACGCGGATCGGGCGCGATGCGAATGGCGATGACGGCATCGCCCCGCTGCATGCCCGGCAGCTTGAAGCCCTGGCCCTTGAGCCGGATTTCGTCACCATCCCGGGTGCCGGCCGGCAAGGCGAAGCCGATCTCGCGGCCCTCCGGCAGCGACGCGGTGATCCAGGCGCTCTTCAGCACGTCGTCGATCGTCACCGTCGCGGTCGTGACCTCGTCCGGCGCCTTTTCCATGCCCGTATCCTTGGCGCCGGTGAAACGGCGCACCAGGGATGTCAGGATGCTGAGCGGCAGAGACAGGTTGGCGCCTGGATTGGCTGCCGTCTCAGCGGTTTCCTCGTCGCCCCTGATCTCGGCTTCGGCGGCCTCGCCATCCACGCGCCTGCCGGCCTCGCTCTGGGCGGCCTGTGTCTGCGGGTTTTGTGCCTGCTGGTTTTGTGCCTGCTGGTTTTGGGCTTGCTGGTTTTGGGCCTGCTGGTACTGCGCCTGTTGGTATTGCGCCTGTTGGGCGCGACCCTGCGCCCGGCCGCCGCCGGCAGCGCGCGCCTGGGCGCCGAAAATACGCTCGACCATCTCGTCGGCGGGCTCGGCTGATCCTGCCTGTTGCCTGGAGCTGTCGGCTGCCGCCTTCTGGGCGGCGCGCGCAATCTCTTCCATCACCCGTTCGGCATTGGCCTGCGCCGCCTTGGCGCGCACGGCAGCCTCGCGGGCGGCCTGGCGCTGCTGCATGATCGTCTGCTCCTGCTTCTTGGCTTCCGCCATCCGCACGGCATTGTCGAACAGGCTGCGTTTGCGCGGGTCCTTCAGCGTTTCATAGGCGCGGCCGATCTCGGCGAACCGGGCGGTCGCCGTCGGGTCGCCCTGATTGTGATCGGGATGGGCTGATTTGGCCATATTGCGCCAAGCCGCCTTGATCTCGTCGGCTGCCGCGTCGCGCTTGACGCCGAGAATTTTATAAGGATCGCGCATGTCAAAACCGCCGGTGTTGCGATGCGGGAAGCCATTGCCTTGCCCGCATCCCCGTCCAATATCGAAAGTCCAAAATCAACTCGCGAGGCGCCACCTGTCGAAAAGGCAGGCAGAACCGCTCTCAACACCGATCGTGCGGGCGGAGTTGCTAATCACTTCTTATTTCTTCGAAGAGATGCGGAGTGTTTTGCCGTGAATGGTTAGCTCTTTGCTAAGCATTCGGCAGGACGGGGGCGGATGTTAACCTGTGGGACAGGCGGATCAGCTTTCCCGCCGGAAATTAACTTTCCCGCCGGAAATTAACTTTCCCGCCGGAAATTAACTTTCCGGCTGAAAGCTCAAAAGCTGCCAGTTGCCGCCGCCGACGAGGCAGGTCTTGCCGTAGAATTTGGCGATGCCGACATAGGAATGGCGGGTCGTGCGGAACTGCCGGCAGACCTGGCCTGATTCGTTGTTCTCGACGATCGTATCGATGACGCCGGCGCTGCCCGTCGATGCATTCGCCCAGGGAAGTGGCTGGCCCTCGAGCCTTTGCACGTCGGCCGAGGTGACGGCGTTGCGCACGGTCATCTCGTCGGACAGCGTGTCGGTGCTCGGCGGCGTCTGCGGCACGGTGCCGGTTGCGACCGACCGGTCGACCTTGGCTTCACTCAAGAAATCCATACCGCCCGAAACGCAGCCGGAAAGCGAAAGCATGGCAACGCCGATGACGAAGAAGGCGCTGCTGCGGCGCTGCAGGCTCTTTGTATGGCGAGATGACTTTGCTATGACTTCCACCCTGCATCCTGTCCAGTTATCAAAAGCTGGGCGAGTTTTGAATAATCCGGGGCATTTGAACCAATATGTCGGCAAACGAGTTAACAAGCGGTGACTTTACCGAAAGTGGCGAACCCTTCAAGCTCTTTGCCGAATGGCTGAAGGAAGCGGAGGCTTCCGAACCCAACGACCCGAATGCCGTGGCGCTGGCAACGGTCGATGAGGATGGTCTTCCCAATGTCCGCATGGTTCTCCTGAAGGGATTCGACGATGACGGATTCGTCTTCTACACCAATTTCGAGAGCCAGAAAGGTCGCGAAATCTTGGGGCAGAAGAAAGCCGCCATGTGTTTCCACTGGAAAAGCCTGCGTCGTCAAGTGAGGCTGCGCGGCCCGGTCGAGATCGTCACCGACGCCGAAGCCGATGCCTATTTCAAGACGCGGGCCCGCGGCAGCCGCATCGGCGCCTGGGCGTCGAAACAATCCCGCCCGCTTGAAAGCCGTTTCGCGCTCGAGAAGGCCGTGGCCGAATATACCGCCCGTTATGCCATCGGCGATATTCCGCGCCCAGCCCACTGGTCTGGCTTCCGCATCCGCCCGACCTCGATCGAATTCTGGAAGGATCAGAACTTCCGCCTGCATGACCGTGTCGAATTCCGCCGGCCGTCCCCGGAAGGTAAATGGGACAAGGTCAGGATGTATCCCTGACAGGCTTACCGGCCCATCAGCTTCAGCGGAATGCCGGAGGCGAGCGCCGAGACATAGCGTCGTTTCTGGTAGAAGCCGTTGAGCGAAATGCGCGGGAGATAACCGGTGAGCCGCGCGGCCGGCAGCCCGGGTTGGGTGGTGACCGCGACGGTAAAGCCGAGATTGCGGGCAATCCCAGCCTCGCGGGCCGTCGCAGCCTCCGGCGTGCCGTAGGGATAGGCGATCGTCTGAGGACGGATGCCGGTCACGGCCTCGACGTAATCGGCCGAAACCTGCATTTCTATCCGCGCTTCGGCTTCCGGCAGACGCGCCAGGGCGCGATGGCTGATCGTATGGGCGCCGAGCGCTGCGAGCGGATGCCCGGCGAGCCGTTGCAATTGACCGGGCGACATCACCAGTTGCCGGGTGATATCGGTCGGTTCGATGCCGTTTTCCCGCGCTAGCCTGTCGATGGCGGCGACGGCGCCGGCCTCGTCGGAACGGTGGATATACCGGGCGAAGCGGTCGAAGGCGTGCCATTGCTGCTGCGCATTGTCGAGCGGCAGCCGCTCGCTGCCGCGGCCGAAATCGAAGCGGATTTCGCTTTCCCGGCGTAAGAGCACGGCAAGCGTCTCCCACCAGATGCTGTGCGAACCCTCGGCAAAACCCTTGGCGATAAACACCGTGAACGGCGCCCGGTGCCGCTCGAACACCGGCAGCGCGTGCTCCAGATTGTTCAGATATCCGTCGTCGAGCGTGAAGGCCGCAAATGGCGGTCCGCCATCGGGTTCGGCGAGCAGCGTCGGCACCTGATCGAGCGGCACGAAACGATAGCCCTCCCGCCGGAGCCGCCCGAGCGCCGCATCGAGAAAACGCGGCGTGATTTCGAGATGGGCGTTCGGCTCGAAAGCCTCAGGCACGTGCGGGCGGACATGATGCAGCGTGAAGATGACGCCCGGTCCGCGCGCTTGCCGCATCAGCCCGGCCGAAGAAAGCAGCCAGGAAAGCTCGAGCCCGGCACCGATCGCCAGTCGCTTGCCCAATCGCTTGAATTGTCCCGTCATGAAGCGCCTATCCCCATCCTTTTCCGGAAACTAGCAAGTGCGACTTAAGCCTTGCTGAATCCCGAAATGGCACGGGTCTTTGATTTCCTGTTAACCAAGACGATGAAAAGACTGGAAAAATGATAGGCGTTGCCTCAAAGTCGCGCCAAACTTGCCGCTTCTGTCACATTACGGCACAGGCGCCGGCCGATCGAGCCAGCGAATCCAGGCCCAGGGCATCAAGGGGAAAATGCATGAGAACGCTTTTGGCGGCTGTTTTGACCGTAACGCTTGCCGTTTCGGCGCCTCTTGCAGCCCTTGCCGGCAGCGCTTCGCTGATCCTCGATGCCCGCACCGGCAAGGTTCTTGCCGCCGAAAACGCCGATACGCTGAACCATCCGGCCTCGCTGACCAAGATGATGACGCTTTATCTCACCTTCGAGGCGTTGAAGCGCGGCAAGATCGCCTGGGATACCCCGATCACCATGTCGAAATACGCCGCCGCGCGGCCGCCGACCAAGCTTGGCGTCAAGGCCGGCGGCACGATCACGGTGCGCGAGGCGGTCTATGGCATGATCATCAAATCCGCCAATGATGCGGCCTCCGCCATGGGCGAGAAGCTCGGCGGCTCGGAAAGCGGTTTTGCCCGGATGATGACGGCCAAAGCCCGCCAGCTCGGCATGAGCCGCACCGTCTTCGTCAACGCATCGGGCCTGCCGGACGGCCGTCAGGTGACCACGGCGCGCGATATGTCGACGCTCGCCGTCGCGCTGATGAAGAATTATCCGAACGAATACCGGCTGTTTTCGGCGGCAAGCTTCAATTTCCGCGGCCGGACCGTGCGCGGCCACAACAATCTCATGTACCGCTACCAGGGCATGGACGGCATCAAGACCGGTTACACCAACGCTTCCGGCTTCAATCTCGTCAGCGCCGTCAGGGACGGCAACCGCCGCGTCGTCGGCGTCGTGCTCGGCGGCCGCACCGCCCGCAGCCGCGACGACAAGATGGCTGGTTTGCTCGACCGTTATCTCGGCCGCGCCTCCGGCGGCGCAAAGCTGGCGGCGAGCGTCGGCGGCAGGGAGCCTGTCGAAGTCGCGTCGGCTGCCGACGATTCCGATGTTCCGGTGCCGCTCAGCGCGCCGCGCCCGGCCGACGATCTCGCGGCAAAGAGCCTGGCCTATGCCGACGACGCCGTCGTGCCGCTGGAGCGCCCGGTCGCGATGGACGAAATCCTGAACGCCGGCAAGACCGCGAAGACTTCGGCGAAAAAGGCGGATGGCGACTGGCAGATCCAGATCTCGGCCGCCCCGAGCGCCGATGCGGCGCGTGCGCTTCTTGCCCAGGCACAGTCGGAAGGCGGCGCGCCGCTGGTTTCCGCCTCGCCCTATACCGAAGCGGTCGGGCAGGGCGCCAATAGGATCTATCGCGCCCGCTTCATCGGATTTGCCAGCAAGGATGCCGCGGTCTCAGCCTGCGATGCCCTGAAGCAGCGCTCCTATGACTGCATGCTGCTGCCGGACCACAGCTGATCGCAACCTCACAATTCTCACTCTGGACAAGCAACGGGAATCAGCGTCTCCTCCATAAACAAAAGGAGAACATCCATGTTGCGTCGTCTCGCCGACCAGTTCGAAGCCGCTTCCTCTGCTCATGTCGCCGCCAATGGTATCGAGCGCGATACGGACTGGTTCCTGCTGAAATTGCAGGAAGAAATGGGCGAGCTCACCCAGGCCTGGAACCGGCTGACCGGGCGGGGCCGTGCCAAAGGCCGTTCTCCTGAAGACATGCAGCGCGATCTCGCCGACGAGACGGCCGACCTTCTCGGTCATCTCATGCTGTTTGCCCACCGCAACGGCATCGACCTCGCCGCCGCGATCGAACGCAAGTGGCTGTTTCGGCCGGCGGAGGTGGCGAAGAGCTGATGCATCTCGGCCGATGGAGTCAGCCGACCTTATAGCGATAAAACTTGCTGTCCACCGCCATCAGCGGGAAGGAGCGGGGCAGGGTGTTTTTGGCAATCTCGGTAAAGCCGTTCTTCTCGTAAAAGCGATGGGCGGCGACGAATTTGTCCGTCGTGCCGAGGAAGATATCGGTGAGGCCGGCATCCCTGGCATGGGCGATCAGGCGGTCGAGCAGCAGCGCCGCCACGCCGTGCTCACGGCCGCGAACCTCTGCGGACACGAACATCTTGCGCAGCGCCGCCTGGTTGTTGCCGATATCCTTGAGCCCGAGCGTGCCGACGATCGCCCCATCCTTGACGGCGACCCAGAACTCGCCTTTGCCGGACTGGTAGAAATCCGGGATGACCCGGAGATCCGGCTGCGCATCGGCGGTGATGTCGATGCCGAATTCCTCGCGCTGGATCGGCAGGATCACCGAAAGCACCGCATCGGCGTCATCGGCGGCAAAGGGTCTGATTTCGATCTCCGCCATCGGGTCCCTCCCGCCTCAGGTCTGCGTGCCGCCGACGGTGATCTGATCCATGCGCAGATGCGGCTGGCCGACGCCGACCGGAACCCATTGGCCGGCCTTGCCGCAATTGCCGATGCCGGTGTCGAGCTTCATGTCGTTGCCGATCATCGACACCCGCTTCATCGCATCCGGCCCGTTGCCGATCAGCATCGCGCCCTTGATCGGCGCGCCGACCTTGCCGTTCTCGATCAGATAGGCCTCGGTGCAACCGAAGACGAACTTGCCGGAGGTGATATCGACCTGGCCGCCGCCGAAGGAGACGGCATAAATGCCCTTCTTCACCGAGGCGATGATTTCTTCGGGCGTCTTGTCGCCGCCGAGCATATAGGTGTTGGTCATGCGCGGCATCGGCACATGGGCATAACCCTGGCGGCGGCCGTTGCCGGTGGGCGCCATGCCCATCAGCCGGGCGTTCTGCCGATCCTGCATATAACCGACCAGCTTGCCGTTCTCGATCAGCACATTATAGCCTGATGGAGTGCCCTCGTCGTCGATGGTGATAGAGCCGCGGCGGTTGTCGATCGTGCCGTCGTCGACGACGGTAACCCCGGGCGCGGCGACGATCTGGCCGAGAAGGCCTGAAAAGGCCGACGTCTTCTTGCGGTTGAAATCGCCTTCCAGCCCGTGGCCGACCGCCTCGTGCAGCATCACTCCCGGCCAGCCGGAACCGAGCACGACGTCCATCGTGCCGGCGGGCGCGTCGATCGCCTCGAGATTGACCAGCGCCTGGCGCAGCGCCTCGTCGGCGCCGTATTGCCAGCTGCCCTCGGCGATGAAATCGCCGAAGCCGATGCGACCGCCGCTGCCGTAGGAACCGCTTTCCTGCCGATCGCCTTCACCGACCATGACCGAGATGTTGATGCGCGTCATCGGCCTGATGTCGCGCACGCGATGCCCGTCGGCGCGCAGGATGTCGACGACCTGCCAGCTCGCCGCGACCGAGGCCGTCACCTGGCGCACCTTGTCGTTCTTGCCGCGGAGATAGGCGTCGATATCCTGCAGCACCTTGACCTTCTCTTCGAAGCTCGGCTGGCCGATCGGATTCTGGTCGCCGTAGAATTTCTTGTTGGTGCCCTGAGGGGCGGCGGCATAGGAGCCGGAATAGCCGCGCGTCACCGCGCCGACGGCATCGGCCGCCCGCTTCAGCGCCGCTACCGAGAGATCGCCGGCATGGGCGTAACCGACAGCTTCGCCGGCAACGGCGCGTAAGCCGAACCCCTGTTCGGTGTTGAAGCTGCCGCCCTTCAGCCGGCCATTGTCGAAGCTCAGCGCTTCGGCCTGCGCATGCTCGATGAACAGCTCGCCGTCATCGGCGCCGGACAGCGCCTCGGCGACATGCCTGCGCATCGTCGCTTCGTCGGCATCGAAAAGCGTCAGGAGATCGGTGGTCATGGTGTGGCTCCAATGGGCATGCGTTCGGGAATGCGCTTACGCCTTAGATAGGGCTCCTGATGATAAGGAGTGAAGCCCTGATGCGGAATATTCTTCGGGCGGCGCGATCTTGAGAGATGGAATATCGTCAGGGGAGGGATAAGCGCTGTCATCGCTGCGCTGGAAACATGCCCCTGCGGATCCCAACATGCTGGTCCAATTCAGGCCGGACGGCCACCCCATTCTCCGTCATCCCAGGCCTTGAGCCGAGGATCCATGCCCGCCCCCGAGGATGCCGCGTGGATGCTCGGGTCAAGCCCGAGCATGACGGAGTGTGAGGCGGTTCCGGAGCAAGTGCAGCGATGGAATGTCGCAAGACGACGTACTGCGCTTACATGCCCTCAAGGCAGAGCGTCGAAACCTTCGGCAAAACCCTTGAGATCGACCGGAATGCCGATGCCTTCCTCAGGTGTCTGGAAGACGATGAAGGTCGCCTGGGCGCCGCTGCGGAAGGTCTTCAGCAGCTCGTCCTCGAGCACGACTTCGGCATAGCAGCCGTCGGCGAAGCAGCGGACGAAATAGGCGCGGCCGATATCCTTGCCGTCGACATTGAGCCCGAGGCCGTTCGGCAAAAGCACGCCGAGCGGTGCCAGTACGCGCAGGATTTTCGACTTGCGGTCGGCGGTCTTCAGCACGACGACGGAAAGGCCGACCTCCGGCCGATCCTCGGCGATGACATTCTGCATCAGCGCGCATTGCTCGGTCGAAGCCCCCGCCGGCTTGTCGCAGACGACAGACCAAGCGCCGTGGTTGGATTTCACCGTGCCCGGCGCCTGCGGCTGGGTCTGGCCGGGCGACACCTGGATATTCGGGGCGGCGGCCGAGGGCTGCTGCGCCGGGGCAGGGGCGGGCGCAGGGGCCGGCGTGGAAGCCGGGGGCTTGGCTGGCGACGGCGTGGGTTGCTGTGCGAAAACGGGCGTCGCCGCTGCGGCCGCGATGCTGGCGGTCACGAGAAGCGACTGCGCGAGGGAACGGAAACCCATGGAAACCTCTGGATATCGAATCATTGCGGCTATTGTTGAAGCTGCCCACCAAAAATGAAAAGCCCCACCCCGTGAAAACCGGGGGACTGCGGCGGAAATTGGACCTTTGCGAAATAATGTGTCGCGTACGAATTGGCCGGAAAGCCGATTTTTCATATGCTGATGAAAAACTTGGGATGTTTTGCCGTTCCGGCCTGCCTATGCTTTCAGCAAAAATGCCGCATAGACAATTGCTCTGACCTGTTGCGGCAAATGCCAAACTGTGGTTTGAAGCGCAGAAGATGGCAAGGATTCTGCGCTCTATTTTTGCAGGTCAAGCGCTCGAGGGAGATAATAAGGTGATGAAGAAGGCTTATGCAGCCCTGACCACGCTGGTCTGTCTGCTTTTTGCTTCCGGCACATATGCCGACCAGCCAATGCCGTGGCAGGCGACGCTGCAGCCGGCGGCAACGCCGATCATGCGGGAGATCCACTGGTTCGAACAATATACCCTGTGGTTTATCGTTCCGATCACGCTCTTCGTTCTGGTCCTGCTGATCGTCGTCTGCGTCAAGTTCCGCGCCGGCGCCAACCCGGTTCCCTCGAAGACGAGCCACAACACGCTGATCGAGATTGCCTGGACCGTGGGGCCGGTCCTGGTGCTGCTTCTTCTCGCCATTCCCTCGTTCAATCTGCTGACGGCGCAGCTGACGCTGCCCGAAAACCCCGACGTGACGATCAAGGCGACCGCCACCCAGTGGCAGTGGAACTATGAATATGAAGGTTCGGGCGACAGCCCGCTGGCTTTCGATTCCTACCTGCTGAAGGATCAGGACCGCGCCGCCGCCGGCAAGGAAGACAAGTCGATCTATCCGAGGCTTCTGGCCGTCGATAACGAACTGGTCCTGCCGGTCAACAAGACGGTCCGCGTTCTCGTGACCTCTGCGCCGACCGACGTCATCCACGCTTTCGCCATGCCGTCCTTCGGCGTCAAGATCGACGCCGTGCCGGGCCGCCTGAACGAAACCTGGTTCAAGGCCGAGCGCGAAGGCCTGTTCTACGGCCAGTGTTCCGAGCTCTGCGGCAAGGACCATGCGTTCATGCCGATCGCCATCCGCGTCGTCTCCGAGGACAAGTACAAGCAGTGGCTGACCGCAGCCGCCAGCGACCTGCCCGGCGCCTACAAGACACTCATGGCTGCAACCGATGGTCCCGCAAAGACCCTCGACGTTGCCGAAGCACAGTAATTAAAGGGGATCGGGACAATGGCTGGACCTTCCGCTCACGACGATCATTCTCATGATCACGCTCATCATGGCCACGCGCATGATGATCACGACCACCACGATCACGGGCACAAGCCGAGCTTTGCCAATCGCTGGCTGTTCTCGACCAACCACAAGGACATCGGCACGCTCTACCTGATCTTTGCGATCATTGCCGGCATCATCGGCGGCGCGCTGTCGGTTGCCATGCGCATGGAGCTGCAGGAGCCGGGCATCCAGATCTTCCACGGCCTGGCCTCGATGGTCTACGGCTATGAGGGCGATGCGGCGATCGACGGCGCCAAGCAGATGTTCAACATGTTCACCACGGCGCACGCGCTGATCATGATCTTCTTCATGGTCATGCCGGCGATGATCGGCGGTTTTGCCAACTGGATGGTGCCGATCATGATCGGCGCGCCCGATATGGCCTTCCCGCGCCTGAACAACATCTCCTTCTGGCTGATCGTTCCGGCCTTTGCGCTGCTCCTGCTGTCGATGTTCGTCGAAGGCCCGGCAGGCGCTTACGGAACGGGCGGCGGCTGGACGATGTATCCGCCGCTGGCGACCAGCGGCACGCCGGGACCGGCGGTCGATCTGGCGATCTTCGCGCTCCATATTGCCGGCGCCTCGTCGATCCTCGGTGCGATCAACTTCATCACCACGATCCTCAACATGCGCGCTCCCGGCATGACGCTGCACAAGATGCCGCTGTTTGCCTGGTCGGTGCTGATCACCGCCTTCCTGCTCTTGCTGTCGCTGCCGGTTCTGGCAGGCGGCATCACCATGCTGCTGACCGACCGTAACTTCGGCACCTCCTTCTTCTCTCCGGAAGGCGGCGGCGACCCGATCCTCTACCAGCACCTGTTCTGGTTCTTCGGTCACCCGGAAGTCTACATCCTCATCCTGCCGGGCTTCGGCATGATCAGCCACATCATCTCGACCTTCTCCAAGAAGCCGATCTTCGGTTATCTCGGCATGGCCTACGCCATGGTCGCGATCGGCGCCGTCGGCTTCGTCGTCTGGGCTCACCACATGTACACGGTCGGCCTGTCGCTCGACGCGCAGCGCTACTTCGTCTTCGCCACGATGGTCATCGCCGTTCCGACGGGCGTGAAGATCTTCTCCTGGATCGCGACGATGTGGGGCGGCTCGATCTCGTTCCGCACGCCGATGCTCTGGGCGATCGGCTTCATCTTCCTGTTCACGGTCGGCGGCGTCACCGGCGTCCAGCTCGCCAATGCCGGTCTCGACCGTTCGCTGCATGACACCTATTACGTCGTGGCCCACTTCCACTACGTTCTGTCGCTTGGCGCCGTCTTCGCGATCTTCGCCGGCTGGTACTACTGGTTCCCGAAGATGACCGGCTACATGTACAACGAGTTTGTCGGCAAGCTGCATTTCTGGGTCATGTTCATCGGCGTCAACCTGGTGTTCTTCCCGCAGCACTTCCTCGGCCTTGCCGGCATGCCGCGCCGCTACATCGACTATCCGGATGCCTTTGCCGGCTGGAACTATGTTTCCTCCATCGGCTCCTACATCTCGGCCTTCGGCGTGCTGATCTTCCTCTTCGGCGTCTTCGAAGCCTTCGCCAAGAAGCGTGTCGCCGGCGACAATCCGTGGGGTGAGGGTGCAACGACGCTCGAATGGCAGCTGCCTTCGCCGCCGCCCTATCACCAGTGGGAACAGCTTCCGCGCATCAAGTAATTGCGCGGGTATCGGGACGCCGCATTCGATACGGCGTCCCGATATTCTGACATTCAGGACGGAATGATGACGGTTATCCACAATCACGAGGTGCTTGCAAAGGACGGCGAATTGTCGGAAGCGAGTGCACGCGATTATTTCGAATTGCTGAAGCCGCGGGTGATGTCGCTCGTGGTCTTTACCGCCTTTGCCGGTCTCGTGCTGGCGCCGGGCCACATCCATCCCGTCCTCGGCCTGATCGCCATCCTCTGTATCGCCGTCGGTGCCGGCGCCTCCGGCGCTTTGAACATGTGGTACGATGCCGATATCGACGCCATCATGAGCCGCACCGCCAACCGTCCGATTCCGGCCGGCCGCATCGCCCCCTCCGAGGCGCTGGCCTTCGGCCTGGTGCTGTCGGGCTTTTCGGTCGTCATTCTCGGCCTGGCGGTCAACTGGCTCTCGGCCGGCATCCTAGCCTTCACCATCTTCTTCTACGCCGTCATCTACACCATGTGGCTGAAGCGCTCGACGCCGCAGAACATCGTCATCGGCGGTGCTGCCGGCGCTTTCCCGCCGATGATCGGCTGGGCCTGCGTGACCAACAGCGTGACGATCGAGAGCACGGTTCTCTTCCTGATCATCTTCCTGTGGACGCCGGCGCATTTCTGGGCGCTTGCCCTCTTCAAGATGCGCGACTACGAGGCCGTCGGCGTGCCGATGCTGCCGAATGTCGCCGGCGAGCGGGTGACCAAGCATCAGATCGTCGCCTATGCGGTGTTGACCGCCGTCTGCGGGGTCCTGCCGTCCTTCCTCGGTTTCGCCAGCTTCGGTTATGGCCTGATGGCCGCCGCACTCGGCGCGATCTTCATCTACTGTTCCATCGCCGTCTGGCGCATGCCCGACGGCGATCTGAAGATGATCCCGGCAAAGAAGATGTTCGCCTTCTCGATCTTCTATCTCTTCGCCGTCTTCTCCGCCCTGATGATCGACCGGCTGGCCTCGATCGTCGTTTCGCACGCCGGAGGCTGGTTCTGATGGATCTCGTCAAGCTCACCGAAAAGCAGATGAAGTCGCGCCGCAACCGCAACATCGCCCTCGGGCTGGTGCTCGCCGGCCTCGTCATTCTCTTCTATGCGATCACCATCGTGAAGATCGGCGGGGGAATGGCCGGATGAGCGACAGCCCCGCCGCAGGCAAAAAGCAGGGCCGCAACAACGGCGCCGTCGTGATGATGTGCCTGAGCTTCGTCTTCGGCATGGGCGCGATGAGCTACGCCGCCGTGCCGCTCTACCGCATCTTCTGCCAGGTGACCGGTTATAATGGCACGACGCAGCGCGTCGACCAGATGTCGAGCGTCGTGCTCGACCGGACGATGCGCGTTACCTTCGACGCCAATGTCGCGCCCGGCCTGCAATGGGACTTCAAGCCGGTCGAGCGCGAGGTCAATCCGAAGATCGGCGAAACCATCCAGGTGAATTTCACCGCCGAGAATCGTTCGAACGAGACCCAGCGCGGCCAGGCGGTTTTCAACGTCACGCCGGGCGAGGCGGGCGTCTATTTCAACAAGGTGCAATGTTTCTGCTTTACGGAAACGGACCTGAAGCCGGGCGAAAAGCTCGACATGCCGGTGGTGTTCTACATCGATCCTGAAATCGTCAAGGCGGTGGAATCCAAGAACATCCATACGGTCACGCTGTCATATACGTTCTACCCGAAAGAGGGTCCGAAGCCTGTGGCTTCGAATGAGGGTGGAGCGGTGAAGATTGAAAAGAAACTTTGATCAAGGCTCGTTTCCGGCTATGCCGGGAGCGGAGTGAAGGAAGACACCGGGGATAGCTACATGGCCGATGCTCATCAGAAGAATCACGACTATCACATCATCGATCCGAGCCCGTGGCCGATACTCGCCTCGCTCGGCGCCTTCATCATGGCGATCGGCGGCGTCTGCTACATGCGCTATCTGAGCGGCGGCTCCTTCAAGCTTGCCGGCGCCGAGCTTGCCAATCCCTGGCTCTTCTACATCGGCTTCGCCCTGGTTCTCTACGTCATGTACGGCTGGTGGGCCGATACGGTGAAGGAAGCCCATGAGGGCGCCCACACCCGCGTCGTCTCGCTGCACCTGCGCTACGGCATGATCATGTTCATCGCTTCGGAAGTGATGTTCTTCGTCGCCTGGTTCTGGGCCTATTTCGACGCCAGCCTCTATCCGAACGAAGCGATCCAGGCCGCCCGCCTGCTCTATACCGGCGGCACCTGGCCGCCGAAGGGCATCGAGGTCCTCGACCCCTGGCACCTGCCGATCTACAACACCGTCATCCTGCTGCTCTCCGGCACGACGGTCACCTGGGCGCACCATGCGCTGCTGCACAACGACCGCAAGGGCCTGATCCAGGGCCTGGTTCTGACGGTGCTGCTCGGCGTGCTGTTCTCCTGCGTGCAGGCCTACGAATATGCCCACGCGCCCTTCGCCTTCAAGAATTCGATCTACGGCGCGACCTTCTTCATGGCGACCGGCTTCCATGGCTTCCACGTCCTCGTCGGCACCATCTTCCTGTTGGTCTGCCTGATCCGCGCGCTGCGTGGCGACTTCACCCCGAAGCAGCATTTCGGCTTCGAGGCCGCCGCCTGGTACTGGCACTTCGTCGACGTCGTCTGGCTCTTCCTGTTCTTCTGCATCTACGTCTGGGGCGGCTGGGGCGCCCCGGTCGCAGCCGGCTGATTGCAGCGATATCCAACAGAAGGCGGGCCTGGTGCCCGCCTTTTTTGTGATTCCGTCTCACCCGGCGCCGTCATCGTCGAGATTTACACCAAGCCCGGAGGATGGCCAAAGGTGGGAGCGCGTAGCGCCGAAGTGCCGAACAGTGGCGCTTCCTGCCTCACAGGCCCCTTCAACCTCCGTCATGCTCGGCTCAAGGCTGCTCAAGGCCGAGCATGACGGAGGTGGAGGGGCACGATTGGCAAGAGGCGAGAGGCAGGGTGCAAAATGCGAGGTGCTGTCGGCATGCGGGAACGGATAGAGCCCAGCGGCAGCCGGCACGCGGATGAGCGGCCGCAATCTCCTGGGTCGCGATGAGGGGCCGATTTCACCGCCCGCCCGCGATCCGTTCGAAGGCCGAGGGTTCGGGAATGCCGAGATCCAATTGATGGCGGATCGCTTCTGCGCATTCGAGCGGTGTCAGCAGCGACGTATCGACCTCCATGTCGTAGATGCCCGGGCGATGCACCTCGTCCTGCCAGCGCTGCACCGGTTCGGGGACCGGCACGTCTGCGGTGGCTCTTGCATAAAGGGTCTCGCGGCCCTCTTGTTTGATCTCCCGCCGCTGCATGATCGTCTCGATCGGACAGTGCACGCCGACGAACAGCACGGAAAGGCCTTGCAGGCGCCGGGCGCAGTCGCCGAGAATGCCGAGTGGCTGCGAATAGCTGTCATGGTGGCCGAGATCGGCGACCACATTGAGCCCCAGGCCGGCATGGATGGCGATCGATTCATAAAGGGCGGCATAGAGGAATGGCACCAGTTCCTCGAGCTCCGGCCGCTCGCCGCCCGGCCTGAGGCCGATGCCGGGCAGGTATCGCTTCGGCGTCATATCATTATAGCTGTCGACGCCGAGGTTGATCCACGGCCCCTCGAATTCCTCCTGGATTGCGCGTGCAATGCTGGATTTGCCGCTGCGCGGCGCGCCGTTCAGGATAATGATGTGTCCGGCATGGCTATTGGTCATCAGTCTTCTTCTTCTGTTTGGCGCGAATCGCTCGAGGATGCCGCGCAGGCATTTCCATTCGGGATGCGAATACTTTATGGGAGAGTTAAGGCAGCATGGAATTGTCAGAAGGAATGGCATGAGCGAAGACAACGCCCATTTTCCCCCCGTCGATCCGGTCAAAACAGGCATCAAAGGCTGCTGCCCGCGCTGCGGCCAGGGCAAGCTGTTTGATGGTCTGCTCGGCCTGAAGCCGCGCTGCGCCTCCTGCGGCCTCGATTATTCCTTCGCCGATGCCGGCGACGGTCCCGCCGTCTTCGTCATCCTCATCGTCGGCTTCATCGTCATCGGCATGGTGCTGTGGCTGCAGGTGAATTACGGGCCGCCGATCTGGGTGCATATCCTGCTCTTCGGCCCGCTGACGATTATCCTGTCGCTCGCGACGCTGCGCTGGTTCAAGGGCATCCTGATCGCCATGCAATACCGCCACAATGCCCGCGAAGGACGCCTGAGTGACTGATATCGACAATGCCATGCCGCGCCGCCGATTGCCTGTGGCAACCGGCATCCTGGTGCTGATCGCGCTCGCCATCCTGATTTCGCTCGGCACCTGGCAGGTGGAACGCCTCCACTGGAAGGAAGGCCTGCTTGCCGATATCGCCGCGCGGCAAGTGGCCGCCCCGGTGCCGCTCGCCGAGATCGAGGCGATGGCGGCTTCCGGCGGCGACATCGAATACCGCAAGGTCACCGCCACCGGCCGCTACATCAACAATAAGGAGCGGCACTTCTTCGCCACCTGGCGCGGCCAGACCGGCTTCTACGTCTACACGCCGCTCGAGCTTGCCGACGGGCGCACTCTCCTGGTCAATCGCGGCTTCGTTCCCTATGAGAACAAGGAGCCGGAAATGCGCATGCAGGGCCAGTTGACGGATCAGCAGACCGTCACCGGCCTGGCGCGCAGCAAACTGCCCGGCAAACCCTCCTGGGTGGTGCCGGACAACGACGTCGCCAAGAATATCTTCTACTGGAAGGATCTCGACGTGATGGCCGAGAGCGTCGGCCTCGACAAGGCCCGCGTCATCCCGTTTTTCGTCGATGCCGATTCGACGCCCAATCCGGCCGGCCTGCCGATCGGCGGCGTCACCCAGGTCGATCTGCCGAACGACCATCTGCAATACGCCTTCACCTGGTACGGGCTTGCCGCCGTGCTTGTCGTCGTGGTGGCGATCTCCTGGTTCCGCAAAGGGGCCAAGCCGCCGGCGCAATAGTATCGCTTCAATTCTCGCTTATATTGGGCTAGAGGTCCCTTGCTCCCCTGCGGGACGGAATTTGACGGAACGGACATGAATATTGCGGCGAAACCTCCTTTGACGATCAGGCTCTGCGGGCCACGCGGCTTCTGCGCCGGCGTCGACCGGGCGATTCAGATCGTCGTGCTGGCGCTGAAATCCTATGGCGCGCCGGTCTATGTGCGCCACGAGATCGTTCACAACAGGTATGTCGTTGAGGGGCTGGAGGCCAAGGGCGCCGTCTTCGTCGAGGAACTGGACGAGATCCCGGCCGAGCATCGCGCCCAGCCGGTGGTCTTCTCCGCCCATGGCGTGCCGAAATCCGTGCCGGAGGATGCGGCGAGCCGCAACCTCTTCTATCTCGATGCCACCTGCCCGCTGGTCTCCAAGGTCCACAAGCAGGCGATGCGCCATAATCGCCTCGGCCGCCACGTCGTGCTCATCGGCCATGCCGGCCACCCGGAAGTGATCGGCACCATGGGGCAATTGCCGGAAGGTTCGGTGTCGCTGATCGAGACGATCGAGGATGCCGACGCCTATGTCCCTGCCGATCCCGATAATCTCGGCTACGTCACCCAGACGACGCTCTCGGTCGACGATACGGCCGGCGTCATTGCCCGGCTGCAGCAGCGCTTCCCGAACCTGACGGCGCCGGCAGCCGATTCGATCTGTTACGCCACGACCAACCGCCAGGAAGTGGTGAAGCAGGCCGCCCCCGGCTGCGATCTCTTCATCATCGTCGGCGCGCCGAATTCCTCCAATTCCAAGCGGCTCGTCGAAGTGGCGCTGAGGGCAGGGGCGAAAAAATCGATCCTGGTGCAGCGCGCCGCCGAGCTCGACTGGGAGGAGATCGGCGCGATTTCCACGCTTGGCCTGTCCGCCGGCGCTTCGGCCCCCGAGGTGATCGTCAACGAGATCATCGAGGCTTTCCGCGCCCGCTTCGACGCTCAGGTCGAACTGGCCGAAACGGTGCAGGAAACCGAGAATTTCCTCGTCAACCGCGAATTGCGCAGCATCGAGCTGACGGCGGCCGACATGGCCTTCGTCAACGGCTGACCTCAGGACCATATCACGACGCCGGATGATCGATGCGGCGGATCCAATAACAGCAATGCACGAAGGCGACCTCACTTGGCAGTCTATACCGATATCGCCGAAGACGATCTGAAATGGTTCCTGACGGAATATGACGCGGGAAGCCTGCTCTCCTACAAGGGCATTGCCGAAGGCGTCGAAAATTCCAATTTTCTGCTGCACACCTCCAAGGACCCGCTGATCCTGACGCTTTACGAGAAGCGCGTCGAAAAGACCGACCTGCCGTTCTTCCTCGGCCTGATGCAGCATCTCTCCGCCCGGGGCCTCTCCTGCCCGCTGCCGCTGCCGCGGCGCGACGGCGCACTGCTCGGCTCGCTCTCCGGCCGCCCGGCGGCGCTGATCTCCTTCCTCGAAGGCATGTGGCTGAGAAAGCCGGAGGCCAAACACTGCCGCGAGGTCGGCCGGGCGCTGGCCGAAATGCATGTCGCCGGCGAGGGTTTCGAACTGAAGCGGGCGAATGCGCTGTCGATCGACGGCTGGCGGGGGCTCTGGGAAAAGTCGGCGGACCGCGCCGGCGAGGTCGAGCCCGGTCTGCAGGACGAGATCGGCGGCGAACTCGGTTTCCTCTCCGCCGCCTGGCCGAAGAGCCTGCCGGCCGGCGTCATCCATGCCGACCTCTTCCCCGACAACGTCTTTTTCCTCGGCGATCAGCTCTCCGGCCTGATCGATTTCTATTTCGCCTGCAACGACCTGCTCGCCTATGACGTCTCGATCTGCCTGAATGCCTGGTGCTTCGAAAAGGACGGCGCCTACAACATCACCAAGGGCACGGCGATGCTCGAGGGTTATCAGAGTGTCCGCCCGCTGAGCGATGAAGAGATCGCCGCCCTGCCGGTGCTGTCGCGCGGGTCGGCGCTGCGTTTCTTCCTGACCCGGCTCTATGATTGGCTGATGACGCCCGAGGGCGCCATGGTCACCAAGAAGGACCCGCTCGAATATCTCCGCAAGCTGCGTTTCCACCGCCAGATCGGCTCCGCAGCCGAATACGGATTGAGCCTATGAAACACGTCGATATCTTCACCGATGGCGCATGCTCCGGCAATCCCGGCCCCGGCGGCTGGGGCGCAGTGCTGCGGTACGGCGACGTCGAAAAGGAACTTTGCGGCGGTGAGGCGGATACGACCAACAACCGTATGGAACTGCTGGCGGCGATCTCCGCGCTGCAGGCCCTGAAAAGCCCTTGCGAGGTCGATCTCTATACCGACAGCGCCTACGTCAAGGACGGCATCTCCAAGTGGATTTTCGGCTGGAAGAAAAACGGCTGGAAAACCGCCGACAAGAAACCGGTGAAAAACGCCGAACTCTGGCAGGCGCTGGAGGCGGCCCGTGACCGCCACAAGGTGACGCTGCATTGGGTCAAAGGCCACGCCGGCCACCCGGAAAACGAACGCGCCGACGAACTCGCGCGCCGGGGCATGGAGCCGTTCAAGAAGGGCAAGGCGGTTTCGTTTTGAAAGGCGTGCGGATTGTTCGCGGTCTCGCACCTATGCCTGTCATAGCGCCCGCGGCGTGATGTGCCCTCCGGCCCAACCCATTCTCTGTCATTCCAGGGCTTAACCGCGCCGACATCCACCGGCAGGGGCATGGATCCTCGGCTCAAGGCCGAGGATGACGGAGTGCAGGGAAGCGTCCGAGCCAAAATCTATCTCATCGCACCCGCACGCTGTTGAAATTGCTACAGCATCTCGCCTCCTGCCAGTCGCGTCCTCCCAATCTCTGTCATGCTCGGGCTTGACCCGAGCATCCATGCCGAAGCACTCTGGTGCAAATTTCTTCATCCTCGGCTCATCAAGGCCTGGGATGAAGAAATGTGTGGTGACGTTGCGCAAAAGCCTTATCTCGGGTTTTCGAAAGCCGACAGTGGGCAGGGCATCTTCTCTCGTTTCCTGTGACGCGCACAGGAGGGTGGAGATAGGGCGGCGCCTGAGGCCGAGCCCTATGGGACGCCGGCAACTTAGCCCATCTGCCGCGCCGCGGCACCCTGGATCAGCCGGTGCAGATATTCGAGCTTTGTCACCACAGGTGAGGAGAGCACGAAGGGGTAGGAGTCCGGCTGGCCCATGCTGCGCTGGATGGCGTTGATCGCGAGGCTGAGCGGCACCCAGGCGCTGACCAGTTGTTCGGCGCTTTTGGCCCGGTAGGGGATGAAGTCCACCTCGCCCGATATTTCCTCATGGCCGCGCGGATCGATGGCGATGCCGAAGGCGCGGGCGGTTTCGAGTGTGTCGACGATATGGAGGTAATGGGCGAAACATTCGGCGAAATCCTCCCAGGGGTGGGATGCCGCATAGGCGCTGATGAAATTGTCCTGCCAGCCAAGGGGCGCGCCGCCGGCATAGTGTAGCCCGAGTGCTGCGGCATAATCCTGCCGTTCGTCGCCGAAAACGGCGCGAAAATCCGCAAGGCCATTCTGGTCACGCACCAGCTTGTTCCAGATGAAATGGCCGCTCTCGTGGCGGAAATGTCCGAGCAGGGTGCGATAAGGTTCGTTCATCGAACTGCGCGCCTGTTCGCGCGTCGCATCGTCGGCCTCGGCGGCGCGAATGGTGATCAGCCCTTCCTCATGGCCGGTCATCGCCGGCACCACATAACCGTTGCTCTCGATCGAATCCTCGAGAAAGTCGAAAACCAGGCCACCTTGAGGATCCTGCATCCGATCGGGATGCGGCAGCCTCCAGCGCAAGAGCGAATAGAAGAGATGGCGCTGCGCCTGGCCGATACGCCGCCAGCGGTCGATGCCGTTCTGGGTATCGGTGTTCGGAACCAGCCGGTTGTGGCGGCAGGCCATGCAGAATTCGCCCGCCTCGTCGCCGTCCACCAGCCAGTTGCAGATGTCGAGGCCGGCATTGGCGCAGAAGCGCACCTCGCGGTCGGGATCGGAAACCAGCTGCCACACCGTCGCCTCGCGCGGCTCCAGCGCATGCATGGCGAGATCGCCGGGCAGGAAGCCGAGGCGATGGTTGCAGCGCACGCATTGGCGATTGTCGAAATGGACGACCTGATCGCAATTGTCGCAGGCGAAAAGTTTCATCGTGTCTATCTCTGCACAGAGAGTGGGGTGGATTAAAAATGCCTGCCGCGCGAGAGGCGCAGCAGGCATGGTTCATGACGGATGCGCTTCCGGCTCAGAGCCGGTCGACGGCGCCCTTGAGCTTGTCCTTGACCTTGCCGGTTGCGACCTGTCCCTTGCCTTTGGCTTCCTGAACGGCGCCCTTGGCCTGCATCTCGCGATCGTCCATGGCCTTGCCGGCGGCCTGCCTGGTCTTGCCGGCAATTTCGTTGGCCTTGCCTGAAATCTTGTCGCTGGTGCTACCCATAGGTGATGTCTCCTTCTTCGGCATGGGCCTCGTGCCCATGCTTGCCGAAATGAAACGTCAACTGCAGCAATTCGTTCCCGCTATCTCCGAGGCCGCCGGCCTCCAGTCATCTCAGGCGTGGCCGGCTTCGGCCGAAAGCATGGCGGCGGTCACGCCCATGCCGGCGAGCGCCCGCTCGTACTTGTCGTCGAGGCTGCGGTCGAAGATCAGTTCCTCATTGGCCGGGCAGGTGAGCCAGCCATTATTGACCACCTCGTTTTCGAGCTGGCCGGCCGACCAGGAGGAATAGCCGAGCAGCATGGTCGCGCGCGTCGGCCCATCGCCCTTGGAGATGGCGCGTACGATGTCGAGCGTCGCCGTCAGGCAGATGTCGTCGCTGACGGGGATCGAGGAGTCGCTGGAATAATCGTCCGAATGCAGCACGAAGCCGCGGCCGCTTTCCACCGGGCCGCCGGTCTGGATCGGGAAGTCGCGCGCCCGCTTCGGCAGCACGATCGAATCTTCCTGCTTGATCATGTCGAGATGCAGGAGCACATCGGTGAAGGTCAGGCTCTGCGGCCGGTTGATGACGAAGCCCATGGCGCCGGCATCCGAATGCGCGCAGATATAGATCACCGTGCGCGCGAAGTTGCGGTCTTCCATACCGGGCATGGCGATGAGGAACTGGCCATCGAAGAAGCCACGTTCCCGTCTGTTCTTCAGCGTCGATAAGGACATCGTTCCTCCTGCTGCCAACCGCACCGAGGCCTTGACAAGAGAAACATGGGCCAATGTCACACATCAATCAACTGAAAATGAAGATTTAAATCGCCGCGACTTCTGGCGGTGAAACCTCAGTTTCGGTAAACCGTTGTTCCATGATGATTATTTCCTCGGTCTCGCGTCGGCTTTTCCTAGCGGTCATCTCAGTGGCCGCTGCCCTTGTCCCCCTTTGTTCCGCTCATGCGGAAATGAGCGCCTGGGCGGACAATGAGGGCGGCCGCATGCGGCTGGTGGCGCTGGCACCCGATGCTGGCGGTAAAATCCGCGCTGCCCTGCAGATCGAGCCGAAGCCCGGCTGGATCACCTATTGGAAAGAGCCCGGCGGCAACGGCATTCCGCCCCAGGTGACCATCGCGGCGGAGAGCGGCGTCACGCTCGATGCCATCGGCTATCCCGTTCCCAAGCATTTTTTCAACGGTGCGATCGAGGATATCGCCTATGACGCGCCGGTGACGCTGCCGCTGTCGTTGACGGCGGCAGGCAAGGCGCCGGTCGCGATCGACGCCCTGGCCTTCATCGGCATCTGCAGGGATATCTGCATCCCCTTCCAGGCGAATTTTCAGCTGAAGCTCGGCCCCGCCATCCAGTCGCATCCGGAAGAGGAGGCGATCCTCCAGGCGGCCGATGCAAGGCTGCCAAAGCCGCCGTCGGCCGATTTCGACGTAACCGCGCATGCGATGTCGCCTGACAAAAAGACGCTGTCGCTGACGCTGGTCCTGCCGGCCAAGGGTTCAGGCGAGAGCAAAGGCGCCCCCGATATCATCGTCACCGGGCCGAGCGGTTATGCCTTTACCAAGCAGATCGGCGGCAAACGCGACGGCGCCAGCTTCAAGGTCGATGTCGCCATCGGCAAGCTGCCTGATAATTACGACATGTCGGGCAAGCGCTGGGGCGTGCTGGTCATCGACGGCGTTCGGGCGATGGAGACCACACTTGCCTTTGAATGACCGGCTCTTATAGTCGCGGCAGAGCCCCTGCGGCGCCCGCCGCCCAGCCGGAATCCCAAAACCCAAAAAACCGGAACTCAAGGAGAAGATCATGACCATCGCGATCGGCGACAAGCTTCCTGCCGCCACCTTCAAGGAAAAGACCGCCGACGGCCCGGTCGAAATCACCACCGAGCAGCTGTTTGCCGACAAGCGCGTCGTGCTGTTTGCCGTGCCGGGCGCCTTCACGCCCACCTGCTCGCTGAACCATCTGCCGGGTTATCTGGAAAACCGCGACACCATCCTCGGCAAGGGCGTCGACGACATCGCCGTCATCGCAGTCAATGACTGGCACGTGATGGGCGCCTGGGCGCAATCCTCCGGCGGCCTGGGCAAGATCCACTTCCTCGCCGATTGGGACGCCGGCTTCACCAAGGCCGTCGGCCTCGACGCCGACCTCTCCGCCGGCAGCCTCGGCCTGCGCTCCAAGCGCTATTCGATGCTGGTCGAAGACGGCGTCGTCAAAGCCTTGAACGTCGAAGAAAGCCCCGGCCAGGCCACCGTTTCCGGTGCTGCGGCGATGTTGGAACTGCTCTGAGTTCTCATTCCCGAGAGATGAAGGGGCGGCCATTCGGTCGCCCTTTTCAATTGTTGTTGTGCCGCTCGTTGCGCCGGCGAGTTGGCGAAACCGTCCTCCCTCTTTCCATGCCACGGCTGTTCTGTCGTGCGGATGTCTGCCCCTCACCCTCACCCTCTCCCCGTAAACGGGGCGAGGGGACGTGCCCAGCGAGACGTGAGAGGGGATGGAGAGGTTGCGGCTACCCCTTCGCCCGCAAGCAGGGGTTCGAAGGACGGGTCGAGACCCGTGGCTCGACCCCGGTCGGTGCCGGCAGGGGGATGAGGCGCGCACGCCGACGGCGAGTTTGGCGGAAACGTTCCCCCACTCTCCGTCATCCCAGGCCACCGAGCCTGGGATCCACGCCCGGTGCCGATCGGGAGCAGAGTGGATCCTCGGGTCAAGCCCGAGGACGACGTCGGGTGGGGTTGCTCTTGGAGCAAGAGCAGCGATGTTTGGCGGAATGCGAACGCATTGCGCCTCCGTCTATCGCCTTGGCAACATTTACGCTCAGGCTCCGAAGCCCCTACTGTCAAATGGCCGCACTTCACGAACTCCGCCTCAATCTCGCCGCAATCGTTATAACATAACCGTAATGTTATTACATTGTAGGATCAGCCATGCTCCCAAGCCCCGATCGCCCCTCCGTCAGCCTGCTGGCCCAGTCGGCTTTATCAAGGGTGATCGGCATGGTCCTGGTCATTGCGCTTCTCTGGCTCGCCATTAATTGGGCGGTTCGCCTGCCATGACGCCGCTGATTCGTCTCGATAATCTGACCGTCGCCTATCACAGGCACCCCGCCATCCATCATGTTTCCGGCGCCTTCGCCAAAGGCAGCCTGACGGCGATTGCCGGGCCGAATGGGGCGGGCAAATCGACGCTGCTGAAAGCGATCATGGGCGAGCTTCGCCCCGCCGAAGGCAGGGTCGAGCATCGGCTGGGGCGGGCGGAATTCGGCTATCTCCCGCAGGCGGCCGAGATCGACCGGCGCTTCCCGATCTCGGTGATCGACACCGTCATGCTCGGCGCCTGGAAGAAAACCGGCGCCTTCGGCCGCATTGCGCCTGCCGAGGTGAAAAGGGCGGGGGAGGCGCTTGCCGCCGTCGGGCTCGAAGGCTTCGCGAAGCGCCATGTCGGATCGCTTTCGGCCGGCCAGTTCCAGCGTGTGCTGTTTGCCCGGCTGCTGCTGCAGGATGCCGGCATCATCCTGCTCGACGAGCCGTTTACCGCGATCGATGCCCGCACCACCAAGGATCTGCTCGATATCGTCAGCCGCTGGCATGGCGAGGGCCGCACCGTCATCGCCGTGCTGCATGATTTCGAGCTCGTCCGGGCGCATTTCCCGGACACCCTGCTGCTTGCCCGCGAGCTGGTCGGCTGGGGGCCGACCGCCGACGTCATGTCATCCGCCAATCTCATGAAGGCGCGCGCCATGGCCGAGCGCTGGGATGAGGATGCCGAGGCCTGTGGGCCTCAAGAGGTGCCGGCGGCATGACGGCCTACGATCTCTTCCTGGCGCCCTTTGCCGATTTCGGTTTCATGCGCCGCGCCCTTGTCGCCTGCCTCTGCCTCGGGCTCGGCTCCGGTCCGATCGGCGTCTTCCTGATGCTGAGGCGCATGAGCCTGATGGGCGATGCCATGAGCCATGCGGTGCTGCCGGGAGCGGCGATCGGTTATCTCGTCGCCGGCTCGCTGTCGCTGACGGCAATGGGCCTCGGCGGCCTTGTCGCCGGCCTGTCGGTGGCGTTGTTATCGGGCGCCGTCAGCCGCATGACCGTGCTGCAGGAGGATGCGAGTTTCGCCAGCTTCTATCTCGCATCGCTGGCGCTCGGCGTGCTGATCGTCTCGTTGCGCGGCTCGAATATCGATCTGCTGCATGTGCTCTTCGGCACCATCCTGGCGATCGATGCTTCGGCCCTTTATCTGATCGGCGCGATCACCACGCTGACGCTTGTCGTGCTTGCCGTCATCTACCGGCCGCTGGTGGCCGAATGTTTCGATCCGGGCTTCCTGCGCGCCGTCGGCGGCCGCGGGCCGGTCTATCATGTGCTCTTCCTGCTGCTGGTGGTGCTGAACCTCGTCGCCAGCTTCCAGGCGCTCGGCACGCTGATGGCGGTCGGCCTGATGATGCTGCCGGCGGCCGTCGCCCAGCTCTGGTCGCGCAGCCTGCCCATGATGATGGCGATTGCAGCCGCCAGCGCCGCCGCCTCCGGCTATCTCGGCCTGATCGCTTCCTACCATCTCGAACTCGCCTCCGGCCCGACGATCATCATGACGGCGGCGGTGATTTACGCCTTTTCCATTCTTTTCGCGCCCTCCGGCCTGCTCAGGCGCTTCTTTCCCCGCCCGCATTTGAAGGGCTGATCCCAAGGAGACTTCGATGACCTCGCACAGACTGCTTCTCTCAGCAGCAATCCCCGCTTTGATGGCGCTGTCGGCCGTGCCCGCCTCCGCGCAAACGCTGAAGGTGGTGGCTTCCTTCACCGTGCTCGCCGATGTCGTCAAGCAGGTCGGCGGCGACCACGTCAAGGTGACGAGCCTCGTCGGGCCGAACGGCGACCCCCACGAATTCGAGCCGTCGCCGGCCGACGCCAAGAATTTGAACGCGGCTCAAGTGACCTTCGTCAGCGGCGAAGGGCTGGAAGGCTGGATGGACCGGCTGATCACCGCCTCGGGTTACAAGGGCAAGCCGGTCACCGTCTCCGAGGGCATCGATGTCAGCACCATGGAAGAGGACGGCGAAAAAATCACCGATCCGCATGTCTGGAACAGCCCGGTCAACGTCAAGATCTGGGTCGCCAATATCGAAAAGGCGCTGTCATCGGCCGATCCGGCCGACGCCGCAGCCTTCAAGGCCAATGCCGAGAAATATACCAGGACGCTGGACGAGCTGGACGCTTACGCCCATGCGAAATTCGACGGCATTGCCGAGGATCGCCGCAAGGTGCTGACCAGCCATGATGCCTTCGGCTATTTCGGCCGCGAATATAATGTCAGCTTCCTCGCGCCGCTTGGCCTCTCCACCGAAAGCGAGGCTTCGGCCGCCGACGTCGCCAAGCTGATCGAACAGATCAAGACCGAGCATGTGAAGGCCTATTTCTTCGAAAATTCCAACGATCCGCGCCTGGTCAAGCAGGTCGCCAAGGCAACCGGCGCGGAGCCGGGCGGCGAGCTCTATGTCGAATCGCTCTCCGACGCCAAGGGGCCGGCGCCGACCTATGAGAAGATGTTCCGCTACAATGTCGACCAGCTCGCCGCCGCCATGGCGAAATCGAGCTGATAATCGAGGCCCTGGGGTCGTGCGCCGATCGTCGTCTATCAGGCACGTTCTCGACGGCGCTCGACACCCTTGGCGGCCAGAATATCGTCAACGGCAGCCGAAGCCAGAAACGCCGACAACTGCCCGGCGGCACCAGCGTCCCTTGAACCGGCGCTGATGCCGATGGCGAAGTCGATATAACTCTGGAGTTCTGCCGGAAACCGGCCGGCAAGCGCGACCTCGGGTGCGGCGGCGAGGATCGAGGTGACGGGAACGACTGCCAACTCGGCTTCCCCACGGCCGACCGCCAGCGCCGTCTGCCCTCCCGCCACGGCCACGAGCTTGGGCTTCACCTCATCGGCTATGCCAAGGCGATCCAGCAAATTCGAGAAGTAGCCACCGCTGGTTCCGTCGCTGGCGTAGGCGATGGATCGGGCACTCTTCAAGACATGTTCGAAGGCTTCGACCGACCCGATATCGAGCGGCCGGCTGCCGGCCCTGGCCGCCACGCCCATCCCTATTCGGCCAAACCAGACTTCACTCCCCGCTTCGACCTTGCCGGAGGCGGTCAGATCCCGAACCATGGGCGGATTGATGATGACGAGGTCGAAAGCGTCCCCGGCTTCGATCTGTTTCTTGACTGTCGGATTGACCTCCCACCTGGTCGCAACCGTCAATCCCGTGGCGGTTTCGAACCGGGGAATGAGAGCAAGGACAGCGGGCCGGACCGCAATCGCGCCAAAAAGCCGGATTTCCTGTTTCATGGCCCAACCTGAAGTCGGTGAAAACGATGTTCTCTACCATACGGCTCCAGTCCGCACGCCGCAATCGCCGCCCGCCCTCAGATATTGAGGTCGAAGACCAGGATGCCGGCAAGGCCTCCGTCCGTCGACGAGGCGATGCGTTCGCCGACGATCACATGTTCTGGATGGATGAGATAGGCATCGCGCGCCTCGGGGCTTTCGAAGGTGACGGCAAAACCGTCGACGAATCCTGCATGCAGTCCCTCGGGGGAAACATTCGGCCCGTATTTGATATCCAATATGCCGGGGATGACCTGTTTCAGGGCGACGATCGCTTCGAACAGCGACTGCTTGTCCTCGTTCGTCATCGCGGTTTTCAGCCGCAGGAATACGCAGTGCAGGATCATTCGTGGTCCTCCCGATTTCTGTGCCGGCAGAATAACGGCGAAAGCCGGGAGGGCAACGAGATTATTTTCACGCAAACGTTGCGGCCGCGACCCCGCCGGCCGCGACAGCGCGCAGATCACCCACAAGATCAACTGGCCGTGGCATCTAGGGCCACGAAAATCGATCGAAATCGAAATGAAGATTACATCTGATCGGTCGTGACCATCGGGCGCTTGTAGATCTTCTGGACAAGATCGCGCGACAAGGCGCGGGCCTGATCTTTCTCCGCCAGCGTCATCGGCCGGCAGGTGTTCCTCAGGTTGGAACCATCGAGCACCGTCGCAGCCCCGGAATTGGTGATGAGGAGGTGCCAACTGCAGGAGGCGACCCTGTCGATGCCGACGGCGCCATGGCAACCGGTGGAGAGGCAGAAGGCAACGGTCACCTGTGCGCCGTGATCGCCCTTATGCGCCAGATCCAGGGCTGTCTTGAAATCCTTGACCCACCGCTCGCAATGCGCCTGTTTTCCTCCCGGCTGGCAAGTCTTGGTGAGGGGCGTGATGTCGCCGGCCTGCAGCGGTGAGACGCAAAAAACACCCAACGAGAGGGTGAGCAGAAACTTGAGCATGGGATTTTCCTTGTGCAAGCAACGAGAGGCGCACATCCCAGGCCGTTGGTCAATGGTTCGTCGCAGGCGGTTGCAAATGCCCTGCATTCGCGTATTTCGAACCTATGCGCCTGCCGTCCAACGCCGGATAAAAGCGGATGGCAGAGGATGGGGTCATCCGGGCGAACGTCGCCGTTCTCGACCCCACGGCGCTCGGGCCGTCGATCGCCGTCTTCGTGGAGGTGGAGGTCATCAGCGAAGCTGAGACCGCCCGCCGCTCACGCCCGCTTGGTCAGCGGAAAGCGCTCCCGAAGCAGCCGCAGCACCGATTCCGACGGGATCGGCGGCCCGAACAGGTAGCTCTGTCCGTAGCTGCAGCCCATCTTGGCGAGTTCGATCGCGTCCTCGTTGGACTCGATCCCCTCGGCCACCACCTTCATCTCGAGTTCGCGCGCCATCGATATCACCGATCTGAGCACGGTCGCCTTCTTGTCGCTGCCGTCGCGCACCAGCGCCTTGTCGAGCTTGATCGTATCGAAGGGGAAGCGGGTGAGATAGGCGAGCGACGAATAGCCGGTGCCGAAATCGTCGAGCGCCAGCCCGATGCCGGCTTCCTTCAGCTTCTGCAGCACCAGCCGGGCCTGTTCCGGATTTTCCATCACCATGGATTCCGTCAGTTCGAGCTTGAGGCGCGAAGGCTGGCAATGCGTCTTGGCGAGAACCGAGCGCACATCGTCATAGAGCTCGTTGTTGAGCAGCTGCACGCTCGACAGATTGATCGACACGAAGATCGGCAATTCGCCGGTCTGGTTCTGCCAGCTCATCAGATCGTTGGTCGCCTGCTCCAGCGCGAACATGCCGAGCGGGCCGATCAGATCGGAGGCCTCGGCGATCGGAATGAATTCCGACGGCGGGATATTGCCGCGCTTGGGATGTTCCCAGCGCATCAGCGCCTCGAAGCCGGCGACCTCGACATCTTCCAGCCGGGCGATCGGCTGGTAGACCATCGACAATTCCTTGCGCTCGATGGCGCGGCGCAGATCCGTTTCCAGCTGCAGCCGGTCGGTGCCGAAGTCGCGGAAGGCCGGCTGGAACGGCTCGACGCGGTTGCCGCCGGCGCGTTTGGCCCTGTACATGGCAAGCTCGGCGTCGCTGAGCAGGCCGGTGGCGCTCTCCTGCCGGTCGACCCAGGAGGCCAGCCCAACCGAGGCCGTCAGGATGATCTCGCGATTGGCGAAGTTGATCGGCACCATGATCGCCTTGCTGATCGCATCGGCAAAATCGGCGACCTTGGCCGGATTGTGCTCGGAGACCAGAATGAGGCCGAACTGGTCGCCGGCAAGCCGCGCCAGCGTGTCCTGCGGCTTCAACAGCCGGCGCAGACGCCGCGTCAGCGCGATCAGGATATTGTCGCCGGCAGCGACGCCGAGCGCATCATTGACCAGCTTGTAGCGGTCGATATCGATCACCATCACGGTCGGGCGCAGCGTCTCGCCGCCCGGCGCCAGCGCCAGCACCGACTGCAGCCGGTCGAGGAAGACCTGACGGTTCGGCAGGCCGGTCAGATTGTCGTGCAGCGCATCGTGCAGCAGCCGCTCGACGGAGTTCTTCTGCTCGGTCACGTCGACGATCGTGCCGACGCAGCGGATGATCTCGCCGTTGGAGCCGAGCACCGGCCGTGCACGGATCAACAGCCAGTGGAAATGCCCGTCCTCGGCGCGGATGCGGAATTCGTGGTTCAGCCGGCCGCGGCGGTGTTCGAGCAGCACGTCGAGCGTGGCGCGGAAACGGTCGCGGTCGTCGGGGTGCAGCCGCGGCAGCCAGTTGCGCGCCGCCCCATGCATGGTGCCCGGCGAGAGGCCGAGCTTGACCGAGACGTCGGGGATGGTGACGACGCGGTCGCGCGCCACATCCCAGTCCCACACCATATCGCCGGAGCCGGTCAGGGCCAGCGATTGCCGTTCGAGATCGGAAAACAGTCCCTGCTGGAAGGCGCCGCCGGCAAAGGCGTGCTGCATGACGGTGAAGCCGATCAGAAGCACGATCAGCACCAGACCGCCGCCGAGCGCCGGCTGGATGATGTCGTTGTCGAGCCGGCCGGTGACGGTCAGCCACGCCCCGAACAGCCAGACGAGGGTCAGCGCCCAGGCTGGCACCAGCAGGATGGCGCGGTCGTAGCGGTTGAAGCCGAGATAGATGATCAGCAGCAGGCCGGTCGCCGCCGTCAGCGCAAAGGACAGCCTGGCGATGCCGGCGGCAATCGACGGATCGTAGATCGCCACGCCAAAGAGCAAGGCAAGGCCGAGCACCCAGGCAAGGGTGGCGTAACCGAGATGCGCATGCCAGCGATTGAGGTTGAGATAGGTGAACAGGAAGATGACGAAACTCGAGGCGAGCGCCACTTCGGCGCAGGCGCGCCATATTCGCTGGTCGGCCGAGGCGACGCTGATCAGCTTGCCGAGAAAACCGAAGTCGACGCAGATATAGCCGAGCACCGCCCAGGCAAGTGCGGCCGTTGCCGGCAGCATCGAGGTGCCCTTGACGACGAAGAGGATGGTCAGGAACACCGCCAGCAGACCGGCAATGCCGAGCACGATGCCGCGATAGAGCGTGAAGGCGTTGATCGTGTCCTTGTAGGCGTTCGGTTCCCAGAGATAGATCTGCGGCAGTTCCGGCGTCGACAGCTCGGCGACGAAGGTGATGACGGCGCCGGGGTTCAGCGTGATGCGGAAGACGTCGGCCTCGTCGCTCGGCTGCCGGTCGAGCGCAAAACCTTCGCTCGGCGTGATGGCGCTGATGCGCTGCGAGCCGAGATCCGGCCAGAACAGCTTGGAATTGACCAGACGGAAATGCGGCGCGACGATGACGCGTTCGAGCTGTTCCTCGGAAACGTTGGCAAGCGCAAACACCGCCCAGTCGCCCTGGTGGTTCTCCGAGCTTGCCCTGACCTCGATGCGGCGGCGGATGCCGTCGGCGCCGGCAGCCGTCGAAACCTGGAAAGCCTCGCCCTGGTTGACGTAGATTTCGGTCGTCGCCGTCAGGTCGAGCGCGGTATCGTCACGGGAAATCTTCACCGGTTCGGCCGCCTGGGCAGCGCCCGCCACCAAGGCGAAGGCCGCCAGCAAAAAGGCTGCGATCACCGCGATCACTCGTCCGGACGGTGATTTGGGCAGCATGCGGTCTCTGGTCATCGGCTGTCGGTTTTCCTGCCTTTATCCGTATCGGTGGCGAGACGTGAAAACATCACATGGTCATGCCACTGACCGTTGATCTTCAAATATCCGCGCAGATAGCCTTCCTGCTGAAACCCGGCCTTCTCAAGCAGACGGATGCTGCGCGCGTTATCTGGAATACAGGCTGCTTCGATACGGTGCAACTCAAGCCCGGTGAAGATGTAAGGAATAACCATTTGAAGAGCGGCGAACATATGCCCCTGGCCGGCATGGCGTTCGCCCATCCAGTAGCCGATCATGCAGCTTTGTGCCGCACCCCGCCTGATATAACCGATGGTGATGCCGCCGACGAGCGTCTTGTCTTCCTTGAGAAAGATGAACAGCGGGATTGCCTGGCCCGAGGCATATTCCTGCTTGCCGCGGATGACGCGGGCGCGGTAGGCGCCCTCCGTCAGCTCGTCGCGCCGCCACGTCGGCTCCCAGGGTTCCAGGAACCGGCGGCTTTCGGCGCGCAGCCGGTGCCACTGGTTGAAATCCTGGTAGCGCGGCAGGCGCAGGAGATATCTGTCGTTTTCCAGCTCGACCGCATCCGGCTGCCGCGACAGAAACCGAAAAACGGATTTTGGCATCGATCACTCCCGGCAGACAGACGTCGGCTCAGCTTGCCTGCAGCGTCTTCGACGCCGGGACGGAAAGCGAGGCGGTGATGTCTTCCATCGGTGCGAGCTGTTCCAGCGGCCCGATTGCCGAAAGCGTCGGCACCGTGTCGTAGAACAGCCGGCCGGCGAGATCCGTCAGCCGCTCGATGGTGATGCCCTCAAGCCGTTCCATCATCTCCGGATTGGAGATCGGCCGGCCGTAGAGCATCATCTGTCTTGCGATCTGGCCGGCGCGCGACGCCGGGCTTTCCTGGCCCATCAGCAGCTGGGCGCGGATCTGGGCGCGGGCGCGCTCGATTTCCTTCTGGTGGATCTGATCGGCGGATTTATGCAGCTCGTCGATGATGACGGGCACCAGTTCCGGAAGGTTTTCGCCGCCGGTCGCGGCATGAATGCCGAAGATGCCGGTGTCGGAAAAGCCCCAGTGGAAGGCATAGACGGAATAGCAGAGGCCGCGGAACTCGCGCACTTCCTGGAACAACCGCGAGGACATGCCGCCGCCGAGGATATTGGCAAGGATCTGCGAACAGTAGAAATCGCGGGCGTGGTAGGGTTTGCCCTCGAAGCCGAGCAGGATCTGCGCATCCATCAGGTCGCGCGGTTCACGCACGCTGCCGCCGATATAACGTGCCGCTTCCATGACAGGCGGAGCCGAAGGCGCAGTCGGCAGACTGGCGAAACGGTCCTCGACCATGCGGACGAATTCTTCGTGCTCGACGGCGCCGGTGGCGACCACGAACATGCGGTCGGTCGTGTAGTTGCGGCCGAGATAGGTGCGGATCTGCTGCGGCGTGAAGGAAACGACGGTTTCCGGCGTGCCGAGGATCGGCCGGCCGAGCGTCTGGTCGCGATAGGCGACCTCGGAGAAGCGGTCGAACACCACGTCGTCGGGCGTGTCGTTGGCGGCGTTGATCTCCTGCAGGATCACCTGCTTCTCACGCTCCAGCTCCTCCTCCTCGAAGGCCGATTCCGTCAGGATATCGGCAAGGATGTCGACGGCGAGCGGCACATGGTCCTTGAGGACGCGGGCGTAATAGGAGGTCGTCTCGGTCGACGTGGCGGCGTTGACTTCGCCGCCCACATCCTCGATTTCCTCGGCGATCTGGCGGGCGCTGCGGCGTCCCGTTCCCTTGAAGGCCATGTGTTCGAGCAGGTGGGCGATGCCGTGCTCGTCTTCCGTCTCGTTACGCGATCCCGATTTGATCCAGACTCCGAGCGCAACGCTTTCAAGGTGCGGCATGGTCTCTGTAACTACTGTCAGCCCGGATTTCAGCCGGGTGCACTCAACTGTCATTGGCTATCTTTCTGCGCCTGCCGTCGTCTCGCCGCGGGCGTGTTTGCCGATAAAGCTTTCTATGGCTTTCAGCTCCGGTTCGATGATCTGGAAGCGCTCCTCCCTGTGCATCAGATCAGCAAGCCACGTCGGAAGCGCCGGGTCAATACCGCAGGCCGATTTTACGGCGACCGGGAATTTCGCGGGATGCGCGGTCGAAAGCGTCACCATCGGCGTATTCGGCTTTTCTTTCTTGGCGGCGACGAAAACGCCGATCGCCGAATGCGGATCCAGCAGATAACCGCTCTCGGCATGGGTCTTGCGGATCGTCTCGGCCACCTGGCTCTCGCTGGCGCGGCCGGCCCGGAAATCGCGGCGGATCGCCTTCAGCGCTTGCGTGCCGATCTCGAAACCGTTGGATTGCTTGAGGCTTTCCATCGCTGCGCGCACCTTCGAGGCGTCGCGATCATAGGCTTCGAACAGCAGCCGTTCGAAGTTCGACGAGATCTGGATGTCCATCGACGGCGAGGTCGTCGCCTTGACCGCCTTCATGTCGTAGCGGCCGGTCTTCAGCGTGCGCGCCAGAATGTCGTTTTCATTGGTGGCGATGAC
Source organism: Rhizobium esperanzae (assembly GCF_014197615.1). Taxonomy (GTDB): domain Bacteria; phylum Pseudomonadota; class Alphaproteobacteria; order Rhizobiales; family Rhizobiaceae; genus Rhizobium; species Rhizobium esperanzae_A. Next base: position 169,636 of record NZ_JACIFY010000016.1, read on the forward strand.
GAGCCGGTCGATCGGCAGGCCCATGCGCTTGGCGCAGTAGCCGGCAAAAATATCGCCGAAATTGCCGGTGGGCACCGTGAACGAGATCTTCCGGTCCGGCCCGCCGAGCGCGACGGCGGCCGTGAAATAATAGACGATCTGGGCCATGATGCGCGCCCAGTTGATCGAGTTGACGCCGGACAGACGCACCTTGTCGCGGAAGGCCGCGTCGTTGAACATCGCCTTCACCAGGTTCTGGCAATCGTCGAAATTGCCTTCGACGGCGAGCGCATGCACATTCGAAGACGTCGAGGTCGTCATCTGCCGCTGCTGCACCGGAGAAACCTTGCCGTGCGGGAAGAGGATGAAGATGTCGGTGCGCTCGCGCCCCGCAAAGGCATCGATCGCAGCACCGCCGGTATCGCCCGAGGTAGCGCCGACGATCGTCGCCCGCTCTCCGCGTTTTTCCAGCGCATAATCCATCAGCCGTGCCAGCAGCTGCATCGCCACGTCCTTGAAGGCGAGCGTCGTGCCGTGGAACAGCTCCATGACGAAGCTGTTCGGGCCGGTCTGGACGAGCGGCGCGATCGCCGGATGGCGGAAGGTGCCGTAGGCCTCGTCGATCATCGCCCGGAAGGTGTCGTCGGGGATCTCGCCATTGGTGAAGGGCGACAGGATGGTGAAGGCGACCTCCTGATAGCTCTTGCCGCGCAGCGCCCGGATTTCCTTCTTGGAAAAGCTCGGCCATTTCGAGGGAACGTAGAGCCCGCCGTCGCGCGCAAGCCCGGTCAGGAGGGCGTCGCAAAAGCCGAGGGCAGGGGCCTCGCCGCGGGTCGAGATATAGTCCACGTTCGTCATCCTTGATTTATCGCTGGAAGAAATCCGGCCGGGCGCAGCCGTGGCGCGCTCTGCCGGAAATTGGAGAGGGGCTGCCCTTGAGGCGGGCCATCGCGGGTATCCTGTTGAAGTTGCCCGCATCCGGCGGCGAAAAGTGCATCAAAACGGTGCTTACCCAATCGATTTTTGTTTGCGCCGCTGATATAGACCATCGCAAACCGTCATGAAAGGCCTCGCGAAAAAGACATGGGGCCTCCAAGAAACGCTTGTACAAGGGATGGAATATGGTGCTCGGCAAGGTCTCGCGTCTCATCGTCTCCGCATCTGTTCTTGCCCTGCTCACCGGTTGCGATACGATCGGCCTAGGCGGCGACAGCAAACCGGCGGCGGCGGCCCAGCCGAGCGGCAACGCCCAGATCATGCCGCTGGCGCCCGCCAACCCCTCCTCGAACAATCCTTCGATCGGCACCGCCAAGACGGCGCAGGGCACCGTCGCCCCCGTCGTCCAGGGCGCCTGCCCGCAGATCTTCATGCGTGACCAGGATGCGATCTTCCGCACCTATGCCAAGGGCAAGAAGGACGATCCGCAGCAGATCGTCTTCCAGGCCTCCTTCGGCGATTACACCCGCCAGTGCTCGCTGAGCGACACCAACCTGACGATGACCGTCGTCGCCCAGCTGCGCCTGATCACCGGCCCGGCCGGCGCCCCCGGCCCGGTGACGCTGCCGATCCGCGTCTCGGTCGTCGACGGCGAGAACGTGCTCTATTCCGAGGTCACCAAATTCCCGACAGAAATCCCGGCCGGTGCCCCGGGCGCCCAGGTGATCTTCCGCAAGGACGGCATCAAAATGCCGGTCGGCGCCGGCGCCCTGGTCCGCGTCAACATCGGCTTCGACACCCAGCCGGCGAAGACGAAGAAGAACAGCTAAAGCCCTCCGCATCCTGCCCCGGCCCCTTGCATGTTCAATTAGCGCTGATTGTTGGATGATCGGTGCGCAGTCCGGCGGATGGCCATCCGCCGGACTGCGGACGGCCGGGACCGCA
>NZ_JACIFY010000017.1 GCF_014197615.1 Rhizobium esperanzae
CATCGCCGCCGCGCATGCATCACTCCAAAACTCGACGAGCGAGTGAATCACGGCGAAAGCCTCCAGGCCAGCTTCTTTTTCAACAGCCTGCTAGACAGGATAAGACGCGCCATTCGAGGGCCGTGAGCTTCAACGGCAAGCCGCTAAGTTCGAACGTGCCGAGCTGGGCATCGAATGCTACGGGTCCACACGTAATCTTCGAGCTGGCGTGCCCGGCCGAGCGCCGGACGAGTGCGCGAAGCCTCAGCACGAGTTCCTCCACCTTGAAGGGCTTGGTGAGAAAGTCGTCCGCCCCCGCTTTGAAGCTTTCGACCTTGTCTGGCCAACCGTCACGCGCCGTCAGGATCAGCACCGGAAACGTGCGCTCGGCGGCCCGCCATGCTTTAAGAACGGATACGCCATCGATCTTGGGCAATCCCAGATCGAGAACCGCAACATCGTAGATCTCGGTCAGGCCGGCGTGCTGGGCATCTTCGCCGTTCCGGGCGATATCGACCACAAACCTTTCTGCCCGCAGACTGGCGGCAATTCGCTTGGATAGGTCGGTATCGTCTTCGACAAGAAGCACGCGCATGTTTGGTCCATTTTTGTCTGGAGATCGCCGATTGCTAAGCCAGTAAGGCTTAACTCAACCTGAACCGCAAGGTTCAGGTCCGTGGTGGCACCACACTGATAAAACTCTCCCGTCAAACCAGAACAGGAGATTTCCATGTCAACCTTGGACCAAAACGCATCCGACAATCATCACGAGGCCGAGGTCGGCAAGCACCCGCATCCTAAGCCACCTCATAGGCATCGGACACGTCGTCTGGCGGCGTTCGGGATTACCGTATTTGCGATCCTGGCGCTCGGAGCTGCCGCCGGCGCTGGCGCAATGAAACTGACCCATCCAAGCATGGAACTCGCCCCCATGACGCCGGTCGCGATCTCGGCCATGCCGGATTGGAGCGTGGTCACCGTCAAGGGAAGGGTAGCCGAAGTCTTCGGCAATAAGTTCATCGTCCAGGACGACAGTGGACGGGCCCTGGTCGAGACCGGGCCAGCCGGCGAAGATGGCAAGCTCGTGGGGCTCAATGAAGCTATCAGCGTCCAAGGCCGTTTCGAGCGCGGCTTCCTGCACGCGACCTACATCGTCCGCCAAGACGGCAGCGTCGAGGTGCTAGGACAGGCCGGCGGCCCGCCGCGTCACGGTCCGCTGGAGGACTTTCTCCGTCACGGCAGGCCGTAACGAGTTGGCCTTTTGATGCCCGATATCAGCCGCCTGGAACTTTGTCGTTCATTGCCCGTTCCCGGCGGCTATCACCTCTAAAAGCAACATGAGCAAGAGTGACAAGCATGCAAGCCACGTCACGGACAGGCCGACCGACCGATCGTTGGTGGCGCTTGCGTTTCTGAACTTCTTCCTTGCCGATGCGCGCGATGGCCTTGGCCCGTTTCTCGACGGTTTTCTGGCGACAAATGGCTGGTCACCCATGACGCTCGGTATCATCGCCACACTCGGTGGTGTGCTCGGAATGATCGCGACGCCGCTATTCGGGGCTTGGGTCGATGGATCCCATCGCAAACGAATGCTGATCATCATACCGGTGATCCTGGTTACAGCAGCGGCCTTGTGGACGCTTGCCAGTCCCGGCAATGCATCCGTCTTCGGCGGTCAGTCGGTCACAGCGATCGTTGGCGCCGTTGTCGGTCCGGCGCTGATGGGGCTGACGCTGGGTCTTGTCGGTGAGAGGCGGTTTTCGGATCAGGTTGCGAAAAACGAGTTTTGGAACCATCTTGGCAATGTTGCCTCGCTCGCTGCCATATATGCAACCACCGTCGCATTAGGCTTAAGCGGCGTGATTGGGCTCATGGTTTTGACCGCAATCGCTGCCGTTATGGCGGCGCTCGCGATCGACCCGAAAAGGATCAACCATGGCGTGGCGCGCGGCTTGGCGCATGACGATGGATCGCCCGGCCCATCTGGATACTCCGTCCTTCTCGGCAGTAAGGGTCTCTTCCTGCTTGCCGTGACGCTGATGATTTTCCACTTCGGTAATGCGCCCATAAGCCGTCTCATCGCTCAAGATTTTTCCATACAGCTAGGCACGCCGTTCCGCACTACGGCATTGATCACGGGAGTCTCGCAACTGGCGATGATGGGCGTCGCTCTTGCTGCACCGTCTCTTATCCGCCGCTTTGGCCTGGCGAGCATTTTCGCCATCGGATTACTCGCCTTGCCGGTCCGCGGTGCGATTGCGGGTTCTTTTACCGATTTCGCCGCGATCTTCCCGATGCAAATCCTCGATGGCGTCGGCGCTGGTCTCATCGGCATCGCAACCCCGGTCGCGGTCGAGCGGATACTCGCCGGCACAGGGCGGTTCAATGTCGGTCTCGCCGCCGTTATGACCGTGCAGGGGATAGGGGCATCGTTCAGCAATATCGTCGCTGGCACGCTCACCGACATAGGCGGATACGGGCTCGCCTATTGGGTTCACGGCGGTGTCGCCGCCCTGGCTTTCGCCGCCTTTCTGATCGGTCGGGACAATATTGCCCCGTCGCAGAAAATCGATATAGATCCGCGGCCAATAACTGACTGCGATGTGTCCACAAAACTTAGAACACCAGCTTGGAAATAGGATGAATGCTGTAATGTTGACCTGGGGCATAGCCGGGCTGACCGCACTCGGGGTGATCACCAGACCTTTCGCCTGGCCGGAGGCCATATGGGCTTTCGTTGGGGCGGCCCTGCTGATCGTCTTCGGCATGATCGGTCTCGGCGATGCATGGACGGGTGTTGCAAAGGGTCTCGACGTTTACCTTTTCCTGATTGGCATGATGCTGTTGTCGGAACTCGCGCGGCAGGAAGGCCTCTTCGACTGGTTGGCCTCGATTGCCGTAACACACGCCAAGGGATCGCCCAAGCGGCTGTTTGTCCTCATCTACGTGGTGGGGATCGTTGTAACCGTGTTTCTGTCGAACGATGCCACGGCGGTCGTTCTGACACCTGCCGTCTATGCGGCTTGTCGGGCAGCGAAGGTAAAAGATCCGATGCCCTATCTTCTCATCTGCGCCTTCATCGCCAACGCGGCAAGTTTCGTGCTTCCTATCTCCAATCCCGCCAATCTGGTCATTTTTGGAGGCGGGGACATGCCGCCGCTGTCGCACTGGATTGCGACCTTTGGCCTGCCTTCGATCCTTTCTGTTATCGTCACGTTCATTGCATTGCACTGGACCCAGCGCTCGGTGATCGCGGCCGACAGCGTCGCTTTGAATTTGCCGCCCGCTATGTTGTCGCACAGTGCAAAGCTGACTGGTTTCGCACTATGCGCAACCGCCGTCCTATTGCTCGGCGCATCAGCCATGCATTTCGATCTGGGGGTTCCCACGTTTCTGGCCGGTTGTCTGGCAACTGCGGCAGTCTTGTTGGTTACCAGGAAAAGTCCGCTGCAGATCCTGTCAGGCGTATCATGGACCGTGTTGCCGCTCGTCGCCGGATTGTTTGTCGTCGTGGAGGCCTTGAACGGGACGGGACTAGTCGACGTTCTCGCGCAACAACTTTCAAACTATGCGTCGCTGGCTCCGACCTGGACCGCTGTTGGCTCCGGCTTTATGGTCGCGCTGGCCTCCAATCTCGTCAACAACCTTCCAGCTGGACTGTTCGCCGGTAGTGCGGTTCAGTTGGCGCATATTCCCGACAAGGTCGCCGGCGCAGTACTGATCGGCGTCGATCTTGGCCCCAATCTCTCGGTGACAGGCTCGCTCGCCACGATACTCTGGCTGAATGCGCTTCGCCGTGAAGGTGTGGAGATCGGAGCCTGGGCGTTTATGAAGATCGGGTTGGTGGTGATGGTGCCGGCGCTTGCCGCGTCCTTGGCAGCGCTCGCTTTGTAATCGGTGTCTCCTAGCGCCTATAGTAAATTTCCACGATTCGCCGCGTATCAATAGCGACCGCACGGTTTGGCTGTACGGGAAGCATGTTGAGGAAAATGCGAATTCTGCGGACGTGGATCCCTCAACGCGGTTGAAAGCCTTGCTGATGAATTCGATGTCGGTTTGGATTGCCTAGCCGCCTGCGAATATCCCGGATATTTAAGGCAATAGTGGCTATAGAACTGAGTAGAAAGTATCATCTCGATCGGAGAGCCGCCATCTACAATGCCGTGGCTATATGCTACGGCGCCAAAGAGCGCGGTTCCGATCAAGCCGTCTCTCCCAGGAAGATGCTCGCTTTTGTAAAAGAGCAGCGAGCTACCCGTGGAAGCCATTGAATGACGTGGTATGGTCATCCCGGGAAGGAACTCACCCGCGCCGGAACAAAACGGCGCGGCTTTTCGTTGTCACTATCCCACCCACCTGATCGGGAAAAGCGATTGAAATCAATCCCCTCGAACCCACGGAATATGAAGGTTTCGCAAATTTTTCGTTTGTCCAAATCCCTTGTTGCAAGTGCTTCCTAACGATGCATAAACTGTGGCTGAGACAAGCGACAAATCGATTAGATCAGGCTTAATAGCCTGAAACCAAATTAAAATTGGCGAGATCTGACCATGAATACCGTTTCCAAGCCAGTTATTCCCTCCCCCGCCCCGCGCAGCTCAAAGCCGGAAATTCTCGCCGAAGAAATCATCGAACGTCTGACCTACCGCATCGGCAAGGATGCCAAGGTGGCAAAGCCGCATGACTGGCTGACGGCGACGATCCTGGTGGTCCGCGACCGCATCATCGATCGGTGGATGGCCTCCACCCGCGAGGTTTATGCAACCGGCGCCAAGCGCGTCTATTATCTTTCCCTCGAATTCCTGATCGGCCGCCTGATGCGCGATGCCGTCTCCAACCTCGGCCTGATGGAAGAGGTGCGCGATGCGCTTGCCTCGCTCGGCGTCGACGTCAACGTCATCGCCGGCCTGGAGCCGGACGCCGCGCTCGGCAACGGCGGTCTCGGCCGGCTGGCCGCCTGTTTCATGGAAAGCATGGCGACGGTCGACGTTCCCGCCTATGGCTACGGCATCCGCTACGTCCACGGCCTCTTCCGCCAGCAGATGGCCGACGGCTGGCAGGTGGAACTGCCCGAGAACTGGCTCGCCCACGGCAATCCCTGGGAGTTCGAACGCCGCGAAAGCTCGTATGAAATCGGCTTCGGCGGCGCCGTCGAATTCATCACCACCCACGACGATCAGCCGCGCTACGTCTGGAAGCCGGCCGAACGCGTCATCGCCGCCGCCTTCGACACGCCGGCCGTCGGCTGGCGCGGCAAGCGCGTCAACACGCTGCGCCTCTGGTCTGCGCAGCCGATCGATCCGATCCTGCTCGATGCTTTCAATGCCGGCGACCATATCGGTGCGCTGCGCGAAAGCAACAAGGCCGAAAGCCTGACCCGGGTTCTCTATCCTGCCGATGCCACCCCTGCCGGTCAGGAACTGCGTCTGCGCCAGGAATTCTTCTTCTCGTCGGCCTCGCTGCAGGACATCCTGCGCCGCCATCTGCAGCAATATGACGATTTCACTTCGCTGCCTGATAAGGTGGCAATCCAGCTGAACGACACCCATCCCGCCGTCTCGGTCGCCGAACTCGTGCGCCTGCTCTGCGACGTGCACGGCCTGGATTTCGATCAGGCCTGGGATATCACCCGCCGCACCTTCTCCTACACCAACCATACGCTTCTGCCCGAAGCGCTGGAAAGCTGGCCGGTTCCGCTGTTCGAGCGGCTGCTGCCGCGCCACATGCAGATCGTCTACGCGATCAACGCCAAGATCCTGCTCGAAGCCCGCAAGGGCAAAAACTTCTCCGACAGCGAAATCCGCTCGATCTCGCTGATCGAGGAAAGCGGCGACCGCCGCGTACGCATGGGCAACCTCGCCTTCATCGGTTCGCACTCGATCAACGGCGTCTCGGCGCTGCACACCGAACTGATGAAGGTCACGGTCTTTGCCGACCTGCACAAGCTCTATCCCGACCGCATCAACAACAAGACCAACGGCATCACGCCGCGCCGCTGGCTGCAGCAGTGCAATCCCGGCCTCACCGGCCTGATCCGCGAAGCAATCGGCGACGAATTCCTTGACGATGCCGAGAAGCTGACGCCGCTCGACAAATTCGCCTCCGACCCGACCTTTCAGCAGAAGTTTGCGGCGGTGAAGCGCGCCAACAAGGTGGCGCTTTCCAATCTCGTCGCCAGCCGCATGGGCGTGAAGCTCGACCCGTCGGCAATGTTCGACATTCAGATCAAGCGCATCCACGAATACAAGCGCCAGCTTCTGAACATCATCGAAGCCGTCGCGCTCTATGACCAGATCCGTTCGCATCCGGAGCTCGACTGGGTGCCGCGCGTGAAACTCTTCGCCGGCAAGGCGGCACCGAGCTACTACAACGCCAAGCTGATCATCAAGCTGATCAACGACGTCGCCCGCACGATCAACAACGACCCGTCGGTGCGCGGCCTGCTGAAGGTCGTCTTCGTGCCGAACTACAATGTTTCGCTCGCCGAAGTCATGGTTCCGGCCGCCGACCTCTCCGAGCAGATCTCGACCGCCGGCATGGAAGCATCCGGCACCGGCAACATGAAGTTCGGCCTGAACGGCGCGTTGACGATCGGCACGCTCGACGGCGCCAATGTCGAGATGCGCGACAATGTCGGCGAGGACAATATCGTCATCTTCGGCCTCAGGGCCGACGAGGTCGCGAAGGTCCGCAGCGACGGCCACAATCCCCGCGCCATCATCGAGGGATCGCGCGAACTCGCCCAGGCGCTTTCGGCCATCGGTTCCGGCGTCTTCTCCCCCGATGACCGCAACCGTTACACGGCACTGATCGACGGCATCTACTCCCACGACTGGTTCATGGTCGCTGCCGATTTCGACGCCTATGCCCAGGCTCAGCGCGAAGTCGACCAGATCTGGACCAACCAGTCCGCCTGGTACACCAAGACGATCAACAACACGGCGCGGATGGGCTGGTTCTCGTCCGACCGTACGATCAGGCAATATGCAGACGAAATCTGGAGAGCCGGATGAAAACGCCGAAAAACGTCCCTGAAGTAAAGCTTTCCTGGGAAATTTCGGCAGATGAAATCGCGGCGATCCTTGCCGGATCGCATTCCAATCCCTTTGCCGTGCTGGGTGTGCACCAGGCAGGCGACGCCTTCGTCGCCCGGTGTTTCATCCCGGGCGCAGACGAAGTGACCGCCATGACGCTCGACGGCGGCGTCATCGGCGAACTGAAGCAACGTCACACCGATGGCTTCTTCGCCGGCCCGGTTTCGCTCACCAAGCTCCAGCCGGTGCGTTACCGCGCCCGGCGCGGCGATGCCGAATGGGCCGTCACCGATCCCTATAGCTTCGGTCCGGTGCTCGGGCCGATGGACGACTATTTTGCCCGGCAGGGCTCGCATCTGCGCCTGTTCGACAAGATGGGCGCCCACCTCATCAAGCACGATGGCGCCCAGGGCATCCATTTCGCCGTCTGGGCCCCGAATGCGCAACGCGTCTCGGTCGTCGGCGATTTCAACAATTGGGACGGCCGCCGCCACGTCATGCGCTTCCGCGCCGATAGCGGCATCTGGGAAATCTTTGCTCCCGATGTCCCGATCGGCGTTGCCTACAAGTTCGAGATCCGCGGCCAGGACGGCGTACTGCTGCCGCTGAAGGCCGATCCCTTCGCCCGCCGCAGCGAACTTCGGCCGAAAACCGCCTCCATCACCGCCGCCGAGCTGGAGCAGGAATGGGAAGACGAAGCCCATCTGAAGCACTGGCGCGAGGCCGACAAGCGCCGGCAGCCGATCTCGATCTACGAGGTGCATGCCGCCTCATGGCAGCGCCGGCAGGACGGCACGATGCTTTCCTGGGACGAGCTTGCCTCCAGCCTCATCCCCTATTGCGCCGATATGGGTTTCACCCATATCGAATTCCTGCCGATCACCGAGCATCCCTACGACCCTTCCTGGGGTTACCAGACGACCGGCCTTTACGCGCCGACCGCCCGCTTCGGCGAGCCGGAAGGTTTTGCCCGTTTCGTCAACGGCTGCCACAAAGTCGGCATCGGCGTCATCCTCGATTGGGTGCCGGCGCATTTCCCGACCGACGAGCATGGTCTCGGCTGGTTCGACGGCACAGCCCTCTATGAGCACGAAGACCCGCGCAAAGGCTTCCACCCGGACTGGAGCACGGCGATCTACAATTTCGGCCGCACCGAGGTCGTTTCCTATCTCGTCAACAACGCACTCTACTGGGCCGAGAAATTCCATCTCGACGGCCTGCGCGTCGATGCCGTCGCCTCGATGCTCTATCTCGATTATTCCCGCAAGCACGGCGAATGGATCCCGAACGAATATGGCGGCAACGAGAACCTCGAAGCGGTCCGCTTTCTGCAGGATCTCAATATCCGCATCTACGGCCAGCATTCCAACGTCATGACCATCGCCGAGGAATCGACGTCCTGGCCGAAGGTCTCGCAGCCCGTGCATGAAGGCGGCCTCGGCTTCGGCTTCAAGTGGAACATGGGCTTCATGCACGATACGCTGAGCTACATGAGCCGCGATCCCATATATCGCGGCCACCATCACAACGAGCTCACCTTCGGCCTGCTCTACGCCTATTCGGAAAATTTCGTGCTGCCGCTCTCGCATGACGAGGTTGTCCATGGCAAAGGCTCGCTGATCGCCAAGATGCCGGGCGATGACTGGCAGAAATTCGCCAATCTGCGCGCCTACTACGCCTATATGTGGGGTTATCCCGGCAAGAAGCTGCTGTTCATGGGCCAGGAATTCGCCCAGTGGAGCGAGTGGAGCGAGGCAAAGTCGCTCGACTGGAACCTGCTTCAATACCGCATGCACGAGGGCATGCGCCGTCTGGTGCGCGATCTCAATTTCACCTATCGCAGCAAGCCGGCGCTGCATGAGCGTGACTGTGAGGGCGAAGGTTTCGAATGGCTCGTCGCCGACGACCACCAGAACTCCGTCTTTGCCTGGCTGCGCAAGGCGCCGGGCCAGAAGCCGATCGCCGTCATCACCAATTTCACCCCCGTCTACCGCGAAAATTACATGATCCGCCTGCCCATTGCAGGCCGCTGGCGGGAAATACTGAACACCGATGCCGATATCTACGGCGGCAGCGGCAAGGGCAATGGCGGGCGCGTGCAGGCCGTCGATGCCGGCGGCAACATCACCTGCTCGATTACCCTGCCGCCCTTGGCGACAATCATGCTTGAACCTGAAAATTAATGACTGGTGGGAGGAGAAAATGGTAGAAAAGCGCGTTCAGCCACTTGCCCGCGATGCAATGGCATATGTTCTGGCGGGCGGCAGGGGGAGCCGTCTCAAGGAACTCACCGACCGGCGTGCAAAGCCCGCCGTCTATTTCGGCGGCAAGGCCCGCATCATCGATTTCGCCCTGTCGAACGCCCTGAACTCCGGCATTCGCCGCATCGGCGTTGCCACGCAATACAAGGCGCATTCGCTGATCCGCCATATGCAGCGCGGCTGGAACTTCTTCCGCCCCGAGCGCAACGAGAGCTTCGACATCCTGCCGGCCAGCCAGCGTGTCTCCGAGACGCAATGGTATGAAGGCACCGCCGACGCCGTCTATCAGAACATCGACATCATCGAGGATTACGGTGTCGAATACATGGTCATTCTCGCCGGCGACCACGTCTACAAGATGGATTATGAATGGATGCTGCAGCAGCACGTCGATTCCGGCGCCGACGTCACCATCGGCTGCCTGGAAGTGCCGCGCATGGAGGCGACCGGCTTCGGCGTCATGCATGTCAACGACAAGGACGAGATCATCGCCTTCGTCGAGAAGCCGGCCGATCCGCCGCCTATTCCCGACAAGCCGGATTTTGCCCTTGCCTCGATGGGCATCTACGTATTCCACACCAAATTCCTGCTCGACGCGCTGCGCCGCGACGCCGCCGACCCGAGCTCGAGCCGCGACTTCGGCAAGGACATCATCCCCTATATCGTCCAGCACGGTAAGGCGGTCGCCCACCGCTTCGCCAAATCCTGCGTCCGCTCCGATTTCGAGCACGAGCCCTACTGGCGCGACGTCGGCACGATCGACGCCTATTGGCAGGCCAATATCGACCTGACGGCGATCGTTCCGGAGCTCGACATCTACGACAAGTCATGGCCGATCTGGACCTATGCGGAGATCACCCCGCCGGCGAAATTCGTCCATGACGACGAGGATCGCCGCGGCTCGGCCACCTCCTCCGTCGTGTCGGGCGACTGCATCATCTCAGGCGCCAGCCTCAACAACAGCCTGCTCTTTACCGGTGTCAGGGCCAACTCCTTCTCCAAATTGGAAGGCGCGGTCATCCTGCCGAACGTGAAGATCGGGCGGCGGGCGCAGCTCAAGAATGTGGTGATCGACCATGGCGTCGTCATTCCGGAAGGTCTTGTTGTCGGCGAGGATGCCGAACTCGACGCCAAACGCTTCCGGCGGACGGAAAGCGGCATCTGCCTGATCACTCAACCGATGATCGACAAGCTGGATATCTGACTTATGAAAGTTCTTTCGGTTTCGTCCGAAGTCTTCCCTTTGATCAAGACAGGGGGCCTGGCCGATGTGTCAGGCGCCCTGCCGATTGCCCTGAAAGCCTTCGGGGTCGAGACCAAGACCCTGCTGCCCGGCTATCCCGCCGTCATGAAGGTCATTCGCGACCCCATCGTCAGGCTCGAATTCCCCGACCTGCTCGGTGAGAAGGCGACCGTGCTGGAGGTTGAGCACGAGGGCCTCGATCTGCTCGTCCTCGATGCGCCGGCCTATTACGACAGGCCGGGCGGCCCCTATCTCGATCCGCTCGGCAAGGACTATCCTGACAACTGGCGGCGTTTCGCCGCCCTGTCGCTCGCTGCCTCCGAGATTGCCGCCGGGCTGCTGCCCGGCTGGCGGCCGGATCTCGTCCACACCCACGACTGGCAGGCAGCGCTGACCTCAGTCTATATGCGTTATTATCCGACGCCGGAACTGCCGAGCGTGCTGACCATCCACAACATCGCCTTCCAGGGCCAGTTCGGCTCCGAGATCTTTCCCGGCCTGCGGCTGCCCGCTCATGCCTTCGCCACCGAAAGCATCGAATATTACGGCACTGTCGGCTTCCTCAAGGGCGGCCTGAAGACCGCCCACGCAATCACCACAGTGAGCCCCACCTATGCCGACGAGATCCTGACGCCGGAATTCGGCATGGGGCTCGACGGTGTCATCGCCAGCCGCATCGATGATCTTCACGGCATCGTCAACGGCATCGACACCGATATCTGGAATCCGGCGACCGATCCTGTCGTCCACACCCATTATGGCCCGACGACGCTGAAGAACCGTGAGGAGAACCGGCGCTCGATTTCCGAATTCTTCCGTCTCGACAATGACGACGCCCCGATCTTCTGCGTCATCAGCCGCCTCACCTGGCAGAAGGGCATGGATATCGTCGCCAACGTCGCCGACGAAATCGTCGCCATGGGCGGCAAGCTCGTCGTGCTCGGTTCCGGCGAAGCCGCACTCGAAGGCGCCCTGCTTGCCTCCGCCAGCCGCCATCCCGGCCGCATCGGCGTCTCGATCGGCTATAACGAGCCGATGTCGCATCTGATGCAGGCCGGCTGCGACGCGATCATCATCCCCTCGCGCTTCGAACCCTGTGGCCTGACCCAGCTTTACGGCCTGCGTTACGGCTGCGTGCCGATCGTCGCCCGCACCGGCGGGCTGAATGATACAGTGATCGACGCCAATCATGCCGCACTTGCGGCGAAAGTGGCAACCGGCATACAATTCTCACCCGTGACGGAAACCGGCATGCTACAGGCCATCCGCCGTGCGATGCATTTTTACGCGGACCGAAAACTCTGGACCCAATTGCAAAAGCAAGGCATGAAATCGGATGTCTCCTGGGAGAAGAGCGCCGAACGCTACGCTGCCCTCTATTCAAGCCTCGTCTCGAAAGGCATGTGAACTAAAATGAACAAGTCCGTACCCACCACGCCCTATCTGGACCAGAAACCCGGCACGTCGGGACTGCGCAAGAAGGTTCCGGTCTTCCAGCAGCCGAATTATGCGGAGAATTTCATCCAGTCGATCTTCGATTCGCTGGAAGGTTATCAGGGCAAGTGCCTCGTCATCGGCGGCGACGGACGCTACTACAATCGCGAGGTTATCCAGAAGGCAATCAAGATGGCCGCCGCCAACGGCTTCGGCAAGGTCATGGTCGGCAAGGGCGGTATCCTGTCGACGCCGGCCGCCTCGCACATCATCCGCAAATACAAGGCCTTCGGCGGCATCATCCTGTCGGCCAGCCACAATCCCGGCGGCCCCACCGAAGATTTCGGCATCAAATACAACATCAACAATGGCGGCCCGGCCCCGGAGAAGATCACCGACGCGATCTATGCGCGCTCGAAGACGATCGACAGCTACAAGATCGCCGATTTCGCCGACGTCAATCTCGACCGCATCGGCAAGGACGAGCTTCCCGGCGGCATGATCCTCTCGGTCATCGACCCGGTCGAGGACTATGCCGCCCTGATGGAGGAACTGTTCGATTTCGGCGCCATCCGCAATCTGATCAGCCTCGGCTTCCGCATCGCTTTCGACGGGATGAGCGCCGTCACCGGTCCCTATGCCAAGGAAATCTTCGAAAATCGTCTCGGCGCTCCCTTGGGCTCGGTTCGCAACTTCATGCCGCTGCCGGACTTCGGCGGCCATCATCCCGATCCGAACCCGGTTCACTGCAAGGAACTCTTCGATGAGATGATGAGTGACGACGCACCCGATTTCGGCGCCGCTTCCGACGGCGACGGCGACCGCAACCTGATTATCGGCCGCGACATCTTCGTCACCCCCTCCGACAGCCTTGCGATTCTCGCCGCCAACGCCAATCTCGCGCCCGGCTATTCCGGCGGCCTGGCCGGTATCGCCCGTTCGATGCCGACATCGGGGGCTGCCGACCGCGTTGCGGAAAAGCGCGGCATCGGCATGTACGAGACGCCGACCGGCTGGAAGTTCTTCGGCAACCTGCTCGACGCCGGCATGGCGACGATCTGCGGCGAAGAAAGCTCCGGCACCGGCTCCAGCCACGTCCGCGAAAAGGATGGTCTCTGGGCGGTACTGCTGTGGCTGAACATTCTTGCCGTGCGCGGCGAGAGCGTCGTCGATATCGTCACCCAGCACTGGCAGACCTATGGCCGCAACTATTATTCGCGCCACGATTACGAAGGCCTCGATACCGATGCGGCGAACGGCCTGGTGGACAATCTTCGCAGCCAGCTTTCCAGCCTGCCCGGCAAGAGCTTCGGCAGCCTGAAGGTCGAAAAGGCCGACGACTTCGCTTATCACGATCCGATCGACAAATCGGTGAGCGAGCATCAGGGCATCCGCATCCTCTTCGAAGGCGGCTCCCGCGTCGTCTTCCGCCTGTCCGGTACCGGCACGTCTGGCGCAACCTTGCGCGTCTATATCGAACGCTACGAGCCGGACTCGACTCGCCACAACATCGAAACGCAGGAAGCGCTCGCCGATCTGATCGCGGCCGCCGAAAGCATTGCCAGCATTCGGGAACGCACGGGACGCGATACGCCAACCGTGATCACCTGATCCGGGGGGACTATGCGGGGAAAGAGTTCGGCGCAAGGCGGCGCGATCGTCTTCGAGACCGGCGTCGAATTTGCGGTGTGGTCGCATGATGCCGCACAGATCGAACTCTGCCTCTTCGATGATGACGGCGACAGGGAATTCGCGCGCCTGCCGATGGCGCGCGATGGCGATCACACCCATCGTCTCTTCGTCGACGGACTGAAACAGGGGGCTCGCTACGGCTATCGCGCCGACGGGATCTACGCGCCTGACAACGGCCTCTGGTTCGATCCCTCCAAACTACTGATCGACCCTTACGCCAAGGAGATCGACCGGCCGTTCCGCTACGATCCCCGCCTCGGCATCTATGGCGAGGACAGCCAGGATCTGACGCCGAAGGCGATCGTCACCACCGATAGCCCAGCCGCAATCGGCAAGCCGCTCTTCAAGCCGGGCGGCTTCATTTATGAAGTGGCGGTGCGACCCTTCACCATTCTCCATCCCGATGTGCCGGAGGCTGAGCGCGGCACGGTCGCAGCTCTTGCCCATCCCTCCGTCATCGCGCATCTGAAGCGGATTGGTGTCGATGCCGTCGAACTGATGCCGATCACCGCCTGGATCGACGAACGCCATCTGCCACCGCTCGGCCTCACCAACGGCTGGGGCTACAATCCCGTCGCCTTCATGGCGCTCGATCCGCGGATCGTTCCGGGCGGCATAAGGGAATTGCGCGAGACGGTCGCAGCCCTCCATGCCGAAGGCATCGCCGTCATCCTCGACCTCGTCTTCAACCATACCGGCGAGAGCGACCGTTACGGGACGACGCTGTCGCTGCGCGGCCTCGACAACCTGCATTATTACCGCCACGCCCAGAATGGGCCGGGCGAACTGGTCAACGACACCGGCACCGGCAATACGCTCGCCTGCGATCATCCTCAGGTCCGACGTCTCGTCATCGACAGCCTGCGCCATTTCGTGCTGAACGCCGGCGTCGACGGTTTTCGCTTCGATCTCGCCGCGGTGCTCGGCCGCACCGCGACGGGCTTCGAGCTGGACGGCGGGACGCTTGCCGCGATCCTTTCCGACGATGTGCTTGCCGACCGGATCATGATCGCCGAACCTTGGGATATCGGCCCGGGCGGTTATCAACTCGGCAATTTCCCCAGCCCCTTCCTGGAATGGAACGACCGGGTTCGCGACGATCTCCGTTGCTACTGGCGCGGCGACGACTGGAAGACCGGTTCGCTCGCAACGGCACTTGCCGGCTCCTCCGACATCTTCTCCCGCAGCGGGGGCAGCGAGACGCGCAGCGTCAATTTCCTTGCCGCCCATGACGGCTTCACGCTGACCGATCTCGTCTCCTACGCCGGCAAGCACAATGACGCCAATGGCGAGCACAATCGTGACGGCCACAACGAAAACCATTCCTGGAACAACGGCGTCGAGGGGGAAACAGTCTATCCCTCGATCCGCAAGCGCCGCCGGGACGATGTGATGGCGCTGATATCGACGCTCTTTGCCACCCGCGGCAGCATCATGCTGACGGCAGGCGACGAGGGCGGCCGCAGCCAGCGCGGCAACAACAACGCCTATTGCCAGGACAACGAAATCACCTGGCTGGATTGGAAGGCATTGGACGAGGATCTCGTCGCCCATACCGCCTTCGTCGCAGGACTGCGCCGTCGCTTCACGGTCTTTTCCGAAACGGGTTTCCTGTCCGGCAACGGCGATGTCGAATGGATCTCGCTTTCGGGTGAACCGATGACCGTTGCCGAATGGGAGACGCCGGCGTTTTCCACCCTCGGCATGCTGCTTGCGACGGGTGACCGCTCGCTGCGCGGCAGGCAAACCCGGCTTGCCGTGCTCTTCAATCGCTCGGAAAGCCGCCAACTCTTCACGCTGCCTTGCGAGGGCGAGCCGAGCTGGCGCCAACTGACGCCGGAGGGGACGAAAAAAGCCGGCGCCTGCGTAACCGTCGAGCCACGCTCCGTCGCCTTTTTTGCGGAAAAATGACCGCCTCCCCTTCCTCACGCAAATCCTTGTCGCAATCGTCATAAATGCACGATAAGGCTTTGGCCGGCGGCCTATTTCACGAGGAATTCATGGTCACGGAAATTTCACTCTCCGACGTGCGGGGACTGATCGGCATGGAAACAGGCCTTTCGGACTGGATCACCGTCGACCAGACGATGATCGACGCTTTCGCAGCGGCGACCGACGACCATCAGTTCATTCATGTCGATCCCGAGCGCGCCGCGGTCGAGAGCCCCTTCGGCGGCACCATCGCCCATGGCTTCCTGACGCTGTCTCTGCTGTCGGCGATGAACTACAACTGCCTGCCGAGAGTGCGCGAGCAGACCATGGGCATCAATTACGGCTTCGATCGTGTCCGCTTCATGACGCCGGTGAAGAGCGGCGCCCGGGTGCGCGGCCGTTTCCTGCTCTCCGATGCCCGCTTCCGCGGCGGTGGCATGCTGATGACCACCTATGACGTGACGATCGAGATCGAAAACGAGAAGAAGCCGGCGCTGACGGCAAAATGGATCACCATTATCCAGTTCGACCCGAAGGATCGTCCCGAGGACGTTTGAGCAGAACGGTGCTTGGGTTCAGATAGCCGATTTGCAGACGGCCTCGAGTGCGTGCCCGTCCGGATCCATCACGAACGCCGCATAATAATGTTCGCCATAGTGGGGGCGTAAGCCCGGACCACCGTTGTCATCGCCGCCATGGGCGATTGCCGCCGCGTGAAATCGATCGACCGCCTGGCGGTTCGGCGCGGCAAAAGCCAGATGGAAACCCGGGCCGGCCGGCCGCTGGCCGTCCGGCCGATGTTTGATCGCCAGCTTGTCCCCGCCGCCGGCAAGGCCGTAGCCGACTGCCTGTCCCGTCTGCCCCGGCCTGATGTCCTCCCAGACCCTGACATAACCGAGGGCACCAAGAGCGGCATCGTAAAATGCCGCCGACCGCTCGATATCGGAAACGCCGAGGGAAGCATGGTGCAGCATTTCGAGCCTTTCCGGGTTAGCTATCCCTCAAGCCTCAATGCCCGGCGTCGTCAGCCGCCTCGTTCAGCAGCCCGAAGACGAAATCCGAAAACGACCGCCAGCACTCCACCCGGAACGTCTCTTCATCCGTGCGGAGAAGCACGATTTCCGCCTTGCCGAAGATCGTGCGCGATGCAGCCCCGACCGGGAAGGAAGAAAGCGACAGATCCTGCGGGCAGCCGGCGGAAATCGTCGTCTCCGCGCCCGGTCCCGAGACGATGATGGCGACATTGCGGTGGGAAACGTCGGTCGCCGAGTGCACGGCGCCGACACCGGAAAGAACGGCCATCAGATCCGCGCCGGCCTCGTCGATGACAAGCCATTCGTCCGGTCCGATCCAGAGCACCGATCGCGCACCGGCCCGGCTGGATGTCTTCGGGGCGGTCGGCACGGACAGACCGAGAGCGGCGGACAGCGCTGCCAGCGATTCCGCCGGCGCGCGCAGCGCTACCCTGCTTGCGACCGGTGCGATCGTCAGGCGTACCGTTGCGGAGCCGCCGAGACGGCCGGCAAGCACCGGCTTGCGAATTGCGACGTCAGCCATGGATGCGGCCCCCTTCCTTGTCAAAGAATACCAGATCCGTCACTTCGACGGCGATCGTCCGGTCCGGCATCGGCACATAAAGCGTCTCGCCCATCCGCGCCCGGCCGCCGGCGACCAGGGCGAAGGCGATCGACCTGCCGCAGTTTTCCGACCAATAGGCCGATGTGACGTGGCCGAGCATGGTCATCGGCTTCGGCTCGTTCGGGTTCGCAACGACCTGCGCGCCTTCTTCGAGCACCTGTTTCGGATCCTTGGTGGCGAGGCCGACAAGCTGCTTGCGCCCGTCCTTGACGAGATCAGGCCGCTTCAGCCCGCGGATGCCGACGAAATCCTTCTTCTTCTTCGAGACCGCCCAGGAAAGTCCGGCGTCATCGGGGGTCACGGTCCCATCGGTATCCTGTCCGACGATGATGTAACCTTTCTCGGCGCGAAGAACGTGCATCGTCTCCGTGCCGTAAACGCAGGCGCCTAGCGGCTCGGCATTGGCCCAGATCGCTTCAAGCACCGACTGGCCGTAATCGGCCGGCACGTTGATTTCGAAGCCGATTTCGCCGGTGAAGGAGACGCGGAAGAGCCGCGCCGGCACGCCGCAGACCGTGCACTCGGCAACGCTCATATGCGGGAAGGCCTCGTTCGAAAGGTCGAGCCCCTCGACGAGAGGCTCGACGATCGCGCGCGCCTTCGGCCCTTGCACCGCGATCACTGCCCACTGTTCGGTAACGGAGGTCAGCCACACCTTCATGTGCGGGAATTCGGTCTGCAGATAATCTTCCATATGATGCAGCACGCGCGGCGCACCGCCGGTCGTGGTCGTCACATGGAAACGATCGTCCGCCAGTCGCCCGACGACGCCGTCGTCGTAAACGAAGCCGTCCTCGCGGGTCATGATGCCGTAGCGAGCCTTGCCGGGCTTCAGCGTGTCCCAGGCATTGGTATAGATCAGGTTGAGGAATTCAGCCGCATCCGGCCCCACCACCTCGATCTTGCCGAGCGTCGAGGCGTCGAAGATGCCTGCCGACTCGCGTGCCGTCCGGCATTCGCGGGCAACCGCCTGATGCATGTTCTCGCCCGCGCGCGGATAGAACCAGGCGCGCTTCCAGTTGCCGACGTCTTCGAAGACCGCGCCGTGCGCTTCTTCCCAGGCGTGCAGCGGCGTCTTGCGCGTCGGATCGAACAGCTCGCCGCGCGAGTGGCCGATCAGCGTGCCGTAGGTAACGGGCGTATAGGGCGCCCGGAAGGTGGTCAGACCGACCTGCGGGATTTCCTTGCCGAGCATTTCGGCGGCAATCGCCAGGCCGTGCATATTGGAGAGCTTGCCCTGGTCCGAGGCCATGCCGTTGGTCGTGAAGCGCTTGATATGCTCGATCGAATGCATACCCTCGCGCACAGCGAGACGGATATCCTTGGCACAGACGTCGTGCTGGAAATCGATGAAGGCCTTGGCGTTGGTCTTCGGGCCTGCACCTTCGGCAGCGCCGATCATGCCGCCCGTCCACTCATAGGCCTGCTCGGCCGAAATCGCGATCTTCTCGCCGCCGCTCTTGCCGGTGGCCTGTGCCATCAGCTCGCCGGCGGCAAGCGATTCCTCGATCGTCCGCTGCAGGTCGTCGGTGCCGTTGCAGGCGCCGACCGAAAGGCAGTCCTGCGCATAGTTGCCGGGCAGGAAACGCTGGCTTTCGGCATCGAAGGCCACCTTGCCGCGCGACTGCGAGAACAGATGCACGGACGGCGTCCAGCCGGCCGAAACCAGCAGCGCGTCGACCGCAATCTTGCGCGGCGAACCGCCGCCGTTACGCGCCACCGTCATCGACGAGATGCGCAGCCGCCCCGCCGTGTTGACGACGGATTGCCCTGTGAGAACATCGATGCCGAGCGCGCGTGCCTCTTCCAGCACCGCTGCTCCCGGCGCCTGCCTGGTATCGACGATGGCAGCGATCGAAACACCTGCCCGTTTCAGATCGAACGCCGCCTCATAGGCGGAGTCATGCGCCGTGTAGACGCCGACATTGCTCCCCACGGCAACGCCGTAATGATTGAGATACATCCGTCCCGCCGAAGCCAGCATGATGCCGGGCCGGTCGTTGTTCGGAAATACCATATGCCGCTCGATCGCGCCGTTGGCGAGGATCACCCGCTTGGCCCGGACCTGCCACAGCCGCTCGCGCGGCAGATCGCTCGACGGTTTGGCGATATGATCGGTGACGCGCTCGGCGAGACCGATGAAATTGTGGTTGTAGTAACCGAAGGCGGTGGTGCGGGTGAGCACCTCGACATTGTCCATCGCCTTCAGCTGCGCCACGGTCTTCTGCGCCCAGGCATAACCGTTCTGGCCGTCGATCGTGACGCCGGCATCGTAGCGCAGGGCACCGCCGGCTTCCGCCTGCTCGTCGCAGAGGATCACCTTCGCGCCGGTCTGGGCTGCGGCCAGTGCCGCTGAAAGCCCGGCAACGCCGGCGCCGACCACCAGCACGTCGCAATGAGCGTAGCGGCTGGCATAATGATCCGGATCCTCCTCAGTCGGCGCGACACCGAGACCGGCGGCACGACGGATGAGCGGTTCGTAGATGGTTTTCCAGGCGGCGCGCGGCCACATGAAGGTCTTGTAGTAGAAGCCGGCAGCGAAGAACGGCGACATCAGATTGTTGACCGCGCCGATATCGTAGGCCAGCGACGGCCAGCGATTCTGCGAGCTGACGATCATGCCGTCGAAGACTTCCTGCACAGTAGCGCGCACGTTCGGCTGCTTGCGCGCCTTGTCGCGGGCGACGTCGATCAGTGCGTTCGGTTCCTCGGCGCCTGCCGACAGAATGCCGCGGGCCCGGTGATATTTGAACGAACGACCGACAAGGTGCACACCGTTGGCGATCAGCGCCGAAGCGACGGTGTCGCCTTCAAGCGCCGTATAGGTCTGGCCGTCGAAGCTGAAGCGCGCGGTCCTGGCCGGTGTCAGGCGCCCCTTGCCGACGATACGGTTCACGCCGCTCATTGCGCCTCTCCTTCCACGGCTTCATATGTCTCGACAGGCCCGTGCTGCTCGGCTTCCGCACCGATCCGCGGCTTCGGCTCACCCGCCTTGTAGGTCATGATGAACTTGTCGCTCACCGTATCGCGCGCCGCGTTGAAGAAGCGCCCGCAGCCGTGAATATGCCGCCAGCGCTCGAAGATCAGACCCTTCGGATTGTCGCGCAGAAAGAAATACTCTTCGAATTCCTCGTCCGAAACCGAGGCGATATCGGCGGGCCGCACGATATGCGCGTCACCGGCACCGCGGAATTCGAGCTCGGAGCGCTCTTCCTGACAATAGGGGCAATGGATCAGCAGCATGTGGAATTTCCTTCTCCTCTCCTTCTTCCCAGCGGAGAGAAGGTGCCTGCAAGGCGGATGAGGGGGTGAGCGACGAAAGGAGCGAGCGTCCGGACAGCGTTCATCATCAATGCGCCACCGCCGCCGCCGCGGCCTCGTCGATCAGCCGGCCGCTGCGGAAACGCTCCAGCGTCAGCCCGGCATTGAACTTGTGCGGCTCGTCGCGGGCAATCAGATGCGCGAAGAGATTGGCCGAACCCGGCGTTGCCTTGAAGCCGCCGGTGCCCCAGCCGCAATTGACGTAGAGCCCGGGAACCGGCGTCTTCGACTGGATCGCCGAACGGTCCGGCGTATTGTCGACGATGCCGCCCCATTGCCGCATCATCTTGACGCGCCGGAACATCGGGAAGAGTTCGCAGATGGCGTCGAGCGTGTGCGTGATGATCTGCAGCCCGCCGGTCTGGGAGTAGGAATTATACTGGTCGGTGCCGGCGCCGATGACGAGCTCTCCCTTGTCGGACTGGGAGATATAGGCATGCACCGTGTTCGACATGACGACGCATGGAAAGATCGGCTTCAGCGGCTCGGAGACCAGCGCCTGCAGCGGGCTCGATTGCAGCGGCACGCGCACGTCGGCCATCTTCATGATGGTCGTCGTATGGCCCGCCGCCGACACGGCGACCTTTTTGGCGCCGATGAAACCACGCGAGGTCTCGACCCCGGTTACCCGTCCATCCGGACCGCGGCGGATGCCGGTCACTTCGCAATTCTGGATGATGTGGACGCCACGGTCCGAGGCTGCACGCGCATAACCCCAGGCAACCGCGTCATGGCGCGCCGTGCCGCCGCGGCGCTGCAATGCTGCACCGTTGATCGGGTAGCGGGCGCTGGCCGAGATGTCGAGCGGCGGGCAATAGGCCTTCGCCTGCTCCGGCGTCAGCCATTCATTGTCGATGCCGTAGAGCCGGTTGGCGTGGATGTGCCGCTTGAAGGACTGCTGGTCGTGGATGTTGTGCGAGAGCATCATCACGCCGCGCGGCGAATACATCACATTGTAGTTGAGCTCCTGAGAAAGCCCCTCCCAGAGCTTCATCGAATGCTCGTAGATGTGCATGCTCTCTTCGTAGAGATAATTCGAACGAATGATGGTGGTGTTGCGGCCGGTATTGCCGCCGCCCAGCCAGCCTTTCTCGATCACCGCCACATTGGTGATGCCATGCTCCTTGGCGAGATAATAGGCAGCACCCAGCCCGTGGCCGCCGCCACCGATGATGACCACATCATATTCGGCGCGCGGTTCCGGCGAAGTCCACTGCTTCTCCCAGCCCCTATGGCCCCGAAGGGCCTCCCTCGCCACGGCAAAAACCGAATATTTCCGCATCCGCCTTCTTCTCCTTCGGGAAAGGGCTGTTCTCCGTGCCCATACAAATCGCAAATCCAATTGCGGCACAACGGCTCTTTTGCGACAGCCGAGCGCTTTGCTTTTGACACTAAGCGACATGACGCCGAAAAAACGGCCTTTCCGCCGGCAGGCCTTAATCCAAGAGGGCGAGCAGACAAGCAGTTACTAAAATGTTAATTCTCGCGGCATTGCCGGGGTTCGTGTATCATGTGGGGTCGGCGTTCATTACTGCAGGCGCTCGCCATTGCGTTTTGCATCGCCGGGCCGGCGTCCGCCGCCGAGCCGGTCGGCCAGGCTGTCGTTATCAAGACAGAAGTGAGCGGACAAGACGGCCCAATCGAAGTCAACACCAGCGTGCACCGCGACGAGCGCATCCGGACATCGCAATCCGGGCTCGGCCAGTTCCTGTTCCGCGACGGCACCAAACTCGCGGTCGGCTGGGGCTCCTCGGTCGTCATCGACAAATATGTCTTCGATGATTCACAGTCGGTCAAGAAACTCACCATCAGAGCGGCGAAGGGAACTTTCCGCTGGGTGAGCGGCAATTCCAACTCCTCGGCCTACCAGATCCTGACGCCCGCCGGCACGATCGGCGTGCGCGGCACCGCTTTCGATTTCTATGTCGGCCCGGATGGCACGACCGCCGTTGTCCTGTTGAACGGCGCGGCCCGCTTTTGCGGTCCGGGCGGTTGCCGTCAGTTGCAGCAGCGCTGCGATTGCGTGGTGGCCAAGCCGAACGGCAATATGTCGGCAGCACGCCCGGTCGATCCCAGCGTTCTCGATACGCTCGGAAATCCCCGCGCCCTCCCCTTCCTCTCCGGCAACCAACGACTTGCAGGCGGCATCGGCATGCTCGGCGGCTGTAATATGGCGTCAGCCGCGCCGGAGAGAAAAGACAGACAGCGGCCTCCGCCGGCATTAGCACCTGCCCCGCAAAGACAGGATCCGCCACAGAGACAGGTCGAGCCGCAAAAGGAGCGACCGAACAAGCCCGACAAGCCGCATTATGACAGGCCACACAATGACAGGCCGCATCATGACAAACCGGATAGGCCTGACAAGCACGAGGGCCATGGCCGGCATGACGATGACGGCAAGCCGGGGAATCACGGCGAGGATCAACGTGACCACGACCGCGACCATCATGGACATCGCGATCGCGATCATGATCGTGACAATGATCGCACCCACGACAGAGGCCGGAATTTCAATCGCGGTCGTTGAAACCCGTCAGTCTGCGGCGCTCTTTTCGACCCTTTCGGGCACGTCGCGGAAATGATCGGTCCGGCCGGATATGCGTTGGTAAAATTCCGCCAGGCCGTCGATGACCCCCGCCGCCCTGAGCTTTGCCGTGCCGATCAGCTTGCGGGTGTTCTTCGAATGCGTAAGCAGGGCCTGCATCAACTGCTGATGGACGACGACAAGGGCTGAAAATTCAGCGGATGCTGCAACGCGTTCGTCGCCGACGACGGCGAGGATCTGTGTTCGGCTGCTCTTGCCCTTGAGCGGGATGGCGCCAGCCTCGATCAGCGCCATTCCCTGCAGCGACCTTGCCGTGCTGTCGGATATCAGAATATCGAAGCCGACCTCCTTGCAGCATGATTCCAGCCGCGCCGCGACGTTGACGGCATCGCCGACCGCCGAATAGTTGAAGCGCGTCTTGGCACCCATATTGCCGACGCAGGCAAGACCTGTATGGATACCGATGCCGATCCCGACCTTTTGCCCGGGTCCGAAGCCGAAAGCGTCGCCTGCGTTCAGTTCGACGAGCGTCTCGCGCATGGCCAGCGCGGCGCGTACCGCCTTGGTTTCATGATCGGCCACGTCGACCGGCGCATTCCAGAACGCCATGATCGAATCGCCGATGAACTTGTCGAGCGTGCCTTCATTGGCCACCACATGGCGGCTCAGCGCATCGAGCAGCGTGTTGAGGAACGCAACGACATCCGTCGGCGCCAGCCGCTCGCTGATCTCGGTGAAGCTTCGGACATCGACGAACATCACCGTCAGTTCACGGTCGTCGCCGCCGAGGCGCAATGCATCGCGGGTATGCTCGATGCGATGGAGCAGCGACGGCGAGAGATAATGGCCGAAGGCTCGCCGCACCTCCCGCCGTTCTCGGTCGATCACCAGGATTTTGAACGAGGTCGCGGCGAAATGGATGATCGATCCGCTGATGATCGGCGCCAGCGGATCGAGAAGAAGCCCGGCGTAGAGAAACGACAGCCAGGACGCCACCAGCGCCATTGCCGTGATCAGCAGCCCGCAGACCAGCGCGACGGCCGGGCTGACGAAGGTCGTCACCACGACGAGCAGACATCCGAAGATGGCGATCATCATGATCTCCATCCCATCCGCCCAGTCGGGCCGCGACAGGAAACGACCGGAGAGGATCTGCTCCACGGTCTGCGCATGCAGCGAAACGCCGGGAACGTTCTCGCCGAGCGCCGTGACGCGAATGTCCTGCAGGCCGGATGCCGATGTGCCGATGAAGACGATGCTGCCCTCGATGGCGGCCGCGACCTCAGGAGAGGGGCCGTCGGCGGCAAGCACCTGCTGGGCGGATATATACCGCTCGGCCCGGTCGGGGGTAACATAGAGCCAGAGTTCGCCGGCCGCCGTCAACGGCACGACGTACTCCCCGATCTTCACCGATGTCATGATGCCGGCGCGACCGCGTGCTCCGGAGACCACGTAGGTCGACGCTCCCTGCGCGACGCGCAGCGCCTCGATCGCGAGGTTCGGATAGAGCTGCTCGCCATCCGTCAGGAACAAGGGGACGGTGCGCACCACCGATGAGGAACTGCCAGGATTGAGGCTGATATGGCCAAGGCCCGCCGCATTGGCCTCCAATTGCGGCCTGAGCGGCGTCGAGGCGCCGAGATAGGGCGGAGCCGAGACGGGGCTTTCGTCCTTGATGGCGAAGCTCGCTTTCACGGGTGGACGGTAATTGCCCTCGTTGGAAAGGCCAAAGCCGAGCACGACAGGCTTTTCGGCAATCGAGCGGGCGAATGTCTCGTCATTGTCGGGCAGTTTCTCGGCGAGCGAAGGATCGACGCCGGCGACTTCGCGCACGACGTTGCGCGGCGACAACCGGTCCGGCTCGGAGAAAAGAATGTCGAAGGCTATGGCCGAGGCGCCCATTTGCGAAAGCCGGTCCACCAGGAGAGCCAGCCGGTCCCGCGGCCAGGGCCATTGGCCGAATTCGCGCAACGAGGCTTCGTCGATGTCGATCACGTAGACGGGCATGGGCTCGAAGGTGCGGGGAAGCAGCCGCTGATATTCATCGAATGTCACGCCGCGGATCAGCTTGAAAAGCCCGGGATCGCCTGCCCGCAGGATCGTGAGCAGAGCCACGATCGCCAGGCCGATAACGACACCGATTTGCTGCACGCGCGTCATGATCTCACCGGTGTCCCCTGCCGGCAGACAGGCTACGCCGCTTTCGCGCCAAACACCATTCGCCCATCAGTCCAGGCCTCTCTTTTCGGCTTCTCCCGTTCCGCCTTCCGCCAGGCGCCCCCGGCAGCGGTTTCGGTGCAGCCACGCCTCCCGTTCTGGCCGGATGGCAAGGCTTCGATCTTGCAGGGCAGGCGGCGAAATGTTCTTGTAGCGATCGAAAATCGAATGCCTTTCCAGAGAAGAATGAGGGTCGCTCGTGATTTCCGAAACCGCCGCGCGTCGGAGCGGCTACTGGCTGATTGTCGTGGTGCTGGCAATGCTCGCGGGGCTGCCGCTTGCCGTCTGGCTCGATATCAGCGATCTCTCGGGCAACACCCTGCAGCATCAGGCCCGCGACATGAGCTCGCTGATCTCAAGCATCCGCTCCTATTATTCCGCCAATGTCGTGGGCCGCGTTCTGGCAGCCCATGCCAGCGGCGCGACCGAAGGCACAGTCGTCTCTCACAACTACAACAATATACCGGGCGCCATCCCGCTGCCGGCAACACTTTCCCTGGAGCTCGGCGACGTCATCAAGGAGCAGCAGGCCAATATCACCTACCGTTTCGTCTCCGACCTGCCGTTCAAGAGCCGCGCATCCCACGACCTCGACCCATTCGAGACGAAAGCGCTTGCCGCCTTGCGCGCCGATCCGCAGCAGACGCCGACCGACCTCACCCGTGTCGGATTGACCGATACTTTGCGCTTCATCACCCCCGTGGTCATGGGCCAAGCCTGCGTTGCCTGCCACAACAGCCATCCCGAAAGCCCGAAGACCGATTGGAAGGTGGGCGATGTGCGCGGCATTCAGGAGGTCATCATCCGGCAGCCCTATGCCGGCAACGTCTTCGCCTTCAAATACCTGCTCTGCTATTTTCTGTTCGTCGCCGTTATCGGCATCAGCTTCATTCTGCTCCAGCGCCAGCAGGCGCGCGCCATCCACAGCGCCAACCACGAGCTGGAAACCGCGAACGAATTCCTCGCCAGCGTTTCCCTGAAGATTTCGCGTTATCTTTCGCCGCAGATTTACAAAAGCATCTTCTCCGGGCAGAAGGACGTCGTCGTCCATACCGAGCGCAAGCGCCTGACGATCTTCTTCTCCGACATCAAGGATTTCACCGCGACGACCGAGCGCCTGCAGCCGGAAGCCCTGACGGAGATGCTCAACGAATATCTGACGGAGATGTCGAACATCGCTCTGGACCATGGCGGCACGGTGGACAAGTTCATCGGCGACGCGATGCTGGTCTTTTTCGGCGACCCGGAAACCAGGGGTCCGGAGGAGGACGCGAAAGCCTGCCTGCGCATGGCGGTCGACATGCAGCGCCGTCTCGGCGAACTCAAGGACAGATGGCGCAGAAACGGCACCGAAGAGCCGTTCGTCGTCCGCATGGGCATCAACAGCGGCTACTGCAACGTCGGCAATTTCGGCAGCAGTGACCGCATGGACTATACGATCATCGGAGCCGAGGCCAACCTCGCAGCCCGGCTGCAATCGATCGCCCAGGGCGGTGAAATCGTCATCAGCTACGAAACCTACGCGCTGGTGAATGAAATCGTCGATGCCCATTCCCTGCCGCCGATCACGATGAAGGGCATACAGCGCGAGATCGTGCCCTATGCGGTGGATGGGCTGACGCTCGGTGCGGATCACAAGAGCCGCGTCCTCAGCGAGCACCTCGCGGGTCTCGACCTGCATCTGGACATGAGCCGGCTGGAGCCTGCCGATCGCCTCCGGGTCAGGAGCGCCCTCAAGCAGGCGATCGCCGCGCTGGACGAAGCCGCGCCCGAGGTCGCCGGATCGTGACCGGATAGGGCAAGCGTGACTTTTTCCGCGCGCTTCCCATATCCGTCTGGACTTCCCATACCCGATCTGCTATCTGGCATCACCAATCGCAAGGCTGCGGCCGCGCGAACGTTATATTTTTGCCCCTGGCGCCGCGCCGCCGCAGGCATCAACCAACCGAAGGAACGTGATTCTCGTGCAGGTACTTGTCCGCGATAACAATGTCGATCAGGCTCTCCGCGCTCTCAAGAAGAAGATGCAGCGCGAAGGCATTTTCCGCGAAATGAAGATGCGCGACTATTACGAGAAGCCGTCGCAGAAGCGTGCTCGCGAAAAGGCTGAAGCTGTTCGCCGCGTTCGCAAGCTGGCCCGCAAGCGCGCCCAGCGCGAAGGTCTGGTCGCAGCACGCTAAGCGTTGCTGTCGTTTTTTTGACGTTTTCAGATGCATTGTGGCGGGGGCGATAGGTTCGCCGCCGCCTTTTTAGTTTGCCGCTGAAATCGCATGTCCGCATACCGGATGTGCCGCATGGGGAAAGCGAGCCCGAATGGCAGTCATCACCTTCAATCCGTCCCGCCCTTGGCGCTTGCAGAAAACCGCATTCCTGCCCGCTTTGGCGCTAGCGGCAATGTTCGGCCTTGCAGGCTGTGAGTCGACCCCCACCACCGATGCCGTTATCCGGATCGACAAGGCGCAGGGCTCGGAAGAGAATATCGCGTCGCTGACGGCTGTTATCAATGCCAACCCCAGGGACCCCGAGGGCTACAATGTCCGCGGTTCCGCCTATGGCCGCGCCGGCGAATTCCGCAAGGCGCTGAACGATTTCAACACGGCGCTGCAGATCAATCCGCGCTTCTTCCAGGCTTATGCCAACCGCGCCCTCGTCTACCGCAACATGGGCCAGCAGGCCCAGGCAATCGGCGACTACAATGCCGCCCTGCAGATCAATCCGAGCTATGACGTCGCTTATATCGGCCGCGGCAATGTCTATCGCATGGCCGGCCAGGACGATCAGGCCTTCAACGACTTCGACAAGGCGATCCAGCTCGGCACCACCGATGGCCGCGCCTATCACAATCGTGGCCTGATCTATCAGAAGCGCAATCAGCAGGACAAGGCGATCGACGATTTCTCGAAAGCCATCTCGCTCGCGCCGAATTCCGCCGAGCCCTATAACGGTCGCGGCATCTCCTATATCGCGCTGAATGACGACGACAATGCGTTTGCCGATTTCAACCATGCGATCGAGCTCAACGGCAACATCGCCGAATCCTGGGCCAATCAGGCGCTCGTCTACGAACGCCGCGGCGACAAGGCGAAGGCCGCTCGGTCCTATCGCCACGCGGTCGGCCTCGATCCCAAATACCAGCCGGCTCGCGACGGCCTTGCCCGCGTCGACGGCGCCTCAGCCGGCTAAGCACTTGGTCGGGCGGCCGAAATATCGGCCGCCGCGCAGCTCGTCGTCTTCGATGACATAGCAGGTTGCAACCTGCTCCCGCTCCCCCTAACATGGCGCTGCTTCGATAGCCTGCTATCGGGCGTTCGAACCACGTTGAGGGCGGCTTGCGAGAGATGCGGATCTTTGCTTTCCTGACCGCTCGCGAAAACCGTTGCCGGCCGCCATCGCATGGAACGTGGCGCAACAGATGAAGATTGTCGCTCTGTTCTTTCCCAAGGCCTCGATCGGCACCTATCTCGTCGCCATGGCGGTGGCGATCGCCCTGCCGATCTTCGCCTTTGTGACACTGCTTCTGCTGCAGCTGGAGGACAACCAGCGTTCGACTCTGCGGCGCGAGACGGCCCAGGATGCGCTCGCTCTTTCACGCATCATCGACCGCCAGCTTCAGGATATGGCAACGACGCTGCGGCTGCTGTCGAGCTCACCGGAGCTTGAAAACGGCAATCTCGCCGCCTTCCATGAGCGCACGGAAACAGCTCTCAGAGACAATACGCTGTTCGTCATCGCCGTCGACCGCATAGGCCAGCAGTTGCTGAACACGCGCCGAGCCTTCGGCACACCGCTTGGCAAGACGGCGAACATGCCCGCCCTTGAAGCAGTCATGGCCTCCGGTCGCATCGAGGCATCGGACGTCTTTCGCGGCCGCACCAGTGGCAACTGGGTCTATAACGTCACCCTGCCGCGGGCGGGCGATCCCGTCGCAGCCCTCATCATCACCCAGGACGCCAAGGATCTGGCCAAGCTCGTGACGACAGAGGGCCTTGCCCCCGGCTGGTCGGCCGCCGTCATCGATCAGAGCGGCCACGTCGTTGCCGCCAGCGGCCCGGCCAATCTCGAGCCCGGCACGGCCTTCGATCCGCGCATCCTGCCGGCGTTCACGGCGTCCCGCGGCGTCTTCCAGGACGAGACGATCCTGCCCCACATGCTGCTCGGCTATGCCCGGATCCCGGGCTGGTCGTGGAAAACCGTGATCTGGGGACCGATCGCCCAGGCATCGATCCTCAGCACCTGGCGTTTCCTCATCATCGGCGGCGTGGCACTTGTGCTCGTCGCCGTGCTGGCCGCCTATGCCGTCGCACGGCAGGTGCGCACCACCATTCGCGATATCGCCGAGATGGCGAATCGCATGGGCGAAGGCCATATCGTCTCGCCGGTCGAGACCAGCGTCATTGAAGCGAACCAGGTGGCGATCGCCCTGTCGAACGCCTCCTTCGACCGCAGCCAGACCGAGGACCGGCTGCGTTTCGTCATGCATGAGCTCGTCCACCGCACCAAGAATCTTCTGACGCTTGCCCAGGCCATGATGCGCCAGCTCGCCAAGCAGGCCGACAGCGTCGAGACTTTCCAGGCCGCCGTCGCCGATCGCCTCGACGGCCTGGTACGTTCGATCGAGCTTCTGACCAGCGAGCAATGGGGAGGCGTATCGCTGCGGCGGGTGGTGGACATTCATCTGCAGGCCTTTCCCCAATCGCGCGAACAGATCGACATCACAGGCGACGATTTCGTGCTGAAGCCGGATGCGGTGCAGAATCTCGGCCTCGCCCTGCACGAGCTCGCCACCAATTCGGTGAAATATGGGGCGCTCTCCGTACCGCAGGGCCGTGTCCGCTTCGAATGGCGCGACGTGAGGGAGGAAGACAGGCCTGAGGCCTTGCTCCGCTTCACCTGGGAAGAGCGCGGCGGCCCGCCGGTCGTTGAGCCGTCGCGCTCGGGCTTCGGCTCGACCGTCATCAAGGCTCATGCCGCCTCGGCTTTCCGCGGTACGGTGCAGGTCGACTTCCTGCCCGAAGGCCTGCGCTGGGTGCTGACGGCGCAGCGCACCATGCTGGAACGGGAATAACCCAGGAACAATCGTCATCTCAACCCGTTTGGGACAGGTCGTCTCAAAGGAGAAAGGCTATGTTCAAGCAAATCATCATCGCAGCCGCGGCACTGACGGCCGCTGCCTGGGCAGCCCCGGCAGGCGCGGAAAGCTATGTGACGCTTGGCCGCCTGGTCTGCGGATCGGATGGCGGCCAGGGCCTGATCGTCACTTCGCAGAAGAACCTTATCTGCACCTATACGCCGGCATCCGGCGGCGCCAAGGCGGTCTATGCCGGCAAGATCGAGAAATTCGGCATCGACATCGGCCAGACCGGCAAAAGCGTGATGATCTGGCAGGTGCTGGCCAAGACCGGCACGGATGTCCCGCAATTCGCCCTCGCCGGCGAATATTACGGGATCGGTGCCGATGCGAGCGTCGGTGCGGGCGCCGGCGCCAAGGTGATCGCCGGCGGCACCAACAAGGCCTTCATGCTGCAGCCATTGAATGTCCAGGCCCAGGAAGGGCTGAATCTGGCGATCGGCGTCGAGAAGATGACGCTGGTGCCGGCCGAAACTTGAGGACAGCCGCCGCCCCGGCCTCAAATCAAACAGCCGCCCGAAGGGCGGCTGCATCTGCCTCGATCAATGCGCAATCGCCTTGTTGATATCCTCGGTCATCTTCTTGGCGTCGCCCAGCAGCATCATCGTGCCGTCCTTGTAGAACAGCGTATTGTCGATGCCGGCATAACCCGAGCCGAGCGAGCGCTTGACGAACAGGCAGGTCTTTGCCCGGTCGACATCGAGAATCGGCATGCCGTAGATCGGCGAGGTCTTGTCGTCGCGCGCTGCCGGATTGGTGACATCATTGGCGCCGATGACATAGGCGACGTCGGCCTGGGCGAACTCCGAATTGATGTCCTCGAGTTCGAAGACCTCGTCATAGGGGACATTGGCCTCGGCAAGCAGCACGTTCATATGGCCGGGCATGCGGCCTGCGACCGGGTGAATCGCATATTTCACTTCGACGCCGTTCTTCTTGAGATTGTCGGCAAGTTCGCGCAGCGCATGCTGGGCCTGGGCGACCGCCATGCCGTATCCCGGCACGATGATCACCTTGGAGGCATTGGCCATCAGATAGGCCGCATCCTCGGCCGAGCCGAGCTTGACCGTCTTGTCTGAGGTATCGGGCCCGCCGGATGCCGTCTCGCCACCGAAACCGCCGAGGATGACGGAGACGAAGGAACGGTTCATGCCCTTGCACATGATGTAGGACAGGATCGCGCCGGAGGAGCCGACCAGCGCCCCGGTGATGATCAGCGCCAGATTGCCGAGGGTGAAGCCGATGCCGGCCGCAGCCCAGCCGGAATAGGAATTCAGCATCGAGACGACGACCGGCATGTCGGCGCCGCCGATCGGCACGATCAGCAGAACGCCGAGCGCCAGCGACAGCGCCACGACAGCCCAGAAGTCGAAATGGCTTTCGGTGACGGCAAGCCCGATAATGAAGAGCACGATCAGCACCAGCAGGCTGGCATTGATGAGGTGCCGGTAGGGCAGCAGGATCGGCTTGCCGGACATGCGACCGTCGAGCTTGAGGAAGGCGATGATCGAGCCGGTGAAGGTCAGCGCCCCGATCGCCACGCCGAGCGCCATTTCGATGCGCGCTTCGGTGTGGATCTGGCCGATTTCACCGATACCGAAGGAGGCGGGCGTATAGAGTGCCGAGGCCGCCACCAGCACCGCGGCAAGGCCGACCAGCGAATGGAAGCCGGCGACGAGCTGCGGCATCGAGGTCATCGGGATCGTGCGGGCGACATAGGCGCCGACGCTGCCACCAATGGCAAGGCCGAGGACGATCAGCACGAAGCCGCCGAAATTCGGCGTCGCCAGCACCAGCGTCGTCAGGATGGCGATCCCCATACCGACCATGCCGTAGAGATTGCCCTTGCGGCTGGTGGCCGGATGGGAGAGGCCGCGCAGCGCCAGGATGAAGAGAACGCCGGAGACGAGGTAAAGGAAGGCTGCAATATTGGTCATCGATCCCTCACCTGTCCTTCTTGCGGTACATCGCCAGCATGCGCTGCGTGACCAGGAAGCCGCCGAAGATGTTCACCGAGACCAGCACGAGGGCGACGAAGCCGAAGCCGGTCGCAAGCCCGCTCGTGGAGATGCCGACCGCCAGAAGCGCGCCGACGACGATGACGGAGGAAATCGCATTGGTGACCGCCATCAGCGGCGTATGCAGCGCCGGCGTCACCGACCAGACGACGTAATAGCCGACGAAGATCGACAGGACGAAGATCGCCAGCTGGAAGACGAAGGGATCGATCGCCCCGCCGGTGGCAGCACTTGCCGCTTCGGGTGCGTGGGCAGCTGCGGTGGCGACGGCCGTCACCGCGTCGTTCAGCTGCTGCAGCGCTTTGTCCATTGCTTCACCGGCCATCACATGTCTCCCTTCTTCGCGCCGCCGAAGGCGGGATGAACCACGTCGCCGGCATAGGTCAGCATCGTCGCCTTGACGAGCTCGTCGTCGAGATTGACGACGACCGTCTTCGTTTCCTTGTTGACCATGGTCTCGAGGAAGGTAACGAGGTTCTTGGCGTAGAGCGCCGAGGCACTGGCCGCAACGCGGCCCGGCATGTTGGCAAAACCGATCACCCTGACACCCTCGACATCGGCGATCTCACCGGCAACGACGCCTTCGATATTGCCGCCGCGCTCGACCGCAAGGTCGACGGCGACCGCACCCGGCTTCATCGAGGAAAGCATGGTGCGCGACACGAGCCGCGGCGCCGGCCGGCCAGGGATCAGCGCCGTGGTGATGACGATGTCCTGCTTGGCGATATGTTCGGCGACAAGGGCTGCTTGTTTTGCCTGATAATCGGCCGACATCTCCTTGGCGTAACCGCCGGCCGTTTCCGCCGCCTTGAACTCCTCGTCCTCGACGGCGATGAACTTGGCGCCGAGCGAGGCGACTTGCTCCTTGGCGGCCGGGCGCACGTCGGTGGCCGAAACCGCAGCACCGAGGCGGCGCGCCGTCGCAATCGCCTGCAGACCGGCGACACCCGCCCCCATCACGAAGACCTTGGCGGCCGGAACGGTGCCGGCTGCCGTCATCATCATCGGCATGGCACGGTCATAGACCGCCGCCGCCTCGATGACGGCCTGGTAACCGGCGAGATTGGCCTGGGACGACAGCACGTCCATCGACTGGGCACGGGTGATGCGCGGCATCAGTTCCATGGCGAAAGCCGAAAGCCCGGCACTGGCGAGCGCTGCGATCGCTTCGTCATTGCCGTAGGGATCCATGATGGCGATGACGACAGCGCCGCTCTTGTAACCCGATATCTCCGATGGGCTCGGGCGGCGCACCTTCAGCACCACGTCGGCGGCTGCGGCATCGGCGAAACTGCCGATCCTGGCGCCCGCAGCCTCGAACTCCGCGTCCGGAATGCGCGAAGCCGCACCGGCGCCGGCTTCGACGACGACGTCGAAGCCGAAACTCTTCATTTTCTTCACGGTCTCAGCGGAGGCCGCGACACGCGTCTCCCCATCCGTGATTTCCCTTGCCACGAAAACAATATTGCCCAACTGCCCCCTCCTCCGGGTCAGCCAGACCGCCGCAGGCTCCCCCGCGCAGGCCAAGCACCTAAATCACAAAGCTTCGGAGAAGCTCCCTCCCCTCAGAGCGCCGTACATCCTTTCGGACGCACAAAGGACGCTCTGACTGCTTGAATCGACGCATCGCGCTTTCCGAAAATCGATTCCGATTTTCGGGTCACGCGCTAGTCGCGATCAACGGAACAGGAAGGTGCCGATGGCCAGAAGAATGATGAAGACGAAGATGCCGCCGAGAAGGCCGGCGCCGCCGAAGAAACCGGCCGTCATCGCAAGCAGGAGGACAATGAGAAGCATCGAGCCGTATTTCGCACCGGCGATGAACATGTCGTAGGTCTTTTCATGTTCCTTGTAATCCATCGGCGCGCCGGTCTCGACCGGTCCGGTATGATGTTCGGCCATAAATATCGTCTCCCTGAATGCCTCTGCGCTGCCTGATTCCCTCGCCTGGCGAGGGACATCCCTGCCTGCAGGAATTACACAATGACAGGCGAAAGCGCAATGCATGAGAATGCCGCAGCTAGAGCCTTTCCGGGTTAGATTGCAGCATTCTGTTGGCTCAAACGGAGTCGGATGGTCGACCGGCCGGCGCGCGTCGTAGCCCAGATCTACGGCCAAGCCGGCCGGTCGATCAGCCGGCCCGTTTCAGCCAACCCTCCCGCAGATTTGCTTGGCAAATCTGCTGGACTCAAAAGTTGCCGGACGCGCTTATCGCTTCGCCACGGCGAAGCGGTGCGGCCGGTGGGCCGGGCATCTCTAGCCAGGGCAAAGGCGATCGGCTCGGACGTACCTTGGGGTATGCCCGTCGCCAATCGTCTTTGCCCTGACGAAAATCTGCTCCGGCAGAATGCTTCAATCTAACCCGGAAAGGCTCTAGGCCTCAAAACCACCTATTTCCGAGCGAAAAAACATGAGGGGCACCGACTGCGGATCTTGTCGTCGCCTCTCATCGTTCTCCCATGGATTCCCCCCGGGGGGAGAAGAAGAAATCAGAGCGGCAGGTCGGTGCCGAGTTGGCCCTGCGGCACGAAGCGCGCCGTTGGAATGATGGTAAGCGGCGGCAATGTGTCGTTGGGATTGCGCGAAAACATCATGCGTTGCTCGCTGGCGCTGGAGATGAAGAAGGGATAGCGCGTCAGCAGCTTTCGCCCGACCTCGATCACATTCGTCGACATCAGCGTCACGTCAACCCCGTAACTCTCCGCCAGTCGGCCGGGCACGATGGTATCGGCATAAAAGACCCGCTTGTAGAAGGCGGCATGCGGAGGCCGGACGGACTGAATAACGCGGTCCGCCCGGAAATAGGCTGCCGCAACGATGGCAGGTCTCAGGGTCAGATAGGGAACCCATGGCATGTTGGCGGTGAGTTCCGGATCGGCTGCGAAACGCGCCGGATCGATCAAGGTCAGCCCGGCGTCCAAAAGCTCATCCATCGCCTCGGGAAAGGCCTCTCCGGATCGGCTGACACGATGCTCCGGCGTCACATTGTGAATTCGGATCGTACTGACCAGTTCACCATAATAGTACAGACCGAAGATATAGGCATGACTGTCGAAATCGACATCGTCCAGCAGGCCTTCCGGGGCAAGCGACAGCGCGCCGTGGGCCTTGTACGCCTTGTAGCGCAGGCGTTCCACTTCCTCCATGTCTTCGCTGCTTTCAACGCGGCGATATTCGACATGGTCCAAAATTTCCAGGATTTTCCTGCTGAAATCATTCCGCGTGAAAAGTGTCTCTGACATTCTCTCGATCCGCTCGTTAACGGATCATTAATCATATGCCAGCGACATTTACGCAAGGAAATCGGGTAATTTCCGTTGTTTTTAAATCATTAAGGTTAACGCGGCCCGGTATGTTCAGCGCAAAAAACGGCCCGTCGCAGGGCGCTCAGGCGACCTTGTTGCGACGGCGTTGCACGACGCGGCGGCCGATACCCTGCTGTAACAGCGGGATGTTCTTGGAAGGCACCGGCTGCGAGAAAACATAGCCTTGCACAAGATCGGTGCTTCGGTGCTTGTTGAGCAGTGCAAGCTGCTCTTCGGTCTCGACGCCCTCGATGACGATCTTCAATCCCAGTTCGCGGGCGAGGTGGACCGTGCCGCGCAACAGCTTGAGGCGGCGGGTATCCTCGACGATGTTGCGCACGAAGGAGCGGTCGATCTTGACGATATCGAGCGGCAGCGTGTCGAGATAGCTGAGGCTGGAGAAGCCGGTGCCGAAATCGTCGATGGCGATGGTGATGCCGCGGGCCCTGAGCTCAGCGAGTATGGCGCGCACCGCCGCCGGCTCGTCGATCAGGCAGCTTTCCGTGACTTCGAGGTGCAGCCGCGCTGCATCGAGGCCGGAATGGGCAAGCGCGTCGGCGACCACCTGGAGAATGTCGGCATCCCTGAGATCGCGCGCCGAGAGATTGACCGAGACGGCGATATGGTCAGGCCAGTTCATGCATTCGCTGCAGGCCTTGAACAGCACGAAGCGGGTGATGTCTGAGATGATGCCCATATCCTCGGCGAGCCGGATGAAGACGTCGGGCGGGATCGAGCCCTTCTCCGGATGCACCCAGCGCGCTAAGGCCTCGGCGCATTCGATCCGCGAGCCGTCGGCCCGGAACATCGGTTGGAAGACGAGATGCAGCGCCTGCGCCGAAACCGCATCGCGCAGATCCGCCTTCAGCTTCTGCTGTTCGATATAACGTCCATCCATCTCCCGCTCAAAGCCGGATATGCCGCCCTTGAAGCGCGACTTGCTTTCGAACAGGGCAAGATCCGCCTTGACGCTCCATTCGTCCATCGCGAAGGCGGTACTTTCGAGGATCGCGTAACCGGCGCTGAGCGAAACGAGGAAGGTCAGCTGATCGACCTCAAAGTGCCCCTGGATCGCAGCGTGTACGCGGCGGATCTCGATATCGAGCGAGGCCGGCTCCTTCGCATGCGGGAAGAACAGGATGAACTGGTCGCCCATCAGCCGCCCGAGAATGGCATTGCCGCAGGCCTGCTTGACGCGCGCGGCGATGGCGCAGAGCAGATGATCGCCGATGACGTGACCGCGCATGTCGTTGACATGTTTGAATTCGTCGATATCGAGAACCATGAAGCCGAGCGGTCCGGACTTGCGCTGATGCTTGGTGAGATACTCCTGCACCAACTGCCCAAAATATTCTCTGTTCGGCAGGCCGGTCAGCGCATCGAAGCGGACCATGTGCATGATCTTCTGTTCCGCCTTCACCCGGCTCGACACATCTTCGAAGATCAGCACGGCGCCGCCATCGGCCCTTCGGCTGGCGGAGAATTCGAGCGACAGGCCCTCGGGAAAATGAACGAGCGTGCGCGACAGGTTGCCTTCGGCGACTTGGGTCAGCTGGCGCAGGATGAGTTCCGGCTGCGAGGCATCCATGAAGCTGTAGCGCGCGCCATAGCGCAGCACGGCGCCGAGGTCGCGCTCCTTCAGCCGCTCCGGCGCACCGATCTTCAGAAGTTCGCAGGCCTTGCGGTTGACGACCTGGATGCGGTTTTCGGCGTCGACCATGACGAGGCCATGCGGCATGTTGTTGAGCGCCGTGTCGAAGCGGTCGGCGATGATGGTGATTTCCCGGCGTGCGATGACATTCTCGTAGAGAAACTCGCGTACGCCATTCGCCATGGCCCGGGTCGTCAGCCAGAAGGGAATGAGGAAGATCGACAGCAGACCACGATAAAAATCCATTGCCAGCAGGCTGCCGACGATCATCGGCAGGCAGCAGAAGAACGTCTGGAGATCGACTGCGAAGCGCGAGCCGTAGTTGCGGCCGACGACGGAAACCATGGTCGCCATGGTGACGGAAATGCAGGCAAGCTCCGCAAAGGAATCATGCACGACGAAGATGGCATAGCCGCTGGCGATGCCGAGCAGCGCGGTGGTGCAGGCTCCGCTGGCAACGAGAATCCACTCCCAACGCTCGATCCCGGCGCGCGACAGGCTCTGCTTGTCGACACGATCGAACTGCCGGAAGATGGCCATGCGAGCGCCGAAGACCAGAAGGAAGGCGGCCGAGAGCAGGATGTAGATGGAGTACTGCGTCTTGGCAGCCACCGCCAGGCACGTCGCAACATGCACAATGACGCCGACAAGAAGCGTCATGCGGTTCCCGGAGAGGGAACTCACAAACGACAGATACACATCTAAAGGGACCCTGTTCGGGTTATCTGGCTTCATCCACACTTTCCCTGTGCGCGGGGATTCTAAGCCCAACCCTTTAAAAATTGATTTCAATGGAATCAAACATTTGGTCAAATTTTCTAAAACCATAGGATGAACTGCACAGCCTACACGCGTCAATGCAGCCTGTCGGCGAGATTATGGAAATATTTTATCCACGCCTGGGTTGCTGAAACATTCGACGCTCATCCGGACCGGCCTGCTCGCTTAAGACTATGCGCCTATGCCAGGCATTTATCCTTCCAATTTCAAAGGCCGTGGTCTACATCGAGTGCAAGAGGGAAAACTGCCGGAAAACCGGCAGGACAAGAACAAAGGGGGAGGCGAATGTCGGTGTTCCTGGCCGCCAGTCGGCTGATCGACGCGATCAGCCAGTTCATGGGCAAAATTGCCGAATATATGGTGCTGTTCTGCTGCCTGATCAGCGCCGGAAACGCCATTGTTCGCTATGCCATGAACTACAGTTCGAATGGCTGGCTGGAGATCCAGTGGTACCTCTTCGCCTTCGTCGTCATGCTCGGCGCCTCGCATGCGCTTCGCAACAACGAGCATGTCCGCGTCGATCTGATCTATGGTTCGGTTTCCGACAAGGCGAAGATCTGGATCGACATCGTCGGCCTCCTCGTCTTCCTCATCCCCGTCTGCATCTTCCTCACCTGGCTGTGCTGGCCGTTCTTCACCCTCTCCTACCAGCAGGGTGAAATATCGGGCAATGCCGGCGGACTGATCCGCTGGCCCGTCAAGCTGATCCTTGTTGCCGGTTTCGCGCTGCTTTCCCTTCAGGGTGTCTCGGAACTGATCAAGCGGATCGCCGCCCTCACCGGCCAAATCAGCATCGACACCAAATACGAAAAGCCGCTGCAGTAGCGCGCCCGGGAGGAACGGTTTTGTTTGATTTCGGCATCATTCCGCCGGCCATGTTCCTGGGCATGGTCATTTTCATGCTCTACGGCTTTCCGGTCGCTTTTTCGCTCGCCGCCGTCGGCATGTTCTTCGGCATCATCGGCATCATCACCGGCCATTTCAGCGAAGCTTTTCTGCAAGCGCTGCCGCTGCGCTTTTTCGGCATCGTCTCCAACGACCTCCTGCTCGCCATTCCCTTCTTCACCTTCATGGGAGCGATATTGGAACGCTGCGGCCTTGCCGAGGATCTGCTCGAAGGCACCGGCAAACTCTTCGGCAGCATACCCGGTGGCCTCGCTTATGCCGTCATCCTCGTCGGCGCGGTCCTCGGCGCGATCACCGGCACGGTGGCCGCCTCTGTCATCACCATGGGGGTGATCTCGCTGCCGATCATGCTGCGTTACGGCTACAGTCCGCGCCTTGCCACCGGCGTCATCGCCGCCTCGGGCACGATCACCCAGGTGATCCCGCCCTCGCTCGTGCTGGTCGTTCTCGCCGACCAGCTCGGCCGCTCGGTCGGCGACATGTATCTCGGCGCCATCGGCCCCTCGATCCTGCAGGTGACGATCTTCGTGCTCTTCATCCTGGTGATGTCGATCATTCGGCCGAAATTGATGCCGCCGCTGCCGAAGGAGGTGCGCGGCGACTTCGACTGGGCGCTGCTTGCAAAAGTGCTGATGGGCATGGTGCCTTCGATCGTACTGATCTTCCTCGTGCTCGGCACCATCTTCATGGGCCTTGCGACGCCGACCGAAGCAGGCGCGCTCGGCGTCGTCGGCGCCATGGCGCTCGCCGCCCTCAATCGCCGCCTCACCTGGCCGCTGATTCGCGAAGCGATGACATCGACCACCCACATCACATCGATGGTGGTGATGATCCTGATCGGCTCCACCTGTTTCAGCCTGGTCTTCCAGGGCATGGACGGCTCGCGCTGGATCGAGCACATGCTGTCGGGCATTCCCGGCGGCCCGGTCGGTTTTCTGATCTTTGTCAACATCTTCATCTTCGTGCTCGCCTTCTTCCTCGATTTCTTCGAGATCGCCTTCATCGTCATCCCGATGCTCGCCCCCGTCGCCTCCAGTCTCGGCATCGACCTGATCTGGTTCGGCGTCTTGATCTGCGTCAACATGCAGACGAGCTTCATGCACCCGCCCTTCGGCTTCGCGCTCTTCTACCTGCGTTCGATCGCCGGCAAGGAGGTCAAAACCTCGGATATCTATATGGGCGCGCTTCCCTGGGTCGGCATGCAGCTGATCCTGGTGGCGATCGTGATCTTCTGGCCGCAATCGGTAACCTATTGGCTGGACCATGGCCCGAAGGTCGATCCGAATTCGATCAAGATCGAAGTCCCGGGCTTCGGCAGCCCGCTCGGCCTGCCGCCCATAGGCGGCGGCGGCAACGGCTCGCCGCAGATCCCCGGCCTCACCCTGCCGCCGCTCGGCCTGCCGGGGGCACCGCCGGCGCCCGCCAAATAGCGTCGAAAACAAAACCCCCGGACCGAAGATCCGGGGGTTTTGTCATTCGTTGAAATCAAGCGTCGGCGAAAGCCTAAAGCTTCCCGGCCCGCTGCTGGATCATCATGAACGTGTCGAAGGTGTATTCCGAAAGCTGCATCCAGAGATAGGCGTCCCGCTTGAAGGCGGTCTGGTCGTCATAGATCTTCTTGAAATACTGGTTGGTGCCGGAGATTTCGGCGTAGATGCCGGTCGCCGCCTGGAAGCATGCTTCCATGATCTCCTGGCTGAACGGCCGCAACGTCGCCCCTTCCGCAACGAGCTGCTTCAGCGCGGTCGGGTTCTTCGTGTCGTACTTCGCCAGCATGTTGGTGTTAGCGTAGGCGCAGGCATCGCTCAGCGCCGCCTGATAATGCTTCGGCAGGCCGCTCCATTTTTCGAGATTGAAGAATGCATGCACCGTCGGGCCACCTTCCCACCAGCCCGGATAATAATAATACTTCGCCACCTTGTGGAAGCCGAGCTTCAGGTCGTCATAGGGGCCGACGAATTCCGCCGCATCAATGGTGCCCTTTTCCAGCGCCGGATAAATGTCGCCGCCGGCGATCTGCTGCGGGATGACCCCGACCTTCTCCATGACGCGGCCTGCCAGGCCGGCAATGCGCATCTTCACGCCCTTGAGATCGTCCAGCGTATTGATTTCCTTGCGGAACCAGCCGCCCATCTGCGCGCCGGTATTGCCGGCAGGCAGCGCGTACATGCC
Source organism: Rhizobium esperanzae (assembly GCF_014197615.1). Lineage (GTDB taxonomy): Bacteria > Pseudomonadota > Alphaproteobacteria > Rhizobiales > Rhizobiaceae > Rhizobium > Rhizobium esperanzae_A. The sequence goes on from NZ_JACIFY010000017.1 coordinate 41,257, forward strand.
TTGCGTGGCATAAAACTCGTTCATCAAAGTATTGCCGTTGCCTTCGTAGAACCAGGCATTGGTCAGGCGGCTGTTGAGGCCAAACGGAATGGCCGTGCCGATGGCGTAGGTCGGATCCTTGCCGACGAAATAATAGGAGGTGGTGTGCGCTGCCTCGACCGTGCCGGCGGCGACCGCATCGACGGCCTGCAGGCCGGGCACGATTTCACCGGCCGCGAAAGGCTGGATCGTGAAATTGCCGTCGGTTGCGGCGGCGACATGCTTGGCGATATCCTCGGCGCCGCCATAGATCGTGTCCAGGCTCTTCGGAAACGACGACGTCATGCGCCATGCGATCTTCGGATTCTCTTGCGCGATCGCAGGCGCTGCCAATGCAGATGCGGCGACCGCACCGGCGCTGGCGGTCCCCGCCTTCTTGAAAAACGAACGACGATCCATCAAAAACCTCCCATATAGATGGCACTGCGCGGCCGATCTTCACCCCTACCCGCAGCGAGGGCAGAGCTAAGCATGGCGAAGGCCGCGATTCAAGCTTTAGTCTATTAGCCTTTGGCATCAAGACGACAATAAGACAATATCAGCGTATCTATCAAAATCAGCAGCTTAGCGGCAAATTAGGGCCGCTGCCGTGCCGTCTATGCCGCAATTTGGCCATCGGACACAGCCAAGCGTTGACTTGGCGGCAGTTCTGGCGCCAAAACGACAGCAGGAAGATTTAACCGGTGCAAACATGACGAAACCGATCGTTGCCATTCCTGCCGATATCCGCAGCTTCGACGGCGCGACCTGGCATGCCGTGCAGCATCAATATGTGAGTGCCGCCTTGAATGCAGCCGGCGTCATGGCCTTCATCGTCCCGGCCTTCGAGGCAGGCTACGACACCGACGCGATCCTCGACCGCGTCGACGGCCTCCTGGTTTCCGGCTCGGCCAGCAATGTGCATCCCTCCCTCTACGGCGCCGAGGCCGATGACAAGGACGGTCCCTTCGACCCCGCCCGCGACGCCACCAGCCTGCCGCTCATCCGCCGCGCCATCGACCGCGCCATTCCGCTGCTTGCCATCTGCCGCGGCATCCAGGAGCTGAATGTCGCGCTCGGCGGTTCGCTCGCAAGCGAGATCCAGGAGCAGCCCGGCATCTGGGACCATCGCCGGCCGGAAGGCGTCGACCGCGACGGGATGTACGCCATTCGCCAAAGCGTCCACATCAAGGAGGGATCCTGCATCGCAGGCATTCTCGGCCCGGGCGAGGTCCGCGTGAACTCCCTCCATCGCCAGGCGATCGCCCGCACCGCGCCCCGCTTGCAGGTAGAAGCGATCGCCGAGGACAGCACGGTGGAAGCCGTCTCCGTCATCGACGCCAAGGCCTTTGCCGTCGGCGTGCAATGGCATCCGGAATACTGGGCCGAAACCGACAAGCCTTCGAACAAGTTGTTTGCCGCTTTCGGCGACGCCGTCCGCAGCCATGCCGCCGGCAAGCTGCCGGTCATCCCGGCGCAGGCGATCGCCTGACGACGCGACGCCGGCGGGCCATCAGGCTCGCCGAGCGTAGAGTTGCAAACGATCAATGGTGATCGTCATCCTCGTCGTCATGCTCATGCTTGAGCCAGGTGCAAAGCTCAGCCGGCAGCAGCTTTTCATAGGCATCGTCGCTGCCGACGAATTTCCCGAGATCCTTGACGCTGACGAAGCCGACATTCGGAAATTGCTTCGCCGCGCTGCGCAGGAAATCGAAGCGTTCGTCACCAATGCCGACCATGACGTAGTAGATCTGCGATTCGGCACGCTCGGCCTTTTGCAGCAGTTCCCAGGCCGCGTCCCGGTCGCCATTTTCGCCATCCGTGAGGAAATAGTTGATCGCCGGAATCCCCGAACGCGTCTCCTCGCCGAATGTGTCGCGGCTCAAGCCGAAGATCATGCCGAGCAGGCCGCCGGCCGCCTCCTCTTCCATCAAACCGTATGTCATCAGGTTCGAGCGGATGACCGGGCCGTAATCGGTGCCGCCCCAGAGCACGGTTTTCAGCGCATTGTTGCCGATGATCTCACGCTCGACGTAACCTTCGTAATTTTTCGCTGTGGCCGGCGCGATCGAAGCCATCTTCTCCTGGTTGGAAAACACCCAGGTATCGATCCGCCCGTCATCATCGAAATAAAGAGCGACGGGAAGAATCCGCTCGAGCGCCGCCTGGACCGCCCCGGACTGGAAAAGCTCGCTCATCGAGCCCGAGACGTCGATGTTGAGGCCGACCTGCGCCGGAATACGCTCATGAATCCCTTGTTTCTGAAGGACGAAGCCGACACGGCGAACTTCTTCCTCGGGTTTGTGCAGCTTGAATGTCGTCATTATCGTCCCTCCGGTCTGAGTTTTCCAAGAATGCGCGCATGGATGTCGCGAAGCAGCGATCCGGTGCCGGCCTGCGCCGCTGATTGCGGGCTTCGGGCCGCCGTCAGTGCAGCGGAATAGGCCGCATGCCAGGCAGGCAGTTCCTCGTGCAACAAGCCCTCCCCAACACGCCCGAGTGCATCGACGTGCCGTGCGAGCGCGACAACGGTGTGCATGCTCATCGCGATCGTTGCCTTCGTGGCGGAAAGGCTGGCAATTCTCGTCTCGATCGCTTTGGCCTGCGAGGCGTAATGCGCCTGCCGCTCGCGATCGGAAAGCTGAACTCGGCCGGCATAATCCACGAGGAAACGCGCCGCCAGGATATGCGCGGCGAGATCGCGATCGAGCGCCGCATAGGCCTTGCCGACGGCGCGAAGCCTCTTTGCGACGGCGGCGATTTCCGGCGCAAGCACGTCGAGTTCTTGCGCCAGCGTCTGCACGCCGGGATAAAGCTGCAAGAACAGGCTGTCGGGATCGCGCGGCGCCGCCAGCGCCTTGATTGCCTTCAAGACGCCGCCGCGAACGGCAAATACACGGTCCGGATCGAGATCGCCGAGACGCCGGAGCAGCTCGGCGCCAAGACGCCTGCCCCTTGCCAGCGCTTCATTGTCGGCAAGCGCGAGTTCGCTTTCGGCAAGCCTGCCATGCTCTGTCTGCAGGCGGGCGCCGAAACGCACGACATCGTCGAAATAGTGATCGTCGAGATTGGTGCCGTCGACGATGCGCAGCGCCGCCGCCGCGACCGATGCGACAGCGGCGGCATCGATCTTCAGCAGCGTCTCCACGCTGCAGGGAATACGCTGGCGAATTTCCCCGGCGCCGAGAACCCGCGGCTTGTCGCCCTTGGGCGTCGGCGGGCGCGGCGAACCAAACAGGACTTTCGGCTGGGTGAACTGCCGGGAAGGCTCGGCAGCGTCAGGCGAGGCGCCCTCGGGAAAAAGCACCTTGGGCAACCGGCCTGGCTCCTTCTCAGGCGGTCCATCTGCCTTGCCGTTCATCGAACGAGGCTCCGGTTCAGCCGAAATAGGCTTGGATGACGTCGCCAAGCCCGGCATTCGAGCCTGCACCGACCGCATGGAACCGCCAGGATCCATCCGGCTGCTTCAGGAAGGAAGCCACCTGGATCGTCGTCTTGCCGGCAAATTCGGCGGTGAGCTGATAGCGGCAAAGCTCGTCGTCCATCGCGTCGCAAACCTCGATATAGGCGTTCTTGACCTTGCCGAAGTCCTGTCTCTTGCGCTCGGCATCATGGATCGTCGCCCAGACGGCAAGCTCGGAAACCTCGTCCGGCAGCTTCGCCAGCACGATCTTGAACTCCTCGCGAAAACCCTCGTCATGGTGGCCGCCGCCATGATCGTCGTCATCGTCGTCCTCGTCGGCTTCCGGCCTTTTCACCAGGCCGCCGCGCCCGGTCCGGTCGTCGCGCTCGTGCCACATCGAACCGTCGTCGGTCTGGAAGGAACCGTCGGCATTCTTGGTGAGGGACCCTTCCGGATTGCCGGAGCTGCGCACGAAAGCATAGCAGAGCGCATGCGAGCCTTCATTGTAGAGCCGCGCGCGGTTCGCATCGCCACCGGGATGAACCAGCGCAAAACAATGCACGTCGAGATCGAAGGCCGGTCCCGAGCCTTCGGGCGGATCCCAGACAAGTCCCGAATGGACGAGCTGGATCTCCTTCTGGATCTGGAATGATTGCCCCTTGTTGAGCTTGAAGGTTGCCATGCGCTGTCTTTCTCCTGAAGTCTCAGATTGGGCGATCGGTCACGATTTGTCGGGCTTGTTCGAGCTTGGCGCGGGCAGCGGCATAACGTTCCTTGTTTCGCTCGCCTTCGGCGACCACCTTGTCGGCGATATCGCGCAGCCGCTGCGCAGTGCCGAGCACCAGATCGGCATCGGCAAGGCGGGTCTCGCCGGCTGCCTTGACCGAGCTGACCGAAACATCCTCCAACACCTGAGACCCATATTGCTGCAGCGACGCGCGCAGTTCACGCCGCATGGCGTTCATCTGCTGGATCGACTGCATCTGGAAGAGCGCGTGCAGCCGGATCAGGATCGATTTGATGTCGTTGAATTCCGCATTGGCCGAAGTGACCGTATCGGCAAGGGTCGCAAGCGCTGCACCCCGGGCAATGCCGATCGAGTCGAGATCGGCCGGCGCCTTGGCGTAGGCGGTTTCGAGAACGAGAACCCGGTTCTGGAAGATGTCGAGCTTCTGCGAGAAGTCACGGGCTTCCTGGACCTTGAGCGGATCGCCGGAGGCAGCCTCTTGCGTCAACCGGTCGAGCTCGCGGCCGGCATCGGCAAGGATGCGTCTTCCGGCTTCGACGAAAACACCGAGAGATACGATCGTATCGCGGTATCCCTCCGCCAGCGTGCTCATGCGCGACACCTCGAGGATGAGCTTGCCGCTCTCCTCCGCGATCTCAGCCTCCATCGGCCTGACGAGATCGCCGAGCGATTTGGCCTTGCTCTGCAGCATGCCGCGAACCTCGTCGGTCACCGTCTTGAGACGCTTGGCGGGATCGCCGAGGCCGACGGCCATCAACAGGCGTTCGAGGAAATTACCCTTCAGCTTCTCGCGGATGCTTGCTTCGAGCCCTTTGAGATCGGCGTCATTGATGCCGTCCCGGATCGTCCGGAACAATTCGAACAGCACCGGCGACTGCGCATTGGTGATCTGAGAAAGGATTGCATCGAGCTTGGCGCCGAAACTGCCGATGGCTTCCTGTCCGAAAGTGATCAAATTATGCGGCTCGACCGTTGCCAGCCTGTACCGTTCTGCGAGATCGACGATCTCGCCGGCTTTCGCAGGCGGAAGAACGACCGTCACGACGGCCGGCAGGCCGCCGGTGGAAAGCGCGGGCATCAGACCCGGGCTCGTTTCGAGGGTCTTCGTGTCCGACGCATTTGGCTCCGACATGCCGTCAATCCCCCTTTGTTCGGCCCTTTATTCTGCTGCCTGCCGGCGCGATTCCAAAGCGCACGGAAAGGTTGAGAATCTTGGTTGCAAAATCGGCGAGAATGTAACCGAAGGCATCGCGCTGGGCAACATATCGTCCAGGAACAACAATCGATTGACAGCGCCGAAACAGACGCCGGGGACCTGGCGCATCTCGCAAAAATCAACGTCTATGCGGCGCCTAGCCCTTTTGCGGTGTCTCCGGCACCGGCGTCAGCGCTGTCCCCTTTTCGAACCAGGCAATGAGATTGTCGGCAACGAGATCGGCCATGGCGTTGCGGGTCGGCACCGACGCGGAGGCGACGTGCGGCAGGAGCACCGCATTGGCCGGTTCCAGCAGGCCGGCCGGCACGCTCGGCTCGTCATAGAAGACGTCGAGGCCGGCTGCCCCGAGTGCACCGGAGGCAAGCGCGGCGCCGAGCGCCTCCTCGTCCACCGTCCAGCCGCGGCCGACATTGATGAGAATGCCGTCCGGGCCGATGGCGGCCAGAATATCGGCATCGATCGTCTTATGCGTCTGCGGCGTCTTCGGAACGATGGCGATCAGCGTATCCACCGCTTCCGCCAGCCCCTTCAGCGTCGGGTAATAATCATAGGGCGCATCGGCATAGCGCGACCGCGTGTGGTAGCTGATCTTCACCTTGAACGGCTCCAGCCGCTTGGCGATCTCAAGCCCGATACGGCCAAGGCCGTAGAGCCCGACATGACGACCCTTGAGTGAGAAACGGGACAACGGATAGGCCGTACCGGGCTTCCAATTGTCGTCACGCAGCCAGGCTTCGGCGCGCGGCAATTCGCGGATCGTGTTCAGGAGCAGGCCGATCGCCGTATCGGCGACCTCGTCGTTCAGCACGTCGGGCGTATTGGTGACGACGATGCCCTTTTCGGCGGCACGCTTCACATCCATACCGTCATAACCGACGCCGAAGCTGGCAATCACCTCGACGTCAGGCAACTGATCCATCCAGGCGCCCGGGAAAGCGCCGGAGACGGCGACGCCGCGGATGCGGCCGGCGGTCTCGGCGTCAAGCACAAGCCTCTCCGCGCGCGGGACGGCGACGATCTCGAAGCGATCCTTTAGCCTTTCGAGAACACGCTCGTGTATCTTCCCGGGAACGAGAATGGCGATGCGGGACATGGCTTTTCCTCTTGGGGCGCGGCGGCCTGGGTTAGGCGCGGGGCCGATGGGGGCTGGTGGACTGGCGAATGCGCATTTCGGGCTTGATCAGATGCATGCCGTCGGGCTCGTGGCTGCCGGCAAGGCGATCGAGCAGCGCCCGGGCGGCAAGGCGCCCGACCTCGGCCTGGCCGTTCCAGACGGTTGTCAGTGCCGGCGTGGCGATCGATGCCTCTTCGAGATCGTCATAACCGGTGACGGAAATGTCGCGTCCCGGCATCAGGCCGGCGCGCGAAATGCCGTTCATCAGCCCGATCGCCACGAGATCGTTCCAGCAGACGGCGGCCGTCGGCTTCTGCGGCAGCGACAGGAAATGCACGGCGGCCTCGAAGCCGCCCTGTTTCGAGCGCGGGCCGGGAATGCGCAGGTTCGGATCGACCTCGATGCCGGCCTTGCGCAACGCGTTGACATACCCCTGGTAGCGATCGCGGCCGGTCGAGGTCTGGTCGGTACCGCCGATCATCGCGATCGAGCGGTGGCCGAGGCCGATCAGGTGGTTGGTGGCAAGCGAGATGCCGTAGCTGTCGTCGCCGCGATAGGTCGGCAGGTCCTGCCCTTCCATCGAGCGGGCGACGAGGATCGCCGGCATGCCGTTCTCTTCCGCCAGTTGCACGTCCTCCGGCGGTGTGCCGATCGCCGGTGACATAATGACGCCGTCGCCGCCGAGCTGCAGCAGCGTCTCGATGAAGGTTCGCTGTTTCTCGACATTGTCGTAGTGATTGGAAAGGATGAAGGTGTGGCGGCTGCGGTCGAGTTCGCTTTCGATCGCCTTCAGGATCTCGCCGTAGAAGGGGTTCATGATGTCGTGCACCACGACACCGATAATGCCGGAGCGCGAGGTGCGAAGGCTGGCGGCGCGGCGATTGTAGATATAGCCGAGGGCGCGCGCCTGTTCCTTGATCTTTTCCCTTGTATTGCCGGCGACGAGCGGGCTGTCGCGTAAGGCAAGCGATACGGTCGCCGTTGAAATGCCGAGCGTTTCGGCGATCGTCGAAAGCTTGATCTTCTGGACCACGTGTCCTCCTCCAGGCAGCACGCAAGACAGCAAGACCGCACCGGCAAACCGGCGCGGTCCCTTAAAATGTTTAATTAAAAGATTTAACCGGCGGAGGCAATTCGTCTTTCAGGGAAATTTCAGTCTTCATCCGGTTCCTCGATATGCAGGGCCTCGGCCTGCAGATTGCCGTCGATCGCCTTCAGCAGGCGGACGAGATTGCGGATTTCCTTGTCGGAGAATTCCAGCGTCGCCAGCCGGTCGCAGGCCGAGGCCGCCATTTCGATCGCCTGCACGCTGCCACGGCCGAGTTCGGTGAGATAGACCTTGGTGAGGCGCGCATCCTCGGCATCGGGCTTGCGTTCGAGGAAGCCCTGCGCCTCCATGCGGCCGATCGTGCGCGTCATCGTCGGCGCCTTGACGCCGAGCTTCTGGGCAAGGCCGCCAGCCGTCATGCCGTCGCTTTCGGCGAGCGAGAGAATGACGCCGTCCTGGCCGGCATAGAGGCCGCTTTCGAGCAGGTTGCGCGAAAGCACCGTACGCATGGAACGAGCCGCCTGGGTCAGCGCCGGAGAGAGGTCGACGAGCGTATACTCGGTCTGGTCCTTCTTCTTGGACTTGTTCTTTTTGCCGTCCTTGTGCTTCTTTCCCATTGCCATCCCTTTGATCTTTAAGCCCTGGCGCCGCTGCGATATGACATTGCCCAGGATCTCGTCATAAACAAGAGGCAACGACCGGATGATGACGCCTTCGCCCCGCTTCGAAGACAGCAACCCGGCCTCCGCTTCCGGCGGACACCGCCCGATCGCTGTGCTGCCGCTCGGCGCCCATGAACAGCACGGCCCTCACCTGCCCTTCGAAACCGACACCCTGATTGTCGAAGGCATCGCCGGACGATTGAAGACGGCCTTGCCCGCCGACCTGCCGGTCACCTTCCTGCCCGCCGAATCCGTCGGCTATTCCATAGAGCATATGGATGTTGAAGGAACGAAGACGCTTACCTTCGACGAGGCGGTCAACTGCTGGCTCGGCATCGCCGAGCGGCTGGCCAGGCAGGATGTTCGTAAATTGGTGATGCTGAATGCCCATGGCGGCAATTCGCCCCTGATGACGATCGTCGCGACCGAAGCGCGGATCCGCTTTGCCATGCTGGCGGTGGCAACGAGCTGGACCCGCTTCGGCCTGCCCGATGGCGTGATCCCACCGGAGGAAAAGGCGATCGGCATTCACGGCGGCGATATCGAGACCTCGGTCATGCTGGCGCTTCATCCGGATAAAGTCGATATGGCCAAGGCGGCGGATTTCCCGTCGCGGCAAACGGAATTCACCACCCGCTTCAAGCACCTGCGTGCCTACGGGCCGCACGCCTTCGGCTGGAAGATGGCCGATCTCAATCCGCAAGGCGTGGCGGGCAACGCCGCGGCTGCGACGGCTGAAAAGGGTGAGGCGCTGATTGCGCATGCGGTGAAGGGGCTGGTCGAATTGCTGGAGGATGTCGATGCATTCGACGTCACGCAGCTGCGCTAACGATGAGATCCACATCGGGCAGCGACGTGATCTTATAACATTATAAAACCCTTTGAACTGCCGCGCCCATGCCATTATATGAGACCAACCGTTCAAGCAGCCGACTGAAGCCTCGGCTGCACGCCTAATCCTAGAGGTTCTCATGACCGACTCGATCTCCCCCCAGAAGCCCATTCCCGTCACCGTGCTCACCGGTTATCTCGGCGCCGGTAAGACGACCTTGCTCAACCGCATCCTTTCCGAAAATCACGGCAAGAAATATGCGGTCATCGTCAATGAGTTCGGCGAAATCGGCATCGACAACGACCTGATCGTCGAGTCGGACGAAGAAATCTATGAAATGAACAATGGCTGCGTCTGTTGCACGGTGCGCGGCGACCTGATCCGCGTCGTCGAAGGCCTGATGCGCCGTCCCGGCCGCTTCGACGGCATCATCGTCGAAACCACCGGCCTTGCCGATCCGGTGCCGGTCGCCCAGACCTTCTTCATGGACGACGACGTGCGCGCCAAGACCGAGCTCGACGCCGTCATCGCGCTCGTCGACGCCAAGCACCTGCCGCTGCGCCTGAAGGACAGCCGCGAGGCCGAGGACCAGATCGCCTTCGCCGACGTCGTCGTCATCAACAAGAGCGACCTCGTCACCCCGGAAGAACTCGATGTCATCGACGACATCGTCCGCGCCATCAATCCGGCTGCGCGCGTCTACAAGACCAGCCGCTCCGGCGTCGACCTCGCCCGCGTGCTCGATCAGGGCGCCTTCAACCTTGAGCGCGCACTGGAAAACGATCCGCATTTCCTCGAGCACGGCCATGACGATCACGTCTGCGGCCCGGACTGCGATCACGACCATCACCATCATGATCACCATCATGATCACGATCATCACCATGATCACCACGGGCACGACCATCATCACCATGGTGCCCATCAACAAGGTGCGATGTCGGCGATCCACGATGTCACGGTGCAGTCGGTGTCGCTGCGCGGCGGTCAGATGAACCCGGAGCGCTTCTTCCCCTGGATCCAGAAGGTCACCCAGACACAGGGGCCGAATATTCTGCGTCTCAAGGGCATCATCGCCTTCAAGGACGATCCCGAGCGTTACGTCGTTCAGGGCGTGCACATGATCATCGAGGGTGATCACCAGCGGCCGTGGAAGGAAGGCGAAAAGCACGAAAGCCGTCTCGTCTTCATCGGCCGCGATCTCGACCGCGAGAAGCTCGAAGCCTCCTTCAAGGCCTGTGAGGCTGCCGCCTGATGCCGACAGTTGCACCGCTTGATCTCGACGGCCACGTTCTGGCCGTCGAATTTTTAGGTGATGTCCCCTTCTTCGCAAGCGCAAACGGCACGTTTCATCGGCTGGATGGCGGCGAGAGGGTTTGCGAAGCCCATCAGGGCATGCTCACCGCCATCCGCGATCCCTACAGCGAGAGCCTGATCTCGGGCGGCGAGGACGGCAAGGTGCTGCGCATCGCGGCCGACGGCAGCGTCAGCGAGATCGCCACCGCGCCGCGCAAATGGATATCGCAGGTCGCGGCCGGCCCACAGGGCGCTATCGCCTATTCCTACGGCAAGAGTTCGCTCGTGCGCCTTGCCGACGGCACCACCAAGGAATTCCCCGAGGAGCGCACCGTCGAAGGCCTTGCTTTTGCGCCGAAAGGCCTGCGCATCGCCGCCGCCCGTTATAACGGCGTGTCGCTGCACTGGGTCGGCATGAGCGCCAAGCCGGTCGATCTCGAATGGAAGGGTGCCCATACCGGCGTCACCTTCTCGCCCGATGGCAATTTCCTCGTCACCTCGATGCAGGAAAATGCGCTGCACGGCTGGAAACTCGACAGCAAGCCCGGCGCCGAAGCCCGTCATATGCGCATGACCGGCTATCCCGCCAAGGTGAAATCGCTCTCCTGGTCGGTCAAGGGCAAGTGGCTCGCCTCTTCGGGCGCGCCGGCGGCCATCGTCTGGCCGTTCCAGGGCAAGGACGGGCCGATGGGCAAGGCGCCGCTGGAACTCGGCACCCGCGCCAATATCATGGCGACGGCGGTGAAATTCCATCCGCTCGAGGACATCCTCGCCATCGGCTTCATCGACGGCATGATTCTGGCCGTGCGCATCGCCGACAGCAAGGAGGCGCTGCTGCGCCGCCCTGGCAAGGGCGCCGTCACGGCGATGAGCTGGAGCAAGGACGGCAAGCTGCTCGCCTTCGCTTCGGAAGCCGGCGATTGCGGCGTCATCGATATTTCGGCTTGAGCTGTTTTGTCGGCAATGGACGACGCTCCGACGGAAGCTGAGATCGTGACGCTTGGCGCCGCCCATATGCAGGCGGCGGCCAGAATCAGGCGCGTTGCGCTCCGTCAGCGGCTGCCCTGGCTGCCGGATCTGCATACGCCTAAGGAAGAAGAGCAATATTGGGGCATGCATCTGCTGCCCAACTGCACCATTCTTGGTGCCGCCATGGACAACCAGCTTGTCGGCGTCATCGCCTATGGCGACGACTGGATAGAGCAGCTTTACGTTCTCCCCGACCTTCAAGGCATGGGCATCGGCTCCCTGCTTCTCGGCTGCGCGATGGAGGAGATGGACGAGATCAGGCTCTGGACATTCCAGCGCAATGTCGGCGCACGTGCTTTCTACGAGCGGCATGGCTTTACCGCCGAGGAAGAAACCGGCGGCGCCGACAACGAGGAAAAAGAGCCTGACGTGCTCTATCATTGGCGCCGTCTTCCGGAACCGACGCTTGGCCTGCAACCGCCTGGCTAGACGATCAGGCCGCAAGACCCTGGAATATCGGGCTTGCCAAATGCCTTGGCCGGGCGAAACATGAAAATTCGCGCAGCGACTGCCTGGGCCGCGACTGACAGAGGAAACGTCAATGCCGAAATCGACCGGCCTCGGTTTGGCCGAGCAGCAGCCGCCGCCTTTGAGCGACACATCCGTCTGGGTGGCGATCCGCGCCGAAGCGGCCGAACTTGCCGTGCGCGAGCCGATATTGCAGCGGCTGCTTGCCGCAGAGGTAACGGACGCCACCGGCAATAAAGAGATCATCGCCCGTGTTCTGGCCGCGCGGCTTTCCGTGACCCAGGTCGAAACGGGCAATCTGTTCGATCTCATTCTCTCCACGCTCGATGACGATATCATGCGCAAAGTCGAAGCCGATCTCGCCGCCGTGCGCGAGCGCGATCCGGCCTGCACGACATTTCTGCACGCGCTTCTGAACCTCAAGGGCTTTCATGCGCTGCAGACGCACCGCATCGCCCATGCGCTCTGGAACGCCGGCCGTCCGGAGATCGCCAGTTGGCTCGCCAATCTCGCCTCGCTGGTCTTCGGCCCGGATATCCACCCCGCCGCCCGGATCGGCGCTTCCATCATGCTCGACCACGGCTCGGGCATCGTCATCGGCGAAACCGCTGTCATCGAGGATGAAGTCTCGATCTTGCAGAACGTCACGCTCGGCGGCACCGGCAAGGAAACCGGCGACCGCCACCCGAAGATCCGCCATGGCGTGATGATCGGCGCTGGCGCCAAGATCCTCGGCAATATCGAAATCGGCGCCTTCAGCAAAATCGCCGCCGGCAGCGTCGTGCTGAAGCCGGTTCCCGAGCACTGCACGGTCGCCGGTGTGCCGGCAACGCTCGTGCGCGTCCACCGCACCGACGAAATCCCGGCAGAGACGATGGATCAGAATATCTAGCAGTCAGCGTTTGACCATTGAAGACAGCGCAAATGCCGTCAGCGTGTCGCGCACTCCGGGCAGCACCGACACTTCCTGCCATATTTCGCGGATGCGGTCCGCTGCGCTCGCCTCCACCCGGACGACGAGATCGAATTCCCCGCTCATGATGTCGCAGGAGACGACTTCCGGCACGCGCTTGAGCGCCTGGATGACGTCGCCGCCCCGCATGCGGTCGTGGCGATAGACGAACATCATCGCGGCAATGGCCGAGGCGCGTGGCTTTCCCTCGCCCACGATGATCGTATAGCCCTGGATCAGGCCATCGCGTTCCAGCCGCTCTATGCGCTGGCGCACGGCGTTGCGCGACAGGCTGATTTTCTCGGCCAGTTCCGCATGCGGAATGCGGGCATTGCGGGTCAGCTCGGCGAGAATGCGCTCGTCAGACCGGTCGAGAATGCGCTTCATCGGTGTATCTCCCTGGCGAAAGCCACAGCCGAGGTGAACGCCCGATGTGCCGAAGCTTCGAGATCGGCAATCCTGTCATCCCGCGCAGACGAGGTAGCAGCCGCTGCCATGACGAATGCCGGCAGTGCCCGCCGTTCGTTCTCGCCGAGAGCGCGAACTTCTTCATATCCAGCGAGCAATGCGCCCGCGAGCTCACCATCGAGCGTTCCGTCCGCCCTTGCGGTCCAGTGCAGAAGAAGCTGACCAAGCTCCGCAATCAGGAAGTCATCATGACGCAGGCGAAAATTGATCACGCCACTGACCTCCTCTCCGAGAAAGAAGATATTGTCGCGATTGAGCGCACCATGCACCGCCCCCTTCGGCAGACCGCCCCTGTCGCCGACTGCCGAAGCCGCCAGTGTCCGGTGAATGCGTGCCGTGCAGTTTCCGAGCGCCCGGCATTTTCTGGACGTGACCTCACCTGGCCGGGAGCCGGGCACAAAGCCGACGACGGCCACGAGTTTGCCCGATACCGTAATCGTCGCAGCGCCGCTATCGGTACGAAAGGTCGCCGGACAGGGAACGCCGGCGGTGGCGAGTGTTTCCATCGTGCGGAAGGCACGTTCTAGATCGAAGGGATCAGCGGCACCTTCGAACACCGTAACGATGAACTCGCCGCGGTCAGCACGGAAAAGAAAAGTGGTTTCGGCGTCGCCATCGGCAATGCCGATCACTGAGGTCAACCGACCAAGGCGGTAGGCGGTCGCGATCCGCTCACACTCAGTCTCAGAAAGATCTGTGAATACTGCCATCGCCCCGTCCCGTCATCACTGTGCCGCCAATCCCCCATCGGCGTTCGCGCCGAAGATCGCCTCGATCCTCTCCCGGCTGAGAACGCCATCGCGCTCCACCGCCTCGCGCAAGCCGATTCCCTCTGCGAGGGCATTGCGCGCGAGCGTCGCCGCCCTGGCGTAACCGACGAAAGGGTTGAGCGCGGTAGCAAGAACGAGAGAGCCGTCATGAAGCGCCTTGCACCGCTCCGCATCGGCCTCGATCCCATCGATACATCGGCGGCGGAACGCATCCATGCCCCTTGCCAGCAACCGCATCGATTGCAGCACGTTGAGTACGATCACCGGCTCCATCGCATTCAACTGGAGCTGGCCTGCGCTTGCGGCAAGCGTGACCGTCAGATCGTTGCCGATTACCTGAAAGCCGATCTGGTTCATCATCTCCGGGATCACCGGATTGACCTTACCCGGCATGATGGACGAGCCGGCCTGCATGGCCGGAAGACGGATCTCGCCGAAGCCGGCACGCGGGCCGCTCGACAGGAGGCGAAGGTCGTTGCAGATCTTGGAGAGTTTTACGGACATGCGCTTGAGCACGCCCGAGACCGAGACGAAGGCGCCCGTATCCGATGTTGCCTCCACAAGGTTGCGCGCCGGACGGACCGCGATGCCCGAAATGCCGGACAGGTGCGCACAGGCGGCCGACGAAAAGCCGGCCGGCGCATTTATTCCGGTGCCGATAGCCGTACCGCCCAGATTGACCTCGCGCATCAGTTCGGCAGCACCGAGGAATTGCGAGACATCCTCCTCCAGCGTTTCGGCGAAGGCTCCGAACTCCTCGCCGAGGGTCATCGAAACGGCGTCCTGAAGCTGCGTTCTGCCGACTTTGACTATGTCAGCGAAGGCATCGCTCTTGCGCCGCAAGGCCGCGACCAGCGCACGCAACGCGGCAAGCAACGTTTCGCTCTCTCGCAAGACGGTCAGCCGAATTGCTGTCGGATAGACGTCGTTGGTCGACTGCGAGAGGTTCACATGATCGTTGGGATTGATCGCGTCGTAACTGCCAGCCGGCCGACCGAGCTCATCGAGCGCCAGATTGGCAATCACTTCGTTGACATTCATGTTGGTCGAAGTGCCCGCGCCGCCCTGCATCATGTCGACGGGAAAATGCGGCGCGAGGATCTCGCCGGCGATCAGCCTGTCGCAGGCCCGGTCGATCGCCTGTGCAATCTCACGGTCGATCAGCCCAAGCTCCAGATTGGTCGCAACCGCGGCTTTCTTCACCATTGCCAGTGATTCGATAAACCCCGGAAAATCCTGGAGCCTGATGCCCGAGACATCGAAATTCTCCGTCGCCCGAAGCGTATGAATGCCGATCAGAGCCTCCGCCGGCAATTCTCGCTGTCCCAGAAGATCCGTCTCGACGCGCATTCCTGCCATGGCCTCCTCCTCGCCCGCCGTTCAGTCCGAGAGCGCCTGGTCGAGATCGCCGATCAGATCGCCCGGCGCCTCCAATCCTACGGAAAGCCGGAACACGCCGTCGCCAGCAAAACGGCGATAGTCTTCAAGCTGATCGCCGGCGAGTTGGTAGGTCGTGCGCATCATCTCCTCGGTATCGAGCAGCACGACGATCGAACGCTGGTGGCCAAGCGAAAAGGCGTAGTGCGCAACCCTGAGACGATCGGCAAGTTGCCGGGCCATCCTGCCGGGTTCCTTCACCTGGAAGGCCACGATGCCGCCGAATACCTCCATCTGTCGCTTCGCCAGGTCGTGCTGGGGGTGAGAGGCGAGGCCGGGATAGGTCACTGCCGTAACGGTGGGATGCTGCTGCAGGAAGGTCGCCACCTGCATCGCCGTGTCGGAGATCGTCCGCAGGCGGGGAAAGAGCGTATCGATGCCGCGCAGGATAAGCCAGGCGTTCATGGCCGGCATCGACGCGCCGAGATAGACGCCGGCGCGCGAGCGGATTTTCTCGACCAGATCCTTGCGCCCGCAGACAACACCGCCCAGCGCATCGCCGTGGCCATTGATGAACTTGGTCAGCGAATGGATGGCGAGGTCCGCGCCAAGCGAGAGCGGTTGCGTGGCGACAGGCGTGGCCAGGGTCGAATCGACCGACATCAACGCACCGTGCTGTCGTGCAAGCTTGGCAATGGCGGCCAGATCCGTCAGGCGCAAAATCGGATTGCACGGACTTTCGCAGTGGACGAGCTTGGTGTTGGGCCTGAAGGCGGCCGCCACCTCCTGCGGTCTGGACATGTTCACCGGCGTCACCTCGATGCCGTAGTCCGGCAATATACGCCGCGCGAGTTCGTTGGCGCCGGCATAGCAGACGTCGCTGATGATCAGATGATCGCCGTTCTTAAGGAAAGTGAAAAAGGTGGCGCCAATCGCCGCCACGCCGGTCGACGTTGCAACCGCATCGTCGGCGCCCTCGAGCGCGGCGAGCCGCTGCTCGAGTTGGCGTACTGTCGGATTGGTCCAGCGTGCGTAGAGGAAGGGAAGCGCGGTCAGGTCATCCACGCCATCGGCCGAAAAGGCCCCCTCGCCTGGGATCAATACATTGTTCACGGACATGGAGATGTTCGGCGCAATAGCCTTCGTTGCCGGGTCGATGAGGAGCCCGCCGCTCAGCGCAAGGGTGTCGCGGCTGAGACTCGGGCCGGCCGCGGGTGCTCTCCTGCCCAGGTCGGGGTCGCTGACCGGAAGGTGCGAGAGGTTAGCTGCGGACATAGGGTACTCCTGGAGTTTATCGATGGGTATTCTAGCGGGTTTGCCCCGGTTTGAGCCGCACAAGCGGGCAACCTGCCGCCGAAGCGCCGCACCGGAGAGGCGATATGCGCAGCAATTGAGCGCCGGCATCGCTGAGAGAAAGTGCCTTTCGGCCTTAGCGCCTTATAGGCACCTGCATTTCGACGAGGCGGAATGCGCGCGTGATGACGAGGGTGAGACAGACATAGAAAACGGTGACGACGATCAAAGGCTCGTAGACGAGCAGCGTATCCTGCCTGACCTTGTAGGCGACCGCATAGAGATCCATCACCGTGACAGTGAAGGCGAGCGGCGTCGCTTTCAGCTGCAACACCACTTCACCGCCGATCGTCGGCAACGCGATGCGGATCGCTCGCGGCAGCCAGATGCGGCGCAGAAGCGTCCAGCGGGTCATGCCGAAGGCGCGTCCGGCCTCGAGTTCGCCCTTCGGCACAGCGAGCAGCGCGCCGCGCAATACCTCGGCCTCATAAGCCGCGTAATTGAGCGTGAAGCTGACCGCTGCAAAGAAAAAACCCTCGCGCACAATGGGCCAGAGAAAGCTGGTGCGCAGACCAGGTATCATCGGCAGCAACGATCCGACGCCGTAGTAGAGCAGCCAGAGCTGGATCAGCAGCGGCGTGCCGCGCAGACAGGTGCAATAAGCCTTTGCGCAGCTTTGCAACCACCTGGGGCCATTCAGTTGCGCAAGCGCAAGGCCGATTGCCAGGATGAAGCCGAAGACCACCGAAATGACCAGCAACAACAGGGTCTGTATCGCGCCAGCGATGATCAGTGGCCAGTAGTTGGAAATCCACGAAAAATCCATCGCTTGCCTCCTCAGGCTGTTCTCGGCTGTCCGCGCCGGAAGTAGGCCTCGAGACTGCCGAACACGACGTTGGAAAACAGGGTGATCATCAGGTAGATGACGGCGGCGGCGAGAAAGAACAGGAAATAGTGCTTGGTGTTGCCAGCAGCGAGCCGCGTGGCAAGCGCCAGCTCCTGGTAGCCGACGACTGCAATCAGTGCACTGTCCTTTGTCACCGACATCCAGAGATTGGCCATGCCCGGCAGTGCATTCGGCATCAGGGCCGGCAGCACGATGCGTCGAAACCGCAGCCAGGGCCGCATGCCGAAGGCGCTCGCAGCCTCGATCTGGCCGACGGGAATGGCAAGGATCGCGCCACGCAGCACTTCCGTCATATAGGCGCCCTGCACGATTCCAAGCACCGCGACGGCGGCAAGGAATCCGTTGATCTCGACCGGCGGAAAACCCAGCGTCGAAAGCAGCCTGTTGATTCCGTCGGTGCCCGCGTAATAGAGGCCGATGATCAGAATCAGCTCCGGCACGGCGCGCATGGCCGTCGTATAGAAGTCCAGAAGGACAAGGACGGCACGACCGCCCCTGAGCTTTCCCGCCGCACCTGCCAGCCCGATCACGATGCCGAGAAGATAGGCCCCAAGCGAAATCAGCACGGTCGATACCGCGCCCGAAAGCAGCGCCCCGCCCCATCCTGGCGGATAGGGGGAAAGCAATTCCAGAATGGATGGATTTGTCGGCATGGAGACTGCTCCTGGGCGATCTGTCGAAACCGCTCCGGCTCGGGCATTGTTCTCTTGTGGGTATTGAACGAGGCGGGAGGCCGCGAACGGCACCCCGCCCATTGGAATCACTCGCCGTATGGGTCGAAATCGAAGTATTTCTTGGAGATTTCGGCATATTTTCCGCTGGCCTTGACGGTGGCGATGGCAGCGTTCAGCCTGGCCAGGAGTTCGGTATCCTCCTTGCGCAGGCCGCCGCCGATACCCTGCCCAAGAATCGCCGGATCATCCTTGACGTTACCCATATCCGCACAGCAGGTTTTGCCGAAATCGGAATGGATGAACGTCATCAGGGGAATGGAATCGCCGAAAACATAATCGATACGGCCGACAGCGAGATCCTGGAACGCCTCGTCGAGCGTGGCATAGGTCTTTTCGGATGCAGCGCTCGCATAGTATTTCTTGTAGTAGTCGGACTGGATCGTGGAAACCTGGATGCCGATGGTCTTGCCGGAGACATCTTCGACCGTGGTTCCGGCCACGCCGCCCTGAGCGCCGATCAGCTTGCTCGGCGTGTTGTAGTATTTGTCGGTGAAGGCGATCATCTTCTTGCGCTCGTCGGTGATCGACATCGAGGACCAGATGACATCGAACTTCTTGGACTCAAGTCCGGGAATGAGCCCGTCCCAGGACATGTCGACGACGGAGCATTTCTCCTTCATCTCGGCGCAGACGGCATCCATCAGTTCGATTTCCCAACCGACCCATTTTCCGCTCGCATCCTTGGCAAAGAATGGTGGGTAGGCTTCATTCATCACGCCGAAGCGCACCTCGGCGCCTGCAGCTGTGGCGGAAACAAGGAGCGCAGCTCCGGCAGCAAGGTAGATCGCGGTTTTCATATTCATTCCCCTTCTTTTCTATTTTGAAGTGCGCGGCGTCAGTGACGCGACGCGCCGGTAAACTCGCGGCAACGGTCGCTGGACGGATTGCCGAAAATCTGCTCTGGCCTGCCCTCCTCCTCCACCCGGCCCCGGTGGAGGAACATCACGTGGCTGGAAACATCCCGGGCAAATTTCATCTCATGCGTGACGAGCAGCATCGTGCGGCCCTCTTCGGCCAGATCGCGGATGACCTTGAGCACTTCCCCGACAAGCTCCGGATCGAGCGCCGATGTCGGCTCGTCGAACAGCATCACTGAAGGATCGACGCACAAGGCGCGGGCGATGGAGGCACGCTGCTGCTGGCCGCCCGACAGGAAGGCCGGATAGACGTCGCGCTTTTCGTAGAGGCCAACTTTTTGCAGCAGGGCCTCCGCCTTCTCGATCGCCTCCTTGCGGCTTATGCCGAGGACGTGAACAGGCGCCTCGATGACATTCTCCAGCACGGTCATGTGGGCCCAGAGATTGAAGCTCTGGAAGACCATGCCCAGGCCGGTACGAATGCGCTCCACCTGTCGCCAGTTGGCGGGATGGGCACGCCCGTCCCGCTCGGCTTTCATGAGCACTTCCTCGCCATTGATGAAGAAGCGGCCGCGGTCGGGGATCTCCAGAAAATTGATGCAGCGCAGGAACGTGCTCTTTCCGGAGCCGGAGGAGCCGATCAGCGAGATCACGTCCCCCTTTCTCGCCGTCAGGGAAATTCCCTTCAGCACTTCATGGGCACCATAGCTCTTATGCACGTCATCCACGCGCAGCGCGCAGGAAATATCGCTCGTCATTCACCTCGTTCCCCACGTCCTGGCGGCTTGTTTTCCTTGAGCTTATCGCCCAGCTGCGCGGCTCGGCCGCGCAGTTTGCCGCATTTGAAATTTTCGCCTGCACAAGTGGAGGCATTTTGCGGATTCTCTGCATGTCAGGCGCGATTGATGCAGATCACTTTCGGCTGCGTCATATCCTCGTAGGCAAAACGCACGCCCTCACGCCCCATGCTGCCGTGCTTGAAGCCCCCGAAGGGCATAGCGTCGAAGCGATAGTCGGAGGAGTCGTTGATCATGATCCCTCCAGCCTCGATGCCGGCTGCCGCCGCCAACGCGTCGGCGAGATTGTTGGTGAAAATTCCGGCATGCAGGCTGTAGTCGGGTTCGTTCGCCAGGCGGATCGCATCGGCCAGTGTCTCGAAGCGTTCGAGCATGACTACCGGCGCAAAGACTTCCTCCCGCCAGAGCCGGCCGTCATGCGGAACCCTCTCGAGCACCGTCGGACTGTAGATTGCGCGTTTGCGCCGGTGTCCGCAGAGAAGCCGCGCACCGGCACCGATCGCCTCATCGACCGCGGCTTCCGCCCGCTCCGCCGCAGCCTGCGAGATCATCGGCCCCACATCCGTCTCCTCGAAGCGCGGATCGCCGGCGATAAGCCTGCCGGTCCTAGCCACGAAAGCATCACGAAAGCGCTCATAACAGGCGGCCTGGACGAGGATGCGCTGTGTGCCAATGCAGTTCTGGCCGGCCGCCCAGTAGGCGCCGGAGACACAGGCCTCCACCGCCTTGCCGATATCGCAGTCTGCCATCACGATGACCGGGGCGTTGCCGCCGAGATCCATGGCAAGCTTCTTCAGGCCGGCGGATCGGGAAATCGCCTCCCCGGCCGCAAACCCGCCGGTGAACGACACCATCCGGACGTCTCTGGCCGAAACGATCGCACGCCCAAGCTCCGCACCACCGATTGCAACGGTGACGATCGCTTCCGGCAGACCTGCCTCGATTAACGTCTCGACCAGCTTGAGGGCCGAAGACGGTGCAAGCTCGGAAGGCTTCAGCAGGACCGCATTGCCACCGGCAATAGCGGGGCCAAGCTTGTGCGCGACGAGGTTCAGCGGATCATTGTAAGGGGTGATCGCGGCAATGATACCAAGCGGTTCGCGCGTAAACCAACCCTGGCGCGCCTCCGAGCCAGCATAGGCGTCGAACGGAACAATCTCCCCGGCATTGCGCCTGGCCTCCTCCGCGGAGAGCTTCAGCGTGTTGACGCAGCGCAACGTCTCCTTGCGTGCCTGCACGATCGTCTTGCCCGCCTCGCGGACGATGGTGCGGGCAAAGTCCTCGCTTCGTTCATCGACGAGCCTTGCAGTGTTTTCCAGAATGGCCGCTCTGTGGTGGCGGGGCAGCGCGCGCGATCGCAAAGCTCCCTGTCTGGCGCGGATAAGAAGCGCATCGACATCGTTGGGATTGCTCACCGCAACGCGTCCGGCCAGCGAACCGTCATAGGGGTTGAGCACGTCGATCTCTTCTACATGCTGAACGATCAGGGGCTTTGCTGCGGTCATTCTGCGGCTTCCTTCGTCGTGCGGGCCGGAGCGGCACGGTGGATGGCGACGATGTCAGAGAGAAGCGCATAGGCCGTCTCGACCCGCCCGGCACCCGGGCCGGTGACCGTCACGGCGCCGAGCATGTCGGTCGTGAAGGAAATAGCATTGATGACGCCGCTTACTCCCGCAAGCGGATGGTCGAGGGTGAGGCGGCGAGGCGCCACGGAGGCTTCGATTTGGCCGTTCGCATTGCGGACGGCCGAGCCGATCAGTTTCCAGCGGCAGCCGCTCTCGGCAGCGGCCTCGATATCGGACACGGTAAGCGACGAGATTCCCTTGCAGGACACATCGGTCGGCTTGAGCGTGCCGCCCAGCAGTTCTTTCGCCAGGATGACCACCTTGAGCCGCACATCGTGACCTTCGACATCCGCAGTCGGATCAGCCTCGGCATAGCCCAGCGCCTGTGCCTCGCTCACGGCTTCGGAAAAGCCGAGCCCCGTCTCCATACGACCCAGAACGAAATTCGAAGTGCCGTTGAGGATGCCCTCGAAGCCAGTGAGACCCGCGCCGGCAAGTGTGGTCTTCGCCATGCGGATGACCGGTGTCCCGCTCATCACCGCTCCTTCGTATTCGAAGGCGACAGAATGGCGGCGCGCAAGCATTTTCAGCTCGCCCGCAGCAAGGGCAACCGGGCCTTTGTTCGTGGTCACGACATGCTTGCCGCTTTCCAGCGCCCAACGACAATGGGAAACGGCTGGTTCGCCATTGTGGGGATTGGTAAACGTGGCTTCTGCAACGATATCGGCGGGCGCATGCCTGATGACCTTCTCATTGTCCGCCTCTGCCGATCCGCCGGACAGCCTGGCAAAACCGCCCCTTTCGAACTTCGTCTCGACGAGCATGCGCGCATCGATACCATTCGCCGAAACGACGGAGCCGAGATTGAGGTCGGTGACGGCGACGATATTGAGCCGAAAGCCAACCTCCGCCTGCCATTGCTCGTTCCGCTCGGCAACGAGCTGGGCAAGGGCGCGGTTGACTCCGCCGAATCCGATAAGCGCGATATTGTATTGTACCATGTCGGTTCCTCATGAGCGATAAGAACAACATGAGGGCGCAAAGAGTCAGTCGGAAGCTTGCGAAATGGCCAAAGGATTGGACGTTCTGCTACGCGTTCGCGACAAATGCGCAGAATCCCCGCAAAACCATGGGATTGGGAGGCAGCTAGGCGCAGATCACCTAGATTCTGCGGCCATACCGCGCAGACTGTGCATATTCTGCATATTGGACACAGAAGTGACGGGCAGGAATCGGATAATGGAACCAATTGACCACTTCGACCGTAGTATTCTCGGCCTCGTCCAGGTTGACTGCCAGATGAAAGCGGAGGCCATCGGCGACCTCGTCGGTCTCTCGGCTTCGGCCGTCCAGCGGCGTCTGAAGCGAATGCGCGATTGCGGCATCATCACAGCCGAGATTGCGCTCGTCGACCGCAAGGCGGCCGGCAACCCCATGACCTTCATCGCAGGCATGGAGATCGAACGCGAGAACTACGACGCCCTCTCCAAGTTCCGGCTCTGGCTGGCCAAGCAGGAGCATATCCAGCAAGTCTATTACGTTACCGGCTCGGTCGACCTGGTCGCGATCATCACAGCGCGTGACGTAGAGCAGTATGACGAGATCACCGCCAACCTGATGTTGGAAAATCCGCAGATCAAACGCATTCATACCAATGTCGTTCTGAAAGACATCAAACTCGGCATGTTCATGCCAATTTCGGAGTGAACTGAGAAACCCTCTTGCCTGGCTGTTTTCTTACTGCATCAGATAGCTGCATCTGGGCGGTTGAAAGGACTCGAACCGGAGGCGGACGCTTCCGTCCGTCAAGCGGTCAATTGCGCCGCATGATCGTTCCGAGATGGGGAGCTCACCCCGTCTCTAGGCAGCCTGCTGGTTTTCGCCGAAGGCTTCGACCCGGTCGCGGCCTTCGCGCTTCGAACGATAGAGCGCCTCATCCGCCTTCTGCATCAGCCGTTCAAAATCCCCGTCGTTTTCCTCGCGCGCGGCAACGCCGATGCTGAGCGTCGGAAAGACAGCCAGATCCGGCCGCTGCGTGACGGCGGCGGCAAAGGTGAGGCGGATGCGCTCGGCAATCAGCACTGCATCGTCGCGAGAGATATTTTTCAGCACCGCCAGAAACTCGTCTCCGCCTTGACGGGCGAGCAGATCGCCGGAGCGCATGGTACCTCTCGCAACACTGGCGAAAAGCCGCAGCATATCGTCGCCGGCGGCGTGGCCGTGCCGGTCGTTCAGCTGCTTGAAATGGTCGATATCGATGATCAGCAGCGATATCGGCTGGGAGCCAAGAGCAGGCAGATGCTCGGCAAGGCCGCCTCGGTTGAGCGCGCCGGTCAGCGGATCGTGATGAGCGAGTTCGGTCAGCTGATTTCGGCTGCGCTCGGCGGCCATCAGCACCATGGCCATGCTGCGGAGCATGATGAAGGCAACCGCCGATACCGCCATCCAGCTATGGACCACACTGCCGCCGAAAGGATCCGGCCCGCCAATCTCGCCGGTCGCCGCAAGAATGCTGCGAACCGCAAAGATCATGGCGGTGCAGACATAGAGACCGACAAGCAGGGCTGCCGAATACAGCTTCTCGCGCCGGACAATGCTGACTGCTTCCCGTGCGACCGCAAGATCGGACAGGCAGCAGATGACGGAGACGTAGAGGAGCCGGGCCGATACTGCCGCGGGGTTGCTGACGATAAGCACGACTGGCACGCTGACGAGAAAGATGGCAAGCCAGAAAATGCGCTGGTCGAGCGCCCGTCCCGAAAAGACGCGCACGGCAAAGAACATCAGCATGTAACCCGCAATGGTCAACACATTGCCGCCATCGATCGAGACGGAGTAGGGAACGAGATTGCGCAGCGCGACGAGGAACGACCCGACGCCGACAAGCAGATTGCTCACGCCCCACCATAGCGGCCACCTTTCGAAGCGGCCGGTCGCATAGGCTGCAAGCTGGAGCACGCCCAGCACGAAACAACTCACGGCAACAATGAAATAGATTGTCCTGAGATCCAGCAGCATGACGCTTTCCCGAGGTTCTGGCTGGGAACCTACAGCAAGCATTTTGCAGTTTGATTGGAGGCTTTGTTAAAAGTTTCACGATCACAGGATTTTTCAAGCGGCCCGCACCATGCCGATGATGCCCAGCTTCATCGAACTGGCCTCCCCGCCGACGGACGCTGGTTCCGCCGCCACGGCATTCGACAACGTACCTATTCCCTTGGATCGACAGGCGTCGTCATCCGGGTCGATGCCCTTGTTATCGGCGAAACGGATGTCTTCGTGCATGCATCAGCGCACTCCCAGTTCGCGATGCGACCTGCGGAGTTTTGCAGGCGTAACGTGATAGGTGCGCCTGAACCAGTTCACCAGATGGGCGCAATCCGTGAAGCCGCATTCATAGGCGATCTGGGCGATAGACCGATCGCTGTTAAGCACCATCCACTTCGCGGCCTTCAGGCGAATCTGCCGCCAATATTCGCCGGGAGCGACCTGCAGATGCCTCTGGAAAAGCCGGGAAAGCTCTCGTTCCGATGTGCCGACGCTGGCGGCGATGTCGGCGAGAGAACACAGCTCGTACATTTTCTGCCGCATCAGTCCTATCGCATTCGCCACACGGCGGTCCCCGCATTTCATGCCGAGATCGGACTCTTCGATCGCGTCTTGTCTGTCGAAACCATGATCACCGAGAAGGTAGTGAAACGCCTTATGCGCCCGGGACTCCCCGCACGCATTAGACACCAGATACATTGCGAGCTTTATCGACGCCAAACCGCCCGGACAGGTTATGACATTTCCGTCAACCACGACCGGCCGGTCGGTGACCGGCGTGATATCCGGGAAAGTCTGGCGCAACAGCCCCGCCAGCGTGAAATGGACTGCGCATCTCTTTCCCGCAAGCAGGCCCGCCTCGGCCAGCACGAAACTTCCTGAACAGTTGCCGGCGACCGGCACACCTTTGCGAACGGCCGCCGCTATGAAATCGTAGAGTTCCGGCGGGATCCCACCAGCGAGCCGAAGAAAGTCGGTGAAGCAGGCAAGCGGCATCAGCGTGAAGTTCGGCGTCGCCAAGATCCCTACCCGCAGTGGAGCGGTTATGTCGGGCGGCGGTTTGCTTGGCCCCAGTTGGGAGTAGTCGCGCTGCAAACGAAGGTCCTCCGGGCCATGGAAATTGTCCTAAACGTACAATACTGCGACGACCAAGACAAATACCATCGATTTGCGTGGAAGGATGGGGCGCAGAGGCTCGAAAACCGGTGCTCCCGTCCACCAGGCAGGCCCATGAAAAGCAAAAAGGGGAACATGATGAAGAATCTTCTCGCAGTCTCGACGGTCGCGCTGATCGCTGGCATCGCATCCAACGCCAGCGCCGCTTGCGGCACCGTCAGCGTCGCCAACATGAACTGGCAAAGCGGCGAACTTCTCGCCCATGTCGATAAGTTCATCCTCGAGCATGGCTTCGGCTGTCAGGTGGAGTTCGTGCCCGGCGACACGGTACCGACAATCACCTCGATGGTGGAAAAGGGGCAGCCCGACATCGCCGGCGAGGCCTGGGTCGATCTTGTCCCGGAAATCGTCAAGCGCGGCGTCGATGAACACAGAATTGTAAATATCGGACCAGCTTTATCCGACGGCGGCATTCAAGGCTGGTATATACCGAAATTCATCGTCGACGCTCATCCCGAGATCAAGACGGTCGATGATGCGTTCGCCCATCCGGAGCTTTTCCCGGCGCCTGAGAACACATCGAAGGGAGCTGTGTTCAATGGGCCGACAGGATCGGGCGGCTCGGTCGTCAGCGCTCAGCTTTTCAAAGCCTATGGCGGCGAAGCCAAGGGCTTCGAGCTCGTCGATCCCGGAACCCAGGCCGGTCTAGACGGCGCCATGGCGCGGGCTTACGAGCACAAGGAGGGCTGGATGGGCTATTACTGGTCACCGACCGCCCTTCTCGGAAAATATTCCATGGTCCGCTTGCAAGCCGGTGTCCCGCACGATGCCACGGAATGGAAGCGCTGCAATACCGCTTCCGACTGTCTCGATCCCAAAAAGAACGAGTGGCCGAAAGACCATGTCGTGACCCTCGTTTCACAGAAACTGGCGGAAAGCGGAAATGCCGGCGTTGTCGACTACCTTCGCAAGAGGTCATGGGACAATCAGACCGTGAGTTCGGTCATGTCGTGGATGACCGACACGCAAGCGGGCGGCGAAGACGGCGCGGTGCACTTTTTCAAGGAGCATCCAGAAATCTGGAAGTCGTGGCTCAGCGCCGACGTGGCGGAGAAAATCACGGCCGCTCTCTGAGTTCTCATGCAGGTCGCCTGGAAGCGTGCAGCGGTTCCGGGCGACAAGCATACAACAAAGAGCCAAAGCGCGCGCGGTTCGGTTGGGCCGCACATTCGTACCCGCAAGCCGTGGAACCGACACAGGATTCAAGATGACAATCTCCTTTCCGAAGACCTTCTCCGAAATCACCCTTGCGGGCCATACGCTGCGCAACAGGATCGTATTCGGCGCTCACACGGCAAACATGTCCGTGAACGGACTGCCGAGCGATCAGACGATTGCCTATTACGTCGAGCGGGCGATCGGGGGGGCGGCGATGATCGTTGTCGAGCCGATGCCTGTCCACCCGGCCACCGTGCTGACGCGCGGCAACTTCCGGACCTCGGACGACTCCGTCATCCCGGCGTTCCGGACGTTAACCGATAGCGTGAAGCAGCATGGGGCGGTCATCGTCCAGCAACTCTATCATGTCGGAAGCCATGGCGACTCCGACCTTTCCTTTCACCCGCATTGGTCGCCTTCGGGAGGACCGAGCTACCACGACAGCGACGGCTCGCACGCAATGACCGAGGGCGAAATCGAGGAAACCATCGACGCCTTCGTCAAGGCAGCGCTGCGTTGTCAGGCGGCTGGTTTTGACGGCGTCGAGGTTTGGGCCGCTTACGGAGGTCTTCTCGACCAGTTCTGGACGCCATTCTATAACCACCGCGAAGATCGTTGGGGTGGCAGTATCGAAAACAGAACACGGTTCTCGCGGGAAATCCTCAGCCGTATCCGACACGCCTGTGGTCCGGGCTTCATCGTCGGGCTGACCGTCAGCGACGAGCCGGGCTGTCCGACGGCCTTGAATCGCGACCAATTGACCGAGATCGTTGCCGGCTTGGACGAAGAGCGGCTGATCGATTACGTGACCTGTGGCTCTGGCGGCTACTTCGACTATGGCAGCCTCATGCCGACCTTTCTTTATCCGGAGAGATTGGGTGTCGAGCTGTCGGCGCGCCTGAAGCAGGTCGTGAGCCATGCCCTGGTCACGGCGGAAAGCCATATTCGAACACCCGAAAACGCCGAGATCACGCTCGGCGAGGGGGCAGCGGATCTGATTTCCATCGTCCGCGGCCAGATCGCCGACCCGCACCTTGCCAACAAGGCGCGCTTGGGCACGCCCGAAGACATCAGGGGCTGTCTGTCCTGCAACCAGATGTGCTGGGGCCGTCGCTCCCGCGACTATTGGATCAGCTGCCTGATCAACCCGTCGGTCGGGCGCGAGGCGGAATGGGGAGGCGATCAGTTCGAACCTGTCGATAACCCTCAGTTCGTATTGGTCGTCGGCGGCGGACCGGCCGGATTGGAAGCAGCGCGTGTCGCCGCCGAAAGGGGTCATCGGGTTGTGCTTGCGGAAGCATCGGATCGGCTGGGGGGCGCTTTCCGCCTTGCAGGCGAGCAGCCGCGGCGGGCGCAGATACTGGACCTCATTCGCTGGTACGAAATTCGCTTCGAAAAACTCGGCGTCGAGGTTCGCTTCAACAGCGATATCGAGGGGAGCGACGTCGCTGACATCAGCGCCGACGTGGTGATCCTGGCGACCGGATCGCTGCCGCGGGAAACCGGCTTTCAGAAGGCCATGCCCAATCGTCCTTCGCTCGACGGGATCGAGCGAGGCAACATTTTCTCCGCCGAAAGCGTCATGGCCCGTCAGGCGAGGCTCGGCAAACGTGTCGTCGTGGCAGACGAAACCGGCGGATGGAAGGGTTGCGGCACGGCTTGGAAGCTCGCCGAGCAAGGGCACGAGGTCGTACTCGTGACACCCGACGCGCTCGTCGGAAAGGAACTGCAGCGCACCTCCGCCGACGTTCCCCTGCGCCGGACGCTCAGCATGCTCGGCGTTCAATTCCGAACCGAGACCAGCATAGAGAGCTGGCAAGGAAACGCCGCCATCCTCATCTCCCATTTGACGGGAAAACGCGAGACGATCGAGGCGGATACCCTTGTCTTCTCCACGACCAACGTTGCAGCGAACTGGCTCGCTTTGGAACTGGCCGAACTCGGCATCCCGTTTGTCGAAATCGGTGACGGTGTGGCGCCAAGGCAGGCTCCCTACGCGTTCTATGAGGGGCGGCGTGCGGGAATGGCGATCAGGGCGCAAAAGGCGCACGAAGCGCCGACGCAGCGAAAGTTAGGGTGGCATAGCCCGTGAAGATCACTAGCCAACCTAGGCTGGCTTGCGTGAACACTGGAGTCCTGATCCCGATCCAACCGCTGCAACTTTAGAGCGGCGATACGCGAGCTCGCGAACCGGGCAATCGATCGGCTGGGGTCTCCGCGACGCTCCCGTCAAAACCCGGAATTGTCACGCGTTGCGATATCGACGTCGGCAAGGCAAAATCCCGATCATCGTAGACTTTTCGCCAGTGCGGATCGAGCGGACGTGGACGCAATGTCCACGCGAAAGATTCAAACTGGCAGAGATGGGGAGGAAATTTGAAGGCGCGGCGAAAGCGCGCGGTGCCGCAGGCCGACAAGGGCTGCGACGCGGATATTCCAGTTAAATCAAACCTACGGCTGGATGCACGGCAACGCAAAACCATTTCAGCAGCCGGCTGAAGCGCGCCGCATCAGGTCTGATTCGTGCGAGGCGCTTCAGCTCTTTGGTTCGTGGATGTCGTTGTCGCGGAACCGCTGCGCGCTTCCGGGCGACACACCTTGGCTTCAGGCGGCACGGCGAACCGGTGCGCTGGCCAGCATGCGTCCCGAAGGCACGATCATGCCGGCCGCGCCGTCAAGCCAGCCTTCCGTGAGTTCGAGCGCAAGAAAGCGCGAGCGTTCGAACGGGCCTGGCATGACGAGATGGCGAGCCTTCTCGGCAAAAAAGCCGAAACGCTCGTAATAGGCGGCATCGCCGACCAGCAGGACGGCGCCGTGCCCGCGCTTCTTCGCTTCGAGGATCGCCGCGCGCATCAGCGCCGAACCGACGCCCTTGCCACCGCAATGCGGCGCAACGGCGAGCGGCCCGAGCAGCAACGCATTGATCGGCGTGCCTTCGTCGTTGACGCCGGCCTCGATGTTCCAGAGCCGCACCGAGCCGATGAGATGGCCGTCGCGATCGCGTGCGACCAGCGCAAGGCCCTCGGCCGGAACACGGTTGCGGCGGATCTTCTCCGACGACTTCTTGCGGCGGCCCGAACCCATGACGCGGTCGAGCAGGTTTTCGCGGGCAACGACATCCGAAGGATTTTCGGCGTCGATGGTGAAGGTGGTGGGCGCAAAGAATGCGCGGACAGAATCAAGAACAGCGGCCATCTTGGCCTCCCGTACCCAATACCGTTATCAGCGGCGATGAAGGAAATTGTGAAATTGCCGCCCCGGCGGTTACGGGGCTAGCAGAAACAAGACCTTAGATGACGTAGGCCTTCAGCGGCTCGAAGCCGTTGAAGGCGACCGCCGAATAGGTCGTCGTATAGGCACCAGTGCCTTCGATCAGAACCTCGTCGCCGATCGTCAGAGACAGCGGCAGCGGATAGAGGTTCTTTTCATAGAGCACGTCAGCCGAGTCGCAGGTCGGGCCGGCGATCACGCAAGGTTCCATCTCGTCGCCGTCACGCTCGGTGCGGATCGGGTAACGGATGGCCTCGTCCATGGTTTCGGCGAGACCACCGAACTTGCCGATGTCGAGGAAGACCCAGCGCGCATCGTCATTGTCCGACTTCTTCGAGATCAGCACGACCTCGGCCTTGATGACGCCGGCATTGCCGACCATGCCGCGGCCCGGCTCGATGATCGTCTGCGGGATCTGGTTGCCGAAATGCGTGCGCAGCGCCTGGTAGATCGACTTTCCGTAAGCTTCTGCCGACGGAACGTCGCGCAGGTACTTGGTCGGGAAGCCGCCGCCCATGTTGACCATCTGCAGATGGATGCCCTGCTTGGCAAGCGATACGAACACGCGCTTGGCATCGGCGAGCGCCGAATCCCAGGCATCGACCTTGGTCATCTGCGAACCGACGTGGAACGATACGCCGTAGGACTGCAGGCCGAGCTGGTGAGCGTAGACGAGAACGTCGACGGCCATCTGCGGGACGCAGCCGAACTTGCGCGACAGCGGCCATTCGGCGCCTTCGCCATCGGTCAGCACCCGGCAGAAGACACGGGCGCCGGGAGCGGCGCGCGAGATCTTCTCGACTTCCTCGTGGCTGTCGACCGCAAAGAGGCTGACGCCGAGCGCATGCGCGCGGGCGACGTCGCGCTCCTTCTTGATCGTGTTGCCGAAGGAGATGCGGGCGGCGGTCGCACCGGCTTCAAGCGCCATTTCGATTTCGGCAACGGATGCGCAATCGAAATTGGAGCCGAGGCCTGCGAGCAGCTTCAGCACTTCCGGAGCCGGGTTGGCCTTGACGGCGTAGTAGATGGCGCTGTCCGGCATGGCGTGACGGAAGGCATGGAAATTGTCTCTGACGACGTCGAGGTCAACCACGAGGCAGGGACCGTCGGGACGTCGGGTTGCGAGAAAATCGCGGATGCGCTGGGTGGTCATATCAGTTCCCTCTTCCAGTTCCAGAGCTCCGGCATGAACCGGAGGACAAAGGGCATACGAGAACTCGCCTTGGAACCAGCCGGTGGAGACCCCGGAACCATAGCAAGCGCTCGATGCGCGGATAGTGAACCAACGCCGCGGACGCGGTGTAAGTTCGGCTTTGTCTGCCATGGATTGGAGGGAGAATCCCAACCGCACTTCCGGCAATGATGGTGTGCCTCTTCAGTAACCCCCGCTGATGGAAAGCAGGGAGAGAACAAAAAGGCCCGCACCGTCGTTGCTTCAGGCGTCCTCGCATTTTCCGGTTGGCCGGAATAGCGACTGGAGGGGTTAATTCCAGGTACCTTACCGATTTCCTCACCAATTCGAGGGTTCGGCGGACACCCATGGGCACGTGCGACTTTGGGCTGAGTGGGAAATAAGAATATTCGCCTTCATAATCAAGCGTTTTTTTGATCTTGGGGTTAAAAAAATAATTGAACAAAACAGGCCGATTTGTTCAACATTCACAAACAGCTTCGGGAAAAGTCATGGACACTTTGACACGCATACGCGCCTTCATCGATGTTGTCGAGGCCGAGGGCTTTTCCGCCGCGGCGCGGCGCACCGGCCGCTCGAAAGCGTTGCTCTCCAAATATGTGCGCGAGCTGGAGGATGAGCTCGGCGCCCTACTGCTCAACCGCACCACCCGGCAGTTCTCGATGACCGAGGCCGGCCATACCTATTACCGCAGCGCCTCCGATATTCTCAAGGAAATCGACAACCTTGCCGATCTCGTGCGCGAGAACAATGCACAGTTGAAGGGACGGCTGCGTATTTCCGTGCCCCGCACCTTCGTCGATGCGGATGTCGGCCAGTCGCTGATCGATTTCGCCCGGGAGAACCCGGATCTTTCCCTGGAAATCGCCGCCGACGACCGCTTCGTCGATCTGATCGAGGAAGGCTTCGACGTGGCGATCCGCGTCACCAAGCTCGAGGATTCCGGCATGATCGCCCGCAAGATCTCGGATTTCCGCGTCCATCTCTGCGCCACTCCGGAATTTCTCGAACGCCATCCCGATCTTGAGCACCCCAGCGACATTTCCAATGTCCCCTTCGTCGTCGATACCAATGCGCGCACCCAGGCGAGCATCCGCTTTCACAATCCCGACAACACCTCATTCGCTGTCGCCGTCAGCGGACCGATGGAGGTGAATAGTCCGCATGCGACATTGCGCGCAGCGCTCGCCGGCATCGGCATCGCCCTCATCCCGGATTTCATCGCCCGCAAGCCGATCGAGAGCGGCGAGCTGGTGACACTGTTCAATGATTACCTGCCGACCGACCGCGGCATTTATGCCGTCTATCCGCACCGGCGCTATCTGCCGGCCAAGGTAAGGATCTTCGTCGACTACCTGCACAACTGGTTCAAAAAACATCCCTGATCATAGCCTTGCGCCGAGATGCGACATCCCGTCCCACGCCTGTCACCACTAAACCCGGTCCCAATTCCGTCCCAATTTCTGGCAAGAAGTCGTGGTCACCGAATAGGGCAGCGGAATAAATGAGATATTCGACGATACTGATGGCCGCGCTCCTTTCGCTGGCGCCGGCCGCCGCCTTTGCCCATCCGCACATCTTCGTGGAGGCGCGTCTCGAGGTCGTGGCCGACAAGGACGGCAACGTCGAGGAATTGCGCAACGTCTGGCGCTTCGACGAGGTCTTCTCCTCCTCGGTCGTCATGGATTTCGACAAGAACACCGACCTCAAGCTGGAACCGAACGAGCTCGCGGAAGTCGGAAAAACCGTGAAGCAGTCGCTTGCCGAATACGATTACTACATGAACCTGACGATCAACGGGAAGAACGTCACCGTCCAGAAGCCCGACATCATCCATGTCGACTACAAGGACGGCCAGCTGCTGATGTTCTTCGCGGTCAAACCGGCAGAGAAGATGCCGCTGAAAGGCCGGCTCACCTTCGGCGTCTACGACCCGTCGCTCTATACTTCGATCGATTTCCCGACAGACAACGAGTTGGCGACGGTCGGCGACGGCTTCAAGGCCTGCAAACACCAAGTGGTGCGGCCGGATGCGGACGAAGTGATCTCGCAGAACAAGCAGTCGCTGACGGACGCCTTCTTCAATGATCCCACCGGCACCAACATGTCTAAACTCTTCGCCACCCGGCTGGAGGTAACATGCTGACAAAACGCCTGCCCCTTAGCTTTTCCGCTGCGGTCCTTGCGCTCCTGGCGGCGGCAAGCCTTGCCCATGCGCAATCGCCGCTCGGTATCGGCACGGCGGAGCCGAGCTTCCAGCCGACCGGCGGGCCGCTCGCACCGCTCTTGCTCTATGTGAATTATGAGCAGCAGGCATTCTACCGGGCGCTGACGGGCGCGTTGAAGGCGATGCGCCAGGACCCATGGCAGCTGGCATCGCTGATCGGCCTCTCCTTCGCCTACGGCGTCTTCCATGCCGCAGGCCCCGGCCACGGCAAGGCGGTCATCTCCTCCTATATGATCGCCAACGAGATCGAACTGAAGCGCGGCGTGGTGATTTCCTTCATTTCGGCCTTCGTCCAGGGCGTGGTGGCGGTGGCGCTGGTCGGCGGCGCCTGGCTGGTGCTGCGCGGCACCGGCATCACGCTGACGGCGGCGACCCATGCAATGGAGATCGCAAGCTTCGTCATGGTCATCCTCTTCGGCGGCTGGCTGCTGTTTCGCAAACTGCGCTCGATGGTGGGCAGCATGCCGCGCCGCCGGCTGATGGCCACATCTGCCGGTCCGGTCAGCATGATGCTCGACTGGAAGGATAATGCCGCCGAACGCCAGACCTATGTTTTCAACGGCAAGGCACAGGCCGTCGAAGCCGGCCATACCTTCGTTCCCGGCATGGCCTGCGAAACCTGCGGCAATGCCCATGTGCCGGATCCCGCCCTGCTCGCCGGCGACAAGTTCAGCGCCCGCGAGGCCTGGTCGGCGATCGTTGCCGTCGGCCTTCGCCCCTGCTCCGGCGCTTTGCTGGTTATGACCTTCTCACTGCTAAACGGGCTCTATCTCGGCGGCGTGCTTTCGGTCGCCGCCATGTCGCTCGGTACGGCGATTACCGTTTCGCTGCTGGCCACCCTTGCCGTCACCGCCAAGAGTGCCGCCGTCCGCCTTTCCGGGCGCGGCTCGACCGCCTCGGTCTGGATCGGCAACACCATCGAAATCCTCGGCGCTTTGCTCGTCATCCTGATGGGCGCCCTGCTGCTCGGGGCCTCGCTGCAGGGATAGCTTATTTTCCTTTGCTGCGCTGGTAGCGCGCCCGCAGCCAGAAAACTGCGAAAAATGCCATGATCAGGCAGACGCCGACGACGATCGCCAGCGTCGGCGAGAAATTGCCGATCCACAGAACGATGGTCGGCAGAAAATAAAGGACGAGGCCGGCGCCGAGCAGGATGATGGCGGCGGCAGTGGCCTGCGAGCGGCTTTCGGGGCTCATACGAGC
This sequence comes from Rhizobium esperanzae, assembly GCF_014197615.1. Classification (GTDB taxonomy): domain Bacteria; phylum Pseudomonadota; class Alphaproteobacteria; order Rhizobiales; family Rhizobiaceae; genus Rhizobium; species Rhizobium esperanzae_A. The sequence continues at coordinate 76,085 of NZ_JACIFY010000017.1, forward strand.
CTTTCCTTTTCGAGATCGGCGCGGATATCCTGCAGGCGGCGGATCTGGTTGCCGGCGGCGTCGAAATTCTCAGGCAAAAGCCAGGCTTCGAAGGCCTCGTTGATCAGCGGCCATTCGGCATCGATCATCGAGAACCAGGCGGTATCGCGGTTGCGGTGCTTGGAAATCATGTGCTGGCGGAAAACGCCTTCGAAGCTGAAGCCATAACGGGTGGCCGTCGTCTTGCTCGCCTCGTTCTTATTGTCGCATTTCCATTCGTAACGGCGGTAGCCGAGATCCTCGAAAACGTGCTTGGCCATCAGGTAATGTGCCTCGGTGGAAAGCGGCGAACGCTTCATCTCGGGCCCGTGCGCCACCCCGCCGATCTCGACCACGCCGTTTGCCGGGTCGGCACGCATATAATTCGCCATGCCGACAATCTTGCCGGTAGCATTGTCGCGGAAGAGATGGGTGAGCCAGCCGGACTTGGTGTGAACGGTTTCCAGCCAGTTGGCGAAATCCTCGATCCCGGAAAAATCGTCCTGCGCGAAATAGAGAAGCAGCGGGTTGATGCCCATGCCGCCAAGCCCGTTCCACAGCGCCTCGAGATGCTCGCCGCGCCGATAGGGTTCGACGGTGACGAAACGGCCCTTCAGCGTGACCGGCTTCGGCGCCGGGCAGCCTTTGAAATTTGCAAGATCGCGCATGTTCACTCCCCTTGTCCAGGAGTGGATAGGCCAGCCGCCCGACAAAGGCAACCGGCCTGGACGTCACTGTGACAAGGTAACCTTGGCCGAGGATACCGTCGCCTCGATATGGTCGACCAGCTGGTCGGCAAGGCCGAGCCTGCCCGCCAGCAGATCGAGATAACCGCGCTCGGCGCGCGAATCCGGCTCGATGGTCAGCCGCGAGGCAGTGTAGAGCTCGACGCGCTGTTCTTCGGTCGTGGCGGCAGCGACGAGGGCGTCGATGTCGGTCGGCGAAGCGAGCTCGCGCTCGATGAAGGCCGCAGCCTCGCCGCTGACATCGGCCGCCTTGATCTTGTCCATGATGAGGACGCGTTCGGCATCGTCGATATGGCCATCGGCCTTGGCGGCGGCGATCATTGCGCGGATCAGCACCAGCACGAATTCATTGCTGCCGGCCGGCGACGCCGGCCCGAAACCGGATTCGGCAGGCGGCGGCAGAAGGACCGGATTGTTGGCCGAGGGCGCATCCGAAGGCGCTGCAGGCGCCTGCCCCGCCTGGTAATTCTTGTAGGCCTGGTAGCCGAGGCCGGCAATGGCGGCAAGACCGCCGATCGCCAGTGCATTGCCGGCAATATCCCGGCCTGTTTTGGTGCCGAGAAGCACGGCGGCAATCGCGCCGGTCGCCAGCGGGTTGTTTTTCGCCGTCTGAACGGCTTCGCCTGCCCTGTCGCGGACCGACCCGCCGAGACCCGGCACCTGCGAACCCAAGAACTGGTCGAGAAGCTTCTTTGCGTCGAACATTCCTCGTCATCTCCCTGTTTGAAGCTGGAGAAGTACATAGGTTTGCGACAGGTGAAATACAAATAGGGGGCTCGCCGGGAGGCGAGTCCCCTACCTTAAGAAATACGAACTCAGGCCTTCAGCGCGGCAGCCTCTGCCGCAAGCCTGGTAATGCCCGCCCAGTCGCCGGCTGCGACCAGTTCCTTTGGCGCCACCCAGGAGCCGCCGACGCAGATGACGTTCGGCAGCGAGAGATAATCATTGGCGTTCTTCAGCGAAATGCCGCCGGTCGGGCAAAACAGCGTACCGGCGAGCGGCGAAGAGAGCGCCTTCAGCAAGGCCGCGCCGCCGGCCTGTTCGGCCGGGAAGAATTTCAGCACCTGATAGCCTTCTTCGCGCAACGCCATGACTTCGCTGGCGGTCGCAGCGCCGGGAAGCAGCGGCACGTCGGAGTCGGCGGCGGCATCGAGCAGTTCCTGTGTCGTGCCCGGGCTGACGATAAACTTCGAGCCGGCCTCGACGGCGGCTTCCCAATGGGCGGCGTTCAGGATCGTGCCGGCGCCGACTTCAGCGCCCTCGACCTCAGCGGCCACCGCACGCACGGCATCGAGTGCCGCCGGCGTGCGCATGGTGATCTCGATCGCCTTCAGGCCGCCCGCAACGAGCGCGCGCGCCAGCGATACAGCCGACTTCGCATCATCGACGATCAAGACCGGAACGACAGGCTGGAGTTTCAGGATGGAAAGGAGCTTCTCTGTTTTCTCGCCCATGGTCTCACGACTTCCTTGAAACGATTGAATTCGCATCCCGAATAGCGCCCCGGCGGGACCTTGTCGAGATAAAACCGGGTTGCATGACAAGATGGGTAGGCAATGCGTGGCAATTGGGCTACCGTGACAGGATCGTCACAAAAGGTTCACCGATATGGCGAAAGAGATCGAGCGGAAGTTTCTTGTACGCAGCGATGGATGGCGCTCCGCCGTCGAGACGAAGTCTGTCTTGCGGCAGGGTTACATCGCCTCGATGGACGATCGTTCCGCCCGCGTGCGCATCCTCGACGACAGGAAAGCGAGGCTGACGATCAAGATCGGCCGCAGCGCGATCACCCGCGATGAATTCGAATATGACATCCCGATCGCCGATGCCAAAGAGCTGTTGCAGAACGCGATCGGCATCGTCATCGAGAAGACGCGCTACCGCGTTCCGCATGAGGGTTTCGTCTGGGAGGTCGACGTCTTTGCCGGCGAACATCGCGGACTGGTGATTGCCGAGGTGGAGATGACGGCGGAAACGGACAACCCGCCCCTGCCCGCCTGGCTCGGCCGCGAAGTGACCGGCGATGCCCGCTATTCCAACCAGGCCCTCGCCACAGAATACGGGCACGACAGGCATGGCCTATCGCATTCGGCCTGATGCCGGCTTCACCAAAGAGTTCCGCGACGCCGCCGGCGGACAGTTGAACCACGCCATCAAGGTTCTTGAGGAGCGGCCGGATGGTGCGCATGAGGCGATCCATTCCTTCCGCAAAAACCTGAAACGATTGCGGTCGCTCTACCGCCTCGTGGCGCGCGAGGTACCGGATTTCCAGAGCCGCGAAAACGCCAGACTGCGCGATGCCGCCCAGTCGCTGTCGGCGATCCGCGATGCCGCCGCCCTCATCGGCACCGCGCAATATCTGCAGCAGTCCGCCCGTGGGCCGGAGGAGAGCGAGGCGCTCGGGCGCATCGTCACCATCCTCGAAGGACGCCGTGACTGGATGGCGGACGCCGAAAGCGACCTGGAACAGCGGTTGACGGCAACCTCCGGCGTTCTGCAGCAAGCAATCGCCGCCCTGGACACGGTTTCCTTTGACGGCGGCCACCGTAAGAGTGCCCGCATGCTGGGCAAGAGCTGGCGCCGCACGGCGCGGAAGGCAAAGGCAGCGCTTGCGGCTTGCCGGGGGGAGGCATCCGCCGGCGATTTTCACGATCTGCGCAAGCGCGCCTACGACTATCGGCTCTACCATGATCTTTTGCGCGATGCCTGGCCGGGCGCAATGAAGGCCAAGAGCGATGCGGCCAAGGAACTCGTCGAGGATCTCGGCCACATCCACGATCTTGCCGTGCTCTCCGAACTGGTCGAGGCGGAGCCGCAACTTTTCACCCGCAATGACGATCTCGCCCACCTGCTCGACGCCATCATCTTCCGCCAGCAGGAAGACCGGCGGCAAGCACTTGTCAAAGCCGAAACCGTCTTCACCGATGATCCCGACGAGGAAGCCGAGCGCATCGAGCTTCTCTGGCTGACCGCCGGACGTTGAGGGAAGTAAAATCGGGCCGCTGGTGCGCTGTCGGCTTTGCCATTGCGCCGGCGCCAGTGAAATTTCATAAAAACCCCATTGACCTCAAGTAATGTTGAGGTCCTACCCTCCGGCGGTCAAACAAAAGAGACCCGACCTGCGAGGAAAAAATGACCGTCGAAAATGCCGCCATGCCAAAGCTGCTCGGGCTTTACGAGACGCATCTGACCGTTGCCGATCTCAAGACCTCCACGGATTTTTATCGCGATGTCGTCGGGCTTGAACCGGCGGCTTCATTCGAGGAGCGCAAGGTCGCTTTCCTCTGGGTGGACGACAGGAAGACCGGCATGCTCGGCCTTTGGGAAACCGGAACCGGGCCGCTGAAGATGCGGCTGCACATCGCCTTCCGGATGACCGCCGATAGTCTGTTGCAGGCACCAGCCATTCTCAGAGCAAAGGGCGTGGAACCTCTCGGCTTTACCGGTGAGCCGGCGGCGGAGCCGGTGGTTCTCGGCTGGGTGCCGGCGCTGTCGATTTATTTCAAGGACCCGGATGGGCATTCGATCGAGTTCATCAGCATTCTCGACGATATCCCCGACCGGAGCTTCGGCGTGCGGGCGTTTTCCGAATGGCAGGCGCGCGGATCGTCGGCCACCTGAAGGCCACGCCGGCGAGGACATTGCGCGATCCGCCGATTTTCTGTATTTCCGCCCCATGACCGACAGCCTGACACACACCAGCCCGTTCCTCGTGGCCGCACTCTACCATTTCGTTTCCGTGCCGCGCTTTGCCAGCCTGCAGAGCCCGCTGCAGACGCTTTGCGAGGAGAACGGCGTCAAGGGAACGCTGCTTCTGGCCCATGAGGGCATCAACGGCACGATCGCCGGACCCGATGCCGGCATTGGCGCCGTGCTCTCCTTCCTGCGCGCCCAGCCGGAATTTTCCAGCCTGGAGCATAAGGAAAGCCGCGCCTCGAAAATGCCCTTCCTGCGCATGAAGGTGAAGCTGAAAAAGGAAATCGTCACGATGGGTGTCGAGGATATCGACCCCAACAAGGTGGTCGGCACCTATGTGGCGGCCAAGGACTGGAACACGCTGATTTCCGATCCCGATACGATCGTCATCGACACCCGCAACGATTACGAGACGGCGATCGGCACCTTCCGCGGCGCACTCGACCCGAAGACGAAGACGTTCCGCGAATTTCCCGATTGGGTGCGCCAGAATACCGGCCTGCACAACAAGCCGAAGATCGCCATGTACTGCACCGGCGGCATACGTTGCGAGAAGGCCACCGCCTTCATGAAGGCTGAGGGTTTCGACGAGGTTTATCATCTGAAGGGCGGCATCCTGAAATACCTGGAGGACGTGCCGCAGGAGGAAAGCCTCTGGGACGGCGCCTGCTTCGTCTTCGACGAGCGGGTATCGGTCGAGCACGGTCTGAAGGAAGGCGAACACAAGCTGTGCCATGCCTGCCGCAGCCCGATCACATCAGAGGAAGTCACCTCGCCGCTCTATGAAGAAGGCGTTTCCTGCAGCCACTGCTACCCCAAGCGCACGGAGGAAGACCGGCTGCGTTACCGTCAGCGGCAACACCAGATCGCTCTCGCGAAAAAGCGCGGCCAGCGGCATATCGGCAGCTGAGCCGGGATTTCGCGGATCAGCCTTGCTGTCTGAGGATCACGCCGCGGTCAGGCAGCGCTGATGCGGCGCGCCGGCTCCGCCGCACGTCGCTCGTTCAGCATCGTGGTGATGAGATCTGCTGTGACGGGCTTTCCGAACAAATAACCCTGCAGGCAATCGCAGCCGAAGAGGCGCATGGCTATTGCCTGCTCCTCGGTCTCGATGCCTTCGGCCGTCACCGGAATATCAAGCGAGCGGGCGAGCGCCACCGTCGCCTGCAGCATCTCGCGCTGGCGCTTGTCCTCATTGACACCCATCACCAGCGAGCGGTCGATCTTGATGCGGTCGAAGCCGAACTGCCTGAGATAGCCGATCGAGGAGAAGCCGGAGCCGAAATCGTCGAGCGCCACCTTGACCCCCAGCGCCTTCAGCCGTTCGATCGACTGGCGCGTGCGCTGCGGATTCTGGATCATGTAGCCTTCGGTGATCTCGAGCGTGATGCGCCCAGCCTCGATATCCGTCTGCTTCAGCACATAGCGCACATAGTCGGCAAAGGCGGGATTGCGGAACTGGCCGGGCGAGACATTGACCGAAACGTTGAGCTCCGGCCATTGTTTGGCCGTCTCGCAGGCCTTGCGCAGCACGAACAGCCCGAGCGATTCGATGAGGCCGCTGGTCTCGGCGATCGGGATGAATATCTCGGGTGAAACAGGGCCGTGACCCGGACGGTTCCAGCGCACCAGTGCCTCGACACCGGTCGGCGCATGCGTCACCGCATCGATCAGCGGCTGGTAGGCGAGCGTCAGGTCGCCGCTTTCGATGGCGATCCTGAGATCGAGCTCCAGCGCATTGCGCTGCTCCCGGTCCGCATCCATCGACGGATCGTAAAGCATCATGCGCGCCCGACCGGCTTCCTTCGCCTTGTACATGGCAAGGTCGGAGCGACGCACCAGTTCTTCACGCTCGATCGTGCCGGACGGCGACATGGCGATGCCGATGCTGGCCCCGACGACAACAACACGGCGACCGATCTCCAGCGGATCGACGAGAAAATCGAGGATCTGCTCGGCAAGCTGCAGGGCGGCGGCATTCTCGCTGTCGGAGAGAAAGGCGATCGCAAATTCATCGCCGCCGATGCGGGCAAGCACCGCGCCTTGCGGAATGAGCACGTCGAGCCCGGCCGCAACGGCGCGGATCAACTGGTCGCCGGTACCATGGCCATAACTGTCATTGACCTCCTTGAAGCCATCGAGATCGAGATAGAGGAGCAGCACGTTGCGCTTGGCCTGGCGCGCCTCGACGACGAAACGATCGACGGCAAGCCCGAGACCGTCGCGATTGGAAAGGCCGCTCAGCCGGTCGCGGAGCGCCTCTTCGCGGGCGTTGTTTTCCTCGGTTTTCAGCCTGCGGCCGGCAAACCAGCCGATGACCAGCAGAACCACGAAGAACAGCCCGACGAGGCCGAGTGCCTGGATGACCATCGGCCGCACCTGTGCATAGCCGACATCACCCGGCGAACGCGAGGTCCAGACGAGCTTCCTGAGCGTCGCCCCCGCCGGATCGGCGATCGGCACGAAATAGTCTGCCTCGAAGTTCGCCGGCGCCAGCCTCAGCCCGCCGATGACATAGGTCTGACCAAGTGCTGTCACCCTGTCGTTGTCGAGATGGCGGGCGAAAACCAGATAACGGTGCTTGCCGGCGGGCGCGTCAAGCGCCCCGGATTTTTTCCGCACCAGCGCCACGCCGACAGCGGCTATTCCCCGCTTGGTCGTGACGAAACCAACTGCCTGTGGCGTACCTGTCGGGCCGGCCGCCTTGACCGTCTCGAACAGGGTCCAGAGCGACGGCGCGAAGAAATCCGCAAGCGGCTCCTCCATCGGCTTGCCGTCGCGATAGGCCATGATCGGCTTCTTCTCGTCATCGATGACGATCGCCATGTCGAAGAGCGCGCTGTTGACCGACATCTCGCCGTAATTGCTCACCGTCCAGGCCATGCCGTCGGGCGCGTAGACGTTGACGGCGGCGTCGTCCCAGGCAGCGTAATCGTCGAGTGTCGCGCCCAGTTGATCCTCGAAAGTCTTCAACGCCCCGATCGTCGTTTCACGCGAACGTTCGTCATCGAGAAGATTGGCATTTTCGGCCACGCGCTCGAGCGCCGTCAGCACCATGATGGTCGCAACCGCGACGATGACGGCAAAGGAGAAAAGCACGCCCGTAACGGTAAGGTGACGGCCTACTCCCAATCCCTTGCTCTGCGACTTCCCGACTGTCTGCATCACGGCTCCCTGACCGTCCGACATTGCCAGTCAAGGGTTCAAAAACGTTTAAGCAAACGCTGCAGATCTTTGGGCCCGCACGTGGGGTAACGATCAACCCGCCTTATGATTGCCTTTCGGGAATTGTGCTGCGAGTTCGCGATACCACCTGCCGCTTTTCTTCACCGTACGGACCTGCGTTTCATAATCGACATGGACGAGGCCGAAGCGCATGCGATAGCCTTCTGCCCATTCGAAATTGTCCATCAGGCTCCAGGCGAAATAGCCACGCATGGGATGACCGTCTTTGATGAGGCCGGCCACGACATCGAGATGGTCGCCGAGATAATCGAGACGCATCGTATCGTCGACCTCGCCGTTGGCGACGCCGGTGTTGTCGCAGGCGCCGTTCTCGGTGATGTAGCATTCCGGCAGATCGTAGCGGCGATAAAGATCCTCGACCAGAAGCTTCAACGCCGGCGCATAGATTTCCCAGCCGATATCGGTCTTGACGTCGCTTGCCGGCGGCGCTTTCACAGTCCAGGGGAAATCGCCCTTGCGATCGGCATCGTCGGTGACACGCTCGGGCGTGTAATAATTCAGACCCCACCAGTCGAGCTTCTGGCTGATCAGCTTCAGGTCGCCATCCTCGATAACAGGCATGCGGTCGCCGAGCGCCTCGACGAATTCCTTCGGATATTCGCCCTTGAAGACGGGATCGAAGAAGGCGCCGTTGTGGAACTGATGCGCGCGTTCGCCGGCAGCAAGATCGGCCGGGCTGTCGGAGCCGGGGATGACCGCGGCGGCGTTGAGCACGAGCCCGACCGGTACATCCGGGGCTTCCGAGCGGATCGCCTCGACGCCGAGGCCGTGGGCGAGATTCATGTAATGCATGGCGTGAAGGGCAGCCTGCATGTTGCGCTCGCCGGGAGCATGAATGCCGTAGAGGTGGCTGAGCCAGACGATGCACCAGGGCTCGTTGAAGGTCGCGACGGCATCGAGACGGTCGCCGAGGCGGCTCATCACCGTCTTGGCGTAGCGCTGATAGGCATAGGCGGTCGAACGCGCCGTCCAGCCGCCGTCGCCGGCAAGCAGCAAGGGCAGATCCCAGTGGTAGAGCGTGGCGAAGGTCTTGATCCCACGCGCCTTGCAGCCGTCGACCAGCCGGTCGTAGAAATCGAGGCCCGCCTCGTTCACCGGACCCGTGCCGTCGGGGATAATGCGCGGCCAGGCAATCGAGAAACGATAGGCTTCGACCCCCATCTCCTTGATGAGATCGAGGTCCTGCTCCAGGCGATTATAGTGGTCGCAGGCAACGTCGCCGTTGTCGCGATTATAGACACGGCCGGGCATATTGCAGAAAGCATCCCAGATGGACGGCTTGCGGCCATCGGCCTTGCCGGCGCCCTCGATCTGGAAGGCGGCGGTGGCAACGCCGAAGGTGAAATCACCGGGAAAGCGGCCTGCAAGCGTCTTCGCATCGATCATCTGTAATCCCCGTCTCTCAGCATGTGGACTGACCGTTGGCCGGGATTTAGCCAAGCCGGTAGGCAAAGTACAGGTCCTCGGGAAGAAAAACTGCAACGTTGCAGTAAGAACGGCAAAGCAGCCGGGAAGGCATCCATTCATTGCCGGCGGTTGCCACGCTTTCCACCCCACCGCTCTCATAACGCGAATGTCAGCAGTCGTGACTTGCTGCCGAGCCCGTGATCACTACACAGCGAAGGCATCGCAAACATGAAAGGAATCCCATGCTGTCTTCGATCCATCTGCTGCAGCCGCATCTACTGAGCCTGCTGCGCATCGTCTCGTCGCTCGTGCTTTTCAGTTATGGAACGCAGAAGATCCTGCACCTTCCGGCAGCGGCAAGCGTACCGCCGATGGGATCGCTCTCCTGGATCGCCGGACTGATCGAACTCATCCTCGGCTTCCTCGTGCTGGTGGGATTCCAGACCCGCATCGCAGCCTTCGTGCTCTCGGGCCTGATGGCTTTCGCCTATTTCATCGGCCATGCGGGAAAGAGCTTTTATCCCGCGCAGAACGGCGGCGTTGCCGCGATCCTGTTCTGCTTCGTGTTTCTTTATCTGGTGGCGGCAGGCGCCGGCCCGCTCAGCCTCGATAACCTGCTGAAGCGAGGCCGCGCTGCTGCCTGATCACCATACGCAAAACGCCGAGGCGACCCGGGTCCGCCTCGGCGTTTTCATTGGGCGACGCGAATCGGTAAACTCAGACCTTGACCCATGCGCCGTTTTTCTTCGAGGAGGCTACGCAGGCCTCGACGAAGGCCACGCCCTTCACGCCGTCATCGACTGTGGGATAGACCACAGCCTTGTCGACGGCCTTACCCTTCCTGCGGGCGTTGATCGCATGCGCGGCTTCCGTATAGATCGTCGCAAAGGCCTCGAGATACCCTTCCGGATGCCCCGACGGCACGCGCGAAACGCGGCCGGCAGCCGCGCCTGAGCCGGCGCCGCCCCGGGTGATCAGCCGCTTCGGCTCGCCGAACGGCGTATACCAGAGGTAGTTCGGGTCCTTCTGGGTCCATTCCAGCCCGCCTTTGGTTCCGTAGACGCGAACCATCAGGCCGTTTTCATGGCCGGGCGCCACCTGGCTGCACCAGAGCATGCCCTTAGCCGGCTTCTCCGAGCCCTTCGCCTTGAAACGCAGCATGACATGGGCATTGTCATCCAGCCGGCGGCCGGGAACGAAGCTGTCGAGATCGGCAGCCAGGCTATCGAGCTCCAGCCCGGTGATGAAGGAAGCAAGATTATAGGCATGCGTGCCGATATCGCCTGTGGACCCGCCGACGCCGGACTGCGCCGGATCGGTGCGCCAGGCGGCCTGCTTCTGGCCGGTCTGCTCGACTGCTTCCGTCAGCCAGTCCTGCGGATATTCGGCCTGGACCACTCTTATATCGCCGAGTTCGCCGTTCGCGATCATCTCACGCGCCTGACGCACCATCGGATAACCGGTGTAATTATGCGTCAGCACGAAGAGCGCGCCGCTCTCGTCGGCAATTTTCTTCAGCTTCTTCGCGTCCGCAAGGTTCGATGTCAGCGGTTTGTCGCAGATGACGTGAATGCCGCGCTTCAGAAATTCCTTGGCCGCATCGTAGTGCACATGGTTCGGGGTGACGATCGCCACCGCCTCGATGCCGTTCTTCAGCTTCGCCTCGCGGATCGCCATCTCCCGGTAGCTGGAATAGGTCCGCGACGGATCGAGGCCGAGGTCGCGGCCGGACTGGACAGCCTTCTCAGGCGTCGACGACAGCGCGCCGGCGATGAGATCGTACTGATCGTCGATGCGCGCTGCAATGCGGTGCACCGCACCGATGAACGCGCCCGCGCCGCCGCCCACCATGCCGAGCCGGATGCGCGGCTCGCGGGTCTGTTCGGATGATGCTTCGATTGCCATAGATTCCTCCTGAAATTTTCTTCCCTTCTCCCCTCGGGAGAAGGTGGCCCGAAGGGTCGGATGAGGGGGCTTCGCGGCAGTTGCCTTTCGCTTGTCGCTCAAGGCATTCGTCGCTATCGCTCCTCATCCCCCTCATCTGCCCTAACGGGCATCTTCTCCCCGCTGGGGAGAAGGGAAAATGAAACTTAAAGCCCGAGCATCCGCCGATTGGCCGCCTGATCGGTGCCGCTCCCGGCAAAATCGTCGAAGGCCTTTTCGGTGACGCGGATGATATGCGCAGCCACGAATTCGGCCCCTTCGCGGGCGCCGTCCTCCGGATGCTTCAGCGCGCATTCCCATTCGACCACGGCCCAGCCGTCGAAATTATTGGCGGTCATCTTCGAGAAGACTGCGCCGAAATCGACCTGGCCGTCGCCGAGCGAGCGGAAGCGGCCGGCGCGTTCCACCCAACCCTGATAGCCACCGTAGACGCCCTGGCGCCCGCTCGGATTGAACTCCGCATCCTTGACGTGGAACATCTTGATGCGGTCCTTGTAGATGTCGATATTGTCGAGATAATCGAGGCACTGCAGGACATAATGCGAGGGATCGTAGAGCATGTTGGCGCGGGGGTGATTCTTCACCCGCTCCAGGAACATCTCGAAGGTGATGCCGTCATGCAGGTCTTCACCCGGATGGATTTCGTAGCAGACGTCGATGCCGTTCTCATCCGCATGGTTGAGGATCGGGGTCCAGCGACGGGCAAGTTCGTCGAAGGCGGTCTCGACCAGACCGGCAGGACGCTGCGGCCAGGGATAGACAAAGGGCCAGGCAAGCGCGCCGGAAAAGGTCGCATGCGCCTTGAGGCCGAGGTTTTTCGATGCCGTCAGCGCCAGCTTGACCTGCTCGACCGCCCATTCCTGGCGCGCTTTCGGATTGCCGCGCACCTCGGGGGCCGCGAAGCCATCGAAGGCTTCGTCGTAGGCCGGATGAACGGCGACGAGCTGGCCCTGCAGGTGGGTGGAAAGTTCGGTAATCTCGATGCCGTTTTCGCGGGCCTTGCCGGCGAATTCGTCGCAATAATCCTTGGATGTGGCAGCCTTCTTCAGGTCGATCAGCTGGCTTGCCCAGCTCGGCACCTGGACCCCCTTATAGCCGATGTCGGCCGCCCATTTGGTGATTGCGTCCCAGGAATTGAAAGGCGCGGTATCGCCCGCGAACTGGCCAAGAAAAAGGCCGGGGCCCTTGATCGTCTTCATGTCAGATTCCTCCCTGAATATCGACCGTAAACGTTTCTGAAGTGTTGTAGCACGCAATTTGGCAGGCGCAAGGCACCTTCCCGCCTTTGCTTCGCGGATTGGCACGAGGCCGGATGAGACAGTCCTGCGAGCTAATCATGATGGGCTTTGGCGGGCAAGAGGTACGTGCAGCATTTTCGGCTGCGCGCCGAAGGCAAGCATAAAAACGCGCCCATCCTTTCGAATGGGCGCGCCCTGCAGTCGATGGATCAGAACGGAGAATCCGGGAAGTAGAAGTCCTTGGCATTGTCCTTGGTGACGAGCGTCGCATCGAGGATGTAATTGCCGTGGACCGGAACCTGATCGTAAAGTGCTGCCGCAGTCAGTTCCATTGCCGTGCCGACCATTGCCGGCGGGTAGAGAACGTCGACCGGGATCAGCTTGTCGCCATCCATGACCTTCTTGACCATGTCCTTGGAGCCGGCGCCGGCGACGACATATTTGATGTCGGTGCGCTTGGCCTGCTCGATCGCCTGCAGAACGCCGACGGCCATGTCGTCGTCCTGGCACCAGACGACGTCGATCTTCTGGTACTTCGTCAGGTAGTCCTGCATCACCTTGAAGGCATCGTCACGATTCCAGTTGCCGTACTGGCGGTCGAGAACCTTGACCTTCGATCCGGCGATGCCCTTGTCGAAACCGTCCTGGCGCTGCTGGTCGATCGGGATCGGCAGACCACGGATAATGACGACTTCGGCGTCCGGAGTCTTTTCGGCAATGTACTTGCCGGCGACTTCGCCGAGAGCCGGATTGTTGCCTGCGACGTAAAGGTCGCGCACGGAATTGTCGTTGTTGCTCGGCGCGCGGTCGACGAGAGCGACGAACTTGCCCTTGCCCTTGACTTCCTTGATGGCGTTGACGAGCGGATCGGGATCCGACGGCAGGATGACGAGGGCGTCGATGCCCTGCGTATCGAGATCCTGCACGGCGTTTGCCTGGCTGGCGGCATCCGGCGAGGTCTTGACGATGACGCTGAGACCGGGATGTTCGGCCATCAGCAGCTTGGCGACGCGTTCGGCATGGAAGACGACGCCCGAGGTCCAGCCGTGGTCGGCGGCCGGGATGGAGACGCCGATGGTGAATTTCTTGTCCTGCGCGTGAGCGGCGCCGGCGAACGTCACCGCCGCAACCGCGAGACCCAACATCAATTTCCGCATGCTATTTCCTCCCACTGATTTCAGGGACTTGTTCCATCGGGACCGGACGCCCTGTAAACCCGGCCGAATTGTAAACTGGTCGAATGAAGCCGGTCAGATCATGATTTGCGCACCAGCGAGCGCTGGACGAACATGGCGATGATGATGATCGCCCCCTGAATGGCCCCGATCAGATATTCGCTGATGAAGTTCGAAAGCAGCATGATGTTGCCGACGAGCTCGAGGATGAAGGCGCCGCAGATCGTGCCCCAGACCCTGCCGGCGCCGCCCTTCAGCGCCGTCCCGCCGACGACGACGGCGGTGATCGCCTGCAGCTCCCACAGGATGCCTGTGGTTGCCGAGGTCGAGCCGAGACGCGGAACATAGAGCAGCACGGCAATGGCGACGCAGAACCCCTGGATGACGAAGGCGATCGTCCGCACGCGGTTGACCGCGATGCCCGAATAGCGGGCGACATCGCTGTTCGATCCGACAGCAACGACGTGGCGCCCATAGCGGGTGCGATAAAGGATGAAGGCCGCCACCGCCGTCACCGCCAGGATCACCACGATCGGCACCGGCACGCCGGCGATATTGCCGAAATAGGCGGGGCGATAGAGCGTCTGGATATCGGCGGAGCGCAGGGTGATCGCGCCGCCCTGCGACAGCCATGTCGTCAGGCCGCGGTAGATGCCCATCGTGCCAAGCGTGGCGATGAAGGGTTCGATCTTGCCCACCGTGGTGATCAGGCCGTTCGCCAGACCGCAAAGTGCACCGGCAACGATCGTGAAGACGACCGCGACCGTCAGCATCAAAGCCGGGTTTTCGATGGCGCCCGAATTCATCAACAGGATCATCAGGCTGGCAACGAAAGCCACCATCGAGCCCACCGACAGGTCGAGGTCACCTGCCGATATCACGAAGGTCGCGCCGACCGCGATGATGGCTATGAAGGCGCTGCGGGTGGCAACGTTGGCAAGGTTGGTGATGCCGATGAAATTGGGATTGACCAGAGCTCCGACGATCAGAAGCAGCGCCAGGGCGACGAAAGGCGCGACCGCACGCAGATCGACATCCCGCCAGGATCGGCGCCGGATTTCCCTGGTCTCCTCGTTGACACTCATATCCAAAACCAACCTCCCGTCGCATATTTTCTGGGCATCTTGTCTGTCGTCCTGATCGGCGAAGCCCTGCTTCAACCCTCAGGCAGCCGCCTTTTTCTTGAGCCCGGCGGCGTAACGCATGATTTCCTGCTCGGAAATCTCGTCTCCTTCGAGCACGCCGACGATATGTCCTTCGCGCATCACCACCACTCGGGTGCAGAGGCCGATGACTTCAGGCATCTCCGACGAGACGACGATGATCGACCGGCCGTCCCGGGCGAGCGCCGAGATGAAATGATAGATCTGCTGCTTGGTGCCGACATCGATGCCGCGCGTCGGTTCGTCGATGATGATGATGTCGGGCTCGGTCTCCATGACCTTGGCCAGCAGCAGCTTCTGCTGGTTTCCGCCGGACATGCGGCCGGCAATGATATTGCCGTCGCGAACCCTGATGTCGAAACGGCGTTTGGCCTTCGCCAGTGCAGCCGCCTCGCTGGCTGGGCTGAGATAGCCGTGGCGGCCGTGCCTTTCGAGGGATTGCAGCGTCAGATTGGCCACCATGCCGGAGCGCAGCAGCAGCCCCTTCGACTTGCGGTCCTTGGTCATGTAGGCGAGACCGCTGCGATTGGCGGCATGCACGTCGCCTGAAGGAACCGTTTCGCCCTTGATCACCACCTCGCCGTGAAGACGGCTTCGCAAGCCGGCGATCGCTTCCATCAGCTCGGTACGGCCGGAACCGATCATGCCGGAGAAGCCGATGATCTCGCCCTTGCGCACCTCGAAGCTCGCATCCTTCACATAGCCCGTCGACACCGAGGCAACGCGGAGAACGACCTCCTCATCCACGTCAGGTTCGACCTTGGCGGGATAGAGGCTGGAAAGTTCGCGGCCGACCATCAGCTGCGCGATCGATTCCCCATCCAGAATGGAGGTCGGCGACGTCTTGATCCACTGGCCGTCGCGCAAAACCGTCACCCGATCGGTCAATTCCATGACCTCGTCGAGTTTATGGGAGACGAAGACGAAGCTCGTGCCCTGGTCGCGAAGCTTGCGGACCTGCTTGAAGAGCATATTGGTCTCTTCCCGCGACAGCACTGCGGTCGGCTCATCCATGAACACGACCCGCGCATCACGGCTGATCGCCTTGGCGATTTCGACCATCTGCTTGTCGGCGATGGAAAGCGTGCTGATCAGCGCATTCTCATCGACATGCGAACCGAGCACATCGAGAACCTTGCGCGTCTCCGAGCGCATATATTTACGGTCGAGCACGCCGAAACGCGTGACTTCGCGCCCGAGAAACAGGCTCTCCGTCACCGTCAGATGGTCGGCAAGATTGAATTCCTGATGGATGATGACAATGCCGAGCGCTTCGGCGGCGCCATTGGGCGGCAGCACGACAGGCTTGCCATCGAGCACAATCTCGCCGGATGTCGGCTGTTCGAAGCCTGATAATACCTTGACGAGCGTGGACTTGCCGGCGCCGTTCTCACCCATGAGGGCGTGGATTTCGCCGGCACGGAGATCGAAATTGACACTGAAAAGCACCTGCACGCCGCTGAAGGATTTGCATATGCGCCTGGCGGACAGCACCACAGGTGCGGTGTCGGCGATCTCCATGGTCATCATGCCCTCCCCCTGGAGCGCCGCGCCACCGGCAACCTCCATCACCTGAACTAGCGCACATTTTCCTTCTGAAAACCGCCTTAGGTCTTCAAGCGGCGTGCATATGCGGCTCCCGTCCGCTTCGAGCCTTATGTAAACCTTTACATCATGCATGTAAAGGTTTACATCGTGGATTAACACAGATGAGTTGAAGCTTGCCTTTGACCTCTCGGCAAGTCTGTGTAGTGTCGCGGCGAAGACAGCCTTAAGGCAGAGCCCAGTGTCGAATTCCACGCCCGCAACCATCGAAGACGTCGCCCGGATCGCCGAGGTCTCCATCGCGACGGTTTCGCGGGCGATCCACACGCCCGAGAAGGTCGCCAACTCGACGCGGCTCAAGGTCAACCAGGCGATCGCCGTCACCGGTTATACGACCAATGCCATGGCCCGCAGCCTGAGGCTCGGCCGCTCCAACATGATCCTTGTGGTGGCGCCCGATATCGGCGACCCGAATTTCTCCAACATCCTTGTCGGCCTGGAGAATGAGGCGCGCGCCCACGGCTACGGCGTCCTGATCGGCCACACGCAGAACGATGCCCAGCGCGGGCTGGAATATCTGAAATTCTTCAACTCCAACCAGGCTGCCGGATTGATCCTCTTCACCGGCATCCTGCCCTTCGGCCATCAGACCATGACCGCGCGGCTGCCGCCGAGCGTCGGCGTTTTCGAGCCCGTTTTCAACGGCGGCATTCCCTATGTCGGCGTCGACGATACCGAGGGGGCGCGAAAGGCGGTGGACCTGCTGCTGGCCGAAGGACATCGCAAGATCGCCTTCATCGGCGATTCACGCACCCGGCTTGCCTTTATCCGGCGCCGCATGGGATATGATGCCGGGCTCGATGCGGCCGGCATTCCGCCCGATTTGCGGATCGTGCTCGAAGGCGACGGCACGATTGAAAGCGGCCGGCATGCGGTCGAACAGCTTTTCATGCGCGATACGCTTCCCACGGCCTTCATGTGCGTAAACGACCAGACGGCGATCGGCGTCATGATCGGGCTGGGCGCGCGCGGCTACGACATTCCGCGCGATTTCTCGGTGACGGGTTTCGACGACGTGCCGCAGGCCGTCTTCATATCGCCGGCGCTGACGACGATCCGCCAGCCGCGAACGGCGATCGGCAAGCAGGCGATGGCGCTCTTGCTGGAACTCCTGTCCGACGGCCGCCCGTCCGAGACGGAAATCCTGCTGCGGCCGGATCTGGTCGTTCGAAATTCCGTCTCCGCGCCGTCGCGCAGTTGGTTGAAGCGCTGAACGGAAATGGAATAGCCGGCTACAAAAATGGCGCCGGCGACCATTGGCCGCCGGCGCGCCTTATCAGACGTAACGGTTGACGACGTTTTCGAGCAGTTCCTGCTTGCCGGATCTCGGCTGCGGATTGACGTCTTTGGTCTCGACCCAGCTGGTGATCTCATCCAGCGAGTATTCGCCGCGGAAGAGCTTCTGGGCCTCGGCCGATTCCCAGCCGGCGTAACGATCGGCGAGCGGCTGCGACAGAGCCTTGTCCTCGATCATCCTGGCAGCGGCCTTCAGCCCGCGGGCGCAGCAATCCATGCCGCCGATATGGCCGATCAGCAGATCCGCCGGATCGAGCGACTGGCGGCGCAGCTTGGCGTCGAAGTTGGTGCCGCCGGTCTTGAAGCCGCCGCCCGCCAGAACGTGGTAATAGGCGAGCGCCATTTCCGGAACATTGTTCGGGAACTGGTCCGTATCCCAACCGGACTGGTAGTCGTTGCGGTTCATGTCGATAGAGCCGAAGATGCCGAGCGCATTGGCAAGCGCCAGCTCGTGCTCGAAGGAATGGCCGGCAAGGATCGCATGGCCCTGCTCGATATTGACCTTCACCTCGTTTTCGAGACCGTGCTTCTTGAGGAAACCGTAAACGGTCGCAACGTCGTAATCATACTGATGCTTGGTCGGCTCCTGCGGCTTCGGCTCGATCAGGATGGTCCCCTTGTAGCCGATCTTGTGCTTGTATTCGACGACGAGGTTGAGGAAGCGCCCGAGCTGGTCGAGCTCGCGGCCGATATCGGTGTTGAGCAGGGTTTCATAGCCTTCGCGGCCGCCCCAAAGCACGTAGTTCTCGCCACCGAGCTTCTGCGTGGCGTCGATGCAGGTCTTGACCGTCGCAGCAGCGAAAGCAAAGACATCCGGATCCGGATTGGTGGCTGCACCCGACATATAGCGGCGGTGCGAAAACAGGTTCGCCGTGCCCCAGAGCAGCTTGGTGCCGGTAGCGGCCTGCTTTTCGGCGAAATAATCGACGATCTCGTTCAGGTTCCTGGTGTTCTCGGCAAAATTCTTGCCTTCCGGACGTACGTCGGCGTCATGGAAGCAGTAATAGGGCGCACCCAGCAGCGAGAAGAATTCGAAAGCGACGTCGGCCTTCAGCTTGGCAGCCTTCATCGTGTCTTCGAACCAGGGACGCAGGAAGGTCTGGCCGCCGAAGGGGTCGCCGCCCGGCCAGGTGAAGGTGTGCCAATAGGCCACCGCAAAGCGCAGATGGTCTTCCATACGCTTGCCGAGAACGATCTCGTCCGGCTGGTAATAGCGGAAGGCCAGCGGATTGGTGCTGTCGGGGCCTTCATATTTGATCTTCTGAATATCGCCGAAAAATCCGGTGCTCATGTTGGGGTCTCCTTGGGTTCGCAATTCAGTCTTATCGTCCGCGCCATCCAGCCCCCTCATCCGACCCTTCGGGCCACCTTCTCCCCAGCGGGGGAAGGTGCCGGCAGGCGGATGAGGGGGGCCGCCAGCTCCAGGTCTCAATGCGCCAGCGACTTGATCGCCGGATAAAGTGCGCGGTAGCGCTTGTAGGCATCCTCGTAAGCGCCGCTCTGCGCCGATACCGGCTCGATCGTGCCTGATGTCACCGGCGGCGTGCAGACAGCGATCGGATCCGCACCCGTTGCCGCGATCAGGCCGAGACGGGCCGCACCGAAGGCCGCGCCGAAATCGCCATCGGCAGGCAGATCGACCGGAACGCCGAGCGCAGTGGCAATCGACGCCAGCCAGTAATGCGAGCGCGAACCGCCGCCGATCGCCGTGACGCGGGAGATGCCGGTGCCGGCCGAGCGCAGCGCTTCGAGATTGTCGCGGATGGCAAAGGCCACGCCTTCGAGCACCGCCTGGGTGAGCACGGCACGGCTGCTTTCATGTTCGAGGCCGATAAAGGCGCCGCGGATGACCGCATCGTTGTGCGGCGTGCGCTCACCGGAGAGATAGGGCAGGAAGGTGACGCCTGTAGGCGTCTTCAGCGTCTCGCCGAGTTCGCCGGTGAGATCGGCAGCCGACTTGCCGGTCACGCCGGAATGCCAGTTGAGCGCATCGGTGGCCGACAGGATGACGCCCATCTGGTGCCAGGTATTCGGCAATGCGTGACAGAAGGCGTGCACGGCGCTTTCCGGCTTCGGCAGATAGGAGCCGTTGGCGGCAAAGAGAACACCTGACGTGCCGAGCGAGACGAAGGCGGCACCGTCGCTGACCGTACCCATGCCGCAGGCCGACGCCGCATTGTCGCCGGCGCCGCCGGCAACGACGACATTGCCGGATATGCCCCATTGCGCCGCCAGTTCGGGCCGCAGCTTACCGGCCTGCTCCGTGCCTTCGACAAGCGCCGGCATCTGCTCCTCGGAAAGATCGGTGGCGGCAAGCAGTTCGGACGACCAGGCGCGTTTGCCGGTATCGAGCCACGAGGTCCCGGCCGAATCCGACATTTCGGAGATATATTCGCCGGTCAGCCAGAGACGCAGATAGTCCTTCGGCAGCAGCACCTTGGCGATCTTGGCGAAGATATCTGGCTCATGCTTCTTGACCCAGGCGAGTTTCGGCGCCGTGAAGCCGGGGAAGACGATGTTGCCGGTAAGGGCACGGAAACGCGGATCGGCATCGAGGGCGGCCGCCTCGACATGGCTGCGCGTGTCGTTCCAGAGGATGCAGGGACGCAGCACCTTGTCGCTGGCATCGATCAGCGTTGCGCCGTGCATCTGGCCGGAAAGGCCGATGCCCTTGACTGCGGCAAGCTCTTTCGGATGTTTTGCCTTGAGGCCTGCAACGGCCTCCTCGGCGGCACGCACCCAGTGGGCCGGCTCCTGCTCCGACCAACCGGAATGCGGACGCGAAACGTCGAGCGAACCGTTGGCCGAGCCGACGATCGTCTGATCGCCGTCGATCAGCATCGCCTTGACGCCGGAGGTTCCGAGATCGAGACCGAGATACATGGGTATGCTCCTTTGCCGTTACGGCAGATTGTCTTTCAGGAATATGTCGAGGCGGATGCGCTCCTGCGCTTCGATGACGGCAAGCCCGTCCGCCTTGGCTTTCAGCACGCGGATGGCGCTGCGCACCTCATGACCGGCATCCTGGTTGAGGATCGCATCGATCGTGCCGTCGAGGAGCGCCGCACGCGTATGGACAGTCAGTTCGTGGGCGACCACGGTCAGCGTCCGGTCGACGGACTTCTCTTTCAATGCCCGGATCAGGCCGCGATTGCCGGCGCCGAGACTGTAGACACCGACGATGCCGGCATTGTGGGAAAGCGCATCAGTGACGAGCCTATGGGCGACCTCGGGGTCGTCGCGACCTTCGAGAACCGGCAGGATCGTCAGATCGGGAAATTCCTCGGCCATGACGGAGGTGAAACCCTCCAGCCGCTCGCGATGGTCGCGCACCAGCATGGAGCCGGCAAGAACGGCGATTTCACCTTTTCGGGCGCCGAGAAACCGGCCGAGCAGCCGGGCGGCCGTACGACCGGCCGCAATGTTGTCGATGCCGGCATAGTGATGGCGCAGCGACCCCGTCAGATCGGAAACCAGGGTGACGATCGGAAATCCCGCCCGCACCAGCCTGTCGACGACATCGCGCACCTCAGGCGCATCGGTCGCGACCATCGCTATGCCGCAACGTTTCTCCTGGGAAAGCCCTTCAAGCACCGAGACGAGCGCCGGAGGGTCGAAGGCGGATACTTCGATGGTACGGATATCGGTGCGCTCGGCCGACGAACGGAGGATCGCCTGCCGGATCTCGGCATTGAGTCCGTGCATGAAGGAATTGTCGCTGGCCGGCAGGATGAAGACCAGAGGATAGGTGCGTCCCTTGGCGAGATTGGCGGCGGCGACATCTCTGATATAACCAAGCTGACGGATCGCGTTCTCGACCTTCTCCCGCGTGACGTGACGCACACCGGGACGCTGGTTGAGAACCCGGTCGACAGTCGCGAGACTGACACCGGCGGCAGCGGCGATATCGTGAACTGTTGGTCTCATCATTCCTCCTGACGAGACCCTTAGCGCCAAATTTGATGTACGTAAATCAAAAAATCGAACAGGCCGGTTTCCTTGTCGATTTTCCGGCATCGATCGCCCGATTCGGGTGATCGGCCGGCGATCATCTGTCTGATGGCACGGAAGCTGGAAAACCGCAACAAAAAGGCCCTCCGGAGAGGGCCTTTCAAGGGGCGGCAGGCCGGAGGTCAGTGGCCGCCACCGCCTCCCCCGCCTTGCGGCGCGGGTTTCTTGATCATGGCGACACCGAAGATCATCGCGACAAAAAGCGCAGTCAGGATCAGGAAGATATCGCTGAAGGAGAGGATGACCGCCTGCTTGGTGGCAAGGCCGACCATCTGCTTGACCGCGACCGAGGTGCCGTCCATGCCGTAGGTGCTGAAATTGGCGGCCATGTTGTTCATCTGGTCCACCGCCGCCGGGTTGCCCCAGTCCATATTTTCCCGCAGCCGCTCGTAATGCACGTCCTGCCGGTTGGTGAGCACGGTGTTGATGACGGCCAGGCCGACGGCGCCGCCGAGGTTTCGGGTCAGGTTGAACAGGCCGGACGCACCGCGAATGCGCGAGGGCGGCATCGTGCCGAGCGCGATGTTGTTGATCGGCACCATGCACATCATCAGCCCGAAGCCGCGCAGGATCTGCGGGATGAACAGCTCGTAGAAATCCCAATCCGCCGTCAGGTGGATCATGATGTATGTGCCGGCAGCGAAGCTGGTGAAGCCGATCACCATCATCAGGCGCAGGTCCATCTTGGTCGACAGCCGGCCGGCGATCGGCGCAGTGAAGAACATCGCCAGCCCGGAGACGAACATCGTCTGGCCGATCATCAGCGAATCATAGCCGCGGATACGGCCGAGATAGACCGGATAGATATAGGTGAGGCCATAGAGGCCGATCCCCATGACGAAGGAGAAGATCGAGCCGAAGGAAAAATTCCGGTTCGAAAAGGCCTTGAGATCGACAACGGGAAAATCCACCGTGAAGGCGCGGTAGAAGAACACGATGGCCGCAGCGCCGGAAGCGACGGCCGCAATGGCGATGGAACTGTCGTTGAACCAGTCGTTCGAATTGCCCTCTTCGAGCACATATTCCATCGCGCCGAGGAAGATGCCCATCGAGATCAGCCCCCACCAGTCGAACTTCTTGAAGAGCGACAATTCCGGCTTGTCGAAATCGATGAAGTTCCAGGTCACCAGCGTGACGATGATGCCGGGAACGATATTGACGAGGAACAGCCAGTGCCAGGAAAAGGCATGGCTGAGATAGCCGCCGACGGTCGGGCCGATGGTCGGCGCCAGCGTCGCGATCAGGCCGATGATCGGCGAGACGATGCTGCGCTTCGACGGTGGGAAGATGGTGAAGGCGGCCGCGAAGACCGACGGGATCATGCCGCCGCCGATGAAGCCCTGGATGGCGCGGTAGACGATCATCTGGTCGATATTCGTCGCCGTCGCCGCAAGGGCGCTCGCCATGGTGAAGCCGGCGGCCGAGATCGCGAAGAGATAACGCGTCGAGATGATGCGCGCCAGCGTGCCCGACAGCGGGATCATGATCACCTCTGCGATCAGATAGGCCGTCTGCACCCAGCCGACTTCGTCGCTGCCGGCCGAAAGGCCGGCCTGGATTTCGGCAAGCGAGGCTGAAACGATCTGAATGTCGAGGATCGACATGAACATGCCGAGCACCATCGCGAAGAAGGCAATGAGCTTCTTCGGATCCATGCGATCGTCGGCGTGCGCAGGCGCTGCCGGAATTGTTCCCGCTGTTGCTGTCGCGCTTCCGGCCATCGGACCACCTCCGCCTTGTTGAAAGGCTTACTTGTTCGGCGCCGTACGGGTATCGACGTCGACGACGACGCTGAGGCCGGCGCGCAGACGGCCGCTGTCGAGCGCATCCTGCGGCAGCGCGATGCGCACCGGCACGCGCTGGATCACCTTGGTGAAATTACCCGTCGCATTTTCCGGCGGCAGCAGCGAGAAGACCGAGCCGGAAGCCGGCGAGATCGATTCGACGGTGCCGACGACAGGATGGTCGCTATAGGCGTCGACATGGACGTTGACCTTCGAGCCGGGAACCAGATGCTGTATCTGCGTTTCCTTGAAGTTGGCGTCGATATAGAGCTGGCGCACCGGAACCAGCGCCATCAGGCGCTGACCGGGCGAGACCAGATCGCCTTCCTGGACCGAGCGGTTGCCGACAATGCCGTCATAAGGCGCCTTCAGCACGGTGAAGGAGAGGTCGCGGGCAGCTTTGTCGCGCGAGATCTCAAGCGAACGGACCGAGCCTTCGGCTTCCCTGCGCTGAGATTGAAGAATGGTGACGTTGGCCTGCGCAACCGCGATGTTGGCGTCGCCGCCGGCAAGATTGGCCTTCGCCTGGTCAAGGGCGATATTGGCGTTGTCGAGGTCGGCAGCCGTGCCGACCGACTTCGCCTGAAGCTCGCTCTGGCGCTTCTGAGTGATCTCGGCGCCGCGAACGGCCGCTTCGAGTGCCACCTTCTGCGCCTTCGCCTGCACGAGGCTGGCATTGGCGCCTTCGATCTGCGCGTCGATACGCTGCAGCGAAAGCTGTTCGGTGGCGATCTGGGCCTGGGCCAGGTCGAGGGCGTTCTGATAGTCGCCGTTATCAAGCGTGGCAAGCACGTCACCCGCTTTGACTTCCTGGTTGGCGACCACATTCACCTTCGCGACGTAGCCCGTGACCTTCGGCGAAATCGTTGCAATATCGCCCTCGATATAGGCGTCATCGGTCGACACCATGAAGCGGCCGTTCGTCCACCATTCGTAGCCATACCAGCCGCCGCCGGCGAGAAGAGCAAGCACGACGATCGGCAGCACCGGGCTGCGGCGCTTCTTCGCAGCCGCGGGTGCGGCAACCGAAGCCGGCGCCGACTGTGCCGGGGCAGACGGTTTTTCCAGGGCTTCCGCCGTCGGAGCTTCTGCAACGATCTCGGCCTTTGCCTCTTCGGCTTCGGCATTTTCGCTGACGATCCGTGCGACGTTGCTTTTCTGGTTGCTCGACATGGCCACTTACCGATCTTGGAGTAATTCATCGAACTGAACGGTTCGGTTCAGTTGACATAAACCTGTTTTATCGTCATATCAAGATGTATAGAACCAATCGGTTCGATTTCTTTAACGAAAATGCGAAACCGTGAATACGGTTAAGGAGACATGACGCTGAAACCCGACCATGCCGCCGTCTTCAGCCCCCCCGTTGGCGGAGGCCGATTTGCCGCGGGCGAAGATCCGGCCAAACGCCAGCAGATTCTTGCCGGCGCCAAGCGCGTCTTCATGAAGATGGGTTTCGACGCCGCCAGCATGAACGACGTGACGCGCGAGGCCGGGGTCTCCAAGGGAACGCTCTACGTCTACTTCACCAACAAGGAAGAACTGTTTTCGGCGATGATCGAGGCCGAGCGCGCCGCCTTCGTGGCTGCCGTGCGCACCGCGCTTGCCGAACATGACGATCCGGAAGCCGGCCTCTACGAATTCGGGATAAGCTTCGTCACCCATATGACCGATGAGAAGGTCATCAATGCCATGCGCACTGTTCTCGGCGTTCGCGAGCGAATGCCGGTGCTCTGTCAGCGCTTCTTCAAAGGCCCGGAAAACCTGCGCACCATCATGCGCGACTTCCTGGAACGGCACGTTGCCGAAGGCACGCTTGAGATCGACGATATCGATCTGGCCGCCGGCCAGTTCCTCGATCTCGCCAGCGGCAGCTTCTTCAAGCTGCGCCTGTTCGGAACCATGGAAGAGCCGCCGCATCGCGACGAAATCGAGCGCGTCATCCGCGGCGCGATCCGGGTCTTCATGGCCGCCTACAGCGTGCGCCGGCACGAGACCGTCTGACCGCTTTCTTGACTGCCGTTCCCCGTCGGCCAAAACTCCGCAACGACGATCAAACCCGGCTGCCGGCTTTTCTCTAAGAAAGAAGCCGCAACTTGGGGAGTGAGAATGAGCGCCATCGCACGGGCGATCTGGTTCATCGAGAGCCATTTCGAAAGCGATCTATCGCTGGAAGAGATATCGGAAGCAGCCGGATTGTCGCGCTACCATCTGTCGCGCGTCTTCGGGCTCGTCACCGGCCACTCGATCAGTGGATATATAAGGGGGCGGCGCCTCAGCCGCGCCGTGCCCGCGCTTGTCGGCGATTCATCCACCATTCTCGAGGTTGCGCTTTGCGCGGGCTACGGCTCGCACGAGGCTTTCACCCGTGCCTTCCGCGACCAGTTCGGCATGACGCCGGATGCGGTGCGCAAACAGGGGCACGCCCGTAACCTTGTCTTGCTGGAGCCGATCAGAATGGACCCCGCCCACCTCAACGACCTCGAACCGCCCCGCTTCGAAACCCTTCAGCCGATGCTCTTTGCCGGCCTGCAGGAGATCTATTCCTATGGCGGCAATGCCGCTATCCCCTCCCTCTGGCAGAAGTTCAACGCCCATTTCGGCCATATATCAGGCCAGAAAGGCAACGTCGCCTACGGCATCTGCACGCATATCGACGGCGAGGCGGAGAAATTCCGTTATATGGCCGCGGCCGAAATCTCCGATCCCGGCGATCTGCCGGCGGATTTTGCGACGCTCAAGCTTCCGGGCCAGCGCTACGTCGTCTTCACCCATCGCGGCCATGTCTCCGGCATTTCGGCGACGATGAACCGGATTTTCGGCACATGGTGGCCGACCTCCGGCCTGGAGCATGGCGAAACGCCTGACATGTTCGAACGCTACGATGAGCGCTTCGATCCCCATACCGGCATGGGCGTCACTGAAATCTGGCTGCCTATCAGAGCATGATGCCGAAAAGTGTGAGCGGTTTTCGGACGACATCATGCTCTAACTCTTCAATTTAGAACAGCATTCAAATTTAAGACCGACCCGGTCTTAAATCATCCTGTTCTAGGGAATAAAAGTCACATCGATTTCGTATACCCCCTTGCGGCGCTTGCGTGGCGAGCCGCCGACATTACATTGCGCGCGTCATCCAATCATGTGACGCAAGAGGGATATACGCTGATGCAGGACATCATGACGCTCATTCAGGATCCGGCCGCCTGGGTGGCGCTCATCACGCTGGTGGTGATGGAAGTCGTTCTCGGGATCGACAACCTGATCTTCATTTCCATTCTCACCAACAAACTGCCGCCCGAGCATCGGGAAAAGGCCCGCAAGATCGGCATCGGTCTCGCCCTCGTCATGCGCCTGGCGCTGCTCGGCACCGTCGCCTGGATCGTGCAGCTGACCGAACCGCTGTTTACCGCCTTCGGCCACGGCTTCTCCTGGAAGGATCTGATCCTGATTGCCGGCGGTCTGTTCCTCGTCTGGAAAGCCACCAAGGAAATTCACCACACCGTCGATCCCATCGACCATCAGGAGGATTTCATCGCGAAATCCGTTACGACGGGTTTCGCATCGGCGATCGGCCAGATCCTGCTGCTCGACCTCGTCTTCTCGGTCGATAGCATCATCACCGCCGTCGGCATGACGCCGCATCTGCCGATCATGGTGATTGCCGTCATCGCCGCCGTCACCGTCATGCTGGTCGCCGCCAACCCGCTCGCCAACTTCATCGAGAGGAACCCGACGATCGTCATGCTGGCGCTCGCCTTCCTGCTGATGATCGGCACGACGCTGATCGCCGAAGGCATGGGCTTCCACGTGCCGAAGGGCTACGTCTACGCCGCCATGGCCTTCTCGGCGCTGGTCGAGGTGCTGAACATGTTCGCGCGCAACGCCCGCAAGCGGAAACGCGAAGGCGCGCATTGAGGCTGATGGGAGGGCGCGCTGCAACCGGCGCGCCCTCCCGGCGCCGGCAAGCCGTTGCGGACGCGGTTTTTCTTGACGCGCCCTGTTGAATATGGCCTAAGGCCAGCCGAACGGACGATCGGCGGAGTGTGCGGGCGAATGCCCTTTTTCGGCCGGTTTGCCGGTGAAGATATCTGCATCCTTCCGGCCGAACGTCGCTTTCCCGCGAATACCGTCCGGCATTCATTGACGGGCACATACAATGACAGTTTCCGGGACAGCTACCGGCGTCCGCGTCCGCATCGCTCCCTCGCCGACCGGCGAGCCGCATGTCGGCACCGCTTACATCGCTCTCTTCAACTACCTCTTCGCCAAGAAGCACGGCGGCGAGTTCATCCTGCGCATCGAAGATACCGATGCGACGCGCTCGACCCCGGAGTTCGAGACGAAGGTGCTGGACGCGCTGAAATGGTGCGGGCTGGAATGGAAGGAAGGCCCCGATATCGGCGGCCCCTACGGCCCCTATCGCCAGTCCGACCGCAAGCCGATGTACCAGCCCTACGCTCAGGAATTGCTGGACAAGGGCCATGCCTTCCGCTGTTTCTGCACGCCCCAGCGCCTCGAGCAGATGCGCGAGGCGCAGCGCGCTGCCGGCAAGCCGCCGAAATATGATGGTCTCTGCCTGAGCGTCACGGCCGAGGAAGTCACCTCGCGCACGGCCGCCGGCGAAGCCTCGGTCGTCCGCATGAAGATCCCGGCCGAAGGCTCCTGCGACTTCACCGACGGCGTCTACGGCGATGTTTCCATCCCGTGGGATTCCGTCGACATGCAGGTGCTGATCAAGGCCGACGGCATGCCGACCTATCACATGGCCAACGTCATCGACGACCATCTGATGAAGATCACCCATGTGGCGCGCGGCGAGGAATGGCTGGCTTCGGTGCCGAAGCACATCCTGCTCTATCGCTATTTCGGCTGGGACCAGCCGGTCTTCATGCATCTGTCGCTGATGCGCAATGCCGACAAGTCGAAGCTGTCGAAGCGCAAGAACCCGACCTCGATCTCCTATTACTCCGCGCTCGGCTATATCCCCGAAGCGCTGATGAACTTCCTCGGCCTGTTCTTCATGCAGATCGCCGAAGGTGAAGAGCTGTTGACGATGGATGAGCTCTCCGAGAAGTTCGACCCGGAGAACCTTTCCAAGGCCGGCGCGATCTTCGACATCCAGAAACTCGACTGGCTGAACGGCCGCTGGATCCGCGAGAAGCTCTCCGAAGAGGAATTCCAGGCGCGCGTGCTGACCTGGGCGATGGAAAACGACCGCCTGAAGGCTGGCCTTCGCCTGTCGCAGACGCGCATTTCCAAGCTCGGCGAGCTGCCCGATCTCGCAGGCTTCCTGCTGAAATCCGATCTCGGCCTGCAGCCTTCCGACTTCGCCAAGATCAAGTCGCCGCCGGAAGAGATCCTCGAGATCCTCAACACCGTCCAGCCGGATCTCGAAAAGATCCTGGAATGGAATGTCGAGACGATCGAAGCGGAACTGCGCGCGATCTCCGATCGCATGGGCAAGAAGCTGAAGGTCGTGGTCTCGCCGCTCTTCGTCGCCGTCTCCGGCTCGTCACGGTCCCTGCCGCTCTTCGATTCCATGGCGATCCTCGGACGCTCCGTCGTACGCCAGCGCCTGAAACTCGCCGCCCAGGCGGTCGCCGCCCTCGTCGGCTCGAAGTAAGAATAGTCAGAGGATTTCGACAGTGGCTGACAACAAGACCGAAAACACCCTCTCCTCCGACGCGACCGAGGTGCGCGCCCAGAAGCTGAAGCTGCTGCGCGAACAGATCGGCGAGGTCTATCCGGCGCATTTCCACCGGACGCTGACCAATGCCGAGCTTGGCGCCAAGTATGAATCTCTGGAACCCGACGTCGAGACGCAGGATGTCGTCACCGTCGCCGGCCGCGTCTATTCCTCGCGCAACTCCGGCATGTTCATGGACATCCGCGACGCTTCCGGCAAGATCCAGATCTTCAGCCACAAGGACACGACGCCGGAAGAGGCCCGCGGCCTGCTGCCGATGATCGATATCGGCGATATTATCGGCGTCACCGGCATCGTGCGCCGCACCAAGCGCGGCGAACTGACGATCAACGCCCAGAAGATCGAAATGCTGACCAAGTCGCTGCTGCCGATGCCTGAGAAGTGGCACGGCCTCTCCGACATCGAGCTGCGCTATCGCAAGCGCCATCTCGACATCATGACCAACGAGGATTCGAAGCTTCGTTTCCAGCAGCGCTCGAAGATCGTCTCCGGCATCCGCCGCTTCATGGAGAATGACGGCTTCATGGAAGTCGAAACGCCGATGCTGCAATCGATCTATGGCGGCGCCACCGCCGAGCCGTTCAAGACGCATCACAACACGCTGAAGCTCGACATGTATCTGCGCATCGCGCCGGAACTGTTCCTGAAGCGCACGCTGGTCTCGGGCCTGACCGACAAGGTCTTCGAGATCAACCGGAACTTCCGCAACGAAGGCGTCTCCACCCGGCACAATCCCGAATTCACCATGATGGAATGTTACTGGGCCTATGCCGATTACGAGGACATGATGGACCTCGTCGAGCGGCTGTTCGAGGGCCTGGCGCTGTCCATTCACGGCACGACGGAATTCGATTTCGGCGACAAGCAGTTGTCCTTCAAGGGACCGTTCAAGCGCGTGCCGATGCCCGCCGCCGTCAAGGAGGCGACCGGCATCGATTTCCTCGCGATCAAGACCGATGAGGAGGCCCGCGCCGCCGCCAAGGCTGCCGGCTTCGCGGTCGAGAAAGATTGGACCTGGGGCGAGTGTCTTGCCTTCATCTTCGAGGAAAAGGTCGAATCCACCCTGATCCAGCCGTCGCACGTCACGCATTTCCCGAAGGATATTTCCCCCTTCGCCAAGGAAGTGCCGGGCGAGCCGCGCCTGGTCGAGCGCTTCGAGACCTATTGCAACGCCTGGGAACTCGGCAACGCCTTCTCCGAGCTCAACGATCCGGAAGAGCAGCGCCGCCGCATGGTCGAGCAGCTCGAACAGGCGCATGCCCGCGGCGAAAAGGAAAAGCAGCTGGACGAGGAATTCCTCGATGCGATCGACCAGGGCATGCCGCCGGCGGGCGGCCTCGGCATCGGGGTCGATCGCCTGATCATGCTTCTGACCAATGCGCCGTCGATCCGCGACGTCATTCTCTTCCCGGCCCGCCGCAACAAGGCCGACTGACGGAAGAAACATGAGAAAAACGAAGCGGAGTGCCGGCCGGCGCTCCGCTTTTTTCATGCCGGTGCTTCAGTGGGTTTTGCCGCCTTCCGCCGGCGGCTCTTCGGCCGGAGCCTCCGCCACCACATCGGCACCCGCGCCTTCTTTGGCTGGCGCAGCTTCTTTAGCAGGCGCGGCCTCGCCTTCGGCCGCCGGCGCTGCGCCATGTGCGCCGGCGGCCTTCGTTTCCTTGCCCTTTTCGCCGTTCTTCGTCGAACCCACAGCGACCGGGTCGACGCAATCCTCAGGATCCTTGAAGGCGTTGCTGATCATGGCGATCTCATCGAGAGGCAACTCTATCCGCTCGCCGAAGAACAGCCCGTTCTCGCTGGCCTTGCCGTCATAGTAGCGCGCCGTATAGGTCTTGTCGTCGAGGCCAGGAACGGCCTTGTCGGGATGCGGGATATAGACGACGTCGGCGCCGATCGCCCGGCCGCGAATGTCGGAGCGCAGGGTCGGGCCGTTCTCGTCGAGCACCACCACCTGCACCAGATCCGGCTTCTGCGCGGCATAAACGGCCTGGGCGACACGAAGCGCAGTCTTGACGCGTGTCATCCCGTCGGTCGGTTCGGTTTTGATGTATTTGCGCACCCAGACGTGATCCTGCTTCCGGATCGTCACCAGGTTGACGTCGCTGCATTCGAGCCCGTAGCCGCCACCGGCAGCGCTCATCAGTCTGTCCTTGCCGACAAAGACGGCCGCACCGCCGGAAACGCCCGCCAGAAGAGCGACTCCACCGATGATCATTGCCAATTTCCGGGAAGGCCGGAACATACGCAGTAAGGCCTTCACGCCAACTGCTCCGCCATCTGAAACTCCAACGCAGGACAAGTGCTGAGAACGTTAAGGAAATCACGTTTCCGAATGTTTAAGTAAGCGTGCGATGCCTGCGCCCTTTTGAGAAAACACCAAAAAAGGTCCGCTTTTTTCAGCCGCTTGCCAGGGCCTGTTCCGGCATGCTCTAAACGCGGATGGCCTTCACGCTTCGCCAGATCCAGTACTTCGTCGCTGTCGCCGAACAAGGGTCGGTGACGCGCGCCGCACAGAACCTCTCGATCTCGCAATCCTCGGTGACGGAGGCGCTGAAAGAGCTCGAAACCGACCTCGGCGTCGCGCTGTTCGAGCGCCATCCGCGCGGCCTGACGATCACTCATAACGGCCACCAGTTCCTGCGTCACGCGACGAAGATCCTCGCCTCCGTCTCCGACGCGCGCACCAGCTTCTCCGGCCAGCAGAGCGCCCTTTCAGGCACCCTGAACATCGGCGTCACCTCGCTCGTCGCCGGCTACGTACTCTCCGATCTCCTGGCGCGATATCGCCGCGCCTGTCCGGGCATCGAAGTCAGCGCCATCGAGGACAATGGCGGTTATCTCGAACATCTCCTGGTCGGCGGCGAACTCGATGTCGCCGTCATGGTGATATCGAACCTGCGCGACCGCATGGCTCTGCAGGCCGAAATCCTCGAAACCTCGCCCTACCGGCTTTGGCTGCCGATGGGCCATCCGCTGGTATCGGCCGACATCATCTCGGTCGCCGATATCGCCCGTGAACCGCTGATCATGCTGACGGTCGACGAAATCGAGGAGAATACCGGCAAGCTGCTCTCCGCACTCGGCGCCCGCCCGCATGTTGCCTTCCGCACCCGCTCGGTGGAAGCGGTGCGCAGCCTGGTGGCAACCGGCGCCGGCGTGGCGCTGCTGCCCGATCTCGTCTATCGCCCCTGGTCGCTCGAAGGCGACCGCATCGAGAGCCGCGACGTCTCCGGATCGCTGCCGGTCGTCCAGGTCGGCATGGTCTGGCGCAAGGGCTCCAGCCTGCCGCAGGCGGCCCGCGATTTTGTCGGCATCGCCGAAAGTCTGCGGTCCGGCCGCATCCGCTGATATCGGAATTTCCGATATCGCCCTTCTGATAAATGAATTTGCGAAAGCGGCATTTTCGCGTCACCTTGTTGAGCGGGAACAAACCGCCACGGAAAGTGGCACCAGACCGGGAGACGGATGATGATCAATCGCTTGAAATCCTGCACGGCAGCGCTCGCCTGCCTGAGCTTCGCGACGCAGGTGATCGCCGCCGAACCGTTGAAGACATTGGGCAAAGGCGAAGGCGCCGTCAGCATCGTTGCCTGGGCGGGCTATATCGAACGCGGCGAAACCGACAAGAACTACGACTGGGTCACCGATTTCGAAAAGGAGACCGGCTGCAAGGTTTCCGTCAAGACCGCCGCCACCTCGGATGAAATGGTGTCGCTAATGAACGAGGGCGGCTTCGATCTCGTCACAGCATCGGGCGACGCATCGCTCCGCCTCATCGCCGGCAAGCGCGTCCAGCCGATCAACACCGATCTGATCCCGAGCTTCAAGACCGTCGACGAGCGCCTGCAGAACGGCCCGTGGTATACGGTCGGCGGCGTGCATTACGGCGTGCCCTACCTCTGGGGGCCGAATGTGCTGATGTACAATACCGACGCCTTCAAGGACAAGGCGCCGACAAGCTGGAACGTCGTCTTCGAGGAGCAGACCCTGCCTGACGGCAAGTCGAACAAGGGCCGCGTCCAGGCCTATGACGGCGCGATCTATATCGCCGACGCGGCCATGTATCTGATGGCCCACAAGCCGGATCTCGGCATCAAGGACCCCTACGAACTGAACGAGGATCAGTACAAGGCCGCCCTCGACCTGCTGCGCGGCCAGCGCAAGCTGGTCTCGCGCTACTGGCACGACGCGATGATCCAGATCGACGACTTCAAGAACGAAGGCGTCGTCGCCTCCGGCTCCTGGCCCTTCCAGGTCAACCTGCTGCAGGCCGACAAGCAGAAGATCGCCTCCACCTTCCCGGATGAAGGCGTCACCGGCTGGGCCGACACCACCATGCTGCATGCCGACAGCGAACATCCGAACTGCGCCTATATGTGGATGGAACATTCGCTGAAGGCCAAAGTCCAGGGCGACGCAGCCGCCTGGTTCGGCGCCGTGCCCTCCGTTCCTGCCGCCTGCAAGGGCAACGAACTGATGGGCGAAACAGGCTGCGCCACCAACGGCTTCGATCACTTCGACAAGATCAAGTTCTGGAAGACCCCGGTCGCCAAATGCGCCACGCAAAGCGAATGCGTGCCCTATCACCGCTGGGTGTCGGATTATATCGGCGTGATCGGCGGAAGGTGAGCCGATCCGCTCCTATGCGTAAAATCCCCTCCCCAACCCCTCCCCACAAGGGGAGGGGCTAAGAGTGGCACCGCCGAAGCCTGCCGAAACACCAAGGTATTTGCGAAAGGGTACGGCAGGTTAAGCCCCTCCCCCTTGTGGGGAGGGGTTTGGGGCGGGGTCTTTATTGGCCAGGACCAAGCCCTCTCTAAACATGCAAGACCCGGAGCCCCCCATGACGTCAGCCGTCCGTTTCCAGCAGGTATCACGCCATTTCGGCCAGGTTCGCGCCGTCGACGGCGTCGATCTCGAAATCGCGCCGGGCGAATTCTTTGCGATGCTCGGTCCGTCCGGTTCCGGCAAGACGACGTGCCTGCGATTGATCGCCGGCTTCGAGCAGCCGACATCAGGCCATATCCAGATCTTCGGCGAGACGGCCGACGGCGTTCCGCCCTATCGTCGCAACGTCAACACCGTGTTCCAGGACTACGCGCTCTTCCCGCATCTCAACATCCTCGACAATGTCGCCTACGGGCTGATGGTCAAGGGCGTCGGCAAGGCGGAACGGATGAAGGCTGCGGGCGACGCCCTCGAACTCGTCAAGCTGCCGGGTTACGGCGCCCGCCGCCCCGGCCAACTGTCGGGCGGCCAGCGCCAGCGCGTGGCGCTTGCCCGCGCCCTCGTCAACAAGCCGAAGGTGCTGCTGCTCGATGAGCCGCTCGGCGCGCTCGACCTGAAGCTGCGCGAGCAGATGCAGGAAGAATTGAAGAGCCTGCAGCGCGCGCTCGGCATCACCTTCGTCTTCGTGACGCACGACCAGGGCGAGGCGCTGTCCATGGCCGATCGCGTCGCCGTCTTCAACAATGGCAACATCGTCCAGCAAGGCACGCCGCAGGATATCTACCGCCGCCCGAAGACCCGTTTCGTCGCCGACTTCGTCGGCTCCTCCAACGTCATCGCTCCCGATCTGATGGCCACGCTCGGCGGCGACAAACGCTGGGCAAGCCTGCGCCCCGAAGCGATCCGGCTGGCCAGCGACGGTATCGAGGCGACGGTCGAAAATGCAAGCTTCCTCGGCGCGGCCACCCGCCTCAGCGTCGATCTCAGGGGCAGCCGGCTGCATGTCACGCTGCCGGCGGGCGCACCTGTGCCTGATGTCGGCGCCGGCATCCGGCTTGCCTGGCAGCCGGCCGATATCCACTACATGGACGATGCGGCATGACGACGCTTACCATGGCAGACGGCAAGACATCGATCCTTCCGGGGCGTAGCGGGTTATTCGGCCGGATGTCGGATGCCTTCTGGCGCCACCCGAAACTCCTGCTCCTCCTGATGCTGACGCCGCCGCTGCTCTGGCTCGGAATCATCTATATCGGCTCGCTGATCGCCCTACTTCTACAGAGCTTCTTCTCGATCGACGATTTTTCCGGGCTGGTGAATTACGAATTTACGCTGTCGACCTACGCCCAGCTTTTGAGCCCGACGAATTTCGACATCATCATCCGCACCGTCGTCATGGCGGCGCTGGTCACTGTCGCTTCGGCGCTGATCGCCTTCCCGATCGCCTATTATGCGGCCCGTTATGCCCAAGGCAAATGGAAGGTACTCTTCTATCTCGGCGTCATGCTGCCGCTCTGGTCAAGTTATCTCGTGAAGATCTACGCCTGGAAGCTGATCCTCGCCAAGGAGGGGATCCTGACCTGGATCTTCGAGAAACTCCATCTCTCCTGGTTGCTCGACGGCATCCTGAACCTGCCTGTCGTCGGCGGCAATTCGCTGTCGGTGAGCTACCTCGGCACCTTCATCGTTTTCGTCTATGTCTGGCTTCCCTATATGATCCTGCCGACGCAGGCGGCCCTCGAGCGCGTGCCCGGCAACCTGATCGAGGCTTCGGCCGATCTCGGCGCGACGCCGCGCCAGACCTTCCGCACCGTGCTGCTGCCCTTGGCGCTTCCCGGCATCGTCGCCGGCTCGATCTTCACCTTCTCGCTGACCTTGGGCGATTACATCATCCCGCAGATCATCGGCTCGTCCAGGCTGTTCATCGGCCAGGCCGTCTATGCCCAGCAGGGAACGGCCGGCAACGTGCCGCTTGCCGCCGCATTCTCGGTCGTGCCGATCGTCATCATGGCGCTCTATCTGTCGCTAGCCAAAAGACTGGGGGCCTTCGATGCGCTCTGACCTCAAGACATCGCCGCTGCCGCTGAAGATCGCCGCGGGCGGCGGCCTGCTCTTCCTGCACCTGCCGATCCTGCTGATCTTCGTCTATGCCTTCACCACCGAGGAAAAGAGCTATCAATGGCCGCCGCCCGGCCTGACGCTGCAATGGTTCGCCATTGCCTGGAACCGGCCGGATGTCTGGTCGGCACTCGGCCTCTCCGTGCAGGTCGCCGTCATCGCCACCGCGATCGCGCTTATCCTCGGCACGCTCTGCGCGGCCGCCGTCAGCCAGACGAAATTCTTCGGCCGCGAAGCGATTTCATTGCTGGTCATCCTGCCGATCGCGCTTCCCGGCATCATCACCGGCATTGCGCTACGCTCGGCCTTCAGTCTCTTCGACATCCCCTTTTCGGTCTGGACCATCGTTCTCGGCCACGCCACCTTCTGCGTGGTCGTCGTCTACAACAATGCGGTCGCCCGCTTCCGCCGCACCTCCGGCTCGCTGATCGAGGCCTCGATGGACCTCGGCGCCGACGGCTTCCAGACCTTCCGTCATATCATCCTGCCGAATATCGGCACCGCCCTTCTCGCCGGCGGCATGCTCGCCTTCGCGCTGTCCTTCGACGAGGTCATCGTCACCACCTTCACCGGCGGCCAGCAATCGACCTTGCCGATCTGGATGCTCGAAGAACTCATCCGCCCGCGCCAGCGCCCGGTCACCAATGTGGTCGCCATGGTCGTCGTGCTCGTCACCTTCCTGCCGATCCTGGCAGCCTATTACCTCACCCGCGACGGCGACCAGATCGCCGGCGCCGGCAAATAACAGGGAGAACATTCATGGATATCCAGATGCTGATCGGGTCTCGTTTCGAAAAAGGCACGGAGACGGAAGAGCATATCCTGAACCCGAAGACCGGCGCGACGGTGATCGACCTTCCAGAGGCCTCGCTTTCTCAGGTCGACGCCGCCGTCGATGCCGCCGAAAAAGCCTTCAAGAGCTGGTCGCAGACGACGCCGGGCGAACGTTCCGGCTATCTGCTGAAGATCGCCGACGCGATCGAAAAGGATGCCGCCGGTTTCGCCGCGCTGGAAGCGCTGAACTGCGGCAAGCCGATCAATGCGGTGCTGAACGACGAAA
Organism: Rhizobium esperanzae; assembly: GCF_014197615.1. GTDB lineage: Bacteria > Pseudomonadota > Alphaproteobacteria > Rhizobiales > Rhizobiaceae > Rhizobium > Rhizobium esperanzae_A. The sequence continues at coordinate 113,033 of NZ_JACIFY010000017.1, forward strand.
TCCCGGCGATCGTCGATTGTTATCGCTTCTTCGCGGGCGCCGTGCGCAACCTGCACGCACCGGCCGCCGGCGAATATCTGCCCGGCCACACCTCAATGATCCGCCGCGATCCGATCGGCATTGTCGGCTCGATCGCGCCGTGGAATTATCCGCTGATGATGATGGCCTGGAAGTTGGCGCCGGCGATCGCCGGCGGCAATACCGTCGTCTTCAAGCCTTCCGAGCAGACGCCGCTGACAGCGCTGAAAATGGCGAAACTGCTCTCCGACATCCTTCCCGAAGGGGTCGTCAACGTCATCCTCGGCCGCGGCGAAAGCGTCGGCAACGCGCTGATCAATCATGCCAAGATCGGTATGGTCTCGATCACAGGCGATGTTGCGACCGGCAAAAAGGTGCTGCAGGCCGCTGCCAAGACGGTCAAACGCACCCATCTGGAACTCGGCGGCAAGGCCCCGGTCATCGTCTTCGACGATGCCGATATCGACGCCGTCGTGTCAGGCATCCGCACCTTCGGCTATTACAATGCCGGCCAGGACTGCACCGCCGCCTGCCGCATCTATGCCGATGCCAAGGTCTACGACAATTTCGTCGCCGATCTCTCTTCAGCCGTCGCAAGCATCCGCTTCAACCAGGCCGACGACACCGCAAACGAGATCGGCCCGCTGATCTCCAGACGCCAGCGCGACCGCGTCGAAAGCTTCGTCGCCCGCGCTTCCGAACACAAGCACATGGAGATCACCACCGGCGGCAAGGTCTCCGGCGACAAGGGCTTCTTCTTCACGCCGACCGTCATAGCAGGCGCGCTGCAGGACGACGAGATCGTCCGCCGCGAGGTCTTCGGCCCGGTCGTCTCGGTCACTCGCTTTTCCGATACCGATGACGCCATTGCCTGGGCAAACGACAGCGATTACGGCCTGGCCTCCTCGGTCTGGACCAAGGATATCGGCCGCGGCATGAAGACCGCCGCCCAGCTGCAATATGGCTGCACCTGGATCAACACGCATTTCATGCTGGCCAACGAGATGCCGCATGGCGGCCTCAAACAGTCGGGCTACGGCAAGGACATGTCGGCCTACGCGCTGGAGGATTACACCGCCGTGCGCCACGTGATGATCAATCACGGTTGAGCGGCGAACAGCCCTCATCTGGAAGGCTCAGGCTGTGTGGCGGCCGGCATTTGCCCGCCACCACTCCGGAATCATGCACCGACCCGCTTGAGGCGAGAAGCGGCCAGGCGACAAAATTCGACGCACCACACCAGTACCGAGGGGATCAAGCCGAAGATTGGCAAGTTGATGTTCGCTTTGGCGGCACCGGCAACGCAATCTCCATCGCAAGCCATCTGGAACAATTTCCCGGCTGCCGCGTATTCCAGCAAACGCAAAGGATGTTGCCATGCTGAAATGGGCTCTGATATTTTTCGTCATTTCGATCATCGCCGGCTTCTTCGGTTTTTCCGGGGTCTCCGCGGCCACCGCGACCATCGCCCGCGTTCTCTTCGGCATCGCGCTGGTGATCTTCCTGATCTTCCTCGTCCTTGCATTGTTGGCCGGGCAGGCGATCTTGTGAGCGGAAACGCAGGCTCTTTGATCTTCGCCTATTTCAACTCGGCCAGCAGGGCGTCGGCGCCTTTGCGGACGCCCACCATGGAGGCGCCCATCGCCGTGAAGCTTGCGCCGATATTCATCGCATTGGGATATTGCTTGGCGACGTATGACGACAGGAGACGGTTGCTCGCGGCATCGTAGATCTCCACGGCATAATTTACCGAACCGGTCATCGAGCCTTCGCGGCCGCGTACGGCCTGGACGGTGTTGTACAATCCGCCTGCGACATCGACGCGTGTGGCCGTCCCGAGGACCGCCGTCGTCGCCTTTGCGCCGGTCAGCGTCAGATGCAATCTGAGGGTGGCCGGAGCCGCCGTGCCGACGATGGCAAAGCGCGTCTTCAATTTTTCCGTGAACTGGTCCTGCATGTAGTTGGCCAGCAGGACCTTGTCCTTTTCGGGGAGTTTGCCGAACTGACTGTCGGGGCCGTTATAAACGGTAACGGGATCGACGATGATCCTGGAGTATCGGCTCCAGTCGACATTCGTCTGATAGCGATAGGGCACACGGCCGGTTTTATCAGCCGTATTCGGCTGAAGCTGCGATGCCGAAGCAAGTCCGGCATAAGCCGTGGGGTCAGGGGTCGTGCAGGCGGCAACACTCAAGCAGGCGAGAAGCGCTGCACCGACGTTCAAATTCTTGATCAAGGATTGGGCTCCAGCTTTGGTAATGCCGAACGGCATGGGATCTGCTGGGACCGGTTTTATGGAATTCGAATATTGCTGTGTTTGTTATCATATGCGGAAATGTTCGCGCCGTCAGGCCGTCAATGCGATGACGGAACCGTCGGCGGTCCGTCGGCCTGCGCCGCCTGAACGGCGGGAAGGTCGATCATGACGACCAAACCGCTCGGCTTCCCGTCCAACAATGTCAATTGTCCGTTGTGTGCTTTGGTGATGATCCCTTTGGCGATCGGAAGACCAAGCCCAAGCCCGGAACCGCCTTCGGCGCCGAACTGTCGGGATTTATCCGCCTTGAAGAATGGCTCCAAAACCTTCGCCTTGAGTTCATCCGTCAAGCCGGGACCATTGTCGCTGACCCTTATTTCGATCCCACCGTCATCGTGACGCTCCAAGCCGATTTCGACTTGCGTAGCGTAGCGGGACGCATTCTCCACCAAATTCGTAATCGCGCGGCTCAATGCCTGAGGTTTGCAGATAAAGGCCAGCCGTCGCGGCCCGGTGAACCGCACATCGATGCCGGTGTCGGAAAAATCGGTCGCGATCGTCTGCAGCAGGCTTGAGATATCGACCTTCCGATCGACCGCCCTCACCGATGGGTCCTTGAAATAGGCCAGACAGTCGTCGATCATGAAATTCAAGGTGGCGATATCGGCCAGCATCAGGCTGCGAAGTTCCGGCTCTGCGGAACGCTCCGCCCGCATCCGCAACCGCGTCAAGGGGGTTCTCAGATCATGGCCCACGCCACTCAGCATTCTTGTGCGATCCTCCGACATGCTCTGGATCCGATCGCTCATGACATTGAGTGATTCCGCCAGGCTGCGGATCTCGGCTGCGCCGTCAGCTTCGAAAGGCTTTTCCAAACTGCCTTCCGCGCTCGCTTGCTTTGCAGCGGCAGCAAAACGCCTCAGAGGTTTGGTGATCAGCCAGCTGCTGAAATAGGCAAGCAGCACCAAAGGAACGACGATCTTCAAAAATCCGCTTGCCGCTGCCGGAGCAAACCACAAATAGCCGGGAAAAATCGGCAGTTGAAAGATGAGGGCACGCATATCGTCAATTCCGACAGTCAGAAGGTCGGGGTGCGATTGCCCCATGACGAAGCGATGAAATGCCGTGAAAGCATTGTCGGCGAGCATCGCGTCGATGCGCACCACGAGGTCGCCGGGAGATACCAGTTGTTCTCCTGCGTGAAGCCGATCCGGGGACGCTCTTTCGACCACAATGCCGAGCGCCGCAGCTCTCTTCAGGACGACGTCTTCATCCTGCATGGAACCTGCCTGCGCAAATTGCTCCGCAATCATCGCCGCTCTCGCGGCAAACAGGCCATTTTGAAACCCGCGATCATGGCGGCCGTAGATGAATGGCTCCATGGCCGTCGCCACGGCGGAAACGAGGACGACAAGGAGGGTCGCCAGAATGAGGATCTGGTTTTGGATCGAAGCTCGCCGAAAATTTCTCACGAGAGGCGCTCTACCTTGGATGCGAAAAGATAGCCCCCCAGCCGCACCGTCTTGATGAATGTCGGGTCTTTCAGATTTGGCTCTATCTTTTGCCTGACCCGGCTGATGTGGGCGTCGATGCTGCGCTCCACCGGCCCCGCCGATCCGGCATGTGTCATCGACAGGAGTTGTTCGCGCGTCAAGACCTTGTTCGGATTGCAGCAGAATGCCAGGAGGAGATCGAACTCCGCGGTGGTCATCGAAACCTGGGCTCCGTCCGCATCGAGGAGTTGACGGCTTTTGGGATCGATGCGCCATCCCGAGAAGGTCATGGGCCCAAGCGCCTCCTCGTGATGATGAGCATATGATGCTCTCCGGAGAATGGTTTTGATCCGAGCGAGCAACTCGCGGGAGTTGAATGGTTTTGTGACATAGTCGTCGGCTCCGAGCTCCAGTCCCAGAATGCGATCGATATCCTCGTGGAGCGCCGTCAACATCAGGATCGGCACCGAACCCGAGGCACGCAGCCGCCTGCAGATGCTGAAACCGTCCTCACCCGGCAACATCGCATCGAGAACGATGAGATCGAATTGCTGCCGCGCCATCATCCGATCCATCGCCGCGCCGGTCTCCACCGATGAGGCCGCGAAGCCGCCGGTTCGAACAAGGTCGACCAGCATGTCGGCGATTGCGGGATCGTCTTCGACGATGAGAATATGAGCCTGATTGGGAACTGCCATTTCATACGCCATCGTCGTTCACTCGTGCCGGAAGATATCTCTTCGGCGCGCAACTATCACATTTCACCGCGCCGACACGGCTCCGCCTTCAGGATATCAACGATCGTGCAATGCTACATTTCATAATGTTGCGATATATTGCGGGCAACCGTCCGGTCAAAACTGGCTTTCGGGATCGCCGCTGATTTTCATATCATGACCTCCGATCGCGCTATCGATGATGACCGTGGTGATGAAACACATCCGAATGACCAGCAGGCAAAAGAACATCAAAGAGACGGCCGCCATCGTATAATGTTTCAAAGCCGAGCGGTTGGGGAGCCATGCGGTGAGCGTATGGAGAGCGTTTCTGATCAGCCGGCCGATCGCCACGAACAGAAACAATGCGGTGATGATATACCCGCTTGCCGCGGCCGCCCCGAGCAGCTGGAACATGAAAAGACACCCGCACCACGTAAAAATTTCCGGCTTCGGAACAATGCTTTCAAGCCGACGCAATCGAGAAAGACGCGAGGCGTGCGGGCGAAGAGACCAAGCCGGATCATCCGGGCCCGGCGAAGACCGGTCCGCCGGCGATGGGGATGCCGCCACGCTAATCGGCCCTTTCCGCACTGGGCGCGGCACGGCGGCTGAGAAGAAGCGATGTGGCAGCGCGCCAGCGGGATGCCTTCGCCGCGCCTGCCATTGCTGCCTCACCGACCGCCGGGGTCGTCTGCACCGCAGAAATCCTGTTCGTCCTTGCTTCGGTCAGCACACCGACCCTTCTCAGAAACGCGTCGCTGTCGAATTCCTTCGAAGAGGAAACGGACTTTGCAGTCGATTGGACGGAATGGAAAAACACCTCGATATTGACGACCGGTATGGTCTTGATCTTTCGGATCATATCGATATCCGATCGCATCGTTACCGCCACGAAATATCGATCCGACCGCAGCGCGTCGAAGAGCTCCGGCACCGAGGATACGGCCGTTGCGACATGTCCGTTCTCAGTCAATTGCGCGACGATGTCGCCGGCGGCGCCTTTTGCGAGAAAGACGAGAATCGGTTTTTGTTGTTTGCTTTGCACATAAGACGTCATGGCTGCACTCCTGACCTGTCGCCGGAAGTCTAGCGCGCATCGACGCTTCGGTTTGTTCGGTTTTATTCGATTTTATTGCGCCGGCGCGTTCACCGGCGCTCGCCCTCGAAGGCGATAAAACTCGCCCGCATCACGACAACACCGCCCTCAGCCAGGGATGCATTCGCTCTGCCCGCTTTCTCAGCAGCCTATCGATCGATATCGATCCTGCACCGCAAGCCGCCAGGACGAACATGCCGCCGGCAATCGCCAGATCCTTCTCGAAATGCAGAAGCTCGTTCTGGCTGTCGAAATTCGTGTGAAAGAGGAAGGCGGTCGCCAGGCAGAAGAAGGCCAGCGCCAATGCGCCAAGCCGGCCGAGAAAACCCGCCGCAACGGAAAGACCGGCGCCGAGCTGAAGTGCTATGACAGCAAATGCAACCGGCGCGGAAAGCCCCAGTTTTGCGAAAGTGTCGACGGTCGCGCTGATATCTGATGCGAGCACCGAACCTTCATGCAGGAAGATCAGCGACAGCAGCAGCCTGCCCGGGAGAAGAATGAAATCGGCCAGTCGAGACCGGCTTGAGGCGCTATCCATCATACCCTCCGATTTGCAGAGAACAGGCGGCTTGGCCGCCCGTTCACGCGTTCATGGACTCGTCAGTTGCCACCTTTGGCAGCGATGGCCTTCTGCAGATCTTCGAGTTCTTCGCAGCCGCTTGGGCAAAGTTGCTTCAGCGATGAGACCTGCTCCTCCGCCTTCGCCATCTCGCCCGTTTCGACATAGAGCTCGCCGAGATATTCACGCGCAGCCTTGTGATCGGGTTGAAGCTCAAGCGCTTTGGTGTAGTAGGTCAGCGACGTTCTGTAGTCGCCGGTCTTGCGCAGCGTATACCCCATGAGATTATAGACATCTGCCTGTTGGTTGTCTTCGGCAAGACCGCGAAGCTCCGCCAGGGCGCCGGCATAATCCTTGGCATCGATCTTCGCGCGCACCGACGTCAAATCGGGAGCGTCCGTCGATTCCATATTGTCGACGGCAAAAGCAGGAAGCGCCGTCACCGCGGAGAAACCGGCGGATATGGCGCAGAGCCAGATGAATCCGAGAATGAGATATTTCTTCATGATGATCTCCATTCGGCCTTTCAGGCCTGGACTGTCGGCGTAAAGCCGTAGACGCTTCCGTCCTTGACGAAGGTGCCCGAGCCGGGGAAGGGGAAATGCGAGCCGCAGATGGCGATATTGTCGGCAATGATGCGGTCGATGAGACGGCGGCGCGTGTCGATGGCCGCCGGCCCATCCTGATCATAACTGCCCTGCCAGTCGGGGTGCGGCGCAAGCAGCGCCGGCACGTACATGATATCGGCCGAGACAAGCAGTTGCTTGCTGCCGGAGGCCACAAGATAGGTCGAATGACCCGGTGTATGGCCTGGCGCTGCAAGAAGCCGAACGCCTGGCGCAACCTCGGCACCATCGTCCACCAGTTTCCAGTTCTTCCATTTCGGGAAGACGTCGGCGATGCGCTTGCCGGCCGGCTTACGGCCTTCAGCAAGCTTCTCGACCCGGCCGGGCTCCGTCCACCAGTTATATTCGATGGCATTGACGATGAGTTCGGCGTTCGGAAAGACGGGATCGTTCGTTCCCTTTTCCATCAATCCCCAGACGTGATCCGGGTGGAAATGCGAGAGCATGATCGTGTCGATCCTCTTATAATCGATGCCGGCGGCTGCCATATTCGCCGGCAGATGTGTGGCATTTGCCTGCCATTGACCGACGCCGGAGCCGGCATCCATCATGATCAGCCGGTTGCCGAGTTTCAGAACGACCACCGTCAGCGGGATCGGCATGAATTCGGTCGTAAGCCCTGCCTTGGAAAGCGCTTCCTTGGTATCCTCGATCGAGGCATTCTTGATGAAGGTCGGGTCATGCGGTTTTTTCCAGATTCCATCGTAGACCGCCGTGACTTCGACATCGCCGACCTGATATTTGTAGAAGCCGACGGTCGGCTCCAGCGTTGTTGCGGCGAGCGCCGGCCCGACGAATTCGAGCTTCGACGACAGCCCGAATGCAGCTGCCGCGGCAGCCGATCCAAGGACGGCGCGACGTGACATGGTAAACATGGATATGCCTCCTCTTGTCGATGAGATTTCAGCTGGCGAGGACCGCAATTGTTCGGATGCCCTCGCTGACGAACTAGATCGCCAGCCGGACGCGCTTATTCCCGATCTCGAGCGTCATTTATTCAAGCGCTTGAAAAGACATCCTCATTTCTATCGTTCGCGGCCGGCTATCCGGCCGCGTGCAAATAAATTGGCTTCGGTTGGAATAAAACTGCGTGCCGGTCGGTCTAGACGGCAAGGGACCGCACTCCATGCCTGCGGATCTCGCTGTTAAATTCGGCGACTATTGAGGCAGGGAGGATGATGACAAACGCTCAGATCACCTATCCCATCGGATCAAACGCGTGGTTGCCGCTGGCGTGGCGACATTGGAAGGACCGTCTTCGACCTTCGCCGCTCGCCGTACTTCTCGACAGCGCAGCGCGGTTGTTCCACCCCATGGTCTCGGCAAAGTCGAGCGGCGAGCGGGTTGCTTCGGCCGCCGATGCGACCGCGCAGCATGAACTCATGCAGCGCTTTCAGAACATGATCGTTCCGCACCTTGACGCTGCCTATAATTTTGCCCGGTTCCTCAGCCGCGACGCGGATGCGGCACAAGATATCGTCCAGGATGCATTCCTGCGTGCTTTCCGCAACTTCGATAGCTATCGCGGTGGCGATCCGCGCGCCTGGCTCTTTGCCATCGTGAGGAACTGCTGCCACGCCTGGCGCCAGCAGGATCGCCGCAAGGCGCGGTTCGAACGGCATCTGAGTGATGGCGATGACGACGAAACAGGTGAGAACGAGATCGCCTCGGAGGAGGATTCGCCAGAGGCGGCGACGATCCGGCGAAGCGAACAGCAGCGCGTGCGCGCTGTTATCAGCCGGCTCCCCGAGGCAATGCGGGAAATCCTCGTCTTGCGGGAGCTTGAGGATCTCTCCTACCGGCAGATCGCCGAAATCATCGACGCGCCGATTGGTACCGTCATGTCGAGGCTTGCAAGGGCGCGGCGTGATTTTGGTGAAGCCTGGCACGCATGCGACAAAGGCGAGACTGCAGGATGAGCGACGCACACCAAAAAGGCTGCCCGGAATGGCGTGTCATGCTGCATGGCTTTGTCGATGGCGAACTCGATTCGGTCCACGCGGCACAATTCGAGGATCATCTTGCTACCTGTACGGATTGCAGGGCGGAGATGGAAAGGGTTCAGGCCGTGAGAGAGATCATCGATCAAGATGGCGTCAAATGGCGACCGTCCGAAGCGCTGCGTTCCCATGTCCTGTCAATGCTGTCGTTTGAACAGACGACGACATCCGGCCGGCCGTTGCCACGCCAGGTGCCCGGCTGGCGCCGCGCCCTGGTTTTCATCCGGCAATGGAGCTTGGTTCCTTCACTCGCGGCGCTTGCGGCCGGCGCCTTCCTGTTCGTCAACGTGCCGTCTCAGACCGCGCTTCTGCAGGAACAGATCCTTTCAAGCCATATCAGGTCCATGATGGCCGACCATCTGACCGACGTGCTGACCTCGGATCAGCATACGGTAAAACCGTGGTTCAACGGCAAGGTCGATTTTTCGCCGCCGGTCAGCGACCTCTCCAAGGACGGCTTTCCGCTGATCGGCGGACGTGTCGACTATCTCGGCGGTCGCGCCGTTGCGGCCCTCGTCTACCGGCGCCACGGCCATGTCATCAACCTGTTCGTTTGGCCCGCAGGATCGGCCGCCGAGACGACAGCCGTGCATGACGGCTACAATATTGAGCAATGGTCGGATGGCGGGCTTGTTTTCTCGGCGATTTCGGATGTCGCCCGCGGCGACCTGGCCGAGTTCGAGGTGCTTTTCAGGAAGGCGGCAAGGGGTTAAAGCAGGCTTGCCCCGACATTGATCGCCAGCGCCAGGATCGTCGTGTTGAACAGGAACGACAGCACGGCATGCAGCAGCGTCAGCTTGCGCATGCTGGTCGAACTGACCGCGACATCGGCCGTCTGGGCGGCGACGCCGATGGTGAAGGAGAAATAGAGGAAGTCCCAGTAGCCCGGCTCCTCGATCCCGTCCGGAAATTTGAGACCGCCCTCCTCGTCTGCCCCGCCATAGAAATAATGGGCATAATGGATGGTGAAAAGCGTATGCAGGAAGATCCAGGAGATCAGGATCGTCAGTACCGCCGCACCCGCCCGCGCCAGCGCGACATCAGGTGCGGCTTCCTTGATCGAATGAAGCTCGATGCCGATGCCGGCAATGCTGGCAATTGCAGCGCCGATCGAAAGAGCCAGCAAGACGGTGTCGGAAAAATCGAGATCCGCGGAGCGTTTCCGGATGCCTTCAACGGTCGCCCGCAGCATCTTGCGCCAGCTGAGCACGACAAACATGCCGGCGCTGACATTCCAGCCGAACAGGATGTTGCCGGCGCTGACCTCCCGCGAGGTCGCGGCCAGGAAGACCACCAGCCCGGCAACAACGGCGATGATGAAGCTCGCATGCTTATAGGCAAATGCCGCAAGCGAATTTGCCCGTTCTTCACCTGCCATATCGGTCTCCGACAGCATATGCCCTTGATAACAGCACGAAAAAGGCGCGCCTGCCAGCCGGCAGCCGCGCCTCCTATTGTTTGCAGCGCCGTGTCAGGCGGCGGCGAGCTGCAATTCCTTCTGCACCATGGTGCGCAGCGTCGTCAGGTCCTTGGCGAAGGCGCGAATGCCTTCGGCGAGTTTTTCCGTCGCCATCGCGTCTTCGTTCATCATCCAGCGGAAGGTCTTCTCATCGACCGAGACCTTCGGATCCGGCTTGCTGCTGTTCGGCGAGAGCTTGCGCTCCAGCTTGCCTTCATCCTTGGCGAGCTCGTCGAGCAGGTTCGGGCTGATGGTCAGGCGGTCGCAGCCGGCAAGGGCTTCGATTTCGCCGGCGCTGCGGAAGGAGGCGCCCATGACGATCGTCTTGATGTCGTTTGCCTTGTAGTAATTGTAGATATCACGGACGGAGATGACGCCCGGATCTTCCTCGGCGGTGAAGTCCTTGCCTGTCGATTTCTTGTACCAGTCGAGGATACGGCCGACGAATGGCGAGATCAGGAACACTTTGGCGTCGGCGCAGGCGATTGCCTGGGCCTTGCTGAAGAGAAGCGTCAGGTTGCAGTCGATTCCTTCCTTCTGCAGCACTTCCGCAGCGCGGATGCCTTCCCAGGTGGAGGCAAGCTTGATGAGGATGCGGTCCTGATCGATACCGCGATCCTTGTAGGCGGCGATGATCGCGCGCGCCTTGGCAAGCGAAGCTTCGGTATCGAAGGAAAGATCGGCATCGACTTCGGTCGAAACACGGCCCGGGACGAGCTTCACAAGCGCAGCGCCGACGGAGATGGCGAGACGGTCGGCAACGGCCGAAGAAACGGCTTCGGGATTGCCGCCCTGCTTCTTGCCCCAGGCGACGGCTTCCTTGATGGCGTCGGCAAACATCGGTGTGCCCAATGCCTTCAGCACGATGCTCGGGTTGGTCGTGCAATCCACAGGCTTCAGGCGGGCGACGGCTTCGATGTCACCGGTATCGGCGACGACGGTGGTAATCTCGCGGAGTTGGTCAAGCTTGGATGTCATGGTCAATAATCCTTGTTGAACTTGGGCTGCGACCGGTGCGAGTTCCGCCCGGCGAAGGTGATCTACCGACAGGTAGTTTGCATGCTGCAGGCGAAAATCCGCGCATCCGTCACGGCTGATTCATAAACGTAAAGGACAGTGGCGGTGTTCCCGCGGACAAACGCCCGCTCGAACGCAGGCAACGCCTGCGGCTGGAAGGCCGGTCGTGACTTTCGGCATGCCCGCACTATGTCCTCCTCGGACGGACAGAACGACTTCGTGTCGCCAGGACTATCGCCGTTCGTCTGAGGGAAAGTCAAGGACATTTGTGCATTTCAATTGACATAAGTGTCACACCCGTCATTATCCCCCTCAACAAACGCGCCGTGACAGCCGTTGATCCCAAAAGGGATTGAGGGCGGGAATTCGGCTGGAGGAAATGTGGTCAAACTCAAACGCGGCACGCACACGGCCTATTCCGAGGCATCCTCGCTGCGGCTGAGGGCGGCATGGCTCTATTACAATGAGGGACTGACCCAGAAGGACGTCGCCGAACAGCTCGGCATCAGCCGCACCACCGTCATCCGCCTGCTCGACGAGGCGATGAAACGCAGCGAAGTACAGATCTGGATCAACGATTCGATCGGCGACTGCGTCGAACTGGCGGTGAAGCTGGAGCGCGCCTACGGCCTCGACGAGGCGATCGTGGTGCCGGCATCGATCCATGGCGACGTCAATTCTCTGGCGAGGAATGTCGGCCTGGCGCTTGGCCAGTTCCTCTCCGAAGCCATCCCCGACGACTATACCATCGGCGTCGGCTGGGGTCGCACCATGACCGCCTCCCTGTCGAGCTTCCGGCCGCCGCGCCGCGCCAATTGCAAGGTCGTTTCGCTGCTCGGCGGCATCGTCGCCGTGCATCAGACGAACCCGATCGATTACACATGGCGGCTGGCCAATCAGCTCGGCGCCGAATGTTATATGTTCCTGGCGCCGCTTCTCGTCGATTCCATCGAGACCAAGCGCAATTTGATCGAAAAATGCGGGCTGGACACGATCTACCGTCTGGCCGAGAACCTCGATCTCGCCATCGTCAGCTGCGGCGATATCGGCCCGCATTCGACCTCGCTGTCGGAGGGCTGGATCTCGAAGGCCGAGCTGCAGCAGCTGATCGATGCCGGCTGCGTCTGCGATACGATGTTCAACTTTCTCGACAAGGACGGCAATTCGGTCGATCACTCGATCAATCGGCGCGTCATGTCCGTCGATCTCGATACGCTGAAGGAGGCCAAGCACATCGTGCTCTCCTCCGGCGGCGCCCATCGCGCCATCGCCATCCGCGCCACGATCAAGCGCATCGGCTGCAACACGCTGATCACCGATGAAAGCGCGGCCCGGGCATTGCTGGATTTGGCCGAAACATCGCCGCCGGCCTCTTCTCCCCAGCGGGGAGAAGTGCCGGAGCGATAAGCGACGGACGATGCCGCTCAGGCTTGCGCCGATTCCCAGCCGAGCATCGCCCGCTTGCGGGTGAGACCCCAATGGTAGCCGGTCAACGCACCGTTCTTGCCGAGCGCCCGGTGGCAGGGCACGACGAAAGAGATCGGATTTGCCCCAACTGCGGCCCCCACGGCGCGCTGCGCCGTCGGCCGGCCGATATCGTTGGCGATATCGGAATAGGTGACCGCCTTGCCGAACGGGATCTTCAGCAGGCTCTGCCAGACACGCACCTGGAAATCGGTGCCGATCAGCACGACGCGCAACGGCTGCTCGGAGGACCATCTGCCGGGTTCGAAGATGCGGGCGGCATAGGGAACCGTCGCCTGGAGGTCTTCGACATAACAGGCATTCGGCCAGCGGCAGGTCATATCCTCGAGGCAGGCGCGCTCGTCGCCGGAATCGCTGAAGGCAAGGCCGGCAAGACCGCGATCGGTCACCATGATTAGCGCCATGCCGAAGGGGCAGATATGGAAGCCGTAGCGGATGGTGAGGCCGCCGCCCTTGGCTTTCCATTCGCCGGGCGACATTGCCTCATGCGTGACGAAGAGATCGTGCAGTCGGCTCGGCCCGGAGAGGCCGACCTCGATCGACGTCTCGAGCAACGGCATGTCTTCCTTGCGCAGCAGCCGCTTGGCGTGGTCGAGCGTCACCGCCTGCAGGAAACCCTTGGGCGAGAGGCCCGCCCAGCGGGTGAAAGTTTTCTGCAGCTGCGTCGGCGACTGATTGAGCCGCGCGGCGATCGCTTCCAGCGAAGGCTGGTCGCGGTAATCCTCGGTGATGAGTTCGATGACCCGACGGACGATATCATAATCAGGGCCATCAGGCGTGATGTCTGTCTGCAGGTTCGCAATCATATCCATGGTCTTTCTCCTTGCCACAAGGAGATAATCAATAGGCTTGGGGTAAACCACCCGATTCTTGCGCAATGCGTCAGATACGCTGCTTGACCGTCGCAAGCGCTCCTTTGAAGGCCCTGGCGAAGCTTTCGCGATCGTCGGGATTGAGGAAAGAGCCGATGTCCGTGCGCCGGCCCTCGCCGAAAATATGCATGGAGAGGATGCCGATCTCCTGGTGCCGGCGAACGAGGAAACGCGCCCAGAACGGATTGAAATGATGCTCCACCATCCGTCCGGATGGCGCAAACTTGCGCACCGAAACATCCGTGCGCGACACCGTGACCTCCTCGCGCGCCCGTCCGGAACGGTAGCTCAGCCAGAAGGCGCCATAGAGAAGCAGGAAGTCCAGACCGAAGAAGAAACCGATCGGCCAGGCGCCTGTGGCGATGAAGAACATGCCGTAGAGGAAGCAGACGGAACCCGATAAGCCGAGCAGCACCTTGAAGCCCCGGCGGCCGAGCGACCGGTGGGGGAAAAGCGCGGCGGTGAAAACAGGTTGCTCGTTGAAGCGGTTGGCGTTGCTTTCCATCATAGCCGATGAGTATAGATTCCCCATGGCGAATCCGAAACTCAAATCCGTTGGCAAACCGTCGCAAAACTCGAATGTGATCGCCCGCAGCAAACCGGCGGCGGCGACGGTGAAGACCGCCTATTCGCCGGCCGAGCGCGAGGAGATCTTCCGCCGCTTCTCGGTGCAGCGGCCGGAACCGAAGGGCGAACTCGAGCATAGCAACCCCTTCACCCTCGTCGTCGCCGTCGCTCTGTCGGCGCAGGCGACCGATGTCGGCGTCAACAAGGCGACGCGCGCCCTTTTCAAGGTTGCCGATACGCCGGAAAAGATGCTGGAACTCGGCGAGGAGAAGGTTCGGGACTACATCAAAACGATCGGGCTTTATCGCAACAAGGCGAAAAACGTCATTGCACTGTCGCAGATGCTGGTCGACGAATTCGCCGGGAAGGTGCCGGAGACGCGCGACGAACTTGTGAGATTGCCGGGTGTCGGCCGCAAAACCGCCAATGTCGTGCTGTCCATGGCCTTCGGCCAGGCGACGATGGCCGTCGATACCCACATCTTCCGCATTGCCAACCGCATCCGGCTTGCGCCCGGCAAAACGCCCGACGAGGTCGAGGCGCGATTGATGAAGGTGATCCCGAAACACTATCTCTACCACGCCCATCACTGGCTGATCCTGCACGGGCGCTATACCTGCAAGGCACGCCGCCCGGAATGCGAACGCTGCGTCATCGCCGATATCTGCAAATCGCCGGAAAAGAGTTGGGATCTGGCGGCGCCGCTCGTCGAGCTACCGCCGCAGATGATCGGCGAGGCCGTCGAGTAAGGCTGTTATCGCCTGTTCGTAATCCCGCCTCTCTCCGCCGGCGTCGATCGCGATCGCCGCACGGTCGAAAGCCGCCGACAATAGCGATGTCAGCGGACCGAGCAGGGCTCCGGCCTGAGGCATGAGCGCTGCCAGTCCCGCACGTAAAGTCGCCTCCGCATTCTCGGCATCCATTGCCGCAGTCGCCGGCAAGCCAAGAACGGCAGGCGCTTCCATCAGCAACAGCCGCGTTCGCCCGGGCTGCGCCATTGCGCTGAAATAGGCCGAAGCGCCGGCGATCAGCGCAGCGCGCGGCCCTTCCCCGGGAGCCGAAGACGCCGCGATCGCCTCGGCCACCCCTTGCATCTCGCACTCGATGACCGCCCGGAAGAGCGCCTTCTTGTCCTCGAAATGGTGGTAGAGCGCACCACGCGTCACCCCTGCCGCCGTGACGATCTCCGGCGTTGCCGTGTCGGCATAACCTTTCTCGACGAAGATGCGCCGTCCGGCGTCGATCAGCGCCTGCCTTGTCTGTTCCGTTCTCTCGCGATTGCTGCGGCTCATGGGATCTATTTACATACAAACTGAATGTATGTTAATAGCTAAAAAACATACAGACTGTATGTAAATTGGAAAGGGAGCACGACATGAAATCGACCAGCTATTATCCGGTGATCATGACGGACGATGTTCCGGGCACTGCCGCCTTCTACAACAGCCACTTCGGCTTTCGAGCCCTCTTCGAAAACGACTGGTACGTTCACCTGCAATCGACAGAGACGGAGCATGTCGCGCTCGCCATCCTCGACGGCAGCCACGAGACCATTCCTGCCATAGCCCGCGGCAGGATCTCCGGCCTGCTGCTCAATTTCGAGGTCGAGAATGTCGACCATGTCTATGATGCCTGCCGGACCGCCGGTCTGCCGATTTTGCGGGAGATCCGCGATGAGGATTTCGGCCAGCGCCATTTCATCACAGCCGATCCGAACGGCGTGCTGATCGACATCATCAAGCCGATACCGCCGAGCGCGGAATTCGCAGCGATGTACGACGCCTCCGCCCTGCCCGGCTGAGCCTCAGGCGCGCACGCCGGTTTCGCGGGCGGAAATCAGCTTGTGGAGATGCACCATCATGCCGGCGGCAAACAGCGGCGTGAGAAGATTAACGAACGGGATCGCCAGAAACAGCGCAATCACCAGCCCGCCAAGAAAGACGGTGGAGGCGTGTTTGGCGCGGAAGAGCCGCGCCTCCTCCGGCGGGCGGAAGCGCATGGCGGCGAATTCGAAAAATTCACGTCCGAGCAGATAGCCGTTCACCAGAAAGAACGCGATCAGATTGACGCCGGGGATGAACAGCAGCAGCAAAGCGACGATATTGCCGAGGATCACCACGCCGAGGAACTTGATCGAACTGGCCATCGCCGGCCCGATCGGCATGGCAGTGCCCGGCGCATCCGCGGGATAGTCGCGTTTTTCGATGACGTCGGCGACATCGTCGAGAAACAGGCCGGCGATCAGCGCCGTCACCGGCGAAAGCAGCAGCGCCAGCATCAGCGCGAGGCCGATGCCGGCGAGAATGGCAAAAACCAGAGCGAGCCACCCCGCCCAATCCGGCATGTCGGGAAAGAAGCTCGCGAGCCAGGGAAAGAGGAAAGCCATGAAGGCCCCACGCAGCGCAAACCACAGACCGACCAGCACGAGGACTGTCAGGCCGAGCACCTTCCAGAAGACTGCGCGTGTTTCCGGCGCGAACAAATTGGCGAGCGAAAGTCGAGCGGCGTCAAGGATCATGTCTCATGCGTCTCCGGTTGCGCGGAAGATGTAGGAAAGATGGAGACTACCCACAAGAGAGAATAAAATTGCATGTGGTAATAGAAAACTTGTCGAAAATTAAATGCTAATATAGTATTGTCGCGTATCAAATATGCATGAGCCTGAGAAGCAGCTTCCGAAATAGTTGCAAAGACGAGGGGTCGCAACAGCGCGTCCACGGAACGCCTCTGAGGAAAAACGGGGGAGGCTGATGTGGAAGATTTTGTGCAAAAGCTCAGGCAATACGTAAAAACCGGCACGCCGGCCGAACGCCGTATCGCGAAATATTTTACCGAACATTTGAATGACCTGCCATTCGAGACAGCGGCGTCCGTCGCCGACCGGCTGGATTTGTCGCCGATGACCGTCGGGCGCTTCCTGCGCGCGCTCGGCTATCAGGGATTGGACAGTGTCAAAGTGGAAATTCGCGAGACGGTGACGACATCGCCGGCGCAATTGCAAAGCGCCATGAGCGAGCTGCATCAGGACGCCGCGGAGGGCAAACCGCTTGCCGTTCTGGTTGCCGAACAGATCCAGGCGCTCCACCATATCTATCATCTGACGGCGCAGCCGCACTGGTCGGAAGCCGTCAGCCTGATCAGCACGGCCCGCGAAGTGTCGATCGCCACGCATGCCCGGCTTGCCAGCCTTGCTCATCATTTCTGCCAGCGGCTGACGCAAGCCCGTGACGGCGTGCGCACGCTCGACGGCGCCGACAACCGTTTTGCCGAACTCTTCGCCCGGCTGGCGGTCGACGACGCGTTGCTCGTCATCATCGATTGTCGCCGCTTCGCCAAGGCGCGCCTGCTTGCCCGAACCGCACGGCGCTACGGCTATAAGGTCGTGCTCATTTCACCGCAGCAAGCAGATTGGATGGCCGACCAGTCGAATGTCATGCTGCCCCTGCCGCCGGCGCGCGCGCCCGATCTCGACAATCTTCCGCCGCTGATCGCGCTGCTCGATTGCCTGTCGGAATCCGTCATCCTCGAAGTCGGAGAAGAGGCAGGACTTCGCCGTCGCCGCATGATGGAATTCGCGACCGTCCTCGGCGAGACGGCCAATCACTGAAAACTACGCCATCGCCTCCAGCTCGGCGCGGTGCCGGTGCATGGCGAGGAGACGCCGGTAGTCGCGGTCGTAGAGCGCCTGCTTCGCCGTGTCGGGAAGCCGTTCCTCACCGCCGGGATACATCGCCTCGCCGGCGGCGGCCAAATCCCTGTGCAGGCCGCAGGCGACGGATGCGGCAATGGCCGTGCCGAGCAGCACCGCCTCGTTCATCTTCGGCACCACGACCTTGCAGCCGGTTGCGTCGCTATAAAGCTCCATCAGCACAGGGTTTTTCACATGCCCGCCGGCAATATGCAGCGTATCGGGCACGTAGCCGTATTCCTTCATTTTCTCCAGGATGTGGCGGATGCCGAGCGCGATCGCCACCGCCGTGCGCCAATAGAGCGCGCAAAGCCCATCGAAGGAAGCATCGAGCGTCAGCCCGCTGACGACGCCGACGGCATGCGGATCGGCAAGCGGCGAGCGGTTGCCGTGAAAATCCGGCAGCACGAAAATCCGCGAGCCGAAGGCATCGCCCTCCTCGGCCCGCAATTCGGCGATGCGTGCGACGATCTTTTGATGCAGCGCCGAGGTCGGCTCGTCGCCGGCCGCATGCATGCGCACGATGTGATCGAGCAGCGCACCCGTTGCCGATTGCCCGGCCTCAACAAGCCAGCATTGCGGGAAGACCGCCTCATAATAGGGGCCCCACATGCCGTGGCTCGGCTTGCGCTCCTGCGAAAAGGCGACGATGCAGCTCGACGTGCCGGCGATCAGCGCCAGCTGGTGTTCGCGTTTGACAGGATCGGCGGCATAACCGCCGAGTGAGCCGAGCGCCCCCGCATAGGCGTCGATCATCCCGGCTGAGACATGGCAGTCCGTGGTCAAGCCGAGGGCTTGCGCCGCATCCGCTGTCAACTGGCCGACACTGTCTCCGACAGCGATCGTCTCATCCGGCAGGTGGCCGCGCGCCTGAAGGTCTTCGAGGCCGATCCGCTCCAGGAAATCCTGCTGCCAACCCTTTTCGAGATGGGCGAGATAGTTCCATTTCGCCGTCAGCGTGCAGCGCGAACGGGCAAGCGACCCGGTCGATTTCCAGGTCATGAAGTCGGCGAGATCGAAGAAATAACCGGCCTTTTCCCATGTCGCGGGCAGCTTTTTCTTCAGCCACATCAGCTTCGGCATTTCCATCTCGGGCGACATCACGTGCCCGGAATGTTCGAGCACCCGATGCTCGGTCGCCGTACAGAAATCGGCTTCCTTCAGCGCCCGGTGATCGAGCCAGACGATCGTGTCGAAGCGTATCTCACCACCTCTGGAAACGCTGATCTGCCGACCCTCGACGTCGCGCACGACGAGCGAGCAGGTGGCGTCGAAGCCGATCGCGCCGACCGAGGCGGGATCAACGCCGGATTGCTCCATCGCCCTGCGCACCGCCGTACAGGCGGCAGCCCAGATGTCTTCGGAATCGTGCTCGGCATGGTTTTCACGGGGCCGGTTCATCACGATCGGATGTTCGGCCTTGGCGAGCAGGCGACCACGCGCATCGAAGACCCCGGCACGCGCACTGCCCGTGCCGATATCCACCGCAACCACATGATCACGCATCAAATCTTGGTCCCATCCAGTCTATGGTCGCGGACAAGGTGTATCAAATCCGGCATGACGTCAAACACCACATCAGGCGAAAGGCGGTCGAGTTCGGCGCGATATCCGGCGAAGTTGGCGTGCGATCCGCCGGTGAAGGCAAAGACCGTCATGCCGGCCGCCTTGGCGGCGGCAATGCCGGCCGGGCTGTCCTCGACGACGAGGCAATGAGCCGGCTCGACCTGCATTTCGCGCGCGGCATGCAGGAAGAGATCGGGCGCCGGCTTGCCGCGCTTGACCATCGTCGCGCTGAAGATGTCGGGCAGCTTGTCGATAAGTCCGGTCACCGACAGCGACAGCCGGATTCGCTCCATCTGGCTGGACGAGGCGACGCAGCAGCGAACGCCAAGCCCGTCAATCGTCGCGGCGATACCGTCGATCGGCTTCAGTTCCGTGCGAAAACGGGCGTAGAGATCGGTGCGGATGCGCTCGAGGAATTCCTCGCCGGCGTGGACGTTGAATTCGGTTTCCAGCGTATCGATGAGGGTCGAGAGGCTGCGGCCGAGAAACCGTTCATAGGCCTGGTCCTCGGTGATCGAGACGCCGAGATCGTTCATCGCTTCGACGAGCACGCTGATCGAGATCGGCTCGCTGTCGACGAGCACGCCGTCGCAATCGAAAATGACCAGCCGTGTTTCAGCATCAGCCATGAAAGACCCAACCTGAGTTCAATTCGGACGCAGCGCCATCCCGCTTGCCTCGCAAGGCTGGACGGATGACGGCAGGCAATGCCGCCATCCGGTCTCCTTACACTGCGAGCTTGCCGTCGAGATAGAGTTGCAGGGTTTCCCGCGTGCCCTTTTCCCACAGGGTTTTGAGGGCATGGGCAAAACGCTTGCGGAAAAGTTCGGATTTCGCCACCTCGCCGAAAATATCGTCGAAGGCGAGGAAGGCCGACGGATCGTCCTTTGCCTTCAGCGCCGCCGCATGCAGGCGATCGGCGCTGGCGTCGTTGAAGACGATATCCTTGCCGCTATCGGTCTTGCCGGCGAAATAGCGGCACCACAGCGCCGAGACCAGCGCCAGGCCGACGACATCCTTGCCCTGGCGGAGATTGTCGAGCGTCGACGGCAGGATGAACTTCGGCTGGCGGTTCGAACCGTCCTGCGCCAGACGCGGAATGGTGTCGGCAATTTTCGGATTGAGCAGGCGATGTTCGATCAGCGCGAAATATTCCGTCAGCGACGTGTTCGGCACCGGCGGCACGATCGGGATGATCTCGTCTTTCTCGAGCTTGGCGAGGAAGGCACGGATGAGCGGGTCTTCCATGGAATCATGAACGAAATGAATGTCCATCAGCGCCGCCGGATAGGCGATCGCCGCATGACCGCCGTTGAGGATGCGGATCTTCATGTGCTCGTAGGGCGTGACGTCGGGCACGAAGGTCACGCCGACCTTTTCCAGCGCCGGCCGGCCGGCGGTGAACTTGTCTTCGAGCACCCACTGCTTGAATTCCTCGCAATAAACAGGCCAGTTATCTTCGATCTCGAAATTGTCCTTGAGGAAATCGATCTCGCGCTGGCCGGTCGCCGGCGTGATGCGGTCGACCATGGCATTCGGGAAGGCGACGTTTTCCCGGATCCAGTCGGCAAAACCGGGATCTGAAAGGGCCGCCGTGCCGACCACCGCATTGGCAGTGACGATGCCGTTATGGGGAATATTGTCGCAGGACATGACGGTGAAGGGGCCGACGCCCCTCGCCTTGCGGACCTTCAGGCCGGCAACGATCAGTCCGAAGACCGTCTGCGGCGCGTCGGGGCTCTTCCCGTCGGCGGCAATCGCCGGATGGGCCGGATTGAAGGTGCCCGAGGCATCGATGAAATAACCGCCCTCGGTGATCGTCAGCGAGACGATGCGGATCTCGGGATCGGCGAGCCTGGCGATGATCGCGGCGGGATCTCCGACCGGCAGGATGTCGATCATCGGCGCGGTGACGCGCGCCGCCGTCTTGTTGTTGTCCTGCTCGACCACCGTCGTCAGAAAATCCTGGGCCGCAAGCTTTTCGCGCATGGCGGCATCCGACGGCAGCACGCCGGCGCCGACGATTGCCCAGTCGTGATCCGTGCCCGCATTGAAGAGATCGTCGAGATAGATCGCCTGGTGGGCGCGGTGGAAATTGCCGACGCCGAAATGCACGATGCCGGCTGTCAGCGACGCCCGGTCATATCCGGGGATGGCGGCAGTGCGCGCTGCGTCCGAAAGCGTTGCCAGCGATAGTTTGCACGTCATGTTTCAGTCCTCTTGAAGGTCTTGCCGAGACGGCCGGGCGCCATCGCCCGGCTCGCATCTGCCCCCAGCCCGGTGGCCTGTCTCAGATGGCAAGACCGCCCTCGTTGAATTTGTGGATGCGCGAACGGTCCGGCGTCAGGTAGACGATATCGCCCGCCTTGGCGGCAAAATCGCCGCTGCCGCGTGCCGTCACCATGCCGATATCCTCCGCATCGATATGCAGGAAAGTGTCGGAACCGAGATGCTCGGCGACCACGACCCTGCCCTTCAAGTCACCGCTCTCCGTCGACAGCAGCATATGTTCGGGACGGATGCCGATCGTATGGGCGCCGAGCTGAGCCGCGTTCTGGCCCTTGATGAAATTCATCTTCGGCGAGCCGATGAAGCCAGCGACGAAGAGGTTGCGCGGACGGCTGTAAAGCTCGAGCGGTGAGCCGACCTGCTCGATATTGCCCCTGTTCAGCACGACGATCTTGTCGGCCATGGTCATCGCCTCGACCTGGTCGTGGGTGACATAGACCATCGTCGTCTTCAGCTGCTGATGCAGCTCGCTGATTTCGAGACGCATATTGACGCGCAGCGCGGCATCGAGGTTCGACAGCGGCTCGTCGAAGAGGAAAGCCGAAGGCTGGCGCACGATGGCGCGGCCGATCGCGACACGCTGGCGCTGACCGCCGGAAAGCTGGCGCGGCTTGCGCTCCAGATAATCGGTGAGGTTCAGCACGCGGGCGGCATCCGTCACCTTGCGGTCGATTTCCGCCTTGTCGACACCCGCCATCTTCAGCGGGAAGGCGATGTTGTTGCGCACGCTCATATGCGGGTAGAGCGCATAGGACTGGAACACCATGGCAAGGCCGCGCTCCGACGGCGCTTTTTCGGTGGCGTCCCTGCCGTCGATGACGATCTTGCCGCCGGAGACGTCCTCGAGCCCGGCGATCAGCCTGAGCAGCGTGGACTTGCCGCAGCCCGACGGGCCGACGAAGACGACGAACTCGCCGTCCTTGATGTCGAGATCGATCGAAGGGATGACCTTGGCTTCGCCGAAGACCTTGGAAACCTTCTGAAGGGTAATGCTGCCCATGTTTGTCTCCCTTTATCTTATTTCACAGCGCCGAAGGTCAGGCCGCGGACAAGTTGTTTCTGGCTGAACCAGCCGAGGATCAGGATCGGCGCGATCGCCATGGTCGAGGCCGCCGAGAGCTTGGCATAGAACAGGCCCTCCGGGCTGGAATAAGAGGCGATGAAGGCCGTCAGCGGCGCCGCCTTGGAGGCGGTGAGGTTGAGCGTCCAGAAAGCCTCGTTCCAGGCAAGGATGATGTTCAGAAGCAGCGTCGAGGCAATGCCCGGCACCGCCATCGGCGTCAGCACGTAAACGATTTCCTTCATCAGCGACGCCCCGTCCATACGGGCCGCCTCGAGGATCTCGCCGGGGATTTCCTTGAAATAGGTGTAGAGCATCCAGACGATGATCGGCAGGTTGATCAGCGTCAGCACGATCACCAGGCCGATGCGCGTGTCGAGCAGACCAGAATTGCGGAACATCAGATAGATCGGGATCAGCGCGCCGACTGGCGGCATCATCTTGGTCGACAGCATCCACATCAGCACGTCCTTGGTCCGCTTGGTCGGCGCAAACGCCATCGCCCAGGCGGCCGGGATCGCGATGATCAGGCCGATCAGCGTCGAGCCGAAGGAAATGATCACCGAGTTCATGAAGTGGCTGAGATAATTCGACCGGCTCTGCACCTCCGCGTAATTTTCCGTCGTCCAATGGAAGAACAGGAACTGCGGCGGCGAGGCGATGGCGTCGGCTTCCGACTTGAAACTGGTCAGGAAGGTCCAGAGGATCGGGAAGAAGATCAGGATGCCAAGCGTCCAGGCGATCGCGGTGACGATGAGCTTGCGCCGGGTTGTGACTTTTCTGGCCATCTCAAGCCTCCAGATTCTTGCCGACGAGGCGCACGAGGAAGATCGCAACGATATTGGCGAGTACGACCGCGACGATGCCGCCGGCCGAAGCGCCGCCGATATCGAATTGCAGCAGTGCCTGGGCATAGACGAGATAGGTGAGGTTGGTGCTGTCGGTGCCCGGCCCGCCATTGGTGGTGACCAGGATTTCGGCGAAAACCGAAAGCAGGAAGATCGTCTGGATCAGGATCACCACGGTGATGGCACGCGCCATGTGCGGCAGGATGATATAGATGAATCTCGAGATCGGCCCGGCGCCGTCCATTTCGGAGGCCTCCTTCTGCTCCTCGTCGAGCGACTGCAGCGCCGTCAGCATGATAAGGGTGGCAAAGGGCAGCCACTGCCAGGCGACGATGAGAATGACGGAAAACAGCGGCGCATTCGCAAGCCAGTCAATCGGCTGCAGGCCGAGCGCCTTTGCGAGATGCGCAAACAGGCCGTTGACCGGGTTCATGAACATGTTCTTCCAGACGAGGGCTGCCACCGTCGGCATGACGAAGAAAGGCGCGATCACCAGGATGCGCACGATGCCCTGGCCGTACATCGGCTGGTCGAGCAGCAGCGCGAAGGCGATGCCGCCGATGACGGTGATCAGCAACACGCCGGCGACGAGCAGCAGTGTATTGATCAGCGCCGCGAAGAAGGCCGGATCGGACAGGAAATATTCGTAGTTCAGGAAACCGACGAAGCTCTCCATGCCGGGGCTGAGCAGATTGTAATTCAGCAG
The DNA here is from genome assembly GCF_014197615.1 of Rhizobium esperanzae. Classification (GTDB taxonomy): domain Bacteria; phylum Pseudomonadota; class Alphaproteobacteria; order Rhizobiales; family Rhizobiaceae; genus Rhizobium; species Rhizobium esperanzae_A. The sequence goes on from NZ_JACIFY010000017.1 coordinate 137,358, forward strand.
TGAGAAATAGATCGTCATCGCAAGCGGAACGATCATCCACGCAAAGAGCAACAGCACGGAGGGTGCAATCATCATGCGTGCTGCGGAGCGGGTGTGTAAGGTCGCCATGGCAATCACCGATCTGATCTGACGCGGGGAGCGGTCGCAGGAAAGCTTTGTCTGAAAAAGAGGCCGCCGATGCAGTTCGGCGATCGGCGGCCGGGAGGGGCGGATTGTCAAGGATCCGCCCCTCGGCTCGGGAGGTGCTATTTGATGTAGCCGGCTTTGGTCATTTCGCGAGTTGCCAGCTGCTGTGCGCTCTGCAGGGCCTGGTCGACCGAAATCTGGCCGGCAAGGGCTGCCGAGAACTGCTGGCCCACCGCCGTGCCGATGCCCTGGAATTCCGGGATCGCCACGAACTGGACGCCGACATAGGGGACCGGCTTGACGGTCGGCTTGCTCGGATCAGCCGAGTTGATCGAGTCGAGCGTCGTCTTGGCGAAGGGAGCCGCCTTCTGATACTCCGCATTCGCATAGAGCGAGCTGCGGGTTCCGGGAGGTGCATTCAGCCAGCCTTCCTTCTCGGCAACGAGGTTGGTGTAGTCCTTGCTCGTGGCCCAGGCGACGAACTTCTCGGCCGCTTCGACCTTCTGCGAGCCTGCCGGAATGGCGAGGCTCCAGGCCCAGAGCCAGTTGCCGCGCTTGCCGAGGCCCTTGTCCGGGGCGAGCGCGAAGCCGACCTTGTCGGCGACCTGCGACTGCTTCGGGTCGGAGACGAAGGAAGCGGCAACCGTTGCGTCGATCCACATGCCGCACTTGCCGGTCTGGAAGAGCGCCAGATTTTCGTTGAAGCCGTTGGAGGAAGCGCCCGGAGGGCCGGCTTCCTTCATCAGGTTGACGTAGAAGTTCAGCGTGTCCTTCCACTCGGGCTGATCGAACTGCGGCTTCCACTTCTCATCGAACCAGCGCGCGCCGAAGGAGTTCGACATGGCCGTCAGGAAGGCCATGTTTTCGCCCCAGCCGGCCTTGCCGCGCAGGCAGATGCCGTAGATTTCCTTGTCCTTGTTGGTGACCTTCTTCGCAGCGTCTGCGATGAAGTCCCAGGTCGGCGCGTCGGGCATCTTCAGCCCGGCGGCATCGAACAGGTCCTTGCGGTACATGACCATGGAGCTTTCGCCGTAGAACGGCGCCGCATAGAGCTTGCCATCCGTGGTCAGGCCGCTGCGGATTGCCGGCAGCAGGTCATCGACGTCGTAATTGGCGCCGAGATTGTCGAGCGGCAGCAGCCAGCCCTGCTTTGCCCAGATCGGAACTTCATAGGTGCCGATCGTCAGAACGTCGTACTGGCCGCCCTTGGTCGCGATGTCGGTCGTGACCTTCTGGCGCAGCACGTTCTCTTCGAGGGTGACCCATTCAAGGTCGATGCCGGGGTTCTTCGCCTTGAAATCATCCGTCAGCTTCTGCATCCGGATCATGTCGCCGTTGTTCACGGTTGCGATTGTCAGCGTCTCGGCCGAAGCCATGCCGGCAAACGCCAGCGCTGAGCAGGCGCCCAGCAGAAAAGTTCTCAATGTCATATCTTCCTCCCAGAAGATGGGGTGTGAGCATTCGCTTCGCTCATGGGCAATTACTCACCAGACGGCAAAAAATGTCAATCGGCAATCGTTGCTGCAACGCCGAAGGCCGGATCTATATTATTGATTTAAAATATAAATTTTTTGCTCAATTCCTGAGCAAAAACTCAGCCGTATCTTCGTCGGTGATCAGTCCGTTGATTTGATGACCGACAACGGCTGCCCTGATCGCCTTGAACTTGCGCTTGCCCTTGGCCAGCCCGATGACCATCGACGCATCGCGCGACGGGATCGGCGCCGATGCGACGCGCTCGTTGATCGGGTTGTCGAGCAACCTGCCGTCGACATCGAAGATCCAGCCGCAGATCTCGCCGACGGCGCCCCCACGCATCAGCCCCATCATCTCGTCCTTCTCGAGAAAGCCGTCGACGCAGAGCGGACCGTCGATGCCGAGCTCGCCGATACCGACGAAGGTGACGTCGGCCTGGGCGCTGATGTCGAGCGTTGAGCGCACGAGTTGCTGGCCGTGCAGCAGCTCCCGCTCCTCGGCCGAGGTGACGAGCACCGGCAGCGGCATCGGAAAATGCCGCGCCTTCACCGCATCCGCCATGCTGAAGATGACGTTGTAATAGGCCGCCGATCCGTCTGGCGCGATATTGCCGGTCAGCGAAACGATGCGGTGGTTGGGACATTCGATCGCCGGCAGCTGGTCGACGGCCGCCTTCAGCGTGCGGCCGGTGCCGACCGCAAGCACGATCGGCTCCGCCCGCTTCAGCCAGCGCTCGATTTCGGCCGCCGCCGCCTCGGCGATTCCGACGGTGGTCGACGAGGAAGCCGGATCGCTCGGCACCACCTCGACATGTTTCAACCCGAACTTTCGCCGCAACTGATCGGCGAGTTCAAGACAGGCAGCGATCGGATGGTCGAGCCGCACCTTGATCAGACGTTCGGCCACAGCAAGCGACACCAGCCGCTGCGCCGATTGCCGCGAGATTCCCATCGAGGCGGCAATTTCGTCCTGGGTGCGCCCGGCGACGTAATAAAGCCAGCCGGCCCGCGCCGCATCGTCGAGCCGTGCAGGAGTCTCGGATCTTTTTGCCATTGAATGCCTACCGCGCAAAGTGAGCCGGCTTGCCGCCGCCGACCATGATGTGAATCTATCGCACCAGATCAAAACAAAATTCCGGCAAATGTCGAGCCCGTTGAAAAGGCCGCCGCCAAATAACCCTGGCCGCCAGGCCAACCCCGCTCAGGCAAATCCCATTCAGGCTAACCATTGCATGACGAGATAGACGCCGGCCTTCACCAGACCGTAGATCACGCCCCCGGCGATGACCAGCGACACCGCCGTCATCACGAAACCGCCGAGCGCAAAGAGCCCGTCACGGCCCATGATACCGAAGGCAAAGACCGAAATGGTGATCGCCGGCAGAATGTTGCCGAGCGGAACCGGCAGCACCAGCACGATCGACAGCAGCAGGCAGGCGAGACCGGCCAGATATTCCGCCGGCGGCTCGGCGAAGATCGCAAGCCTCGGCTTGAGCATGCGCTCCGCCCAGGCGAGCCAGCGATGGATGCGCCCGACGATCGTCTCGAAATCCTCCCGCCGCATCGACCGGTCGGCGATCGCCCTCGGCAGCCAGGGTTTCAGACCGAAGGTCAATTGGACTGCCAGGAACACCAGCGGGGCGCCGAGCAGGGCCGAGGTGCCCGGCGGCGTGGGGAAGGCGTTCGGCAGCGCGAAAATCAGCATCAACGCGCTGATCGCCCTGTCGCCCATGGTTTGGAACAAATCGCCGATGGAAATCCGCTCCCGGCTCCGATCGGCGGCCATCTGCCGCAGGATGGATGAAAGGCGGCGGCCTTTGGGACGTGGTCTTCGGCTTCTGCGTCTGTCGGTATCGGCGTTTTCGATTGTCATGGATCCGGGAAATGATGGAAGTGTAGAGCCGAATTCTGGCGGCGCAATATGCCAATTGAATGACTTGCGGGGTGAGAAATTTCGGCCCCGCCGGGCAGAGGGGCGATACACGGCACAACCCTGAACCCGACGCCAAATGAAAAGCTTGTAATTCCGACCCAACAGTGCGAGCAGACGCTCTGCAGGACCCTGAGAAACGGCAGAGTGGCAATGATCATTTCATTCGACATCGGCGGCTCCGCCATCAAGGGCGGCATCGCCCGCTCCGAGACGGATATCGCTCCCCTCGGCCGCCGCCCCACGCCTCGGGATGATTTCGCCGCTTTCGTCGAGACCCTGCGCTCCATCATCGCCGAGACCGGCGAAGAGCCGAGCCGCATCGCGCTGTCCATCGCCGGTGTCGTCGATCCCGATACGCAGCGCCTGATCTGCGCCAATATTCCCTGCATCCACGACCGCACGCTCGCGGTCGATCTCGAAGCTGAACTCGGCTTGCCCGTCCTGATCGCCAACGACGCCGACTGTTTCGCCATGGCCGAAGCCGGTCTCGGCGCCGGCCGCGGCCACCGCATCGTCTTCGGCGCCATCCTCGGCACCGGCGTCGGCGGCGGCCTGGTTGCCGACGGGCGCCTCGTCAACGAGGCCGGCGGCTTTGCCGGCGAATGGGGTCACGGCCCGATCATCGCATCCGCAGCCGGCAATCCGCCTGTGGCCATCCCCGCCTATGCCTGCGGCTGCGGCCAGAAGGGCTGCGTCGACACCATCGGCGGCGCCCGTGGCCTGGAGCGGCTGCACCGAACGCTGCACGATCTCGACCTTTCCAGCGAGGAGATCATCGGTCAGTGGCGGCATGGGGAGGAGAAGGCGACGCGCACCATCGACGTCTATGTCGATCTCGTCGCCTCGCCCTTGGCGCTGACGATCAACATAACAGGCGCGACCATCGTGCCGGTCGGCGGCGGGCTTTCCAATGTCGAGCCGCTGCTTGCCGAACTCGACCAGGCAGTGCGCGCCCGCATCCTGCGCAAGTTCGAGCGCCCGCTGGTGGTGCCCAGCCAATGCCGCATCGAACCCGGCTTGATCGGCGCAGCCCTGCTGGGGCTGAAGGCCGAAGCGGTCGCGTCTTAAAGCATCGGCCACATTCGCACGATCGCCGCGAACCGATCCCAGTCCTTGCGCGCCAAAGGCGTCCACGCCGCTTCGGCGATGGCCGGAAGACGCGGGAAGACCAGTCGGTTGAATTGGGCGCGCGAGGCGATGTTGCCGCTCCAGATACAGGCCTGGATGCCGCGCATCTTCCCCTTCAGCGCCTCCGGCAGCTCGGCCTCGGCCTCATAAGCATAAGTGCGCTCGGGCGGCGTAAAACCCGCCCAGCTAGCGCCGGGCTCGGACCAGGCTTGCGCCTGCGCCATGTCGAGATAATAGGCTTGCCCCGGCGTCATCACCACGTCGTAACCATCCTCAGCCAACTCGATGCCGAGTTCGGGCCTTTCCCAAGCCATCAGCAGCGTGCCGTCGCGGTCGACGCCGCCGCCATGCGAGACCTCGTTCCAGCCGGCGAGCTTCCTGCCGCGTTTCGACAGCATGGTCCTGATGCGTTTCAGGAAATAGGATTGCAGCTCGGCGGTGCCGGCAAGTTTTTCCCGCTTCATCAGTACCTTGCAGGCCGGCGAGGAACGCCAGGCTTCATGCGCCACCTCGTCGCCGCCGATATGGACATAAGCGCTGGGAAACAGCGCCGCCATTTCGTCGAACACCTTGCCGAGGAATTCGTAGGTGAATTCGACCGCCGGATTGAGCGCGTTGTTGGCATAGCCCTGCGGCGAACGATAACTGCCCGGCGGCTCCTGCCGGTCGGCGAGATCGGGCAGCGCTGACAGCGCCGCGGCGCTGTGGCCGGGAATATCGATTTCCGGCAGCACCTCGACATGCAGAAAGCCAGCATGCGCAACGATGCGCCTGACGTCATCCTGCGTATAGTGGCCGGCAGACGCCTCCGACCCATCGCTGAACTCCGGCATAAGCGCCCCGTCCGGGCCGCGCTGTGCGCCGGTTTCCGTCAGCTGGGGATAGGCCTTGATCTCCAGTCGCCAGGCTTCGTCGTCGGTCAGGTGCCAGTGGAAAATATTGAGCTTGTTCCAGGCGAGGATATCGATCAGCCGCATGACGTCCGCCACCGGATAGAACCGCCCCGACACATCGAGATGGCAGCCGCGCCACTCATGGCGCGGCTGGTCGGCGATCGTGCCGAAATTGGGAAATTGGAAGCGCTCGCGATCGGCGCGGGCGCCGTGCAGCAATTGCGCCAGGCTGATCAGCCCGTATTGCCGCCCGGCTGCATCCGCACTCGAAAGCACGACCTCATGGGCGGAGAAACGCAGTTCGTAAGCGAAGGCGGCGATCGACGATTCGGTGACGAAACGAATGGCCCGCCCGCCTTTGACGGCAACAAGCGAGAATGGCGCGTCATCGGCCGGATAAAGCCGCTGGTAAAGTGCAAGAACCAGAGAGAGCGCCTTGATCGTATCGGGCCGGGTTCTTTCGGCGGGATAGAGGACGACCGGCAGATTTCCCGCTTTCAGAGCGAGCGACAGCGGCCAGGGCAGCAGCGCATAGGGTTCGTCGACCCGGCCCGGCGGCAGAAGCGGCGGCGACACACCGCCATCCCGGCTTTCAAGCATGAGATCGCCGAAACCGATCGCAACGCGACGGCCGTCATCGAGCGTCAGACGGGCCGATCGGATGCCGTCCGTCCTATGTTTGGGTTCGTCGGCCAGCCCCTCGACGGTGAATCGCCAGTGGCCGCCCGGGGCAATGCTCAGCCCCTCGGGCGGCTGGAATTCGTGGAAATTCGCAACCTGTCGCGTCAGGCTGGCGCCGTGGCAAACATATGTGTCGGCAACCCGCGTCGGCGACGTATAGGCGAGCGAAAATCCGGAAAGCGGCTCGGGTGAAAGATTGAAGAGCGTCAAGGTCAAACGTCCCGGACTGCCCTCGACCGGGCTCCAGCTTGCTTCCAGATGGTAGTCGGCCATGGTCGTGCCTCCACCGCAAACTGACTGGCGGCAATGCATCGCCGAGATCGCGGCTGGTCTCCCGGCATGCTTTCGCAAACTTAACTTCTTTAAGGCGGCAATGGAATCGGCCGCTCGAATTCAAAGCGGAGCGAAGCAGCGCGGCCTCGTGGAATGACGATGGAATAACGAGTGGGGGCGGTTCGCGTTTCCGTGAACCGCCCAAAATGCGCGCTTTGACTGGCTCGCACCTTGCAAAGGAAAACGGCGCGGCTTTCGCCGCGCCGCCTTCACTCGGCTGCCAACGCCGGCGGATGTCTGTCATCCGCCTCTTCCTGGATGGCGTCGGCATCCCGGCCTGGCTCGTCCTTCGCCTTCGGCTCGCGGCCGAAGAAAAGGGCGTAACCGGCGGGCAGAACCAGAATGGTAAGCACTGTCGCAACCAGGATGCCGCCCATCATCGCGTAGGCGAGCGGACCCCAGAAGACGCCGCGCGAGATCGGGATCAGCGCTAGCACGGCGGTCAGCGCCGTCAGCATGATCGGCCGGAAACGCCGCACGGCAGCACCGACGATCGCCTCCTGCCGGTGCATGCCGGCCTTGATATCCTGATCGATCTGATCGACCAGGATGATCGAGTTGCGCATGATGATGCCGAGCAGCGCGATGACGCCGAGGATCGCGACGAAGCCGAAAGGCGCGCCGCTGATCAGCAAAGCGGCCGCAGCCCCGATGATGCCGAGCGGCCCGGTGGCAAGCACCAGCATCGCCTTGCCGAAATGCTGCAACTGCACCATCAGCAGCACGATGATGACGGCCAGCATGATCGGCGCCTTGGCGGCGATCGACATCTGGCTTTCCGCCGCATCCTCGGCGCCGCCCTGGATCTCGACGTTATAGCCGGCCGGCAGGCTGTCGCGCAGGTCCTTCATGTCGGCATACATCTTCATGACGACGTCGTTCGGCTGCACACCATCCGGCAGCGTCGCGCGCACCGTGATCGTCGGCAGCCGGTCCCGCCGCCATTCGATGCCCTGCTCCATGACGGGCACGACCTTGGCGACCTGCGAGACCGGCACGAAGCCGCCGAAATCCGTCGGCACGTAGACCGAATTGACTGCCGACAGCAGCGAGCGGCTGGCATCCGGCTCGCGGGCGACGATCGAGACCGTCTCCTCGCCGTCGCGGAAATCGTCGAGCGCAGCACCTGACATGGCGGTCTGCAACATCTGGCGCACGCGCTGCGAGGTGACGCCGAGCGCCCGGGCACGGTCCTGGTCGATCACCAGCTTCATTGCCGGCACCGGTTCCAGCCAGTCGTCATGGATGGCGCCGAGCATCGGATTGGCCACAAAGCGCGCCTTTACCTGATCGGCGATCGCTCGCACTTCCTGGCGGTCAGGCCCCATGATGCGCATCTGCACCGGCCAGCCTGTGGGCGGGCCGAGGAAGAGCCGGTCGACCTTGCCGCGGATCGATGGGAAATCTTCCGCCAGGATAGTGCGCAGCTTGACGATCAGCCGCTCGCGCGCCGGCTCGTCCTTGGCCATGACGAGAAGCTGGGCGAAGTTCGGGTTACGCAGCTGCTGGTCGAGCGGCAGGAAGAAGCGCGGCGCGCCTTCGCCGATATAGGTGGCGATGAACCGCTTGTCGGGATCATCCATCATCTTCGCTTCGAGCGCCTTTGCCTGCACCTCGACTTCCCGAATGCTGGTGCCCTCGGGCAGCCAGAGATCGACGAGAATCTCGGGCCGCGAGGATTGCGGGAAGAAATTCTGCGGAATGAACTGGAACGCCCAGAGGCTGGTGACGAAGGTGCCAAGCGTCAAGAGCAGCACAATCACCCGGTGGCGCACCGCCCAGCCGACCGTGCCGCGCAGACGGCGATAGAAGCCGGTGTCGAAAGCACCGTGATGCTCGCCGGCGTGATGGCGCTGCTTGAGGATCATGTAGCCGAGCCATGGCGTGAAATAGACCGCGACGAACCACGAGGTCACCAGCGCGATGCCGACGACGTAAAACAGCGAACGAACATATTCGCCGGCCGTCGATGCGGCGAAACCGACGGGAATGAAGCCGGCCGTGGTGATCAGCGTGCCGGTCAGCATCGGGAAGGCGGTCGAGGAATAGGCGAAACTTGCCGCCTCGATCTTGACCAGCCCCTCTTCCAGCTTCCGCTCCATCATCTCGACGACGATCATCGCATCGTCGACCAGCAGTCCGAGCGCGATGATAAGCGCACCGAGCGAAATACGCTGCAGGTCGATGCCGAGTTCGTACATCAATGCGAAGGTGGCAGCGAGCACCAGCGGAATGGCGATGGCGATGACGAGACCCGAGCGCCAGCCGATCGACAGGAACGAGACGACGAGCACGATGACAAGCGCTTCGCCGAGCGCATGCATGAATTCGCTGACCGCATCCGTCACCACGTCGGGCTGGTTGGCGATCTGATCGACGGCGACGCCGTAAGGCAGAGCCTCCTCGAAGCGCTGATAGGTCGCCTCCACACCCTTGCCGACGTCGGTGACGTTGAAGCCCTTGGCCATGACGACGCCGACCTGCACGCTGTCATGACCGTTGAAACGGTACTTGCGCTGATAGGGATCTTCGAGCCCGGAACTGACGGTGGCAATATCGCCGAGGCGCGTCACCTGGCCGCCGGCGCGAAGGCTGAGCTCGCGGATATCGGCCGCCTTCTTGACGTCGCCTTCGACGGAAATTCGCACCGAGCGCAGGCCGGTATCGACGGAACCGGCCGGATCAATATTGTTCTGGCCCTTGATGGCGTTTTGCAGATCGAGGATCGTCAGGCCGCGCTCGGCGAGCGCCTTGGACGAAACGTCGATATAGATCTTCTCAGGCTGGTCGCCGATGATGACGGCCTTCTCGACACCCGGTGTCGTCAGCAGCATGTCGCGCGCCTGGATCGCGAATTTCTTCAGTTCCGGATAGGAATAGCCGTCGCCGCTGATCGAATGCAGCGTGATGAAAGTATCGCCGAACTCGTCGTTGAAATAAGGGCCGAGCAGGCCCTGCGGCAGCTCGCTCGCAATGTCGCCGACCTTCTTGCGCACCTGGTAAAAGGCGTCCGCAACCTCCTGCGAATTGGTATCGCCCTTGACCTGCAGGGTGATGATCGCGCTGCCGGCCCGGGTATAGGACTTGACCCAGTCGATATGCGGCGTTTCCTGCAGCTTGCGCTCGATCTTGTTGACGACCTGGTCTTCCATTTCCTGGATGGAAGCGCCCGGCCAGATCGCCTGCACGACCATGACGCGGAAAGTGAATTCCGGGTCCTCGCGCTGGCCCATGCGCATCAGGCCGAGCACGCCGGTAATGATGATCAGCCCGAAGAGGAAGCGCGCGATGCTCGGATGTCCGATCGCCCAGCGCGAAAGATTGAAGGGCCGCTTTTCGGTGGTGTTGGCGTCCATGGTCTTAATCCCTTTGGAACATGATGCCGAAAAGTCTCAGCGGTTCTCGAGCGAACATCATGCTCAAATGACTTTGATTTGCGCGATCAACGCACGGTCTGATCGGTATCGGCCAGAGCCGACTGCTGTTCCGGCACCTTCACCTTCAGGTTTTCGCTCATGAACTGTGTGCCGGCCGAAACGACAAGATCGCCGGTGTCGAGGCCCTCGGTCACATGCACGCCGTCGCCGGTGAAATCGGCGACCTTGATGTCGCGGCCATGCACAGTCGCCGTCGCGCGATCGACGGTCCAGACCATCTGCTTGCCGTCCTTCACAGCAAGCGCGCTGAGCGGGATCGAGACATAGCTGTTGCCATTGCTGACGTCGGCCTCGATGGTCGCCGTCATGCCGAGCAATACCTGAGGATCGTTCGGCAGGCTCACCCGGACTGCAAATGTGCGCGACTGCTGGTCGGCACTGCCGGAAACCTCACGCACCTTGCCGTCAAGCACCAGCCGGTCGTCGGCCCAGAAGCTTGCCTTGACTGTCTTGCCGGGCTTGAATTCGGCAATGTCGTTTTCCGGAACGGCAATCTGCACTTCCTTCTCACCGTCGACGGCAACGGTGACGACGGGAGTGCCCGAGGCAACGACCTGGCCGACATCGGCATTGATCGTCGTGACAATCCCGTTGTAGTCGGCCTTCAGCTCCGCATAACTCACCTGGTTCTTCGCCTGGTCGAGCGCCGAGGCGGCGGCATCGCGGTTTGAAACGGCCTGATCGTAACTGAGCGAAGCCTGCTCGAGCTGGGATTTCGGCGAAACATTCTTGTCGAAGAGCTGCTGATTGCGCTTGTTGACGAGATCGGCGGTTTCAACGCCTTTTTCGGCGGCCGCGAGATTGGCTTCCGCGGTCTTGACCGCCAGCTGGTAGTCGGTGGAGTCCATCCGGGCGAGAACGTCGCCCGGCTTCACCTTGTCGCCGATATCGACGAGGCGTTCGGTGATCTTGCCGGCAACGCGAAAGCCGAGGTTCATCTCGGTGCGCGCCTTGACCGAGCCCGAATAATCGAGCTTGCGCGTGTCGCCGGCCTTGGCGATTTCGACGACCTTCACGGGCCGGATGACTTGCTTGACCTCGGCCTTCTCTTCCGAGCAGGCGGAAGCACCGATGCCGATGGCGCCGACGAGCAGGAGGCTGGCGGCGGACGGCATGCGGTGGCTGAGGGTCTTGAGCGAAAACATCGTCCGCACTCCTGGATCGTTTCGGGGTTTTCGACGGCGGCTGCCGCCTGTTATTTCTTCAGCGCCCTGATCACATAATCGATCAGCTCGTCGACGCTTGCGCGGTTGGTTTTGGCAAGACATTGCGCCACCATCTGCGGATGGCAGAGATTGATCGTCGCGGCGCCGAAACAGCGCGAGGCAACGACCGCGTCCTGCTCGGCGAACTCGCCGGCGGCAATGCCTTCGGCAATGATTTCGGCGATGAGATCATGGACGCGGTCGATATGTTTTTCGATGACGTGCCAGTCGCGCTCGATCGCGACGATGATCATCTCGTGCACCTTCATCTCGTCGAGCATCAGATCGAGCGTCAATTGATGCTGGGTCTCGACATAGCGGCGCAGCCGCTCACTGGCGCTGATCGGCTGATGGCGGATGTCGTAGGCGATCTGATAGGCGGTGGCGAGCATGCGCCCGCAGAGCGCCTGGTGGATTTCCACCTTGGAGGCGAAAAAACGATAGATATTGGCCGGTGACATGCCGAGATCGCGGGCAATGTCGGCCACCGTCGTCTTGCTGTAACCGTAGTGACGAAACAGCCGCTCGGCCGCATCGAGAATGCGCGTGACATTCTCCTGTCGCGTGACGTCGAGCGTATTTTCCGCGATGTCGTCCATGAGTTTCGATGCCTCGATTTACGACTGACGAATTTTGAATTTCGTCAGTCGTAAAATATCAGGCGTCACTTGTCAATACCCAGCGGCGCAACGCAGCGATCTCAAAGGACGGGCAGCGCATCCTATGCGTGTCTATTTGGTAGATATAAGTGGGGATTGCGTCAAGCGATCGAACGATATCGAAAGCAAACGAAAAGTGCCGCGACGCAAAATGCGCGCGGCACATCGCCCTCGGCAGCAGCAGATCAGCCGAGCTTGACGTCGAGCGTGATCGGAACGGCGGCGAGCGCCTTGGAAATCGGGCAGCCGGCCTTCGCCTTGTTGGCAAGCTCGGTGAAGGTCGCCTCATCGGCGCCGGGAATACGGCCGGAGAGGGAAAGATGGATGGCGGTGACGGCAAAACCGCCCTCGACGCTTTCGAGCGTCACCTTTGCCGAGGTTTCCATGTGTTCGGCGGTGAAGCCGGCCTCGCCGAGGATCAGCGACAGCGCCATGGTGAAGCAACCGGCATGGGCTGCACCGATCAGCTCTTCCGGATTGGTGCCGGCAATGCCTTCGAAGCGGCTGGCAAAGCCGTAGGGATAATCCTTCAGGGCGCCGCTCTGCGTCGAGATCAGGCCCTTGCCGTCCTTGAGGCCACCGCTCCAATGAGCCGAAGCCGTACGATTGATCTGCATGCCGTCCTCCTGTTTTCGATTGAGCTTTCAGGCAGCGGCGCCGCCGCTCCAAGCCTGCGGAAGATCAGGTTAGCCTTCCCGACAGGCAATATAACGCTCTATCTGCAGAAGACGACAGGCGTGTAAAAATCAGCGTCGGCGATGCCTCTCAGACGGAATGCTGCTGCACGCTGAGACCGCCATCGATCGTCAGGCAGGTGGCGTTCATGAACGGGCATTCGTCGGAGATCATGAACACCGCCGCCATGGCGATCTCTTCCGGCGTTGCGATGCGGCCACCGGGATGCAGCCGCATCGTCTCGGCCTTGGCTGCCTCCGGATCGGGGAAGCTGTTCCAGTAATCGATCACCTTCTGCGTCGAGACATAACCCGGCGCCAGCGCGTTCACCCGGATATTGCGGGCCGCATATTCGAGCCCCAGCGATTTCGTCATCCCGAGCAGCGCGTGTTTTGCCAGCGGATAGGGAAATGTGTGCGGGATGATGGTGAAAGCATGCGTCGAGGCGATGTTGAGAATGACGCCGCCCCCTTGTTCGATCAAGCCGGGCAACACCGCCTTGCAGCAGTTCCATGCACCCTTGAGATTGATGTCGAAGCAGCGGTCCCATTCGGCATCCGTCGTCTCGAGCGGTTCGGCGAAGACATTGACCCCGGCATTGTTGACGAGCGCGTTCAGCGGTCCGATCTCTTTGCTCGCCCGCGCGACCGCCGTCGCGATTGTTCCGGCATCGGTAATATCGGCCGGCAGGTAACCGAGTTGTCCGCCATTGCTCTGGAGTTCCTTCGCCGTCTCCGCCAACAGCGCAGCGTCGCGGTCGATGAGAAAGACAGCGGCATTTTCCCGGAGGAACGCCGTCGTGATCGCCAGGCCGATACCCTGCGCCGCACCTGTGATCAGAATGTTCTTGCCCTGCAGGCGGCCGCCCATCTTTCAGCCCTCCGGTTGAACCGGCAGCGCCGACATCAGGATCGTCACCTTTCCGGCAAGAACCTCCCCCGGCGCCAGCGGCTTCAAGCCCCCGAAACCAGGCAGGTGATGCCCGTTCGGCAGGTGGCTCATCGGTTCGAGGCAGAAGAAGTCGCTGCGATCAACGGGCATATACAGCATGAAGCGATCGAGCGCGCCATCGGCTTCCAGCGCCGCCTGAATTCCAAGTTCCGGCCAGGCGATGACAGCCCGCCCATCCCATCCCTCAAACGCGTTGTTCATCCACATCTGCGGCAACAGCTTTTCGGATCTGAAATCGAAGTGGTCAGGCACAGGACCAGGCACGTCGAGGAGATTGTCCGGCCGCTCGCTCCAGTAGCGATCGGCCGCAATCGTCAGCCTCGTCATTGGCGTCCGCGCCAAGAAGGGATGTTGACCGAGCCCGAAGGGAAGCGCGGTTTCGCCCCGGTTTTCCACCGAAAGCGTCAGCACCAGAGCGTCGCCGGCAAGACGGATCTCCTGCCGGGTCAGGTAGGCATAGGGTGAAACACTGTCGGCGCTGCGGGAAAAGCAGAACTGTGCATGCTCCGCGCTGGCCTCTTCCAGCTGCCAGAGGCCGAGCCAGCCGTCGCCATGCCGATAGAGCGCATCGGAGGTATTCGGCTGGAAGGCATAGTCGCGTCCGGCAAAGGACATGGCGTTGCCTTCCACACGATTGCCGAACGGCACCATCGCGAAATTCGCCATCGCACCATTCGGCCCACCGGCCCCAACGAGAAAAGGTGTCCCCCGATAGGTGGCGGCGGTAACCGCAGCACCCCGACGGCTGACCCGGACGGCGAGATCGCCATGCCGCAGCTCGATTTGGTCCGCAACTCGTCCCTGGTTCATCCACGTCGTCCCGCAGCCGAAGATCTCAAATTGTCGAGCAGCACCGCGACCAGCAGGATCAGCCCGCGCACGACATACTGATAGAATGCCTGGATGTTCAGCAGATTCATAACGTTTTCGGCAATGCCCATGATCAGTACGCCAACGATGACGCCGCTCATCGCCGCCCGGCCGCCGGCCAGCGAAACGCCGCCGAGGACGCAGGCCGAAATCACCGAAAGCTCGAGCCCTGTCGCCGCATTCGGCTGGCCGGAGGTGATGCGCGAGGCGAGCAGAATACCGGCAATACCGCAGACGAGGCCCTGCAGCGCAAAGATCCAGATGCGCATGTTGACGACGTTGACCCCCGCCAGCCGCGACGCTTCGGGATTGCCGCCGATTGCCAGCGTGTTCTTGCCGAAGACGGTGCGGTTGAGCACGAAACCGAAGAGGAGGAAAAGGATCAGCATGATCCAGATCGGCATCGGCACGGTCAGGAAGCGCGACAGGGCAAGCTGATAGAAAGCAGGATCGTTGATGCCGACGGCGCGGCCATCCGAAGCGATCAGCGCCAGCCCGCGCACGATCTGCATGGTCGCGAGCGTCGTGATCAGCGCGTTGATCCGAAAGCGGGCAATGACGATGCCGTTGACGAAGCCGACGACGGCGCCGCAGAGCAGGGCGGCCAGCAGGCCGAGGGGGATGGAGCCGGTGGCGTTCGACACCATCACCGCGGCCATGCCGGAGAAGGCGACGATCGATCCCACAGAAAGGTCGAAATCGCGCGAGGCCAGGCAGAACATCATCGTGCAGGCGACAATGCCGATCGTGACGACCGATTGCAGCAGCCCCAGCATGTTGCGCTCGGTCAGAAAATTCGGAACGAAGAGCGAGACGATCACGAAGGCAGCAGTGAAGATCACCACCAGCCCCTGTTCGCCGAGAAGGATTTTTTTCAACGAATTCATCGTCGGTGTTCCAGTCTTAAATGGTGCCTGCGGCATTCTTGTCGGGAAGCGCTGCCGTCAGGATGCTGCGCTCGTCGAAATCCTGGCGGGCGACATTGGCGGCCACCCTGCCCTGGCACATCACCATGATGCGATCGGAAATACCCATGACCTCCGGCAGCTCGCTTGAGATCACCACGATCGCCATACCGCCGGCCGCCAGCTCGTAGAGAATTTCGTAAATTTCCGATTTCGCTCCGACATCGATGCCGCGCGTCGGCTCGTCGATCACCAGAACCTTGATACCCTGCTCGGAGAGCCAGCGGCCGAGAATGACCTTCTGCTGGTTGCCGCCCGAGAGATTGATGATGTCCTGCTTGCGCGATGGCGTGCGCACCCGGAGCCGGGCGATGAACCGATCCGCCAGCGCCGCCTCCTGTTTCAGGCTCAAAATGCCGAAGGGCGAGAAATGCCGCCGCGAGGAGATCGCGATATTCTCCTCGATCGACCGGCCCTGGACGATGCCGTCGAACTTGCGGTCCTCGGGGCAGAGCACCAGGCCGGCATTGATCGCCGCCTTCGGATTGTTCGGCGAAACGGCGACGCCATCGATCGTGACCTGACCCTGATGCCGGATGTCGGCGCCGTAGAGCAGCCGCGCCATTTCGCTGCGGCCAGCGCCGATCAGGCCGAAAAAACCGAGGATCTCGCCCTGGCGGACGGAAAAACTGATCGGATTGCGCAGCTTCGGCCCGGACAGGCCCTTGACCTCCAGCCTGACGCCGCCGAGCGCACGTTCGCGCCATCCCCAGACATTGCTGATTTCACGCCCGACCATTTCCGAGATGATCTGCTCGCGTGTCGTCTCGGCGATCCGAGGATGGTGGGCAGCAAGCTTGCCGTCGCGCAGCACCGTCAGGCTGTCGCAAAGCCGAAAGATCTCGTCGAGACGATGCGAAACATAGAGAATGACCGTTCCCTTCGCCTTCAGCCTGTCGATGAGCGAAAACAGGATTTCGCTTTCGCGCGAGGAAAGCGAGGAGGTCGGTTCATCCAGCGCGATCACCCGTGCATCGAGCATCACGGCCTTGGCAATCTCGACCATCTGCCGCGCACCGATCGAAAGCGAAGCGACCTTGGCCGACGGATCGACATCGATGCCGATCTCTTCGAGCTTCGAGCGCACCGTCTCGATCAGGGTTTTGGCATGGATCACGCCGCCCTTGGCCGGAAAGCGCCCGAGCCAGAGATTTTCGGCGACCGTCAGCTCCGGAACCAGCTGCAGTTCCTGGTGGATGACGATGACGCCGGCATGGAAGGCGTCGCGAACCGATCCGTAGTTCTGCTCCTCGCCGTCGATCAGGATGCGGCCGGCATCGGCGGCCTGATCGCCCGACAGCACCCGGATCAGCGTCGATTTTCCGGCGCCGTTTTCGCCCATCAGTCCGTGAACGGCGCCCTTCTCGACCGAGAAGGAAACACCCGCCAGCGCCTGCACGCCGGGATAACCCTTGGAAATATCGTTGAATTCGAGGAAGGCCATCGTCGCTCCATCGAGAAGGACCCGGCGGCAGGTGAAGTCGCCGCCGGACGTTCGTCATCCTGGAAGGATGATCATTCGATGCCAAGATCCTTGCGGACCTTTTCGTAATCGCCGCGCAGCGCCAGCGAACCGGAGGTCAACGTCAGTTTTGCCGGCTCCTTGTTGTTGGCGATCCAGTCGTACATATCAAGCGCCGTTTCATAGCCATGACGCTTCGGAGAGATGATGACGGTGCCGAAGAAGCCCGTCGCAGCCGGCTTCTTGAACTCATTGATCGCCGATTCCGCGCCGCCGATGCCGACACCGATAACGTTGGTTGCCGGAATACCGACCGATTCCGAAGCGCGGACGGCGCCGAGGACGGCTTCGTCGTTAAGGCCGAAGGCGACCCAGTATTTCACGTCGGCATGTTTGTTGAGCACGGTGGTTGCCGCGTTGAGGGCTGCTTCCGTATCCGTCTTTGCCTGCGGCGCGTCGTAGATGTTTTCGGCCGGGAAGCCGGCCGACTTCAGCACCGAGATCGCGCCTTCGACGCGGTCGACGGCAGTCGGCAGCTGGTCGTAGGAGATACGGACCGCGCCGACATTCTTCATGTCCCAGCCGCGCTTCTTGATCTCGTCGACGATTGCCTGCCCAACGGTTTCGCCGATCTTGGTGGCCGAGATACCCATATGCGGCACGTCTTCCAGCGGCTTGCCGTCAGCGCTGACGAGACGGTCGTCGACCGTCATCAGCTTCAGCTGATTGGCTTCCGCCTTGGCGACAATGCCGGGGCCGAGTTTGACGTCGGGCGTGCAGATGATGAAGCCCTGCGCACCCTGGGCGCCGAGATTGTCGATCGCCGACTGAACCTTCTCGCCGTCTTCGGCGCCGATCTTGACGACGGTGAAGCCTTTCTCCTTGGCGGCCTGATCGGCGAATTTCCATTCGTCCTGGAACCAGGGCTCTTCAGGCTGCTTGACGATGAACCCTATCTTGACGTCTGCGGAAAATGCCGAGCCGGCCGCCAGAAGGGCGAATGTGCCAGCCAGGATGGCTGCTTTGAACAAGCGCATGTCTCTCTCCCTAAACTCTGAAATCGAGCAGCTGCCTCCCAGGCAGCGTCCAATGAATTATGATAAATCATCATACCAGTCAATTGCCAAAGTATGATGATTTAGATAATAGGATAGTCATGAGAGCCGGATGGACCCGTCGCAAAGCGGATCGAATTCGGATAATCAGGTTCGGTTGCTGCCCGGGAGAGAGCACGGAGAGGTGAAGTTGGAATCGACTGAGGAACAGGCCCGAGCGGAAAGCTCCGGCAGCGAACGCCGGCCGCGTGTCCGCCGCAACGTCACGGCGGCAATCGCTCAGGATATCTGCGCAGACCGCTATCCCTCGGGCTCGCCGTTGCCCCGCGAGAACGATCTTTGCGACCTCTATGGTGTCAGCCGCACCGTCATTCGTGAATCGCTGAAAGTGCTGGAATCCAAAGGCCTCGTGCGCGGCAAACCGCGGGTCGGAACGACTGTCTGCGACAGGGACGACTGGAACATCCTGGACGCCGAGGTGCTCGACTGGATGGGACCTTACATCAAGGACTTCGATCTGCTCGGATGCATTCTCGAAGCCCGGCGCACCATCGAACCGGCCGCCGCCGAATATGCCGCAGAGCGCGCCAGCGCCCAGGAGATCGCCGATCTCGACAAGGCCTGGCGGCAGATGCGCGACAGCGCAGGCGATCCGGAAAGTTTCACCGACGCCGACGTTATGTTTCATACGGTGCTGCTCACCGCCAGCCACAACCAGGTGTTCCGCCGTCTGTCCAGCGCCATCCATGCTGCCCTGAAATATGCGCTGCATGCCTCCAATATCGCCGTCGAAAACCGGGAGGATGCGGTGCTCGTTCACGGTGAACTCGTCGAAGCCTTGCGCATGCGCGACAAGGCGGGCGCCAGGGAATGCGCCAATCGCATGCTCGACCTTGCGGTTCGCGACCTTGCCGCCGCCGAGAAGGCGATCGGCAGGACGAAATGATCAATCACGAGAGGCTGTGGACGCGCTGTCCCATCGCAAATCCGAGAAGAGATTGAGACCTGAGATGAAGATCACCAAACTCACCACCTATATCGTTCCGCCGCGCTGGCTGTTTCTGAAGATCGAGACCGATGAAGGCATCGTTGGCTGGGGCGAACCGGTTGTCGAAGGCCGTGCCCTGACCGTCCAGGCCGCCGTCCACGAACTGGAAGACTATCTGATCGGCAAGGATCCCTTCCTGATCGAAGACCATTGGACGGTGATGTATCGCGGCGGCTTCTATCGCGGTGGCGCCGTCCATATGAGCGCGATTTCCGGCATCGATCAGGCGCTCTGGGATATCAAGGGCAAGGCGCTGGGCCAGCCGATCCATTCCCTGCTCGGCGGGCAGCTGCGCGACCGCATCAAGGTCTATTCCTGGATCGGCGGCGACCGCCCTTCTGATGTCGCCAACAACGCCAAAGACGTGGTCGCCCGCGGCTTCAAGGCGATCAAGCTCAACGGCTGCGAGGAAATGCAGATCGTCGACACCAACGAGAAGGTGGAGAAGGCCGTCGAAACCATCGCCGCCATTCGCGAGGCGATCGGCCCGCATATCGGTATCGGCGTCGATTTCCACGGCCGCGTCCATAAGCCGATGGCGAAAGTTCTCGCCAGGGAGCTCGACCCCTACAAGCTGATGTTCATCGAAGAGCCGGTGCTGTCTGAAAACAAGGAAGCGCTGCGCGAGATCGTCAACCACACCTCGACCCCGATCGCGCTCGGCGAGCGGCTTTTTTCGCGCTGGGACTTCAAGCAGGTGCTCGCCGACGGCTATGTCGACATCATCCAGCCGGATCTTTCCCACGCCGGCGGCATCACCGAATGCCGCAAGATCGCGGCGATGGCCGAAGCCTATGATGTGGCGCTCGCGCCGCATTGCCCGCTCGGCCCGATCGCGCTAGCCGCCTGCCTGCAGGTCGATGCCGTCAGCTATAACGCCTTCATCCAGGAACAGAGCCTCGGCATCCACTACAACACCGGCAACGACATCCTCGATTACATCTCCAACAAGGAGGTGTTCCACTATGCCGATGGTTTCGTCTCGATCCCGCAAGGGCCGGGCCTCGGCATCGAGGTCGACGAGGCCTATGTCATCGAGCGCGCCAAGGAGGGACATCGCTGGCGCAACCCGATTTGGCGGCATGCCGATGGCAGTTTTGCCGAGTGGTAAGAGGAAAGGGTCGCGCAAGCGGCCCTTTTTCATTCATGGTGTCGGACATCGAGCCTCTCATCCGTCATAGTAGAAGCTCAAGAGGAGGTTTCCATATGGCCAGAGCGATCGCAATCATCATTGCCCGCGTCATTTTCAGTTTTATCTTTTTCATGGCGGCCGGCTTCAAGTTCGCCGGCATCGGTACGACGGCGGACTATATCGCCGCCGCCGGTTTTCCGATGGCGACACTGCTCACCTGGGTCGCCGCCTTCTTCGAGATCGCCCTGGCGCTCGCCTTCATATCCGGCGCCTTCTTCACCGAGGCGAGCCTGCTCGCCGGCATCTATGTGATCTTCCTCGCCTTTGCCTTCCACGGCCCGTCCCATTGGCAGCAGAACCAGTCCGAGATCGGCTTCTTCATCGATCACTTCACCTTCCTCGCCGGGCTGCTCTTTGCCGCCGTTCACGGGCCGGAGAAATGGGCCTTGAGGAAGTCGCTCCTCAGATAGGCTGACGACACGCCGCCGCCGGAACCAAGAGCTGCGCCGAACATTGGCTATCGGCAGAAGGTCAAGGAGGTTCGGCTATGGAGCTGAAGGGAAAGATCGCATTGGTGACCGGCGCTGGTTCCGGCATCGGCAAAGCGGCCGCGTTGAAGCTCGCTGCCGAGGGAGCAAAGGTCGCAGCCCTGAGCCGCACCGCCGAGGAGGTCGAAAAGACCTGCGAAGAAATCGACGCCGCCGGCGGCCGGTCGATCGCCTTGACGGCCGATACCAGCGACGAAGCGCAAATGCGAGCCGCGGTGAAGGCACTGACGGAGACCTTCGGCGGCCTCGATATCGTTGTCGCCAATGCCGGGATCAACGGCGTCTGGGCGCCGATCGACGATCTGAAGCCGGATGAATGGGACAAGACGATCGCTGTCAATCTGCGCGGCACCTATTTGACCCTGCATCTGACGGTTCCGCATCTGAAGTGCCGCGGCGGTTCGATCGTCGTCGTCTCCTCGATCAACGGCACCCGCACCTTCACCACGCCGGGCGCCACCGCCTATACCGCCACCAAGGCCGGCCAGGTCGCCATGGTTCAGCAGCTCGCCCTCGAGCTCGGCCGGCATGGCATTCGCGTCAACGCCGTCTGCCCGGGTGAGATCGAGACCAGTATCGACGCCAATACCGATAGCCGCCATCGTGAAGAGACGGAGGTTCCGGTCATCTGGCCGGAAGGCGACATCCCGATTGCTGGCGGCAAGGCAGGCAAGAGCGAGGATGTCGCCGAGACCATCCTCTTCCTCGCCTCCGAGCGCGCCCGGCACATCACCGGCACGCCGATCTGGATCGACGGCGGCCAGGGACTGCTGCGATAGGTGAGTGAAAATCAGGCATTCAGCCGGGCGCTGTCGAGCGTATAGAGCTCCTGGGCGCGCTGCACGCCACGCAATGCATAGCGCCCGACACAGGCGAGTGCCGCGCGCTGGTTCTCCGGGATCGCGGCGGCGAAATCGGAGGAGATCAACAGGTTGAGATCGACCGAGCGGCACATCGAAGCAATGCGGCTGACCTCATTGACGGCAGGGCCGATAACGGTGAAGTCCAACCGGTCCTGGCTGCCGATATTACCATAGAAAACGTCACCGATATGCAGGCCGATATAGACATCCGTCGTCGGCCTGTCGTCCGCCTTGCGTTCGTCGTTCAGCTTGCGGAGCTTCTCCCGCAGAAGCGCTTCGGCCTTCAGTGCCGCGCGGCAGGTTTCCTGCGTCGCCTCGCCCTTGAAGATGGCAAGCACCCCGTCGCCGATCAGCTTCAGCACATTGCCGCCGGCTTCATGGATCGCCGAGATCGCCACCTCGCTGTAATCGTTGAGCAGCGGGATGATTTCCTCCGGCGGCACGCGATCGGAAATCTTGGTGTAGTTCAACAGATCGGAAAACCACAGCGCCGCTGAAATCCGCTCCGATTTGCCGCGGCTGATCTTGCCTTCCATCACCTGGCGCGCCGCATCCTCGCCGAGATAGACCTCGGCGATGGTACGGGCAATGCGCCCGAGCGCGATGCACTTGATCGCCAGCCCCAGCACCGGCACCAGCTTGCGCAGGATGGCGAGGTCGTGGTCGGAAAAGCCTTCGGGGTGCTTCGTCGAGAAATTCGAGAAGAAGCAATCCATCTCGCCGATCGTGCCGGCCTCGGCGAAACGATGCATCATCGCGATATAATCGGTATGGCCGGCCTCGACGATCTTGTCGAGCTGGCTGAAATCGATCGGATCGCCGAAGCCGATGCGGCGGCGCACCTCCCGCTCATTGCCCGACCAGAGATGATAGAAGGACGAACGCTGCCAGCTCGCAGCCGCCTCGCCCGTACCCGACGGGCCATATTCGAATTCCGTCTCGACCAGTTCCTCGCTGTCCCAGCGGAAGGCGCGGCCTTCATGCACCGGATGCAGCGTATCCATCAACGCCAGGCCGCGGTCGATCCGCAGGCCGGCCTTCCGGCAGGCCGCGCAGAAACCGGTCATGAGTTCGGATTCCGAAGCGCCCTTCAGTCCCTGCTCGGTAATCCAGGCCGCAATCGTGCTGACGTCGCTGTAATCCATATCGATCACCTCTACTCCTGTTGAAGCTGTAGCCCGAAGTCGGCATCGAAGGAAGCCGATTGGCTCAATCGCCCGCCGGCATATTATAGGGCGTGATGATTTCGACCGATGACAGCGAGGCCGAAACCGCCCGACCCGGCGACGTCGCCCGGCCCATGATCGCCCTGAAAGCCGAACGCGCATCTGTTCTGAGATCGTGATGCAGCACGAAGCCGATCTGCCGCGCGGCAAGCAAGGCGCGGTTGTCGGCGTCCAAGTCATGGGCGACAAAGACGCTGACCGGGCGCCTGGCCGCATCGAAGGCCGCCAGCACCGCCCGGTTGCCGCCGCCGATCGAATAGACGGCGTTGATCGTGGGATCGGCCGCAAGAGCGGCGGCCGCCAGCGCTCCCGTCGCCGCATCGGCGCCGTGCCCCTCGCTGATTTCGCTGATGCCGATCTCGGGATAATGAGCGCGAATGATGCGGCGAAAGCCGATTTCGCGCTCCTCCTCGCCGCGAAACCGCCCGCTCGACAGCGTCACCAGCACCTTGCCGCCACGGCTCCCGAGTATTTCGCCGATGAGATAGGCCGCCGTCTCGCCCGCCGCCCGATTATCGGCGCCGGCATAGGCGATCCGCGCCGAATTCGGCAGGTCGGTCACCAGCGTCACCACAGGAATGCCGGCCGTATCCAACCGGGCGACGGCGGCAGCCACCTCGGCGACATCGGGCCCCTTGAGCACGATGCCAGCAGTGCCGCGCAGGCGGATGCGGTCGAGAAGCTGCACCATCTCGGCCGGCTTCATCACTTCGGCGAAATGGAACCGGCAGCGGAAGATGCCGGGCAGGAAGGCCGCCATCTCGGCCTCGAAGGCGGCGCGCACCGCATCGCTGAACCGCTGCGGCGTCTCCATGACGATATCGATCGCCAGCATGCGGCCGCTGCCGATCGCGCCTGCCTGCTGCCTGTCCAGCTCGGCGATCGCCGCCTTCACCCGCATTTCCGTCTGCTGACGCACACCCGGCCGGCCGTTCAGCACCCGGTCGACGGTGGCGGTGCTCAAGCCGGCCTGGAAGGCGATGTCCTTGACGAGGAAGAGATGGGCCATGGAAGCTGTTTGATGGTTTTTTGATGGATTCCTGATCTATATCACCCGGTATCGCGGCGTATAGTGCCTTCATCGAAAGAGGAGGAGCCATCATGAAGACCGACAATCAGCAGAAACTGCGCGCCGACCGTGTCTGGCTCAGCGAAGATGGCTGCGATCTCGAGGATTTTCGCCGCCTTGCGGAAAAGGCCACCGCGCTTGCCGATTACCCCACCGCGTCTGCAGTCGAAAAAAACGTATTGATCTATGACAGCCGCAAGGTGGCGGCGGCAGTTGCAACCACGCAGGGCCGGCGTGCCGTCCTGGCCGAGATCTGTGAGGCCTTCGGCGAAGGTCCGGGCGTCGCCGTTTTCAAGCACGCTTACGAGGATACCGGCATCATCGACCGCGCCAGCGCGATTTTCGATGAGATTATCGAGGAACAGCACCGCACCGCCACCGGTGGCGGCGATCACTTCGCCAAACCAGGCGCCAACGACCGCATCTGGAATTCGCTGGAAAAACATTGCCTCGCCGATCCGGCGAATTTCGCCGAATATTACGGCAACGCCATCGTTGCACTCGCAAGCCAGGCCTGGCTCGGCCCGAGCTACCAGATGACGGCGCAAGTCAACCGCGTCAATCCGGGCGGCGCGGCGCAGTCCGCCCATCGCGATTACCATCTCGGCTTCCAGTCGTCTGCGGTGATCGAGCAGTTTCCGGCGCATGTGCACCGGCTCTCGCCGGTGCTGACGCTGCAGGGCGCGGTCGCCCATTGCGACATGCCACTCGAAAGCGGCCCGACGCTCTTCCTGCCGCACAGCCAGACCTATGTGCCGGGTTATCTCGCGCTGAAGCGCCCGGAGTTCCGCGATTATTTCGAGGCCAACCATATCCAGCTGCCGCTCGAAAAAGGCGACGTCGTCTTCTTCAATCCCGCGCTTTTCCACGCCGCCGGCACCAACCGCTCGGCCGATATCAAGCGCGTCGCCAATCTCCTGCAGGTCTCCTCCGCCTTCGGCCGCGCCATGGAAACCGTCAACCGCGAGAGGATGAGCGCCAGGCTCTTTCCCGCCTTGAAAACATTGCAGGGCAAGCTCTCTCCCGACGAAATCGCCAACGCCGTCGCTGCCTGCGCCGAAGGTTATTCCTTCCCGACCAACCTCGACCGCGACCCGCCGCTCGGCGGCCTGGCGCCGAAGACGCAGGCGCGGCTGATGCACGAGGCGTTGAACGAAGGCTGGAGCGACGAAGCCTTTACGGCGGCACTTGCCGAACAGGCGCAGAAGAAATTGAGCTGACTTGGAGGCCACACGGCACCATACGAGCCTCCCGCGCCCCGCGGGAGGCCATTTGCATATCATCACCAAGGAGGAACCACATGAGCACAGACCACGGCCGTCTCGACGGCAAGATCGCCATCGTCACCGGCGGCACGCAAGGATTGGGCGCCACCATTGCACGCCTCTTCGCCGAACGCGGCGCTGAAGGCATCGTCATCTGCGGCCGTAACGAAGCCAAGGGCAAGGCGAAGGCCGAAGAGATTTCGGCCGCGACCGGCGTGAAGGTCGTTTACGTCAAGGCCGACCTCACCAAAGTCGAAGATGCGAGCCACGTCGTCCACACCTGCGACGAGGCCTTCGGCCGGGTCGATGCGCTGGTCAATGCCGCCGCCATCACCGATCGCGGCACCATCCTCGACACCAGCCCGGAACTCTTCGACACCATGTTCGCCGTCAATGTGCGCGCACCGTTTTTCCTGATGCAGGAGGCGGTAAAGGTCATGCGCCGCGAACAGACCGAAGGCACCATCGTCAATATCGGCTCGATGTCGGCCAAAGCGGGCCAGCCCTTCATCGCCGCCTATTGCGCCTCCAAGGGCGCGCTGGAAACGCTGACGAAGAACACCGCCTATGCGCTGCTGCGCAACCGCATCCGCGTCAACGGCCTCAATATCGGCTGGATGGCCTCCGAAGGCGAAGATCGTATCCAGCGCGAATATCATGGCGCGCCGTCCGACTGGCTGGAGAAGGCGGCGGCAGGCCAGCCTTTCGGCCGCCTCGTCGATCCGCACGAGGTGGCGCGCGCCTGCGCCTATCTGTCGTCTTCCGAATCCGGCCTGATGACCGGCTCGGTTATCTGCTTCGACCAATCGATCTGGGGCGCCTATGACGGCTCGCCGCATCCGGTCGCAGCCCTCTGACAAGTCCCGAGCCCGGCTTTTCCCATTGCCGGGCTCCGGCGTCTTTTCAGACGCCACACTTTGAACTGCGGCATAATTTCATCCTCAAATCGATTCCGGTCGAAAGGATTATGCAGTAGGAAGAGGGCGGCAGCATTCAGGGAGGAACTGGCTTGGCCGACAATCCGCTTTATGACATCCGCGATGAACGTTTCGCCGCTCTGGTCATCGGCAGTGCCGCACTTGAAGAGCTCTATTCCGGCTGCCGCTGGACGGAAGGTCCGGTCTGGTTTTCCGACCTGAACTGCCTTCTCTGGAGCGATATCCCGAACGAACGCATGATGCGCTGGACGCCCGACGGTACGGTCTCCGTCTTCCGCGCGCCCTCCAATTATGTCAACGGCAATAGCCGCGACCGGCAGGGCCGGCTCATCTCCTGCGAACATGGCGGCCGCCGCGTCACCCGCACCGAACCGGACGGCACGATCACCATTCTCGCCGACAGCTACAAGGGCAAGCGGCTGAATTCGCCGAACGATCTCGTCGTGCATTCCGACGGCGGGATCTGGTTCACCGATCCGACCTACGGCATCCTGTCGGATTACGAGGGCCACAGGGCCGAGCCCGAGCAGCCCACCCGCAACGTCTATCGGATCGACCCGGCAAGCGGCGCAATCGAGGCCGTCGTCGAGGATTTCATCCAGCCGAACGGCCTTGCCTTCTCGCCCGACGAGACGAAGCTCTATATCGCCGATTCCGGCTCGGCAAAACATGAAGTGCCGCGTCACATAAGAGTTTTCGATGTCATCGACGGCCGGAGGCTGACGAACAGCCGCTATTTCTGCAGCCTCGACGTTGGCAATCCCGATGGCTTCCGCTTCGATGTCCAGGGCAATCTCTGGACGAGTGCCGGTGACGGCGTGCACTGCTTTTCGCCAGACGGCACCCTGCTCGGCAAGATCAGGGTGCCGCAGACGGTGTCCAATCTTACCTTCGGCGGCCCCAAGAAAAACCGGCTCTTCATCACCGCGACGCGTTCGGTCTATTCGATCTATACCAAGACCAACGGCGCTCAATATCCGTAAACACTGGAACACCGCACCCCATGCAGGACAGACACCTGACGACATCGAATCGTCGGCCAAGACGGCATTGCTCGAACACATGTCACCCGAAACACTGTGAAGCGGTTGCGGATGACGGCATGCATGAAAAAAGCTAAAGCGCATCGCAGGAATCAAATTCGATGTGACGCGCTTGCGCTGCCTCGCACCTTATCGCCTCAAGGAGAAATACAGATGACCCGATCTTCACGCGCCGAGAGGCACCGCACCGCTGCTGATGCCATCACCGGGAGAGCCTGAGATGCGGTCCGTCGTTTCCTTCAACGAAGGCTGGAGTTTTCACGAGGGCTTCGGCCAGCGTCTGCTCGAAAGCTTCGATGCCGCCAGGTCGGTCAGCCTGCCCCATACCGCCGTCGAACTGCCCTTTAACTATTTCGACGAGACAAGCTATCAGCGCGCCTTCACCTATCAGAAAGTGCTGCGCTGGCTGCCGGAATTCGAGGGCCGCGAAATCTCGCTCGTCTTCGATGCCGCCATGGCCGACAGCGTCGTCTATTTGAACGGCGAAGAAATCATCGCCCATAAGGACGGCTACACCCCCTTCGAGGCCCGCCTCACCGGCAAGCTGCTCAAGGGTGAGAACCTCGTGACCGTCAAGATCGACGGCAGCGAAAACCCCGCCATTCCGCCTTTCGGCGGCCGCATCGATTATTTGACCTATGCCGGCATTTACCGCGACGTCTGGCTGAAGGTCACCGACCCTGTGTCGATCCGCAATCTCAAGATCGAAACCGCAGACGTTCTTGCCCCGGAGAAGTCAGCAACCGTCCGTGTCGATATCGCCAACCCGGAGAGCCGCAGCTTCTCGGCGACGGTCACCGCGACGCTGAAGCAGGCGGACGGCACGGTGATCGCCACCGCGGCAACCGAAACGATCGGTGACCGTGCCAGGCTTTCCTTCGGCGGCCTGACCGGCATCGCGCTCTGGGACATCACCGATCCCACGCTCTACGAGGTCACGGTCGAACTCAGGACCGAGCACGGCTCGGACCGTGTCTCGAGCCGCTTCGGCTTCCGCACCGCCGAATTCACGCCGGAAGGTTTCCTCTTGAACGGCAAGCCGCTGAAGCTGCGCGGCCTCAACCGTCACCAGGCCTTCCCCTATGTCGGTTATGCCGCCGGCCGCTCCGCCCAGGAGCGCGACGCCGACATCATGAAGAGCGTGCTGAAGTGCAATATCGTCCGCACCTCGCATTATCCGCAGTCGAAATGGTTCCTCGACCGCTGCGATACGATCGGCCTGCTGGTTTTCGAGGAAATCCCCGGCTGGCAGCATATCGGCGATGCCGACTGGCAGAAGGAATCGATCGAAAACGTCCGCCGCATGATCGAGCGCGACTGGAATCATCCCTCGATCATCATCTGGGGCGTGCGCATCAACGAGTCGCAGGATAGCCACGACTTCTACGTCGAGACCAACCGCCTGGCCCGCGAACTCGACAGCACCCGCCAGACCGGCGGCGTGCGTTATATCACCGAGAGCGAGCTGCTCGAAGACGTCTACACGATGAACGACTTCATCCTCGGCAATGAGGAACTGCCGGGCGCCAACCGCCCGCGCACCGTCCTTCGCGCCCAGCAGGAAAATACCGGTCTGTCCGCCAAGGTGCCGTACCTCATCACCGAGTTCAACGGCCACATGTACCCGACGAAGATCTACGATCAGGAGCAGCGCCAGGCCGAGCATGTGCGCCGGCATCTCGACGTGCTGAACGCCGCCTATGGCGACCCGGATATTTCGGGCGCCATCGGCTGGTGCATGTTCGATTACAACACCCACAAGGATTTCGGCTCCGGCGACCGCATCTGCTATCACGGCGTCATGGACATGTTCCGCGAGCCGAAATTCGCCGCCCATGCCTATATCAGCCAGTGCGATCCTTCCGAGGAGATCGTCATGAAGCCGGCAACCTTCTGGGCGCGCGGCGAGCGCAATATCGGCGGCGTGCTGCCGCTGATCGTCCTGACCAATTGCGACGAGGTGGAACTGCAATATGGTGCGCTTTCCAAGCGCGTCGGTCCGGACCGCGAGAATTACCCGCATCTGCCGCATCCGCCCGTCGTGCTCGACCATCGCCACTTCACCGCCGACGAACTCGGCACCTGGGGTCTCGAATGGATCGACGGTACCTTGACCGGTTATATCGACGGCCGGCCGGTGGCGAGCCTGACGCTGGCAGCCGATCCCCTGCCGACGACGCTTGAAATCGTCGCCGACAGCCAGACGCTGAAGGCCCGCGAACGCGACAGCACCCGTGTCATCATCCGCGCCCTCGACCAGTGCGGCCAGCGCCTGCCCTTCATGAACGACAGCATTTCGCTGAAGGTGCATGGGCCGGCAAGAATCGTCGGCCCGACCAATGTGCCGCTGCAGGGCGGCACAGCGGGCTTCTGGCTGGAGGCGACAGGCTTTACCGGCGAAATCACCGTCGAAGCGGTCTCCTCGCGCTTCGCGCCGGTGACGCTCACGGTGACGGCCGCCGCAAACTCATAGCGTTAGAGCGTCGTTAGCGCGTCTTATTGGACGCGCGGCGCTCTAATGGCCGTCACACGATCCGCACCTGGCTTTCAGGATCGAAGAACACGGCCTTGTCGAGATTGAAGGCAAGGCGTGTGCTTTGTCCGGGCGCGATGCCGGCATCGGCGCGCAGTCGGGCGACGACGGATTTGCCGCCGAGCTTGGTGACGGCAAAGGTGTCGGAGCCGGCCGGTTCGACCACCTCGATCAGGCAGTCGCCTTCGGTCAGCGAACGCGCCTTGCGGTCGGCACCGTCGGGATCGGTCAAGGCCTCGGGGCGAATGCCGAAGATCACCGGCTTGCCGGTATAGCGGGTCAGGCCGTCATTGCCTGCCATGACGGGCAATCTGAGGGGAGCGCTATTGGCCCGCTCGAGCGAGACCTCCAGCCCGCCCGCGCCGTTCTCGACGGTGGCGTTGAGCAGGTTCATCGCCGGCGATCCCATGAAGTCGGCGACGAAGAGATTGGCCGGGCTGTTATAAATCTCGGCCGGCGTGCCGAACTGCTGCAGCACCCCGTCCTTCAGCACGGCGATCTTGGTCGCCAGCGTCATCGCCTCGATCTGGTCGTGGGTGACATAGACGAAGGTGGTGCCCATGCGCTGATGCAGCCGCTTGATCTCAGTGCGCATGTCGACACGCAGCTTGGCATCGAGATTGGAGAGCGGCTCGTCGAACAGGAAGACCTGCGGATTGCGCACCAGGGCCCGGCCCATGGCGACGCGCTGGCGCTGGCCGCCGGAGAGCTGCGAAGGCTTGCGGTCGAGCAGATGGCCGATCTGCAGCATGTCGGAGACTTGGCTGATCGCCTTGGCCCGCTCCTCCTTCGGAACGCCGCGGATCTCCATGCCGAAGGCAATGTTGCCGGCCACCGTCATGTTCGGATAGAGCGCATAGGACTGGAACACCATGGCGATGTCGCGCTTGGACGGATGCAGACCGCTGATGTCGCGGCCGTCGATCCTGATATCGCCAGAGGTGATCGTCTCCAGCCCGGCAATGGTGTTGAGCAGGGTCGACTTGCCGCAGCCGGACGGGCCGACCAGCACGAGAAAGCCGCCCTTTTCGAGTTCGAGATCGATGCCCTTGAGGATGTCGACGGCGCCGAAGCGCTTTCTGAGACCGGAGATTTCCAGGAAGGCCATGACTTACCCTTTGACTGCGCCCGCCATCAGACCGCGCACGAAGTAGCGGCCGGCGAGGATATAGACGATGAGCGTCGGAACGGCCGCGATCATCGCCGCCGCCATGTTGACATTGTATTCGACCACCCCGGTCGAGGTGTTGACGACATTGTTCAGCGCCACCGTCATCGGCATGGAGTCACCGGTGCCGGCGTAAGCGGAGGCAAACAGGAAGTCGTTCCAGATATTGGTGAACTGGTAGATGACGGTGACGACGATGATCGGCAGCGAGTTCGGCAGCATGATGCGGCGGAAGATCTGGAAGAAGCTGGCGCCGTCGACCTGGGCGGCGCGCACCAGTTCGGTCGGAAAGGCCTCGTAGAAATTGCGGAAGAACAGCGTGGTGAAGCCGAGCCCGTAGACGACATGAACGAAGACCAGATTGACCGTCGAATTGCCGAAGCCGAAGTTCCAGCCGGTGGCGTTTTGCAGCGTCATGCCGAAGCGGCCGAGCGAGCCGAGGATCGTCGCCATCGGCAGGAGCACCGACTGGAACGGGATGAAGCAGGCAAACAGCATCAGGCCGAACACCAGCGTATGGCCGGGAAAGCGCCATTTGGTCAGGATATAACCGTTGAGCGCGCCCATGATGGTGGAGATTGCCACGGCCGGCACCACCATCTTGATCGAGTTCCAGAAGTAACCCTTGATGCCGGCGCAGGTCAGCCCGACGCAGGCCTCGCCCCAGGCCTTGACCCAGGGATCGAAGGTCGGCGCCTGCGGCAGCGCCAGCATGTTGCCGCTCTGGATCTCGTCCATGGTCTTGAACGAGGTCGTCAGCATGACGAAGAGCGGCATCAGGTAGAGGATGGCGAAGATGACAAGCAGGCCGTAGATGACGATGCGGCCGATCCAGCGGGCGCTGTTGCCGCGCGCGACACCTTCGGCTGCTGCTGCCGCTGTCGTCGATGCCGATGAGGACGTGCCGATGGGAGAGGTGAGGCTGCTCATCGGGCCTTCTCCTTCAGTTCGGAATAGAGATAGGGCACGATGATCGCCGAGATCGTCATCAGCATGATGATGGCGCTGGCCGAGCCGACGGCCATCTCGTTGCGCTTGAAGGTATATTCATACATGAAGTTCGACGGCAGCCAGGCCGAGCCGCCCGGCCCGCCCGAGGTCAGCGCCACCACGAGGTCGTAGGATTTGATCGCCATATGGGCGAGCACGATGAAGGCCGACAGGAAGATCGGCCGCAGCAGCGGAATGACGATGCGCCGGTAGAGCTGGAAGGGCGAAGCGCCGTCGATCTGGGCGGCCTTCATGATCTCGCCGTCGATGCCGCGAAGACCGGCCAGGAACATCGCCATGACGAAGCCCGAGGCCTGCCAGACACCGGCGATGACGACGGTGTAGATGACGAAGTCCTTGTTCTTGATCCAGTCGAAGTGAAAGCTCGTCCAGCCGAAGTGGTGCAGGGTCTGCTCGAGCCCGAGGCCGGGATCGAGGAACCACTTCCAGGCAACGCCGGTGACGATGAAGGAGAGCGCCATCGGATAGAGGAAGATCGGCCGCAGCAACCCCTCGCCGCGGATCTTCTGGTCGAGCAGGATGGCGAGCAGCAGGCCGAGTGCCAGACAGATGCCGACATAGAGGAAACCGAAGATCGCCATGTTGGTGATCGACGTGTACCAGGAGGACGGCGGATCGCTCTCGAAGGTCCAGCGCCACAGCCGCTGATAGGCGCGTGCGCCGGTCAGTTCATAGGAGGGAAAGGTCTTGGAATTGGTGAAGGAGAGATAGGCCGTCCAGACGATGAAGCCGTAGACGAAGATGAGGGTGATGACGAAGCTCGGCGCCAGCACGATCTTCGGCAGCGCATCCTGCAGCCGGCCCCGGAGCGAGGCGCTCGTCGATCGCCCGGGTGTCAGAACCGGATCGGTGGTCGCAACTGTGCTCATGGTCTCATCTCCTCCCCTGCATCGTCAGGCCCGCATGGTCGCGGGTCTGATGCTTCCCCGCAAAGCGCGCGGGGAAGCAGTGTTCATCGACAGATCTCAGCGGGCGTCGTCGATCGCCTGGACGAGCTGGGTGACGGCTTCGTCGGAGCTCTTGATCTGGCCGTGGACGAACTTCGAAACGACGTCCTTATAGGCATTGGCGATTGCCGGAGGCGCGCCATAACCCTGGGCGAGCGAGCCGAACAGCGTGCCGCCCTCATTGGCCGCCTTCAGATCGGCGATGCCCTTCTTGCCGCAGGCGTCGAAGTCGGTGTCGGGAACGTCGGTGCGGGCGGGAACCGAACCCTTGACGACGTTGAAGGCCGACTGGAAGCTCTTCGACAGCGTTGCGGTCGCCAGCGCCACCTGCGCTGCCTTGCGGTCGTCGGGAACGTTGAACATGCCGAACATGTCGGAGTTGTAGATGACGCTGCCTTCGGTGCCGGGGAAGCGGTAGCAGAGGAAGTCGGTATCCGGCTTCTTCTTGGCGGCGACGAATTCGCCCTTGGCCCAGTCGCCCATCACCTGCACCAGCGCATCACCCTTGATGACCATGGCGGTCGCCAGATTCCAATCGCGGCCGGAGAAGTT
>NZ_JACIFY010000018.1:0-47487 GCF_014197615.1 Rhizobium esperanzae
CTCGTCGCCGCCATGCGAAAGCTAATCATCATGATCAACACTATTCTCAAAAGACAAACGCCATGGAACGAGCCCCAACAACACGGTTGCTGAGGCGCCCCACAGGGGGCTCGAAGGACGAGGCGGGCGCGCTGGGGCCGCATGACGCAAGGCGCAACGTTGGAGCGCGTCCTTCGAGGCTCCGGCCTTCGACCTGCGCACCGCATGATCACGGACGTTGGAGGATGCCGGCCCAAATTAGGACAAGCGAGACGCTGGCGTCCAGGAGGTTGGCCAGCCGATTGTCCGCGGACAACTCGTCCGGGATCCCCTGACCGCCCTCAAGAGAGCCTCATCCTGAGGCGCCCCGCAGGGGCCTCGAAGGACGAGGCGGGCGCGCTGGCGCCGCATGGCGCAAGGTGCAACGTTGGAGCGCGTCCTTCGAGGCTCCGGCCTTCGGCTTGCGCACCTCAGGAGATGTGGAGGATGCCGCTTTCAATAGGAAGCCTCAGAGAATCACGCCCCTCGATAAGAGCGTCGGGAGTCTGAACCTCGACGCCCAATGCTACAGGTTATGCTTCGACCATCGATGTCGAGGCCACCCCCAAAGGGAGCCTCCGGGGCGAAGCGGCGAGCCAGAGGTTGGCCATGGCAAAGGCGTGGCCAGCTCGCTTTAGGAATGAGCGGCAGCGCAGCGCAGGTTGTCCGCGGACAACGCCGCGCCGAGCTCGGTTGCGAGCAATAGTCGAGGCTCTTGTCCGCCCCTCTTCAGCATCGCCCGCATGCGGCCAAACCGCCGAGCTTGAATTTGCCGCATTGCAGCACTACCTGATGACGGACCGAAGCGCTTAACCCCTCCAAGCCGCCTCGGTCCGACGGACAGCATCCTCCTCCCAGGCTGTCGGTCACTATCGAAGCCCGGCGCTCCTCTCCCGCGCCGGGCTTTCGTTATTTCGGGGAGCCGCCATCATCCCGAAACGGGCGATGCTCTCTCGATAACGCCGGACCGGGATCGACATGCTGAGCGTCTTCGCCATGCCGCCTGCATGGATCTTTAGCGACGCCGTCACCCGCTGACCTGTGACCAACTGATTGTGCCGACCGAAGGGCAGGAGGCATAGCGATCGATGGCGTAGCGCTGCATCGCTCTCGCTCCCCTCGAGATGGAGCGATCACCCGCCTGGTCAGTGTTCAGGCGTCGTCGTAGCAGAGCGCCCACTGGTCGCCGATATACCAGCAACGCCCGATCCGCGGCTCCGCCTTCCAGAGCAGGCTTTTGACGAACTCGATACCGCCGCGCTTGAACGCGGCCGTCAGCTTCTCCACCTCGTTCTCGTCGATCGCCAATCCGCCTTCGGCGCAGACGAAATAAGCATTGCCGATCCAACGCGCCGCGAATCCGGTCGCGCCGCGCTCGATACGAAGGGCCGCACCATGGGACGCATGACGACCGCCATTCGATGGCCGGCCCTGCCGCGGCACGCCGAGCGGCAACACCAGGCGACCTCCGGGGCGCAGCCTTTCGATCCACGGCGCCGCCGGACGCCCGACGGCGAAATTCACGTAGATCGCATCCACCTCTTGCTGCGGCCATTGATTGCCGTCGGCGGCGATGACGCTGACATTGGCTCGGTCGGCAAGCGCTGCTTGAGCGTGGCCGGCCAGATCCGGATCCATCTCGACGGCATAGACATGACCGGCGGCGCCGACCAGCTCCGCAAGAATGGCGCTATAATAGCCGGTGCCGGCGCCGATATGGGCAATGCGATCGCCGATCTGTACGTCCAGTTCCGTCAGAAGGCGGGCGTGCAGCGACGGACTGCCATTGTTGACGCCCTTGTCGGGCTGCAAGGCAAACAGCACATCCTGATAGGCCAGAACCGGATCGGTGGAGAGCAGGGGGCGATATCCGCTGCCCGGACTGGCGATCTGCCATGGCGGCGCGCCGAGGAATTTTTCGCGGGCGACGACGGCAAAGGCAGCTTCGATCCGCGGGTTCGTCGTTGCCGCGATTGCCGCCACCTGATGGGCGTAAGCGCGGCGGATCAACGCAAGTTCCTCGGCGGTGAACATAACATCGGGCATGGCTATCTCCGGATATGGCTTCGATCTGCGCCGTTTCCTGCGCCTTTGCGTCTGCGGAACCATCAATCGACACCAGATGACGATCAATCGGCATGGACAATGGCCTCAGACGGACGGAACCCGTGGCGGAAGTTAAGGACGATTTCTCTTCCATTGCAGAAAACTACGCTTTTGCGTCATAGGCTTAATATAGCGAGAGCTACAAAACGAACCCGTCACGGCATATCGCTGACCGCGAGCAGGCGGCACGCGACCGCCGCGTCAATATCCTCCGCTAACGCCGTCAGCGCCTCAGGCGTGAGGCGTCGCGTGATGCCGGCCGTTCAGGCTGAAACGTTTCTTGATCCTGTCGACCGGCGTCCCGTCCTGGAGCGGAACCTGGAGCAGCCTGTCATAGGTCTCAAAGCCCATCTTCGCGTAGTAACCAAGTCCGCTGACATTGTCGGCGCGGATGGTCGCATTGATGAATTCGAGCCCAAGCTCCGTCGCCGCCGCCCTTGTCGCAGGAAAAAGCGCGCTGCCGACACCTGCGGTCTTCGGATTCACTCGGGCGAAGGTCGCAATGTCGGCGACACCTTTTGGCGGGTCGCCGTATAGGCTCAGCGATTGAAAGCCGACCAGCGACTGACCGTGCTCGGCAACATGGCAGACGAGAGGAAACTCGCCATCGATGAACCAATCGGCAAACTCGGCGGCCGAAAGTAGGGTCTCGAGAGCTGTCGTTCCGCCGGCTCGGATGATCTCGTTCAGCAGAGCGCTCAGCTCCCCGGCGTCGGAGGAAACGGCTTTTCGGATATGCATATCTTGGCTACCTCATCTTCACCAACAACCTATCGGCGAGATTCGGAGAATACAAGTCGGCCACTGGGTAGCCACTGTCCATCTTTACCCGCCGCAACTTCGCACTCCGGCATTGAATTTTCCGCCGCTCCATGTCATACGCGCGGGCACTCCGTATTGCCGCGGCTGCTGAACCCAGGCACTCACGGAGAACAACATGAACGCGCCATCATTTGTCGGTCGCACCAGCAACATTGCGGGGCATGCCATCAGATCAGTCGTAGCCCGCGACGAGCCGGAACAGAGTTATACGCACTCACTTGCGGATCTTGCGAACGCTTTGCCGACGCCGGAGGCAATGGCTGAGAAGAAGGCCTCGCTTCGGGCTATCGCAACGACCCCTGACTTTCATCCCGGCAAACCGGTTCCCGTCGGCGTCGTCGCAGACGTCGAAGGCGCGGTTCTTCCGCACATGATCGGATCTGACATCGGCTGCGGGATGCGCATGATCGTCCTCGACAATGTCACATCCGAGCAATTGTCGACGCCGGTGCTCGATCGTCATCTTCGCCATGTGTTCTTCCAAGGCGGCCGCGACATTGCGCTGACGGGATTGGATCGGCATGCGATCCTGCGCGAGGGGCTGCCTGGTCTCTTTGACAGCCTGCAACGGAAGAGCGCCGGCCTGCTTTCCAAGCTGGATCTTTCGCGCGCATGGGCCGATCTTGAACGCCATTCGGACAGCGGTGTTTTCGCCTGTGACGATATTGATGTCGATTTTGCGGATTATGCTCAAATCGATAGCGATCACCGTCGTGATGCGATTCTCGGTACGATCGGCGGCGGAAATCACTTCGTCGAACTCGGTCATGTCGATGAAGTCGCAGATGGCACCTTCGCGAGAGCCGCGGGCCTGAAGCCGGGCTCTGTCGTCCTTGTCGTCCACTCCGGTTCCCTTGATTTTGGACAGCGGGTGGGCACGGCAACCAGAGACAGACTGAAATCTGACTTCAAACCCGGTGAGGATTGGCGGGTGCTCTCCAGGGAGATGCGACCGGATCTCTACAAGAGATACATGAACGGTCATGCGAACGCGGTGAACGCGGCATTCGCCAACCGTTTCTTCATCGGACTGGCAGCCATCGAGGCTGTGGCCAGAACGCTTGGACAAGAGATTGAACACCACCTCGTCTATGACGCTCCGCACAACACGGTTTGGGAGAGTGGAAACGTCGTGCGCCATCGAAAAGGCGCCTGTCCGGCGAGAGGTGTCGGCGCCCTTGGTGCCGGACCCTACCACTGGTTGGGCGAACCGGTCATCCTGCCTGGATCGATGGGTGACGGCACATGGCTGCTCGCCGGATGCGGATCGACCGATTTTCTGGAGTCGTCCGCACACGGGGCGGGGCGTAAGCTCTCGCGGCAGGAGGCACGCTCGCGAGGGAACATCGCCAATGCGCTGCGCGTCATCGGCCCGGTCGATCCGCAAAGTCCTTCATTGCAGGGGCGGCAGGATATCCTGGCCGAGATTCATGCGCGTCTCAAGGAGGAAGCGCCGACCGCCTATAAGCCCATCGATAGTGTCGTTGAGCCCATGGTCGACGCCGCCATGGTCACCAAGGTTGCGAAGATCACGTCGCTGGTGACGGTGAAGGGGTGATGGATAAACCGCATCCTCACACCACCAACATCCCCTGCCGCTCGGCCAGCGTCACCTCCGCCCGTGTCCCGGCGTTGAACTCCAGGAAATCCGCCTCGATGCCGTCGCTGAAGATCACGCCGTGTTCCGGCATTTCGGAGACGATGGTGAGCGGCTGGTCCTCTGAGACCAGACCGGCGACGATGGTGGTGCCGGTGGTGCGGCTCGGGAAGGGTTCGCGCACGAAGTAGCGCAGATAATCCGCGTCCCAGGCGAAGGACATGTCGATCGTCCTGTCGGCGGGTTCGAGGCCGAGCGCGCTTGCGGCTCCGAGCCAGCCGGAATAGAGGCTCTTCAGCCAGCCGGTCGAGCCCATGCCCGTCGAGACGATGATGCCGCTCGAGGACTGGCGCTCCTCGCGCTCTTCGGCCTGCAGGATATAGCGAGCCGAAACATGGCTTTTCGGGCCGATGAAGAGGTCGTTGACCGCGTGAATGACGGCGCCGGTGTTGAGCGTCGCCTTGGCCATGCTGACATGTTTGATCGGCCGTTTGTTTTTCAGCGCCTCGCCGATCACTCTCGGAAGGCTCTTCGGGTCGAAGGGCAGCAGCAGTCCGTCCCAGCGTTTGGGATCGGGGTTGACGCCGAGAACCGGCTGCCCGTCGAGATATTTGAGCGTATTGGCGACCAGCCCGTCCTGGCCGAGCACGACGACGACATCGTCGGGGCCGAAGACGAAGCTCGCGAGGTAGCGGCGGTCGAGACGCTGGACGCGGGCGACGGCACGCAGGCTTGCTTCCACCTCGATGATAACAGTTTCGTATCGCTTCTTCTCGGCGAGGTAGTCGCTGAAGTCGGCGCCGAGATGCTCGACATAGAACTGCGCCTGCTGCACCGTGTTGTAGCGGGCGATGAGTTCGTCGAGCCGGGTCGGCCTGACGACCAGGATGACCTTGCGTTCGTCAGTGGCCGGCACGGTCCTTGCCCTCCTGCGGCTGCAAGATCTCCCTGAGAAGATCGGGCGAGACGTTCAGCTGGCCGATCTTCGTCGCATTGTCGGCGAGGTCGCGGAAGGCGAGCGCCATGAGCTGGCCCGGCTGCATGCCGACCGAGGCAAGCGCCTGCAGCACTTTCGGATCGGCCTCTTCGAAGGATTTCATCATCGCCGTCATCGCATAGGCCTGGGCGTCGGCCTCGGCCCGCGCATTGGTCGCCGCCAGCATCACCAGGTCGCGGTTCTGCTCTTCGAGCGCGATCTTGCCGGCCATTTCTTCGCGGCGGATCTGCAGCTGCCGTTCCTGTACGGCGCGTTCGGCCTCCATCTGGGCTTCGCGCACCTGCCGCCTCTTGTTCTCAAGGGTGATCTCGGTGGCGATCTCGTTTTCCTTGATCGTCCGCTCCTGTTCGATCGCGGCATTGCGGCGGCTGTAGATGGCTTCGTCGGCCTGGCGCAGCAGCGCTTCGCGGGCATGCGCTTCCAGCGCCTTTGATGT
Source organism: Rhizobium esperanzae (assembly GCF_014197615.1). Taxonomy (GTDB): domain Bacteria; phylum Pseudomonadota; class Alphaproteobacteria; order Rhizobiales; family Rhizobiaceae; genus Rhizobium; species Rhizobium esperanzae_A. The sequence goes on from NZ_JACIFY010000018.1 coordinate 5,977, forward strand.
CTCGGCCTTCGGCATGACGGCGAGCAGCGACAGGCCGAGGATTTCGAGGCCGAGCGCTTCGATCGTCGGATGCTTCTTCAGCGCCTCCGCGACACCGGCGACAAGCGCCTCGCCTGAAGCAAGGACCTGCTTGAGCGACAGCGTCTGCACCTCGGCCCGCATCGCCACCTGGACGCGGTCGATCACCCGGGTCGAAAGCTTCTGCGGATCTTCCGAGACATAGTGGCCCTTGCGGTCGAGCGTGAAATTCAAGAGTGCCGCCGTGCGGCGCGGTTCGGCGATGCGGTAAGTGATCTGGCCCTGCACCGTCACTTCCTGGAAGTCGGATGTCACCAGGGGAAAAATGAAAGGATCGTTGACGCTCGCCGTCGGCACCAGCACGAGGGAACTCGAAGGCGAAAAATGCCAGAAGGCAAGGCCGGCGCCCTCGCGCACGGCATTGCCGTTTTGATATTGGATGACGTATTGCGTGGGTTCCGTCTTGATGAAGCGCAGTCCGAACATGTCCGCTTTCCTGTTGCTGGCGCGAGCCCCTCGCTCGTGTTGAAAGGCAGATGACACGACTTAGTGATAAATGTCAACTAACTTAGTTGAAGATTTACACTAAGACTGGCGCGTGGTATCTTCCCATCATGACCACACACGACAACGACGCCTACAAACCGATCGCAACGGTCGATCTCGCCATCTTCTCACTGTCGCCGGAAGGACTCGCCGTGCTTCTGGTCCGGCGGGCAGGCGCTCCCTTTTCCGGTGACTGGGCGCTGCCCGGCGGCTGGATCCATATTGACGAGGATGCGGATCTGCAGGCCGCGGCTCGCCGAGTGCTGAAGGAAAAGACCGGCGTCGAAACGCCCTATCTCGAACAGCTGCAAACGACGGGAAGCGCTGGCCGGGACCCGAGGGGCTGGAGCATCAGCATCGTCTATATCGCGCTGCTTTCGGCCGATGATGTCGCGCAGCGGCAAGACGCGATGGCCGGGCAGGCCGAATGGCGCGCCATCGAGGGCGAGGGCGTCGGCTTGTCCCTTGCTTTCGACCACGCATCCCTGCTCAGGGAAGCGCTCGGCCGCATCCGGAGCAAGGTCGAATATACAAACCTGCCCGGTCATCTGCTGCCGGCCCGCTTTACATTGAGCGAACTGCAATCGGTCTACGAAAGCCTTCTCGGCCGCAAGCTCGACAAATCGGCCTTTCGAAAGCGCATGGCGGAAGCCGATTTCCTGGAGCCGGTCGAAGGCGAAATGCGCCGGGCGAGCAATCGGCCCGCCCAGATGTTTCGCTTGAAGGACGCCCAGTCCCTGGTGCTTTTCGACCGGAGAATTTAATCAAGCGTTGAGACCCTATTGCGCTGGCTGGGTCCCAAAAGTGAGCCTCTGACGCTTGGAAAGAAAGCCTCACCCGCCGTTTCCGGAACGAGTTCGACACTTTTACGCACCCCCATGTCAATTCCTGCCTTCGACTTACACGGTGACATGAATTTCCCATCCCGCCGGCTCGTCCACCTTGGCAACCATCTGCAGGCTCGCCTCCGCCGGTCTCTCCTTGACTCGCCGAAAGACGATTGATATGAGTTTGGGTAATCGATAACCCAAGCGAACCCATGACCGCTTCACTCAATGATATAGCCGCCCGCGCAGGTGTTTCCGTCAAGACGGTGTCAGGTGCGCTGCATGGCGGCTCGGCACGTATGTCGGAGGAAACCCGGCAGCGGATCAAGGAGATCGCCGAGGAGCTTGGTTATGTTACCAACTTCGCCGCCCGCAGCATGCGGCAGGGCTGGATGCCGCTCGTCGGCCTCGTCGCCGACGACCTGATCACGTCACCTTTCGCAACCGAGATCATCAGGGGGCTCGACGGCGCCGTGCGCACGGCCGATATGGCCGTGTTCGCCATGACGCTCGGAGGACATCGCAGCGTGGCGTCGATCCTTGACGAGATGCGGCGGTTTCGGCCGCGCGCGATTGCCTATGCCGCCATGTATCACAAGAGCATCGACCTGCCGCGTGAATTTGCCGATACGGTTGGGGTCATGATCAATTGCCGGGACGCCAACGATCGCGTGACATCCCTGGTGCCTGATGAAACGGGCGCAGCGATCGAGATTACCAACTATCTCATTGACGCGGGCCGTCGCAATATTGCCTTCATCAATCTGCCGGGATTGCTCGCCGGTGAACTCCGCGAACTCGGTTTCCGGCAGGCGCTCGATCAAGCCGGCATCGACGGGGCAGGGGCCATCGTCTTGCCCGCCGTCAGCAAGGCCATCTACAGCGACCGGGCACACAGCCTTGTCCCTCAGCATGTGCATGATCTCATGACGGGTCCGCGACGTCCCGATGCCATTCTGTGTGGCAACGATCGCGTGGCGATGGAGGTCTATGCCGCCCTGCGCCGCTCGGGCGCTGTTATTCCCGATGACGTCGCCGTCGCGAGCTTCGACAATCAGGTCGAGATCGCCTCGCGTCTCGATCCGCCGCTGACGACCATGGCGCTTCCGCATCGCGCCATGGGCCGCCAGGCCGCGCATATCCTGCTTGCCGAAGACCGGCCCCCGGTCGGAGTGCAGAAACTGCCGTTCCAGCTGGTGGAGCGGGCATCCGTATAATTTGAGCAGACCCATTCAATTGAGGAGGAATTCTAATGGGTAATCGTTTACTTCTATCTCTGGTCCTATCTTCTGCACTGACCGCCACATGGGCTGACGCAGCCGAAAAGACCGCGATCCAGGTCATGCATCAGGGCGATCCCGGTTTCGTCGCCGCCTATGGCAAGGTGGCCGAGCGCTTCGAGGCCGCCAATCCCGATGTCGATATCCAGTTCATCTATGCGCCGCACGATGCCTATAACGAAAAGTTCAGCGCGGCCGTGATGGCCAAGCAACTGCCCGACGTCATGGAGCTCGATGCGCCCTTCCTCGCCAACTACGTCTGGTCGGGATATCTGCAGCCGATCAAGCCGCTGATCGACAAGGATCTCCTCGACGACATGACGGCGTCCAACATCGCTCAGGGCACATACCCGATCGACAAGGATCTCTATGCCATCGGCCTGACCGATTCCTCAGTCGTTCTCTACGGCAACAAGAAATATCTCGAAGCGATCGGCGCCCGCATCCCGAAATCCGTCGACGATGCCTGGACGCGGGAGGAGTTCGAAAGCTACCTCGAAAAGCTTTCCAAGCTCGATGGCGTGAAATGGCCGATCGACACCTTCCGCGGCTACGGCATCAAGACCGAATGGATCACCTATGCCTATGGGCCGATCCTGCAATCGGCAGGCTGCGACCTGATCAACCGCAAGGCCTGGAAATCCGAGGGCACGCTCGACAGCGACGCCTGCGTCGATGCGCTCGCCATGATGCAGAAATGGGTCAAGAACGGCTGGGTCGTGCCGCAGTCGGCCGGCACCAACCAGTTCTTCGCCGAAGGCAATCCGGCGGCCCTCGCGCTCGGCGGACACTGGGTCTATGCGGAAGCCGCAGCGACCATGAAGGACAACATCGTCGTTCTGCCGCTTCCGAAGTTCGGTGCAAAGGGCGCAAGCCCGAACGGCACCTGGATCTGGGCGATCACCAAGACGTCGAAACATCCCGATATCGCGGCCAAGTTCATCAGCTTCCTACTGAAAGACAAGGAGTTCCGGGCCTATGTCGCAAGCCAGTCCGGTTATCCCGGCTTGAAGAGTTTCGCCGCAGAATCTCCGCTCTATGCAAACGGCGGCCCGATGGCGATCGCCTTCGAGCAGGCGTCGAAGACGGCCGTCGCGCGCCCGCCGCATCCCGCCTATCCCACCATCACCTCGGCCTTCATGCAGGCCGTCGACGAGGTGTTCAATGGCGGCGATCCCAAGGAGGCGCTGACATCCGCCGCCAAGAAGATCGACGAGGATATCGAGGACAACGACGGATATCCGCCGTTCGGTGGCGAACAATAACCGCTATCGCTGCCCTGCGAGGTCTTCGCCAGACCTCGCAGGGTGGAAGCGGCAGGCTTGGAGAGGAGGAACTGCATGGTCACGCAACAACCGACATCATCGACGTCGGTCGGAAAGACGCGCCGACATGACAAGGGACGGCTGAGCCAGGAAGCGGCCATGCTTGCGCCGGCCGTGATCCTGTTGACCGTCTTTCTGATCGTGCCATTTCTGCTGTCCTTCTGGACCGCGATGACCAACCAGCCTCTCGTGCCGCGGCCGACACCCATCCGGTTCGTCTGGTTCAACAATTTCATCCGCATCTTCCAGGACGATCTTTTCTGGACCGCGCTCTGGAACGTCTCGCGCTTCACCTTCTGGATCATTCCAGCCCAATGCGGCCTGGCTTTTGCAACGGCCCTGCTGCTGCATCAGAAGCTGCCGTTCCGCAATCTGCTGCGCGGCATGTTCTTCCTGCCGGCGATCACCTCGATGGTCGTGGTCTGCGTCATCTGGGGCACCCTTTTCCAATATCCCACGGGGCCGTTCAACCAGATCCTCGGCTTCATTTCCGGGGGCGCGATCCAGCCGATCGATTGGCTCGGCGATCCCGAATGGGCGATGTTTTCCATCGTCCTGCTCTCGGCCTGGCAGGCCTATGGCTTCCAGATGATCGTCTATCTCGCCGGCCTTCAGGGCATTCCGGACGAACTCTACGATGCCGCCAAGATCGACGGCGCGAATGCTTTCCGGCGCTTCTGGCATGTGACGATGCCGGGCCTTCGGCCGACCCATGTCTTCGTGCTCGTGATCACCACCATCCAGGCGTTCAAGCTCTATACCCAGGTCGCCATCCTGACTCAGGGCGGGCCGAAGAGCAGCACCGAGACGGTGGTGCATTACATGGTCCGCGCCGGCTTCGAGGAGCAGAAGATGGGTTATGCCTCCGCCGTCTCGGTCATCCTGTTCGTGATCGTTCTCATCATCGCGCTGATCCAGCGCCAGCTCCTGAGGCGCTTCGATGTCTGATATCGCTCTCTCGATCCCAGAGGCTCGCGCAGCGCGGCCGCGCTCCGCCGCAAGGATTCTGCGCACCATCCAGACGGTCTCTATCTTCATCATCGCCCTGGTGATCGTCTCCCCATTGCTGCTCCTCGTCGTGGCGAGCCTCAAGGACGACCGGTTCCAGATCCTGGCCGACATGGGCAGCTTCCGCGCCTTCTGGGTTTCGAACCCGACGCTCTCCAACTATGCGGAGGTCGGCCACCTCTCGGGCGAACTTGCCTTCGGCCGTTACCTCATCAACTCGCTGATCATCCTGGTCACGACTGTCTGCTCCGGCCTGATCGTCAATTCGATGGCCGGCTTCGTCCTGGCCTGGGGCTCGCTCCGGGGCCGGGCGGTCATCCTGTCGGTGGTGATCGCGCTCTATGTGATCCCGCAGGAAAGCATCATCATGCCCCTCGTGATCATGGTTTCCAGGGCGGGAATGTCCGACACCTTCGCGGTGCAGATCGTGCCCTGGGTCGCGAGCCCTCTCTATATCTTCCTGTTCTACCAGTTCTTCACGCAACTGCCGAAGGAACTGCTGGAAGCCGCCGAGATTGACGGCGCCTCCTTCTTCCGGGCCTATCGCTCCATTTTCCTGCCGCTCAGCCTGCCCGCACTCGCAACCGTCTCGATCCTAATGGGCATCGAGACCTGGAACCAGTATCTCTGGCCGATCCTGGTGACGCAGACCGATTATGCCCGGCCGATCGCCGTCGCCATCGCGACCTTCTTCGGACAGGACAGCATCTATTGGGATCGTGCGATGGCCGCCTCCGTTTTGATGATGATCCCGATCCTGGGGCTCTACCTCGCATTCCAGCGCTGGTTCGTGAGTTCCTTTATCGGCTCTGCCGTGAAAGGTTGAATTGATGACAAGCCAAGCGATGTCTCCGTCCGATGAAGGCGGGCTGGAGACGATCAGCGCCGTCCTGCCGGCGGGAACCACGGTCCACGCGTGGATCAAGGCTTCGCATGGCGGCGCGCCGGGAAGACTGACCGTCCATGTCGACGGCGATCCGGCCGGTGCTGTCGAAACGTCAAATCCCCATGAATTCGAGTTTCGGCTGCTGACGCTGGCAAGCGGCGGAGAAACTGCCTTCTCCTACGATCCCGTGACAACCAACGTCTCGGTTCTCTATGCCTTCCGTCAGTCCCGCGTTCTCGATGAGGGCGTCCGGCTGCTGCATGTCAGGCCTTCCAATGCCGCGCCCGAGATTGCCAGCAGCTATCATTTCCGCCCGCCTTTCGGCTGGATGAACGATCCCAACGGGTTCGGACGATTCGGCGGCAGGGCGCATCTCTTCTACCAGCACTATCCCCACAGTCTCCGGTGGAACAATATGCATTGGGGACATGCGGTCTCGGACGATTATCTTCGCTGGACGCACCTCCCGGTCTTTCTTCCGCCTTCGGATGCTCTCGCCGCGCGGGCGGATGGGCGCGGCGGCGCATTTTCCGGCTCGGCGATTCCCCTCAATGACGCCGGAATTCGCATCTTTTTCACCGAGCATATGAAGGACCGGCAGCCGGAAGAGCAGGTTCAGTTCACGGCTACCAGCGACGATCTCGTCAACGTCGAACCGGCAAGTCTGATCCTGCCGGCGCGGCCCGAGGGGCTCGGCCTGACGACCGACTTCCGCGATCCCTATGTCTTCAGGGGGCCGGACGACAAATGGAAGATGCTGCTCGGCACGCGGGATCGCGAGGGCGGCGTCATCCTGCTCTACGAAACGGACGATCCGGCGGCGGCGACAAGGTGGACCTTCCTCGGCATGCTTCACCGCGAGAACCGCTTCGGCATGACGGCGGCGGAGTGCCCCTGCCTGGTGCCGCTCGACGGCCCCGCGAACGACCCGTCAACGCGCTGGGCGCTGATCTTCGGTCTTCTCACCAGCCGCGACCCGGCAACGGGCCGGCGCAATATGACGATTGCGACCGTCGGCCGTTTCGATGGCCGCAGCTTCTCTGTAGAATTCGAACAGGAGCTGGATTTCGGCACCGACGCCTACGCCTTCCAGGCCTTCGTCGATAGTAGCGGCCCGGTCGGCATCGCATGGCTCGCGAACTGGACCGATGTCTCCAAGGAGATCGACATTGCCACAGCAATGACGCTGCCACGCCTGATGGCATTGTACGAGGGGGCGCTGATCACGCCGCCGGTCGCCGGTGTGGAAAGCCTGCGGCAGCGCCGGCTGGATGCCGCTGGCCTTCTGGACGGCAGTGACGTCGATCTCGCCAACGGCGCGGTCGAAATCCTGCTCACCCTCAAGGAGCCGGGCAAGGCGTTCCGCCTGACATTCGACCATGCCGAGGCGGCGGTCGAGGTCCTGTTGAACGATGATGGCTTGAGCATTCCCTTTTCGCTGGCGAATGCCAAGACATCACCTCGCTACATCGCCGCCGGCGCGCGCCCCTCGGCCATCCGGATATTCCTCGATGCAGGTTCGATCGAGGTCTTCGCCGACGATGGCCGCTGGACTGGAACCAAACGGCTGCCCGGCTTCAAGGGCGTAAGCTCGGTGCGTTTGACCGCACCCGAGGGCAATGTGCTCACCGCCGAAATCTGGCAGCTCGGTCTTTAATCTCTGGAGGATGGCGGACGGCATGCCGGCCCACCATCGTCGTCGAGTCGCCGAAGCCCACATGCGCGAGATGTGGCGGCGCCCGACAGGGCTGCCATCTCATTCAGCAGAGACAGCATAATTCCACGCGATCTTTTTCTAATGCGGTCGGAGCTGTTTGGTCGCGATCAGCATGACGAGATCTTCGGACGCATCTGCGAGCTCCAATGCCAATTCCGCAGCCGACCATCCCCGTTTCTGCAAACTGACGAGCATTTCCACCATCGCGACTTCGACCTCCCGTCTGCAGCTCGAAATCGGCTTCAATTCGATATGTTTTTCATCACATGCGGTGGTCATCTTAGCCTCCGTTCTGCCACAAATGGGCAGCGTCAAATTCGCCAATGGGTGGATATGGTAAGGGTTGCGTGCAAGCCTCGGCCTTATTACGCATCGACACAGACGGCCTCGGCCTGCGCGCAACCCCTTCGCGTCCTCATATGCCGATGTCGGCCTCAGGAGCGTCTCGCATGAAGGTGAGCAGAGGAAACCCGCCGAATTCCTGTCGTGAACCGATGCTCGCGCAAAGCGCGCACGAATATCGCCCCGATAGTTCACGACCTATCTTCCTCTGCTTGCATATTTTGTTGTGAATTATTGTCGTTTCACGTTGAGAGTGCTTTGAAATTGCATTGCACCGGCAAGTGAGTATTCGGGCTTTTCGAACGTCCTTCGGAATGAACCCTTGCTCATTTAGATACAGGAACAGGACGTAATTGTCGTTATCGCCGCATCCCGAAAATTATCGGTCCGTCCATTTCTGCTCGCAAAGGAATATGATAAATAACTTATGCACGTAGGACTTCAGTCGATTCTGTTTTATCGGGTGGGATGCGCGGGCATTTCAGCCGCAAGAATGATTTTGCTGTTTCGACAGCTCGGATCGGCTTATGCGCTGGGGAATTGGATGGTTACGGAGTCTGGAGATGACCCCGCTGCTGGGCGGGAATGGCCGGCCCACCTGGAGCGGCGGCGCTGGCCGCGCGAACCGTCCCCTCAGAAAGAACATCGGGTGGACGTTCCGCCTGCTTTGGCGCCCTTGCGATTTTCGACGCGAGACCTGCAGCCGAAAGAACAATTCCAGTCCTGGCGATCACATATGGCGCCGCTTGTGGATGTTTATCTGCCGGATGGACAAGCAGAGGACGACGGCTTTCTCGCGGAACAGACCGGCTGGCATCTCGGCGATATCCTCATCGTCCAGCAACGCGCGCAGGCATGCAGCTATATTCGCGATCAGGCCATGCTGCGATCGAGCCCAATCGATCACTGGAACATCGGCGTAGTTCGTAGCGGCCGAGCCTGGACCGAGGCCAATCGCCATGTAACGGAGACCGGCCCGGGTGAGATATTTTTCAGGTCTCTAGGTTATCCGTACCGTGGGCGGATGACCGATTCAGCCGAGGTGCTCGTCTTCTTGCCCTATGAACTGTTGACCCGTGATGCGAGTCTTTTGCAGAACGCCCACAACATCGCCATCTCCGGTGGCCTCGCCGAATTGCTCGTCAGCTATATCGACGGTCTGGAAGCGAACCTGGGCAATTTGACGGTGGCGGAGGTACCGCGGATCATACGGACTATCGGCGATATGGTCGTTGCATGCGCTGCATCGTCCGCAAGTTCGGATCGCGGTCAGGAACAGACCAATATGGGGCTGATGGAGCGGGCGCATCGCTATATTCATCTCAATCTTCATTCAGATAGCTTGACGCCTGACGTCATGTGTCGTGCGCTGGGCATCTCGCGGACGCGGCTCTACCAATTGTTCGAAACGAGCGGGGGCGTCTTCAACTACATTCGCAAACGTCGATTGCTGCAGGCATATGCAGATCTTACCAACCCCACGGACAACAGGCCGATCTCGGAGATTGCCGAGGCCGCCGGCTTCGACGTTGCAGCCAATTTTACGCGCGCGTTCAGCCATGAATTCGGGCTCAGTCCGCGTGAAGTTAGAAAGACCATAGCAACTGAGCACCCCGCCACCCCCGCGACACGTTCCCTGCAGCGCTTTGGGACAACGATCGGCGATTGGCTAACGCGCGCACGTTGATGCCGGGCCAAGCTTTCCTCAACTCAGCCTGATATCCACCCAAGGATACACTTCGCTCAGATGATTTTCGACATCGCACGGCAGATCGAATATTGCTCCAGTTTAGCGCGCCGGGAGTTCGGGCGATGTCATTGTCAGCGGCATGCGAGGCGGCATCGGCACCAGGCGTCAGCGGTTGAAATCCGGTGTCGTCAAAATCAGCCTTTGCCGCCATTGCGGCACAAAGGACGATTTGATCACGGCCTTCCTGAAGCGCGAGGACCTGGAATTCTAGAGCACCCGTGACCAGGTAACCGCACAGCACGCGGATGAGGCGGGGATTGACCTCGACGCCCTCCCAGAAGCCAAGCCCCCTAAATCGTGATACAGGTATCTCTCCGACGAGAGCACAGACTGACATGAGGCAGGATGCAGCGATGCTGAAAACCGATACCCGCCAAGCGAATTGGCGTCGTGCCAATCCAGGCAAATATGATGCTCACCTAGCCGTACAGCGGGCAATCAAGGCAGGCGAACTGGAAAAGCAAACCTGCGAAGTCTGCGGGGGCGAAGCGGTCGATGCTCATCATGATCGATATGACGAACCTTTAAAGGTACGGTGGTTATGCCGAAGGCACCACACGCGGCTTCACCATTACGGCGAAGACATGTTTCCGATCAGGAATACACTTTAGCGGCCAATCTGGCGCTCGGCGGACACTCGGGTCTATGCGGAGGCCGCAGCGACCATGAGGGACAATATCGTCGCCCTGCCGCTTCCGAGCAGTGGAGCGCATTTGGAGGCAGCAGCGGAACAATGATCTGCCGGCGAGGTTGTGGATAGGCCAAGCACGCAAAGATCCCAAGGAGGACACCCAGATGCGTATGAAACTCGTAGCCGCTTCACTTTTCGCCATCGGCATGGCCACGTCAGCCTTCGCTCAATCCAATCCGGCGCCGGCCGGCGCCACGATCGACAAGAACCAGGCCGACCAAGGCGGTGGCGCGAGCAGCGACACGAAAGCCAAGAAGCCGATGACCATGGACACCACGACGACCGGCTCGACCACCAGCGGCACGATGAAAATGGATAAGACCAAGTGCCCCAATCCGGTCAACAATTCCGCCAACCTCCAGACGCAGGGCGGCACCAGCAACGCCACGCCGATGGATGAGGCCTGCGCAGCTCACAACAACTGATCGGCCTCCAGCAAAACCCCGCTCCGGCGGGGTTTTTTGCGGATCGCGTTCTGCGAGGAGAAACTGAACTTGTACTTCAGGAAGGGTAGCCCGCAGTTCGCACGACTTCACCGCGGCGATTGTGTCCGATGGTCCAACCCGCAGAGCCAATCAATGTGGATTACCTGCCGAGCAGCGCGACAAGCGATGTCGGCATCTCCACCGCGAATAAATTCATTGCCGTGCCGATAATGATCACCCACACGGCTATGACGAAAATGAGCGCTGCGATCCTGATTTCGACTGGCCCCAGCATATGCGTCCCCCCCCCGAGACAAAGCCTTCTTTATCCCTCGCGCGAATTCGCTATGGCGAGGGATGTTGTGCGGCTGCAGAGAGCGTAGGCGCGCGCAGCGCCGAGGCCTTGGGTCTCTCGAAACTGATGTCGCTTTGACCGATCAAGTCGCCGGACACGGCCTTGTTGCTGCGTTCGAGATAGTGCCCATCGAGGAAGGAGCGGTAGGCGTCTGCGATACCCTCCCGCAGATCTATCTTGGGAGACCAGCCGAGAGCGCGCAGCTTATCGACGCTCAAGAGTTTGCGTGGTGTGCCGTCTGGCTTGGTGAGGTCGTGCGTGATCTCGCCTTCGAAACCGACGACCTCGGAGACAAGGCGTATCAGTTCGAGGATGGTAATGTCTTCGCCAGACCCTACGTTCACATGACTTTCCGCAGAATAGGTCTTCATGAGATGGAGGCAGGCGTCGGCACAATCGTTTACATGCAGGAATTCGCGCCGCGGCGTGCCGGTACCCCAGATGCATATCTCTTGCTGCCGGTTGATCTTGGCCTCATGCGCCTTGCGGATCAGGGCCGGCATGACATGGCTTGACCCGAGGTCAAAATTGTCCTCTGGACCATAAAGATTGGTGGGCATGGCCGAGATGAAATCCCTGCCGTGCTGTTTGCGATAGGCTTGGCAGAGCTTCAATCCGGCAATTTTGGCGATTGCATACCATTCATTCGTGGGCTCGAGCGATCCACTGAGCAGCGAGTCCTCGACGATCGGCTGATCGGCGAATTTCGGATAGATGCAGGACGAGCCCAGAAACATCAGCTTTTCAACGCCAGCCCTATGGGCCGCGTGGATGACGTTCGCTTGGAGAATCAAGTTGTCGTAAAGGAAGTCGGCCGGATAGCTCGCGTTCGCGAGAATACCGCCGACCCGCGCAGCCGCCAGGAAGACAGCGTCAGGACGATTTCTGCTCATCCAGGCTTCCACCTGCTCCTGCCGTCTGAGATCGACCTCGGCGCGGGTGGCCGTCAAAATCTCGCAGCCCTCGGAAGCAAGACGCCGCACGATCGCAGAGCCCACCATGCCACGGTGCCCCGCGACATAGACCCTCTTTCCGGCAAGGCTGTAGATCACCTCAGGCATAGGCAAATCCCCCTCCAACTCGAATACTAATGCAGAAGAAAGTGATGCTTCATGGTTCGGACAATTTCGAGAATTGAGCGATTACCATGGGTCGTGATGTATTCAGGCTTTGGATCGTAATATTTCATCAGAGATTTCGAAAAAAGCTCGGAGTCACTGAAGTTATACAACGCGTGATTTTTGGGATTTACATTGTTGATCGCGACAAGGATTTCCGAATTTCGCGAGCTTTTCATTTGCTGGAGGCTGAATTCGAACGCGCGGCGGCTCGTCCTTCCCCATTTAACAACTGCCAGTGTTCTCTCCGTCAGGGCAGTCAAATGCACGGTATCTGTCGAGACGAGCACAGGCGCGCTATCGAAGATGACAATCTGGCCGGCCGCGCCTGCCATCTCGAGGATTTCTGCCAGGCCGTTCGAACGGATGCGCCGCTGGAGACTGGGTTTGCCAGATGGAATGAAGTGGATACCGCTTGGATGGCGATAAACAATGTCGTGGATATCCGCCTGACCATTCAGGAATTCATTCAATCCGTGCGTTAGCTCCGACCGGAAAAACGAATCGAGCTTTCCCCGTCGAAGATCGCCGTCAACCAGGAGCACCGGAATTGCGGCGGCGGCAAGTTCAATAGCCAGCGATCTCGCGACAAGCGACTTGCCTTCTCCGCTGTGAGCCGACGTAACGACGATACTGTTCGGCAACTTGCCGCCGTTGGACTGTTTGAGTGAAAGGACCACGGTACGGATTGCTTCGTCGAACATCGGGACCGGCATATGTTCGAACATCGTTTTCGAATTTTCCCTCCGCGCCAGACGCGGGATAAGTCCAGCCGGTATGGTGCGTGCTATTCGCGCGATTTGGTCGAAACTCCGAACGGTCCGGTCCCACATTTCGATCACGAAAGCAGCCGTTACGGCGGCCGAGATTGCAGCCACGAGGGCGCCCACCAGATAGAAAAGTCGTCCACGTCCTTGTGATACGAGCGGCACTGAGGCCGGTGAGAAAACCTCCAACTCCGCCCCCGGCAGCCTGGCCTTGGCGGCAAGGTCTCGGCGCTGGTCTTCGAGCTTGTCGAGAGTCGCTTGCTCCTTTTCGGCGATACGCTGCAGGCGCGTCAATTCCGTCTGTGCCAGGGCATCCCGCGTGCGTCTTTCCTGAGCACCAGCCAGGATGGATTGCACCGCGTTGGCTTCATGATCAAGTGCGGCGAGCTTGGCGCGCATCGCAAGGAGATATTGTTTGGTCGCAATGTCGAGATCGATGCGGGATTGTTCGATCTTCCTGCGTAAATCCACCACGGCCTCGGCATTCCCGTCATAGGTCTCGAGGAAACGGGCGAGATCCTGCTCCTGCGCGTGAAGATCGCGCTGCTTTGCGGTAATGCTGTCCGGGACAATGATATTCTGTACCGCGACCGAAGCGTTATCCGTTGCTTCCAGTGCGGATATCGTCGCCTTTACCTCAATCCGGCTTTCCTCGATCTTCCCTTCGCGACCAGTGAGTTCCAGCAGTGTTTTGATACGTTCATCCTGAGCATCCTCTTTCGAGACGATGTCCATCGATTCCTGGTAGTTGCGGGCAGCGTCGCGAGCGATATCCGAGCGAGCCTGTTGTTCGGTGATGCGCTGTCGGATCCATTCTGCCGCTGCATCCAGGCGGCCACGGACACTCTCCCTCCGCTCATCGAGGTAAATACTGACGAGCCGGTTGGGAACCGCGGCTGCGAGTTCGGCATCACTCGCAGTGAAGCTGATCTGGATAACTTCGCTCTTGTCTTCGTGCCACACGCCGAGCGCTTGATAATATTCCGGGATGGTGGCTTCGATGCCGTCTCCTACCGGCAAAGCGGATTTTTTCGTGTCGAACAGGCCGCGCAACTTTGCCCGGATCCTGTTGATAAACGAGACCTTCCGCAGCGCTGGATTGAATTCCTGCAACGCGTTAAGCCGCATTTCGCGGACAACTCGCTCTGCAATGCTTCTGGACAGAAGCCGCTCAGTTTCCGATTTCACGTCAAGCAGATCACCACGGCTGGTATCGTCCGCACCAAGTGCTGTCGCCAGAGGCTGGTGGACAATCAATCGGGCCCAGGCCTGATAGGTGGGCTTCAACCCGGAGATCGCATTCGCCGCGGGCACCATTAGCAGCACGGTTATCACAATGATCAGGACCATTCTTCGCCTGACGAGACCGATGGCGGATGCCAGATCGAAATGATCCGCCTTCGTCTCAGCCTGAAAGCGAGGATCATAGCGCATCGGCGAGATCGGAAGATTGCGGTCCGGCGGAAGAGTGGAAATCGTCATCGTGCGCCAACCATTGCTTGAGGTTTCGCGGAAACGGTTTCGTAAAGGCTCTCAAGCGACCGCATATAGGCCCTCATACTGAAATGGTTGAGATAATGTGCGCGCCCCTGGACCGAGAGGCGGATGCAGATTTCCGGATCGGACACCAGCTTCACCAGTGCTGCAGCCAGGGCATCCTGGTCTCCGACCGGGACGAATATCCCGGTTTCACCGTCGGTAATGACTTCGTCATGCGCCCCGACACGCGTGGTGACGACGGCAAGCCCATGGGACAGCCCTTCGAGCACGGCCATTGCCAGACCTTCGGCGTGCGAAGGCAAGACCAGTATATCGGCACGCGCACACAGGGCTCGGGCCTCAGCGGCGTCAAGCCAGCCCGGCATCTCGACCAGACCTGAAAGCGCCATGGCGTCAGCCTGACGACGATATTCCTCGACGGGTCCGTCGCCTGCTAGCACAGCTCGCCACTGGAGTCCTCTCATGACCGGGTGGCTCAGTGCCTGCAGAAGCTCCGTGACGCCCTTGCGCTCGCTCAACCGGCCGAGGAATACGATCAACGGCGTCTGGCCGCCGCGAATATCGTGTGCCCCGGGATCGGGGACGCAATTATGGGCAACGACCGTGCGGCGCTCGTCGACACCCAACAGTGTCGTCAGCGTCGCGCGGTCGCGCTGGCCCAGTGCCACAACGCAATCGGCGTTCTGAAACATCCGGCGAATGAGTCGCTGTTGGCGCGGCGAGCGTTGCGCAAAGTCGCCGGCGTAGTCGTAGTCGTGCAGGTGCAGTATATGGCAGCACCCGAACAAGCGGGCAGCAGCCGTCAGGATCAGTTTTCGGGAGGTGCTGCCACGGCCGGCGATATGAATATGGTGGATGCGGGCGGGCGCAACGATCCGGTCCCTTGCCATCGTCAGGATGGCGCCGAGCAGGCGGAGGGGTGAGCTCAGCTTGGACCATCGAACCCCTCTGGTATCGGTGACGAAATGTTTCGTGCCGGTCTCTTTCGCTGTCTCTGTTATATAGCCGACCAGCCTGCCGATGCCGCCGCCGTTCTCGCAGCCGCCCGGAACATAGTGGCGGACGCTCGCTACGCTCCGTGCAGTCATTCGACGTCCGTCCGTGAGTACCTCCATCAGCATGATCCGACCACCTCCCGATAAACGGCCGCGGCTTGGGCGCCGACGCGTTCAGGCGAATTCGGTCCTTTGGCCCATGCGAGCGCATTGTCACCGAAATTGCTTCTAAGCCCGCCATTGTCCGCCAATGTCCTGATCGCTGCCGCGAGCTCTTTGACATCGCCGGGAGGGACCACCATTCCCAGCCCGTTGGGCTCAACGGTGCTTCGCAACTCGCCGACATCCGTGACGATGACCGGTTTGCCAAAGGCGGCAGCAAGGTTGAGCACACCGCTTTGCGATGCTTCGGTATAGGGAAGCACGACGATATCGGTATCCAGGAAAAGCTGGGCGACTTCCGCATCCTCGATAAAACGATTGCGAATATCGTAACGGCCGGCATCCCCCATAAGCGACTGGAAGACCAGCGGATTGTCGCCACGGCCCGCGACCGTGATGCGCAGGTTGGGAAGCACATCCTTGAGCATCGCCTCGGCCCGGACCAGATGTTCGAGGCCCTTATAGGCAAAAATCCGCCCGAAGAGCAGGACGCGTATGGTTCCATCCGCTTGGCGCGGCGCCATATTCTGCCGCCGGGCGAGTTCCGCATAGCGAAGGATGGAAGGATGCGACAGGACATGCACACAGTCCGGCGCTTTTGAGTATCGATCGAGGACCAGCCGCTTCAGCCCCTCGCCATGAACGACGAGATGTCCGGATTGCTTCACCATCAATTCGGGAGCCCAGACGGGCAGCGTACGCGTATCGGAATCGCCGGGGTGGATTTCCACATCATGAACGGTCGTCACGAGCGGGATCGGGCGCCAGAACGGCACGGCCAGGTTCAGCCAAAGTGTCGAATTGCTGAGGAGATGAATAAGGTTGGGCTGCTCCCGCCGGATCAGACGCGTAAGCTGGTAGAGAAACCAGGGATTGGAGAGAGAACGGTGTCTCGGCCAGTCCAGAAGGTGCAGGTCGACAGCGGGATCGATGGAAGAGGCGAGATGTGCATAGCGCCGGCGCGGCACAGCAAGCACAACGTTTAGATGTTGGGCAACGCCACTGGCGAAGGAGATGGTATAGTCTTCCAGTTCGGAAACCAGTAAAAGCGCCTTCATTTCGCTGCCTCCGACAAGCCGACGTCGAGGGCGAGCCGTGACAGGCCGCGCGCCGAGCGCAAACTATCGCGCGTCCGCCTGAACAGGTTAGGCTCGCCGGCAAAGAAAAGGCCTTCGACGGCAAGCTTGAACCGGGTGCGTGCGTCGGCTCCCTGCAACTTTGCCGACGCGATGCGATAGGGATAGTGATCTGCCAGATGGAGTCTTGCCGGCAGCGCGTGGGCTGAGAGAAATTGGTTCGTTGCTTCAACGGTATGTTGCCAGTGAGTCATCCGCCTCCTGAGCGTCGCAGCATCCTCAGTCGAGCGATACCAGTTATTGTTGTGGATGCGGTAGAACCCAAGCGGATCCGGCATGGCAATGACGTCCCCCAGAAACGGATAGATCCCCACGAGCCAAGCGTCGGCCGATATGCGGAACTGTTCGGGAATGCTGCCGGCAAAATCCCATGCGCTGCGTCGTACCGCGACGGCTGACGTCATCGGAAAAGGCCACCAGCCTGCCGATCTGGTCAGCAGCGGCGACAAAGCGCCCGAACACAGGGTTCGAGGGATCGGCTTGGACGTCGGCGTGCCATCGACAAGCGTTGGCCGCAGTCGGTGATAGACCAGCGATGCTTGGGGGTTTCCGCGGAACGCTGCAGCCGTCGCCGATAGCTTACCCGGCGCCCACCAGTCGTCGGCATCCAGAAAACAGAGGATCTCGCCGGTGCTTGATGCCACAGCCGTATTGATCGCAGCGGCCTGTCCTGCGTTCTCCTGAAAGATCACCTTCACTCGGCTGTCATAGGTTTCCAGAACTGACCGCGACTGGTCGGTGGAACCGTCATCGACGACGATGATCTCGATATTGCCGGCGTCTTGGCTCAACACGCTGTCTATCGCCCGCCCGACGAAGCGCGCGTAGTTGTAATTATTGATGAGGACACTGAGGGCCGGCCGCTCCATGACGCGCGCTCAGGCAGTTTGCCGCGATGCACCGCTGTACGGCAGTGCAAGGTTGCTCAAGAGGTCGACCTTCACGAGAAGAGCGCCCGTCGTGTTGCATAGAGAACTAGGATCATGACGCAGAAACATAGAAATCCTAACCTTCCAGGCTTCGACTGCAGAGATCGCCTCTGTCAGAATTGTTGCCCCATTCCAATGGAACCGCGGTTTACCCACCACGCTCCACGAGACGTTCCTCGGCACGGTAGCGGTGAACGGACAAGCACAACATCTGCTCTTAAGGGCAATCCCGCGGAATGAAGACCCGTCTTTTGGGTAAATGCCGGCCGGAAGCTTAGGCGCAATATCGTCTTTAGGGGGAGCCAGGGTGCATTAGGCGTAGCCCGTCCTTCCCCAGGATAGATTGACTGCCGATGTGGCTGGATGATTGCTTGAGAGCAGCGAAACCACGAAGGCCGAGACCTGTTTTTTGATCTGCCGCGATCAACAGCCGCCAGGTTGTTCAATTCAGTCGGGACGGATAATGAGAGTAGATAGCCTCACCACTGCCAGCGGACCAACGATTAGTTGGCGGGCCATAGAATGCTGGGGCGCCGGAATATCCCTGTTTCTTCAGGCAGGCGCCTTTCTGCCGCTTATCCTTGCCGATGCCGACGGAGCCCTCAGCGAATCCGCCAGATCTATACTGAGAATTCCTTGCCTTCCGGTGTATTTATTTACAATTATTATTCTGGTGCGAAATTTTTCGCAATTTCTACTGGCAATCAGGCGAAATTTTATTATTCCTCTGATCCTCATCATGCCATTTCTGTCTACGCTGTGGTCAATCGATCCTACAACAAGCTTGCGGCGTGCAATCGGCCTTTTGTTTTGCCTGCTTCTTTCCTATGTCCTGGCGATACGTTTCACGCCAAGGCAGTTGCTGTTCCTGTTATTCGTGACCTTCGGAAGCTGTATCTTCCTCAGCGTGATTATGTCCGTAGTGTCACCAAGCCTCGCCACCATGCCGGATGGCGCCATGCGAGGCGTCTTCATTCACAAGAACGTCCTGGGCTGGTACGCGTGTTTGATGATCCTGGTGGCGACGGCGGTGCTGATGGACGGGACGCTCGGCCTGCGGCGAACCGCGTTCGTCTTGTTGGGCGCGGGTATCATCTGCCTTGCAAGCTCTGGATCGATGACCGCTATCATTGCAACGTCAGCGGCGTTTTGCCTGATCGGCTTTTATTCCCTCCTGCAAAGAAGCAGCAGCATCGGCCGTGTCGTCGTCGTCCTGCTTTTCGTTCAACTGGCTATCGGCATACTGATTTCGCTGCACGAGTTCCTGGTTCCGGCCCTTGAAGCGCTCGGCAAGGACGCGACTTTGACGGGCCGGGTGCCATTGTGGGAGCTGGTTGATCGCGAAATATCCGATCGCTGGATGCTTGGCTATGGTTATCAAGCTTTCTGGACAACTGAGAATCGCGAAGCGACGCAGATATGGTTCAAGTTGGGATGGGCAGCGCCCCACGCCCACAACGGATACCGCGATATCTTGTTGAGCTTTGGAATCATGGGAATGATCCCATTTGCTCTGATGCTTCTCCACGCAATCCACCAGGGCGCGGTTCTTCAATGTCATGACCCGCAGTACGGGTGGCTGTGGCTCAATGTCCTTACGATCATGATCCTGGTGATGAATCTGACCGAGAGTTTTTTTCTGGTTCAGAATGACACTATCTTCATCCTGTTTACGGCAGCCATCATTATGTTTTCACTATATGCGCCCGTCGTTTCGATCAGCCCTTCGCCACCTTGGCAGGCGCCCTCGCGAGACCTTGCGAACGGGTTGCAGATATCATGAGGCGGCGGCGTTTTAGAGTGCTCCTGGGCCTTTTGCCTGTGCTGATCTTTCCGCAGTCCGGCAATCCGGCTTCAGCCGGAGCAGAGATAGTTGCGCCGGAGCGCTTTCAGATGCTTGTCAGGGAGGCGACTTGCGCGGAAGCTCCCGCGACCTCGTCAGCCAAGTTGAATGAGACTTCTTTAAGCGGAGTATTGGACGGCAGCGCCGAACCGCGGACAATATTTTACGTTTCTCCGGAGGGCAAAGACAGTTGGAGCGGCCTCCTTCCGACTGCAAATCAGCAGGTGGGCGACGGCCCTTTCGCCAGCATTGAAAGAGCGCGTGATGCTGCCCGTGCGAAGGGCGGCGCCAACACCATCGCGCTTGGTAAAGGCGACTACTACCTTACTCAGCCAATTGTCTTCGACTCCCGCGATGCGGGGCTGATCCTCACGGCAAGATGCAATGAAACGCCGATTTTGCATGGGGGGCTACGCGCAGGCAACTGGGTGCAGCAGGCCGATGGTCGCTGGACGGCACCGCTGAAATTGCCGCCGGGTGAAGGCGTCGGCGACCTTTTCGTCAATGGGATACGCCAAACTCCGGCTCGATTTCCCAACGCTCCTGCAGATGGCGATCCCCGCAAGGGATGGTTGTTTGCCGCGAAGTGCAATCCCGCCATCGACATGGGCAAAGGAAACACGAGCTTTTGTTTCCATGCCGGCGACCTTCCGGCAGTGGATGATACAAGTAGACTGATCGTGGACATCGTTGGCGGGTTTCAACCCGGAAGCCAGTGGGGCAATGACACGCTACCAGTCGTATCCATCGATAGCGCAAGCCGGACCGTTACTACGAAAGGCACAGACTATTTCTTTACCGCAGAAGGAAGCCGCTATTTCCTGACCGGAGCCAAGGCCCTGCTCGATGCGCCCGGAGAGTGGTGGTACGACCTTGCAGCGGGCCAGCTTTATTACATCCCTGTCGATCAGGCGTTATCCGATTCCGTCGCTGTGGCCGGCATTCTGCCAACATTCTTCAAGTTGGACGGAGCCAATGGGATGGTTATTTCAGCGCTCGAGTTGAGAGATGGAGCGCCTGAAGGCAGCGGCAAGTTCGATACGGAAACCAGGGGATTTGGCGCCATACGGATCGAACACGCGGATGGCGTCAAGATCCTCGGCAACAGCATCGAAAATGTCGGCGTCGGGGTCCATGTGACGGAGAGCAAGGATGCGCTGATCGCCGCCAATGTGATTGCGGATGTGGCTGGCAACGGGATTTACGTCGGCACGAACTATGGCACGTTCCTGAAGTCGAACGGCGCCAGGATCCTTTCAAACCATATGCATGATATCGGAAAGGTTTACATTGAAACCGCCGGAATATGGTTCCAGGCGGCCGACAATGTCAGGATTGCCGACAACCTGATCGAAAACACAGCGCAGTTCGGAATCGCCGGCGGCTCGCTGTGGGGTTCCAACGACGCCGTCTATAACGCCGTCATCGAGCACAACGTAGTCCATAACGCCAATCAGCAGACGGCAGACGGCGGTGCCATCAAGATGATGGGCGAGCAGGGCGACCCTCTCAACAGCACCATCCGCTCCAATCTCGTGACCGGGACCGGTCATCTGATGAACAGGGCGGATGGGACGTTCTGGCCTCCGGGATATGAGAATACCAGCGAATGGCCATCTCCTATCAGCTGGGCGATCTATACGGACGGGAAGGCAAGCGGGGTGCGTATCGAGGGAAATACGCTCTCGGGCAATGTCACGGCGATCGGTATCAACGGCGGCTGGAGCAATCTGGTGACGGGAAACGTCATCACCCATGGTTCGGGCGCGGCTTTTCGCGTTGATGACGGCACCGGCAGGGGTTGGCGTCCGCCATGGGCACGCCCTAATCGTATCGAGGAGAATGTCGTATCGGTTGACAGTGACAGCGGCCCTGTCGCCTATGTCAACGCTCCTGACCACGGGCCTGGTTACGCACAGTTCGCACGCAACCGCTACAGCGGCAACTTGAACAACCAGAGCTTCCGATTAGACCCGGGGATCATGCCTTCGGGAGAATTTGGCGGTCTGAGGGATCTTCAGAAGGCCGGGGTGGATACCGGAAGCGTAATCGCTCCGTCCGAGTAGCAAAAGCCGCCGCGACGAGCAGGGTTCTCTGCCGATAAAGTCTGCAGCCATGGCGAGTTTTACAGCCTTCAGTCATGCGTACACGCGCAGCCGATAGCCGCTGCTGGCGCGATCGATCGCGTCAAGGTGAACGCCTTTTGAGCGTCGGATCTGGCGACGTCTGCGGCGGCAGACAGGGCATAACGCTAGAATATGCCGCAGCCTTCATCTCTCCTCGGCGGTCGTGCTCAAACCTCACCCGCCACGTTCGCGCGAAAGCGAATATCATCCGCAACTCGGGGATGGTTAAAACCGCTGTTCCGCGGCAGCGGCCATCAAAAGGAGCAACGTGGAAGGCTGCGGGGTACATAGACTTACTTCGAATATTGTATGTCATCCCAGCGTAAGACGTAAATACGAAGTCTCGTCTACGTCCAATAGCTGGAGCCGCAAGTATGGAGGCAACCGGCCTGCCGGGATATTCTGATGACAGTTTCGGTCGCGAAAGCGCAGGTCATGAGAGAACAACCAGCAGACAGCAGCCAAATTTCAGCTCTTCATCCAAAGGGCTCCTTGAAATGGACGAATGTTCTTGGAGTTCGCATCTCGGCAGTCAATCTCAAAAGCGCGACCGGATTTATTCAAAAAGCCATCGAAGACGGCAGGAAGGAATATGTGTGCGTTCGTGACGCGCACGGCGTCGTTCGTTGTCAAGACGATCCCGAGCTCCGGTCGATCCATAACCGTGCGTTCCTCGTGACCCCCGATGGCATGCCGCTGGTATGGGCACTGAAGCATGCGGGTCATGTGGACAGCGACAGGGTCTATGGACCGGATCTCATGTTGTCCGTTTTCGATGCCGGCAGCTCCAGGGGCTTGCGCCACTTCCTTTATGGCGCAACGGCCGAAACGCTCGAACAGCTGCAGGCGCGCCTTCTGGCAAAATTTCCGCATGCACGGATCGTCGGCTCCTACGCGCCGCCCTTTCGCAGCCTGTCGACGCCTGAGGAAACGGATATTGCCGCGATGCTCAATCGGTCGGGTGCCGATATCATCTGGGTCGGGCTGAGCAGCCCCAAACAGGAACTCTGGATGGCGCGGATGCGCGATCGTCTGGACGCGTCGATGCTCATCGGCGTCGGAGCCGCATTCGATTTCCACGCCGGCCTCAAGCGGCAGGCTCCAAGGATCATTCAAAGAAGCGGCTTCGAATGGGCGTTCCGTCTTCTATGCGAGCCGCGACGGCTGTGGCGGCGCTATGCGCTCGTCGTGCCGACCTTCATCTCACTGACAGCGATCCAGAAACTGGGACTTCGGAAGTTTCCGATCGAAGACGCCGTTTCCGGATCGGGTGCGTCGGGACAAATGCAGTAAAGGAGTCGAAGCATCATGTTCTCATTTGCGCCGTCTACGATGACACCGGGTCCGTCGAAGGCATCCACGTCAAACGACGTGACGGCGCGAGCGATTCCGGCAGGTTCCGTGCCGCCCATAGCAGCCAAGACCGCCGAAACCTTTATACGGGCAGGGCTGAACAGGCCCGCCGCACTGGGGCGCCAATTTCCTCGGCTTGCGACCTCGTGCTTCCTGGTCGCCGGCGATATTGCAAGTTATCTGATTGCCTATTTTATCCTCCTGTCTTTCCTTCCCGATGGTTGGGAGGGCATGCTCATAGAGCGTGCGTTCACGATCGCAGCCCTGGCAGCGATCATTCTTTACGCATCGGCCGGCCTCTATCCTGGATATCGGCTGCATGACCATGAACATCTGCGGCGGCGCACCATCGCTGCCGTCAAGGTGGCCGTCCTGGCGGCATTCGCAGCATTTATCCTGCCCGAAGGGGGAGGATTGCTGCTTGCCACTATCGGGTTCCTCGGTCTCGCGCTGATTGTACAGCCCCTTGTGCATTGGCTTGCACGAAGCCTGTGCCGGAGACTGGGGTTCTGGGGGGAGCGCGCGGTTGTCATAGGGGGGAGGAACCTTGCTCCCGCGCTCGTGGCACATTTCAAGGACCATTGGCAGTATGGCATCAGGCCGGAGCCCTTTTCCCCCGATAGTTTGGAAGCATTGCCGGATGGCGGGCCATTCATTGCCGTGATTGCCGGCGATACAGGCTCGTTTGCACCCGACCTGGCAGCGATGCGTCGGAAGTTCACCGAAGTCATTCTGCTGTCCGACACGCCGAGCCTTAAGGTCAGCGGATTGCGACCTGCCGATGTCGGCGGAGAGATCGGTATTCGCCTCGCCGCCGGTCGCAGTTCGGTCAACTCGGAACTGGTTCGCCGGATCCTCAATCTCGCAATCGCCATCCCTGCAACGATCGTGGTCGCGCCGTTTATCGCGATAGCAGCAGCTGCAATCTATGCCATCGATCCAGGCCCCGTCTTCTTCCGGCAAGCCAGGGAAGGGCTGTCCGGCAAGCCGGTGCGTGTCCTGAAACTGAGAACCATGTACCAAGATGCAGAACAGCGCCTTGAAGCACTCTTCCGAGACAACCCTGCCATGCGTGCGGAGTGGTTGAGCCACTTCAAGCTCAAGGAAGATCCACGCATCCTTCCAATCGTAGGACATATGCTGCGCTCTTCGAGCATCGACGAGCTCCCGCAACTGGTGAATATCATTGCAGGGGAGATGGACTTCGTCGGACCACGACCGTTTCCGGAATATCACCTTTCGGCGATGGATAGCGAATTTCGTGACAAGCGGCGTTCGGTCACACCGGGGCTGACGGGTCTCTGGCAGATATCTGAAAGAAGCAATGCTGATATCGAGCTGCAACAGCAACTCGACGAGTTCTACATCGACAACCGGTCCCTGTGGTTCGACCTGCACATCATTCTCAGCACAATTCCTGCGGTCTTAAAGGGCAAGGGAGCCTGCTGACCATCCTCGCTTCCATTTGGCAATCATCAACAACGGAGCACACCAATGCACGGACAAAAGCGGATTATGGTAACCGGCGGCACCGGATTTCTGGGATCATTCTTGTGCGAAAGACTTTTACGAGAGGGCAATGACGTCCTTTGCGTCGACAATTACTACACCGGTTTGCGCGACAATGTGCTGCATCTTCTTGACGACCCTCGCTTTGAGATGCTCCGCCATGACATTACCTTCCCGCTCTATGTGGAGGTCGACGAGATCTACAACCTCGCCTGTCCCGCATCGCCGGTCCACTATCAGCACGACCCGGTGCAGACCGTGAAGACCAATGTGCACGGGGCCATCAATATGCTCGGCCTGGCCAAACGCACCAAGGCGAAGATCTTTCAGGCATCCACGAGCGAAGTATATGGCGATCCGGCAGTCCACCCTCAACCCGAGGAGTATCGAGGCAGCGTTAATCCGATAGGCCCGCGGGCATGCTATGACGAAGGCAAGCGCTGCGCCGAGACGCTGTTCTTCGACTATCATCGTCAATATGGCGTGGAAATTCGGGTGGCGCGGATCTTCAATACCTACGGGCCGCGAATGCAGACCAATGACGGCCGCGTCGTCTCCAATTTCATTGTCCAGGCACTTCAGAACGAACCGATCACCATTTTCGGCGACGGCAAGCAAACACGGTCATTTTGCTACGTGGATGACCTGATCGACGGCTTTATCCGCTTGATGGCGGCGCCAGCCGGCGTGACAGGCCCCATCAATCTCGGCAATCCCGGAGAATTCCAGGTCCGTGAATTGGCGGAAATGGTGGTCGAAATGACGGGATCGAAGTCCGACATCGTCTTCAAGGCACTACCGATCGACGACCCGACACAGCGCAAGCCCGATATCAGCCGCGCAACGCAGCAACTGGGCTGGCAGCCGAAGGTAAACCTTCGGGAGGGGCTTGAGAAAACGATCGCCTATTTCGAGTGGAAGCTTTCCGGCGGAGTAAAGAACAAGTTCGGCGTCCGCAGCCCGTCCGAAGCTTATCGGCATCTGGCGGCTGCGAGCGTCGGACTCACTGCTCCGGAAGCCGCTCGATAGAGACATGAATAGCAACGTTCACCATCGAAAACCGCGACTCGTTTTTTTTCAATGGGACCATCAGCCCAATGCGAACGCGGCCGGTTACCTGCTGCTGCACATGCAGCAGCAGGCCAAATGCCTCGCAACACATTTCGATGTCGTCATCATTAACCGCGACTGCGATTATGCTGAGATATGCGACAGATACGAGCCGGATCTGACGTTGTTTGAAAGCGGTTATCGCTCGCATGGCTCACGTCGGATAAAAATCACCAATACCAACACCCATGTCGCCGTCCCGAAGCTTGGCCTTCATAACGCCGATGCGTGGTGCGATCGACGCGCCGGCTTCCTCTCGGATATGGAGCAATGGGGCATTGAGGCATATTTCGCGATCGCCACGATGGCTCCGGAATATATGCCGGCGGTGAAGGAGAACCTGTTCGTCTGGCCCAATTTCATCGATCCGGAAGTCTACCGCGACTATGGACAGCAAAAGGTCGTCCCGGTCACGCTTACCGGCCAGGTCTATGGTCTTTATCCCTGGCGACAGACGGTCTTTCCGATGATCCGCGACCGTTACCCCTGCCTGGTCTCCCCGCAACACGCCTATGAGAGCAAGCTGGCCTCTCAGTTCCTGTCTGGAGAGGCCTATGCGCGCGCGCTCAACGCAAGCCTCGTCGTTCCCACCTGCGGCACGATGGGCGGCGAGGTCGTACGCAAGCACTTCGAAATTCCCGGGGCGAAAGCCTGTCTGGTGACGGAACGTACGGCAGCCGTGGAGGCCGCCGGCTTTGTCGATATGGAGAACTGCGTCTTTGTTGACGGCCACAACGTGGTCGAGCGACTGGATTACCTTTTTGCCCATCCCGACGAACTACAGCGGATCACGACAGCCGGTTACAGTTTGATCCATTCGCGTCATACGCTGCACCACAGACCGCAAATATATCAGTGGTTCACGCTGAACAAAGGCTTGCAGTTCGGCGAAAAGATCATCCAATCCGGCCCCTTCGGCGATCTGGTAAAGGTAAAGCGGGTTGCAAAGCACGAGAGCGTCCATGTCGTGGGGGAAGCGAGTGATCGCGCGCTCCTGAAGCAGGGCGACCTGCTTCTCGAGCAAGGCAAGGTGGTGGAGGCGAAGCACTGTTACGCACGCTGCCTGGACTATGTGTCCTACCTGCCCGAAGCTAAATTCCGCCTTGCCATCTGTGCATTGCAGGAGGGCGATGCCGATCGCTCCTATGACCTTCTGGTGGACCTGGTCAAGGTGACCATGATCGAATACGGGGCGGTTGATCCGGATCCGGTCGAGTGGGCGTATTTCTTGCTCGCTTTGATCTGCAAAGGCAAACTTGAGCGGGCGCGGAGGCTGCAGGATTTTTATCCATCCTTATCTCACGACGAATTCAGGCGGGCGCGCCTCGTCATCGCGCAACTCGGTCGCTCGGGTGGGGTCGTCCCGGGACGGTATGGCAGGGATCGAAAAAGCATTCACCAGCTTCCCGCCCGAAGCGATTCCGAATGGCTCGTATGGTTCGCCAATATCCTTGAACAGTGCCGGCAGCCGGATCTGGCAAATCTTCTTGGTCACGCTCCTATTGGCGGAAGCGGGACGAGCGAGAAAACAGCCGCGCCATACTTCAAGCGTGATGCTGGCTGGCGCCTGCGATTATATTCAGGCGTCGATGGCCTGATGGTGAAACTGCGCCTGAATAGTTTGCGCCCGAATGTACCGCCGCTGCCGGAGTTCCGATATCTCCGGAACCTGGTGCGGGCGTTCGTCCCCGAGTCGCAAAGAGGCGCGTTGCGCAGGATCCGAACGGCGCTTCTGGGGCCTCCTGTGTAACCAGCAGCAAGGGCTCGGGGCATAAGTGCGCAGCCTCACCTGGAGAGGCGCGCATAGCAAGCTCCCTGGGTGAGGCTGAAGATAGGTCACGAGGTCTCGATGCCCGTCGCGTGACTGACTCGGTGGCGCATTTGCCGTGCGCCACCGAGGATTTTAGCGCAGAATGTGTTCGTGACTGAAGTAATGAACCGCTGCCAGCAACAGCATCGTCAGTTCGCCACCAAACCGCCCGGAAGATTATTCTGAAAAAGATCGTTGAGCTTGAACACAACTTCCGTTCTGTTGGTCGCTTTGACCTTTTTCATGATGTTGCGAACATGCACCTTGACGGTGCTTTCCCGCAGATTGAGCTCGTAGGCAATGATCTTGTTCGCCTTTCCGCGCCGCAGTGCCGCCACGACTTCGGCCTGACGATCCGTGAAAATCCCGGCCAACGGATGCGTTGTCGAATTGCTCGACTGCAGCAGGTGACGCATGGCGAACAGGGCGCTTGCGGGTACGAAAAGTCCTCCTGCTACCGATAGCGCGATCAGTTCCATGCAGACGCTGATGCTGACGGTGGCAGGTATGTAACCCTTGGCTCCGCAATCGATCGCCTTTACGATTTGCGCGAAATCGTCACTGTCAGACAATATGATGACCGGTGTCGACACGAATTCCGACGACAGGCTCTTGATCTGCTCCGAAACGGCAGGGTCGTCGACCATCTTGCCACCGACGTTCAAGAGGATCGCCGACAGCGGAGGATATTCGTCGCGCTTTTGCTTCCACTCCTCAATCGATCCAAACGCCAGAATGAGGAAATCTTTCGTGTGGGCGGCCATACATTGCGCAAGGCAGTGCCGATCAAGTTCCCGCTTGTCGAGAATGACAAGCGACTGCTTTGAACGCGACGGTCGCGCAATCGCCGTCTCACCGTCTTCCATCTCCAGGGGAAGAGACACGTCTTCCCGCCTGTGGTTTATTGAATCCAAAGCCCCATCCTCCCAAACTGGTACACGTCTTACCCAAAAGTCGATTATTGAACTCCCCTATAAATACGGGAGCTTAATCAGCAAAAGTGCTAATTTAATACCACAGTTTCGGTGCAGTAACACTAATTAATAGTGGTTACCTCGCAGCACATAAGTTCCGTGAAAAGGTGAAAATGGTTAAATTTCATAAATGACAAGTCTATTTCTAAGTCATTTTCACAACACTGCCCGGATTTTCTGTCTGTATTCAATTTAATTCGCTAAACCCGTGGAAACTATGCCCGTCCTCTATGGAGAGGACCAGGATCGATCATTGCGCGACCTGCAGCCGCCGCCGATCGATCGCCATGGGCGATCCAGGGCAAGCATCATCCGATCATAGTAAGCAACTACGCCTTTTGGCGAATAAGCTTCAACGTTTTGTTTCTTTACTAAGATGGAGAAAACAATTCACTTTGGATGCGAGAGTTATAGTTGCCCTGATGAAATGAAACCTTGAGCACCTTCATGCGATCGACGGTTTCAGCCAGATCTGGGCCTGTTGAGTAGGGGGCGAGGTGGAATGATTGCATCGAACGTCAAGCTGGGTGACGGCTGCGTTATCCATCATCAAGATCTCGTCAATCTCTACGGCTGCACGATCGGCGCAGGAACGCGCATCGGCACCTTCGTTGAAATCCAGAAAAACGTCCTCGTCGGAAAAGACTGCAAAATATCCAGTCATTCCTTCCTCTGCGAAGGCGTGACGCTGGAAGACGGCGTTTTCATCGGCCACGGGGTCATGTTCACCAACGATACTTACCCGCGCGCCGTCAACGCGGACGGCAGTCTGCAGACGGAGGCAGACTGGGTTGTCATCCCCACTGTAGTCAAGCGCCATGCGTCGATCGGCAGCAACGCCACCATTCTGCCCGGCGTGATCATCGGCGAGGCCGCACAGGTCGGCGCCGGCGCTGTCGTCACCAAGGATGTGCCTGACGGCGCCATTGTTGCCGGCGTTCCGGCGAGAATTACCGGTCGCGTTCATGACCGGCCAGTCAACATGCAAGCGTTGGGAGGAATGCGATGATCGGCATTGCAGTTGTCGGATATGGGTATTGGGGCCCGAACCTGGTTCGTAACATCTCGGAAGCGGCCGGCGCGCACCTGGTTTCCGTTTGTGATTTGAATGTCGAACGACTGGCGGCCGTTAAAAGCCGGTATCCCGCGATAACGATCACCGACAATTTCGAGGAAGTTCTGCGCGATCCGAGAGTGGATGCGATTGCCATCGCAACGCCCGTCTCGACCCATTTCAAGCTCGCAATGCAGGCGATGATGGCCGGCAAGCATGTCTTCGTCGAAAAGCCGATGGCATCGACGACGGAGGAAGCCGCGCGGATGGTCGAAGAGGCCGCGCGCCGGCGCCTCGTGCTGGCAGTGGATCATACCTTCGTCCACACAGGCGCCGTCCGCAAGATGCGCGAACTGGTCGAAAGCGGCTTGGGCGACATGTATTATTACGACTCCGTCCGGGTCAATCTGGGACTCTTCCAGCACGATGTCAGCGTCATCTGGGACCTTGCGGTGCATGATCTCTCCATCCTGGACCATGTCGTGCAGGAAAGGCCGGTGGCCGTCTCAGCGACGGGCATGAGCCATGTGCTTGGCGAGCCGGAGAACATCGCCTATCTCACGCTCTTCTTCGAAAGCAAGCTTATCGCCCACGTCCACGTCAATTGGCTGGCACCGGTCAAGGTCCGCCGCACGCTGATCGGCTGCAGCAACAAGATGATTGTCTATGACGATCTGGAGCCCAGCGAAAAGATCAAGGTCTATGACAAGGGCATCACCATGTGCCCGAATTCCGATGCCTATGGCGAGAAGGTGCATCAGATGATGGTCGGCTACCGCAGCGGCGACATGTGGGCGCCCAAGCTCGATATGACCGAGGCACTGAAACGGGAGCTGGATCAGTTCGTCGAGTGCATCGAGCAGAATTCGCGCCCGATTGCAGACGGCCACGCCGGGTTGCGTGTCGTGCGTATCCTTGAAGCCGCAAGCCGGTCGCTCGCTCAGCGCGGTCGCATCATCGAGCTCGAAGAGGCGAGGCGCATTGCATGATCCCGTTCCTGGACCTCAAAGCACAATATCAATCGATCAAGAGCGAAATCGACGCCGCCGTGCTCGGCGTCCTGGCCTCCGGGCAATATATACTCGGCGAAGAGGTTGCCCGCCTCCAGCAGGAATTCGCCGAGTATTGCAACGTCAAACATGCGATAGCGGTCAACACCGGAACGAGTGCCCTGCATCTGTCGCTTCTCGCGGCAGGCGTCGGCCCGGGCGATGAAGTCATCACCGTGCCATTTACCTTCGTCGCGACCGTATCGGCGATCTGTTACGCCGGTGCGCGGCCTGTTTTCGTCGATGTCGAACCCGTAACGCTGACGATGGACCCGGCTCAACTCGAGGCGAAGATCACCCCCCGCACCAAGGCCATCATTCCCGTCCATCTCTACGGGCAGATGGCCGATATGGACGCGATCAAGGCGATTGCCGACCACTATCGGATACCGATCATCGAGGATGCCTGTCAGGCGCATGGGGCACAATACAAAGGCGCGCGCGCCGGCAGCATCGGCACGTCAGGCTGCTTCAGCTTCTATCCCGGCAAAAATCTCGGCGCCTGCGGCGAGGGGGGTATCGTCGTCACCAACAGCGACGATCAGGCCAAAACGATGCGCATGCTGCGCGACTGGGGCCAGGAACAGCGCTATCACCATCTGCTGAAGGGCTTCAACTACCGCATGGATGCCATTCAGGGTGCGATCCTGCGCATCAAGCTGCGGCATCTCGAAGCCTGGACCGAAGCGCGGCGCGCCCATGGACGCCGCTACTCGCAGCTGCTTGGCGGCTCGGCGAATTTGAGGACGCCTGTCGAAATCCTCGATCGGCGCCACGTCTATCACGTCTATGCCATCAGAAGCCGCGATCGCGACGAGCTTCAGCGCGCACTGACCGCCGAGGGCATTCAGTCGGGGCTGCACTATCCGATCCCCGTTCATCTGCAGAAGGCCCATGCCGACCTTGGCTACCAGGCCGGGGATTTCCCCATCTCGGAAGCCGCTGCACGGGAGGTTCTCTCACTGCCGATCTATCCCGAGATGCCGGCCTGGCACGTCGATCAGGTGGCCGCCGCGCTGGAATACGCCTATGCCAGCTAATCCAGGCGAGGCCCGGGTCGTGCAGGCAGTCCACGGCCGCCATGAAAGACCGGCAGACCCCGCCTACCAGGCCGGGTTGGCCGAAGAACTCAGGCTGTCATACGGGCGCGCCGGCCTGATCGAACTCTATGGTCGCTTCGCAACAGGCGACGGCGTCGTCGACACGATGATGCGCAAGGCCATCTGGCAAGCGATCACGCGGAGCTGCGGCACGGGATTGCAGGTCGCAGGCGGCGCCGGCTTCAAACACCCGGAGACGTTCGAGATCGGCAACGGCGTGTTCATCGGCGCTCAAGCCTATATCCAGGGGCGCTACGACGGCACCTGCGTGATCGGCGACAATGTCTGGATCGGGCCGATGGCCTATTTCGACGCGCGCAATCTGGTGATCGAGGATTCCGTCGGGTGGGGGCCGGGCGCCAAGGTGCTTGGCTCGACCCACACCGCATTGCCAGTCGACGTGCCGATCATTCGCACGGATCTCGAAATCAAGCCGGTCCGCATCTGTGCGGAGGCCGATATCGGAACGAATGCGACCATTCTTCCCGGCGTGACCATCGGGAAGGGGGCGATCGTCGGAGCGGGGGCAGTTGTCGTTTCCGACGTCGAGCCGTTCTCGGTCGCCGCGGGCGTACCGGCGAAATTCATACGTTGGCGTTCGGAGAATGATCCGATGACGAACATATCGCGTGAGGGAAGATCATGAGAAATCAACGAGTACTCATTACCGGCGGCGCCGGTCTGATCGGGTCGCATATTGCCGATCTCGTCGCATTGGAAAAACCGCGTGAAATCATCATCCTCGACAATTTCGTGCGCGGGCGCCGGGATAATCTCAGCACGGCAATATCAAGCGGCTCCGTCAACATCATCGAGGGCGATATCCGCGACAGGGCGCTTCTGGCAAAAACCTTCGAAGGCGTCGACATCGTCTTTCACCAGGCCGCGATCCGCATTACGCAGTGCGCGGAAGACCCGCGGCTCGCTTTCGATGTGCTGGCCGAAGGCACGTTCAATGTTCTCGAAGCGGCCGTCAAGGCAGGCGTGTCGAAGGTCGTCGCGGCTTCCTCTGCATCTGTGCTCGGACTCGCCGAAAGCTTCCCGACGACCGAACAGCATCATCCCTACAATAACCGGACGATCTACGGCGCGGCCAAGACCTTCAACGAGGGGCTGTTGCGCAGCTTCGCGGAAATGTACGGCCTGCGCTATGTGGCGCTGCGCTATTTCAATGTCTACGGACCGCGAATGGACGTTTACGGCGCCTATACGGAGGTGCTGATCCGCTGGATGGAACGCCTTGCGGCCGGAATGCCGCCGCTCATCTATGGAGACGGTAGCCAGACGATGGACTTCGTCGATGCACGCGACATCGCGCGGGCAAACATTCTCGCCGCCAAGAGCGACGTCACGGACGAAGTCTTCAATGTCGCGAGCGGCCAGGAAATAAGCCTCCTGGAACTCGCTCAGATGCTGAGCAGCGTCATGGGCGTTTCACTCGAGCCCCAGCACAAAGAGGCCCGGACCGTCAACGGCGTAACCCGCCGTCTTGCCGATATCAGCAAGGCCGAACGGCTCCTCGGTTTCAAGGCGGAAATATCTATGGAACAGGGGCTTCGCGATCTCGTTGCCTGGTGGCAGCAGCAGACAGTCGCGGGAGGGGCCGCAGCATGAGTTCACCTCAATCCACAATTCCCGTCGCCAAGCCCGTTCTCGGGGAGGAAGAGGCCGAGGCCACGCGCCGTGTCATCCTGTCGGGGTGGGTGACGCAGGGGCCGGAAGTCGCAGCTTTTGAGAAGGAATTCGCGGCCTTCGTCGGCTCCGAGCACGCCTGTGCCGTCTCCAACTGCACGACGGCGCTTCACCTCGCCCTGATGGCGGTCGGCGTAGGTTCCGGTGACGAAGTCATCACGGTCAGCCATTCGTTCATCGCAACGGCGAACGCCGTTCGATACTGCAATGCGGTGCCCGTCTTGGTCGACATCGAGCCTGACGGTTACAATATCGACCCCAGCTCAATCGAAACGGCGATTACGCCTCGCACCAAGGCAATCCTGTGCGTTCATCAGCTCGGCATGCCTTGCGATCTCCGTTCGATCGTGGAGATCGGCAAGCGCCATTCGATACCGGTTATCGAGGATGCTGCCTGTGCATCGGGAAGCGAAATCCTCTGGGACGGGCGGTGGGAAAAGATCGGCAAACCGCATGGTGATATTGCCTGCTTCTCCTTCCATCCCCGCAAGGTCGTCACCACGGGTGACGGTGGCATGCTGACGACTGTGAATCCGGAATATGACCGAAAATTCCGGCTGTGGCGTCAGCATGGCATGAGCGTCACCGACGCTGTCCGCCACGGCTCGAAGCAGGTGATCTTCGAGGACTATGATGAGCTCGGCTACAACTACCGTATGACCGACCTCCAGGCCGCCGTCGGACGGGTCCAGCTGCGGCGGCTGCCGGAGCTGGTTGCACAGCGACGGCGATTTGCCTCGCACTATTGCGAGGGACTGTCCAGGATCCCGGGTCTGTCGATTCCGGTCGAGCCTGGCTGGGCTCGCAGCAACTGGCAGAGCTTCTGCGTGAGATTGTCCGATGGAATCGATCAGCGGGCAGTCATGCAGACGATGCTCGATCAAGGGATATCGACGCGGCGCGGCGTGATGAACATTCACCTGGAAGGCGCCTATGCCAATCAGAGCTGCCATCGCGTCGCCACCAGTCTGACGCGAAGCGTATCTGCGCAGCAGCAAACGATCATCCTGCCGCTTTATGCCCAGATGACGGAGGTTGATATCGTCAGGGTCGTCGAGACCTTGCGCCAGGCCCTTGCTGAGGCCACCGCCGGCCGCGTCATCCGTCAGCCCGAGCAGGACCCAGTACCTGCATGAAGTGATGCCTGCACACCGCGGCATGTGGATAAGACATCAGGAAAGCGCGCATCATCTGATGCGCGCTTTCCTTATGCGGATTTCGCGATCCATCCTCTGACGGTTGCGGGCAGCGCCTCCGGTGGAAGCAGTTCGACCAGCATGCGCAGCGAGTAAAGCCCGCTCACGACCACGGCGAGGCAGCCGATCACCATCGCCGACCACGCCGGTAAGAGGAAAAAGGCCGAGACGACCAATCCCGATGCAGGCAGGAAGAGAAGCGCGTGTCTGCGATTGGCAGGCGACCAGCGAAAGCCGGTGAGCCGTCGCACGATCACGTAAATCAGAATGCTGTGCCAGACGTAGAGGCCGAAGAACGCCATGCCGGCCCCTGACGTGCCGAACTCTGATACGAAGAGCCACGCCAGCCCCACATGCACCAGCGTCGCTGCGACCTCCGTCCAAAAGAAGATCGTCTGCGCACCCTTCGCCAGGACGATGAAACCCATCGGCCAAGCGACGATCCTGAGCATCATCCCAAGGCAGATCCAACGCAGAAGATCCACAGCCCCGTGAAACTCCGCGGAATAGAACAAACTCATGACGAGTGGCGCCAGGGTCAAGGTGGCAATCAGACCGGGGCCGGCCAGCAATATGCTGATTTCCGCCTGTTCATTGACCAGCCGGTTGCACTCGGCCTTGTTGTTTGCGATGGCGGTCAAGCGCGGATAGAAGTCCGTTCCCATCGCCTGCAGGATGAAACCGGCGTAAAGACCGCCAAGCGCCCAGGCTGCCTGATACAATCCCGCCGCGATGACACCCCCTTGATTCAGCACGATAATGCGGATGGCATAGGCCGCGCCGAAGGTCAGAAGTCCGCTGGCCATAAAAGCGACACCGAGCCGGAACAGAGCTTTTGCTTCCAGGCCGAACTGGCGCGGCGACATCGCCGGCGGCCGCGTGGATATTTGTTTGCTGTACCACCAGGTGGGAAGGAACGAGACGGCCGCGATTGCCACGAGCGAGGGTGCGATCGCCTTTTCGCCGAACAGATAGATCAGCGGGATGCTGACGATCGTGCCGAACAGCCCTGAAAGCACATTGATGCGGGCAAGATTTGCAATGCCCCGCAAGCCCTGGATCAACGCAGCCTGCCCGGCAGCGATAAGCCGAAAGAATACGGCCAGGGAGAGCAGCACAATGCCGCCGGCGTGCTGGTAGTCGCCGAAGGTGAATTTCGAGACCGGAAACGCCAGCGCCGCAAGCAAAACCCCGCCAAGTAACCCGAGCACCAGCGATATGCGTCTGAGCGCTGTCGCCGATCGCGCGATCTTCTCGTCGTCGCCGGCGCCCGCCGCCTCGGCGACCCGGCGCACACCGCTGCTGCTCACGCCCAGACCAGCAATCGCCTGCGCGATATCGAGGATTGCTCCGTAAAGGCCGAGAAGCCCCACGCCTTCAGGACCGAGAAGAACGGCGAGCGCCTTGTTGCGAACGATGCTCAGAGCGACATTGACCAGCGAAGAACCGCCCATCAGCATCGTCGACTTGAGGATTTGGGTATAAGTCTGACCGCTGGGTGGGGTCATGCGCAAGGTCATCGCTCAACCCCAGCTGCCAGGTTAGATTCTTTGAGGCAGGCGGCGTGAGCGCCTTGACCGCGCCCGAACCTCCGCTCCAACTTTGTTGAGAACACATGCATGTCACGGGTCACTGGCCGGCTCGATCTGCAAGCGCTTGGGTCTCGAAAGATGGGTTTGAGTCGGCCTGAGGCGAATTGTCCAAAATATGCGGCTGAACGACTCTCACGACATCGCCGGGGGCCAGGGTCGTCGTCTCCGCGGCTTGAAACTGGTTGATTTGACCTGCGTTGCGACGGGTCACGCTAAAGGTAAGCGGGAGTTCCTCGACGAGGTTCTTGACGCCGTCATTGCTCCCAAGATCTGCGATGAGCAGCTTCTGAAGTGTTTCGCGCTTTAGCTTGTATTGATCGAGACTTGCCCGTTCGGACTGAGCTTCGGTCGCCACTTCGCTCCGGCGTGCGTCGTAAAGTCCCTCGAGGTTCCGCGTCGTCTCGCTGATCGCCTGCCGGCCCCGCATGATGGCGGTGACAAGGTCGAGCTTGTCGGAGCGGTAAGTCGTCAGCAAACGTTCCAGATCCATCTGCCTGGACGAGATCGTCAGGCCTTTCTGGACAAGGGACTTGACGCTGACCAGTTGGTCCTCGACCGATTTGATATTGTCGTCGGCACCCGTCAGCTTCTCTTCCAATGTCGACATTTCCTTGATCAAAAGATCGCGTAATTCCGTGAACGCCCTCGACTGCCTCTCCAACGCACTGGCGCGAGCCCGAAAGATAATCCTTTCCTCGTTGTATATTCCGGCAGCAAATTGCCGATCGTCGCCGGTCGCCTGATCGAAGGTAATCTCGTTGGCTTCATCCATCTCCGCCTGGAGCCGCGCGAGCCTCGCGGTGCTGCGCAGGATCGAGTGATCGATTTCACGCAATTCTCCTACGATTTGGATCGAATGCGTTTGCTGCTCATCTCTGGCGCGACGCGGCCCGCCGCTCATTGCCAGCGATTGCAGGACGGTCAATCCGGGGCGGAAACCGTACTGCCCAGGCGTGGTAACGTCTCCCACGACGTAGATCGGCGGGTATTCGAGGATTTCGATCGTGACCGCCGGCGCCTGAACCAAACCGATCTTTTCCTGCAGACGCTTGCCGATTTCGTTTGTGAGGTCGGCGTTTGTTCGATTGCCGACGGAAAGAGGTCCAAGAAACGGTAGAAAGACCGTGCCGTCATCCGAGACCGTGTATTCGCCGCCAAGCGCATCCCATCGTTCATATTGGCCCCTGGACTGCATCCATTGGACGATCGTCAGGCGGATCTTCGTCTGTGGAGCCAAGGTTTGTGAAGCCGGGGGCGCGCTGTCGGCGAGAGCCGGCGGCGCAGCTCCGGCAAGAAGGAGGAGTGCGCCGATGACAGCTGTCGCACGAAAGAAGTGGTGGAGCGTGCGGTGCGATGAATTCATGTACATATCTCGCCTGCAAACCATCCTTAACCCAACGCTGGTCCAATACTTTGAACGCTGTTCGAACGCCGGACCAGGTCCGAACCCGTCTCACCAGTGTGCAGTCTGGCGAAGCCTTGAGGAAGGTGGAGGCCGTTTGCTTTGCCTCATCACTATTGATGAGGTGGGGGCGAGTGCTTCACCCCACGTCGACCGGAAGCATATATCCCTGCGCGGCAAAGAGGCATTATCCTGAAAAATCAACGGCTATGCACGCAGGAATAGGCGCGCTCGCCGCGAAGGACGGCAAACGGGCACGGCGCGGAAATCGGCCCTTGCTGGATCGAAGATGCCGCCATCCCAATGGCCCGTGCCGTCGCCCGAACCGTCACGTGCGCGACTGGTTGTCCCGTCTCCGGGCCTATCCGGCAGGCCGTTCCAAAAGGATGCCGCGAGTAGAGCAAAAGGCGTATGATATACTCGCTTATTTTTGGACTATACTTCAGTGCTCCATATTGAGCGATCCTCATAGCTTCGATCCTGACAATCTCGCGAGAGGTGCCTCCCATGTATCGCAACGCTCGTCGCTGGACTGCGCGCTCACTCCTGGTGGATTCGTTGGTTCCCCAATGGTTGACTTTCGGCGGAAAGGAAAGGCCGCGCAAGCCGGCCGAAAAGCACGGGGATAGTGCTCAACTCGCGGCAGCGGTGCCAACCACGGACGGA
Source organism: Rhizobium esperanzae (assembly GCF_014197615.1). GTDB lineage: Bacteria > Pseudomonadota > Alphaproteobacteria > Rhizobiales > Rhizobiaceae > Rhizobium > Rhizobium esperanzae_A. The sequence continues at coordinate 44,230 of NZ_JACIFY010000018.1, forward strand.
AACAAGCAGGGCACCCTTGTCGACGGTGCCGATAAGGACGCGGCGCTCAACGAGCATGATGTTGGGCAGGCAGCGGGCGTGAGCGGCGACACGGACGGTCGGGCCGACAACAGCGTCGCAACGCCGCCATTGCCTGACGCTTTCACAACCAACCGCGAATTGGAAGCGCCAAGCGGTCATATAGCCGTGTCTGTCCCGTCCGGCCATATGCCGGGTTTTGCACATTTCGCGCCGGATGCGGACAGGGTTTCGTTCGGAGCCGCATCGTCTCTTGCGCGCAGCTACGGCGGAATGAGCTCCATCGGCGACGATCCTCTGGCTTCATATTTGCCGCAAAGCCCTGCACCGACAGTTTCGGGGCAAGATTCTGCTGCCGTGGGGGCTGAGCGTACACACTCGGGCAAGGTCGTCATCCTCGAATCGGCGCCGTCAGCGCAATTGACTGCGCATCATGCCGGGCCGAATGCGCTGGCGGTTGGCATGCCCTTTGGTGTGTGCGGATGCGGCTACTATACCTCCCCCACGCGGATTCTCGATTGGGCCCATGGCAGCGGCCTGCTTCAGCAGGACGGTCAGTTGCCGGGGACCAAATTTACCGACGGGCCGGACTATGTGTCGACGATCAAGAAGGCCATCGGCGCCTCGGTCAGCGATCCGCTTCTCGATCGCGACGTATCCTCGTTCGCGGGCTGGCGCGCAACCGTAGACCTGATGAACTCGGCGATGTCAAACGGATCATTGCCCGGCGGCGGAGAGATGGGAACGGGAACCGGCACCAAGGGTATCGCCGTTCTTTCCGGCTCGGTGACGAAGCCACCTCAAATTTCTGCGCAGCGGTCGTTGGCAACGCAAGATCTGGCCGCCGCCGCAGCGGTGGCGAGCAATGCGATCGTGCTGGAAAACCAGAAGCAGGGCAATCCGGAGAGCGAGTGGGGCCTGAGCGGCGCCGGCAGCACCAACATCGAAGGGTTTGCGACCGATATCAGCGTCGACAACGGCAGCACGATCAACTTTAAGATCAATACCAATTCCACCAACTATCGGATCGATATCTATCGGCTCGGCTATTATGGCGGCATGGGCGCCCGCAAGGTCACGACCATACAGCATACCGGATTGCAGACCCAGCCCAATCCGCTGCGCAATGCCGCGACCGGCACGGTGGACGCCGGCAACTGGGCCGTCTCGGCGTCCTGGGCCGTACCTAGCGATGCCGTCTCAGGCGTCTATATCGCCAAGCTCGTGCGTCAGGACGGCACCTTCGGCGAAAATCAGATCCCGTTCATCGTGCGCGACGACGCCAGTCACAGCGACGTCGTCTTCCAGACCGCAGACGAGACCTGGCAAGCTTACAACGGCTGGGGTGGCGCAAACTTCTATGGCGGCAACGGCCCGGCGACAGGGCAGGGGGCAGGCCGCGCCTATGCGCTCAGTTACAACAGGCCGATTGCGACCCGCGACGGGGTCGGCACTTATGCCGGCCCCCAGGACTATCTGTTCGGGGCGGAATATGCAGGCATCTACTGGCTGGAACAGAACGGTTACGACGTTTCCTATATGTCGGGCATCGACGTCGATCGCTATGGCAGCCTGTTGCTCAATCACAAGACCTACATCGATGCCGGGCACGACGAATATTGGTCGGGACAGCAGCGAACCAATGTCGAAGCCGCGCGCGACGCGGGCGTCAACCTGATGTTCTGGAGCGGTAACGAGGTCTATTGGCGTACCCGTTGGGGCAATGCCTATAGTGCCGACGGAACACCCTACCGCACCCTGATCTCCTACAAGGAGACATGGGGACCTCCCGGTACCAGCCTCGATCCTTCCAACGAATGGACGGGCACCTTCCGCGATCCGCGTCTCAGCCCGCCGGCCATCGGCGGCGGCAATCCCGAGAATTCGCTGACCGGCCAATTGTTCAAGGTCGACGACGTGGGCGGCAATCTTGGCGCGATCACGGTTGGCTATGATGACGCCAATCTGCGCTTCTGGCGCAATACGAGCGTCGCAAACCTTCAGCCCGGCCAGACCGCAACGCTCACCAAGAATTATCTTGGCTACGAGTGGGATGAAGCGCCTGACAATGGCTTCGATCCGGCCGGGCTCGTGAAGCTGTCGTCGACGACACTGCCAGTCACCACCTACTTGCTCGACTACGGAAACACTACCGGCAGTGCGAACGCGACCCACAATCTGACGCTCTATCGCGCCCCCAGCGGTGCGCTGGTGTTCGGCGCCGGTACGGTCTATTGGACATGGGGCCTGAGCGATAATCACGATAACGAGGCGACCCCCACCGATCCTCGCGTCCAGCAGGCGATGGTCAATCTGCTCGCCGACATGGGCATTCAGCCGGGGACGCTGCAATCCGGGCTTACCGCCGCGACCGGTTCCACCGATGCCGTTGCTCCGACCTCCGTCATCACGGTGCCAGGTACGGTGGCCGCTAATTCAACCGTGACGATTTCAGGCACCGCTGCCGATACGGGCGGCGGGGTCGTCGCCAGCGTCGAAGTTTCGACCGACAATGGTGCGAGCTGGCATCCGGCGACGGGCGACGAGAACTGGACCTACTCATGGACCCCGGCGATTGCAGGGACCTATACGATCCGGTCGCGGGCGGTGGACGACAGCATCAATCTCGAGACACCTTCGGCGGGGCGCACCGTCACCGTCACCGGGCCGACGTTTACCTCTCTCTTCGGTGGCGCGACGCCGGCGGTCGTCAACACCGACGATTCTGCCGCCGTCGAGCTCGGGGTCAAATTCCAATCGTCCGTGGCGGGCACGGTCAGCGGCATCCGTTTTTACAAGAGCAGCCTGGATACGGGCACACATACGGGATCGCTCTGGTCAAGCACGGGTACGCGGCTTGCGACCCTCACCTTCACCAATGAGACTGCCAGCGGCTGGCAGTCTGCGACTTTCACGAGTCCGGTGACGTTGACAGCTGGACAGACCTATACGGCATCCTACCATACGAATGTCGGCAACTATTCGACGACCGCCAACTACTTCCTCTCCAATGTGACGAGTGGCCCGCTGACGGCGCCGGCAAGCGGCAACGGCGTCTATAACTATGGCAATAGCGCGTTCCCGACGAGCAGCTTCGACCAGACGAACTATTGGGTCGATGTGATGTTCAATCCCTCGAATGCGAACAACACGACGCCGACGGCGGTTGCCGATACGGGTGACGCCACCGAGAAAGGCGGTGTCGCCAATGGTTCGGGCGGCATCGCCGCCAGCGGCAAC
>NZ_JACIFY010000018.1:47585-167207 GCF_014197615.1 Rhizobium esperanzae
GAACGTCGTCGACCTGTGGAGTTCCACCGGCACCAAGCTTGCCACCGCCACCTTCACCAACACCACGGCGAGCGGCTGGCAGACGGCGAACTTCACAACACCCTTCACCATTGCCGCCAACACAACCTATGTCGCCTCCTACCATACAACAGGTGCCTATGTGGCGTCGGGCGGCTTTTTCACCGCCGCTATCAGCAGCGGCCCGCTGACGGCACCAGCAAGCGGCAACGGCCTCTATGCCTATGGGGGCTCCGCCACCACGGGCCTTTTCCCGACCAGCACTTTCAATTCAGCGAATTATTATGCCGATGTGGTCTTCCGGCCGCAGCTTGCCGCGTGAAGCATTTGACGAGGTTATGGACGGGTTTCGAATGAGGCTGATACGATGCAAATGCAGGTCGCGGCGAGGCACGCCGCGACCGCCCGCATTCAAGGAATGCCGATGAACAGGATCGAGCGGCTTCCCGTGACCGTGCTCGCCGGCTTCCTCGGCGCCGGCAAGACGACACTCCTCAGCCACGTCCTGAATAACCGTCAGGGCCTGCGGGTCGCCGTCATCGTCAACGACATGAGCGAAGTGAACATAGACGCCAGTCTCATTCGAGACGGCGGCTGCAACCTGTCGCATACGACGGAGACATTGATCGAGCTCAGCAATGGCTGCATTTGCTGCACCCTGCGCAACGACCTGCTGACGGAAGTGCGGCGACTGGCCGAAGAGCGGCGATACGACTATCTGTTGATCGAAGGCACCGGCATTGCCGAACCTCGCCCCATTGCCGCAACCTTTTCCTTCCGCGATGAGAACGGTGTTTCGCTCGCCGATTTTGCCAGGCTCGACACCATGGTCACCGTGGTCGACGCGGCAAACCTGTTGGCCGACTACAGCAGCGCCGATCTGCTTGCCGACCGCGGCCTGCAGCGCGACGGTGAGGACCGGCGCACGCTCATCGACCTGCTGGTGGATCAGATCGAGTTTGCCGATGTCGTCGTGATCAACAAGATCTCGGACGCGTCTGAAGAGGTCCGCGCAGAGGTGAGCAGGATCATCACGTCTCTCAACCCGGATGCGCTCCAGGTGGAGACGGATTTCGGCGAGATCTCTCTTTCAACCGTCCTGAATACCGGTCTCTTCGATGAAGCAAAGGCCTCTGCTCATCCCCTGTGGCACAAGGAATTGTACAGCCCGGAAGAGCATGTTCCGGAAACGGAGGAATACGGGGTCTCGAGCTTTGTCTATCGCACCAGGCGTCCCTTCGACCCCAAGCGATTTCGGGCATTCCTGGACGAGCCATGGCCGGGAGTGCTGCGCGCCAAGGGCCATTTCTGGCTTGCCACGCGCCCGCGCCATGTGGGGCTGATGTCGGCTGCCGGGATCCAGCGGCGCTGCGAACCCATGGGGCTTTGGTGGGCGGCCGTTCCGCGCCAGGACTGGCCGAACCATCAGCAGTTTCGTCAGCATCTCGAGAGCCGATGGGACAGCGCCTGGGGCGACCGTCGGCAGGAATTGGTTTTTATCGGCGTTGATATGGACGAGGCAGGTGTGCGGACTGCACTGGACCGATGCCTCGCCAGCGCCGATCCGCGCGACTGGGCCACACTCGAAGATCCGTTTCCGGCCTGGTAGCACGGCGGTGGACCTTCGCGTCGTCACGGCTTGGTTGGGCAGCTCTTCGCCACGCGAGATATCTGGCCTCGCGCGTCCGTAAGTTCAAAGCCGGTGCTGTAATCTATCTCACCAGCCTTGATGGCGAACATAGTGGCGAAATCGGCGCCAGATGTGAGGGCGGCAAGCAGCTTCGGATGCCGTGAGAGAACAATCGTTCGCCGATCGGGACTGTTGCCGTCGAGGCGGATCGTCTCTTTGTACCTCCCAATCTCGAAGCGCGCCAATCGCAGGCCGTTCTCACCAATAGTGGCATCGCCAATCTCGAAGATGAGACCGTTCTTGGCGTCGCACCGGACCATGTAACAAGCCTCGATGTCGCTTGCATCAGCCATAAAGCATGTTCCGACCGCTCCGGCATGCGAGCCGGTAAGCTTAACCCATGGAGCGGGCGGCTCGGTTTCCTGTGTGAGCGCAGGCGATGCCGCAATGCACGCGCCAAACACACAGGCTGCCACGCCAATCACGCCTGCGACTGCCGATCTGCTGAACTTCATCCTATCCTCGTTTTTCCAAGACATTGCGAGCCAAATAGCGGCTCGACTTGGACCCGCTTGTCAAGGTCGATTAAGGAGAGGCAGACCGGCAACGGCCTTAGAATCGCCGCACGCACCAACAGGCATGCCCTTCGCCAGTCGCCTTTGCCGAGACGAAAAGCTATTCCGGCAGAATGCTGCAATCTAACCCGGAAAGGTCTGGCCGCCGCCGCAGGCAGCTTTGCGACTTTGTGGGCTGGCGTGCGTCGGGGTCATCATATCGGCGTAGGGAGTACCTCCCTCCTACCCCAGATTGCTGTCGTACATTCTCTTGGCAAAGGTGCCAGTATGGATGTCTTGCGATGGCTGCCGAGGGGCTGGCCGATGCGGAAGGGGATGCCGCTGATGCGGAGAATTCATGTTAGTAATCGTGAGTACTTGAGTTCATTTGGTGGATCGTTGAGTATCTGTCGAGCACCTGCTGCATGGAGCGCGGTTCTTGGATCCGCAACGGTCGTGTCTTCGACGAGCAGCGATGGCTCTCCAAGCTTTGCCAATCAGGGCAGCGTAACTGTCCAATCCTCCTTCACCGGTACGGTCACATCCTCCCTGATGTCATCAGGTGACAGGCAGTCGTCTCCTGCATCGTCGATGGCGATGCCGGCGCCTGGAGGTGATAGCGGTGTACAGGAAAATTCGACGAAGACAGCGGCGGCTACGACGGTTTTCCAGACGCCTTCCTCGACGTCGCAGCGCACCGTGCTTGGCCCGGATCCGGTCGAGGAGGCTGCGACGCTGCCTGCCGCTCCCGCGCTTACAGGTGTTACCGGCGATGCCGATAAGGCCAGCACCAAGACGACGGCGCCGGTCACCTCTTCCAGCAGTATCGCCACGACTTCATTGGGCCTACAGGCCTCGATAGCATCCCTCTCGGTGGAACCGAGCCAGGACGCTTCTGCTGAGACGACTGCAGCCGCAACGGCGCTCGCGGCACCGGTGGCGGCGGCTGCGGCGACGCCCAACAAGATCGCGCTCGAAAACATGAAGCAGGGCAACCCCATCAGCGAATGGGGCCTGGAGGGCGATGGGAAAGGCACCATCCAGGGCTTTGCCACCGAAATCAGCACGAATATCGGCCAGACGGTCGATTTCAAGATCGCCACGGATTCCACCCATTACCGCATCGATATCTATCGCATGGGCTATTACGGCGGAGACGGCGCGCGCAAGGTCGACTCGATCGAGAAATCGCTGACCACGGCGCAAGTCCAGCCGCATCCGATCGTCGACATGTCGCTCGGTCTCATCGATTGCGGCAACTGGTCGGTCTCCGCCAGCTGGCAGATTCCTGCCGATGCCGTCTCCGGCGTCTATTTCGCCAAGCTGGTGCGCGAGGATGGCACCGAGGATGCCAGCATCATCCCCTTCGTCGTGCGCGACGACGCCTCGCACAGCAATATCGTCTTCCAGACCTCGGATACGACATGGCAGGCCTATAATGCCTGGGGCGGCGCCAGCCTCTATTACGGCGAAGTGCCTGTCGATCCGGCCGCCATGATCGGCTACCTGCCGCCGAACTGCAGCTGCGGCCTGCAGGCGATCGGCCGCGCCTCGGCGGTCAGCTACAACAGACCGATCATCACCAATACGAGCCCGGTCGGCGGCTCGCACGATTATATCTTCGGCGTCGAATCCTCCGCCATCTCGTGGCTGGAGCAGAACGGCTACGACGTATCCTATATATCAGGGGTCGATACGGCGCGCAGCGGCAGCCTGCTGCTCAACCATGATGCCTATCTCTCCGTCGGCCATGACGAATACTGGTCTGCCGAGCAGCGCAGCAATGTGGAGGCGGCGCGTGATGCCGGCGTCAACCTCGCCTTCTGGAGCGGCAACGAGTGCTACTGGAAGGTCCGCTGGGAAAGCAGCATCGATGGCAGCGGCCAGGCCTACCGCACGATGGTCTGCTACAAGGAAACCTGGGGCACGAGCACCGATCCGAGCAATGTCGGCACCGGCACCTGGCGCGATCCGCGTTATGCCGACCCGGGACAGCAGCCGGAGAATGCGCTGACGGGCACGATGTTCCAGGTGGACAGCTACCGCCAGGATACGATCTCCATCCCCTACGACTATTCGAACCTGCGTTTCTGGCGCAACACGGATGTCTCGCAGACCCAGGAGGGCGGAACCTACAATTTGGTGCAGAACCTGCTCGGCTACGAGTGGGATTCCGATGTCGAGAACGGCTTCCGGCCCGATGGCCTCGTTAACCTGTCGCTCTCGTCCATATCGGTCGACACCTATCTGCGCGATTACGGCGCCACGATCGGTTCGGCCGTCGCCACCCACAGCCTCACCATGTACCGGGCGGCAAGCGGCGCGCTCGTCTTCGGCGCCGGTACCGTCTTCTGGTCCTGGGGCCTCAGCGACAATCACCAGGGCCCGACGACATCGACCGATCGCAACGTCCAGCAGGCGATGGTCAACATGTTCGCAGATATGGGCATCCAGCCAACGACGCTGGATGCGAGCCTGATCCTTGCGACGCAATCGACCGACACGCTGAAGCCGACCTCGGCGATCACATCGCCGATCGTCGGCGCAAGCTTCCTCGAAGGCCAGCACGTGACGATCACGGGCACGGCGCAGGATTTCGGCGGCGGCATCGTTGCCGGCGTCGAAGTCTCGACTGATGGCGGCCAGCACTGGTTCAAGGCGTCAGGCCGCGAGAGCTGGAGCTATAACTGGGTCGTCCAGGCGAGCGGCACCTATACGATCCTGTCGCGCGCCGTCGACGACAGCGTCAATATGGAGACGCCATCGGCCGGCAAGCAGGTCACAGTCAGCCTGCCGACAACGACGGGCCTCTGGACGCTTGCGGAAAAGCCGGCCACCGAAGTGGCGATCGATCGCGATTCCGTCGAGCTCGGCCTGCGCTTTCAGACGACCACGGCAGGCTTCGTGGAGGGTATCCGCTTCTACAAGGGTTTCTACAATATCGGCGACCATGCCGTCAGCCTCTGGAGCGCCAACGGAACGTTGCTGGCAACAGGCATGTCCGTCGGTGAATCGCTCTCCGGCTGGCAGACGGTGATGTTCTCCAGCCCGATCCAGATTGCCGCCGGCACGACCTATGTGGCCTCCTATCACAGCAGCGGTTTTTATTCGCTGACGAGCAATTATTTCACCGGCGGCACCTATGCCAGCGGTGCGGTGAAGGCGGTCGATGGCGGCGGCGTCTTCGCCTACGGCACCACTGCCGGCACGTTTCCCGGCCAAAGCCCCGGCACCGGCACCAATTACTGGGTCGACGTGGTCTTCGATGCCGGCCCCAACGGCGCGCCGGTCGCGACCGACGATACGGGGCTGACCATCTCCGGCAACGATACCGTTAACATCTCGATCGCCTCGCTTGTCGGAAACGATACCGATCCCAATGGCGATGCGCTGACGATTTCGGCCGTCGGCAATGCCGTCAACGGAACGGTGACGCTCAACAAGCAGAACGGCACCGTCATCTTCACACCGGCCAACAATTATTCGGGGCCGGCAAGCTTCACCTATACGCTGTCTGACGGGCGCGGCGGTACGGATCAGGGCAGTGTCAGCCTCACCGTGAACCCGGGCCCTGCCGGGGAAACGCTGTTTACGTCAAGCGAAGGGCCGGCAGGCGCAAGCTTCAATGACGGCCAGTCGATGGAACTCGGCATGAAATTCGTCGCTTCGTCGGGCGGCCTGATCACCGGCATCCGCTACTACAAGGCATCAGGCGACACCGGGGTCCATACCGGCTCGCTCTGGACTGCAGACGGCACACTGATCGCGACCGTTACGTTTGCCGATAGCGGATCGGTAAACGGCTGGCAGACCGCGACATTCGCCAACGCAGTGCATATCGCGACCGGCACGACCTATGTCGCCTCCTACAGCACGACAGGCTCCTATGTGGCGACAGCAAATTATTTCACGTCAGCCCATACCAATGGCTCGCTGACGGCGCTCGCTGGCAGCAATGGCGTCTACACGGTCGGCAGCTCGGCATTCCCGACCGCGAGCTACCAGTCGTCGAACTACTGGGTGGATGTCGTCTATAGTAAGTCGACGGGGAATACGGCACCGGTCGCTGCCAATGACAATGGCTACACGACTTATTCCAACACGGCGCTGTCGATTGCCGCAGCCAGCCTGCTTGCAAACGACACCGATGCCGATGGCGATCCGCTCAGCATCACCGGCGTCAATGGTGCGGTCAACGGAACGGTGACCTTCAACAGCCAGACCAAATCCGTCACGTTCACCCCGACGGCGGGTTATACGGGTGCGGCAAGCTTCTCCTATTCGATCTCCGACGGGTTCGGCGGAACGGCCTCGGCCACGGTCAGCCTCACCGTCGGTACGCCGCCCGGCGGAGGCACGACATCGAGCCTGTTTACCGGCGCCGACACGTCGGGCGTTACTGCTGCCAATGACGCCAACTCGGTCGAACTCGGCGTCAAGTTCATCGCTTCCGCCGGTGGTCAGATTACCGGACTCACCTATTACAGGAGCGCCGGGGATACCGGCACGCATGTCGGCTCGCTCTGGACAACGAGCGGCCAGCTTCTGGCCCAGGCGACCTTCATCAATGAGACCGCAAGCGGCTGGCAGACGGTTTCCTTCACCCAGCCGATCAATGTCACGGCCGGCACCACCTATGTGGCGAGCTACCATTCCAACGGTTTCTATTCGGCAACGGCGAACTATTTCACGACGGACCACACGAGCGGCGCGCTGACGGCGCCGTCGAGTGCTGGCAGCGGCGGCAACGGCCTTTATGCCTATGGCTCGGGCAGCCTGTTCCCGACCGCTTCCTACAATGCGAGCAATTACTGGGTCGACGTGATCTATCAACAGGGCGGCGCGCAGAATGCGGTTCCGGTCGCCGCCAATGACAGCGGCTTCTCGACCAATACCGGCACGCCGCTCGCCATCCAGGCCTCGGCGCTGCTTTCAAACGACACCGATGCGGATGGCGATCCGCTTGTCATCACCGGCGTCAGCGGCGCGGTCAACGGCTCGGCCACCTACGATGCCCAGGCCCAGACCGTGACCTTCACGCCGACGGCAGGCTATTCGGGATCGGCGAGCTTCAGCTACGCGATCTCAGATGGCAAGGGCGGCACGGCCTCGGCTCAGGTGGCGCTCACCATCAACAACACGGCTGCTGGTCCGGAACAGAACCTCTTCGCCGCCAATGCGACGCCTTCGGTCGTTTCGGTCAACGACAACCAGCAAGTCAATCTCGGCATGAAATTCCAGGCCGACACGTCAGGCTGGATCACCGGCATCCGCTTCTACAAGGGGGCCGACAATACCGGCCCGCATAACGGCTATCTCTGGACCGCCTCGGGTACGCTCATCGGCAGCGTCACCTTCAACAACGAGACGGCGAGCGGCTGGCAGACTGCGCAGCTCACCCAGCAGATCGCGATCCAGGCGGATACGACCTACGTCGTTTCTTACTCGAGCAACGGCAATTATTCGGCAACCGGCAATTATTTTGCCAGCGACGTGACGAACGGCGATCTCAAGGCACCCGGCGGCAGCAACGGCGTCTATGCCTACGGAGCCGGCGGGCTGTTCCCGACAGCCAGCTATAACAGCACGAATTACTATGTGGATGTGACGTTCAAACCGCAGCTCGCGGCGTAAAGGGCGCGAGGATCTAAGGCTAGGCATGCTGTAAAGAGTAGGAGTCTTGATGATGCGTACAGACAACAGATTGCCGGTCACGGTTCTCGCCGGGTTTCTCGGCGCCGGCAAGACGACTGTGCTCAATCATGTCCTGAGCAATCGGGAGGGCCGCCGGGTTGCCGTCATCGTCAACGATATGAGCGAGGTCAACATCGATGCCGATCTCGTGCGCGAAGGCGAAGCAGGCCTCTCGCGCATCGACGAGACGCTGGTAGAACTCACCAACGGGTGCATCTGCTGCACCCTGCGCGACGATCTCCTGAGCGAAGTGCGACGGCTGGCAGCCGCCGGCCGCTTCGACTATCTGCTGATCGAGGGCACCGGCATTGCCGAGCCGCTGCCAGTTGCAGCCACCTTTTCGTTCCGCGACGAGCGCGGGGCGGCCCTCTGCGACGTGGCGCGTCTCGATACGATGGTTTGCGTCGTCGATGCGGTCAATCTTCTCGCCGATTACCAGAGCGCCGAGTTTCTCGCCGATCGCGGCGAAAGGCGGGACGGTGACGACGAGCGCAGGCTCGTGGAACTGCTCGTCGAACAGATCGAATTTTCCGATGTCGTCATCATCAACAAGGCGGGCGACGTGCCGTGCGCCGACCTCGCCGAGGTTCGCCGGGTCGTCGCAGCGCTCAATCCGAGTGCCCAGGTCGTCGAGGCGGTCTTCGGCCAGGTGCCGCTTGGCACGATCCTGGATACTGGCCTCTTCAGCGAGGCGAAGGCCGCCCGCCATCCGCTCTGGCACAAGGAACTCTTCGGCTGGGGCGATCATGTGCCGGAGACCGAGGAATACGGCATAACAAGCTTCGTCTATCGCAGCCGCCGGCCCTTCGATCCCTTGAGGCTCAAGGATTTCCTCGACCGGAAATGGGCCGGCCTCATTCGCGCAAAAGGTCATTTCTGGCTGGCGACGAGGCCGGATGAGATCGGCCTCCTGTCGATTGCCGGCACCCAGTGCCGCATCGAGACCAGGGGGTACTGGTGGGCCTCGGTGCCGCGGGTGCAATGGCCGCACTTTCCGCAGTTCCGCCAGCTCATCGACCGGCATTGGGACAATATCTGGGGCGACCGCCGCCAGGAGCTCGTCTTCATCGGTTCCGGCTTCGACGAGAAAGCGATCCGCGTTGCGCTCGACAATTGCCTGACCGGGGAGGAGACGGGTTTCGATCCGCAGAGCGCCGTCGGCCTTCGCGATCCGTTTCCGGCATGGCAGCACGGGCATATCCCTGTCCATTCAAGAGCATCCTAAAGAACGCAAGACACCCTGATGTGAAGACGTTTGGTTATCAACCGGAGGAGAGAACAATGAGCGACGAACTTTATGCAGACGGTATCAGTGAAATCACCGTTACCGGAACGATCGTGCGCATCGACCTGATGTCGCTTTCGGCCACCGATCGTGACGCCAACAACAATCCGAAGCCGATCTTCCGCCAGCGTATCATCATGCCTGTCGATGCCTTCGCCAATGCGGTCGATCTCATGCAGAAGGCGCTTGGCGGGTTGGTCGAGGCGGGTGCGGTTCGCCGCATCGGCGACATGTCGGCGGCAGCCACAACCGATATCCAGTCGGCGCAGGCGGGCGCTTCGAACGCCTCGCCGAACTTCAACTGATGAACAGGGTGTGGAGCGCTGTGCGCCCCAATGGGCGCACAAGGAACGCGCCAACTCTGTGAATCCAAGCCTCGGTCTCGTATCGTTTCGGGTGGGCCATGAGTGGTTTTCTGCATACCAACCTGCACTGTCTTGCGTTCGTCGCGCGTCATCACGGCGTCGATCTTTCGCCTGAGCGATTGCAGCACGATTACGCGGTCGGCAACGATCCCGTCGCCGTGCGACGATTGCTGCGGATGGCCAAGGAGGCCGGTCTGCGGGCCAGGCACCTCAAGCTGGACTGGCGGTCACTGTCCCAGCTGGGCGAAGCATTCCCCGTGCTGGCCGAACTCGCCAACGGCAACTGGGTCGTCATTGCCGGAATGGAGGGCAGCGGGGAGGACGAGAGGATCCGTGTTCTCGACCCGCTTGCCACGCGCCCCGAAGTCATGCTCCTCAGCGAGGAGCAATTCTCCAAGGCCTGGCCGGGATCGGTGGTTCTCCTCAAGCGCAACTATCGCATGTCGGACGAGGACCGGCCGTTCGGCTTCCGGTGGTTCGTGCCTGAGATCATCAAGCAGCGAAGCTTCTTCCGGGATGTGGCCCTCGCCGCCTTCGTTCTCTACGGCCTCGGGCTGACGACGCCGATCTTCTTTCAGCTGGTCATCGACAAGGTGCTCGTCCACCAGAGCTATGCGACGCTGACGGTTCTGACGGTGGGCATCGCGATCGCGCTCGTCTTCGACGCGACATTCACTTTCCTGCGCCGCTATCTGCTGCTCTACGCGACCAACCGGATCGACATCCGGGTCGCGACACGCACCTTCGGCCATTTGCTCAACCTGCCGATCGCGCTGTTCGAGCATGCCTCCGCCGGGGTGCTCGTCAAGCACATGCAGCAGACGGGGCGCATCCGCGAATTCCTGACCGGCCGGCTCTTCCTGACGCTGCTCGACGGCGTCTCGCTGCTGGTCTTCGTGCCGATCCTGCTTCTTTACAGCGCGAAGCTGACGCTCGTGGTGCTCGGTTTCGCAGCTCTCGTCGGGCTCGTCGTGATGCTGCTCGTCGGGCCGTTCCAGCGCCGCCTCCAGGCGCTCTACCAGGCCGAAGGCGACCGGCAGGCGCTGCTGGTGGAAACCGTGCACGGCATGCGCACCGTCAAATCGCTGGCACTGGAGCCGCGCCAGCGCAAGGTGTGGGACGATTATTCGGCGCAGTCAATTTCGGTGCGTTTCCGGGTCGAAAAAATCTCCACCATCGCCCAGTCGATGACCGGGCTGCTGGAGAAACTGATGAGCGTTGCGATCATCGGCCTCGGCGCGCTCGACGTGTTCAGCGGCGCGATGACGATCGGTGCGCTTGTTGCCTTCAATATGCTCGCCGGCCGCGTCTCCGGACCGCTGGTGCAGATCGTCACGATGGTGCACGAATATCAGGAAGTAGCGCTCTCGGTGCGCATGCTGGGCGAGATCATGAACCAGCGGCCGGAACAGGCAGGCCGCGGCCGTGGTGTCAGGCCGCATCTGCATGGGCGCATCGAGTTCGACAGGGTCACTTTCCGCTACGGCCCGGATAGCGCCCCGGCACTCGACAATGTCTCCTTCGCCATTCCGGCAGGCTGCGTCTTCGGCGTGGTCGGCAAGAGCGGCTCGGGCAAGACGACGATCACCCGGCTCATCCAGGGGCTCTACCAGAGCCAGGAAGGGTTGGTGCGCATGGACGGCTATGACAGCCGCGAGATCGACCTCGTGCATCTGAGAACCAGCATCGGCGTCGTGCTGCAGGACAATTTCCTGTTTCGCGGCTCGGTTCGCGACAATATCGCTGCCGCAAAACCCGATGCCAGCATCGAGGAGATCATGGAAGTCGCCCGCATCGCCGGCGCCGAGGAGTTCATCGAGCGGCTGCCGCGCGGCTTCGACACCATGCTGGAGGAAAATGCCGCCAACCTTTCCGGCGGTCAGAAGCAGCGGCTGGCAATTGCCCGGGCGCTGATCACAGATCCGAAGCTGTTGATTTTCGACGAGGCGACGAGCGCGCTCGACCCTGACAGCGAGGCGATCATCCGCGACAATCTGAGCCGCATCGCCGCCGGCCGCACCGTCGTCATCGTCTCGCACCGGCTTTCGACGCTCGTCGATGCCGACGCCATTCTCGTCGTCGATCGCGGCAAGGTCGCCGATATCGGCCGGCACGATCAGCTCGTGTCGCGCTGCATGACCTACCGCCACCTCTGGGCCCAGCAAATGAGGCAGGTCGCATGAACGCGCATGTCAGAAAATCCGGTGAGAATCTGCCGGTCCCTTCGGAAAAGGGGCCATCCGACAAGCGCCCGGACAAGGGCCGGGATAAGGGCAGGGAACTTGCCGCCCGCCCGCCGCTGCCGCCGGCGATCGCGGAATTCCAGTCCGACGCCGTCGAGCTGGAAGAACGCGCGCCGCCGCGCGTTGCCCGCATGACGCTCTATTGCGTGACGGCGCTGCTTGCCGCGGCGATCACCTGGGCCTCGGTCTCGTCGATCGACGAGGTGGTGATTGCGCCCGGCAAGCTCGTCACCACGCAGCCGACCATCGTCGTCCAGCCGCTCGAAACCTCGATCATCCGCACGATCGAGGTGAAAGCCGGCGAGGTGGTGCATGCCGGCCAGACGCTCGCCACCCTCGACGCCACCTTCAGCCAGGCCGATGTCGACCAGCAGCAGGCGAAATTCTCCGCCCTCGACGCCCAGGTGAAGCGCATCGAGGCCGAGCTTGCTGGCGCCGACTATACGAAGATGGCGGGAGATACGCCCGACCAGTTGCTGCAGGCGCAGCTCTTCACCCAGCGGCGGGCCTTCTACACGGCGCAGCTGCAGAATTTCGAGCAGCAGATCGCCGGCCAGTCGGCCGCTCTTGCGGCGAGCAAGAACCAGGAGGCGGTGCTCAACGACAGGCGCGATGGGCTCTCGCGGATCGAGGCAGCGCGGGAGCGGCTTTATGACAGACAGAGCGGCTCGCTGATCACGCTGCTCGGCTCCCGCGACGCCCGCCTCGACGTCGAGTCCGACCTGACCGCCGTCCGCGGCCGGGCCGATGAGGCCGCACATAGCTATGCCAAGCTGCAAGCCGACCGTCAGGCCTTCATCGAGGATTTCCGCCGGGCGGCGATGGAGCAACTGGTAGAGCTGCGCGGCCAGCGCGACATGGCCGACGAGGAGCTGAAAAAGATGGAGCTGCGCCGCAACATGGTGGCACTGACCGCACCGGCCGATGCCGTCGTGCTCGATCTGGCGCAACGCTCGGTCGGTTCGGTGGTGCGCGAGGCGGAGCCGGTGGTCACGCTCGTGCCCATCAACGTGCCGCTGGAGGCGGAAGTCTCGATCAACACGCGCGATATCGGCCGGGTGGCCGTCGGCAAGGAAGCGCGTGTCAAGCTCGATGCCTACCCCTTCCAGAAATACGGCACCGCGACAGGCAAGGTGAGAACCATCAGCGAGGATACGTTCCTCACCGGCCAGCAGGAGCAGACCGCCACCCCCAGCCAGCCGGCCGCCCCCTTCTTCAAGGCGCGGATCCTGCTTGCCGATACCCGGCTGAATGCCTCGGATGTGCCCGTGCGGCTGCTTCCCGGCATGACCGTATCCACGGAAATCAAAGTCGGCAACCGCACGGTGATCTCCTACTTCCTGTATCCGCTGCTGCGCGGCCTCGATAACGCAATACGCGAACCGTAGGACGCTGGGGTCGGTTGGTTCGCCGCAGCTGGGCGGTACAAACAACATCGCAACGGCGTGAAGGAGTTCGGTTGCTTTCACGCTGTCCCTTATCTCGCTTGCAGCCGCCGCCGCATCCGGCAGGTGATGCGCCAGATGGGTTCGCCGACGGTTGCCCGCGGGCAACTGAGATCGACGCGCATGAAACCGTGGCCCTCGATGCCGAACTTCTGGCCCTTGTCGAGCCAGACACAAGCTTTGGTCAGCATGAATTGTTGAGCGCTTCGGCGTTGATGCCGAGGTTGCGGCAATCCATCTCCATCAATGCGCGCGCCGTGGCGAGGAGACGATCCGGGCCTCGAGGCAACGATCCGTATTTGCAGCAGGCTGCTGCAAATACGGCCACGCGTCGACGCGACTACCCGCTGCAGGAAATATCAATCAGATACGGTAACGTCGATCCATCGACCGGTTCCTTGGTCCCCGTAGATATTAACTTCAACCCATACATTGCCACGCGTGATCATATTGGCGGCCTCGCGCGTCATCGTTCCGTTCCGAAGCATCTGCTCCAGAGCTTGGCGATTTGCCGGATCGGCAAAGAACGAGTCCGATTGATCGTCAGGATCGCGCACATGGTACTGATGGAAATTCGCCCTGTCTTGCCGGATGATCTGCCACGGCTGGGTAAGTCTGGCCCCATTTGAATTGTAAAGATCAGCCTTGCCGATATAGGCGCGATAGCTCTCGATCAAATGGTTGCTGTGGGTGGCCTGGACTCTCGCTTGAGCGTGCGCTGTTCCCGCGGCGATGACTGAGCTGAAGAGAATCAATAATAATTTTCGCATGTTGCCCTCTTTCAAAAAGGCCGTCTTACCGAGAGTTCGATCAATTCGCCAAGCAAAAAGTGTGTCTTTGGAAACGTCCCTGGGTACGGCTCATATTGCACCGTTCGAAGGGATGTGCGGCTGCGCTCGACCTTCGCCGACAGCGCATGCTCCGAATACCGGTGCTACGCCGCCGGCGTTGCGCAGCGAACCGCTCCGTGGACCAAGACGAACTACATCGCGGCTTCGCACGGTGTGGCTCCAGCATGCGAAGGAACCGCCGGCAGCCGCCGAAGTTTAGCCTTTGAAGCCAGCAGCGGAGATGGGTTCAATGGGAAACGCATCGAACTCTCTCACCAGCACCGATGGCTCGCAGACGATCGTGTCGCGCTCATCGGCTATCGCGGGAATTCAGCATGAACACCGAGACGATTATTTTCGAGCAGAGCGACTGGGTTCCGAACAACCAGCGCCTTCCTGTCGTGTTATACCGCGATGTGCTTGTTGACGGCGGACCCCGTGATTTCGAAAGTCGCTTCGCGGCAAATGGTTGGGCAGGCATCTGGACAAACGGTGTCTTCGACTATCAACACTACCACTCCGGGGCCCATGAAGTGCTGGGAATCGCGCGTGGCAGCGCTACGCTGCTGATCGGCGGTCCCGGCGGTCGGGCACTGGAGGTCGCTGCGGGAGATTGCCTGGTGCTTCCTGCCGGGACAGGGCACCAAAATCTCGGCTGCACGGCAGACTTCCAGGTAGTCGGCGCATATCCAAAGGGACAGCATGCCGACATTCAGACGTCAGCTGCTTCAAGCGAGATGCTGGTGAAAATCTCGTCGGTCCCTTTGCCCGATGCCGATCCCGTTCAAGGACCGTCAGGATTTCTCATCACGCTCTACGAGTTCATCTGCAAAGGGTGAGTTCCGGGCCGGATCGATTCATCATCGATCCATCAAACCGGGGCTCAACACCTAGCAGCCGGAGACGAAAGTGATGGCAGCTCCGAAGGCATGCTCGGCCTTCACCGTGATGCCGTTCCCGGCTGCAGAAAACGGAATACCCATCTCCGAAAGCAGATCCTGCTGCCGCGCAAGATCCGGGACCGCGATGTTATAGCCGGTGAAGCAGCCGCCGCTCTGAGCCCTCTCCAGGTGGACGGACCCGCCCCGTGCCAGAGCATATGTCGTTCCGCCCTGCTCGTCTTGCCATCCTGGAACGCCGGTAAAGGCTGCGAGGAAAGCCGCCGGGTTGCCCGCAGGGCCTTCGGCCGCAAGCGTTGCGCCGACGATATTTGTCGCGCCATTTGCATGCTTCTGAAACTCCGGGTTCCAAAAGTTCTCCGGAAAGTGCTGCTGACAGACGAAGAAGCATGCATTCGGGATCCTCGCATCCATGGCAAAGGCCAGAGAAAAGGCCACATGTATCTCACTGCCGTCAGGACGCCGCCCCTTGCGTTCGAAGAAGAACGGCTCGAAGGAACCGATCTCCTTCTGCGCAAAGGCCTTCGCGTCGGCGATCGCATTCGGGCTGTCGAGCACGAACATTGCAAAGCCCTGGCCGCATGCCAGGTAATCGCGGACGAAGGCGCCAAAGCTGAAACGTCCCGGTTCGTGCGGCGGTATCGCCTTCCGGTCCTCGCCCACCGTGATCAGCTCAATGAAGGACGAGTGGAACTGCACGAGCCGGTTTTCGGTGCCCCAGGGATGCTGGTTACGGGCGCCAACCTGGAAGCCGAGGCGTCTGTAGAACTCTGCTGCCGCTTCGAGGTCGTGGACCGCAAGGACAATGTGATCAATGCGCCGTTTCGAGGTCGCCATGAGACTTCTCCGTTCAGTTGATTTTCGGCAGGCTGGCCGCCCGCCACACCAGCGGAACAAGAATGAAGGCCACAGCCGGCAGCACCAGCCAATTGATGGTGGTCCAACCGGAACTGTGCAGCAGAGACCCGGCAAAAAAGGAGGCACAGGCAACCGTCCCAAACACGATGAAATCGTTCGCGCCCTGCGCCTTGCCGCGTTCGGAGGGCGCGTGGCAGTCGGCAACCATGGCGGTTGCGCCAATGAAGCCGAAATTCCAGCCGATGCCGAGCAGGATCAAGGCGCCCCAAAAATGCGCGACGTCGAGGCCACCGAGCGCAACCAAGGCCGAGGCGCCGATCAGCAGGAGCCCGACGGCCGCGACCCGCTCCTTGCCGAAGCGCGCCATCAGGCGGCCTGTCAGGAAGCTCGGCCCGAACATCGAGAGAACATGCCATTGGATACCCAGCGCCGCGGAGTCGACCGAATGGCCGTGTCCCACCATGGCCATCGGCGCCGCCGTCATGACGAAAGTCATCAGGCCGTAGGAGACGACGCCCGTCGCAACCGCCAGCAGATAGCGCGGGGAGGTGAGAATTCGCGAAAGCGGCCGGCCATCGCTCCCGTCGGTCGATGTTTTGATGGACCTCTGCGGACGGCGCAACGACAACAGAATCGGGATTGCCAGCATGGCAAGCGCCGCCTGGCTGAGGAAGCTCCCGGCAAAAGCATGATCCGGTAGCACGTTGCGCGTCCAGATGACCAGTTGCGGGCCGATGACGGCCGCGACCAATCCCCCGACCATCACCCGCGAGATCGCCCTGTCACGGTCCGCGCCGACGAGACCGTCGGTGGCGGCAAAGCGGTAGCTTTGCACATAAGCCGAGTAGAGACCGGCCATGAAGGTTCCGATGCAGAACACGGCAAAACTCGCTTGCAGGATGCCGAGCGTCGCGACCAGGCCCGCCGTCATGCCGATCGTCGCGCCGAGGACATAGCCGGCGCGGCGTCCGAACCGGCGCATGATAACAGCCGCCGGCAATGTACCAACGGCCAGCCCGAGATTGAGCATACTGACAGGCAAAGTGGCGGCGGCAGGATCGGCGGCTAATTGTTGTCCCACCAGGCCGCCGAGCGAGATGATGATCGGAGAACTGGCGCCGCCGAGCGACTGCGCCGCCACCAGGATCCAGGCGTTTCGCGCGGCGGCATTGTGTGTTTCCACCACCGTTATGCCGTCACACGTCTCCTCGGCGATCCCCATACGCAGGTTCCTTTCATTCTTTCTTCACGGTGAATTTCTCGATGCGGCCCGCAACTAATTGCTCGAAAGGCAATACTCGACCGAGGCGGAGAGGCGGCGGCTCGATCATTTCTCAAAGCGCTTTATCACCGGCCTCTTCGATCCCGAAATGGCGTTAATTCATAGATCGATCACCGTCGCTCATAATCATTCCCGCCGGTCTCGTCCGGCAGCTTGATAACCCCCGGGTGCAAAAGCGCGGCGTCTTTCAGCCAGATCTTGGCTCCTTGCAGACAAACGGTCGCGCGGAAGCTGGTGCCGGCAGGCAGCCGGCCCCAACTCTGCGGCTTCAGGATGTCGTCGCCGAACGAGAGCCCGCCCGAGACAACCAAAAATTCCAGTCCGCGTTCATTTGAGACTGTGACGGTTTCCCCCGGCTGCCATTCTTCCAGCCGTACTTCCTCGTGGCCATCGTCGAAGAGGAGGATGGAGCTGGCGGCACCGGGACGCAGCTCGGCGTGCTGGCCCTGGCCCGGCAAGCACACGATCTGAGTTTGATCATCCGCGCGGAATTGAGAAAGCCGGACGAAAATGGTGCAGCCGGTGTTCGACGCCGGCGCATGCGAAGTGCCTGGCGGGTTGCGGAAGTAGCTTCCTGCCGGATAGTCGCCGTACTCGTCCTGAAACGTGCCTTCGAGGACAAGAATTTCTTCGCCGCCGCCATGAACATGGCTGGGGAAGGTGCTTTCGGGCGCGTAGCGCACGATCGAGGTGGCGCGCGCCACTTCACCGCCGAAGCGATAGAGCATCCGGCGATCGACGCCGGCCGTCGGGCTCGGGGTCCATTCGAGTGCGGCCGAATGCACGATCACCGGTTTCGTCAGATCATCATTGATGCGCATTGGATCGATCTCCCATCGTCAGGACTATCCGGAAGTTTGCCTCGCCGGATCTCATCTTTTGAACAGCTTCCCGGGCCTGCTCCAGCGGCATGATCTCGATTCTCGGCCGGACGCCGCTGAGGACGCTGAAATCCAACGTCTTTTCGTTCTCGAACGGGGAGCCTGTGATCGAGCCGATGACACCGCGTTCGGCCCCTACCAGATAGCCGGTCGAGACCGGCAGCGGATCCTTTCCGACGCCGAGCACGATCAGACGGCCTTCCGGCGAAAGTGCGGGCATCAACGCGGTGACGGCCGTCGGATTGGCGATCGTGGTCAGAATAGCCTTGGCCCCGCCCATTGCGTTGATCTCATCGGCAGGGTTCTCCTTGTTCGTGTCGATGTAACGATGCGCTCCGAGCGCCAGCGCGTCGGTGGCGATATCTTCGCCACGGCCCACCGCCACCACACGAAATCCCATCCTGCGGGCATATTGCAGTGCCATATGGCCGAGCCCGCCGATACCGAGAACGACAACGGTATCGCCCGCTTCGGCGCCGCTCTTCTTCAGCGCATTGAATGTGGCGATGCCGGCGCAGAGGATCGGTGCGGCCTCCTCGGACGAAAGTTCGTCCGGAATGGAAACGAGGCCGGTCGCGCGCGCGATCATCATCTCGGCATAGCCGCCGTCACACGAGGATCCGAGAACAGGCTGGTTGCGGCAGAGATTGAAATGGCCGCGCCGGCATTCGCTGCATTCGTTACAGTGACCGCCGAGTCGACCGACACCCACACGTTGCCCGATCTTCCAGATCGAAGGCGTGTTCGGCCCCAGCGCAACGATGCGGCCGACCACTTCATGGCCGGGCACACGCGGCGGCTGCAACGCCGGATCCGCCTTGTCGATGTCGCTGGCATCCGCGCCGCAGATGCCGCAGGCTTCGACGGCGATCAGCACTTCACCCGTGCTTGGCGCGGGTGTCGGCCGCTCCACGAGTTCAAGGCTGGCCGATGTCGCGACCTGCATTGCCCGATAGGTCAAGTTCATACTTCTCTCCTGTTTTGTCTCTCAAATGCCGAGGATCTCCGGCGTTCAATCAATCTCTCGGCCGCCTGCTCACCGGCCTCGACCGCGCCGGCCAGATAGCCGGCATCGTGAACTGCGGTTTCGCTGCCGGCGGGGGTCATCCAGTCGCGCCACCCGGCGTCCATCCATTCCCGCCGCCCGCCCGAGGGATGACCCGTTGTCATCAGGTCCGACGCCGTGGCCGTGAACGGGTCCAGGGCCCAATCCTTGTAAAGCGTCGCCGCAGGCTTCAGCGCCTGTGGACCGAACAGCTGCCCGAGTTGACCGAGCGAAGCCGCGATGATGGCCTCGCGGCCGGCTTCTCTTCTCGCCTCCGCGGGAACGCCGAGAAAGCCGAAAAGGGCGGCCTTGCCTGACGCCGTGGTGGCGTCATGGATTTCAACGAGCGGCCCGACCATGCTTTGCGCCGCTCCCGAGAGCCCTGCAGCACGCCAGAAGGGCTTTTCATAGAGCGCAAAGAACTTCGCATGCGGCGCCATCCAGGTCGGTGTTTCATGCCAGAGCTTCCGGAAGGCCTGATCCGGCGCCGGTTCCAATTCGATCGTCTCCACCAATAAACGCGGCGGCAGCGCAAAGATGACATGCGCGGCCTCGATCACCTCGGCCGAACCATCCCCGACATTAACCTGAAGCCCGGAAGTGCCGCCAGTTCGCACGACCCTGGTCACCCTCATTCCCAAGCGGATGCGGTCTTTGGGCAAACGATCGGCCAGCGCGGAAATGATGGCCCCGCTACCGCCGGCCAATCGCATCGACTGCGGTTCCTGCCGGAGCGTGTTGTAGTGTTCCAACGCAGAACCGGGCGACCGTTGAAATGCCATTGCGCCATCGGTGTGCTGGGGGAAGAACGCCAGCCCAAGCTCCTGCGCAAAGCGGGCGATCGCGGGATGCATATCGGGCCAGAGCCAGGAGGGGCCAAGGTCAAATCCATCAATCGAGGGCTCGCCGTCGATCCCGACCGACAGAATGCGTCCGCCGAGACGTTGCCGGGCGTCGACAAGAACAAAATCCAGCCCGGCGCGGTGAAGGCGATAGGCCGCCGTCAGGCCCGCAAGCCCGCCGCCGACGATCAATATGGTCTGAGAAAGGCTCATCATCGTTCAGGCCACGACATAGACGCGGCTCTTCGGCGCAGCCGTCGAAAAAGGTTCGAGTGCAATCACGACGCGTCATCGAACATTGCGTTCTTGAGGTGGGTCATGGTCATCCTCTCAGGTGTCGTTTTCGCATGTGGTGCGCCGATATGTCAGCGCCTCACCCGTTCTTGAGTGCTCTCTGCGGTGCGATTTGACAAATGAGAGTTTCTTGGCTGCGGGAAAGAAAAACTTTGCCGCTCGTCGATGTGGCCCGCGCAGCTTGCTATCGGGTCAGGACTGCCGCTTCCTCGACGAGCCAATCCCGAAACATCCTGAGTTTCGGAAGCGACGAATATTCCTGCCGATAAACCACATAATATGCCAGCTTCGAAGGCACGTGCACTTCGGGGAAAAGCCGCTGCAGCCGCCCCGCTGTCAGGTCGTCGCGCGCCAGGATGCTCCGGGCCAGAGCCACGCCGCGCCCCTCGATCGCAGCCTGGAGCACCGCCCCCGAATTGTCGATCCTCATTCCTCTCTGGGCTTGCGCCTCACCCACACCGGCTGCGCGCAGCCACGTGTCCCAGGTGACGAAACCAATCGCGGGATCGACGGAAAGGTCGTGGATGAGCGTAGTCTGCGTGAGATCGGCAGGTTCGGCAAAATTGCTCAGATCAGGGAAAGACGGGGAGCAGACAGGGAAGATTTCCTCTTCCATCAGCTTTTCCGATACGAGGCCCGGCCAGGTTCCGTCGCCATAGCGCACGCCGATATCGATGCCGTGAGCTTTGTAGTCGACGAGCTTCAAACTCGTCTCAAGCCGAATGTCGGTCTCCGGGCATCGGCTCTGGAAACGGTCGATGCGCGGCAGCAGCCATCTGGCGGCAAAAGCAGGGCTAACCGTCACGTTAAGGATGCCGCCGGTCGCGGACTCGCGAAGCCGATCCAGTCCCACGCCAAGCCGATCCAGCCCCGCACGGATATCCGGCAGCGCCCGCTCTGCATTCTCGGTCAGGGTGAGCCGTACTTTTCCGGTTGCACTGCGATGGAACAGCGGCATGCCCAGCCATTCTTCAAGTCCACGCACCATTTGCCCTACCGCGGCGGCGGTGACATTGAGTTCCTCGGCTGCGCCCGAAAAGCTCCCGTTGCGTGCACTCGCTTCGAACGCCCGCAACGCATTCAGATAGACCGGGGACTTCCTGTTCAACATTTTTCTCGCGTAGGTCTAGCAATTCCAGGAAAAGTGCGAAGCGGTTTTTCGTCCGGAATTGCGTAAAAACAAAAAGTTAGAGCGTTCAGTCCTTCCGTGAAAACCTGAACCGCTCTCAGGGTGGCTGGTCAGCTCGAGAGCGAGCAACATTCCCCTTTGGTCGCTTGGCAGGTCAAGTTCCATCACGCATCAAGTTGTGTGCTTCGCCTTGTGAGGCGGCAGAATTCTCGAATTCCGTTTTCGGCTGGCGATAGGCTCGTCCGCGCCATGGTTCTCCAGACCCTCGAGAATGGGGCAGCTCGGCCGCTGATCCCCCGCACATTTGGACACCAGGGTCTCGAGGGTCTGAGCCATCTGTTGCAATTCCTGGATCTTGAGCCGAAGCAGGGCGATATGGTCAAGCGCGATCTTCTTGACATCGGTGCTTTGACGCTCCCGGTTCGTCCAGAGGTCCAGAAGCTTTTGGATTTCGGCCACCTGGAAGCCGACATCGCGCGCGCTGCGGATGAAGCGCAGCATATGAACATCCTCGTCCGAATAGTCGCGATATCCCGACGCCTTGCGGTCGGCAGCCGAAATCAGGCCGGTCTGTTCATAGTAGCGGATCATCTTGGCCGAAACGCCCGATGCCTTGGCTGCTTGTCCGATATTCATAGGTCTTTCCTTATATGGGCTGGCCGATCCCGGAAGGACCGGCTCTGCCTGATCGTATCAGTGGGTGGCCCTGAACCTGCGAAGCCTCAGCGCATTGCCGAGCACGAAGACGCTCGACAGCGCCATGGCGCCTGCGGCCAAGACCGGCGACAGCAGGATGCCGAAAGCCGGATACAGGGCGCCCGCGGCGACCGGGATCAGGGCGGTATTGTAGGCAAAGGCCCAGAACAGGTTCTGCCGGATGTTGCCGATCGTCGCCTTCGACAACGCGATCGCGTTCGGCACGCCCTGCAGACTGCCAGACATCAGCACCACGTCGGCCGCTTCGATGGCGACATCCGTGCCGGTGCCGATGGCAAGCCCGACATCCGCCTCCGCGAGCGCTGGAGCATCATTGATGCCGTCACCGACAAAGGCAAGTCTGCCATATTGCCTCTTGAGGCGTCGGACGGCGTCGACTTTGCCGTCCGGCAATACTTCGGCGACGACCTCGTCGATGCCGAGCCCGGCTGCGACGGCGCGGGCGGTGCGGGCATTGTCGCCGGTGATCATCGCGACCTTGAGCCCAAGCCCGTGCAAGGCCTTGATCGCCGCGGGCGTGGTGTCCTTGATCGGATCGGCCACGGCAATGATTGCTGCCAATTTGCCGTCGATTGCCGCATAAAGAGGCGACTTGCCCTCGTCACCGAGGCGTTCGGCGACAGCCGCGAAACCGGCCACATCAAGGCCAAGCTCGGCCATGTAGCGGTCGGCACCGACGTCGATGCGCCTGTCCTCGACACGGGCCTTGACCCCGAAGCCGGTCACCGATTGAAAATCCGACACGACAGGAGGCGCGATCCCCTCGGCCGCGGCGGCATCGACGATCGCCCGTGCGATCGGATGTTCGGACCTGGCCTCGACGGCGGCAATCAGGCCCAGGACCTGTGCGCGGTTGAAGCCCTCCGCCATTTCCAGGTCGGTCAGCTTGGGCTTGCCTTCGGTCAGCGTGCCGGTCTTGTCGAGCGCGACGATGTTGGCGTCCCTGAGCAATTGCAGCGCTTCGCCCTTGCGGAACAGCACGCCCAGTTCCGCACCGCGGCCGGTGCCGACCATGATAGAGGTCGGCGTCGCCAACCCCATGGCGCAGGGGCAGGCGATGACCAGAACCGCCACGGCGTTGATCAGGGCATAGGTCAGTTGCGGCGAGGGGCCGAAGACATACCAGATCGCGAAGGTCAGCGCGGCGACGAGGATGACAGCGGGCACGAACCACATGGTCACCTTGTCGACGATGGCCTGGATCGGCATTTTCGAGGCCTGCGCCTCTTCGACCATGCGGATGATCTGCGACAGAACCGTGTCGCCGCCCACCGCGGTGGCCCGGAACGAGAAGGCGCCCTTCTGGTTGACTGTGCCGCCGACCACGGCGCTGCCCGCGGTCTTAGCGACCGGGATCGGCTCGCCGGTGATCATCGATTCATCAACATAGCTCGTGCCTTCGATCACCTCGCCATCGACGGGAACGCGTTCCCCGGGACGAACCTCGACGATATCGCCGGCAAGGACCGAGCCGATGGGCTGTTCGACGATCTTGCCGTCGCGCAATACCCGAGCGCTGCGCACCTGAAGCCCGGCCAGGCGCTTGATCGCCTCGGAGGTGCGCCCCTTGGCGCGGGCCTCAAGCAGCCGGCCGAGCAGGATGAGCGTGATGATGACCGCTGCCGCCTCATAATAGACGTTGATCGTGCCGGGCGGCAGCAACGAGGGTGCGAAGGTGGCGACGAGCGAATAGAGATAGGCGGCGAGAGAACCAATGGCGACGAGGCTGTTCATGTCGGGAGCCCGCCGCCACATCGCCGGCAGCCCCTTCTCGAAAAAGCGCATGCCGGGACCGAAGAGAACGATCGAGGTCAGCGCGAACTGGAGATACCAACTCCATTGCATACCGATCGTGGCCTGGATCAGCCCATGGATGGCAGGGCTCAGGTGCGAGCCCATCTCGGTGATGAAGACCGGCAGCGTGAGCACGGCGGCGATGATGAAATCGCGGGTAAGCTCGCGCCGCTCCGCATCCTTTTTCTCGGCACGGGCGGCATCTTCGTCCGTCCGGTCCGCGTCGATCAGCTTGGCCTCGTAGCCGACGCCCAGGATGGCGGCAATCAGGGTGGCGGCATCGGCCGATCCCTTGATCGTCGCCCGTTCGGTGGCAAGATTGACGGTGGCTTCATTGACACCGGGAACGGCCTTCAGCGCGCGTTCGACATTGCCGACACAGGAAGCGCAGGTCATGCCTTCGACGGCAAGCTCAACGGCGACAGAGGGAGCGGCGCCGACCGAATAGCCGACATCCTCGACTGCCTTCACCAACACGTCGCGGTCGATGGGCGCATGGGTGCTGATGCTCGCCTTCTCGGTGGCGATGTTGACCGACACGGCGTCGACGCCGGGCACGGCCCTCAGGGCGCGCTCGACTGTGCCCACGCAGGAAGCGCAGGTCATGCCCTCGATGGAAAGCGATATGACCGGGGATGGATCTGTTTTTCGAAGCGGAGCATTCACGGCCGCCTCCTTTCTATTTCGAAATTTACGTTCGAGCGAAAGATGGAGCTTCCAACCATGGGAAGGTCAATAGCAAAATTTTCCGTTTGAAGCCCCTTGACCTTCCCATGGTTGGAAGCCCCACCTTGAGCGCCATGAGACCAAACAAAGGAGATTTCTCATGGAATTCAAAATCGAAAACATGACCTGCGGCGGCTGCGCGCGGTCCGTCTCGAAGGTGATCCAATCGGTCGATGCCGACGCCAAGGTCGATGCCGATCCTGTAACACGCATGATCAAGGTCGACACCAGCGCCAATCCGGCGGATGTCCGTCAAGCGCTCGCACAGGCCGGCTATCCCTCAGCAGGCTGACCGCACCGTCGGATTACGCTTCGGCAATCACCACACAGAAAGCAAGGCAACTGCGAACGGCCGCGCCGGCCGATCGTTCCTGCGCGATCAAAGAGGAAATCACTCGATGCATAGACGCACCTTTCTAACGGGCATTGCGGGCCTTGCAGTCACAAGTTCCGTGACGGCTCTGGTCGCGATCGAGAAGAGCAACAGCGCCGGAAACATGAACATGGCCGCCATGAATATGGGCGGCATGGACATGGGCGACGCCGGCAGTCCGGGGGCGGAAGGCATACCCGTGCTCCCTGAAGGGCAGCCGTTGCGCGAATTGCCGCGGCTGGCCAACCAGTCTGATGAGGCCGGCCTGTTCCGCACCAGCCTTGCCGCCGAACCGGCAACCCTCCGCTTTGCCGAGGGGCTCGACACGCCGGTGCTTCTCTATAATGGCGGCAATCCGGTGATCGAGGCCCGTGAAGGCGACCGGATCGAGATCGACTTCCGGAACGGCATTCCCGACCAGCCGACGACCGTTCACTGGCATGGCATGCCGGTGCCGGCCGATCAGGACGGCAACCCGATGGTTCCCGTGGCCGCAGGAGCGTCACAGCGATATGCTTTCGATCTGCCGCAGGGCAGTGCCGCGCCTTATTGGTTCCATCCGCATCCGCATGGCCATACCGCCGAGCAGGTCTACCGCGGCCTTGCCGGTATCTTCCTGGTCAAGCCCAAGAATGACCCAATCCCCGCCGAATACGGGGATACGATCCTGATGCTGACCGATCTCCGCCTTGCTGCCGATGGCTCGATCCCGGAAAACGGCATGATGGACCATATGAACGGCCGCGTCGGCGACCATGTGCTGGTCAACGGCCAGAAGAACCCGGTGCTGGCCGTGGCCAAGGGCGAGAAGCGTCGCCTGCGGCTGTTCAACGCGACCAATGCGCGTTTCCTGCGCCTGACTTTCGAGAATGCCTCAATGGTGCTGATCGGCACCGATGGCGGCCTGCTCGAGGCCCCGGTTGCAATCGACGAGCTCCTGCTTGTGCCCGCCGAGCGTGTCGAACTCGTCGTCGCCTTCGATCAGCCGGGACCCGCCAAACTCACCACGCTTGACTATGACCGCGGCTGGATGGGGCCGGGAAAGCCCGACGAGGCCGGCATGAGCTTACTCACGGTCGATGTCTCCGACAGTCCGGGGTCTGCGATACCGGCATTGCCGGCGAAGTTGCGCGAGATCGCGCCGCTGCCGACGCCGGTCAAAACCCGCCGCTTCGTGCTGACCGAATCGATGAGCGGCATGAGTATGGCCTTCCAGATCAACGGCGCCAGCTTTGACATGAATCGCATCGACGAGGTGATGAAGACCGGCGACGTCGAGCTTTGGGAAATCATCAACAAGGCGGACATGGACCATCCGTTCCATGTGCACGGGACGCAGTTCCAGATTGTCGAATACGAGAAGGACGGCAAGATTATAAAGGCGCCCTACCGGTCGTGGAAGGACACCGTCAACGTCGTCTCCGGTCAGACGGTGCGCTTCCTCATCCGTCAGGATATGCCGGGGCAGCGCATGTATCATTGCCATATCCTCGAACATGAAGATCTCGGCATGATGGGCCTGCTCGACGTCCGGGCATGAATCTGTGCAAAACTGCAGCGCTGCGCGTACGCGGTCATCGCATCGTCCTGCCTACCGACCATCTTCGCAAGGATCAGCGTCTCATGGCCCGCAACCGCTTTCATCCCGGTCCAGTCACTGACCATTTTGATGGCCGCCGCTTTTTCAATCCGGGGAGTAACGTCACCGACAAAAGCCTGCTGGACATCCTGCGCTGGCGACGGACATCCAGACCGTCGCCGTGGCCGGCAAGGGTGGACATCGAACCGGCTGTGCCCGACCGTCGTGCCGGCGATGCGCGGGTCACCATCGTCGGTCACGCCACTGTCCTCATTCAGGTGCGCGACGTGAACATCGTCACCGACCCGCTCTGGTCCGAAAGGGCAAGTCCGGTTGGCTTTGCCGGCCCGAAGCGGGTGTCGCCTCCGGGGATCGCATTCGATGACCTTCCCGCCATCGATGTGGTTCTGCTCAGTCACAATCACTACGATCATCTGGATATCGCCACTCTGCGCAGATTGGTCGAGCGGGACCAACCGCTGATTATCACACCTTTGGGCAATGACAGGACCGTCAAGGCGGCGATCCCGCGTGCCAAGGTCCATGCCGGAGACTGGTGGGACGGCCATCGCGTCAATGACGCGGTCGATGTGACGATCCTACCGGCGCTGCACTGGTCGGCGCGCGGGCTGGGTGACCGGCGCAAGGCGCTGTGGGGTGGCTTCGCCATCCGCAGCGCCGGCCATCTGATCTATTTCGCCGGCGACACAGCCTATGGCGATGGCCGCATCTTTCGTGAGATCCGGCAAAAGCTGGGACGCCCGGATGTGGCTTTGCTGCCGATCGGCGCCTACGCGCCGCGCTGGTTCATGGAGCCCGTTCATGCCGATCCCGGCGAAGCGGTGAGCATCATGCAGGATCTGGAGGCCGCACGGGCAATCGGCATCCACTGGGGTGTCTTCCGCCTCAGCGACGAGGGCCGGGATGAACCCCGCACCGCGCTCGTCGCGGCGTTGACAGAGCGGAATCTTCCCTGCGAGCGGTTCCTGGCGGCAGAACCGGGATATGTCTGGCAAGAGGGATGATGCGCCGCGCGCTTCACCGGCGGTGCTTCGTTCAAAGACAGGCCTTCCATGCACGGATGATATTTTTATCCAGCCGATCCATTCGCCTCGTCTTGATGTTTCACCATGGTTCCGCCGCCGGTCGCCTGATCGGTCGGGAACACTTCGATGCGGGCGACGTCGACGAAGACGGGAAGCTCGATGGCGTTGACGACGATCGAGGCGATGTTCTCCGGCTGGATCGGGCGGTAGCCGTCATAGAGCAGCGCGCGCGCCTGGTTTCCGGCCATTGCCGTTCTGTAAAGATCGGTCTGCACCCGGCCCGGAACGACTTCGGTGACCCTGACCGAACTTCCAAGCAGGTCGCAGCGAAGATTGTCGCAGAACAGGCTGAGGCCGGCCTTCGAAGGGCCGTAGGCGCCCATGTTCGGGTAGGGCGCCTGGCCGCCGCTCGAACCGACATAGAGGAGATGGCCGCGCTTGCGCTCGACCATGCCCGGCAGCAATGCGCGGGTCAGATGCATCGGCGCCTTCAGATTGACGTCGATCATCGCGTCGATCTCGGCCGGATCGATCTCGTGGAACAGCGCGCGCGTCGACAGGATGCCGGCATTGTTGACGAGGACATCGACCTCGATGCCGGCGAGCGCCCTGGCGATCGTCTCGGTATCGCGCACATCGGCCTGGATCGGGATCACACCATCGGTGGCGGCGAGTTCCTGAAGCGGCGCCTCGCTGCGGCCGACGGCATAGACCGTCAGTCCCCGCCGCCTGAGCTCCAGCACCGTCGCCTTGCCGATGCCGCCGGTGGCGCCGGTCACCACCGCGACGCGATAGGTGTCAAACATAGATATAGCCCCCGCTGATGACGACGTTTTCGCCGGTCGCGTAGGTGTTGCGGCTGGAGGCCATCATGACGATCCATTCCGCCATTTCGACCGGTTCGGCCGCTCGTCCCAGAGCGCTCGCCTTGGCAAGCTCGGGCAGGAAGCCGAGTTCCTTGGCCCGGTCGGTGGCAAAGCCCGCGGGCGCGACGGAGTTGACGAGGATCTGGTCTTTCGCGCATTCTGCCGCGAAAGATTTGGTGAGGCTGACGACCGCGGCCTTGGTCGCGGCATAATGGGCGTTCTGGGGATCGGCCTTGAAGGCGTCGACAGACGTCACATTGACGATTCGTCCGGTGACTTCAGGAGCATTGACGTGCTGGCGCATATGGAGAACCGCCGCCGCCATAGATGGCCGCGCTGTTGACGAGCGCGTGGACCCGGCCGAGCTTCCCGGCGATCTCATTGAAACCCTTGTGCGCCGTCTCCGCCCGGGCATGGCGGCGATCGATGTCGCCACATCAGCGCCGAGCGAACGAAGCGTTTCCGCAGAGGATGACCGTTGTCTGACCCTTCACGTTCCATCTCCATTTCGATTACTTCAAAGTTCAAGCGATTTCTGCGGCGATAAAAAATGATCCCTCGTCTGAAGACAAAAGAACCTCCACCCCTTCCCGGAGCCGGCATCTTCGAGCGGCTGCTGGAGGCGGGCTTTGCCGGCGACATCGAAACCAGCGCCGCCTCGCGCACCGTTCTTTCGACGGACAATTCGATTTACCAGATCGAACCGGCGGGGATTCTCTTTCCCAGAGATATCGAGGACATGAAGACCGTGATGCGGGTCCTCTCCGAAGACACGTTCCGCGGCCTGCGCGTCGTCGCGCGCGGCGGCGGCACCGGCACCAACGGTCAGTCGCTGACGGACGGCCTTGTCGTCGACTGCTCGCGACATATGAACCGGATCCTGGAGATCGATCCGGTGCGGCGCGTCGCGCGCGTCGAAGCCGGCGTCGTCAAGGACCAGCTCAATCGCGCCCTCAAGGACCATGGCCTGTTCTTCGCGCCGGAGCTTTCGACTTCCAATCGGGCGACAATCGGCGGCATGGTCTCGACCGATGCCTGCGGCCAGGGCTCCTGCCTCTACGGCAAAACGAGCAACCATGTGCTCGGCCTCAGGATCGTCCTGACGGACGCAACGGATTGGTGGTCGCGTCCTCTCGACGACGTCTCTCTCGCCGAAATCAAGTCACGCGGCGACCGCGTCGGAGAGATCCATCGGACGGTCGACAGGATCGCCCGTGACGAGCGCGCGCGCATCGAGGAAATCTTTCCGCGCCTGAACCGCTACATGACGGGTTACGATCTCGCGCATATCCGCCGCGACGACGGACGCTTCGATCTCAATGCGATCATGTGCGGCTCGGAAGGCACGCTGGCGATGATCGCAGAAATCGAGCTCAACCTTCTGCCGATCCCGAAATATTCGGCGCTGGTCAATATCCGCTACGACGATTTCAACACGGCCCTCGAAGATGCGAGGTCGCTGACCGCGCTGAACGTCGCGTCGGTGGAGACGATCGACGAGAGGGTGCTCGGCCTTGCCAAGGGCGACATCGTATGGAGCGGCATCGCCCGGTTTTTCCCGGACGACGAGCGTGGCCCCGCCAACGGCATCAATATCGCCGAGGTGCTGGCCGACGACCCGGTCGAACTCGAGCAGAGGCTTGCGGCGGTGACATCGGCACTCGCCGGTGCCGATGTCGTTCGCAATACCGGCCTTACGATCGCCCAGGAAAGTGCGGAGGTCGAAGCGATATGGACGATGCGCAAGCGCGCTGTCGGCCTTCTCGGAAATGTCGAAGGCCCGGTGCGCCCTGTGGCCTTCGTCGAGGACACCGCCGTTCCTCCCGATAATCTTGCCGCCTATATAAGCGAGTTCCGCGCTCTCCTCGATGCCGCGGGCGTCTCCTACGGCATGTTCGGCCATGTCGATGCGGGCGTGCTGCATGTGAGGCCGGCCCTCGACCTGACGCGGGACGACCATGTGCCGCTCATCCGGGACATCACCGATGCGGTGGTGGCACTTACCCGCAAGCATGGCGGGGTTCTCTGGGGCGAGCACGGCAAGGGCGTGCGGTCGGAATATGTGCCGGAATTTTTCGGCGATCTCTATCCGAGCCTCCAGCAGATCAAGAAGGCGTTCGATCCGGAGAACCGCCTCAATCCGGGCAAGATCGCCACACCGGACGACGGCGCGCTAATGAAGATCGACGAGGTTCCCTTGCGGGGAAGCGTCGACCGCATCATCGGCAACGAGATCCGCGCGGCCTTCGACAATGCGGCCTATTGCAACGGCAACGGCGCCTGTTTCGATTTCGACGAGACCAGCCCGATGTGCCCGTCCTACAAGGCGACCCGCAACCGGGTCTACTCGCCGAAGGGGCGCGCGGCCCTGATGCGCGAATGGCTGCGGCTCCTCGTCGAGCAGGGTGTCGATGCCCGCGAGGAAGCGGTTCGGCTCGGCAATTCGAGCAAGGCGATCGGGCTCGTCAGGCGGGCATTTAACTCGCTGAACCCGGCCAACCGCTCCGACTTCTCCCATGAAGTGCGGGCGGCCATGGATACATGCCTTGCCTGCAAGGCCTGCGCCGGCCAATGTCCCGTCAAGGTCAGCGTCCCTGCATTCCGGTCGAAGTTCCTGAACCTTTATTACGGCCGCTACCTCAGGCCGCTGAAAGATCCGCTGGTCGCCGGCATCGAGGCGACGCTGCCGCTGATGGCGCGCATTCGTCCCCTCTACAATCTCCTTGCCGGAACGGCGGCCGGCCGCTCGGCGATGAAGCTTGTCGGCCTCACCGCGCTGCCGAAGATGCCGCCGGCATCGCTGGCCGGCCTCTGGGTCCCCGTCGCCGACGCGGAGCAGATCATGGCGATGTCTGCCGAGGAGCGCGCCCGCGCCGTCGTCTTCATTCCCGATGCCTTCACCGCGCATTTCGATCCCAAAGTGGTCGCCGCCGCCGTCGAGGTCGCCCGCAAGCTCGGCCTTGCGCCGTTCATCGCGCCGCCGCTCACCAACGGAAAAGCGCTGCATGTTCACGGTTATCTCGATCGCTTCGAAAAGGCGGCCGCCGCGACTTCGCGCTCGCTGGATCGTCTGGCGAAAACCGGCGTACCGCTTGTCGGGCTGGACCCGTCCATGACCCTTGCCTATCGCAGCGAGTACAAGACCCTGCCGAAAGGGCCATCCCACGCTTCTGTGCTGCTGCCGCAGGAATGGCTCGCCGCAAACGGCAGGAACCTGGCGGAGGCGATCCGGCGGCAGACAGGGGCGACAGTCCGGCTTCTGCCGCACTGTACCGAACGCACCAACCTGCCCTCGGCGGTTGCGCAGTGGAAAGCGGTCTTCCGCAGCCTCGGTATCGAACTGCAGGTGGCCGATGCGGGCTGTTGCGGCATGGCGGGAACGTTTGGCCACGAAGCCCGCAACCGGGAAATCTCCGAAAAGCTCTATGCGATGAGCTGGGCAGAACAGGTCGCCGCCGGCGGGGACGGGACCGTCGTCATGGCGACCGGCTATTCCTGCCGGTCGCAGATCAAGGAAATAGACCGAAGGACGATCCCCCATCCTCTGGAGGTCATCCGGGATCTGTTAAGCTGAAACCCGGGCTCCAGGCCAAAACGAAGTTTCGGTGCCCAGGCAACATCCTGCTGCATCGTCACGAGAGTATTCTGCCGACGAGGCCGTAGCTCAAAGCGTCTTGGGCACTCATGTAGCAATTCTTGCGGGCGCAGCGGAAGAGCTCTTCCGACGACATTTTGCTTCCTTTCACCAACTCGTCGAAACCTTCTTTTTCCAGCCGCTGAGCCGTCTCCAGCATGGCAAGCTCTTCTTGTACCATCTGGATGCATGCAGTCATCGGGCCCGAGAGTTCAATGCCACCGCTGATTCTCCTTTCGTGGATCAGGAGAAACGCGTCGGCTGTCAGGTACCGGTTCTGTCTATCGAACGCCGCCAGGATCGTGACGCCGGCGGAATAGACGTAGGATTTCCCCACGCAGTAGGCGGACCGTCCCGCATGCCTGGAGAACAGCCTGATCTCAAGCGCGATCCTGCGCGCAACGTCGGCGTCGCCCCCGACAGTGTTCAGTTCCAGCACGAGGTCCTGATTACCCGAGCGCATGTCGGCAATCTGATCCAGAAAACTTGTGAGTGTGTTGTCGTCGATCGCTCCGTTGATCGCGGCATTCGGCTCGAAGAGAAGGCGATTGATATCGTCCTTCCGCCCGTCTTCCGCATCGGTCATCACGCAATCCTCTCAGCATATATCAAACGCCCTCCAACCACGCTGCGACTGAAGAGTTCCGCTGCCGGACGATCGGCGCGAGGTCAGATGCAATGGGTTTCACATGCGGCGTACCCGCATCCATCAAGGGCCAAGTGATCGGAGCGAGCCGCGCGCAACAGCGGCCCGGCGTTTCCCAAAGAGAGCTGGAACTTTGGAAGAGCCGTGAGGTTCGCTGTCTGAAAACTGGAGAATAACGATGAACGGAACTGAGTGGGCGATGCTTTTCGGGACGCTGACACTCATGTGCTGGTTGGGAGCGGGTTTTGTCGCGGTCATCATCGACACCAAACATCGATTCCCGAACGAAAACATCCGGAAAGGCTCCGACTTCGTCAAGCTCGGCCTGACTGCGCTTGGCCTCGTTTCGGTCTGCGCAATGGCCGCGGCAATGGTATTGCTATGACGGATGACCTGGCGGCGTAGAAATTCCAGCTGCAGGATCATCTCCCCACCGTCTTTTCGACGTCAGGCCATGGACCGGCCTCAGGATCATTGCAGCCCGATCGCCGGCTCGCTGCCGAGACGCGTTCTACTTAGTGCCCGAACCCGGCTCGCTGGTCACCGCGTCTCTGGATGGCTCACAGGTCGAGGTTGGGCTGATCGGGCCTGAAGGCCTGATCGGCACCGAGCTGTTGGAGGGTGATTGGCGCACGCCCTACGGTCTGGTGGTGCGGACCGAAGGAACCGCCCAGCGCATCGACATCGACAGTTTCCTTCGTCTGACGCAGAGGGCGCCGCAGTTACGCTCTCTTTCATCCTCCTTTTCAAGGGCGCTCGGAATTCAGATCGGTTATACCGCTCTTGCCAACAGCCGATATTCCATCGAGCAAAGGCTGACCCGCCTGCTTCTCATGTCGATGACCGATCGGAAAACCAGGGGCTGCATCTCACCCACGACCACATGTCTTCCATGCTCGGCGTCGATCGGGAAGGCCTCATTCTCAAGGCCAATGGCTCTTATGGCATCCCGAAAGCGGAATACGAGCGCTTGATGGGATTTTCGTTAAGGGGGACCGAAACGGTTAAACGGGGTTTCAACCAATCACGTCCCCAGTTCAACAGCCCGCAAATTCAGGGGAAATGGTAGGCCTCGTCGCACAATAGCTTTGGGTTCCCCCAAGCGAACTCCAAAAGGTCGCCATCGCACTCTTTCGTCCAGCCGATGGTCTGAAGCGGCCTCATTGACCGCTTCGCGCCCGCGCTCTTTGCACCGTAGGGAACCTTGCGGGGCATCGACCGTTGAGATGATCATGAATATATCTTCCAGGGTCACCAAGGATATTATTGTCATCGGCGGATCGGCGGGGAGCAGGGCTGTGCTCAAGACCCTCGTTGCCGATTTGCCCGCCGACCTTCCGGCAAGTATCTTCGTCAGCACCCATATTCCCGCAAACTCCCCGAGCCTGTTGCCGGAGATTCTTGCCGATAACTCGAAGCTTCCCGTGCGGCAGGCGGTCGACGGCCAAGCGGTCGAGCGGGGCCACATCTATGTGGCTGCACCCGATCGCCACCTTCTCCTCATGGGCGAGACGATCAAGTTCGGAGCCGGTCCTCGAGAAAATATGGTCCGGCCGTCGATCGACCCGATGTTTCGTTCGGCCGCCCTGTCGTTCGGCCCGCGAGCAGTGGGGCTTATACTGACTGGGATGCTCAACGATGGAGCAGCCGGGTTGCATGCCATCAAGTCCCATGGTGGAACGGCGGTGGTGCAGCATCCACTTGATGCGGAGGCGGATCAGATGCCCTTGGCGGCGCTGGAAGCCGTGGAGGTCGATCACGTTGCCTCGGCAGCCGAACTCGGCGGGCTTCTTGCCAAGATCGCCGGAAGCGAGGCGGGGCCGGCTCGCAATCTGCCATCGGACGACCTGCAACTGGAGGTCGAAATTGCGACCGGTGCGGGAGCGGGCAGTGCCGAACTTCGCAAGATTGCGTCCCCCAGCGCTCTCACCTGTCCCGATTGCCACGGTGTGCTCTCCGAGGTTCGCGGTTCACGGCCGCTGCGATTTCGCTGTCAGATCGGCCACGCCTATACCGCCGACGTCCTTGCCGGGCATATCGATGAACTCGATGAGGCGATCAGGATCGCCATGCGGATCATGGAAGAGCGGCTGACGCTCGTGGAACGGATGGCACGGGATGCCCGCGCCACCGGCCGCACCACCGTCGCCGAACTCTACGAGGCAAGGGCCGTGGAGTATCGGCAATATTCCGCGACCCTGCGCGACGCCGCTCTAACCTCCCTGCGCCTCGGCCGCCAGTCTCGTTTCCAGGACATCTGATAAAGTTGTATCTTTCTGCCGTGCCAAGGGTTTAGAGTCGGCGCGATAGAGGCATGGATTGACGATGGCGTACGACGAACAGGAAGACATGGAGCAGCATGCAAACTCGTCTGAGCGGGATCAGCACGAACAGCCTATCGTGATCGTCGGCATAGCGGTGTGTGCGCGATCGCTTCGTTCACTCGAGCGGATATTTTCCGAAATCGACGTCGGCCTCGGCGCATCCTATCTCGTGGCGGTGCGCCAGCAGGAGGGGCTTGATACGGCAACCGTCGTTGAAATGCTGGGGCAGCAGAAGCGGCTGGAAGTGACGGTCGCGGTGGACGGAGAACCTATCCTTCAGAACCATATCTACGTCGGCGGCTCCGACGATATGATGACCCTCGAGGATGGTCATATAAGTATTCGGGCTGCCTCGGAACCCGTCGGACATCGGGGTACGGTCGACACGTTGCTGATCTCGCTGGCAGAACATGCCCATGAGCGCGCGATTGCCGTGGTTTTGGTGGGGCTTGAAAACGATGGCACGGCCGGTGTGGCGGCGACCAAGAAGTTCGGTGGTCTCTCGATCGTCGAAATAGACGGGAGCGAAGGTCAATCTCCTGAGGAGGGAGGAGGGGCGGTTGCGATTGCGGACCTGCGAGTGCCGGCCCATGGCATCGCAACGCACATCGCACTTTACGCCGCCAACGTTGTCGAAGAGGAAGACGCGGGCCTGAACGACGAACCGCCGAGCGCCATCGAGGCGCAGATCACGCAGATCGCCACGGTTCTTCGCAATGTCACCAGTCACGACTTCCACGGCTATAAGCGGGGGACGTTCACGCGGCGCGTTCAGCGGCGCATGCAAGTTCTGCAGATCGGCAATATCGATAGCTATATCGAGCGGCTGCGCGCCAACCGTGACGAAGTCCAGAACCTCTTTCAGGATCTTTTAATCGGCGTCACCCAATTTTTCAGAGATCCGGCCGAATTCGAAGCGCTCGAGCGTGAAATTCCAAGGCTGTTCGAGGGCAAGGAGCCCGGCGACCAGTTGCGCGTCTGGGTGCTGGGCTGCGCGACCGGGGAGGAAGCCTATTCGATCGCGATGCTGCTGCGCGAGCACATGGCGACCATGGATTATCCCCCCGACGTGCAGATCTTTGCGACGGATCTCGATGCCCGTGCGCTGGGGATCGCGCGTGCCGGGCGCTATTCCGCAGCGATAACCTCCCAGCTCCAGCCGGACCGACT
The DNA here is from genome assembly GCF_014197615.1 of Rhizobium esperanzae. Classification (GTDB taxonomy): domain Bacteria; phylum Pseudomonadota; class Alphaproteobacteria; order Rhizobiales; family Rhizobiaceae; genus Rhizobium; species Rhizobium esperanzae_A. Next base: position 83,755 of record NZ_JACIFY010000018.1, read on the forward strand.
TGCCCGATGGTTCGTGCGTGAGGGCGACACCTATTGCGTCGTCAAGGAATTGCGGGAGATGTGCATCTTCTCGCCGCACAACATCGTCAAGGATGCGCCATTCTCCCGCATCGATATCCTATCCTGCCGGAACTTGCTGATCTATCTCGACAGCGAGCTGCAGAACAGGGTCGTCCCGATATTCCACTTTGCACTGCGGCCGAGCGGTATCCTGTTTTTGGGTTCGTCGGAGAATGTTACCCGCCACGCCAAGCTTTTTGCACCGGTCGATCGCAAAAACCGCCTGTTTCGAAGGCTGGAAACGGCGACCCGCATTATTCCGGACTTCCCGCTCAGTCCACGCCCCCGCAGCCCCGACCATCCGCTTTCGCCGCCCGCGCCGATGCTGCAGACCGGACGGCTGTCGGCCACGATCAGCCGGCAGGCAGAGGTCGTCGCCGAGCGATTTGCGCCTGCCTATGTGGTTGTCGATTCACATTATGACGTCCTGCACTTCTCAGGGCGCACGGGCCGCTATCTCGAACCGGCGTCCGGAACTGCGACGCTCAATCTCCTGAGCCTTGCCCATCGCGATCTCAGGCTCGACATGCGGTCCGCCCTGCAGCGCGCCACGTCGGAGGCCGTCAAGGTCGAAGTGCCCAGGGTGCTGCTGCGCCAGGACGATCGCACCTATGCCGTCAACGTCATTGTCGAACCCCTCGGCAGCGGTGACGTCACCTCGCTGATCGTGCTTTTTCAAGACGCAGGGCAGGTGGCCGAGGGGACGGCTCCCGATGGAGGACGGCTGACGAGCGAAGAGCATGTTCAGCGTCTGGAAACCGATCTGCGCGTGACACGCGACCGGCTTCAGGCAACGATTGAGGAGCTCGAATCGACAAACGAGGAGCTCAAATCGTCCAACGAAGAATATCAGTCGATCAATGAAGAGCTACAGTCGGCCAATGAGGAGATGGAAACCTCGAAGGAAGAGCTGCAGTCCGTCAACGAGGAACTGCAGACCGTCAACGGTGAGCTTGCCCATCGCGTCACCGAACTTGACCGCACGAATTCTGACCTGAAGAACCTCCTCGAAGCGACGCAGATCGCGACCGTGTTTCTCGATAACGATCTGCGCGTCCGGAGCTTCACCCCGGCGGCGACCGAAATATTCCATCTGCTCGAAACCGACGTCGGGCGGCCGCTGGACCACGTCGTCTCGCGCGTCGCCTATCCGGAATTACTGGACGATGTTCGTCTCGTCCTCAGAACGCTGGTGCCCGTCGATCGAAAAGTCAGCGATCCCGCCAATGACCGGCATTACGCTGCGCGCGCTCTGCCTTATCGCAGTGTCGACAACTATATCAGCGGCGCCGTCGTCACCTTCACCGACCTGACCGCCACTTACGAGGCGGAGGTGGCGCTTCGACGGAGCGAGGAGCGCCTGCAGCGCGTCCTGGAGACGGACGCGGTCGGAGTGGTTTTCCTCAATCAGGACGGCGTCATATTCGACGCCAACGAGGTCTTCCTGAAGATGTCGGGTTATACCCGCTCGCAAATGGATCGCGCCGAGCTGAATTGGCGCCGGTTGACGCCGCAGGAGCATCTTGCTGAGACCGAAGCCCAGATGGAATATCTGAAGGAGACCGGCAAGATCGGGCCGTATGAGAAGGAGTATTTCCTCGCCGACGGTACGCGTCGCTGGATGCTGTTTGCCGGGCGCGATCTCGGCGATGGTACGATCGCCGAGTTCTGCATTGACATCTCGGCGCGAAAGCAGGCGCAGGCAGCCGTGCGCCAGGGGGAGGAGCAGTTCCGGCTGTTCGGCGAGGCCTCTTCCGACGTGTTGTGGATCCGCGACGCGGAGACGCTCCAATGGGTCTATCTGACGCCGGCTTTCGAGACTATTTATGGCGTCGATCGCGGGCAGGCGATGACCGGAAATAATTTCCGCAGCTGGGCCGAACTCATCATTCCTGAAGACCGCGAACAGGCGCTCTCCGAGATTGGCCGTGTGCGCGATGGGGAACGCGTGGAATTCGAATACCGCATCAGGCGGGCGTCGGACCATGAAATTCGCTGGTTGCGCAATGCCGATTTCCCGCTTTTCGGAGAAGAAGGGCATGTCAAGCAGATCGGCGGTATCGGCCGCGATATCACCGACGAAAAAGCCTCTGCCGACCGCATGAAAGTCCTCGTCGCCGAGCTTCAGCACCGCACCCGCAACCTCATGGCCGTCGTCCGGTCGATGGCTGACAAGACGATGCGGACCAGTGTCGATCTGGAGGACTTCCACGCCAGATTCTGCGATCGCCTCGATGTGCTGGCGCGGGTGCAGGGCCTCCTGTCGCAACTGCAGGAGGGAACGCGCATTACCTTCGATCAGCTCATTCGCTCCGAATTGGCGGCTCATGGCGGGCTCGACGGTGAGGCCGGCCGGATCACCTTGCAAGGTCCGGAGGGCATCAGGCTCCGATCGACCACCGTGCAGACAATGGCGTTGGCGATGCACGAACTGGGCACCAACGCCGCCAAATATGGAGCGCTTGGCCAGCCTCGGGCGCATCTCACAATAAAGTGGCATATCGAGCAAGCAGGCGAAGGCGACAGGCCGTGGCTGCATGTCGATTGGCGGGAGACGGGGGTGAAAATGCCTCCCTCAGACTCCGGACCGCAGGGCGGCGGTCAAGGTCGAGAGCTGATCGAGCGCGCGCTGCCCTACCAGCTCGACGCGAAGACGTCCTATGTTCTCGGCGAGGACGGGATCCATTGCACGATCGCGATCCCTGTCTCTCTCAGCAACTTGGTCGAGGATCAAGCGTATGGCTGAAGGGGGATTGCGCGGATGCCGCGTGCTCGTGGTGGAGGATGAGTTTATCCTGGCGGAGGAGCTTTCCCAGGAACTCGCTGAGGCGGGAGCCGTGGTGATCGGTCCGGCGCCATCTCTCGAGCGGGCGATTGAGCTGGTAGCAGCGCCTGATGATGTTGACATAGCGGTCCTGGACGTGAACCTGCGGGGCAATCCGGTATACCCCATTGCCGATTCACTTCTCGAGCGCCATGTTCCCTTCGTCTTTACAACAGGCTATGACGTCTCTGCTTTACCGGCGCGGTTTACGGCCGTGCACTGCTGCACCAAACCTGTCGATATGCCGTTGCTATTGGAAGCTCTGCAAATCGCCATCGATACGTCACGACGGAAGTAGCTTCGGCTTTCGCGACAACCGAGATACCTTGCTCGTCCGCAGACGAGCTTGAGAGTTCGGCCCCCCTTATGTGCCCCTCATGCTTCTCTTGCCAGCGCAAGCAGCTCTGCCTTGAGCCTATCAAGATGCGCGACATGCATGACCTGCGACTCTTCGAAATTCACAAGAAGTCGTATGGCTTCCGTCGAGTCGGCGCCGCGATCGATTAGCTCAGCCACGATTTCGCGCTGCCGGGCGACGTGCTGTCCACCCAGAAGGACATGCTCTCGCGCCTGCTGCAAATGTTTCTCTACCATTCTTCTGTCCATATCGACCTCCTGTCTCCCCGGCGATAGATCATGCGCCTGTTATCCGGGTTTGGACAGCGCGCCGTGTCTGAGGAAACCACCCGCGGGTGATCGGGAACGGAATTTTTAACGCCGATCGCAAGACGATCCCTTATCGATCCAGTCGACCGCCGGAGGCGATTTGCGAGCGAAGCTGCTCGTCCGCGGGTGCCGGCGTTTCGGCTACCGTCGGCAGTTCATCCTGCTTCGACGGAATGGAGCCCGTCCTCATCAAGGAAGCGCTCTGATCTAATTAGATCAAGAATGCGCTCGGTATCCGGAAAGCCCCCTGATATCTCTGTGTCAGGACGGAGAGCCGCAGCGCCGAGACCGAGCGACGTTGGACAAAGGCGCGCAGGGCCTTCTCCAACGCCGGATAATTTCATGGGCGCGGCGAGACTGGATCCGCCGCGAGGAGGCCATAATGGACGACCTGAAGTATGGAACGCGCAACAAGCGCGGTGACTGGGCGCCGCACCGGCCCGTTCAAAACGCACCGCTGTTCCTCTTTCCCATACGTCTGCTGGCAATTCTGAAGTGGTTGCCGCATTACTTTTTTCCCTGGAACATGATCTTCGCTGCCTCGGCTGTGGCTTATTGGGCATGGGTCATTCCGCCGATCGAGACGATGCAGACGATCGGCTTCGGCTGGATCGCCTGGCTGTATGCCGTGAATGCGATCTGCGTGTTTCTGTTCTACGGCGCCTTCGAGCTCCATCTTTACGTTCTGAAGCGCCAGGAAAATCGCTTCAAGTATAATGGCAAGTTCCCGGCCGAGCAGAAGAGCAAGGCGTTCTGGTTCGAAAGCCAGAATCTCGACAATATCTTGAGAACCTTCCTGTCTGGCGTCACGATCTGGACCGCGGTCGAGGCCGGAATGCTCTGGGCCTATGCCAACGGCTACGCGCCTTGGCTCAGCTTCGCGGAAAATCCGTGGACGCTGGCAGTCGTCGCGCTGGTGGTGCCGATCATTCACGAGTTTCACTTCTTCTGCATCCACCGGCTCATCCACACGCCGCTCCTCTACAAATGGGTTCACTCGGTTCACCATAATTCGGTAAACCCTTCGCCCTGGTCGTCGCTGTCGATGCATCCGGTCGAGCATCTGCTCTACTTCGGAACGGCTTTCTACCATCTGATCCTGCCCTCCAACCCGATCATCATGCTCTACCAGCTGCATTATGCCGGTTTCGGAGCAATCCCGGGTCATGTCGGCTTCGACAAGGTCGAGATCGGCGAAGACAAGCTGGTCGATAGCCATGCCTATGCGCATTACCTGCACCACAAGTACTTCGAGGTGAATTACGGCGACGCCCTGATCCCGCTCGATAAGTGGTTCGACACCTGGCACGACGGCTCCCCGGAAGGCGAAGCGCAGATGCAGGAACGCTACCGCAGGCGGAAGGAAAAACTCGCAGCCCGCAAAGCTCGCGTAGAAATGGGAGGAGCAGCCGAATGACCTGGGTTTCAGCCGGCAGACTTGACGACATCGAGCAGGAGGGAGCCATCCGCTTCGACCATGGCGGGCGCACCTACGCGATCTATCGCGGTCCGGACGACAGCGTCTATTGCACCGCCGGCCTCTGCACCCACGAGGCGATCCACCTCGCTGACGGACTGGTCATGGATTTCGAGGTGGAATGTCCCAAGCATTCCGGCGCCTTCGACTATCGCACCGGCGAGGCCCTGAGGCTTCCGGCCTGCGAAAACCTCAAGACTTATCCGGCCGAAGTGGTCGATGGCGAGGTTCGCGTGGCTCTGATCTGAGCCCGCGACATAGGCAGGCCGAGCGGCCTCCGGAACGGATCGGGCGGCCCGGCGCCCTTTGGGAGGATGACATGAAATCAATCTGTGTGGCGGCCATCCTGGCCGCCCTGACGACGACTGCTGCCTCGGCCGAGACGATCGGCGTGTCCATGCAGAGCTTCGACAACAATTTTCAGACACTGCTGCGCGAGGGGCTTCAGGCAAGGGCGTCCGAGCTGAACGGCGTCAAGCTTCAGATCGAGGATGCGCAGACCGACGTTTCCAAACAGCGCAGCCAGGTCGACAATTTCATCGCGTCGGGCGTGGATGCGATCATCATGACGCTCGCCGATACATCAGCGGCCACCGGCATCAGCGCGGCAGCGAAGAATGCAGGAATTCCGCTCGTCTACCTCAACCTCGCGCCGGAAAATATCGACAAGCTGCCGGAAAAGCAGGCCTATGTCGGCTCGAAAGAAACCGACTCCGGCAGGCTCGGCGCCGAAGCCGCCTGCGATCTGCTGAAAAAGAAGGGGAAGGCGAACGACGCGCAGGTCTATATTCTTATGGGTGATCTCGCCCATCAGGCCTCGCGCGACCGCACATCGTCGTTCAAAGAGACATTGGCGGCCGGCGATTGTAAAGGCGCGACCATCGCCGATGAGCAGTCCGCAGCCTGGACCCGCACGAACGCGATGGATCTGACGACGAATTGGATCACCGCAGGTCGGCCGATCGACGTCGTTTTCGCCAACAACGACGAAATGGCGCTCGGTGCGATCCAGGCCTTGAAAGCCGCGAGCGTATCGATGGATGACGTCATCGTCGTCGGCATTGATGCGACACAGGATGCTCTCATCGCCATGGCCGCAGGCGACCTCGATGCGACTGTGTTCCAGAACGCCAAGGCGCAGTCGGCAAGTGCCGTGGATGCAGCCGTCGCCCTGGCTCAGGGCAAGGGCGTCGACAAGGAGGTTTGGGTTCCGTTCGAGCTGGTCACGCCCAAGAACATGGTCGAATACGCCAAGAAGAACTGAGCCTCCCCGGCCGGCGTCTCCTCCTCACGAGCGCCGGCCATCTTTTATTGGAGCAAGCTATGGACGGCATCATCATCGTCGGCGCGGGAGAAGCCGGCACGCGCGCAGCCTTCGCGCTGCGAGAAACGGGATTTTCCGGCGGCGTCACGTTGATCGGCACGGAGCCGCACTTGCCTTACGAGCGGCCGCCGCTCTCGAAGCCATTGAATGAAACGGTGCAGATGAAGCCGATCTGCGGTTCCGAAGCGCTGAAAGCGGCGGGAATCGAATACGGTCAAGGCGTTTCGGCGTCGAGGCTGGATGCAGAGGCGCAATCCGTCGTTTTGAGCGATGGCAGGACACTCACCTATGACAAGCTTCTGCTGGCCACCGGTGCCCGTCCGCGGCGATTGACATGCCCTGGGGCGGAGCGCGCACTCGACTTCCGCACCTATGCGGATGCAGCTGAGGTCTTCTCTCGTGGGGAGGCCGGCAAGAAAGTTGCGATTATCGGCGGTGGCCTGATCGGAATGGAGCTTGCGGCCGTGCTGCGCGGAAAGGGCATTGCCGTCAGCGTCATCGAAGCTGCGCCGAAGCCGCTCGGACGCGCCGTCCCTCCGCGCTTCGCAGCAAAGCTCCACGCCAGGCACCAGGACGAAGGCGTCGTATTCCATCTTGGCCAGGGAGTCGCCGAAATCACCGACGATGCGGTGGTTCTTGCCAATGGCGACGCGGTGCCGGCCGATATTGTCGTCGCGGCCATCGGTGTCCAGCCGGATGTGGCGCTCGCGGAAGCGGCGGGGCTTGCGACAGGAAACGGCATCCTGACAGACGGTTGCCTGCGCACGAGCGACCCGAATATTTTTGCGGCGGGTGATTGCGCTGCGGTGGCTCAACCGGGCGGCGGGCATATGCGGTTCGAAAGCTGGCGGAATGCCCGCAGCCAGGCGGAAACCGCGTCCCGCAACATGGCTGGCGGCAACGACGCTTTCGCTGCAATCCCCTGGTTCTGGTCCGATCAGTATGATCTCGGGCTGCAGGTGGCGGGGCTGCCGCTGCCAGGATATCAGAGCGTCGTGCGGGCACTTGGCGAGGGCGAACTGGAATTCTACCTGGATCATGGACGTCTTGTCGCCGCGGCCGGCCTCGGCATCGGCAACGGCTTGGCCAAGGACATCAAATTGGCCGAGATGTTGATCGTCGCGGGGAGCAATCCCGACCCGGAAGCACTGGCCGACCCCGCCCTCAACCTCAAAGCTCTCCTGAGGAGCGCGCGTGCGGCCTGATACTGGCCCTAAGTTCTTGCCCGGATATTAGACAAATGCAGTCACTACTGGTCTTTCAATCACTCTGGGCGATGGAACTGCGCAGCAGCAGGCGCCCTGAACCCACCCTTGAGGAGAGCGTTGCCCAAATTGCTGAAGCGGGCTTCGACGGAGTGAGCGCACACTGGAGTGATCGAGAATATGTGCGGCGGCTTCACGCACTGCTGAGCCACTATGGTCTTCAGGCCGAAGGTCAGTGTTTCCCGAAGACCATTGATGATCTCAAGCCGGTCCTTGAGATCGCCGCCGAGTTCGGTGTTCACCATATCTGCCTTCAACCCGACATCCGCTTGCGCCGGATCGACGACTGTCTGCCCCTTCTGGAAGGCTGGAAGCGGCTGGGAGAAGACGCGGGGATTCCGGTCTTCATCGAGACGCATCGCGATCGGATGACGACTGACCTCTTCTTCACGCTCGACCTGCTGGATCGACTGCCGGATTTGCGGTTGCTGGGCGATATCTCGCACTTCCTCGTCGGCCGCGAATTTGCCTGGCCCGTATCGGAAGAGAACCATGGCATGATCCATCGAATCCTCGACAGCTCCTGGGCTTTCCACGGGCGAGTGGCTTCGCGAGAGCAGGTGCAGATAGAAATCTCGTATCCGCATCATCAGCCTTGGGTCGATCTCTTTCTGGGCTGGTGGGAATACGGCTTCCGAAGTTGGCGAAAACGCGCTGCCGCGAGCGATAGTCTCGCCTTTGTCTGCGAGCTTGGTCCAAAACCATACGCGATCACAGGCCGCGACGGAGAAGACTCCACCGATCGTTGGGGGGAGTCGCTCATGTTGCAGCGATACGTCCGCGACTTATGGTCCAAGCTCACCACTGAACCCTGACTTATTCAAAAATTCGGAGATACCCTATGGACGTTCGCGCCGCTGTTGCCGTACAGGCCGGCAAACCGCTTGAAGTGATGACCGTGCAGTTGGAAGGGCCGAAGGCCGGCGAGGTGCTGGTCGAGGTCAAGGCGACCGGCATCTGCCACACCGACGATTTCACCCTGTCGGGCGCCGATCCGGAAGGCCTGTTTCCAGCCATTCTCGGCCATGAGGGCGCCGGCATCGTCGTCGACGTCGGCCCGGGTGTCACCTCCGTGAAGAAGGGCGATCACGTCATTCCGCTTTACACGCCCGAATGCCGCGAGTGCTATTCCTGCACGTCGCGCAAGACCAATCTCTGCACCTCGATCCGATCAACCCAGGGTCAGGGCGTGATGCCGGACGGCACGAGCCGCTTTTCGATCGGCAAGGACAAGATCCATCACTATATGGGCTGCTCGACCTTCGCCAATTATACGGTGCTGCCGGAGATCGCGCTCGCCAAGATCAACCCCGACGCGCCCTTCGACAAAGTCTGCTACATCGGCTGCGGCGTCACCACAGGCATCGGCGCGGTCATCAATACCGCCAAGGTCGAGATCGGTTCGACCGCCATCGTCTTCGGTCTCGGCGGCATCGGTCTGAACGTGCTGCAGGGGCTGCGTCTTGCCGGCGCCGACATGATCATCGGCGTCGATATCAACCCGGATCGCAAGGCCTGGGGCGAGAAGTTCGGCATGACGCATTTCGTCAATCCGAAGGAGGTCGGCGACGACATCGTGCCCTATCTGGTCAACATGACCAAGCGCAACGGCGACCTGATCGGCGGCGCCGACTACACCTTCGACTGCACCGGCAACACCAAGGTGATGCGCCAGGCGCTGGAAGCCAGCCATCGCGGCTGGGGTAAATCGGTCATCATCGGCGTTGCCGGCGCCGGCCAGGAAATCTCCACCCGTCCGTTCCAGCTGGTCACCGGCCGCAACTGGATGGGCACGGCCTTCGGCGGCGCGCGCGGGCGCACCGACGTTCCGAAGATCGTCGACTGGTACATGCAGGGCAAGATCCAGATCGATCCGATGATCACCCACACCATGCCGCTCGAAGACATCAACAAGGGCTTCGACCTGATGCACAAGGGTGAATCGATCCGCGGCGTGGTGGTCTATTGAGACGTCTCACATCAATCGACGCGCCCACTCCTACCGCTGAGACGCTGCCCGAACAGGAAAGCCTCTCGGTGAAAGGGGTGGCGTTTGGTCGTTTCCGTGTTAACTAGTTGTCTTGTGATTTTCCGTCGACTGTTCACTTCGCGAAGAATCCGATATTCAACGAGTGCGCGGTCAGGATCCGAATGAGCAACAGGCAGCAAAATCAAGTCGAAATACCATCGTCATCGATGAGCCAATCGCGGCAGGAGCGCCGGAGATCCTTGGCGATCGGGCTTTTGCGCGCCCGCGAAGCGGTGATGAGCCATTTTCGGCCGATCATAGCTGCGCATGACGTCACCGAGCAGCAGTGGCGGGTCATCCGTGTGCTGTCCGAGGCCGGAACGCTCGATGCAAGCGAAGTGGCGGACAAGGCCTCGATCCTGGCGCCGAGCCTGACGCGCATGATCCGCTCGCTCGAGGAGCGCGGTTTCATCACCAAGCACAAGGATAAGGCCGACGGCCGGCGGGTGCTGCTGCGGATCACGCCCGCAGGGCAGGCAACCGTCGATGAAGTCATGCCGGAGAGCCTGAAGGTCTATGCCGATATCGGCGCGCGTTTTGGTGCCGACCGGGTCGAGCAATTGCTTGACATGCTCGACGAATTGGCCGCGTTGAAGCTGGAAGGCGTGCCGGCCGGCGAGGAATGACGGGTCCTCGCATCGCGCGTTAATTAATGTGTTAAAGATATGATTGACGGCGACCTCGACCTGTTGCAGTCTTGAGCGATGCTGACACTGTTGGGAGGCGGAGTTGGACCTGTTGCAGAACCGCAGCCTTGTCGATCGGACCTGGTCGCCGACACCTTACGATCAATGGGTGGATGATCTCCACAGCATCTGCGGCAATTTCAACCCGCATACGATGGAGCGCGGCGACAAGGTGATCGGCACGGCGAGCCGCATCGACGTCTGCGGCATGGAGTTTGCCCATGTCTCCAACGATCTCGATTACGTCCATCGTGGCTGGGACGACATTCGCCGGGACGCCCACGAGCATCTGTTCCTGATCCTGCAACTCGAGGGTGCCTGCGGGGTGGAGCACTCCGGCCAGCAGAATATTCTCGACGTCGGCGAATGCATTCTGGTCGATTCCACCCGGCCGACCACATTCCATTTTCGCGGCCACTTTTCCAACCATCTCTCCCTGCATCTGCCGCGGCAATTGATGTATTCTGAGCGCAAGGTTGATTTCGACGTTGCCCGCAAGCTTGTGGCAAGCGATCCGATGGCGATGATGCTGCGGGCGCTGATCGCCAAGATGATGACGACGCCGGAAAGCGAGGCGGCTTCTCCGCATCTGCGCCAGCTGATGTTCGACACGACGCGCCAGGCATTTCTGTCAACCGACATCGAGGCGGCAAGCCTGAATTCCCTGCATGAGAGCGCCGGCCGGCGCATGCAGATGGTCGATATTCTGATCGACAAGCACCTGACCGAGAGCGATCTCAGCGCCAAATGGCTGGCGACGAGGCTCGGCGTGTCGATCCGTACGCTGCAGCAGGATTTCCAGGGAATGGGCATGACCTGCACGACCGTCATCCGCGACAAGCGGCTGCGTTTCGCGCGGGAAAAGATCGAGCAGTTGAAAGAGCAGCGCAACGCCACGACCATCGCCGAAGTCGCCTATTCGGCCGGCTTCAACGACATTTCCTATTTCAATCGCAGCTTCAAGGACCTGTTCGATTGCGCGCCGAGCGAGCTGCTTCGCGCCGGCGAACCGGTGCCAAGGATGACCTGACGCGCAGTTTGCGCTTCCGTCCAAGACGGGGCGCGTTTCTCCCCAAGACGCCATTTCCGGCGAAAGTCATAGTTCTCCTCGATCTCACGGGAGGAGAATATCGTGAAGCAGTCTACCCTGCTCATCTGTGGCGAAACTGTCGCCACAACCCACCATGCGGCGGTTACCAATCCGTCGAACGGCGAAATCGTCGGCTATATGCCGCTTGCCCGGGAATCCGATCTCGACCAGGCCGTTGCCGCCGCCGCAGCAGCTTTCAAAGGCTGGTCGGGGACGTCGAACGAAGAACGCGCAGAGGCTTGCCGGACAATTGCGGAAAAGATCAGCGAGCATGCCGAAGAGCTGGCGCAGATCCTCACCCGGGAGCAGGGCAAGCCTCTCAACGGCCTCGGATCACGCTTCGAAATCGGCGGCGCGCTCGCCTGGACACGGCATACGGCCGAACTCGACCTGCCCGTCGAGATCCTGCAGGACGATCACGAGGGCCGCGTCGAACTGCATCGCAAGCCGATCGGCGTGGTGGGCTCGATCACGCCCTGGAACTGGCCGGTGATGATCGCCTGCTGGCACATCATGCCGGCGGTGCGCGCCGGCAATACCGTCGTCATCAAACCGTCGCCGCTGACGCCGCTCTCGACCATCCGTCTCGTCGAGATCATCAACGAGGTGCTGCCGCCCGGCGTCGTCAATGTGATCACCGGCGAAAACAGCATTGGTGCTGCCCTTTCCGCCCATCCCGGCATTGCCAAGATGACCTTCACCGGCTCGACCGAAACCGGCAAGAAAATCATGGCCTCGGCCGTCGCCACCTTGAAGAGGCTGACGCTGGAGCTCGGCGGCAACGATGCGGGCATCGTGCTGCCCGACGCCGACCCGAAAGCCATCGTCGAGGGACTGTTCTGGGGCGCCTTCATCAATAACGGCCAGACCTGCGCGGCGCTCAAGCGCCTCTATGTGCATGATAGCATTTATGAGGAGGTCTGCCGGGGCCTTACCAACTATACCGCCAAGATCGTCGTCGGCGACGGCCTGGATGAGGCAAGCATTCTCGGCCCGGTGCAGAACGAAATGCAGTTCAACAAGGTACGCGAGCTCGTCGACGATGCGCGCGCCAATGGCGGCCGTATCCTGACCGGCGGCGCGCCGCTGGAGCGACCCGGCTATTTCTATCCGATCACTCTCGTCGCCGATGTCGACCACGGCGTGCGGCTGGTCGACGAGGAGCAATTCGGTCCGGCCTTGCCGATCATCCGTTATAGCGACGTCGATGAAGTAATCGCCCGCGCCAATCAGAATCCCGCTGGTCTTGGTGGGTCCGTCTGGTCTTCCGATGCGCAAAAGGCCAAGCGCTACGCGATGCAGCTCGAATGCGGTTCGGTCTGGATCAACAAGCACGGCACGATCCAGCCCAATGCGCCCTTCGGCGGCGTCAAGCAGTCCGGGATCGGCGTCGAATTCGGTGCCGAGGGCCTGAAGGAATTCACCACCATCCAGACCGTGTTGAGCTGAGCCATGACAAGCTACGACTATATCATCGTCGGCGGCGGGTCCTCCGGCTGCGTGCTGGCAAACCGGCTTTCGGAAAATCCGGCGCACAAGGTGCTGCTGATCGAATCCGGACGCCGGGATGCCGATCCCTGGATTCATATCCCGGCGACCTTCTTCAAGGTGCTGGGCAAGGGCATCGACATCCACCCCTATGCTTCCAACCCCGACAAGGGCATGAACGGCCGACCGAGCATCGTGCCGCAGGGCAATGTTCTGGGTGGCGGCAGCTCGGTGAATGCGATGATCTATATTCGCGGCCATCGCAACGATTACGACACATGGTCGCAAATGGGCTGCCAGGGATGGTCCTATGACGATGTGCTGCCAGCCTTCCGCTCGCTCGAGAATAACGAGCGGCTGAACGGCCAGTTTCACGGCAGGACAGGGTCGCTGCGTGTCTCCGATCCCCGCCACCGCCATCCTTTGAGCGAAGCCTTCGTCAAGGCCGCAACCGAAATCGGCATTCCGCATAATGACGATTTCAACGGCACGGATCAGGCGGGCGTCGGCTTCTACCAGAGCACCACCCATGGCGGCCGGCGCTGGAGTTCGGCCCAGGCTTTCCTGCGCGAGGCGGAGAAGCGACCGAACCTGACGGTGTTCACCGAGCGCAAGGTCGCCCGCATCCTGTTCGAGGGGCAGAGGGCCGTCGGCGTCGAACTTCTCGACGGCACGACATTCCGGGCGTCGCGCGAAATCGCGCTCACAGCGGGCGCGATCGCGACGCCGAAGATCCTGCAGCTCTCCGGCGTCGGCGACGGTGCCCATCTTTCCTCGCTCGGCATCAAGGTCGTCGCCGATCTGCCCGGCGTCGGCGCCAACTACCAGGACCATCTGGAAGTGCCGGTGCAGGGTGAGACACACGAGCCGATTTCGATCCTCGGTCATGACACGGGATTGCGGGCCGTTGGTCACATGCTGCGCTATCTCACCTCCCGCCGCGGATTGCTGGCATCCAACGTCGTCGAATGCGGCGGCTTCGTCGATACGGCTGGCACGGGGCAGCCGGATGTCCAGTTCCATGTCCTGCCGGTGCTGATCGGCTTCGTCGACCGCGACCCGGAGCCGGGGCACGGCCTCAGCATCGGGCCGTGTTATCTCAGGCCGCGGTCGCGCGGCTGGATCAGGCTGAAGAGCGCCGATCCCAAAGACCAGACCGATTTCAACGCCAATCTGCTTTCCGATCCCGCCGATATCGAGACCCTGGTGCGCGGCGTCGAAACGGCGATCCGCATCCTCGATGCACCGGCTCTTGCCAAGCTGGTCAAGCGCCGCGTGCTGCCGAAGCCGGGCGTCGAAAAGGATCCGGAGGCTCTGCGCGATTATATCAGGCAGTCGGCGAAGACCGTCTTCCATCCGGCCGGGACGGCGCGCATGGGCCGCGCGAACGATCGTTTGGCGGTCGTTGGATCAGATCTGAGGGTTCGCGGCGTCGAAGGACTGCGCGTCTGCGATGCCTCGGTCATGCCGACCCTGGTATCCGGCAACACCAATGCTCCGACGATGATGATTGCGGCAAAAGCTGCCGCCTTCATGACGGGGAAGGCAATTTCCGGCTGAGCCGGAGAACTCGGATCCCGTGGGGAGCGGGACAACAAACTGGAGGATACAATGCCTATCAATCTACGAGGGCTGGCAATCAGCCTTGTCCTGACACTGGTTTCGGCGTTCAGCGCACACGCTGCCGCATCCTGCGGCGACAATAGCGGCAAGCCGGCCACCGGCGAGCCGATCGTGATCGGCGCCATCACGGGCAAGACCGGGCCGGACGATTTTTCGAATTCGACCAAGGCGGCAAAGGCCTATTTCGATTGCCTGAACGCCAATGGCGGCATCAAGGGACGGCCGGTCAAATATCTGGTCGAGGACGACCAGTGGAACCCGGAAATCGCCGCACAGCTGGCAGCCAAAATCGTCAATGACGAGAAGGCCGTGCTGATGGTCGGCAATTCGAGCTTCGTCGAATGCGGCGCCAATGCCGACTTCTACAAGAAGTCCGGTATCCTCGTCGTCGCCGGCGTCGGCGTTCCCCGCGAATGCTTCTTCGCGGAAAATTATGCGCCCACCAATGCTGGTCCGCGCGTCTCGATGCTGGGCGCCATGGGATATGCGCTGGATAAGCTGAGCGCAAAGTCGGTCGTCTGCATCGGCCCGAACATTCCGAACGTCGGAACCTGGTCTTGCGACGGCATCATCCAGCTCGCCAAGGAGAAAGGCCTGAAGGCCGAAACGATCCTGATGGATCCCGGCACCGCCGATTCCACATCGACCATCCTGCAGGCCGCGGCGTCCAAGCCCGATGTGATCATCCTCGGCCTTCCCAAGGGCGTGACCGTGCCGCTGCTGACCGCCGCTGAGGAGCAGGGGCTCAACCAGAGCATCAAGTTCCTGAGCGCAGCTTCGGCCTATGACCTGTCGGTGCCTGGTACGATCGGCGCCGGCTGGGACGGTAATTTCATCGTCAACATGGAGTTCAACGATCTCGAAGCGACGACACCCGATAACCAGAACTGGCTCGCCGTCATGGACCAGTATGGCCAGAAATCCGACCCGCGCGATACTTTCGCCCAGGCCGGTTATCTCTCGGCCCGCATCGCCGAGCAGGCTCTGATGACGCTCGATTCCGGCAACATCACCCGGGAGACCGCATCGGCGGCCGTACGCCAGATCAAGAACTTCAAGAGCGATATCTTCTGTGCTCCCTGGTACTTCGGCGACGGCCAGTCGCGCCACAATGCCAATTCGACGACGCGCATGGCGGTCAGCGAAGGCGGCAAGTGGAAGGTCGTCTCCGATTGCGCGCCGTCGCCCGATCCGGAGCTGAAGGACGTCCGCGCCTTCGAAAAATCCGCCGGCCTCAACTGAGCCCCGACGTCTGCCAAAGTGTTCCGCGGCCCAAGCCGCGGAACCGGACGACGCGAGAGGATCGATTTATGAACATCCTGCCTTTCATCATATCCGGGCTCGGGATCGGCGCCGTCTATGCGCTCTCCGGCGTCGGGCTCGTCGTTCTGTTTCGGGCGACCGGCGTTCTCAATTTCGCATTCGGTGCGTTCGGCGCGATCGGTGCGCATTGCGCCTGGCAATTGCTCGAGTGGAAAATGCCTCTCGCCGTCGCCATCCTTGCCGCCGTCACCGTTTCGACGGCGATCAGCTTTCTATATGGCCGGGCCTTCGCGACCATGCTGTCGCATCGCGATGTCGTGGTGCGCGCCGTGGGAACGCTGGCGCCGGCTCTCATCCTGATCGCGATCATGGGCGTCATTTGGGGCGAGCTGCCGCGCCGCCTGCAGTTCCCGACCGATCAGATGTTCGTTTCTCTTTTCTCCGTTCGCCTGACCTTCACGCGCATCATCGCCATTTTCCTTGCCGTCGCCATGGTCGTCGCGATCACGCTGCTGTTGAACCGCACGCGTCTCGGCCTCGACATGCGCGCCCTTGCCAATGACCGCGATCTCAGCGCCGTGCTCGGCGTGCGTATCCTCTATACGGAAACCGCCGCCTGGATCATCACCGGCATCTTTTCTGGTCTTGCCGGCCTGTTGCTTGCCGATCTCGTGCGGCTGCAGGGAACCTTTCTGACGCTGCTCGTCATTCCCGCGATTGCCGCCGCCATCCTCGGCCAGTTGCGCTCGCTTTGGGAAACGGCCGTTGCCGGCCTTCTGATCGGCATCGCCGAGGCCGTGCTGACGCCGATCGCATGGATATCGCCCTATCGTGCGGCGGCACCCTTCATCATCGCGCTCGCCGCAGTCACCATCCTGGGAGGCACGGCGAAGGCCGCGTTGAAGGACCGATGAGCATTCAGGAGCAGACAATCGCCCCCAGCGCCGAAGGCATATCGATGGTGCGCCTGCCGAAACAGCTTCTTCAAGTACCGGTGACGATGCTGATCTTTTCGATCGCCGTCGCCTGCCTTGCCAACTCCTTCTGGCTTTCGGCCGCAACCTCGGCGGTCGCACTGTCGCTGTCGGTCGCCGGGCTTGCCATTCTCTACGGCCAACTCGGTCTGGTTTCCCTCTGCCAGTTCGCGCTTGTCGGCGTCGGCGGCTGGGTGACGCTTCGCATCGGCCATGCTTTCCATCCGCCGTTCGAGGTCAGCCTGCTGGCCGGCGCCATCGTCGCTTCGGTGGTGGGGCTGGCATTCGGCGTGCCGGCGCTGCGCTTGCGCGGCCTCTATCTCGCGCTTGTGACGCTGATGCTCGCCGGCGCCTTCCAGATCGTCATCAGCGCCTGGGGCTTTCCCGATGGCGGTCCCGGCTTCCTGGGACGGGCCGACGGCTCCGGCCGGGCGATGCTGGCAAGGCCTGTGATGGCCGACGGAGAGGTCGCCTATTTCCTTTATGTCTGCGCGTTCGCGGCGATCGGCCTGCTGATTGCGCAGTGGCACAAGCTTGCCCGTCCCGGCCGGGCATGGGCGCTGATCCGCAAGGGTGAGACCGTGGCGGTCGCAAGCGGCGTCAATGTGCTGATCTACAAGGCCTGGGCCTTCGCCTTGAGCGGCTTTCTCGCCGGTCTTGCCGGCGGCCTGCTTGCCGGCAATGTCGGCCAGCTCGACGGGCGCGCCTTCGGCGCTTTCGAAAGCCTCAACCTGTTCGCGCTCGCCATCGTCGGCGGTGTCTTCAACTGGTACGGCGCGGTGATCGCCGGCATGCTGCTGCGCGCCGTGCCGGCTTTGCTGACCGATCTCGGCATCGACGGTTATGTTATGATCGGGATCTTCGGCGTTGCCCTCTTCCATGCACTGGCAACGGCACCGTCGGGCATCGCCGGCCAGATATCGGCCCTGATCGCCCGGTTCGGCGGCGGTTTTTCCCGGAGGAGGCCACGATGATCAAGATCGACAATCTCGTCGTCCAGTTCGGCGGCGTCAAACCGATCAACGAGCTCAGCGCCGTTTTGACGGCGCCGGTCGCCGGTCTCATCGGCCCGAACGGTGCGGGCAAGACCACGCTGCTCAACGTGCTCTCCGGCTTCGTCAGGCCGGTCCAGGGATCGGTCCTGCTCGGCGAACAGTCTTTGCTGGCGATGACGCCGCTGCAGCGCGTCCAGGCCGGTCTGCGCCGTTCGTTCCAGACCGAGCAGGTGGTGGAGGACCTGACGGTCGCCGGCAACATCGCCGCGATCGCCGATCATGTCGTCGGCACCGGGCATCGCTCGGGCGCGGTCGACCAGGCGCTTGCCTTTGTCGGGCTGAGCGCGGTCGCTGACCGGCTCGGCCAGTCGCTCAACCTCTTCCAGCGCCGTCTGGTCGAGCTGGCCAAATGTGTGGTCGGCCAGCCGAAACTCATCCTGCTCGACGAACCGGCTGCCGGCCTGACCGAAGAGGAGGGAAAGGCCTTTCGCGAACTGGTGCTGCGCATTCCGGGGGAATTCCGGGCGCAGGTCCTGGTCATCGACCACGATGTCGATCTCATCCGCTCCATGTGCAGCGAAACCATGGTGCTCGACTACGGGAAACTGCTGGCGCTCGGCCCGACGGCTTCGGTGCTTGCCGACCCCAATGTGCGGCGCGCCTATCTGGGGGAGTTCTGACATGAGCGGCCTATCCGAAATCAACGTCGAGAACCTTGTCGTCGAGCGCGGCGGCAAGCGCGTCATTCACGACATCTCCTTTTCGGTCGCGGCCGGCAAGGTGACGACATTGCTCGGCGCCAACGGAGCCGGCAAGTCGAGCACCGTCATGGCCATGGCGGGTGTCTTGCCGCGCAGCGGCTCGGTGCGCCTCGGCGGCGGCGCCCTCGAAGGTTTTTCGCCCGATCGCATTCGCCGTGCCGGCCTTGCGCTTGTTCCCGAAGGCCATCGTGTGCTCGGGCAGCTTTCCGTGGAAGACAATATCCTCGTCGCCGCGCTCGAACCCTCGGCAACTGCGCGCCGGCAGGGGCTGGAGCGCGCCTACGAGATTTTCCCCGAGCTTGCCGCGCGGCGGCGTCAATCAGCCTCGGATCTTTCCGGCGGCCAGAAGCAGATGGTGGCGATGGCGCAGGCCTTCGTCGCCAAGCCGCGTTTCATGATCGTCGACGAGTTGTCGCTCGGCCTGGCGCCCGCCGTCGTCAAGCGTCTGGCCGAAGCGCTGAAGATTGCCGCCGCCGGCGGCATCGGCGTGCTGCTGATCGAGCAGTTCGCCAATCTCGCGCTCGATCTCGCCGATCAGGCTCTTGTGCTCGAACGCGGGCGCCTCGTCTTTTCAGGCGCATCCGCGACCCTGAAGGCGCAGCCGGATATTCTCCACGGCGCCTATCTCGCAAGCTGAAACGAGGGCTCCATGATGGCTGCAGCACTTCATAAGTCCATCGAGAGCGCCAGCGGGCGGGAATTTGCCGGGCTCGCCCGCAACCTGTTCGGAAATGTTCGCCTCGATTTCGGCGCCGCCGACGAGCAAAAGAGCCGGATGGTGTCGGCCATGCTGGGTGCTTGCCGGCTGACGCGGCTGGAGGTGGATCGGCATATCGTCTTCGGCGAACATGCGACGGCCGGGCCGGACGATCCGGATGCGATCAAACTGCTGGTGCAGACGGAAGGCGACGCCTGCCTCGATCAGGGCGGGCTGCATGCGCCGGTTTCGGCCGATGCACTTGTCATCTATGATCCCAGCCGTCCCTATATGCTGACGAACAGCACGCCGGTTCGCCAGCTGCTGTTGCAGCTGCCGCGTCATGCGCTGCCGCATGCGGCCATCCAGCGGCTGACGAGGCCGTTCACGGCGCATGCCGGGCATGACGGCATGTGCCGGATCCTGCTGTCGCTGATGGATTCGACCATGCATGAGATCGACCATCTCGACGCGGCGCGGCGCTCGAGCGTCGGCCAGACCATGGTCGATCTCGTTCGCACCATGATCGGCGCCGATCTCCAGCAGGCGCGGCCGGTCGCCAATCCGCTGGATCTGCTGTTGCAGCGGATCAAGATCTTCATCGACAGCGAGCTTGCCCGCCCGGATCTGACCGTCACCATGATCGCGCGCCGCATGGGCTGCTCGGTGCGCTATGTCTACCGCGCTTTCGAGGTCGAATGCCTGACGCCTTCGGATTACATCTGGGATCTGCGTCTACAGAAGGCGGCGGCGCGATTGCGGGACGCCGGCGGCTATGCCGGCGAAATATCCGGCATCGCCTTCGCGCTCGGCTTTTCCTCCAGCGCGCATTTTTCGAGAGCCTTCCGCCATCGTTATGGCGTTTCGCCGTCGCAATGGCGCAAGGCCCCGATTTCGTAAGCGGCGGCCCGGGCAAGGCCGGGCCAGCTCGATTTTCATCGCATGGATTCGTCTACCCGCAGCGTGTCCGTAAACTGCTCGAAACGGCGGATCTTGTCCCCGGACACGCCCCAGACATGGACGACGCGGGCCTTGAAGGCCTTACCCGTCCGCTTGTGCGTGCCGCTATAATCACCGACCCCGACCACCTCGTCGCCGGCATCGAGCAGACGTTCCAGCTTGAAGGTGTATCCCTCGAAGGCCTGGCCGAGTGCCTGGAAGACGTTCTCGAAGACTTCCTGCGGGCCGACATAGGTGCCGGCGCAGGGAAAGCCGTCCATCTCCGTCCAGCGGCAGTCGGGTGCGATGTCGGCAAGCATGCCATCCATGTCGCGGCGGTCATTGGCCTGGTAATGGGCCTTTACGATATCGAAAGCTCTGCGCATTCTTGTCCTCACACTGGTTCCTGGCCGGGCAGGTAATAGGTCATCGATGCCTTGCGGATGAAGGCGCCGGCGGGGCTGTTCTGGATCCGGCCGTCCCCGGTGATGCCGAGGAACTTGCCCGTCGATCGCATGTCGTTGAAATTGTAGAAGAATGTGGAAGCGACCGGGATCTTGAATTCCCGGAAGGTGAAGATGTAGAGGTTTTCGTCGAACTTGTAGGTGGTGGCGAGATCGACGTCGCCATGACCGCGCTGGACGCCGACGAGGCATTGCCAGGCATAGCGCTGCGACGAGAGATAGGTGTGTTCGTAGACGTGATTGGGGCTGTAGGTGAAATGCGCCCTCAGCCCGATGAGGTCGCGGGTCTCGTGCGGCGCCGGCCCGCTGGCCGCGCCGCCTTCGATCACGCCGGGCCGGAAGATCTGCGCCACCTGCGGTTCGCCGACCGCGTCCTTGGCATCGCGGACGATGGAATAGATGGAAAGCGCGCGGCGCGTTTCGAGATTGAGGATCAGCGTTTCGGCTTCCCTGGACCGCCCGGCAAAGACCACTTCGACGAAATAGGTCTTCGGCGCGACCTCGATCACCTCGGCCTTGTCGGTGGCGCCGTCCTTGCCGTCCGACCATTGGACCTCACCCTTGGCGAAGGCAAGCTCAAGGCTCCGGCCATCGGCAAAGCCGATCTTGTGGGACGAGCCGGCCAGCGCATCGGTTGCGGGCAGACGGTTGGTGTCGATGCCGTAGGCGAATTCGTCGTAGGTTTTCCAATCCTTCGGATTCTCGTTCATCGCTATTCCTCCGATCATTCTGCAAAGGCGAGGGTCGGCAGATCGACCGTGCCGGCCCCGCCGTCGACGGTCAGGATCGCGCCGTTGATCATCGAGGCCTCCGCCGAGGCCAGGAAGCAGACGGCATTGGCGACATCCTCGGCGCTTGCCGGGCGGCCGAGCGGCACATCCTTGGTGACGAGCGCATAGGCTTCTTCGACGCTCTTCAGCTTGAACTTCTCGACGATGACCTGCATCTGCTCGTCGGCCATCGCAGTCGTCACCCAGCCGGGGCAGACGGAATTGGTGCGCACGCCCTTGCGGCCGTAGTCGCGCGCCAGCGATTTCGCGAGCCCGATGCAGCCGTGCTTCATGGTGACGTAGCCCGCCGCATCCGGCCCGGCGAAGAGCCCGGCGATCGAGGCGAGAACGACGATATTGCCGCGGCTCTTGATGAGATGGGGCAGGGATTCGCGGGCGCTGACGAAGGCTGTGTTGAGGTTGAGACGAACGGCGAGATCCCAGGTCTCGTCCGACATGCTGACGGTCGGTCCGACACCATGGCCGCCGGCATTGGCGATCAGGATATCGAGCGAACCGAAAGTCTCGACGACCTTCTCGACCGCGGCCTTCATCGCAGCGCCATCGGCCGCATCGGCGGCCACGACGGTGGCGCCGATTTCATCGGCAACGGCGCGCAGCGGCTCCGGGCGGCGGCCGACGAGCGCGACATTACCGCCCTCCTGCCGGATGCGGCGGGCGACCGCAGCGCCGATGCCCGTGCCGCCGCCGGTGATCAGGGCAGTCTTGTTGTTGAAACGCATGTGCTCTCCTCTTGGCTTTCGAGGAGCATCATGATCCATGCGGGCGGAGGCGTCGCGTCCAGCTGTGCAGTCCGTTTTGACTGAGCGTGCACAATGCCGCTCCCCGCGCAGGGAAAATCCGCAGGATCGAAGGCAGCCGAAGACGGCTGCGTTCGGAGGAGATCGGCTTCAGGAAATCAGTAGACTTTCGCGTCCGCCGGCGCTTTGGCGGCATCCGCCTTCTTGAAGTCGTCGAGCAGTTTCGTCGTCGCATTGGCAAGCAGCGTAACGTCGTTGCCGATCGCGACGAAGGTGGCGCCGAGCTCGAGATAGCGCTTGGCGAGCGCGAGGTCGCCGATCAGGATACCAGCGGCCTTGCCGTGAGACTGGATTTTCGCCAGCGCCTTTTCGACTTCCGCCTGGACTTCCGGCGCACCCGGTTTGCCGAGATGGCCCATGTCAGCGGCAAGATCGGCCGGGCCGATGAAGACGCCGTCGACGCCCTCGGTCGAGGCGATCGCGTCGAGGGCCGCAAGCCCGGCGCGGCTTTCCACCTGCAGCAGCAGGCAGATCTCGTCATTGGCCGTCTGGAGATAATCGGGAATCCGGTTGAAGGCGGAAGCGCGGGCAAGGGCGGCGCCGACGCCGCGCACGCCATGCGGGGGATAACGCACCGCGCGCACCATGGCCTCGGCCATCTCCCTGCTGTCGACCATCGGGATGAGCAGCGTCTGCGCACCGATATCGAGCATCTGCTTGATGATCCAGGTCTCGCCGATCGGCGGGCGGATCACCGCATGGCTTGCCGATCCCTTCATCGCCTGCAATTGCGCAACGAGAAGCGGCACGTCGTTCGGCGCATGTTCGGCATCGAGAAGCAGCCAGTCATAGCCGGCGCCGGCTGAGATTTCGACCGTATAGGGGCTGGCGAGCGCCTGCCAGAGACCGATCTGCGCCCGCCCCTCCTTCAGGGCCTGCTTGAAGAGATTCCTGGGCGCCGGCATGTTTCACTCCTTCATGCAAAGAACAGGCTGACCGAGCCATATGGGCCGAAATCGGCATTGATGGTATCGCCGTGCCGGGCTTCGATCGGACGGATGAATGAACCAGCCAGCACGATCTGCCCGGCCTCGATCCCATCGCCATATTGCGCCAGCCGGTTGGCGAGCCAGGCGACCCCGCGGGCAGGCTGGTTGAGGACGCCGGCCCCAAGACCCGTCTCCTCGACCTCGGCATTGCGGCTGACGATCGCGCCCATCCAGCGCATGTCGATCTCACCGGGCCGCACGGCGCGGCCGCCCGTGACGATGCCGGCATTGGCGGCATTGTCGGAGATGGTATCGACGATGGTGCGCGCCTTCTTCGTCTCCGGATCGACGCGCAGGATACGGGTGTCGAGGATTTCCAGCGCCGGGGTCACGTAGTCGGTGGCATTCAGCACATCGAAGATCGAGATGCCGGGACCCTTCAGCGGCGCCTTCATCACGAAGGCGATTTCCGCCTCGATGCGCGGCTGGATGAAGCGGTCGGCCGGCACGGTCGCGCCGTCTTCGAACACCATGTCGTCGAAGAGCACGCCGGAATCGGGGATGTCGATGTTGAGCGCATATTGCATCGCCTTCGACGTCAGCCCGATCTTCCAGCCGATCGGCTTGCGGCCGCTTGCGATCTTCTTCTTCACCCAGGCGCTCTGGACGGCATAGGCGTCATCCATCGTCATGCCGGGATGTTTCAGCGACAGGAGCCCGGTCTGAACACGCGTCCGCTCGGCCTCGTCAAGGCTCGTTGCTGCCTGTTCGATCTCGTTTGAAGTCAGCATCTCACACCTCGTCGGCGATGGTGTTCTTCAGGACCCCGAGACCGTCGGCCTCGACCTCGACGATATCGCCTGGCTTCAGCCAGATCGGCGGGTCGAAGCGGGCGCCGGCGCCCGTCGGCGTACCGGTGACGATGACGTCGCCCGGAACGAGCGTCGTGAAGGTGGAGATGTAGTTGATGATCTTGCGGAAGGAGAAGATCATCCGGCCGGTGCGGTCGCTTTGGCGCACCTCGCCATTGACGCGGGTTTCGAGCTTGATGTCTTCGAGCTGAGCGGCGTCGGTGAAGGGGATCAGCCATGGGCCGATCGCGCCGGTGCGATCGAAATTCTTGCCCTGAGTGACGTTGAACTTGGCATGGCGCACCCAGTCGCGGATCGTGCCCTCGTTGCAGAGCGACAAGGCGGCGATATGGGAAAAGGCATCGGCTTCGGCAATCCGTCGGCCGCCTTTGCCGATGACGATGACGATCTCGCCCTCATAATCGAGCTGCGGGCTTTCCGGCGGCCGGACCAGCGGCTCGCCGTGACCGGTGAAGGAACGGGGAAAACGGATGAAGAGCGAGGGATTGGAGGGGGCTGCCTGGCCGTCCTTGTATTCCTCGTTGCGGTCGGGGAAGTTGACCCCGACGCAGATGATCTTTTCCGGCGAGGGAATGGGAATTTCGAAGCGGATCTCGTCAAGCGCGAAATCCGGCTTCAATGTTTTGCTCTCCTCCGCGAGCTGGGCGAGGCGACCTGCCTCGACCACTTCGCGTAAGGTTGCCCAGCTCGCGCCATGGCGAGCCGAGAGGTCTATGACACCGCCTTCGACGGCAAGCCCATAGCCATGATGGCCGTTTCTGGAAAAGGACAGGAATCGTGGATGGGTCATGCTGTGTCTCGGGCCTCTTTACTGGCCTCAGGCGATGCCGCCGAGGCAGACATATTTGATTTCGGTGAATTCCTCGATGCCGTATTTCGAGCCTTCGCGGCCGAGGCCGGAAAGCTTGACGCCGCCGAAGGGGGCTTCTGCCGTCGAGATCAGGCCGGTATTGACGCCGACCATGCCGTATTCCAGTGCTTCGGCCACCCGGAAGACGCGGGCGAGATCCTTGGCGTAGAAATAAGAGGCAAGGCCGAACTCGGTATCGTTGGCCTGGGCGATGACATCGGCCTCGTCCTTGAAGCGGAAGAGGGGAGCGACCGGCCCGAACGTCTCTTCCTTGGCCACAGCCATGGCAGGGTTGACGTCGGCAAGCACGGTCGCCTCGTAGAAGCGCCCGCCGAGCGGGTGCCGCCGGCCGCCGGCAACGACGCGGCCGCCTTTGGAAAGCGCATCGGCGACGTGTTCTTCGACCTTGGCAAGTGCCGACTCGTCGATCAGCGGGCCGAGATTGATGCCTTCGTCGAAGCCGTTGCCTGTTTTCAGCGCCCCGACAGCCTTCGAAAGTTTCTCGGCGAAGGCATCATAGACGCCCTCCTGCACATAGAGCCGGTTGGCGCAGACGCAGGTCTGGCCGTTGTTGCGGAATTTGGCGATGAGCGCGCCTTCGACGGCCGCATCGAGATCGGCATCGTCGAAGACGATGAAGGGCGCGTTGCCGCCGAGCTCCAGCCCGAGCTTCTTGATGGTCGGCGCGCTTTGTTTGTAGAGTTCGGCGCCGACCTCGGTCGAACCGGTGAAAGTCAGCTTGCGCACGACAGGGCTTGCGGTCATTTCACCGCCGATGGCGCGCGCCGAGCCGGTCAAGACGCTGAAGAGACCTTTGGGGAAGCCGGCGCGTTCGCCAAGGATGGCGATGGCGATCGCCGAAAACGGCGTCTGCGATGCCGGCTTCAGCACCATGGCGCAGCCGGCGGCAAAGGCCGGTCCCGCCTTGCGGGTGATCATCGCATTGGGGAAATTCCAGGGGGTGATGGCGGCAACGACGCCGATCGGCTGCTTCATGACAAGGATGCGCTTGTCCTTCTGGTGGCCGGGAACGATGTCGCCATAGACACGCCGCGCCTCTTCGGCGAACCATTCGATGAAGCTCGCGCCATAGGCGATCTCGCCCTTGGCCTCGGCCAGCGGCTTGCCCTGTTCCGCCGTCAGGATGCGACCGAGATCGTCCTGATTGTCCATCATCAGCTGGAACCAGCGCCTGAGGATGACCGACCTTTCCTTGGCGGTGCGGGCCGCCCATTCCTTCTGCGCAATCTCGGCTGCAGCAATCGCCGCCTTGGTTTCGGCGGCACCCAGATTGGGAACACGGCCGATGATCGCGCCGGTCGCCGGGTTGTCCACCGCGATCGAATTGGATGGATCGGCCTCAATCCAATCGCCACCGACCAATGCGGCCTGGCGGAACAATGTTGCGTCCTTCAATTGCATGACTGTCTCCTTCGATAGACCATTTCCGTTTCTTCAGGTCGCGGCGATGCTCTATCTCTTTTCGTGTTTGTGCAATCCATCGCGTCACCTCCGGCAGACGATCGGCGCGTGCAGCCCCTCATCCGGCTGCCGCCACCGTCCTGCGGCCCCCCGTAAACGGGGCGAAGGGACCTGGCCGCGACCTCTCCGTCCCTCGCCAACCTCTGGCAGGGCACGTTCCCTCGCCCCGTTTACGGGGAGAGGGTTAGGGTGAGGGGCAGCTATCTGCGCAAATCGAACAGCGGTAGCCCTAAGGCGCAATGATCGGCTGCGCCTTCAAATCAGGCTCGACTACTTCGGCGCCGGCAAACAGGCTGCCATGCTCGAACCAGGACTTGGGAGCCGGCGCGCCCCAGAGCGTCTGGCGCTGCGGATCCTTGAGATCCCATTTGATCGGCTCCAGATCAGGATCGACCGTCTGATAGTCCGAGCAGTAGATTTCGATGCGATGGCCGTCCGGATCGAGGATATAGAGGAAGAAGGCGTTGGAGATGCCGTGGCGGCCCGGGCCGCGCTCGATATTGGCGACCCAGCCGGTGGTCGCCATCAGGTCGAGCAGGTCGATGATGTTGAGCGGCGTCGGCACCCAGAAAGCAGTGTGGTGCAGGCGCGGGCCGCGGCCGTTGGTGAAGGCAATGTCGTGGACGCCGCCCTTGCGGTGCGTCCAGGCAGCCCAGAGACGACCAGTCTCGGCGTCCTCGGTATATTCGGTGACGCGGAAACCGAGCTCGTTGTAGAAGGCGACGCTCTCGTCGACATTCTTGGAGAAGCAGTTGAAGTGATCGATGCGCAGCGGCTTGACGCCCTTGTAGAGCGCATATTTCTGATGGATCGGCGGCAGGCGGTCCATCTTCGAATAGAATTCGAGCGGAATGCCGTGGGGATCGCGGGTGCGGAAGGTGCGCGCCTGGTAGGGGCGCTCAACCCATTCCACAGGCAGGCCCTTGTTCTTGAAGAAATGGGCGGCCTTGTCGAGATCCTCGTCACTGAAGACCTTGAAGCCCAGATCGCGGGCTTCGGCCTTGTCGGATTTCTTCAGCACGATGCAATGATGGCCACGCTCTTCGAGCGCGCGGAGATAGATCGTATCAGCGGTCTCGTCCGTGACCTGCAGGCCGAGCGTATCGACATAGAAGGCGCGGGATTTGGCGAGATCGGTGACGCCGAATTCGACATGGCTGAGACGCACGATGTTGAAGGGCGGATAGAGATTAGGTGTCGGTATCGGCATCGGTTCCTCCTCGGCCCATCGCTCCCAAAGAACTGCGGGCCATATGTGTAGTGGATATTGCGTATCAACCGCCGAGCTTCTGGATGGCGTGCGGCTTGGTGGCGAAGGCGACGTTTTTGGTTTCCATGTAGAAATCGAAGGACCAGTCGCCGCCGTCGCGGCCGATGCCGGAGTTCTTGACACCGCCGAAGGGCGTCGGCAGGTGGCGGACGTTTTCCGAATTCACCCAGATCATCCCGGCATCGAGATGGTCGGTGAAGCGGAAGGCGCGGGTGACGTCCGAAGTCCAGAGATAGCCGGTCAGGCCGTATTGAACGTCGTTGGCAAGAGCGAGCGCATCGGCTTCGTCCTTGAAGGGAATGGCGGTCAGCACCGGCCCGAAGATTTCCTCCTGGGCGATGCGCATCTTGTTGTCGGCTCCGGTAAAGAGGGTGGGGGAGACATAGCAGCCGCCGCCCGGGCCATCGAACTTCTCTCCGCCGGCCGCCAGTGTTGCGCCTTCCGACCGACCGATCGCAATATATTCCAGCACCTTCTTTTCATGGACCGGATGAATGAGCGGCCCGATGACCGTCTCGGGATCGAGGGGATGGCCGACCTTGATGCGCCTTGCCTTCTCGGCGACGAGGGCGGTGAACCTGTCATAGACGGCGTCCTCGACCAGCAGGCGCGAGGATGATGTGCAGCGCTCACCGTTCAGCGAATAGATCATGAAGACGGCCGCATCGGCGGCGCGCTCGAGATCGGCATCGGCGAAGACGACAACCGGGTTCTTGCCGCCGAGTTCGAAATGAACCCGTTTCAGCGTGTCGGCGCCCTGCTTCATGATCATCGAGCCGGTGCGGCTTTCGCCGACGAAGCCGATCGCCTTGATCAGCGGATGTTCGGTCAGCGCCTTGCCGGCATCCTCGCCGAAACCGTTGACGAGGTTCCAGACACCCTTCGGCAGGCCAGCCTCTTCGGCGATTTCGACCAGCAGCCGCGCCGTCAGCGGCGAGAATTCGGCAGGCTTGTGGACGATGGTGCAGCCGGCGGCGAGCGCTGGCGCGATCTTCCAGGTCGACAGCATGAAGGGCGTATTCCACGGCGTGATGATGCCGACCGGGCCGATCGGCAAGCGCGTGGTAACGTTCACCTGGCCATCGGCGCGCAGCGCCTTGCCGTCACGGGCTTCGGGTGCGCGGTCGGCGAAGAAACGGAAATTCTCGGCGCCGCGCAACGCCGCCTTGGCCATGAACTTCAGCGATTGGCCGGTATCCATGCATTCGACGAAGGCGATCTCTTCAGCGCGAGCGACGATCCCGTCAGCGATTTTATGCAGGATCTTCTTGCGCGCATCGCCCGAAAGCGCCGCCCATTCGGCAAAAGCCGATTTGGCGGCTTTGGCCGCCCGGTCGATATCGGCGGCATTGCCACGGGCGACGGTGGCGAGCGGCTTCAGATCGACCGGCGAGAGAGTCTCGAAGGTTGCGCCGTCATCACCGGCCACATCCTCGCCGTTGATCCGGTTGAGGACACCGCGGTCTCTGAACTTCGCAAGGTAGGTTTCGGCCTTTGCGATGTTTTCCTGCAGTTTGGACATCGTCTATTCCTTTGGTGTTATTTCGTCCCGCGAAGGGAGGTGTCACTTGCCGCGAAGCCGCGGATGGATGGCGTTCTTCTTCCAGCTCAGCTCCGCATCGATCTCGCGGATCTCCAGCGACAGCGCGAAATGCGGCGTCTCGAAGAGCGAGCCAAGGACTTGCGTCGCGGCTGCAAAGATCGCTTCGCCGGTGCGCTTCTTCTCCTCGGTCGTGCGGCCCTTGCCGATGCGGAAATTCAGGTCGACGAAGGCATTCTCGGCAAGCTGGTCGGCAATCGCATAATGATCGGCGCGAAGGGCGCGCACGCGCACCGCCCCGACCTCGAAAAGGCCGGTTTCCAGCACGGTCTTCAGCAGATGCCTGCAGAGCGCGCCAATATCGGCGCGGCCCTCCAGATTGGCCGAGTATTCAATGGTGAGATGCGGCATATGTCCTCCCGCCCTTTATTAATTAACACGTTAATCAGTTTACGAGAGATGTCAAGCGCTGCCGTCGAGCTTTCTCGCCAGTTCCAGACTTTCAGCGGCATAACGCGACAGGCGCTCGCCGGCGCTCGGGATCTCGGGCCGCTCGGCAAGCCAGCCGATATAGGTGAGACTCCGGAGCACGGTGAATAGCGGCAGGTTCCGCAAGGCCGCCTCCGAAAGGACGCGCCGGCTGCGATAGCCTGCGATCAAGGCGCTCTCGATCTCGGAATAGGCCGGCTCGGCACGGTTCTTCAGCAGGGCCGTGGCAAGATCGAAAAGACGGAAGCCATATCCTGCGTCGTCGAAGTCGATGAAGGCGACGCCGCCTTCGTTTTCCGTCAGGAAAACGTTCTCGCGCACGAGATCGGCATGGATCAGGCCATAGTCGAGGCCGCTTCGTTGCGCATTGGCGAGACGGTGGCGCAGATCGTCGCGCAATGCCGAGAGAGCTGCGGCCTCGTCGCGTGAGAGTCCGCGGCAATCCCAGAAGCGGCCCCAGAGGGGGCTTTCGCCGAGCAGGCCTTCGCCATCCCATGCCGGGCGGCGGAAATCCTCCGGCGGCGCCCAGGCATCGGCAAGATCATGCATCACAGCCATGGCATGGCCGATGCGGAAGAAGATCGCTGCCTGCGTCTCGGCTGATTGCGGCAGCGGCGTTCCGGTTTGCCCGAGGGCCATTCCGTTGATCCAGCTGACGACATCGGCATATTGTTCGGGAAACTGCCGATTGGCGGGAAGGCAGATGAGGCTGCCTCCCGCACTTGTGGGCACGGGGGAGGGCACGTCGAGACCACCGCGCCGGAGCGCTGCCATGAAGCCCAGTTCCGAGCGCAGGCTCGTCTCGTCATGATAGCCCGGCCGATGCAGCCGCAAGGCGGCAGGCCGCCCATCGGCAAGTGTCACGCGGAAAACGGCGTTCTCCCGGTATTTCATCAGTGCCGGCTCGTGCCGCGGCGCGGCCCAATGACCAAGCGCTTCCAACGCGCGCTCCTGCAGGGCATCCCGGACAGTCTGCGGCAATTGATCGGCCATCTCGCCTCACAGGCCCGACAGCACGTCGTCGAAGACCGACAACATCAGATCGGCATTCTCCCGGGAAAAGGGCATCGGCGGGCGGATCTTGGTGGCGCATTGATGGATGCCGATCTTGCCCATCAGCACGCCGCGTTCGCGCATTTCGTTGACGATGCGGCTCGCCTGCGCGGCGGCCGGCTGCTTCGTCGCCCGGTCCAGCACGAATTCCATGCCCATGAACAGGCCGCTGCCGCGTACATCGCCGATGATCGCATGTTTTTGCGCAAGCCGCTTGAAGGCGTCACGCGTATATTCGCCGACATCGCGAGCGTTCTCGATCAGCTTCTCGTCTTCGATGACGTCGAGGACCGCCATGGCGGCGGCACAGGAGACCGGATTGCCGCCGAAGGTGTTGAAGTAGCGGAAGGCCTTGCGGAAGGCGTTCAGCGTATCGGCATTGGCGACGACCCCGCCGACCGGGTGGCCATTGGCCATCGGCTTGCCGAGCGTCACGATATCGGGAACGATGCCGGCGCGCTGATGGCCCCACATATCAGAGCCGGTGCGGCCGAAGCCGGGCTGTACTTCGTCGGTGATAACGAGGCCGCCGGCCTTGCGCACGACCGCGACCGTCCTGTCCAGGAAGCCTTTCGGCAGATCCGGAAAACCCTCATTGGCGAAGAACGGATCGATGATCAGCGCCGAGAATCCATGCGGGCTCTCCTGCAGCGAGGCGATCGCCGCCTCGACTTCGGCTGCGAAAGCCGCAGCAAAGGCCTCGCCGTCTTCGCCACCGAGCGGGCGGTAACTGTCGGGCGCCGGCAGATGCCTGATATGGCCGCCGAAGCCGCCGACCGGCGGCATGCGGGTCGAGAGCTGCGATACGGCCGCCGTGTTGCCGTGATAGGTATGGTTGGTGGCGATGACGCCGGTTTTGCCTGTTACGGCCTGCGCCATGCGTAGCGCGACATCGTTGGCTTCGCTGCCGGTGCAGGTGAGGATAGCCGCGTCGAGGCTCTTGTCGAAGGTTGCCGTCAGGCGCTCGACATAATCGAGGATGCCCTCGTGCAGATAACGCGTGTGGGTGTTCAGCGTCGAAGCCTGGCGCGTGATCGCCTCGACCACACGCGGATGACAATGGCCGACATGCGGCACATTGTTGTAGCAATCGAGGTAGCGCCGGCCTTCCGCATCCCAGAGCCAGACGCCTTCGCCGCGCACCAGATGGACCGGCTCGTCATAGAAGAGCGACATGTTTCGGCCAAGAAGCCGCTCACGCCGTGCAATAAGGGCTGCATGATCGGCCATGATCACGCTCCCACGCCGGCAAGGCCGGCATCGAGTGCGGTCAGGATCGTCTGCACATCCCGCGCCGTCACGACGAGCGGCGGCGACATGATGACGTTGGCCCCGGAGGTGCGAACAAGCACGCCGGCGTCGTAGGTCGCATCCTGCACCTTCTGCAGGACATCCTTTGATGCCGCGCTCTTCTTCTTGCGATCGCTGACGAGTTCGAGCGCGCACATCAGGCCCTTGCCGCGCACGTCGCCGATGATCTCGTGTTTGTCCTGCAGCTTCTTCAGGCCGGTCAGCAATTCCTCTCCGCGAGCCGCCGCATTGTCGGCGACGTTGAGCCGCTTCGTTTCCTTGAGCGTGGCAAGGGCGGCGGCCGCACCCGCCGGATGGCCGGAATAGGTGTAGCCGTGGCCGATGCTGCCCAGGCCGTTCTTGCTGCCTTCGAAGACCTCGGCGACCTTCTCGGAGATCATGACGGCGCCGAAGGGGAAGTAGCCGTTGGTGATCGCCTTGGCGGTCGACATCAGGTGCGGCTTGACGCCCCACAGCCGTGATCCCGTCCAGGCGCCGGTCCGGCCGAAGGCGGTGATGACTTCGTCGGCGATCAGCAGGATGCCGTGCCGATCGCAGATCTCGCGCATCAGCGGCAGAAAGGTTTCGTGGGGAACGATGACGCCGCCGGCGCCCAGCACCGGCTCGACGATCAGGGCAGCGATCGTATCCGCGCCCTGGAAGGCAATCTCATCCTCGAAGAGCCTGCCGATCGCGGCGGCGATCTCCGCCCCGTCGCTCGTGTTGAACGGGTTGCGATAGGAGAAAGGCGCCGGCAGATGGATGACGCCGGGAAGCAGCGGCTCATAATTGCGGCGGAAGTTCTGGTTGCCGTTGACCGAGGCGCCGCCGAAATGCGTGCCGTGATAGCCCTTCTTCAGCGCGACGAATTTGGTGCGTTCGGGCTGCCCGGTGATCTTGTGATATTGCCGGGCGAGCCGCAGGCAGGTCTCGACCGAATCCGAACCGCCCGAGGTGAAGAAGGAACGGTTCAATCCCTCCGGCCTGAACCATTCGGCAAGCTCGTAGGACAGCTCGATCAGCGGCGCGTTGGTCGTGCCGCGGAATGTCGAATAATAGGGCAACTCGTCGAGCTGGTCGCGGATCGCCTTCTTCACCGGCTCGCAGGAGTAGCCGAGATTGACGTTCCACAGGCCGCCGACCGCATCGAGCACCTTCTTGCCCTGGATGTCGACGATCTCGACGCCTTCGCCCGCATTGATGATGCGCGGCGGCTGAGCCTGCATTTCGGCCGGATGGGCCATCGGATGCCACAGGTGGCGGGCGTTGTTTTCGATTATGAAGTTGGTTTCACGCATCGGTATTCCTCTCGGGTTCAGAGCCCCAGCATCGCAAGCGCGCGGGCATAGCTTTCGGCAGGCCGGGTGACGTCGAAATGCACATGCGGCAATCCGACGGCTTCGGCGCCCTCGATATTTTTCTTCTGGTCGTCCACGAAAACGCAGGCTGCGCGCGGCAGGTCGAGCTCGGAAAGCACCTGTTCGTAGGCGCGCGGATCGGGTTTCAGGATTCTGGTGTAGGTGGCATCGACGATGACGTCGAAGAGGTCGATCAGCGGAAAGCGCTTGCGGAACTCGACCCCGTAAAAAAGATCGAGTTCGTTCGACAGGATCGCGAGCTTCAGTCCCGCCTCTTTGGCCCGCAGGATGGCGTCGCGCGCTTCCGGGCGCAGCACCAGCTCGGCTTCGGCGCCGCGGGCACGGCGCACGAAAGTCTGCATGTCGGCCCAGTCCTCGCCGACCATCCGGCCGACTTCGCCGGCCCGCCTCAGCCAATAATCGCGTTCGCTGATCTCGCGGTTCTGCATCGCCACCCAGAGCGGGTCGGTCGTCGTGTCGAAAGGCCCGAGCCAGGTGAGCGAACCTTGCGGAAGGCCGAGCGCGCGTTCGGTGATGTCATGCGTCTCGAACAGGGTGCGGGTGACGACGCCGCCGAAATCGAGGATGAGGGCGCGTTCTGTCATGATGGCCGTCCTTGCGGAATGATGCCCTCGGCCACCCAGCTGTCGAAAATGGCAAGGGCTGCGGCTGAAAAGGACGGGGAATTGATGTGGGCGCCGACTTCCCGGAACGTGACGGAGGCCGGCACGGCGCGGCGCATCTCATCGAGGAAGGCGGCAAGGCCTTCCGGATCATGCAGCGGCTCGTCCGGCTTGTCCCATTCCTGCAGCCCCTCGGTCGGCAGCAGGAAGGCGACATTGGCCTCGGCCCGTTCCAGCTTTTGCCCGATGAGCCGCGCGACCTCGCGCCGTCCGTCCGGCGATGTCGTCACCGATCCGATCAGCCGGTTATGGGCGTGATAGGGGCGTTCGGCGAAAATGTCGGGCAGGGCCTGCCAAGCCTGAAGATCGACCATGTCGACTGCGCCGGGCGCGACGATCTGGGGAATGCCGGCACGTCCCGCATTTTCGAGTCTGTCGGCTCCCGACGTCACCACCGTGCCGTAGTGGTGGTTGCTGACTTCCTGGATGCAGAAGTCGAAGACGGCGGCAAAACCGGCCTGCGCGGCGATGGCTTCGAAGGCGCGGCCGCCCATGCCGGTGGAATGGAACACGGCGACGTCATAGCCGCGCTTTTCCAGCTCGGGCCGCAGATGCTTCATATATTTCAGGCAGGAGGAACCGAGCGAGGTCATGCCAATGAGCGGGCGCTTTCGATCGGGTCTGGTTCCGTGCCTGGCGGCGCCGACGACCGCGCCGCAGGCCTGCGACAGGACCGAACGGCAGATGCTGTTGAGGCCGTAAAGGCCGCCGGCCCACAGGATCATCATCAGATCGGGCGCGATGCGCTCGGGCGGGATCAGATGGGAATAGGCGATGGTCGAGACCACGAATTTCGGCACGCCGAGCGGCAGGACGGCGGCGACGTCGAGCGCCAGATCCGTGCCCATCGAGCCGCCGAGCACGATGAGCCCGTCGACGAGCCCTTCCTCGTAAAGCCTGCGGGTCAATGCCGCCGCGCCTTTTGCCATGGCGGCCATGGCGCTGTTTTCATCGCCGCTTTCCGTTATCTCGGCGATCGAGGTCGCGGCAGCATCGGCGATGTCATGCTTGGAATGATCGGGAACATAAGGCGGGTCGCCGAGAATGCTGACATCGATCATGACGGGCCGGCCGCCGGCTTCCGTAATGACGGAGGCCATGAATTGCAGCTCGTCGCATTTGGTGTCACCGGTTCCGATGACGAGTATCCTTGGCAGGGGAGCCGCGGGGCTCATCAATCTCTCCTCCTGGTTTCTGGACTGGTTCCCGTGAGCCTTTCCGACCCGTAGTATTTTTCTGAAATCCCATTGGCGGCGGCGTTGGCCTGCGCGCCGAATTCGTGAATGGCCGTCTCTGTGGTGCGCGAGAGGGGCGCGGCGACGGCGACGCAGCCGACCGGCCGGCCGTCGGGGGCGCGCACCGGCGCGGCGGCGCTGATGACGCCGGCTTCCAGGCCCTGATGGCTGATGGAGAAGCCGCGCGCGGCCGTCTCATCGAGCAGGCCGCGGATCAGGTGCGGGTCGACGACGGTATGGTCGGTGAATTTTTCGAGCGGCTTCCGAAGCGCCTGGTCGATCTCCGCCCGCGGGCAGAAGGCGAGGAAGGCGAGGCCGGACGCGGTGGCGTGAAAGGGCAGGAGGCTGCCGACATCGACGATGATGCGGTGAGCGCGCGGCGGATCTTCCACATGGATGGTCGAAAGCCTGCCGCCGGAGAATTCGGAGAGATGCACCGTTTCCGCCGACGTATCGGCGAGCGCCTTGATGAAGGGGACCGCAATGCTGAGGAAGGGATAGCGGGCCTCGCGGATGCGCGCCAGCCGAACCGGCGCCGAGCCGATCCGATAGCGGCGGCTATCGGGATCCTGCTCCACGAAACCATGTCTTTCCAACTCCACCAGAAAGCGGCGTGCCGTCGCCTTGTCGAGCGCGCAGAGGCGGGCGATGTCGGTTAGCCCCACCTCCTTGTCCAGCCGTGACAGGGTGTCCAGCAATGAAAGCGCCTTTCCGATCGTGCTCATCGTTCTTCCTCCTGGGTAGGGTTCATGTCCCGGCCTGTCGCATCCGGCTTTACGCCATCCGTCAAATCAGCCCGCAAACCCTTTGCCGCGGCACGATAGCAGCGACCCAAGATACTTAACACGCGAATTAACTTGACAGAGGCCGGGATTGTTTGCAAGTCTATATTTGAAGCTGAGGTTCAAATAATGAACCATAGGCGCTGACGACGGCAAAATCAACAAAAGCACAAGCCCCGCTCGTCAGTCCGGTTTTGGTGGAGGTCGCCTGCGCGCAATCGCAGCGATGATCGGATATTCTCAACAAGGGGAACGAACACGGATGAACACACAAAATTCGCAAGGGCCGGCTGAAAACCAGCTGCGCAAGAACAGTCTCGGCGTTGGCGCCGTGACCTTCCTGGTGGTTTCGGCCGCCGCACCGCTGACGGCGGTCGCCGGCGGCGTGCCGCTGTCGATGATGCTCGGCAACGGGCCGGGCATTCCGCTGACCTTCCTGCTGGTGACCGGCATCCTGCTGCTGTTTGCAGTCGGCTACGTCGCCATGGCGCGGCATATCCGCAATGCCGGCGCCTTCTATGCCTATACCGCGCAAGGGCTCGGCGGCCTCATGGGCGGCGCGGCGGCTCTGATCGCGATCCTCGCTTATAATGCGATGCAGATCGGCGTCTTCGGCATGTTCGGCGCCGCGACATCAGGCTTCTTCGCCGGCTACGGGCTGGTTCTGCCCTGGTGGGTCTGGACCTATGTCGGCATCGCCTTCGTCGCGGTCTTCGGCTACCGGCGCGTCGATCTCTCTGCCAAGGTTCTGACGGTGCTGGTGATCCTCGAATATCTCGTGGTGCTGATCATCGATGCCGCGATCCTCATCAAGGGCGGCGATGCCGGCCTTTCCGCGGCACCCTTCACGCCGACCGCCTTCCTGAGCGGTTCGCCGGCCATCGGCATCCTCTTCTGCTTTGCCGCTTTCATCGGCTTCGAAGCGACGACGATCTACAGCGAAGAAGCCCGTGAGCCGGAAAAGACGGTGCCGCGTGCCACCTATATCTCAGTGCTGATCATCGGCCTGTTCTACATGCTCACCTCCTGGCTGATGGTCAACGGCGCCGGCGTCGACAAGCTCGTGCCGGAACTGCAGGGCCTGCAGGATCCGACCACGTTCCTCTTCGGTCTCGCGGAGCGTTATGTCGGCCATTGGATCACCATCGTGATGAGCCTTCTCTTTATCACCAGCCTCTTTGCGGGCGTCCTCGCATTCCACAACGGCGTGGCACGTTATATGTATGTCGCCGGTCGCGAGGGCTTGTTGCCGAAGTCGGTCGGCGTCACGCATCCCGTCTTCCAGAGCCCGCATGTCGGTTCGATCATCCAGACCGTCATCGCGGTGCTCGTCGTCGCGCTGTTTGCGGCGACGGGTCAGGATCCGGTGCTGGCGCTCTTCTCCTGGCTCACGAATGTCGCGACGCTGGCGATCATCCTGCTGATGGCGTTCACGGCCTTCTCGATCGTCGCCTTCTTCAGCCGCAATCCGGGGCTTGAACGCAATGTCCTCGTTATCAAGGTGCTGCCCGTTGTCACCGGGCTGATCCTCCTGGCGCTCGTCTATTATATCTCGGCAAACTTCGGCGCGATCGCCGGCGCAAACGGCGTGCTCGCCTTGTTTCTGCCAAGCCTCGTGCTGATCGCCGGGGCTATCGGATTGCTGGCCGCAGTGCGCCTGAAGTCGGCGGATGCCGTCGGCTTTGCCCGGCTCGGCGCCGGCCAGGAAGCCTGAGTAGTTCCAATCGCGGTGGCGGGAAAACCCGCCACCCTTTTTCGTGAGAGCATGCGATGCAGGACAAGATCGACCAGCTGCGGACATTGTCCGTTTCCCCGCAGGCATTGTTCATCGACGGGGCCTGGCGCCCGCCTGTCGACGGAGCCGCGATGGAGGTCATTTCGCCGATCGACGGAACCCGGCTGACAACAATCGCCGATGCCGGCGCCGAAGATGTCGATCGGGCGGTCATGGCCGCGCGGCGCGCCTTCGAAAAAGGCAGCTGGTCGCGGGCGGCACCGGCCGAACGCAAGAAGGTGCTGCTGAAGATCGCCGACCTCATCGAGAAGAACGCGCTCGAACTCGCCGTGCTCGGCGTGCGCGACAACGGCACGGAAATCTCGATGGCATTGAAGGCCGAGCCGGGCAGTGCCGCCGGCACCTTTCGCTACTATGCCGAGGCGATCGACAAGGTCTATGGCGAGATCGCCCCGACGGCCGACAATATTCTCGGCCTGATCCATCGTGAACCGGTGGGTGTCGTCGCCGCCATCGTGCCGTGGAATTTTCCGATGATGATCGGCGCCTGGAAGATCGCTCCGGCGCTTGCCGCCGGCAATTCCGTGGTGCTGAAACCAGCCGAGGGCGCCTCGCTGACGCTGCTGCGGCTTGCGGCCCTGTGCGCGGAGGCAGGATTGCCGGATGGCGTGCTCAATGTCGTCACCGGGCGCGGCACCGTCAGCGGCGAGGCGCTGGGGCTGCACATGGATATCGATGTGCTCGCCTTTACCGGTTCCGGCCCGGTCGGGCGCAGGCTGCTGGAATATTCGGCGCGCTCCAACCTGAAGCGCGTCTATCTGGAACTCGGCGGCAAGTCTCCGAACATCGTCTTTGCCGATGCGCCGGATCTCGATCAGGCGGCCAAGGTCTCGGCCTACGGCATTTTCCGCAACTCCGGCCAGGTCTGCGTCGCGGGCTCCCGCCTGCTGGTCGAAAAATCGATCCATGAGGAATTTTCCGAAAACGTCGCGCATATCGCCGCGGCCATGACGGTCGCCGACCCCTTGCAGCTTTCCACCGAGGCGGGCGCGATATCGAGCGCTATCCAGCTGGAGAAGAATCTCGGCCATATCGACCGGGCCTTGGCCGAGGGCGCTCTGCTGCGCACCGGCGGCGCGCGCATTCTGGAGGAGACGGGCGGCTATTACATGCGCCCGGCCGTCTTCGACGTCACCCCGTCCATGACGCTCGCGCGGGACGAAGTCTTCGGGCCGATCCTGTCGATCATTCCCTTCGAGACGGAGGCCGAAGCCCTGGAGATTGCCAACGTCACGGAATACGGCCTTGCGTCGGCGGTGTGGACATCGAACCTGTCGCGCGCCCACCGGATGGTGCGCGGCATCCGCGCCGGCGTCGTGCACGTCAACACCTATGGCGGCTCCGACAACAGCGTCCCGCTCGGCGGCGTCAAGCAATCGGGCAACGGCCACGACAAATCGCTCCATGCGCTCGACAAATATGTCGACCTGAAGACGGCGTGGATTCAGCTCTGAAGCAGGAATTTCGGGCAGCGGGAACAGGTCGAGACCATCACGCTCCGATAGATATTACAGCGCCGCGCGTCTGTTTCGACGCGCGGCGCTGTAGCACTTCAATCGACGCGTCGGTTTTGCGCCTATCCTCCGAAACTGCCCACCTGCGTCGGCACGTTGATGTAGTTGCGGTCGAAATAGAGCAGTGCGTTACCATCCGCCCGCGAGCGGATGCCGATGACCTGGCCGATGAAGATGTGGTGGGTGCCGACCAGGCGCGCCTCAGTGAGCCGGCAGTCGAAGGAGACCATCGCGCCGGCCAGTGCCTGGCTTCCCGATGGCATGTCGACCCATTCCGCCGCCGCATAACGTGCCGCCATATCCGCCTGGCGGCCGGCGAAATAGCCGGCCAGTTCCTGGTGATCGTCCGCAAGCACGTTGACGCAGAAGCGGTGGTTTTCGAGGAACAGGCCGCATTGCGCCGAGCGGCCGTTCATGCACACCAGAAGCGTCGGGGGCTCATCCGTCACACTGCACATGGCGGTGGCGGTGAACCCGCCGCGCCCGGCGGGTCCGTTGGTGGTGATGACGTTGACGGGGGCGCAGACGCGAGCCATCGCATCACGGAACTCGGTTTTCGAGACTTGCTCCTCCATGGCCATGCCCTCACTCGGCGGCGTTGCGGATGGCAGATGAGGCATCGAGCGGCGGCAACCAGGTATCGCCGGTCCAGCCGGTTTCGTCGTAATCGCTCATGCAGCGATCGACGAGCGCTTCCATCTCCCTCAGGCGCCCGCCGCGCTCGGCACCCT
Source organism: Rhizobium esperanzae (assembly GCF_014197615.1). GTDB lineage: Bacteria > Pseudomonadota > Alphaproteobacteria > Rhizobiales > Rhizobiaceae > Rhizobium > Rhizobium esperanzae_A. The sequence goes on from NZ_JACIFY010000018.1 coordinate 123,844, forward strand.
TCAGCACCTGTAGCCGGACCTCTTCCGGCGCGCCGGCATAGTTGAGTTCGTAGAGGGCGTGGCGGCCGCCGAATTCGGTGCCGGTCGCATCCCACAGCAGCTTCATGATCTTGATGCGCTCGACATGGCCCATATCGTTGGAGCCGCGCACATACCGCGCGAGATAGCGGTCGATTTCGGGATTGCCGAAATCCTTCGCCGAAGAGGGAAGATAGATCAGACCCGAGGCGACGACCTTGCGCACCGTCTCGATGACGCGGGGATAGGCCTCCGACATGAAGGTGCGGTAGGAAAGGGCTGCTTCCATGTTCGGCAGCACGGCGCCATTGGCCCAGGGCTGCGGATTATAAGCCATGGCGTTGGAGAAGGACCAGAACATGTGGCGCAGCGCAATCACTTCGCCGAGCGCCGCCTGATTGCCGCGGAAGGCATCGCCGCCGGTGGCGCGCAGCGCCTTGGCGAGCAGGCCGGCGAGGAAATCGAGCTTGACGGCAAAACGCGTGCAGCCCTGGAAGCAATAGCCATGCATGAAGCCCGACGCGGGATGGAACGACAGGATCTTGGCGGCGTCACGCAGGACGAGCACATCCTCCCAGGGCACGAACACATTGTCGAGCACAAGGATCGCATCGTTTTCGTCGAAGCGCGACGACAGCGGATAGTCGAAGGGATGGCCGACGGTATTGGCGGTCTGCTCGTAGGAGACACGGCAGAACATCTTGATGCCGGGCGCGTTCATCGGCACGATGAACATCACCGAGAGCGAAGGATCTTCCGTCACCGTCGCCGAACTTTGGGCGAGGAAATTATAATGGGTGAGCGCCGAGGAGGTGGCGACCACCTTGGCGCCGGAGACGTAAATACCCGCATCGGTTTCCTTGGTGATGTGGACGAAGACATCCTTCACGGCATCGGCCGGCTTGTGCCGGTCGATCGGCGGATTGACGATCGCGTGGTTCATGAAGAGCACGGATTCCTGCGACCGCTTGTGCCAGGCAAGCGCATTGTCCTTGAACGGCCCGTACCAGTCGGCGTTCGCCCCGAGCGTGTTCATCAGCGCTGCCTTGTAATCGGCCGTGCGGCCCATCCAGCCATAGGACATGCGCGCCCAGTCGGCGATCGCGCCCTGCTGGGCGACGAGCTCGGCGGAGGATTTCGCAACCCGGAAATATTTATGGGTATAGCCGCCATTGCCGGTGTCGGTCGGCGAGGTCAGGCGGTCCTTGGTCTTTTCGTCGTGCAGCGCATCGTACATCCGCGCAATCGAGCGGGCGGAATTGCGCATCGACGGGTGGGTGGTCACATCGGCGACGCGTTCGCCGTTGATATAGACTTCGCGCCCATCGCGCAGGCTTGCGAGATATTCGGCGCCGGTGAACGGCCTCGTCTTGTCGCTGCGGTGATCTTCTGAACGCATCTCGTGCTCCTCCTTCTGATATTGACAAAGGTTAATTCGGGACAGGATGCGAGACCATGGACAAAGCCCGCAATTCGCTGGTACTTTTTCCGGCATGATGATGCGAAGCGAAGTTCCGAATTTCTTCGTCTATGGCGAGCCGAGCCGTTCGCTCGACGTCGGCTTTCTGCATGTCGAGACGGTGATGGAGCGCAAAAGCGTCCATTTCGGCCATGTTTCACCGCACAAGCATCCGCTGATGGGGCAGATCACCTACTGGTTTCAGGGTGGGGGAACCTATCGGATCGAAGAGGGAACTTGGAATTTTTCCGCTCCCGCCGTGAGTTTTGTCCCGAGCAGCGTGGTGCACGGTTTCGATGTCGACGAGCAATCGGATGCGATCGTGGTGTCGGTCTCCGACGATATGCTGAAGACGATCGCGCCGCAGGTCGCCCTCGATCTCGACGTGCCGACCTTCCTGACGGGCGAGCCGGCCGATCCGGTATGGGCAAAGCTCGGGACACTGCTCGATATGCTGGCCGAAGAATATCGCGAGCAGGGCGCCGAGGGCGAAAAGGTGCTATGCGGCCTGATCTCAGTCGTGTTGTCCTTGATGGGCCGCATCGGCGGCCGCGTCGCGTTGCCGTCGACGTCGGCGACGGTCTCACTCGGCCTTGCGCTGCGCCGCCATATCGATCTCCACTACAGGAAGGATTGGCCCGTCGGGGCCTATGTCGATCTCCTTGCGACGACGCCGCATCTCCTCGACAAGGCGGCCCGCGAAGTGTTCGGGTTGTCCGTCAAGGAATTGACGCTGGAGCGGCGGCTGCTGGAAGCCAAGCGCCTTTTGATGTTCACTGTCCGGTCGGTGGAAGACATCGGGCGAGAGATCGGCTTCGAGGATCCGGCCTATTTTTCCCGCTTCTTCCGCAAACGCACCGGCGAGGCGCCCGCCACCTGGCGCCGGCGCCATCTGAGGCCTGAGATAGGACCGGCCGCCGAGTGAGCATGCGCTCTGGACGCAAAGCTGCTTCGATCCCGCCGACACCGCAATCTCGGCCCCAGCCTTAAGTCCCGTCCGGAAAGCCGGAAGGATCGAACACGAGGCTGGCCACCCGATGCCCACTTGAAGTGATCCCGATCAGCGGCCACGATCAACAAGCTGGACAAATCGGTGATTGACAGCGATCGCGAGACACCAGAGATGTGATTGTCTGTGCAGCCCCTCTCCGACCGTTCGAGATCGCAAAGCTCCTTTTGAGGCATGTCAATGCGCGCTTCCCGGCAGGCTTCAAAATGCCAGCATCAGGTCCCGATCCTCATTCGGAGTAAATCATGAAACGGCATATCTTTCTTCCGCTCCTCACCTATCCGGATGCGACTTCGGAATTCATCATCTCCAATGCCGTTGCACTCGCGCACCACATGCAGGCAACACTAACCGTCTGTGCAGTGGAGATCACCATTCCCAATGTCTCCAACGCGCTGTCGTCGCTGATCATCGATGCGGCGAAGATGGCGCGTGATGCGCAGGCGTTGAGCCGCAAGCGCGCCTCGGCACTGACCCGGCTGGCGGTCGACGAGGCAAAGGCGGCTTCTGTCGATGCGCGCACGCGGCAGATCAAGATTGAAGAGCCTTTCGTCGTCGAAGCGCTCGCGCAAGCGGCGCGCGCCTACGATCTCGTGCTTCTGGAATCGACCGGGATCTCGCGTCCGGTCGTCGAAGCGGTTCTGTTCGGGTCCGGGCGGCCGCTCATCCTTTATCCCTCGGCGCCTTTCGGCGGCCGGATGGATCATGTTGCCATCGCTTGGGATGGCGGCCGCGCAGCCGCTCGGGCAGCCCATGACGCCTCCATTTTCCTGGAGAAGGCTTCCAAGGTCTGCGTACTTTCCGTCATCGACGAAAAGCCGATGGCAGATGAAACGGCCGACGATCTCGTCGAGAACCTGCTGAAGAGTGGGGTGCCGGCAGAGACGACACGAGTGCGCGCGCATGGTGAACCGGTCGGCGAGGTGCTACAAAGCAAAGCCTTCGAAGTGCGGGCCGATCTTTTGGTGATGGGCGGCTTCGGCCATTCTCGCCTGCGCGAATTCGTGCTCGGCGGCGCCACCCTATCAATACTGACGAGCATCACCCTGCCTGTCCTGTTGTCACATTGAGAACCTGCGGGCGATGTTCAAAATCGGCTTCGGAGCAACAAGCTCTGGGATTGTATCGTCGATGCCGCCTCGGACCGCGCAGTAGCCGCCTCTTCAAGCCTTCATGGCGCCGGTTGCGTTCGTCGCGTCATCGACGAACGCCCTGCTTCGCGCTTCTGGAACAGCACACGCATCGCGGATCATGGCATATTTGACCTGCGTAACCCTCAGATCGCGGTACCAATCGATAAGTTCTCCCCACGGATCTCTGATCTTGGAGAGCCCGGAAATGAAGGCGACGACGGTTCCGATCTCCGTCTTGCCGGTGACGACATAATAGCTGCCGAGCGCGAAGATGCCGGCGTAACCCAGCTGCGTCATCAGGTTCATCATGAAATTCATCGTGAACTTGATCTTATAGATGCTCATGTTCAGGGAAAAGAGCCTCTCCACCCGGGCGCCCTGGGCATCGAGCGCATCATTCGTCGCCACATGCCGAACCATGCTTTGGCTGACATGGCGCATGACGGTGATCTTGGTTTCGACCCGGCGGTTGATCGCCGTTTGCATCAGTGGCACGAAGCCGACCTGCGGAAGAAAGACGACGGCGACGGCAAGCGCCATCAGGGGCTGCAGGAAGATCATGTAGCCGCCGACCGCTATCAGGATGCCGGCCTGCAGCAGCGGCTCCGAGATGCTGGTGCCGACGAAACCGCCGACCGGTTCGGCCTCGGCAATGATGATCGAGAGCTGCACGCCTTCGGCAACGGCATCGATGGGAGCCCCGCTCGAGGGTTCCGAAGCGGCAAGCGCCGACTTGCGCAGCCAGCGGACCGCGACCTCGCCAACCCAGCCACGGTAGATGTTCAACAGCAATTTGGTCAGACCTTCCAGAAGGACAAGGCCGAGATAAGCAAGGACGAGGATCAGGATGGTCTGGTAGGGGGTCGCATCTGTGGCGGCGTTGATGATGCGCCTCTGGACTTCCAGCGGCGCGGTGCCGGCGAGAAAGAGAACAACAGAAAGAGCCGCGATCGCGATCTGGTGATGGCGGCCCATCAGGAACACGAAACCGAACAGACTTTTCGGCATTTCAGCGTCCCGGCCTCCTGTTTGCGCTTCGAAGATATTCGGCAGCGCCTCGGCTCTGCAGCCACGGCGACCTCACCGAACCAGAACGGCCGGCGCCATTGCGAATGACGGGCGAGGGATGTCCCATGGTTTGTCTCCCTTAAGTTTCAAGCCTGTCTGGCCTCTGCGTCCGGTGGCGGAAGCGCTATGCCGTAGTAGGGATCGACCCAGACGAGGAGATCCCTGACCGACGTGACGCCCGGCACATTCTCGGCCGCGATTTTTGCGGCAAGACGCTCGCGTTCATCGAAAATCGTGCCAGTCAGTTCGGCAACGCCGTTGGCGACATGGCAGTGGATGAAGCCATTGCGGCTCCAGCTCTGCTTTGCCAGTTCGGCCTCGATCGCCGCCTGGATCTCTGCATCGCCGGTGGAAGCCGAGGTGGGCGGCAGTGCCTGCGAGAGTGCGCGCAGCACGTCGGAGCGGGCGAGTATGCCGATGAGCCTGCCATCGGCCACGACGGGAAGGCGCTTGATATCCTGGCGCTCCATCAATCTGACCGCATCGGAAATGGCGGCGGTCGGCGCAATGGCGCTGACCGGCGATGTCATTACCTCCTCGACCCGTCGCCCATGGGTGCGAACATATTCGTCGGCGATCTTTCCGGGGCTGGCCAGCCACTCGAGCAGCCATGAGCGTTTACGCTCGGTGTTCAATTCGCTGCGGCGCAGGAAATCGCCTTCGCTGACGATGCCGACAAGCGTTCCGTTGGCGTCGACGACGGGCAGGCCGCTGATCCTGTTGTCGAGCATCAGTTTGGCGGCTTCCGCAACGGAAGAGGACGCCGTTACGGTGATCGCCGGCGCAGTCATGATGGTTTGAACGAGCATTGTCGACTCCATGACGAAATAAGCACCGCATCACGTCTACGAGCGCGGTGCACGGAAATCTTTGAATGGGCGGGCCGTTACTTAAGCCGGCGGAACCAAGGTAGCGCGCTGCAGGCGGACCGCTTTGATCGGCGTCAAATATGGCCTTGCAATCGGTGCAGGTTTTGGAATGAGCTCTCCGCGGAAATACAGGTGCTGCTGACTGATGGGCTCACTTTCCGGCCTCTTCTTGATTTGGCTCAAACATTCTCCTCCGCAGGAGGAGCATTCTCAAGGCTCAACGGGTCTGCGGCGCCGGCGTGGCCTTTTTAGCGCACGCCGAAGATGGCTTGCCGGCGCGTTCTGCACGTCGGTCTCGGGTAGGAGAAACACCGCATGCTGATACGGGGTTGGCGTGGCGCAAAAACATGGATGCTGCCCCTGGTCACATTGGCGCTGGTCGCCGGTGGGCTCGCCAGATTGGCTGGGCAACCGCATGTTGCCACGCAATTGTGGACGACGGGAACGGCGGCTGTCCTTGCCGCCCTCCTGATCGATGTAGGGATCAGCCTTCACAAGAAAGAATTCGGCCTCGATCTCATCGCGGCGCTGGCGATGGGCGGAGCCATTGTTTTCGGCGAGTATTTTGCCGGAATTATTGTTGCGCTCATGTTTACCAGCGGGCAGTTCCTGGAGAACTTTGCCCAAAACCGGGCGGGCCGGGAGATGACGGCGCTGCTCGGCAGGGTGCCGAACACCGCAGCCCGTTATGAATGCGGCCGCATCCAGGACGTCGCCTTGTCGGCCATCGTGCCCGGCGATCGCATTCTTGTCCGCCGCGGTGAAGTTGTTCCCGTCGATGGCATCGTTGCCGGGAATGCCGCTGTGCTCGATGAATCCGCCCTGACAGGCGAGGCGCTGCCGGTGCGGCGAAAACCCGGGCAGGCGGTGATGAGCGGCTCAACGAATGCCGGCGATGCTTTCGACCTGCAGGCGACGCGTGCCGCGGCGGGCAGCACCTACGCGGCGGTCATCCGGCTGGTCAAGGCGGCGCAGGAGAACAAAGCGCCGATGGTGCGGCTGGCCGCCCGGTTCGGCATGCTATTCCTGGCTCTGACCCTGGCGATCGCTATATCCGCCTGGGCGTTCACCGGAGATGCGACGCGGGCCCTGGCTGTCCTTGTCGTGGCGACACCTTGTCCGCTGATACTGGCCGTGCCGGTCGCCATCGTGTCCGGCATCTCCCGCTGCGCGAAGAAAGGCATCCTGGTCAAGGACGGCGGCGCTCTTGAAGCGCTTGCAGCCGCAAGGACCGCTCTCCTCGATAAGACCGGAACGTTGACCGACGGCCGTGCGCGGCTGATTGAGATAAAGGCGCGCGGCGATCTCGACGCACTCGAGGTCCTCAGACTGGCGGCGTCGCTGGATCAGAGCTCTCCCCATGTGGTGGCGCAGGCTCTCGTGACCGCGGCCCGCGGGCGAGGGCTCGTGCTCGACACGCCCTCGGATGTGCGCGAGGCTCCCGGCTCCGGGTTGACGGGCCGCGTCGGCGGGCATGACGTTCTGGCCGGCGGATGGAACTTCGCGAGTGCGAAGCTTCAAGATTCGGACTTTCGTGAAGAAATCAAAAGCTGGATACGGCGCGACGGAACGGTCGCGGTCATCGTCGCAATCGATGGCGCACTGGCCGGAGCCATTCTCCTGGCTGACCAAATTCGTCCGGAAGCCGGTTATGTGTTGCGGCATCTGCGGGACGCCGGCATCGCGCGCATTGTCCTTGCGACCGGCGACCGCGCCGATCTCGCTGAAGATGTCGCCGCCTTTGTCGGGGTCGATGAGGTCATCAGCGAAATGAAGCCTGAAGATAAGACGATCGCCGTGCAAAAGGAGCAAGCAAGAAGCCGTCCAGTCCTGATGATCGGTGACGGCGTCAACGACGCGCCGGCGCTTGCGGCCGCCGACGTCGGCATTGCCATGGGTGCACGGGGGGCCGCTGCCTCATCCGAAGCAGCGGATGTCGTGATCCTGGTCGACCGGCTGGACCGGCTGGTCGACGCCATCCACGTCGCGCGACGGTCGCGCAGGATTGCGCTGCAGAGTGTCTATGCCGGCATGGCCCTCTCGATGGCAGGTATGGTCGCGGCCGCACTTGGTCATCTGACACCGGTGGAAGGAGCGCTTTTTCAGGAAGCGATCGACTTCCTCGTCATCATGAATGCGCTCCGCGCCCTTGGCCCGCCGCTGTCGTTTGGCACCGCATTCCCTCGACTGAGCAACGAAACTTTGCTGGAACTGGAGGCTGAACATGCGGCTCTGGCCGATGTGATTGACGACATCCGCATCACGGCGGATCGCATACATCGCCTCCCCAGGGAGCAGACAAAAGACGAACTCGAAAAGCTGGATCGCGAACTCCGTGAGCGCCTGCTTCCACACGAGAAACAGGATGAGAAGGTTTATGCGCGACTGCGCCAGCACAGGGCAGCACCCGACGTTCTGGCCGGCATGAGCCGGACTCACATGGAGATCCAACGGCAAATCCACAACCTAAGCGACGTGTGCAAGGCGTTTGCCGCCGAGGTGCCGACAGATGCGCAACTCTATGAGGTCCAGCGACTGCTGCACGGCCTGGAGGCCATTACGCGCCTTCATTTTGCGCAGGAAGAAGAAATCTACCGCTCGCTGGAAGCCGGGTGAACACTCTTGCCGCAGTCGATACAGAGGGTCGAAAGTTCGGCCCATTCCGCCATGTCGCTTGCGAAAGTTCGTTTCCCCGAATCGTCAGAGACCGTGTCGGCCAATGACGGCAAGCGCCTCGTCGGCTATCACCTGCTCCTCGTCGGTCGGAATGACGAAGGCAGTTATCGCGCTGTCCCGAGCACTGATGACCGTCGCATTCGCCTTGTTGGCAGACTCGCTGAGGTCGAGGCCCATCCACGCGAGATGACGTGCCACGCCCTTCCGGACTTCCGGCTGATGCTCTCCGATACCGGCGGTAAAGACGATGGCGTCGACGCCGCCCAGCGACACCGTCAGCCTGCCTATCTCGCCGGCGATCTTGAAACAGAAGAGATCAAGCGCTTCCCGCGCCGCCGGGTGGAAATCGTCGACGAGCACCCGCACGTCTCCGCTCACGCCGGAGACGCCGAGCAGGCCGCATCTGTGGTAGAGGAAATCTTCGAGCCGGTCGGCGTCATGGAATTCGTTGCGGAGAAGATGGATCAGCGCGCCTGCATCGATCGATCCCGGGCGGGTGGCCATGGGTACCCCGTCGAGCGTGGAAAAGCCCATGCTGGTATCGATGCTGACGCCGTCCACCATCCCGCAAAGGCTCGCACCGCTTCCCAGATGCGCGCATACGACCCTGCCGCTGCCTACATCGGGAGCGATTTTTTTGAGCTTTTCAGAAACGGACTTGTAGGAAAGTCCATGGAACCCATACCTGCGGATTCCCGCTTCATGCATTTCGCGCGGAATCGCGAAACGTGCGGCAAGACGATATAGAGATGTGTGAAACGCGGTATCGAACGACGCGGTCTGCGGCACATCAGCATATGTCGCCCGAACAGCGCGGATCACCTTCAGAGCCGGGGGCAGGTGCAGAGACGCCAGTGGCACCAGTTCCTCGATCTGTGCCTGAATATCCAAGTCCAAGAATACAGGCCCTGTGAAGGCCAAACCTCCATGAACAATGCGATGCCCGACCACCGTCGGCGCTGAACCTTGCGGCAGGAGTCGGGAGAGGACCTCGGCAATCAAAGCCGGACCGACTTCCTGGATATCTGGCAAGTCGGCGTCATGAGGCTCACCTGCGATCTCGTAGTCGAGGCGGCTCTTTTTATCAACAGTCGCCGCACCTCTGGCCAGCGGCCGGACAGCGCCACCGGCGCCGATCTCGAAGACGCCGATCTTCAAGCTTGAGGATCCGGCATTGAAGGTAACTGCAATTCTGCTCATGGGACCTCCCGCAGATCTTCGCTAACCCGCCTGCCTCTCGTTTTCCGCCTCTTGCAAAGCCGCCTTCAACAACTGAAGCGCGAATTCCTTCGCGGATCTTTCGTCATCCGCACATAACTTCAAAGGGGCGCATTTTTCCTTCAGGTTTCGAAGGAGCTTCTGGCGAAGTCTAGAGACAAGATGCGAGTCCCGCTTAGCGAGAAGCTCCTGCAAGCAGGTGACGGCAACCACTTCGAACATCAGAAGCCTGCCTTCGACTTCGCCTTGTGAAGGAATAGGGAACCGTTCGCCGCCTCGTCTGAAGTCTCGTTCCGTCGACAGCATCTATGACCTCCCATCTTCGTTCTCATCGGTTCCAGCGCCCCGCGCCCCGCTCAAGCCTGCGCACAATGGCGCGCGGCTCTTGCGGTCGGCTACATCCTTCATAGACAGGCTATACCGCCAAAATCGACAGCGCTTTGACGAAGGTCAAGGAACGCCCCGCCAGACTGGTTATCCTTCTGACACCAATCAGAGAGGTATATCGACATGACAATCAGGACGGTATTAAGCATCCTCGGCGTCAACCAGTTCGAGGAAGATCTGAAAACCGCAATCGACTTTTGCGGCGCTCAGGGCGCGCATCTGAATGCGCTCGTAATCGCGCTGGGAGCGTCTCCGATCATCGGGGACTATAATGCCATCTCGCCCGTCTGGATCGAGGAGCGGCAGCGCGAGATCGATGCGCTTTCCCACAAGACTGAAGAGATCAAGGAAATTCTTGGCCGAAGCGATATCTCCTACGAGGTTCAGGACGTCTATACCGAATTCGCTTTGGCAGACGAGGATATCGCCGAAAGGGCTCTCTATGCCGATGTGGTCCTGGTCGGACGGCAGGCGGCCCGCGACGAAGAGCTTCGCAAACGCATCATCGACGGTGCTCTCTTCCGAACGCCCACTCCGATCCTCATCAACCGCGGAACGCGAGCAATGAATTCATCATCGAGATCGGTTCTTCTCGCATGGGATTCGAGCGATGAAGCTTCCCGGGCCGCTCGCCAGTCGCTTGACCTGCTCAAGCAGGCCGACACCGTCTACGTAACCATGGTGGATCCGGTGGCAAGGGCAGGCGTGAACGGGGAAGAGCCAGGCGCCGACATTGCCGCCTATCTCGCGCGTCACGGCGTCAAGGTCCAGGTGGACCGCGTCGCCAGCGGCGGACAGCCGGCAGACGAGGTCCTGCGGCAGCACGCGGTCGACGTATCCGCCGATCTCATCGTCATGGGCGCGTACAATCATCCCCGCTGGCAGCAAACGATCTTTGGCGGGGTGACCCGCAGCATGATCGAGGAAAGCAAGATGCCGATATTCATGGCCCATTAAAATTGCCGGGCCTTACGTTTCGACACGTTCGGCTGCGAGACCGCCCTATAGGGATCGGCCTTCTCCGGAGCGGCGTGTCCGGGTCCTGTCCTTGTGCATGTCGTCCAAAAGCCTGTGCAATTGGATGACATGCATCATCAATCCTCTTCTGGCGGGATCAGACGATCCACTTGGCATCTGACCTCGTGACGAAGGCATCAGGGCTCCTCCGGCCGCTGGAAAATTGATCTCGAGCGTAGCGCCAAACATCGCGCGCTGCATCATGTGCAGTTTTACGCTCTCGGCATCTCCCGGCTCCAGCCTTTAGTCACTTCTGAAAACAACGCGGCCCGATAAAGCGTGGACAAAAATTCCGAAGAATACGTGCGGCGACTCGGCCAGGACCGGAAGCTCTTTCGGCTTGAGCGAACCAACTTCCCACCAATCCGAGTGCTTCTGCAACAGCTCCCATGCGTGCAGACGTTGGCTCCTCCCGACATCGGCATCGGGAAACTCCTCGAACTTTCCCTCGGCAATGATGCTCGCCCAGCCGCCGCCCACCCGCTGATCCACCTGCAGGCAAACCTTATCGTTTTCTCGCATCCATTCCAGCTTGCGGCCAGGCATCGAGAAACAATAGGCCACGCCATTGTCGTATGAAAAATAGATCGGCACGACATATGGCTGGCTGTCTTTGCAGCAGGCCAGGTGCCCGAAACGCGCCTCTTCCAGGGCCGAATAGCACTCGGCCTGCGTATATTCGCGTAATCCCAATGACATGACGCGCTCCTTTCGCTCATGTTTGCGATGTCATGATAGGCCGATGCCCGTTTCACGCATTGATGAATCGCAAACGCCCCGGCAAGTGCCGTTGCCCCGCCTCTTCATCGAGCGTGCCACAATCCCGGCGCTTTCGGTCGCGGACGAAGCTTGTCAGCGAATGGGCGTGCCCCGCCATCGGGGCACACTACCCGACAGCGTCATTCACGCGATCTCTGCAGGCAGTCTGCGATGTCGCTCGCTAGACCGCCAGGTGAGCACATGCCACGCAAAGGGGGGTGTAGGGAAGGGCGTTCAGCCGTTTAGTCTCGATTGGGCGGAGACATCTGACACAACGACCGAACGTTTCGCGTTTAAGGCGCTCGAGAGCAGCGTCGATCGATGCGATCTGTTCACGCGCTTCCCGTCGCATTTCCGTCAGCACCTGATCGTTCTCGACCTGAGTGATACGATCCTCGCTATCTGGATCCAGCGCAGCACCGAGATCGGCGTCAATCGCCGACAGCCGGCGTTGCAAGTCCGTTTTCAAGACTTTCAGTTTGTTTTCCATCTCTTCGTTCGTCATTGAGATCCTCCTAGCCGCCGTTTGCCGGCCGTTGCAGCGACCGACAGCCGGTCATCGAGTGCACGACACCCTTGGTGCGGTCCATCAGAGGCACGACGCCGCTGTCCACGGCCAGATGTGGGCGGCATCGGCGCTCGGCTTGAATGGGAGCGCATCGAGATGTGCCTTCGAAGCTCAATATCGCTCACGACGAACCTCTTTCAGGTCAGACGTCATGATGGTGCCGTCTCGAGCGACTATCGTTGATTTCCGTCAATCATCGCTGAAATCTGCTTGGATCCAAAGGGGCACCGCCTGTCGAGAGCCCTAGATAACCCTGTGGACATGACGTTAATCAGGAGACGCCGCCTTCCGGCAGTCCTCCAATGCCGTGATAAACCGGCGTGACAGACGTAATCCGAATAGGATCCGTTCTCTCGGAGAAACTCTGCCTGACCAGTTCCTCGTCACGGAGGAAATGGCTGGTCTGGGCATGGCGGTTTTGAAACGTCAGTCGAGCCTGGCGGTGAAGACGTAGCCGACGCCGCGCACGGCCTTGATGAATTGCGGCTTCTTCGGATCGGTTTCGATCTTGCGGCGCAGGCGGACGATCTGAGCGTCGATCGTCCGGTCGAAGGCTTCGAGATTTCGTCCCCGGGTGAGATCCATCAGCACATCGCGCGTGAGGACCCGGCCGGCATGCCGCACGAAGGTCGCCAGCATGTCGAATTCGCCGGTCGTCAGCTCGACCTCCGCGCCGTCGGGGTCGAGAAGCTGACGACGGCTGAGATTGAGCTTCCAATCCTCGAAGCCGACGATCTCCTCGCTCGCGGCTTCTGCATTGCGCGGCGAAGATTGCCGGCGGCGCAGGATCGACTTCAGGCGGGCATGGACTTCCCGGAGATGGAAAGGCTTGGCGATGTAGTCGTCGGCGCCGACCTCCAGGCCGACGATTCGGTCGACGACATCGTCCCGGCCGGTCAGCATCATGATCGGGACATCCGAGGTGGCCCGAATTTCACGGGCGAGATCGAGACCATCGGTGCCGCCGGGAAGGACGAGATCGAGGAGGATGGCATCGAAAGTCTGCTGGCGCAGGCGTACCCGCATCTCGGTCCCGTCGGAGGCGGCGGAGACTGAGTAGCCCTCGCCCTCGAAATAGCGCGTCAACATCTGGCGAATGCGCGGGTCGTCGTCAACGACGAGAAGATGCGCGTCATTCTGAGCTGTTGCCATCGTCCATCCGTCAAGCCGTTGCTCGTTACAGATCGTGTCCAATGGCATCGTCTTTAACACGCTCGCTGTCCCGATGTCACCAGCAGCCGGTCGGTTGTCCTCATCGGGATCGGAAGGGAATGACGCCGAAAAGCGAGCGGCGTTTCATGGTCTACTGCTTTGATTCAGATCCGGATTCGGAGTCCGGCCTCATATCAGCAGAAGGCGGGGTGCTGCCGGCGCTTCGGCCGCCAAGCCGGATGTTTCCCAGGCATGGCACCACCTGCGGACGTCGTTTGCGGTGATCAGAATCGTATCCCCGTCCATCCCCTTCGATGCGAGGCAGCTTGCCGCAATTTCACAGAACGTGTCGATGTACTGAAGAAGGCGCACTTCGGTGGCACGAGGTGGCGAGGCTATGGACAGCAATGCGCGTCGCGAGACGACAACGGTCTTTTGGTCGGCGCCGAAACGCACCTCGATGCGCCCGGACTTATCCCTCGCGTTCAGGCTCGCTGCAATGACATCGTACGGCATTCTATTGCTCCGCTCATAGGCTGGTCGCGGTTGCTTCCAGATTTTCTTCAACGTTACGACGCCAGCGCAAAGACACTTTGACCTCGATCAATGCGATGCCGGTATATCCGCGCGTGCCGGTCATTGTCTCGCGGCGGGGCGGCAGCGCGTTGGGTCAGGCAAGGATGGCGACGGGATCGGCACCGAACATCGCGCTGTGACCTCCTGCGAATAGGAGCCACGCTGTCAGGCTTGCAGTCACCAGGACCGCGAGCAGCATCGGCATGTCGATCATCGGCTGCTCTCCTTTGAAACAGGCGGCAAGCGGCCAGATCGAAGTATGTTCCGCCAGATCAGTCCAAGTACTGCCAAGGCACCGTTTCGCTCTTTTTTCGATCATCGGAATCGCGGCCAATGCAAAGCCGGCAAACCCTCCGAACAGCAATAGGGAGCGCAGATCGCCGTTTGCGGCGATATGGCCGCCTGCCCAGACGGCAAATCCCCAAAGGACGGGATGTCTGGTGATTTTGGTGACGGAGCCGAGTGTGGGCGATGGGTTCAGCGTGATGGAAAGATGGTTGGCGCTCAAAAGTCCCGCGATGACGAGGAAGATGCCCAGGGGCGCGAGTACGAAAGTGACCGCGGCATGCCATGGCCGCAACTCCCATAGGGGCACGTACTCCATTGCGAGCGCCGAGGAGAAAACCCAGATCAGCGCCAGAATGGAAACTGTGGAATAGCCGACGAAATAGATCGGCCGACCGACGCGGTGAATGATCCCGGAGCGAATGACCGGGATGGCCGGGACGGAGTGAAGCGCTACGAAAAGCGCGAAGGCGGCAAGGAACTCTATCAAGCTCATTCTCCCGGTTTTGCAGGCAATTCCCGATCGGCATCAATCCCGTATGCCGTCGGCGAGATTGAGGAGCTTTTGCGGATCGGTCACCGTCAGCTTCTGGCGGCCGCCCTCCACCATTCCCTTCGCCTCCCATGCACTGAGAATTCTCGAGACCGTGTGCAGCGTCGTTCCGGTCATTTCGGCGATGTCCTGGCGCGATATCGGGAAATCGATGCGGATGCCCGTTTCAACCGGCCGGCCAGCCTGTTTGGAAAGCCTGAGGACGGCGTGGGCCACCCGCTTTTCCACTTCCTCTGTCGACATTTCCCGGATGCGCGTGTGCGCTTCCTCCAATCTTTGGCCTATCGTCTGCATCGCGGTCACGGCAAGGCGCGGGTTCTGTTCGACGAACCGCGGCCACATGTCCGTCGGCCAGGCAATGACGAGGCTCTCGGCCGCCGCGACGGCCGTTCCCGGGTAATCCTCCCGGCGGAGCGCCATTGCAAAGCCGAACAGGTCGCCGGGATGAACCATCCGAACGATGATCTGCTGTCCGTCCTGCGTCACTTGCGTCACCTTGAGACGGCCGTGTAGGAGCAGGAAGAACGACTTTGCCCGAGCGCCTTGCTCGAAAACCGCGTCTCCCGGGACGATGCGGCGCGGCGACGCGTGCTGCAGCATCGAATCGAGATCCGCATCGGTCATGCGCTCGAAGAGCGGCAATGATTTCAAAATCGTCCGGTCAATTTTCATCGTCATCCTGCTCTGCCCTGGGCATTCGTCGCCGGTGCGAACATTTCCGCCATTGCTCTTTGCGCAAAGTCTTTCACGCTTTCCAGAAAACCCGGCCTGCGAATGAGGCGGAAGCCGAGATTGTCGGGCGGACTTCCGACCGAGCATCCGCCGCCCTTGGGATTTCGCACGAAACTGCTCATCGGGGCGCGGTGTTTGCCTGCTGCTATCATGATGCCGCAATTCCTGGGATCCGGCTCCGCCGCAGCATCGTTTCTATCGAGATCGATCCGTTTGTTGCAGGTCGAAGTCCACTCCCAGACGTTGCCGGCGAAATCGACCAGTCCGGTTTGGCTGATTCCGAACGAGCCCTGCGGCTGCGGCCGTGGGTCGATCGCTGCAGCCCTGCGGGCTTCACGTTCGTAGTCCGCAAGCCAGCGGTTTGCCGGGTTCTTGTCATTGGGGTCGATTCCGAGAGCATCGTCGGGAAAACGATCGGCCGCGGCATAGGCCAGCTCGAAATCGCTCGGCAGCCGCCATTCGGCGCCGGTGCGTTCCGACAGCCACGCCGCGTAGCGGACCGCATCGTCATAGCTCACGCCGGTGGCGGGAATTTTCTCCTGCGACAGCGTGTCATATCGCTGTTCGGCCGGCTCGCAACGGGCATCGGCCACGCAGCGGTTATAGTCGCTAAGTGTGGTCTGATATTTCATGATTTCGAGCGTCGTGGTCACTTCCCTATCCAGCTTGGGCGCGTCGACGGCCAGGCCGTTGCGGAAATATTCGGTGGCGTCGCGGTAGGCGAAACCATGCGGCGCGATCACGACGGTCTGCGGGGCGGCAACGGCCGCGTCGGGGCTTGCCGTCACGAGCAATCCCGATTGCACTGCGACAGCCACAGAAAGCGCCACGAGCAGCGCAAGAGGAATTGCGATCGATATGCCTGAAACTGGTTCGATGGCTGCAATGCGGGCCATGGTTTTACGCAGATAGCGCCCCCAAAATGAGATTGGTGCGCGGGCCACCCCTGGCCCGCGCACCGCCCCCTCCGCCAGGTCAGCTTGCCGACGGTGCCCTGACCGAGGTCATGAGATCGTCGTCCCATTCGCCGGTCACCTTAAAGTGGGCCGCTGCCCCCAGCTCGAAGGCCTCGATAAGGTTATGGTTCACGTAGGCATAAATGCCTGGCTGAGCGAAGGTATAGAGGGCGGCACCTGCCGTGCCGCCGGGGATGAACCAGGTTTCCTGGTCCGTGTCGGGCGGGTTGAGGAATTTGCCGGTTGCCCAGACATATTCGCCATGTCCGCCGATCAGATGCGGCCGGGTATCCCGGTTGGCCTGCGAATGAACGATCAGGACGGTTTCTCCGACCTTGGCCGTCATCGCATTGTCGCCGGTCAGGGCTCCGACCGCGCCGTTGAAGACGATGTGGGTGGGCGTCAGCGTTTTCATCACGGCCACCGTATCTTCATAGGCCTCTCCGGGGCTGTCGTAGGTCTTGAACTTGCCGGTTTCGTCGCGCGGCACGTAGAAGTCCTGTTCACCGACGTAATAGACCTTGTCGTAGACGAGCGGCTTGCCCTTGCCGTCCTTGAGACCTTCGCGCGGCAGCACCATGATCGCGCCGTTCATGCCCGATGTGACGTGCCACGGAACCATGCCGGGAGGGGCGCAGTGATAGACGAAGACGCCGGCCTTGGTCGCCTTGAAGCGAAGAACGGTGCTCTCGCCGGGATTGACGACCGTCAGCGCCCCACCGCCCAGCCCGCCGGTGGCGGCATGGAAGTCGATGTTGTGCTGCATCGCATTGGTGGCGGGATTTACCAGCGTGAGCTCGACATAGTCGTCCTGATGGACCACCATCAAGGGACCGGGAACCGATCCATCGAAGGTCATGGCGTTGATCTCGGTGCCCTCCTTGTCCAGGATCATCTTCTTTTCCTGGATGGTAAGCGTGAATTCCTTGATCTTCGGCCCGTCCGCGGTCTTCTGCTCGTGAGCATGAACGAAAGGCGGCTTGACGAGCTCGACCTTCTCGCGGGGAAGCTTCGATATGTCGACCTTGCTCGGCTTGACGGTCTTCAGCGCTTCCGCTGCGGCGACCTCTTCATCGGCATGGGCCACCGTGCTGGATACGATGATTGGCGTCAGCGCTCCGGCAACAGCAGCACCCGTCAGCATCGTGCGCCGGGTCATTTGCAGAGTATTCGTCATTGCTAATCTCCTGTAGTCGAAGACCGGGCGGACGCCGCCCTGTCGAAGGGGAGAGTAGAACAAAGCCGAAGGAAATCTTTGATGTGGCGCAAACTGGCTGTTTGTGCCGGCGCAAAGTTCAAAGGATCTTCTTTGCGTAATCTCAACGACTGCCGTCTTCCATCCGGGCATTTCTGCATGATCAAAATGGAGATCTTTATCATGCAGACTATAAAGGACGTGGAGACCAGGGCGCCGCGGGGAATGAGCCGCTCCGGAATGGTCTTGTTCTCCTACGGCTTTCGGCCTTTCTTTCTGGCGGCAGCATTATGGGCGATCGTCAGTATCGGCCTCTGGGTGGCGTTCCTGAACGACGGCGTCGCCGTGGCGAGCGATTACGGTACGCTTTACTGGCATGCTCACGAGATGCTCTTCGGTTTCGCGCCGGCTGTCCTGGCAGGCTTCCTGCTGACCGCAATCCCGAACTGGACCGGCCGCCTTCCCATTTCAGGGCGCCCGCTGGCCGCACTCTTTGCGGTGTGGTGCATCGGCCGGATCGTCATGCTGTTCAGTGGCAGTATCGGTTTGATGGCCGCCGTCGCGATCGACAGCCTCTTTCTCCCGCTCATGCTGGCCTTATCGGCGCGAGAGGTGATTGCGGGAAGGAAATGGAAGGACCTGAAGGTCATCGCGGGGCTGGCGGTTCTGTCGGCGGCCAATGTCTTCTTTCATCTCGAGGTGATCGGAGACGGCAATCCGGCGCTTGCCATCCGTCTCGGCCTCAGCGCCTATGTCCTGCTCGTCACGGTCGTCGGAGGACGCATCCTGCCGAGCTTTACCAGAAACTGGATCAATCAGCGCGGCCGCACGGATTTTCCGGTTGCCTACAACCGCTTCGACGCGGCGACGATCATCGTTGGCGCCATTTCTCTCGCTGCCTGGGCGATTGCGCCTGAATCCGTCGCGACCGGTTTTTCTGCCGCCGTTGCTGCAATCATGAACGGAACACGGCTCTTCCGCTGGCGGGGATGGACGACCTGGCCGGAGCCCATCCTCTTCGTGCTTCACATCGCTTATGGTTTCGTACCTCTCGGATTTGCCGCTGTCGCTTTCGGGCCAATGGGGCTGCCCCAGGTCGCCGTTCTTCATCTCTTTGCGATCGGCGCCATGTCCATGATGATGCTGGCGGTCATGACGCGAGCAAGCCGAGGTCATACGGGGCGGAAATTGAAGTCGAGCCAGGTGACGAATGCATCCTACATCCTGCTTGCCGCCGTTGCGCTGCTTCGGCCCATGGCAGAGCTGATGCCTGCTTTCACGACCCAGATACTGATGGCGTCCGCGGCCGGCTGGACGGTTGCCTTCGGGCTGTTCGCGCTCGAACATGCGCCGTTCCTGTGCCGGGACCGCAAACCTCTGGCCGCGCGCAAGCCGTGAGGGAGAGCGCCGCCCCGTTTTCCGGTGGCGGCGCTCCTATTCACACGCTGGGCAATCGTCCGATCATTTCCGGCGACCAGGCCGGCTCATAGACCATGTCGACGACGGCGGCCGAAACGCCTTCGATCTCTTCCGCCCTGGCCTTCACCGCCTCGGCGATGAAGGCGGAGGCTGGACAGAAGCGGGTCGTCGTCGTCATTTCTATTCTGAGCGCGCCATCATCCGAAATCTCGATGCCGTATATAAGCCCGAGCGTCACGATATCCGTCCCGAGTTCAGGGTCTTCGATCCCGCGCAATGCCGCCAGGATCGTTGGTTTGGAGACCTTATGCGCGGACATCGGAAACATTCGCCGGCGTTGTCCTGACCATGATCCTGTAGATCTTGCCGCTGGCATCGAAATCTCCGATCCACTCATGGCCTCGCGCCTTGAGCTCGTTGAACAGGAAGACGGGCTCACGGTTCAGGAGCGCAAACAACACTTCGCCGCTCTCCATCGATTCCAGGCGTGAAAGGATGCGTTCCATCGGTTCAGGCGGGGCGAGGTCGGTCAGATCGAGGTTCCAGGTCGGTTCCGGCCAGATCGCCTCCGCGGTTGCAGCTGCCGGCATGGGATCGCTGCCCGGTTTCTCCTGCGGAACGAAATCGATCTCCCAATCGTCGTCGGCCAGGCGTTTGGTGAGATGCGAATAGCCATGCCGCTCCAGCTGGCGGATCAAGGGGATGGGTTCGAATATGGCGTGAAGCCGCACGCCCTCGCCAGGGTCGAGGTTTGCGAAAGTATCCATAATGAGCTGGAACGGCATCCCGCCGTCGCGCAGGATCTGTCTGACGTCGAGTTCACGAAGCTGAACCATGGGCGTTACCTCTGTGGTTTGGCGGCGATAAAAAGCGCCGGCGGTTGAAAGGGTGCGCTCTTGGCGGCCGGATCGACATTCGCCAGAGTGCGGGCAAGCGCGAGCTCGACCGCGAGAGCTGCGGTGGAAAAAGTCTGGGCTATGGCGGCAAGGTGAAAAGCTGCATCCGATCCGAGCGCGATCGCGGCGGCCGCCGCAATGACGGCGAGGTAAAAGATGCAGAGCCAGGCCGTCGCCCTGCGTCCGTTTATCAGCTCGGCCAGGCGCGGCGTCGGCCGGCGTCCGAGCAGCGGTCCGAAGGCTTCGATCCAGGTGAGGAAAGGAACGATCTTCAGGAGCTGCGACAGACCGAACCCGGTCAGCCAGCCGAAGACGAACAGGTAGCCTATGGCGGTGAAAATCTCGGGCGCGGCATCCGATGCCAGGGCGATGGCCAACATCGACACCGAAAGCCCCAGCAGAACGAATGCCGGCAAGGATCCAGCCATGTTGAGCTCGAGGCTCTTCCGGCGCCGCGCGCGGTAGGTGGAAAACAGGTCGGCGAGGTAGGCCGCGACCGGCAGTTGGAAGAGCAGCGATCCGAACAGGAAGAGGCGGCGGCCCAGGACGGGTGCAAAGATCGTCGAGACCATCGCCACGGCAAGTGTGCCGGTCGCAAGCAATCCCGTGGTGCGAATGAATGGCGACCTCTTCATGTCGTCGGAAAGCAAAAACATCGGCAGCAGCTTATAGCTGACGCCGATCGCGGCGAAGCTCATCCAGCCGGCGAGGCCGAAGCTCGCATGGAACGGCACGGCATTTGTGACGAAGGCGATGATGCCTGTGGCCTCCGTCAGCCCGGAAACCGTGACGGCGAACAGTGCTCCCAATGCCAAGGTCACTGCAAGGCATGCCATGCCGATCATGACGAGCGGCGAGGCGGCGTGAGCCGCCCTGCCGCGCCACAGGCCTAGAGACAGTACGGATCCGATCGACAACAGCGATGCCGGCAGCACAGACGATGCTGCGACCATGACCCGGCCTGCCGCACCGGATCCTGCATCGATCAGATGGAAGCCGAGAAGGAGAAGTCCGAGCCCGGCGACGGAACCCGCAAGGCAGGGCAGGTCGAGCCGCCCGGTCGGCAGGCTGAGGCCTGTCAGAACCGGGGTAAACTGCAGAAGCGCCCCGATCATGAGGAGGCCGAGCCAACCGATCGTAATGCAATGGACGATAATCAGCGCATGGGGTTCGGCAACATTCGACGACGGCGCCCAGGCTCCGGCCGCAAGCAGGCCTTCGGCCAGAAGCAGGAAGAAGAGCGCCGCGCCGAAATATGACATCGTCCAACGCGACAGTGTTGCTCCCACCGGCATCATCGCGCTGCTCCGAACTCAGTGGCTGCCGCAGCAGCAGTCGCAACCGGAATCCTGGCGGGTGATCTGTACGCACCAGACGTCAGGCCCTTGTTCCAGATATTCCCAGTGGAATTTTCCCGGAAATGCGGTTTCAAGCTGGTAATGCAGGGGCCGGGGCTCGTGATCGCTGGTGATCAGCATGGCGTCGCCGGGGGTCAGTGCGCTGAGCGTGCCAAAAATCCGGGGATGCCGCTCGATCGGATGTATCGTCCTGACATCGATGTGGGGGGCTTCGGCGTGGATGGTTTGCGCATCGGTCATCTGGCTGTTTCCTTTTGCCGCGTCTTGCAGACTGGCGGGATCGCGGCTCGTCCCGCGCCAGAACGAGACGGTAAAGGGCTTTGCGGAAAGCCACTTTGACGGCGGACAAATATCCGGATGATTCCCGGCCAAGCATCCTCATTGATTTGGGACAAGGAAGACCGCGCGGCCGGAGGTCATAAAGCATCCTGATTTTGATAGAGGATGCGACAATGTCCGACAATTTGGTCGCCAAATATGGCGATGCGCGGCTCCCGCGTTACACGAGCTACCCGACGGCCCCGGCCTTTTCAGCCGCCGTGGGGCCGGATGAATATGTCAAGGGCCTCGCGAATATCGGAAAAACCGGACCGGTTTCCGTCTATCTTCACGTGCCCTTCTGTCGTTCGATGTGCTGGTATTGCGGCTGCCACACGACCATCACCCGGCAGGACGCCCCCGTTGTCGAATATCTCGATGTGATGAGCCAGGAGATCGAGCTCGTCTCCTTTGCCGCCGGAAACGACGTGCCCGTCAAGAATGTTCATTTCGGCGGCGGCACGCCGACGATCATGAAGCCGCAGGAATTTACGGCACTGATGGCGAAGCTCAGGAGCGCCTTCGCTTTCGAGGCGGATGCCAGCGTCGCGGTCGAAATCGATCCGCGCACCTTGGCCGCGTCCATGATCGAAGTGCTGGGCGAAAACGGCGTCGACCGCGCGAGCCTCGGCGTCCAGAGCTTCGACCCGATCGTGCAGGCCGCCATCAATCGGATGCAATCCTTCGAACAGACGGAGGCTGCGGTCGCCGGGCTGCGGTCTGCAGGGGTTACCAGCATCAATTTCGACCTGATATACGGCCTTCCCAAGCAGACCGTACAATCCTGCGTCGAAACTGTCCGGCTCGCCGCGCAGTTGCGTCCGGAACGTTTCGCCGTTTTCGGCTATGCCCACATACCTGCCTTCAAGAAGCATCAGCGCCTCATCGACGAAGCATCGCTTCCCGATGCCAGGCAGCGCAACGAACAGGCCGAAGCCATCGCCCAGGAGCTTGAAAAAGCCGGATATGAGCGCATCGGGCTCGATCACTTCGCGCTGCCGGAGGATCAGTTGGCGGTCGCCGCGCGCGAGGGGAGGATGAGGCGGAATTTCCAGGGCTACACCACCGACGATTGCGATAGCCTCATCGGCCTCGGCGCTTCGGCGATCGGGCGATTGCCGACCGGGTATATGCAGAACCACGTACCGCTGGGTCTCTATGCGGAGCGTGTCGCGTCCGGCGTGCTGCCGACGGCCAAGGGATATCTTCTGACCGAAGAGGACAAGCTTCGGGGCAGAATCATCGAGCGACTGATGTGCGATTTCGAAGTCGATTTGGGAAGGCTGAGCAGAGAGTTGGGTTTCGACACCGGCTTCCTCGTCGAGCGTAACGAACGCCTCGGCGAACTCGTGGCCGATGGCGTCGTGACGATCCGCGACAACAGGATCGTCGTCTCTCAGGACACACGCTTCATGGTCCGTGCCGTTGCGGCGGCATTCGACGCCTATTTCGGCTCGCTCGGACGCACGCACAGCAAGGCCGCCTGATCGGCAGAGCTGGCGGTATCGCGCCATCTCTTTGATCGATCGCAAAGAGCGTGCCGGTCATACAGCCTAGGGTTCTGCCGAGAGGAGATCCTGATGACCGACGCGCAGATGGGGCTATCGATAGCCACTCCCGTGATCACAGTGTTCGCAATCGCCCTTTATCAGATGGGCGTTCTGCAGCGAACGGGCGCCGTCGCAGCGATTCTCGCAGCAATAGCGATCGCCGTCGGTCAATTCTTGCAGAGGTAATATGATGAAAAACCCGATCCCGACCGATTTCACAGAACTCGAAAGCTGCTACGGCCAGCTCATGGCATGGTGCGACGTGCTCCAGGCAATCGCCGACTTCCTGCCTTGCCATATCGACGAAAGCCTCTGCGGCCGTATCTCAAGCGGACTGATCCCGCTCCTGCTGACGACGCATGAACTCGAAGAGCGCCTTATTTCGTCGGGACTGGGCTTGATCATGGAAGCGAGTGACAAGGCCGATGCGGACGAACGCCGGCGGGCAGGACGTATGTTTGATCGCGGTGCCGCTCAAGACGTCGCCGTTACGCTGGAAACCCTACGCGAGGGGCGCTGCCGGCTCTCCTGGGAGGCCGTGGGATATCAGCTGCGTTCGTTTTTCTGCTCGATGCGTGGGCATATCAGATCGGAACGCGAGATCATCAGATTGATGCAGCGGGCGGTGGAGGCTGAACGGGCGCGGGACTTGACGGATGCGATCGAGCAAACCGAAGCAGCCTGAACAATGCCGTCGTCTGCAGGCTCTGGTCTCTGCCTGCCGCACATGAATGATCTCGCCGACAGCAAACAGACAGCTTCCGGTCTCTATCCAGTCGCTTGCCGCCTTATGGAAGGCACAAGCAAAGGATCGAACCATGAAGATGAAACTGACCGTCGCCCTTGTCATCCTGGCCACAACTCCAGCCTTGGCACTCGCCAGCCCAAGCTGCACCAAGGAGCCGAAGTCCAAATGGATGCCGGAGAAAGCCATGAAGGAAAAGATCGATGCGCTGGGCTACAAGGTGAAAACCTTCGAGATCACCGGAAGCTGCTACGAAATCTACGGCAAGGACAAGGACGGCAATCGCGCCGAGGTCTATTTCAATCCGGTATCGGGCGAAATCGTCCAGAAAGGCGACTGATCATGACGCCCGTTCAGTTGCAGGAGCAGGAGGGCCTTCGGCCCTCCGAGATCGTAAACGATACCGTCAAGGTCTGGGACCCGATGGTCAGGCTGTTTCACTGGACTGTCGTTACCGCCTGCATCCTCAACCTTTTTGTTTTGGGGGAAGGAAAATATTGGCATCGTTTGACCGGATATGTCGTCGCCGCTGCCATCGCCATGCGGATCATCTGGGGCTTCGTCGGAACCAGACATGCGCGGTTCGGTGATTTCTTCCCAACGCCCGGCAAAGTCAGGGAGCAGATCCTCGGCATGATCAACGGCAGGGAGCCGCGCTACATCGGCCACAATCCCCTGGCATCGATCATGATGCTGAGCCTTATGACGCTTCTTGCGATGACCGCGGCAACCGGCTGGATGACGACACTCGATGCCTTCTGGGGCGACAAGTGGCTTGAGGAGGTGCACGGTGCTCTCGCCAACAGCATCATGATCCTGGCCTTCATCCATGCTGGGGCGGCATTGGTTGAGAGCTGGAGACATAGGGAGAATCTTGTCTGGTCCATGGTGACGGGTCGAAAGAGAGCATGAGGATACTTCTCATCGAGGACAGTGCCCGGCTTCGCGAACTTCTTTGCGAAGCCATCCGCGAGGCCGGTTGGCGCATCGACGCCTTTGCGACGGCGAATGAAGGCCGCCTTGCGCTTGAGGGCGCTGGCTATGATCTCCTTCTTCTCGATCTCGGCCTGCCGGACGAGGACGGTCTCTCCGTGCTGAAGTCCCTGCGCGCCGCCAAGCAGCAGATCCCGGTGCTTGTGCTGACGGCGCGGGGAGCCGTCGACGAGCGCATCGCCGGGCTGGATGCCGGGGCGGACGACTATCTGATCAAACCCTTCAACAATGGCGAACTTATCGCGCGAATTCGCGCCCTGATGCGGCGCTCGCCGGTGACAACAATGCCGACATTGGAATTTGCTGACGTCAGGTTCGAAATGGCGTCCCGCCAGGTTACCTGCAACGGCACCGAGATGGCGCTCGCCCCCTCGGAAAAGTCGCTGCTCGAACTGCTGATGCGCAATGGCGGGAAGGTGGTTTCCAAGCGCAAGATGGAACACGCTTTCTCCGAGTTCGGCGACGAGCGCAGCAGCAATGCCGTCGAGCTGGCGGTCTCCCGACTTCGCCGGAAACTGGAGGGACATCCCGCCGATGCCGTCATCGAAACCGTGAGAGGTGTCGGTTACATGCTGCGCGAGGAACGTGATTGATTCGGTCGAATCCCACGCTGACGGCCATTCTGACGCGAAGGATCGCGTTTTTCGCCATGGTCGCGATGTTGGTCCAACTGGGCGTCATCTTTTCCGACTACTATTGGAATGTAGGCGAGCTTTCCCGCCTGTATGTCGAGCAGGAGACCGAGCGGCTTGCCTCGGGCGTGGGGGATAGGGACGGCGCAGTTACCTACCAGCTGCCCGAAACCATCAGCCGGCGCTACGCACATTCGCAAACAGGTTATGTCGCCCGCATTCGGAACGACCGCGGCGATCTGATTTTCGAATCCTGTGACGATGCCTGCGAAAGCCGATTTCTGCCCGCGGAGGTCAACCCGCCGGATTTCTGGCTTCGGACCGTCAAGCCTGGAAAACCTCTTACGCTGGTCGGTGGGCGAGCTTTCAAGATCGGCGAGCACCGGATTCTCGTTGATGTCGCCACCGTGGGCGATCCTGAGAATCTCGCCTCCGGCGTCTTCTGGAACGAGATTCTCGAGCATATGATCGTGCCGATGAGCATCCTGCTCGGGCTTGTTCTCGGGGCGACTTTGTGGTCGGTGCGCCGCGCTCTGAAGCCCGTGAAGGCCGCGGCCGATGCTGCCGAACTCATCGATCCGATGGATTCCAGATCTCATCTGCCGTTTGAGGGAATGCCGCGAGAAATCGCTCACCTCGCTGTGGCCGTAAACCGGGCGTTTCAGCGCGTCGGTGACCTCATGAATTCACAGAGAATATTGACATCCGGCATTGCACATGAGGTCCGCACACCGCTTGCGGCCATCAAACTCGAGCTCGGCCGTATCGACCATCCGAGGGCGCGCAGAGCCGAAGGAGATCTCGACGACCTTATGCATTTCGTCGCTCAGCTGACTGCGCTGGCGCGGCTGGACACGTTCGATCACAGCGCGTTCGAAGAGGTCGATCTCGTCGCCCTCACGACAGGTGTTGCAGAGCAGCTTGCGCCTTGGGTTTACGAAAACAAACATTCGCTCGAGGTGTTCGCCGATGCCGAGACGGCAAGTGTCAGCGCCGCGCCGGCCCTCCTCAAAGATGCCCTTCGCAACCTCATCGAGAACGCGGTTCGCCATACGCCGGATTCGACGCAGATCATCGTCAGGGTGGGAGAATACGGCATTCACGTCGAGGATAAGCGGGACCTTCGACAAGAGGCCCCCCCTCACCAAACCCGGAATACGGACAGTCTTGGAATAGGGCTGAAGATCGTGGAGCGTATCGCGGAACTACACAATGGATCGTTGCGGCGCTCCACTTCGCCTTATGGTCACGTCTTCGACCTCGTGCTACCGGGCGGGCAAGCCAAGACAGGGCTGTGATAGCTCGGCCGTCAGTCAGACAGTCCACCTTCGAGATGCACTGCATGGAAATCATCCACGAGCACTTCGAGATCGGCGAGCCAGCCCTTCGGATCCCGCACCGGGCATCCCTCCACCTCCCACCCGCCTTCCGAAGCTTTGGTGAGTTCGAACTTGATAGGCTCGATCGCCGATCCCGGATTTCTCAGGCGAAGAACGACCTGCCTGGGATCGAGGGCATCGAAATCGGGACCCATGATTGCGACGTGAACCTTCCTCGTGCCGCGCGCCTCGGCCGCAAGCTCCAGCTGAGCCATCGCTTTTTCGGAATGCAGATGGATTGATAAAACCTGCGAAACCTCGGCGGCCTCTACCTGTCCCGGACCGGCAAAGCGCCAGAGGCCCGCCGTGCCGACGATCGCGACGGCAAGGATGATTTCGAAGAGAATGCTTCGGCGCAGCCTTTCCCTCGCAACCGGATCTCCGGCCAATGTCGGCCCTGTGAGCCAGAAGCGATTGTAGACGGCCACCATGCAAAGACAGACCACGAGCACGACCTTGACCGTAAGGATTCGGCCGGAGAGCGACGACAGGATCTGGATGAGCGCCGGAAACTCTACTATCGCAAGCACGATCCCGGCAAGGATCATGACGAGGAACGGGATCGGGATCATCCGCGAGAAGCTGCTCAGCGGGCGCAGGTTCGGCGATGTCCGGCCGAGCTTCCAGAGCGACGGGAGGCTTCCCGCCCAGAACAGCAGCGTCGCGCTATGGAGAAATATGGCGGCTCTCGCCAGCCAGCGCGGGTCCGCCGCGCTGCAGTGTCCGCTGAAGGTAAAGGCGCTCGCCGCCAGCATCAGCGCGACGACGGCAAGAACGCGCCCGGTGGTTTTGCTGCGGGCGAGGGGGAGCGCGATCGTCAGCAGCGACAGGAAGAACAGGCTGGCGCAAATTGCGGCATTGCCCTGCACAGCGATCTCGAGCGGTGCCGCGCCGGCAAAGACCAGACCGCTTCCCTGTTCGTCCAGCCCCTGCAGGTAAAGCCCCGCCGCCAGCAACGCGGCTCCCGGCAGCATGACGGTCGCGGCCCTCGCTGTTGGGCTGTTACGGGCGCCCAACCAACGATCGAACAGCGCGCCGCCAACCACGAAGGCCAGGAATAGAACCGTGGCGGTGTGCACGAGCCAGATGGCGATCGGCAACGAGAGACCGGAGCCCTCACCAACCGCAACCAGCGGCTTTGCAGAAGGCGTGCCGATGTCGAATACCAGCGTGCCGCCGACAGGGTGGCCGTCTTCGGATTCGACGCGGTAGCTCACCATCACTGTGCCGCGGATGTTTGGATCGGAGAAGCGCAATCGGACATCCGCACCTGATGTGTCGGCGTCCAAGGCCTGGTTCGTGCCGTTGCCGTCGATTGCCGTCGCCCGGATGAGCCTGACCGGCTCGTTGAAATGCAGTTCGATTTCGTCCGGCAAGCGGTCCAGCGTCTCGCCGGCCGCCGGAGTCGAGCTTTTCAAAGCGGCGTGGGCAAGCGCGCCTGTCGGCACCAGCATGCCCATCGCCATGATGGCTGCAACAAGAGCCGCCTGAAGACGACGCGTCACCCGTTTTCCTGTTTTCGAGGGCCACATGGTCGACGGCTCCCGCCGGTTCACGAACGGGGTTGTTCGACTACGTCGAAGTAGGGGGCCGGGGTTTCGTAATCGTCGGGCGACTTGCCGGCGGCCGGAACTTCGATCCAGCGCTCGACGGCGCCTTCGGTGCATTCCTGCACGACAGGAACGTAAATGCGGGTGCCGGGCGGAATTTCCTTCGCGACCGTCGCGCGGAAAACAAACTCGTCATATTCGTCGTCGGCGAGGGTGCTGCCGGACCATGTGATTTCGCTGACGCCTTCCCTCACGGGCTTGCCGTAAAGATCGTAGCTTTTCTCGTAGGCGGCGTTGACCTTCTCGATCGACCAACCCGATTTCGGCATCGGCTTGGCCGACAGCAAACCCTCGGGGATCTTCACGCGGATTTTGATCGTCGCCTTGCCCTCACAGCCATGCCCGACGCGAAGAACCGCCTTGTACGCCTTGCCTGACGGCGTCTGGCTCTGCTCGAGGGTGATGTGGGCACTGGCCGCGCCTGCTGCGCAAACCGCTGCGGCGAAAGCAATTGCCATGGACTTCAACATGATGGCTCTCCACCGTGCGGGATGGCGCGCAAGCGCGGCCATCCGCACCGGTCGGTTGACTACTGGGTGATCTGGGCGAGGTCGGCATCCAGCCGCTTGCGCACCATATTCGGCACCTTGGCGGTCTTGATGGCGTCGAGATTGGCCGGGCTGTCACCGACCTCAATCAGCGTAACCATGCCCATGCCGACATGCGGCGTGCACTTCAGGACATAAGCGCCCGGAACATCGAACTTTGCCTGATACTGTTCGCTCGGCTTGGATTTGAACTCGGGAGCGCCGTCGGGAATGAGCCCCTTGAAGGTCTCGACATTGTGGCTCTTGTCGGTGGGAATGAAGGTTACGGTGTCGCCGGGAGCGATCTTCAGAAAGCTGGGCTCGAACACCATCGCACCGTCCGTACCCTTATTGAGCATCTGAACCTGATGATCGGCAGCAATCGACGGCATGGCCGAAGCGATCAGAGCTGCCGTTGCAGCGATCAGAGCAAATTTCAAACGCATGTGCATATCTCCTGTTTTGCGAGGCGATTTGACCTCGTGAACATGCTTTAAGATATGCCGCGCCGGGGTTCTTTGACGCTCGTCAAATATAGGAAAAAGCTTGCGCTTGAGCCTGAGATTATCGGGTTCCGGGGAGCGTCGACATCAGGCGACGATCGTCATTTTACAACGAAACGACCGGCCGCTCGCCGGAGCATTATCGGCTCGGCGAAGGTCGGTTCGATATGATAAGCCGGATGGCGGCCGCAGATGTCACTGCGCGTCGAGAAGCTCGCGGATCTTCAGCGCAAGGTCCTTTGCAGTGTAGGGTTTGCGCAGCCATTGCGCGCCGGGAACAATGCCTTTGGCCGCAAGGCCCGGCTCGGAATATCCCGATGTGAAGAGCACGGCGATCTCGGGCCGAAAGAGGCGCGCTTCCCGCGCCAGTTCGTCGCCCGTCATCCCTCCCGGCATCACGATGTCGGTAAAGAGGAGCGCGATCTCGCTGTTGTCGCGCAGCAGATCGAGGGCGCGGTGGCCGCTTTCGGCTTCGAGCACCGTGTACCCCATCGAGGCTAGCCTGGCGACGGCGACGCGGCGGACGCGGGCGTCATCTTCGACGACCAGCACCGTTTCGTCCCCTCCCGGCAGCCTGTTTTCGCCTGAGCCTTGGTCCGGCACGGCTTGCTGATGTCTCGCCCCGTTGACGGCGGGCAGATATATCCGAACCGTCGTGCCGCGTTCGACCTCACTGTAAAGCTGGAGATGCCCGCCCGATTGCTTCACGAAGCCATAAACCATGCTGAGCCCGAGACCTGTGCCCGAGCCCACTTCCTTCGTCGTGAAAAACGGTTCTATCGCACGCTTCCTGACCTCCTCGCTCATGCCGGAACCGGTATCGGTCATGGCGATGAGCACGAAGTTGCCGCTACGCACCTCCGGGTACATCTTCGCATAGTCGGCATCGAGATGGACGCGCGAGATCGTCGTCGTGAGACTGCCGCCTTTCGGCATGGCGTCCCTTGCGTTCAAGGCGATGTTCAGGATGGCATTTTGAAGCTGGGAACTGTCGACAAGCACGTCCAGGCCGGCCCCTTCGATGACGGTCGACAGCTTGATATCCTCGCTGAGCGTTCGCCGGAGCAGGTCGGAGAAGCCGCTGACGAGCTGACCGAGGTCCGCATGCTTCGGATTCAATGGTTGGCGCCGGCCGAAGGCGAGCAACTGACCCGTGAGGATCGCTCCGTCCTGCGCGGCCGATTGGGCCTCGTTGAGGATTTCGCGGAGGGTGCCGGGCGGCAGCTTGTCCTCGATCATTTCGAGATTGCCGCTGATGACGGTGAGGAGGTTGTTGAAGTCGTGGGCAATACCTCCCGTCAATTGCCCGATCGCTTCCATCTTCTGGGCCTGACGAAGGTCTTCCTCGATCTTGAACCGGCTGGTAAGATCGCGGACGAAACCGGTGAAGATCTGCTCACCGTTCACCGTCGTCTCGCCGACGTGGAGTTCCATGGGAAACTGCGACCCGTCGGCCCGCTGCCCGGTGACGACGCGGCCGTAGCCGATAATGCGTTTCTCGCCGGTTTCGATATAATGATCGATATAGCCGTCGTGAGCGTCTCGGTAGGGGTTCGGCATCAGGTTGCTGACGTTGCGGCCGCAAATCTCATCGGAAGACAGTCCAAACAGCTTTTCGGCGGCCTTGCTGAACGATAGCACTATTCCCCTGCGATCGATCACCACCATGGCGTCGGGCACGGTGTCCAGGATCGAACTCAGATGCGCTTCGCGGGATTTAACCGCGTCCTGGGCGCGTCTCAACGCGCTCACGTCGCTGTTCGTTTGAATGACGGCAAAGTCCCCATCCGGCAGGTTGACCAGCACGCAGCGGGATGCGACGTGAATGTCGTGCCCGCCCTTGTGGCGATGAATGATTTCGCCTTGCCAGAAACCACGCGACTTCAACTGATCGCGGATGTTGTCGGCCGGTTCGGGAAAGGTCGTCGCCAAAAGTTCGTGAACTTTCTCACCGACGGCTTCCTCTCTCGCCCAGCCATACATGTTCTCGCAGCCGATGGACCAGTGCGTGACGGTTCCGTCGAAACGATGGATCAGAATGTCCGCTCCATCGAGCACGTGCACCATTGCATCCAGTTCCTGGTACGATGCAGTTCTCGGAGAGACGAGGCGATGGGGCATGAACGTCGATCCTGCGGTTCGTTGCATCAGTGCAGCTTGACCCTATGACAGGAATTCTCCGAAAAATCATCTGCATCACCGGACAACTGTGCAAGGCGGGCGAGATTGACGATCCTGAGGTCGTGCCTGCCTTCGGGCACAACGATGTTTCGCGACGCAAGTTTTGTAATCGTGCGCGATACGGTTTCGATGGTCAGACCGAGATGGTCCGCAATGTCTTGGCGGTTCATCGGAACACGCACCAGGCCCTGCCGCGGCTGAGGACTGCGGCGGGAGGCGAGCTTGACGATGAAGCTGCATAGCCGCTCCTCGGCGTTCTTCTTCGACAGGAGCACCATCTGTTCGTGCGCCGCCGCCGCCTCCTTACAGAGGAGCGAGATGTATGCGGGGCCGAGTGCGTTCGATCGGGCGACTTCCTCATGGAAGCTCTTCCGGGCTATGCGGCGGATCCTGCATTCGGTAACAGCCTCCGCCGTGAACAGGAAATCGTTTTGCAGCGACGCGCCGATCAGATCGCCGGCAAAGTGAAACCCGGTAATCACTCGGCGGCCTTCGCCGATAATGCGATGGAGGCGCACGACCCCTTCTTCCACCTGGAAGAGATGGGTCGCTTCGTCGCCCTCCCAGCAGATAGCCTTCCCGGCGGGGACGGTCTCTGCCGCCGATGTTAGAAAAAGCGATGAGAGAGATTGACCGGCGTGGATCGCGTCGCCCGTCATCTTCGCATTTTCGAACGCCTGGTTGTTCTGCATCAGCATCGTCTTGTCCCTCGTGATCGATAGGCTGACTAGAACTCCGCTGCGTCACACAGGAATGAGCGGACGGTGCCAAAGGGTGAAAGAGTGTAACAGTTTGTAACGGCCGCGGCCCGATCCCGCCTTACCATTTTCTGGTTGATGTAGATCAAGGAGCAATTGCCGGCTTCGTGACAGTCCTGCCTCCAACGACGAGAAAGCCGGCCGCGAGGCGGTCGTCTTTGCATTGGGGACGACATCATGAATTACACGACGGAAACGATGGTGGTCGCGGTCGCGGCGTTTCTAGCGCTGCTGGGAGCCGCATTCGCGCACGATCATCTCTTTGCGGTCCATATGGGCATACTCTGCTTCTGCCTCGTGGTGGGAACGGTGCTGCTGGTCAGGAACGTCGACTTCGCACCGGCGGACCAGCGGCGAAAGGTCGATGCGTCAGGCTATTTCGACGAGGTGATCCGCTACGGCCTGATCGCCACGGTGTTCTGGGGCGTGGTCGGCTTCCTCGTCGGGGTGGTCATCGCGCTGCAGCTGGCCTTTCCCGACCTCAACATCGCGCCCTATCTGAATTTCGGAAGGCTGCGGCCCGTTCACACCTCGGCGGTCATCTTCGCCTTCGGCGGCAACGCTCTGATCATGACGTCGTTCTATGTGGTGCAGCGCACCTGTCGAGCCCGTCTCTTCGGCGGCAGCCTCGCCTGGTTCGTCTTCTGGGGCTATCAGCTCTTCATCGTGATGGCTGCGACCGGATATGTTCTCGGCATCACCCAGGCCCGCGAATATGCCGAACCCGAATGGTATGTCGACCTCTGGCTGACCGTCGTCTGGGTCGCTTATCTCGCCGTCTATCTCGGCACGATCCTGAAGCGTAAAGAGCCGCATATCTATGTGGCGAACTGGTTCTATCTCGGCTTCATCGTCACCATCGCGCTGCTGCACGTGGTCAACAATCTGGCGGTTCCCGCCTCGTTCCTC
Organism: Rhizobium esperanzae; assembly: GCF_014197615.1. Classification (GTDB taxonomy): domain Bacteria; phylum Pseudomonadota; class Alphaproteobacteria; order Rhizobiales; family Rhizobiaceae; genus Rhizobium; species Rhizobium esperanzae_A. The sequence continues at coordinate 157,252 of NZ_JACIFY010000018.1, forward strand.
GGCTCGAAGAGCTACTCGCTCTTCTCGGGCGTCCAGGATGCGCTGACCCAATGGTGGTACGGCCACAACGCCGTCGGCTTCTTCCTCACCGCCGGCTTTCTCGGCATGATGTATTACTTCGTGCCGAAGCAGGCCAATCGACCCGTCTATTCCTACCGGCTGTCGATCATCCACTTCTGGGCGCTGATCTTCATGTATATCTGGGCCGGCCCGCATCACCTGCACTATACGGCACTGCCCGACTGGGCCCAGACGCTCGGCATGGTCTTCTCGGTCATGCTGTGGATGCCCTCCTGGGGCGGCATGATCAACGGTCTCATGACCCTTTCGGGCGCATGGGACAAGATCCGCACCGATCCGATCATCCGCATGATGATCGTCGCCATCGCCTTCTACGGAATGTCGACCTTCGAAGGCCCGATGATGTCGGTGAAGACGGTCAATTCGCTCAGCCACTATACCGAGTGGACGATCGGTCACGTGCATTCCGGCGCTCTCGGCTGGGTGGGAATGATCACCTTCGGGGCGATCTACTACCTGACGCCGAAACTATGGGGGCGCGAGCGCCTCTACAGCCTGCGCATGGTCAACTGGCATTTCTGGCTCGCAACGCTCGGCATCGTGATCTACGCCGCCGTGCTTTGGGTCGCCGGCATCCAGCAGGGACTGATGTGGCGCGAGTACAACGCCCAGGGCTTCCTCGTCTACTCCTTCGCGGAAACGGTCGCGGCGATGATCCCCTACTACGTGCTGCGCGCGGTCGGCGGAGCGCTCTACCTGGCGGGCGGTCTCGTTATGGCCTGGAACGTGTTCATGACCATCCGCGGCCGCCTGCGCGACGAAGCTCAGATCCCGACCACTTTCGTGCCCCAAGCACAGCCTGCCGAATGAGGTGAGACATGGCATCGATACTTGATAAACACCAGATCCTCGAGAAGAACGCGACGCTTCTTCTCGTCGGCTCACTGCTGGTCGTGAGCATCGGCGGCATCGTCGAAATCGCCCCGCTGTTTTACCTGCAGAACACGATCGAGAAGGTGGAAGGCATGCGGCCCTATACGCCGCTCGAGCTCGCGGGACGAAACATCTACATCCGCGAAGGCTGCTATCTCTGCCACAGCCAGATGATCAGACCGTTCCGCGACGAGGTGGAGCGTTACGGCCATTATTCGCTCGCAGCCGAGTCCATGTACGACCACCCCTTCCAGTGGGGGTCCAAGCGGACCGGGCCGGATCTCGCCCGCGTCGGCGGGCGCTATTCGAACGAATGGCACGTCCAGCATCTCGCAAACCCCAGGGCTGTCGTGCCGGAATCGATCATGCCGAGCTACGCCTTCCTCAAGGAGCAGGAGGTGACGGTTAAGGATATCGGCATGGACTTGAAGGCCAACGAGGATGTGGGTGTGCCCTATAACGACGACATGCTGGCGAATGCGGAAGCCGACATGAAGGCCCAGGCCGATCCGAATGCGGATACGACGGCGCTGCTTGCACGCTATCCGAAAGCGAAGGTCGGCGACTTCGACGGCGATCCGGCCAAGCTGACCGAAATGGACGCCCTGGTGTCCTACCTGCAGATGCTCGGCACACTGGTCGACTTCTCGACCTATGACGATGCGACCGGCTACCGCTGAGGTGATCCATGGAAACCTACACTGCAATGAGACATTTCGCCGACAGCTGGGGCCTTCTCGCCATGGCGGCATTCTTCGTCGGCGCCGTCGTGTTCACGCTTCGCCCGGGCAGCAAGCAGACCGCGAAAGAGGCTGCCGATATTCCCTTGAAGGATGACTGAGATGTCGGAAAAACATATCGATGAATTGAGCGGCGTCGAAACGACCGGACACGAATGGGACGGCATCCGCGAACTCAACAACCCCATGCCGCGCTGGTGGGTCTGGACATTCTACGTAACGATCCTGTGGGCGATCGGCTATGCCATCGCCTATCCGGCCATCCCGATGATCACGTCCGCCACGAAAGGTTACTTCGGCTATTCGACGCGCGCCGAACTGCAGCAGGACCTCGATCTCGCCAAGGCGTCCCAGACGAAGTTCCATGACCTGATCGCCGCCAAGACGGTCGAGGAGATCGACACCGATCCTGTTCTTCGCGAATTCGCCATTGCCGGCGGTGCATCCGCGTTCAAGGTGAACTGCGCGCAGTGCCATGGCTCGGGCGCCAGCGGCGGCCCGGGATTTCCGAACCTCAACGACGACGACTGGCTGTGGGGCGGGGATCTCGACGCCATCCAGACGACGATCGCGCACGGGATACGCTTCGATTCGGATGCCGAAACACATGCTTCCGAGATGCCGGCCTTTACCGACGTCATCGAGCCGATCCAGATGAAGCAGGTCGCCGCCTATGTCTGGGGGCTGACCAATACGCCTTCCGATCCTGCTCTCGCAGCTGCGGGAAAACAGGTCTTCCTCGACAACTGCGCCGCATGCCACGGCGAGGACGCCAAGGGGAAGGTGGAAATGGGCGCGCCGGATCTGGCTGACGCGATCTGGCTGAAGGCGCGCGGCGAAGACGCCATCGCTCGCCAGGTGGCCTCTCCCAAGCATGGCGTCATGCCCGCCTGGGCCGGGCGCCTCGGCGATACGACCGTCAAGGAACTCACCGTCTTCGTCCATTCGCTTGGCGGCGGAACCTAAGGAGACAAGCCATGACGACACACGACCACAATCCCTTGCTCGCTCTTTACGGCGTACCGCGCGCAGTGGTCCACTCGCGCGTCTCGGTACGCGCCAAGCCGATCGCCGCAGAGTCCGAACAGACGGACGCCGAAAAGATCGGCAATTCGATGGTCAGTTTGATCGGGCTCAAAGATCAGAAGCCGACAAGCAGGTAGACAACCTCCCGAGGACGTTCCCAGCGGTCTCTCCCCCGCAGTTCCTCCAGGCCACGCCCTCACCCCGGGGCGTGGCTTTTTTCTTTTCCGGAGAGGCCTCTCTCGGGAAGGCGTTCTTTCTTGATCTGCATCAAGGAACCGATGCGCCGCAGGTGGGAGAAGAGCAGGCGAAACCGGATAGGTCCCATGAATCTCTATACCGCACCAGATCCCAATGACGTCGAGCAGGTCAGCGTCGAGCCGGTCAATGCACGCCGCAACCGGCAGCCTCTCTATGCGCCCCGGAAGAAGATTTTTCCCAAGCGCGCCGAGGGACGATTCCGTCGGTTCAAGTGGATCGTGATGCTGATCACGCTCGGTATCTACTACCTTGCGCCGTGGATTCGCTGGGATCGCGGTCCCTACGCGCCCGACCAGGCGATCCTCATCGATCTCTCTTCGCGGCGCTTCTTCTTTTTCTTCATCGAAATCTGGCCGCAGGAATTCTACTACGTCGCGGGCCTGCTTGTGATGGCAGGTTTCGGCCTGTTTCTCGTCACCTCGGCGGTCGGCCGCGCATGGTGCGGCTATGCCTGTCCGCAGACCGTCTGGGTCGATCTCTTCCTTGTCGTCGAACGGGCGATCGAAGGCGACCGGAATGCGCGTATGAAACTCGATGCCGCACCCTTCAGCTTCGACAAGTTGAGGAAACGCGTGATCAAGCATTCGATCTGGCTCGTGATCGGCGTTGCCACCGGCGGGGCGTGGATCTTCTATTTTGCCGATGCGCCGAGCCTGGCTGTTTCGCTGTTCACCGGCGCGGCTCCCGCCGTCGCCTATGCTACGGTCGCAACATTGACCGCAACCACCTATGTGCTCGGTGGCCTCATGCGCGAGCAGGTGTGCACCTATATGTGCCCTTGGCCGCGTATCCAGGGTGCGATGCTCGATGAGAATTCCCTCGTCGTCACCTACAACGACTGGCGGGGCGAGCAGCGGTCGCGCCATACCAAGAAGGCCCAGGCACAGGGTCTGCCGGTCGGGGATTGCGTGGATTGCAATGCCTGCGTGGCCGTCTGTCCGATGGGAATCGACATTCGCGACGGGCAGCAGATGGAGTGCATCACATGCGCGCTCTGCATCGATGCCTGTGACGGCGTGATGGACAAGCTCGGCAAGCCCCGCGGCCTGATCGCCTATGCGACGCTCAGCGAATATGCGAGCAATATGTCGCTTGCGACAGACGCGGGAACAACGCCGATCCAACCGTCCAGGGTCAGAAACGAGGATGGAAGTTTCGTTTCGGCGGTACGGCACTTCGACTGGCGCATCATCTTCCGTCCGAGAATCGTCTTTTACGCCGTTGTCTGGGCATCGATCGGCATTGCCATGGTCGTCCATCTCGCCTTCCGCGAGCGCCTCGAACTCAATGTCGTCCACGACCGGAACCCGCAATATGTCCTGGAAAGCGACGGCTCGATCCGCAACGGCTACACGCTGCGCGTCCTGAACATGGTGCCGAAGCCGAGGGATGTGAACATTGCCCTGGTCGGGCTGGAGGGCGCGACGATGCGCATTTCCGAACTCGGCAAGGAAGATGGCCGCAGCTTTACCGTCCATGCCGAACCCGATGCCGCCACGACGCTCAAGGTCTTCGTGACGCGCAAGCCTGACGGAGCCGAAATCAACGAATTCCTCTTCGTCATCGAAGATACGGACCGTGCCGACCGGGCGACCTATCGGGCGGCGTTCAATGCACCGGGAGACGTCAAATGAAGGCTTCTGCTCAAGGTTTCACAGGCCTGCACATGTTGCTCGCGACCTCGGCATTTTTCGCCGTGGTGATCGCCGTCAACGTCACCATGGCCGTCTACGCTTCCTCCAGCTGGAGCGGCCTCGTCGTGGAAAACACCTATGTCGCCAGCCAGGAATTCAACCGCAACGCGGCAGCGATGAAGGCGATGAGCGCCTCCGGCATCGAGGGCGATCTTTCCATCAAGGGACACGAGATCCGCTACGACATCCACGACAAGGGCGGGTCGCCCGCGATCGTCGACGATGTCGTGCTGAATTTCAAACGGCCGGTCGGAGACCACGAAGATTTCCACCTGACGCTCGGGAAGACGGGTGAAGGGCGTTTCGAAGCCGAGCATGCGGTCGCCAGGGGCGACTGGATTGTCGAGATCATCTCGAGAAAGGACGGCGTCGTCGTCATGCACGAAGCCAAACGCTTCGATACCGCGGAGTTCGGCCAATGAGCTGCTGCTCCATGGACACCGAAAGCGTGCTCGCTCTCAGCGCGACCTCGTCCAGCGCCGAGGAAGCCCGCCTTGCCAGCCACCCGCTCGGTGCAGGTTTGCGCCAGCTCGATCTCAGCGTTCCCGACGTCCACTGCGGCGCCTGCATCTCGACCATCGAAAGAGCGCTGTCGGCGCTTGCCTTCGTCAGGAAGGCGCGGGTCAATCTGACCGCACGAAGGGTAAGCTGCGTCTACCAAGAGGAGATCGACGAGCGCGCGACCGATCCGTCCGAAATCCTCGCGGCGATCAACGCCGTGGGATATCGCGCGCATCTGTTCACGCCCTCGGCCCCCGAAAGCGACAGGACCAGAAACCAGCTTCTCCTGGCGGTCGGCGTTTCCGGTTTCGCGGCCGCCAATATCATGCTGCTTTCGGTATCGGTCTGGTCGGGTGCGGATGCTGCGACGCGCGATCTGTTTCACTGGATCTCGGCGATGATCGCAGCACCCGCGCTGGTCTATGCGGGGCGTTTCTTCTTCAAGTCGGCTTGGAATGTGCTGAAGCGCGGGCGGACCAACATGGACGTTCCGATCTCGCTCGCCGTCACGCTCTCTTATGCCGTCTCCTTGTGGGAGACGGCTCACCACGGCGAACATGCGTGGTTCGATGCGACGGTTTCCCTGCTGTTCTTCCTGCTGATCGGCCGGACTCTCGATCATGTCATGCGTGAAAAGGCGCGCGCGGCGATCAACGGGCTGGCGAGGCTCGCCCCGCGCGGGGCGCTGCTGATGATGCCGGACGGATCGCGGCGATACATCGCGGTGGAAGAGATCGCGGTCGGCGACGAGATCTCGATTGCGGCGGGCGAACGCGTTCCCGTCGACGGCATCGTCGTCAGCGGCGAAAGCGATGTGGACCTCTCCATCGTCACGGGCGAGAGCAGCCCGGTCGCGGTCGCTGCCGGAAGCGAGGTAAATTCGGGTGCGATGAACCTGACCGGCTCGCTCGTCTTCAAGGCGACGAGGATTGCCAGGAACTCGCTTCTCTCGGAGATCATCGGTCTCATGGAAGCCGCCGAAGGCGGAAGAGCGCGCTATCGCCGGATCGCCGATCGTGCCGCAGCACTCTATTCCCCGGCGGTGCATCTGTTGGCGCTGATCTCTTTCCTCGCCTGGGGCTTCCTCGGTGGCGACTGGAAACATGCGATGCTCGTTGCCGTCGCGGTGCTGATCATCACCTGCCCATGCGCACTGGGCCTTGCCGTGCCGGTGGTTCAGGTCGTTGCCGCGGGCGAGCTTTTCCGCAAGGGCATCATGGTCAAGGACGGTTCGGCGTTGGAACGGCTGGCCGAGGCGGATAGCGTCGCCTTCGACAAGACCGGCACCCTGACGATGGGCACGCCGCGCCTCGTCAGGACCGAGACGATCGAAGAGGGCAGTGCCGCCATCGCCCGCGGGTTGGCCGCGCATTCGCGTCATCCGCTTTCCCAGGCGCTGGTGCGGGACACCGAACTTGCCCATTTCCCGTCCTTTGACGGCGTCACGGAAATTCCAGGCGGCGGGCTGGAGGCAACAAAGGGAAGGGATGTTTATCGGCTGGGCAATGCGATGTTTGCCGGCGCAAACGGTTCCATGCCCAGCACCGTGGACACTCCGTTTTCGGAAGTGGTCCTGTCGAAAAACGGGGGCGTTCTTGCCCGTTTCTTCTTCGACGACACGCTTCGCCCGGGCGCTGCCGAGGCTGTCGCCCAGCTCAATGCGGCCGGCCTTGAAACGCTGATGGTATCCGGCGACAGGCAGAGCGTCGTCGACAATACAGCGCATGCTCTCGGCATCGACAGGGCCCTCGGCACTCTGACACCGAAGCAGAAGGTCGAGGAATGCCAGAGATTGAGCGATCAGGGTCATCGCGTGCTCATGGTCGGCGACGGCATCAACGATGCTCCGGCACTTGCCGCCGCGCATGTCTCGATGGCACCTGCCACGGCGTCCGATATCGGCAGGCAGGCAGCCGACCTCGTCTTCTTCAACGACCGCCTTGACACCGTTCCCGAAGCGATCGCCGTCGCGCGGCGGTCCGCCAGCCTCATCCGGCAGAACTTCGCACTGGCGATCGGCTACAACGTGCTGGCGGTGCCCATCGCGATCGCCGGGCTGGCGACACCGCTGATTGCGGCGGTGGCCATGTCGACATCGTCGATCATCGTCGTCACGAACGCGCTGCGCCTCAATGCATTCGGCAAACGTCCCGGCATTCGGACCAAAGAGCGGGCCGGCGGGCAAGCGGAGGTGAAAACCGCATGAATATGCTGATCTATCTCATACCGATCGCGCTCTTGATGGGAGGCATGGGGCTCCTGGCTTTCCTCTGGTCGCTGAAGAGCGGCCAATACGACGATCTTCAGGGAGCCGCCTGGCGCATTCTCGCCGAAGATGAAGCCGACCGGAAGAAACCTTGATCACACACAGGCCCAACACGAAAGGAAGATCAATGCCTGCGAAAAATTCCGTACTTTTGCAGTCTGACCTGTTCGACGGCCTGGACCAGGCGATCGTGCAGCAACTCGCCGCCACGGCTGAGCTTCGCACCTTCGCTCCCGACGAGCGGATCGTCGCCGAAGGCCAGGAGGCGTCATTCGTCTATTGCGTCATCGGCGGGTTCGTGCGGCTTTCCAAATCGGAATCCGCCGGGCGCGAGGCGGATATCTACGTATGCGAGCCGGGCGACACCTTCGGCGAATATCTTCTCTCGGGCGGCGGCTCTTATGCCTACAGCGCGTGGTCTGCCGATGGGGCCGAGGTCGCCTTGTTTGAACTTGCGGACTTGCGGGCACTTGCCGAACGGCACCCCGTCATGCATCGAAACGTCATGCGCATCATGGCCCGGTATCTGCTCGGCGCAATGGATTGCATTGCGGGGGATCGGCTGCACACGGCCGCGCAACGCGTTGCGAATTATCTCATGAGCCGATGCCCGGCGTCCGCCTCGCAGGTTACTTTCCGCCTTCCCTATCGGAAGAGAATTCTGGCCGGCAAACTGGGACTTGCCCCCGAGGCGCTTTCGCGAGCCTTTGCCGCGCTCGTCCCCGCAGGGGTCGAAATCAGAGGCAAGGTCGTTCTCGTCGACAGCGTCGATCAGCTTCGCAAGGCATGCTGACCTTCCCATGACGGATACAGGAGATCCGAAATGACGCGCAAGCAGAAGCGGCTGGCGGTGATAGCGGGCGGCATGGGCTTCATCGCCGCCGCCGTGCTGCTGGTCATGTTCGCCTTCAGCCAGTCGGTCGCCTATTTCTACATGCCGGCCGATCTGGCAAAGACGCCGGTGGCGCCGGATACCCGCATCCGGCTCGGCGGGCTGGTCGGCGAGGGCAGCGTCGTGCGCGGCACCGGATCGACGGTGGAATTTGCCGTCACCGACGGCAGCGCCAATGCCGTGAAGGTTCAATATACCGGCATTTTGCCGGATCTTTTCCGCGAAGGCCAGGGCGTCGTCACCGAAGGTTTGTTTGCATCGGGAGGGAACGTCTTCATCGCCGATACCGTGCTTGCCAAGCATGACGAGACCTATATGCCGAAGGATGTCGCCGACCGGCTGAAGCAGCAGGGGCTGTGGAAGGAAGGCCAAGGGGGAGAAGGCCAGGGACAGGAAGCGAAGGCGACGCAATGATCATCGAGATCGGGCATGACGCGCTGGTGGCCCGTCCCACCGAGCATCAATCGGGTGTTTGATGAAAATCAAAGCGTTGCGGCTGATCGGCCTCTAGCCTGTTCCGCACAATAACCGCGATCAGGGAGACGGCGACCATGCAGGCAAGGGATATAATGACCACCAAGGTGGTTTCGGTCAGCCCGGCGGTCAGCGTGCGCCATGCGGTTGCGATGATGCTGCAGAACCACGTCAGCGGTCTTCCGGTCGTCGACGATCGGGGACACGTTTGCGGCATGGTCACGGAGGGCGATCTGCTTCTGCGTCGGGAGGTCCGGCTCACGCCCCGCCCGGCGCGGGCGCCGGAGCTCATCTCCGAAATCGATCTCGAACGTTACATCTGCAGCAACGGTTGGTGTGTCACCGATGTCATGTCCCAGGATGTGATCGTCGCGCGGCCGGACAGCGAAGTGTCCGATATCGCCGAAAGCCTGCAGGCGCATCGCATCAAACGCTTGCCGATCGTCGAAGACGGACGTCTGGTCGGGATCGTCAGCCGGAGGGATATTCTGCGGGTAATCGCCGAAGCGCCGGCGACCGCCTTGCCGCGGGGGGATGAGGCGATCAGACTGGCGGTGCGCACCAGGCTGAGATCTGACCTCGGACTCACCTCTCAACGCGTGCAGGTCTCCGTCAGAAATGGACAGGTGACCGTTGACGGCCAGGTGGAATCCGAACTCAAGCGCAAGGCGATCAAGGTTCTCGTCGAGGGCCTCAGCGGAATTGCCGGCTATAGGGATCGGCTGCTGGTCTCACCTGCTCACAGCCAGGATTAGAGACTCCGCTGCATTCGCCGCCATCATTGCGCCGATCCAACGAGGAGGCTTGCTCGATCCCGAGAGGCGAGCAAGCCATCTGTCAACTTCCCTGCTTGACACGGAAATCTCCGACTCGTGAGTTCACCTTAGCGCGGCTATCGGGCTTCTTCTTTGATTGGAAGCAATGAGGAAGAGCACGATCGAAGTACGCTCGGCATTCATACGCTTGCGTCGAACTTGACAGAGATCAATTACGCCGACGGTGAGCCCGATGTATCGCTTGGTCATGCAGAAGGAGCATATGATGGATTTCGAAGCGTTTTTCAAAAACGAACTGGGCGGGCTTCATGCCGAGGGCCGTTACCGCGTTTTTGCCGATCTCGAACGTCACCGCGGCAATTTTCCCCGCGCGAC
>NZ_JACIFY010000019.1 GCF_014197615.1 Rhizobium esperanzae
CGGCTTGCCCATGGTCGATCTCCTTCCATGCACAAGTGAATCACAAATCAAGCTTCAACGGAATCCTGAATCACGTAAGCTGCGACACGCTTTAGTGGAAGTCGGCGGACCCCTGCCCGAACAAAGCTTCCGCGATCTTTCCCAATTCCGTCGGCTTCTCGCATAGCGCAAAGCCCGTGAACCTCACGGGAATTACCGACGGGTCGAAGGCCGTGGCAAATACAAACGGGATATTGCGGCGTTCAAGCTCCTCGGCGACCGGAAAGACAAATTCGCCCTCCAGGTGAACATCGAGGATTGCTGCGTCGATCTTCTCGTTCTCGACACGCTCGAGAGCCGCGCTCACCCGGGCGACCGGGCCGACGACGACAGCACCGGCTTTCTCAAGTTTCCACCGTGTCTCATCTGCCAGGAAATATTCATCTTCGACAATCAGTACGCGTTTTCCCGCAAAGAGCTCGATGGCCGAATTTTCCAAAGCCTCGCTCCTCTGATCCAATTGTGACCGACCGGCAGCCGCCGGACGGCTTTTCCCGATCGTGTGCCATCGTCTTCGATCCGGCTGAACAACCAACATACCGCAGCCGCGAATGTTCCCGGCGTATTGACGACAGCGGCAACAGACTGATTCTCGCTATCGGTCAGCCAACCGCTTCTCCAGATGCACCTTTTCGAGTTCGACGCCCATACTCCGGGAAAATTCACGACCGCGCCAGACGATGGTGAAACCGCAAGATTCGTAGAGCCGGATCGCGCCCGTATTCCTGGCATGCGTGTCGAGGCGGGCCGTCGCCAGCCCTTCCGCCGCCATCAGCTCGCACAGATAAACCAAGAGAGCCCGACCGACGCCCCTGCCCTGATGATCGGGGCACACCCAGAGATCCGACACATAATTCGGTTCGTTTTCGCGCGCGCCCCAGCCGATGATCGCCTTGCCATGTTCGGCAACGAAGATCTCGCCTTTCGTCTCTCCGGGGAAGATCGCGAACTCGCGCCGAACCCTGACAATCACATCGGGATCGCGATAGCTGTCTTCGTAGGCGCCGCTTGCGGCCCATGCGGCGAAGCCGACGGCGCCGACCGCTTCGTGGTCGGCCGCCGCTATCTTTCGGATCGTAAGGTCCGTTACCACCACTTGGCCGGCGTAAACCGGCCGGCCGCCTGTTCGATGACATGGGCGGTTTTGAAGAGGGTTTCCTCGTCGAAGGGCTTGCCGATCAGTTGCAGGCCGAGCGGCAGGCCTTTCTGGTCGAGGCCGGCGGGCACGGCGATGCCCGGCAGGCCAGCCATGTTGACCGTCACCGTGAAGATGTCGTTCAGATACATCTTCACCGGATCGGCAGCGAGATCCTCATCGGCGATGCCGAAGGCGGAGGACGGTGTCGCCGGCGTCAGGATGGCGTCGACGCCGGCATCGAAGGCAAGCTCGAAATCGCGCTTGATCAGCGTGCGGACCTTCTGGGCGCGGATGTAATAGGCATCGTAATAACCGGCCGACAGCACATAGGTGCCGATCATGATGCGGCGCTTGACTTCCTGGCCGAAGCCGGCGGCACGCGTCTTCTCGTACATGTCGACGATATCCTTGCCGTCGACGCGCAGGCCGTAGCGCACGCCGTCGTAACGCGCGAGGTTCGAGGACGCCTCGGCCGGAGCGACGATATAATAGGCCGGAAGGGCGTATTTGGTGTGCGGCAGCGAGATGTCGACGATCTCGGCACCGGCTTCCTTCAGCCAGACAATGCCCTGGCGCCAGAGGGTCTCGATCTCCTCGGGCATGCCGTCGACGCGATATTCGTTCGGAATGCCGATCTTCATGCCCTTCAGCGACTGGCCGAGGACGGCCTCGTAATCCGGCACCGGCAGATCGACCGATGTCGTGTCCTTGGCGTCGACGCTTGCCATCGATTTCAAAAGGATGGCGGCATCGCGCACGTCGCGGGCGATCGGGCCTGCCTGGTCGAGCGAAGAGGCGAAGGCGACGGTGCCCCAGCGCGAGCAGCGGCCATAGGTCGGCTTGATGCCGACGGTGCCGGTGAAGGCGGCCGGCTGGCGGATCGAGCCGCCGGTGTCCGTGGCGGTGGCGCCAGCGCACAGATGGGCGGCGACAGCCGCGGCCGAACCGCCGGAGGAACCGCCGGGCACGAGTTGCTGATTGGAGCCTGACGCACGCCAGGGATTGATCACCGGGCCGTAATAGGACGTCTCGTTGGAAGAGCCCATGGCGAACTCGTCCATGTTGAGCTTGCCGAGCATGACGGCGCCGTCATCCCAGAGGTTCTGCGTCACGGTCGATTCATAACGCGGCTCGAAACCATCGAGAATGTGGCTGCAGGCCTGGGTATGCACGCCGACCGTGGCAAAGAGATCCTTGATGCCGAGCGGAATGCCTTCGAGCTCGCCGGCCTTGCCGGCGGCGATGCGCTCGTCGGAGTTCTTGGCCATGACACGGGCGAGATCCGGCGTCGTCTTGATATAGGCATTCAGCCGGCCATTGGCCGCATCGATCGCCGAGATATAGGCCTCGGTCAGTTCGAGTGCGGTGATTTCCTTGGCGCGCAGCTTCTGGCGGGCTTCGGCAATGGTCAGGCTGGTGAGTTCGCTCATGGTGTTTTCGCTTCAGATCTTGAAAATGGCAACAGGGTCGGAAAGAGGCTTCGAAGCCTTATTCGACGACTTTCGGCACCAGGAAGAAATTATGATCGGTGACGGGCGCGTTGGCGACGACATCGGCAGCCTTGCTGCCGTCGGTCACCGCATCGGTCCGCTTCTTCATCGCCATCGGGGTTACCGAGGTCATCGCCTCGACGCCGTCGACATTCACTTCGGAGAGCTGCTCGACGAAGCCGAGGATGCCGTTCAGCTCGCCGACCATGCGATTTGCCTCGTCTTCGGAGACGGCAATACGGGCAAGGTGGGCGACGCGCTTCACGGTGGCAAGATCGACGGACATGGCATTCTCCGGATAGGATTTTTCCTACCCGCTATAAAGGCCATGTCCGCCCGGTGCAACGGGGTTTCGTCAGATCGACAGGCTCTCGGCAGGCTTGAGCGCCTTCACATCGGTCTTCGATCCTTCCATGCCGGCGACGAATTTATCGGCCGTCTGATCGATGATCGGGAAGGTGCCGAAGTGGCAGGGGATCGCGGTCTTGAAGTTGAAATAGCGCCGGCAGGCAAGAGCCGCCACCGCGCCGCCCATGGTGAAGCGGTCGCCGATCGGCACGAGGCCGATGTCGGGCTGGTGCAATTCGTTGATCAGCGCCATGTCGGAGAAGATGTCGGTATCGCCCATGGCGAGAATCGAGGCCTCGTCTTCGAAATGCAGCATCAGGCCGTTGGCATTGCCAAGCGCATGCGAGACACCGTCCTCGGTGATCTGGGCAGACGAGTGCAGCGCATTGGTGAAGGTTGCCGAGAAGCTGCCGAGCGCGACCGTGCCGCCGGTATTGCCCATCTCGATCTTGTCGACGCCCTTGGAGCCGAGCCAGGCGGCGAGATCGGCATTGGCGAGGACGACGGCGCCGGTTTCCTTGGCAAGCGCCACTGTATCGCCGACATGGTCGCCATGGCCATGTGTCAGAAGGATGTGGGTGATGCCCGCCGAAACGTCCTTGATATCCTGGCCGGAAAAGGAGGCGTTATAGCTGAGGAAGGGATCGAGCAGGATCTTCGCCTTTCCGGTCTCGATGCGGAAGGCGGAATGGCCGAGCCAGGTGATCTTCATGAAATCTCTCCTCTATTATGGGACGCAAAAGCAGGTTTCGGGAGATCCGGATGATTTTACGCCGGATCGGCCTAAAATCTGAATCCGCATCTCATTCAAGGAATTGGAGCATGATGTCGTCCGAAAACCGCTCACACTTTTCGGCATCATGCTCTAAGGACATATCTCATGCGCCTGCAAAGAAAAGCGGCGGCGAGTTCAATTTCTTTTGACGGGACAAAACGGCGATGACAGTGCTGACGATCGAGGAAATGGCCGGGACACTTGCCCCGCGGCAGGCGATTGCCGGCCTCGATCTCGGCACCAAGACGATCGGGCTGTCGATGTCCGATCTCGGCCGGCGTTTCGCCACGCCGCGCCCGGTGATCCGCCGCGTCAAGTTCACCATCGATGCGCAGGCGCTCTTGGATTTTGCGGCAGCCGAAAAGGTCGCGGGCTTCATCATCGGCCTGCCGATGAACATGGACGGATCGGCGGGTCCGCGGGTGCAGGCGACACGCGCCTTCGTGCGCAACATGGAGCAGAAGACGGCCCTGCCCTTCGTCTATTGGGATGAGCGGCTTTCGACGGTGGCAGCCGAACGGACGCTGCTGGAAATGGACGTCTCACGCGCCAAGCGGGCCGAACGGATCGATTCGGCCGCGGCAAGCTTCATCCTTCAGGGCGCCCTCGACAGGCTTTCCTTGCTGGCAAGGTCGGGAGACGAGTTCAGCGCCTGACGCGCCCTCCACCAGGCGATGATCGACTTGCGCTTTCTGAAGCCGAGAATGGCGAAGACGACGAGGCTGTCGACCGCGATGGCGCGGGCCACGAGCGGCGGGATCGTCTCCGGCGGAAGGCCGAGCGCCTTTCCGTAAAGCTGGAAGGTCAGGTCATGGACCTGGCGCGACAGCATGAGGATGCCGAAATTCATGTCGTAATAGGAGAGCCAGTACCATCCGCCGAGAAAGACGATGGGGCCGGCCCAGAAGATCAGAAACCACCTCATGCGGCCTCTCCTCCATGCTTGCGCGCGACGGGCAGATCGAGGGAGACCAACCAGGTCGACAGTGCCATGGTGCAAAGCACCAGGGTGGGAATTGCGATATCCAGCGCCAGAACTGCGAAAAACATCATCGCCGTTACGAAAAATGTGGCTCTGCCGATCTTGGGTCCCATGGATGTCAACTCGGAGACTCTCACTCATTCCATCTCTGCTGATCCCACACTGTCGGGTTAACCCGGCCCAGGCAACGTAAACCATTTATTAAGGTTAACGCGACACCGGTTCCCTGTGGATGAAGAAGCGAGAGCGGTTCACGCTTTCACGGAAGCGCCGAACAGTGCTAGCCTTTTGCTTTTACGCAATTCCCGGCAAAAGCGCTTTGCGCTTTGCCTGGAATTGCTCTATCAGCCGTAGACGCCGCGCACGATACGCTTCAGCGCCGTCGCCGCCTTCTCCCAGTCCTTGGACGTCTTCAGCGACAAGCCGGCGCACTGCCCGCCGGCCGAGGCGGCAAGCACGAGGTGCTGGATCGCTGCGATGACGATGGCATTGACCGCTGCCGTATCTACGCCCTTCGGCGGCGTCAGCGAGCCGCGCATGCGTTCCAGCCAGAGAGCCAGCGCCTTCGAACGCGCTTCCGACAGCCGCCTCACCTGCTCGGTGTTTTCCGATATCTCCCAGGCGAGGATACGGCGCATCAGCTGATCGTTTCGCAAAGCGTCGAGGAGGAGAAGTGACAGCCGCTCCATCAGGTCGCCATAAGTGAGCAGGAACATGCCGCCGGTGTCTTCCGGAATGCGATCTTTCACCCATGTGCCGAGATCGGCGCCGATCGCCTCGACCAGGCCGTCGAGGCCGCCATAATAGCGATAGATCAGCTGCTTGTCGCAGCCGGCGCGGCGGGCGACCGCATTGATGCCGAAATTCTGAAAGCCTTCCTCGGCCAGCAGCCGCTTGGCGGCGGCAAGGATCGCACGCTCGGTGGCGCCGCGATCACGCACGCGCCGTTCCGGCTCGCCGCCGGCCTCACGCGAATTTTCAAGATTGACGGCTTCATTCAGCATGACCGACCCTTCCCCGCTGTCACCAATCGGTGAGTAGCGGGCAGTCCTCATGCAATCAATCCTATCCCCTTGGGAAGATTGTGGATATTCCATCCCGCACGGATGATTGGCGTCGAAGGCATGCGGAGGGACGTATGCCGGGCCGATCGGATCGGCTGAGAAATCTCGTCCTTGCGGTTGATCGCGATGGACGAACCCGGCATAGCTGCATTATGAACAATTCTAATATTCTCGACTAAGGCCCTGCAATGGTGAACTATATCGAAGCCTCTTCCGCGCCCTCGAAGAATACGGGCGCCATCCGGCTTTATGACGCGCAAGCATTCGAGGGCATGCGCAGGGCATGCCAGCTGACGGCGCGCTGCCTCGATGCGCTCGCCGATATCGTCAAGCCCGGGCTGGTGACCGATGACATCGACCGATTCGTCTTCGATTTCGGCATGGATCACGGCGCCCACCCGGCGACGCTGAACTATCGCGGCTACACCAAATCGACCTGCACCTCGATCAACCACGTCGTCTGCCACGGCATTCCGAACGACAAGCCGCTGCGTGAAGGCGATATCGTCAATATCGACGTCACCTTCGTGCTTGACGGCTGGCACGGCGATTCCAGCCGGATGTACCCTGTCGGCACGATCAAGCGCGCCGCCGAGCGGCTACTCGAGGTTACCTACGAATCGCTGATGCGCGGCATTGCCGCCGTCAGGCCGGGTGCGCGCACCGGCGCGATCGGCGAGGCGATCCAGACCTTTGCCGAGGCCGAGCGCTGCTCGGTGGTGCGTGATTTCTGCGGCCACGGCGTCGGCCGGCTGTTTCACGATTCGCCGAATATCTTGCATTACGGCCGCGCCAACGAGGGGCCGGAGCTGCGCGAAGGTATGATCTTCACCATCGAGCCGATGATCAATCTCGGCCGGCCGCATGTGAAGGTGCTGGCCGACGGCTGGACGGCGGTCACCCGCGACCGCTCGCTTTCGGCGCAGTACGAACACACCGTCGGCGTCACCTCCGACGGCTGCGAGATATTCACGCTGTCGCCCGGCGGCCTCGACCGCCCCGGTCTGTCGCCATACAACGGGTGACGCTGCGATGGCGAAAGGCCCTGTTTCGACATCTTCCGACGACGAGCTGCCTTTCCCAACGCAAGAGCCCATGGCCGACGAACGCTCGTTCTTCGGCAAACAGAAACCGTCCATGTCGAAAGCCGGGAGCGCCCTGCCCGCCTCGCTTGCCGGGCAAGAGCATTATCATGGCCATCGCGAGCGGTTGCGCGACCGCTTCCGCGAGCTCGGCGACACCGCGCTTGCCGACTACGAAATCCTCGAGCTCCTGCTCTTCCGGCTGATTCCGCGGCGTGACACCAAGCCGATCGCCAAGGCGCTGATCGAACGCTTCGGCTCGCTTTCCGGCGTCTTCGGCGCGCCGCCGGCGCTGCTGACAGAGGTGAAGGGCGTCGGCGAGGCTGTCGCCCTCGACCTGAAACTGATCTCGACCGTCGCCCACCGGACCCTGAAGAGCGAGCTCCGGAGCAAGCAGGTGCTCTCCTCCTGGTCGTCGGTCATCCAGTATTGCCACGCCGCCATGGCGCATGAAACGCGCGAACAATTCCGCATTCTCTTCCTCGACAAGCGCAACGTGCTGATCGCCGACGAGGTGCAGGGCCGCGGCACCGTCGACCATACACCGGTCTATCCGCGCGAGGTGGTCAAACGCGCGCTGGAGCTTTCGGCAACGGCGATGATCCTGGTGCACAACCACCCTTCCGGCGATCCGACACCATCACGCGCCGACATCGACATGACGAAGGTGATCATCGATGCCGCCAAGGCGCTCGACATCACCGTCCACGACCACGTCATTATCGGCAAGGACGGCCATGTCAGCCTGAAGGGGCTGAAGCTGATCTGAAGAGGAAATGGGCCGACCGCCGACGAAGCGCGGAGCGCCAGCACGTCGGCTGTCGATTGGGCGAGGTCGCAGGCAAGCATTCGAGGCAAGCGACGATTGAGGAAAGCTGGAATTGACATCAATCGCTGGTGCGCGATTGTATGCAATCCGGCCCCACCACACGCCGACCGATATCCGCCAGACATACCGAGAAGATGAAGCTCCATGACGATCTCCAGCGGCAACACTGATCGATCAACCCGGCTCTGCCGCGACGTGCTTTGCCTCGATGATTTTGAAATGAAGGCCCGGCGACATCTGCCGAAGCCTCTGTTCGGTTATATCGCCGGCGCAACCGAGACCAATGCGTCGCTGCGCCATAACGCGGCAGCCTTCCAGGCCTATGCCTTCCGCCCTCGTGTCCTTCGGGACGTCTCCGGACGCAGCACCGAGACGAGCCTCTTCGGCAAGACCCATGCCGTGCCGTTCGGCATCGCGCCGATGGGGATCAGCGCGTTGATGGCCTATCGAGGCGACATCGTGCTTGCGCAAGGAGCGGACCAATCGGGAATGCCGATGATCATCAGCGGTTCATCACTCATCCCTCTGGAAGAGATCGCTGCGGTTTCGCCACAAGCATGGTTTCAGGCCTATCTGCCCGGCGAACCCGACCGTATTGATGCTCTCGTCGATCGCGTCGCTGCGGCCGGCATCCGCACGCTTCTGCTGACCGTGGACACGGCGACGCTGCCCAATCGCGAAAACAATGTAAGGGCCGGGTTTTCGACGCCTTTGCGTCCCGGTCTGCGCCTGGCCTGGCAGGGCATTTCGCACCCGCGCTGGACCACCGGCACATTCCTGCGCACGATTGTCCGGCACGGCATTCCGCATTTTGAAAATTCCTATGCCACACGAGGCGCGCCGATCATCTCCTCGAACGTCACGCGCGATTTCGGCAGGCGTGATCATCTCAACTGGGAGCATCTGGAGCGGATCCGCAAGAGGTGGTCCGGCACGCTTGTGGTCAAGGGGATCATGCATCCTGAAGACGCGGCACGGGCTGCCGATACCGGGGCGGATGGCGTGATCGTCTCCAATCACGGCGGCCGCCAATTGGACGGCACCGCATCTCCCCTTCAGGTGCTTCCGGAGATTGCGGCCCGTGTTGGAGACCGCACCGCGGTCATGGTCGACGGCGGCTTCAGGCGCGGAACTGACATCATGAAGGCCCTGGCCCTCGGAGCCTGTTTTGTGTTCGTCGGCAGGCCGTTCCTTTACGCTGCAGCCGTCGCAGGCCTACCGGGCGTGCTGAAGGCGGCTGATATCCTGAAGAGGGAACTGCATAGCAATATGGCTTTGCTCGGCGTTACCAAGGTGAGCGATATTTCCGCTGACTACATCACCCGGGCGTGAAGCCTTCGAATGATCCGAAGACGATCACATGCTGCACCGACAACACGGGCTCATTGCCGGCGACCCGGCACCGTCGCGTACCGACATTAAAACGACGAAGGTGATCATCGATGCCGCCAAGGCGTTCGATATTATCGTCCAAGACCACGTCATTATCGGTTGGGCCGGCCATCTCAGACTGAAGGGGTTGAAGCTGATCCGAAAAGCACAGGGCGGGCTGAATCGGCGGCCGTAAAACAATCTGTAACATTGACCGGCTACCGATAGACGGGCGACATTTTGTGTCGCAAATGATTCCATTTCCAATCCGGGGCCAGATGATGCTTCAGTACGATCTTGTTGTGGTGGGCAGCGGTCCCGCAGGGCGCCGCGGCGCCATCCAGGCTGCAAAACTCGGCAAGAAAGTGCTTGTCATCGAGCAGGGAAAACGCGTCGGCGGCGTGTCCGTACATACCGGCACCATCCCTTCCAAAACGCTGCGCGAGACCGCGCTCAATCTTTCCGGCTGGCGTGAACGCGGCTTCTACGGCCGGTCCTACCGCGTCAAGGAAGAGATCAGCGCAGACGACCTGCGCCGGCGCCTGCTGATTACCCTCAACCACGAGGTCGAGGTGCTGGAACACCAGTTCGCCCGCAACCGCGTGCAGCATATTCGCGGCAAGGCGAGCTTCATCGATGCGTCGACGCTGCAGGTGATCAAAGAAGACGGCGAGGTTACGCAGGTCACCGCCGCCAGCGTGTTGCTCGCCGTCGGCACAAAGCCGTTCCGCCCCGATTACATCCCCTTCGACGGCAAGACCGTTCTCGACAGCGACGAACTGCTCGATATACAGGAGCTGCCGCGCTCGATGGTCGTCATCGGCGCCGGCGTCATCGGCATCGAATATGCCACGATCTTCAGCGCGCTCGACACGGCCGTCACCGTCATCGACCCGAAGGCGACGATGCTCGACTTCATCGACAGGGAAATCGTCGAAGATTTCACCTACCAGCTGCGCGACCGCAACATGAAGCTGCTGCTCGGCCAGAAGGCCGACAAGGTGGAGACGTTGGAAGACGGCAAGGTCGAGCTGACGCTCGACAGCGGTCGGCGCCTGACCACCGACATGGTGCTTTTCGCCGCCGGCCGCATGGGGGCAACCGATGCGCTGAACCTTCCGGCCATCGGCCTCGAAGCCGACAGCCGCGGCCGTCTCAAGGTCAATCCGGAAACCTTCCAGACATCGGTTGCCAACATCTACGCCGCCGGCGACGTCGTCGGCTTTCCGAGCCTTGCCTCGACCTCGATGGAACAGGGCCGCATCGCCGCCCGCGTCGCAATCGGCGCGGTCGCCAAGGAGCCGCCGAAATATTTCCCCTACGGCATCTATGCCGTGCCGGAGATTTCCACCTGCGGGCTGACCGAAGAAGAGATGAAGGAGCGCGGCATTGCCTATGAATGCGGCATCGCCCGCTTCCGCGAGACCTCGCGCGGTCATATCATGGGCCTCGACACCGGGCTCTTGAAGCTGATCTTCTCGCTGAAGACGCGGCGCCTGCTCGGCGTGCATATCGTCGGCGAAGGTGCTACCGAGCTGGTGCATATCGGCCAGGCGGTGCTCAACCTCAAAGGCACGGTCGAATATTTCGTCGAAAACACCTTCAACTATCCGACGCTCGCCGAAGCCTACAAGATCGCCGGCCTCGACGCATGGAACCGGATGGGCGATATCAAGTCGGAACTCTAAGCGCCTTGGCGGCACGCTTGTCGTCTGGATGAGATCCGGCAGTCAAAATGGAGCCGAACAGCATTGCGCATCATTTCGCTGAATGCATGGGGCGGCAGGCTGCATGAGGCCCTGATCGATTATGTCAGGCAGGCCGAGCCGGACGTGCTGTGCCTGCAGGAGGTGTTGCGGGCGCCGGGTGTCGATTGCGGATGGGCGATCTATCGGGATGCGGGGCTCGAACTGCCGCAGCGCGCCAATCTCTTTGCCGAGATCGGCGCCGCCCTGCCCGGCCACGACGGCTTCTTCTTTCCCTCATCGAGAGGCGAACTCTTCGACGGCGACAACGCCATTGCCGCCGAGTTCGGGCTGGCGACCTTTGTGCGCAAATCGCATTCCATCATCGCCGAGGGGCTGGATTTCGTGCATGGCCGTTTCTCCGCCGATGGCTGGGGTCAACATCCGAGACCACGAAACGCCCATTGCATCCGCCTCTTCAGTCATGAGCAGGGCCGTAGCGTGACGATCGCCCACATGCATGGCTTGCGCGATCCCGCCGGCAAGGGCGATACGGCAGCGCGCCTGGAACAGGCTGCAGCGCTGGTCGGGCTCATCGAGCGCGTCTGGCCCGGTGACGAAGGGCTCGTCGTCTGCGGCGATTTCAACGTTTTGCCTGACAGCGCAACCTTTGCGATTCTCGCCGGCCTCGGGCTTTCCGATCTCGTCACCGGAAACGGCCTTGTAGACACGCGCACCTCCTACTATCTGAAGCAGGGCCGCTTTGCCGACTACATGCTGGTGACACCGGGGGTGAAGATTGCCAAATTCGAGGTGGTGGAAGCGCCCGAGGTCTCCGACCACCGCGCATTGCTGCTCGATATCGGGTAGTATATTGAAGATTGATACGTTGCGCGGAGCGTTTCGCGCGCAGCGCCGTTTTTTAGGCCTTGGTTCGAACCCTCACAAGTCGCATTGATACGCCATGCGTGATATGTGCCTTCAACTCCATTTTGCCTCCGGCAAAAGCTTCTGAAGAAAGATAGATAATCTTGTCCCATGTCTTGGAAGCTGCGCGCCGACGTTTTCAGCTGATCCTGATCAAGCCGTCGCATTATGACGACGATGGTTACGTCATCCGCTGGTGGCGGGCGATGATCCCGTCCAATTCGCTCGCGGCTCTCTACGGCATCGCCGCCGAATGCGCCGAGCGCAAGGTGCTCGGGGCCGATACCGCGATCGACATTACCGTGATCGACGAGACCAATACTCGGATCGATGTCGCCGGGCTGCTCGCCCAGTTCAAGCGTCATGACAATTTCGGCATGATCGCGCTTGTCGGCGTCCAGACCAACCAGTATCCGCGCGCCCTCGATATCGCCCGGCCGTTCCGCGCTGCCGGCCTGCCGGTTTCGATCGGCGGCTTCCATGTTTCCGGTTGCCTGTCGATGCTGGATGGCAAGGCGGTCGGGCTCGACGCCTGCCGCGACATGGGCATCTCGATGTTCGCCGGAGAGGCCGAGGGCCGGCTGGAGATGGTGCTGCGCGACGCCGCCGCTGGCGAGCTGAAGCCGCTCTATAATTTCATGAACGACCTTCCGGGCATCGGCGGCACGCCGGTTCCCTTCCTGCCGAAGGACAATATCCAGCGCACGCTCGGGCTCAGCACCAGCTTCGACGCCGGACGCGGCTGTCCCTATCAATGCTCGTTCTGCACCATCATCAACGTGCAGGGACGCAAATCGCGGTTCCGCTCGGCCGACGATGTCGAACGGCTGGTGCGGATGAACTGGGCGCAGGGCATCCATAAATTCTTCATCACCGACGACAATTTCGCCCGCAACAAGGATTGGGAAGCGATCTTCGACCGGCTGATCGAGCTCAAGGAACGGGACGGCATTCCGCTCGGCCTGATGATCCAGGTCGACACGCTCTGCCACAAGATCCCGAACTTCATCGAGAAATCCCGGCGCGCCGGCGTCACCCGCGTGTTCATCGGCCTCGAAAACGTCAATCCGGACAATCTGACCGCCGCCAAGAAGAATCAGAACAAGATCACCGAATATCGCAAGATGCTGCTCGCCTGGAAGGCGCAGGGCATCATGACGCTCGCCGGCTATATTCTGGGCTTCCCCGCCGACACGCCGGAATCGATTCGCCGCGACATCGCGATCATCCAGGAAGAGCTGCCGCTCGACGTCATCGAATTCTTCATCCTGACGCCGCTGCCCGGCTCCGAAGACCATCAGGTGCTGTGGAAGAAGGGCGTCGAGATGGATGCCGATCTCAACATCTACGATGTCGAACATGTCTGCACCGCGCATCCGAAGATGAGCAAGCAGCAATGGGAGGATATCTACCACGAGGCCTGGGCGCTCTATTACTCGCCTGACCACATGAAGACGCTGCTGCGCCGCGCTGTGGCGACCGGTGTGCCGCTTGCAAGGCTGGTCAAGGTTCTCGTCTCCTTCGCGACCACCGTACCGCTGGAAAACGTACATCCGCTGCAGAGCGGCCTCTTGCGCCTGAAGACGCCGTCGGAGCGGCGCCCGGAACTGCCGCGCGAACATCCGCTGGTCTTCTGGCCGCGTTTTGCCTGGGAAACTTTCCGCAAACATGCCTCGCTTGCCGGCACGATCATCGGCCTGACGATTTCAGCCTTCCTGATTTCACGGGATGCGAAGTCGAAAACCTATATGGATCAGGCCCTGACGCCTGTCGCCGACGACGAAGAGGAAACGCTCCACCTTTTCACCCAGACCGCCGGCGGCGCCGCAGCCGTCAGCCATGTCAGGAAAGTCGCGCAACTGACGGGGCATTGAGCGGCAATTCTTGCAACAGCGGCCGACGCCCTGTCGGCCGGAGATGACTGATGCCATCAAAGTCGAAGCTTGAGGGCTTCGACTTTCGTTCGGCTGGAACAAGGCCAAAACCGCTCACACGTTGCGGCGTCACGCTCTATGTGATTTGGATCATCCGGCTCTTCTCGGCCACTTGCAGCGTGTCGACGAATTCGACGATCTTGACCGGTTTGCCATCCCGGAAATGGATCTTGTCGACGAATTCCGTAGAGAAGGTTACGCCCGATGGGATGTGCCTGACCTCGCCTTCACGATGGGCAAAGACCATCTGCTCATCCTCGTCCACATAGATGCCGGTCGTCCTGACCTTGGATAGATCCCATGCGGCGATAAGCTGCGTTATCGTTTGGCGAAAATCATGCCCGCTCGATTCCGTCGTCAAAGGCGCCAGCCGTGCATTGCCGACCATGCGAAAGGTGCAACCCTCGCCGAACAGCGCAAGCGTACCCTCGATATCACCACGGCCACGCACAGAATAGATTTCCTCTACCAGCCTCTTCATGTCGTTCTTTGCGGTCATTTCAGGTCCTCCTCCACCCAAAGCTCTTTGTTTTTATGCATGTCGTCATCCTGGCGGCATGCGCCAGCAAAATCTGCGCGGACTTACAGTATTCTCAACTATTTGTTGTTGCCAGCGAAGATAACACCATGATGGAGAGGGCGTCGAGTACCCCGTCCGGATGACCCGCAAAGAAAAAGCCCCGCACGATGGCGGGGCTTTTCCAAACTTCAGAACTGAAAAGCGATTATTCGGCGCTTTCGTCAGCCGCCTTCTTCTTCGGTGCAGCCTTCTTTTTCGGTGCGGCTTCTTCGCCTTCACCGGCGTCGGCAGCTTCGGCCTTGGCGGCAGCCTTCTTCTTCGGCGCAGCCTTCTTGGTCTCGGCCTTCGCCTCGCCTTCTTCCTCGGCGAGCAGCTCTTCCTTGGTCACCTTCTTGTCGGTGACGTCGATTTCGGTCAGCAGGTGATCGATGACCTTCTCTTCGAAGATCGGCGCACGGATCGAAGCGGCGGCACCCGGCTGGCTGCGGAAGAAATCGAGGATCTGCTTTTCCTGGCCAGGATACTGGCGCAGCTGTTCGAAGATGGCGCGCTGCATCTCGTCTTCGCTGACTTCGACGCCGGCCTTTTCGCCGATTTCGGAGAGAACGAGGCCGAGGCGGACACGACGCTCGGCGAGCGTCTTGTATTCCTCACGTGCCTTTTCTTCGGTCGTGTCTTCGTCCTCGAAGGTCTTGCCGGATTGAGCGAGGTCGTTGTTCACCTGGCTCCAGATGCCGTTATATTCGGCGTCGACCAGCGAGTTCGGGGTCTCGAACTTGTACATCTCGTCAAGCTGGTCGAGGATCTGGCGCTTCAGCTTCTGGCGGGTCAGCGAACCGTACTGCGATTCGATCTGGCCGCGGACGATTTCCTTCAGGCGGTCGGCGGATTCGATGCCGAGCTTGGAGGCGAGTTCGTCGTTGATCTCGACGGCGCCGGGGGCTGCAACATCCTTGACCGATACGTCGAAGGTCGCTTCCTTGCCGGCGAGGTTCTTGGCCGGATAGTCGGCCGGGAAGGTCACGGTGATGGTCTTCTCATCGCCGGCCTTGACGCCGACGAGCTGGTCTTCGAAGCCCGGAATGAAGCGGCCGGAGCCGAGCACCAGTTCGGCGCCCTGGTCGGTGCCGCCTTCGAAGGCTTCGCCGTCGACCTTGCCGACGTAATCCATGGTGATGCGGTCGCCGTTCGCGGACTTGCCGGTCTTGGTCTCATAAGCGCGGGCGCTTTCGGCGACCTTCAGGACCTGCTCGTTGACTTCGTCGTCGGAGATATCGATGACTTCGCGCGTGACCTTGATGCCCTTGACCGACTTCAGTTCGATCGGCGGCAGCACTTCATAGGAGAGCGTGAATTCGAAGTCCTGCTCGGCGGCGAGGATCTTGTCGGCTTCGTCCTTGTCCTCGGTCATGGCGATTTCCGGCTGCGTGGCCGACTTTTCGCCGCGGCTGGAGAGGATGGCGGCCGGCTGTTCACGGACGATCTCGTTGACGAGCTCGGCCATGATCGACTTGCCGTAAACCTTCTTCAGGTGAGCAGCGGGGACCTTGCCCGGACGGAAGCCGTTGATGCGGACCCTGTCCTTCACATCGGCAAGACGCGCATCCATCTTGTCCTGCATGTCCTTGGCCGGGATAACGACCTTGATTTCGCGCTTCAGCCCTTCAGCGAGCGTTTCGATAACCTGCATGTCTTCCTACCTTCATGTCGTGGCGGCCGTGCCCAGACGCCGTTCGTTTCGATGAGCACGACGCCGGCAGCGTGCCGCGCGTGGCTTTTCCCAATTCTGTCATTCCGCCCAAAGGGGAACGGCGCTCGCTTCCGGGTATTCGGGACAACTATCTCAGTCTCCCGCTGCAAACAGCTTGGTGCGGGTAGAGAGACTTGAACTCCCACGCCTTGCGGCACCAGAACCTAAATCTGGCGTGTCTACCAATTTCACCATACCCGCGTTCACAAAACCGCATGCCTATGCCTGCGCATGAGGCCTTCCGGAGCGCGGCGTCTCTATATCACCCGATTTGGTCGAGGCAAAGGAAAAATGAACGGCAAATGACAGGGATTTGCGGCCTTCAAGCCGTCCTGTTGCGAAGTGCCGTCGGATCAATAGAGCGGCTCTTCGTAAACCGGCTTGCCATCGACGAGCAGGCTGCGGATCTGGGCGCTTCCGGCTTTCGAGACACGCACCGATATGGCGACGTTGCCGCCATTGCGGGCCTCTTCGATCGGCTTGCCCTCGCCTTCCGGAACATAGTAGCGCTCGATGCCGTATTCGACGCGGATGCTGTCGCCGGCGGCAAGCCCGCTACTATAAAATGGCTGGCTGCGCAGGACCACCGTCTCAGCCAGCGGTGGCAATTCATGGAAGGACGATTCGGTCACCGTCCAGAAATCGTCGGGCTGCTTCTTCAACCGAACCCACAAGACGCGCTCGCCGGGCTCGGCCGGAATGCCGCCGGAAACCGTCTGCACCGGCACCGAGGAAATGTCGTAGTTCAAGACGACATAATCGCCGCGCAGGAAATCGCGCGGATCGACAGGCGCGGTCTTCAGCAGCACCTCGGCGCCATCCTCGAGGATCGACGCCCGACTCTGGATGATCGTGCCGAGGATGAGGGTCTGCAGGCCGGCGACGATGATTGCCGAAAGCATATAGAACTTGCCGGATTGCAGTCTTGCCATCACCGAATTCATGCCCGCTCCCCCTGTGCACTCGCCGAAAACCGCCGCTCGAGACGGATGACGATCCAGGCGACAAACGCCACCACCAGACCGGAGAACAGGAAGAGGCTCGACGTGCCGAGGATGGAGCCGACTGTGACGGAGGCGAGATAGAGCATCTCCGCGGCAAAACTCGTATAGGCGAGATAACGCACCGCGCCGTTGTTCCTGCCGTGCAGAGCGATCGCCAGCACGGAAGCGGCGAGCGTCGCCAGCCCGAGCACCACCAACCGCCAGCCATCCTCGATCTCGATATGCAGCAGCAGGAAACCGATCGCCGCGACGAGGAAGCTGTAGAAGGCCGGGGCAGCACCAGCGGTCCTGACCAGGGAAGCGACGCGCGGGAGCGGCAACGCCGTCAGGACGACGGCCGCCATGCCACCGACGGCGAAGGCGAGCGCAACGGCGATCTCCTCATAAAGAGTATAGAGCCAGGCGAGCCAGCCGATCAAAAGCAGATAGGCGAGATGGCGAGCCCGCTCGGCGCCGGTATAACGCACCAGGGCGATGGTGATCGCCGCCATGACCGGCGCCATCCAGGGATCGAGGCCGATCCAGTGCGAGTCGTAATTCTGGAGATAGACGGCAAAGGACGCCCAGGAAAGAAAGCCGGCGACAACGGTCACTGCGCCCGAACGGAACAGGATTGCCGAGATGGTAGCAATGGCGAACCAGAGATACATCACTGTCTGCTCATCGCCGGAGAGATGATACATCTGCCCGACCAGCGAGATGGCGCCGCCGAAACTCATCGCGCCGATGACCAGCAAGCCGCCTGCGGCCGCTGTCGCACCGCGGGCAAGCATCCGGGCGGCGGCGATGTGCACCACCCAGATCAGCGCCAGGATGACGCCGACGCGGACGAGGCGCGGGATGGCCTCCCAGTTGGAGGCGACGACCAGCAGAATGGCGGCGGCAAGCAGCACCGCCGCCAGCGCCATCAGCACCCTGCCGAGGCTGAAGCTCGCCGGGCGACCGTCGTATTCGGCGAGAAGCGTGGCCGCCGTTTCCTGGCCCAGCAGGCCCTTGCCCACCCAAAGCGAGAGATCCCGCTCCAATCTGCCGCGATACATGCTCCACCCCTTGCGTTCGCGACGCCGACTGCGGCGCTGCGGCTCATGCCGTTATAGCCGCAGCACGGGTGTTCGCAAACGCTGTTGCGACAAATATACAAGTTCCTCACTGGTCGAACTTGTACCGGGCGTTAACCGGCCGCTAACGCCGGAAGCGCATATATAAGCATATGGACGGAGAGGCATGCGCATTTTGCATACCACTCATGAAATTATTGCACTGCAAAATTTCAAATAGTCATACTATTTGTATCGTCATCGAAGCACGGGGATGGCGCCCCGTCCCGGCTCAGCCGGATGCCCGCGGATCCTTTGTCCGTGACGAGATTCGCAGCTGCGCACTCCTCCTCCCAGCGCGCTGCGATAGGACTGGCAACACTCCTCCTCCCAGTTGCCAGTCACCATAATGCGCCCGCCGGATCCTCCCCCGGCGGGCGGCTTTGCTTGGCAAAAGTCCGCTAAAGCACTGGCGGATCGAGGATTTCCGCCGCACAGCACCAGTCCGCAAGGTTGTGGTCACGCCCAGCCGACCGAGGCCGCCCACAAATGGGCAGCTTTCGATCCAACACGGAGCACCTGCCCTGCAGCGGAGGGAGGGTGCAATCGCCCGCGGAGCGGCGTTTTCGGCAGCAGCGGCCACTCGACAGTCCCGAACCGGGTTGGTTTAGCCGGCACCATTCTGCCTATTCGTTGACCAAAAAATGGTAAGTCTGCGTCAAACGCCCCTGGAGCATTGCGCGTCTCGCATAGGTGATCTGAAAACTTGGCTGTTTTAGTCTTTCGCGCCGCAACATATATTCCGGTCATCAAATAGAGGTCAGCGCCGATCGGTGGCTGCTGGCAGATGAAACCCTCGGAAAGGGGCTTACCATGAACTTCTCTCGCTCTTTCAACAATTGGCGCAAGTATCGTCAGACCGTCACGGAACTCGGTCGCATGACCAACCGCGAATTGCACGATCTCGGTATCGACCGTTCGGACATCCATCGCGTTGCCCGTGAGGCTTCTTCCCGCTAATTCCAGGCGATCCGCTCCTCCCAAGCAGGATCGTTCTCGGTTGAAACGCCCGCTGTACCCACAGCGGGCGTTTTCGTTTGTCTGCTGCGGCTGCCGCCGCGGTTGCATGTTTTTGCGCCTCGTCCGACCGCTCAAAAAATATTCACCGCTTATTTGACGGGCATCATACTGCACAATTGCATGGCAGACGCCATTTATTTGCACTGCACAATAAGACGGAGATCGCCTATATAAACATCAACCGCAGAGAGATAGGCGATCCCGCCATCCAGCGGACATTTGTTTGAGGAAAAAGACAATGAACCCGATCCGCATTGCAAAAAGCTGGCTCAGCTACCGCCGTACGCTCAACGAACTCGGCGGCCTGTCCAACCAGACCCTGTCCGACATCGGCGTCAGCCGCTACGAGATCCGCAACATCGCATCCCGCTCGTTCCGCTAGTAATGGGCCGCTCATAGCGGGCCGCTAACAGCGAGCGTGATGCTTCCAAGACGGCGCCCCCAGGCGCCGTTTTTGATTCCGGGGTGTTGGATCGCACCTGCCGACATGATATCAGCCCGGAATGAACACGATCTCTTCCCATTCCCCCATCCACGTCGTCGGCGGCGGGCTTGCCGGTTCGGAAGCCGCCTGGCAGATCGCCAATTCCGGCGTTCCCGTCATCCTGCATGAAATGCGCGGCGTGCGCGGCACCGATGCGCACAAGACCGACGGCCTTGCCGAACTGGTCTGCTCCAATTCCTTCCGTTCCGACGATGCCACCAGCAATGCCGTCGGCGTCATCCATGCCGAAATGCGCATGGCCGGCTCGCTGATCATGGCCACCGCCGATCGGCATCAGGTGCCGGCCGGCGGCGCGCTCGCCGTCGATCGCGATGGCTTCTCCGAGGCGGTGACCAAGGCGATCCACGACCACCCGCTCATCACGGTGGTGCGCGAAGAAGTTACCGGCCTGCCACCACGGGACTGGGATCTTGCCATCGTCGCCACCGGGCCGCTGACGGCGCCGTCGCTTGCCAGCGCCATCCAGGCGCAAACCGGCGAAGATTCGCTCGCCTTCTTCGATGCCATCGCGCCGATCGTCTACCGCGAGAGCATCGACATGGATATCTGCTGGTATCAGTCGCGCTACGACAAGGTCGGTCCCGGCGGCACCGGCAAGGATTACATCAACTGCCCGATGGACGAGGCGCAGTACAATGCCTTCGTCGACGCGCTGATAGCGGGCGACACGGTCGGTTTCAAGGAATGGGAAGGCACGCCTTATTTCGATGGCTGCCTGCCGATCGAGGTGATGGCCGAACGCGGCCGCGAGACGCTGCGTCACGGGCCGATGAAGCCGATGGGGCTGACCAACGCGCATAACCCGACAGTGAAAGCCTATGCGGTCGTGCAACTGCGCCAGGACAATGCGCTCGGCACGCTCTACAATATGGTCGGCTTCCAGACGAAGCTGAAATATGGCGCGCAGTCGGAAATCTTCCGGATGATCCCGGGTCTGGAAAATGCGGAATTTGCCCGTCTCGGCGGTCTGCACCGCAACACCTACATCAACTCCCCCACCCTGCTCGATCCGTCGCTGACGTTGAAATCTCGGCCCGGCCTGCGTTTCGCCGGTCAGATCACCGGCTGCGAGGGATATGTGGAAAGCGCCAGCGTCGGGCTGATGGCCGGGCGGTTCGCTGCTGCCGAACGCAAGGGTGAAGCGATCTCGCTGCCGCCTGCAACAACGGCGCTCGGCTCGCTGCTCGGTCATATCACCGGCGGCCATATCGTCACCGACGAGGAGCCGGGCAAGAGGTCTTTCCAGCCGATGAACATCAATTTCGGGCTGTTTCCAGAGCTCGAGCCGGGTTCGATCGTCAAGCCCGAAGGCGTCAAGCGTTTCCGCGGCAAGGACAAGACGATCATGAAACGGCAGCTGATCGCACGCCGCGCACTTGCAGATTGCGCCGCCTGGCTTGGGCAGACTTCAACATCTGCCAAAAGCGACCCTGCATAATTCCCTAAATCGGATCCGATTTAGGGGTAAGATTATGCAGCCATAAAGTGTAGCGCTTACTGCTTGTTCGCCGCCGAAATAAGCAGGTCCTTATCCGGCTCGGCGATATAGTTGCCGAGCAGCCAGAGCGCGACTTCCGACGCCTCCTTGGCGGAAGCGAATTCGAAATCGCCGTTATGATGCGGCGCATCGAGGAACTCGATCACCAGCCCCCTGCCCGTTTGCGAGCTGACGACGCGCACACGGCCCGGCTGGATCAGATGGCAGGCGAAGTGACGCGACATGTTGCGCATGACGCCGGCCTTATTGTCGTGCAGGCGCACGAAGACTGCCTGGCCGTTTTCCGTCGGCTGCAGCTGACGGATCGCCTCGTTCGGAAAAGCGCGGCCGAACTCGATGATGGCGAGACCCGTGTCATGCAGGCCGTCTTCCTTGTTCTGCGCAGCCATGCGCGTCGCCGCAAAAGCAAAGAAGATGACGATGGCGAAAAGAACGCACCAGACGATAATGCCCACGCCCGAGTCTCCGTTCAAAAAGGGTAGCGGTTCAAGGCTTGTAACGCGTGAGACTTGCGCGAGTTTGACCGAAGTCAGATTTTTCTGCGCGCTGCCGCCAATCCCATCTGCAGCTGGCGGCGCCATTGCGGCAGCTGCAGCGGCCGGTCGAACAGCAGGACGCCGCGCTTCTGCGCTCTGACGAGCACCGGTTCGGCAAGCGTCGCCGGCAGAAAGGCCGGAAAGACGGCGGGCGCAATCGGTCCGGCCCCCCTCGCCTTTGCCAGATGCTCGCGGCCGAGGCCGGCGAAGGCTTCGATGGCGGCAGAGATGCGTGGCCGGTCTTCGCCGGCAAGGAAGACATCACGGTCGAGACCGGTGGCGGACAAGATCTGCAGCGGAATATAGACCTGGCCGCGGCGGCGATGCAGCGGCATCAGCAGCAACAGGCCGGCAACCGCCTGGGCAACACCGGCATGGCCGGCCGCATCAGCCGATCGTGCCGCCTCTTCAGGCGAAAGCACGAGGCTTGCAAGCTGAATCAGGGCTGATGCCGTCTCGCCGGCATAACCTTCGAGCGACAGGCGCGTTTCCATCGGATCGTCATAAAGGTCGAAGGTGCGGGCCTCGATTATGTCGATCAGCGTCTGGCGCGGCAGGCGGTGCGTCTCGATCGCCGTCAGAAGTGCCGCGGCGACGGGGTTGGCGGCTGTCGAACCATGCGCGCTGCCTTCCAGCAGGTCGCGCCAATATTGCAGCCTGACCTCGCCGGGCAACGGCTCGTGCACGAGATCACGGATGCGGGCAAGCTCGGCATTGAATGCGTACAGCGCCGCAAGCGCGCCGCGCCTTTCCTCCGGCGACAGCAGACATGCAAGGTAACGGTCGCGATCGCTGTCGCGCAGCATCGCCAGGCAGATCTCCTGGTTCTTCGCCATAGTCGCTTCAGCCATCGTCAGACCGCGATCAATGCCGCAGCGACGGCGCGCTGCTCGGCGAGCATGATATTGAAGGTGCGCACCGCTGCCCCGGTGTTCATCGGATCGGAGGCAATGCCGCGCGCCTTCAGCGCCTGCTTCAATTCCTCCGGCAGTCGGCGAAGCTCGGTTCCGGTGCCGACGAGCAGAACCTCGATATCGGCAGCCTCATCCAGCACCCGGCGGAAATTTTCGGGCGACAGCGGTTTCGACATATCCATGTCCCAGCCATGAATGCCGGAAGGCAGGCAAAGGATCGAGCCGCGATGCGACATATCGGCAAAGCGGAAGCCGCCATTGCCGTAAGTATCGATCGGCGCGCGCCCGGGAAAATGGGCGGCGCGGATTTCTATGCCTTTTGCCATGTTTTCAAACCACCGTGCCGGATTTTACACCAGCATCCGTCTTGTTGCTCTCTTCCCCGTCGGGAGCCTCCGGCCGCAGCCGAAAGACGATCAAGACAGGGGCGGCGATATAGATCGAAGAGAAGGTGCCGAGAGCGACGCCGAAAAGCATCGCAAAGGTGAAGGAGCGGATGACTTCGCCCCCGAAAAGATAGAGCGCCAGCAAGGCGAGCAGCGTCGTCGCGGCGGTCAGAATGGTGCGCGACAGCGTCTGATTGATCGACGCATCGATCAGGATCGGCAACGGCATCTTCCGGTATCGCTGCAGATTCTCGCGCATTCGGTCATAGACCACTACCGTGTCGTTCAGCGAATAACCGACGATGGTCAGCACGGCGGCAATGCTCGTCAGGTTGAACTCGATGCCGGTCAGCACGAAGAGACCGAGCATAATGATGACGTCGTGCAGCGTGGCAATGATGGCGCCGACTGCAAACTGCCATTCGAAGCGGATCCAGATATAGATGAGGATCGCCACAAGTGCTGCCAGCATGCCGAGCGTCGCCATCATCGTCAATTCGCCCGATATGGCGGGGCCGACGACCTCCACGCGGCGAAAATCATAATCCTCCTGGAGCTCGCCGCGCACAAGCGTCGCCGCCGACTGCTCGGCATTCTCGCCGCCGCCCTGGGAGGCGATGCGGATCCGCGCATTCGACGGGCCGCCGGTGCGCTCGACAACGACCTCGCCGAGATTGAGATCGTTGAGGCGCGATTGGAGATCGGCAATATCGGCATTGCCCTGTTTTGCCGTCACCTCGATAAGCGAGCCGCCGGTGAAATCGATGCCGAGATGCAGGCCGACGGAGGCAAAGGCCGCCATGGCGATCAGCGAGATAACAGCCGACGTCGTAAAGACATAACGGCGGATGCCCATGAAGCGGATATTGGCGTGTTCGAAAAGGTGCGTCAGGACGCTCTTCGACAAATGCCGGGGATGGCGCCGCTGCAGCCAGACCGCAGCAATCGAGCGCGTCAGCGTGAACGCCGTAAAAACGGTCGTCAGAATGCCGACCGCCAGCGTTACGGCGAAACCGCGGATGGATTCGCTGCCGAGGAAGAAGAGGATGACGGCCGCGATGAAGATCGTGACATTCGCATCGACGATCGTTGCGAATGCGCGCGAGAAACCGCGGCCGACCGCCTCGGCGAAGGAATGGGCGGTTTTCTCCTCTTCACGGATGCGCTCGTAGATCAGCACGTTGGAATCGACCGCCATGCCGACGATGAGCACGATGCCGGCAATCCCGGGCAAGGTGAGCGTCGCGCCGGCAAGGCTGAGCACCGCGACGATGAGGATCAGGTTGAAGAAGAGCGAGACGACGGCGATGACGCCAAGAATGCGGTAAAGCGCGATCATCAGTGCTGCGACCAGCACGACGGCGACAAGGCCGGCAATGAGACCGGAGAAGATCGATTCGGCGCCGAAACCCGGGCTGACGCTGCGCTCCTCGACGCTCGTCAGCGTTGCCGGCAAAGCACCGGCGCGCAGCATGACCGCAAGATCGCGAACCCCGTCCTCGGAGAAGTTGGCGGAAATCCGCCCCTCGCCACCGGTGATCGGCGCCTCGATGACAGGCGCCGACATCACCTGGTCGTCGAAGACGATGGCAAGGTGTTTGCCGACATTCCGGCCTGTCGCCTCAGCCAGCCGCGCTGTGCCCTCCGCATCGAGACGATACTCGATCGACGCGTCCTGCGTCTGCGGGTCGATGAGCGGCTCGATATGCACCATGTTGCCGGCCGTGGCGAAAGCCGTACGGTCGACGAGATAGGGAACTGGCGGATCGTCCAGCGAATAGAGCACCTCGGATGTCACCGGCCAGCGGCCGTTCAGCGCCTCCTGCCCCGACATGCTTTCGTCGATCAGATGAAAGGAAAGCTTGGCCGGCTGGTTCAGGAGGTTCTTCAATCGCTCGGCGTCGACCGATCCCAGTACCTGCACGACGATCCGGTCAACGCCATCGGGACGGACGAGGAAATTGTCGTAGCCGAACCCCGCGATGCGGCGGCTGACGATATCGAGCGACCTGGTCTGGGCGGAAGCAATGTCGGCAGCGATGCCAGCGTCGGAAATCTGCAGCGAGAGCTGCCCTTCCGCGCTCTGCTGCAGCGCGACTTCGGGTCCCGAACGCCCGCCAGGTGCCGTCAGAGGCTTCAGGAGATCGACCGCTTTCTGCGTCTCGGCCGGATCGGTGATCCGCACCGTGACGGTCTGGTCGTTGCCGGTCAGCCCGGTATAGCGGATGCCGGCACCGCGCAGCGCATTGCGCACATTGGCGACGACCTCTTCCAGCCGCTCCTTGACGATATCGGAGCGTTCGAGCTTCAGAACGACATGCGAGCCGCCCTGCAGATCGAGACCGAGCGTCATGCGGTCGTGCCGCAACCAGCCGGGCAGCGAGGCGCGCTGCGCCTCGCTCAGCAGATTGGGCGCAGCAGTGACGATGGCCGCAAAGGCGGCCAGCCAGATCAGAAGTGTTTTCCAGCGGGAAAAATGCAACATTCTCTCGACGATCTTCCGATCCGGCGGCTGTCCTGCCGTTATCGCTTGTTACGCTGCGTCGGCCTTGACTGGTTCACCCTTGACACGAACGTCCGAAATGCCGCTGCGGACGATGCGAACGCGAACGCCGTCGGCGATCTCGACTTCGACTTCCTTGTCGTCGACGACCTTGGTGACTTTGCCGACGAGACCACCACCGGTGACGACCTGGTCGCCGCGGCGGATCGCCTTCAGGGTTTCCTCACGCTTTTTTGCCTGTGCGCGCTGCGGACGGATCAGCAGGAAGTACCAGACGACCATCAGCGGCACGAACAGGATGATCATTTCGAAACCGGAGCCGCCGAAACCGGTTGCGGTGTCGGTCGCACTCTGGGCGAATGCCGGGGTGATGAACATGCTAAACTCCTCAGCTTGGCGGCGGAACCCCGCCTCTTTTTCAGGTTGCCGGACTATAATTGCCGCTTCGATGAATGCAACAGAAACAGCCGGAAACAGTACCGATTCCGCTGCCTCATAACCTTTCCGCCGACAAAACGCCATGGTACCCCGCAGCGAAACACAGGAGGCCCGCGATGACCGAGGAAATCAACACCGCCCTGCTTGCCGAACTGAAGCGGCTCGCCGATGCCGTTCAGCGCCTTGCCGGACCGGCGCCTGCCGTCAACGACTGGGATGCGGCGGACTGTTTCGTCTGGGCGCCGATGCGCCAGCACCTGCAGCCGGTGAAAAAACCGAACCGGGTGGCGCTGAAGCTCATCCGCGGCGTCGATCATGTGCGCGATATCCTGCATGAAAATACGGTGCGTTTCGCCGAGGGTTATGCCGCCAACAATGTGCTGCTCTGGGGCGCACGCGGCATGGGCAAATCCTCCCTTGTCAAGGCGGTGCACGAGGATGTCCGGGGTGAAAGCGGCGTCGCGCTGAAGCTGGTCGAAGTCCATCGCGAGGATATTGCGAGCCTCCCCACCCTGCTCGATCTTCTGAAGGACACACCCTACCGCGTCATCGTTTTCTGCGACGACCTCTCCTTCGATCATGACGACACCGCCTACAAGTCGCTGAAGGCGGCACTCGACGGCGGCGTCGAGGGGCGGCCGGACAATGTCCTCTTCTACGCCACTTCAAACCGGCGCCATCTCCTGCCGCGCCATATGATGGAAAATGAGCAGTCGACGGCGATCAATCCGTCTGAGGCGGTCGAAGAGAAGGTTTCGCTATCCGATCGCTTCGGCCTTTGGCTCGGCTTCCATAAATGCAGCCAGGAAGACTATCTCGGCATGATCGACGGCTATGCCGACCACTTCAAGCTCGGGCTCGAGCGCGACAAGATGCATGCCGAGGCGCTGGAATGGGCGACGACGCGCGGCGCGCGCTCCGGTCGCGTCGCCTGGCAATATATTCAGGATCTTGCCGGACGCATGCGCGTTCACATCGACAGGGCCTGAAAGCCAAAGCGCGCCGCATGAACCAGGTTCGGTGCGACGCGCCTCAGTCAGGTTCAAGGCCTCGGGCATTGCAAGCAACACCCGAAGGCCGGAATGATCAGCGTTTATCCAACGCCGCCATGGGTTACTCTCCCGCCGGTCCGTAGAGAGCGAGCCGCTCGAGAAGGACACGCTGCCGCCCGGCGCTTTCGACCAGCAGGCCGGTGTAACGGTCGACGATCCGGTCGCGGTGGTTCGGGTCTGAGACGGCGGACAGCGCACCGATAATGGCCGCGACCTTTTCCGAGGTCTGCCGCAATTCTTCGAGCAACTCAGACTTGTCGCCGATCTCGCCCACCACCCGCTTCGTCACCTTGCCGATTCCGGCCGGGGTGCGGCCGCCCGCCGAGACGTAACCCTCGGGCAGATCGCCCTTGAGATTGGTGACCGACTTGAAGCGGATGACCTCGAAGATCTGGTCGACCGCCTGCTTGGCGCCGGTCACCCGCGAGGGATGATCGGTATCGGCGGCGGCGTGCGGCAGCAGTTCCAGCTTGCCCTTGTGGCGCTCTTCAAGCGGCAGGTAGGGCAGCATCGGTCCGCTGAGTTTGCCCGTCGCGGCATCCTTGAAGAGGTCGGCATCGATCGCCGCATGGGCGATCTTGCCGGAGGAAAGCGCGGCGTCGAGCGCACCGGCATCCACGACTTCGCCGCGGTCGTAATTAACCAGCACCGCGCCGTCCTTCATGGCGCCGAGAACCTTCGCATCGACGGTGCCGGCATTGGAATAGATGCCGGTCGATGCGTCCAGGCGGCCAAGGCCGATATGCACGGAGAGGACGTCGGCGCCGCTTGCCGCTTCGACCGGGCTTGCGGCATAGTCGAAGCCCTCGGCCTCGATCCAGCGCCTGTGGTGCTCGCGGGCGTAGATCGCCACCTTCATGCCGAAGGCCTTGGCGAGCTTGGCGACTTCACGGCCGATATTGCCGTAGCCGAGAACGGCAAGTTTCCGGCCTTCGAGCTTTGCCGTCGGGAAATCCTTGAGCTGGCGCCCGGTATCGAAATCGCCGGCGGCAACCATCCGGTGCAGCCTGTCGACCGGCAGATCGGGAACGACCTTGAGGATCGCCTTCACAGCCATCTGGGCGGTTGCCCGGCTGTTGATGCCGGGGGTGTTCATCAGCGGCGCCTCACCGCCTTCGCCGTTGCCTCCGCCCCAAGAGGCCGAACCCATGTTGCCGGTTCCCGCGCCGATACGCACGCCGCCGAGCGAGAAGACGGAAGCCTTCGGGATGAAGGTCGCCGCCGCGATCAAGGCGTCATACTGACCCTTGTCCGTCTGCGGCAGGATTTCCGCCTCGGTGCTGAGATCGGGCTGATAGAAGAAATGGATGCGGCCCTTCTCCAGCGCCGAACCGTCGCCGATCGGGCCGACATGGAAGACACCACCCTTTTCCTCGATGTAGGCCCGGATTTCGCTGTGGTCGGGCTTGCCGTCCGCGCCGAGGCGCAGGCCGACCAGATCGGCGATCAGCACCTTGTAGGCGCGTTGCGGATCGTCCTTGCGGGCGGCTGCTCCGGCCTTCGCGGACGCGTCAAAGGTGACGCCCTCTTTCGCCAGTTCCTCTTCGAGAACGACGATCTTGGCTCTGAGATAGGCATATTGCAGGTTTTCCAAGAGGGCCACGACATCTGCCGGCTCGCGGATGCCGCCGACCCAGGCACGGTAGTCGCCGGGCGTTCCCGGGAACGCATTGACGTAGCGTGCCGCATCGAGGCCGGGTTCAAATTCGCCGTTCGGATGGGTGATGCCCTCGTAGCCGAGCAACTGCTTCGAGCGGGCAATGATGCGGGCGTGGATTGCGGGATCGGTGATGCCGGCATCCTCGATCTTCAGAAGCGTCACGGCAGCACCGCGCCGCTCGGCATCGGTAACGGTCAAAGACAGCAGCGGATGCGATTTTACCCACTCGTCGATCACCGCCCGGTTGGCGGCAGAGCGCCGGTTGAGCTCGACAACCGAGCCGACCCGTGCCTCGGACTGCAGGAGACCAAACGTGGTCTCGGCAAAGGCGAGCGCGCTGTAGGTGTTGATGACGCCGCCGAGCATGCGGTCTTCCCCGGCATCGTAGAACGGGCCGGCATCCACGGAGCGCTTGGCTGAAAGCGGCTGGCGCGCATCGATCGGCGGCGCGATCTTCAGCTGGCGCGGGATCGCCCAGGCAGGGTCCTGCTGGTTCTTCTCGACCAGAGCCAGGGCATGCGGCGTGAAGGAGGCGACGAAATATCCGGAAATCCCGCCGATCGCCTTCTGGAACGGCATGAACAGGCAGCATTTTGCCATCACCGCATCGACCAGCTCGGGCTCCCAGGGCATGGCGCCGAGCATCGACGTGGCGTCGAATACCGCGTGGTGGTTTGCCGGATCGCGGTCGATCCAGTTCAAGAGCTCGTGGATCTCGCGGCTCGTATAAGCATTAGCGCCAGTGGTCTCGTGGCCGACGCCGACGAAGATCGATACGCCGAGGTCGGAGAGTTCAGCGGCCGTCGGGATCACGCCTTCGGAGGCTGCGAAATGGATACGGCTCTCGCAGCCTTTTTCGGCGAAGCGCTGCATCTCGATCAACTGCGTGGCCCAGGACTGACGGAAGAAGCCGGCCGACCGGGACGGATCGCTTTCCGGGCGCGGCGTATCGACATAGACGCGCTGGTTGGCGTCGTTGGCATTCATCAGATGCTGGACGCAGACAGTGTAGCCGCTGTGGCCGCCGCCGAGCCCCACCGCCATGCGGTTCGTCTTCGGGAAATGGAAGTAGGTGTGGATCGCCCGCATCATGTCGGTCAGGATCTTATCCGCCGGATAGCCGCGGTGCATGCTGCGGGAAATCTCGGCCGTGGTGAAGCCGCCGATATCGTTGCCCTTGTCGTCGAACTTGCGATAGGTCTTTTCGATCCAGGCATCGAAGGCGAGGCGCCGCAGCCGGCTATCCACTTCGTCAGTGGTCGCATCCGTGATCGGGCCGACGCCGAAAAACGGGTTGGACGGCAATTCAGGCGCACCCGAATTCGTCAGTCGGAGTGCTTCGAGACGCTGTTCCTGCATCTGGGCGATATTCGTCATGGGCTGCCTATCCGTCTTCAAAAGGGTCCAGGCATAGTGAATTGAACTTTCGGGAATGTAGACATCATATGCGCCGAACATCAGGCATAATGCGTCATCGGCCTCTGCCAATGCCTGCAATGTGCGCAAAAATAGTCTCTAACGGCGATTTTGCGCCGATGCAGGTGCTGCCAATTCACTCTTCCGGCAGGAAGTCCATGCGACCGAAACTGCATATGCTCCAAATGACAAAAGCCCGGCGGGTGGCCGGGCTTTTGCGCTTCCTGGTACGCTCTACCTACTCCAGGAAAGTCATCGGGTTGACCGGGGATGCGTCCTTGCGCACCTCGAAATGGACCTGCGGCTGCTTGACGTCGCCGCTCATGCCGGAGACGGCGACGGTCTGGCCGCGCTGGATCTTCTGGCCGCGCGTGACGCTCAGCGTATCGGCATTGCCGTAGACGGTGACGGTGCCGTCATCGTGGCGGACGAGAACCGTGTTGCCGAGTTCCTTCAGGCCGTTGCCGGCATAGATGACGACGCCGTTTTCGGCGGCCTTGATCGGCGTGCCCTGCGGCACCGAGATATCGATGCCGTCATTGCGGTTGCCGTTGACGTTGGCGCCGTACGAAGCGATGACCTGGCCGCGGACCGGCCAGCGATACTTGCCGATGCCGGTCGATTCCGGTGCGGCGGAGCTGACGTCAGACTTCTTCTCGACATCATCGACCGTCTGGGTGGCGGCCGGCGCCTTGTAGGGCGCTGGCTGAGCGGATGCTACCTGCTGGGCGGGCGCCGCCGGAGCCGGCTTCGGATCGGCCTTTTCGGCCGGGATCGATGCCGTCTTGATATTGTCGGCGGTGCCGCTCGGGATCTTCAGGGCCTGGCCGACGCGCAGCGAGTTGGCCGAAAGATTATTGGCGGCCTTGAGATCGTCGATATTGGAACCGGTCGCCTTGGCGATCCTCGCCAGCGAATCGCCCTGCTTGACGACATAGGTGCCGGCAGGCGCTTTCGGATCCTTGCCGGCGCCAGCTGGAAGCTTGCCTGTCGAATCGGCGCTCGCCATGGTCTTGTCGCGGGCGGAATTGGCGCCGGGAACGACGGCGACATTCTGCTCGGGCGCCTTCACCGGTTCCGGCATCTTGCCGGGCTTGGAGAGATCGGCCGTCTGCGACGCCGCCTTGGCAGCATTGCCGCCATTGAAGGTCGGGATCAGGATCGCCTGGCCGGGCTTGGCCGCCGATGCCGTCTTCAGGCTGTTGACGCGCAGGATTTCATTTTCCGGAACACCGAAGCGTCGGGAAAGCGTGGCGATGCTTTCACCCGGACGCAGCGTCACGGAAGGCGCATTGGTCGCAGACCAGCCGGAGACCTTCGGCGTCGTGCCCGTCGTCAGAGGATCGGGTGTTGTCTTCGGCTGCGTGGGAGCGACCAAACGGTGCTTTTCAGCCTGAGGCGAGGCCGGGAAAGGCTGAGCGAGCGCGACTTCCTTCTCCCGCTGCCGGGAAGGTGCTGCCGCCGTCGGCGCAGCCAGCTCGGAACGCTGCACCGAAACCGGCGCGGACGCCATGCGTGCACTCGACGTACGAACCGGATCGTAGCTCGGGCTGGCCGGATAGGGCTGGTTCAGCCCACCATTGCCGCCGCCGTAACCCGACTGGCTGGCAACGGCAGAGCCGCCGAGATCGGCGCGCGGCACCGGATCACCCTGAGGGGCGCTCCTGCGCGGAATGGAACTAGTGGTGATCTGATCCTGCCCTGAGGAGGAGGAAAACAAGCCGCCGAACCGTGTCACATCGGAACTGCAGCCCGTTGCCGCACTTGCAAGCAGGCCCACAACCAGAAGATTACCGGCGGACTTTCCGAACTTCGGCGAAAGACTGAAACGCATTGACTCGACCCACTGAGAACGCAACCATTTGTGAGTCTATTAAAACGCGTTAGTATTACCACGCGGTTAAGATGCTGGAATCAGTACGATATTTTTGAGAAGTTGATAACCATAGCTTATGGATGAAAAATCGCAGTCCTTCGAACACGATACGGAAAAGTCCGAGCGGTTTTCGGATGACATGCTGCTCTCCTTTTTTCGATGGAGATGCGAGTTTGAGATTTCGGCCTGGTCCGGCCTGAAGCCATCGGCGTCTACAGCAGCGAGGCAAGCCGCGGAACGATCGGCAGATAGGGTGCTTCGAACAATTCCTCGCGTTCGAAACGGCTGCCGGTTTTGGTCAGCCGCACCATGCGACATTCGTTCTCGGAGATCATCAGCGGCGCGATCATCGAGCCGCCGGAAACCAGCTGGTCGGTATAGAAGCGCGGCATGGCGTTGAAGGCCGCGGTCACCAGGATGCGGTCGAAGGTGCCCTCTCCCTGCATGCCGGCACTGCCATCGGCATGGCGGATGATGACGTTGCGCAGACCAAGCGATTCCATGCGCCGCTGCGCAGCCGATGTCAGTGTCTTGTAGCGGTCGATGGACAGAACACGCTCGGCCATGCGGCCGATGACGGCGGCGGTAAAACCGCTGCCGGTGCCGATCTCCAGGACGCGTTGCCCCGGTTTGACTTTAAGGTGATGCAGGATGCGGACGACAAAATCGACGCCTTCCAGGAAGGAGCCGCATTCGATCGGTATCGTCCGGCTCGAATAGGCGTCATCTGCAAATTGCGGCGGTACGAAGAGCGAGCGCTGCGTCTGCTCGACCGCCGTCAGCAGATCGAGGTCGGAGATGCCTGCGGCACGCAATCTGAGGACGAGCGCCGCAAAGCCCTCCTTCTCCGCCAGTCTTGCCGTCAAACCTGTGCTCCGTATCCCAAGGCCCGCGCCACGCGGTCCGTTACGGAATAATCGGTCAGATCCAGTTTCAAAGGCGTTACCGAAATCTTGTTATGCTTCAGCGCGTGAATGTCGGTGCCTTCGATGAAGGCGCCGGCGCGTTCACCGAACTTCAGCCAGTAGTAAGGGAAGCCCCGCCCATCGGAACGAGCGTCGACCTGCAGGTTGAAGGCGAGCTTGCCCTGCATGGTTACCTCGGCGCCATCGACCTCATCGGGACGGCAGTTCGGAAAGTTGAGATTGAGGAACGTGCCCTCCGGCAGATCCAGGACCATCAGTTTTTCCAGAAGAGCCGGTGCATGGGTCTCGCAGACTTCCCAGGGTACGATGCGCGCACCGTCCTCATAGAGATAGGCCTGGCTCAGCGCGAAGGAGCGCACGCCCTGCATCGTGCCTTCGATGGCGCCGGCGATCGTGCCGGAATAGGTCACGTCGTCGGCAACGTTCGAGCCCGAATTGACGCCGGAGAGGACGAGATCAGGCTTGATGTCCATCACCTGCCTGATGCCCATGATGACGCAATCGGTCGGCGTGCCGCGCAGCGCGAAATGCTTGTCGGAAATCTTGCGCAACCGCAGGGGCTCGGAAAGGCTCAGCGAATGGGCAAGGCCGCTCTGATCGGTCTCGGGCGCCACGATCCAGAC
Source organism: Rhizobium esperanzae (assembly GCF_014197615.1). Classification (GTDB taxonomy): domain Bacteria; phylum Pseudomonadota; class Alphaproteobacteria; order Rhizobiales; family Rhizobiaceae; genus Rhizobium; species Rhizobium esperanzae_A. The sequence goes on from NZ_JACIFY010000019.1 coordinate 33,389, forward strand.
ATCGTCGGAGAGCGTGCGCGCAATCCGCTCCAGCGCGGCGAGGCCTTCGGCGTGAATGCCGTCGTCATTCGTAAGCAGGATGCGCATCGCCTCAGGCCGCCCGTTCGATTCTGGTCAATCCGCCCATATAAGGCAGCAAAACGTCCGGAATCGTGACGGAACCATCCTCGTTCAGATAATTTTCGAGGACAGCGATCAGGCAGCGGCCGACGGCGGTGCCGGAACCGTTCAGCGTGTGGACGAACCTGTTGCTCTTGTCGTCCTTGCCGCGGTAACGCGCATTCATGCGCCGGGCCTGGAAATCGCCGCAGACCGAGCAGGAGGAAATCTCGCGGAAGGCATTCTGCCCCGGCAGCCAGACTTCAAGATCGTAGGTCTTGCGCGAGCCGAAGCCCATGTCGCCGGTGCAAAGGGTCATCGTGCGGAAATGCAGGCCGAGGCGCTTCAGCACTTCTTCGGCGCAGGCGGTCATGCGCTCATGCTCGGCAATCGAGCTCTCGGCATCGGTGATCGAGACGAGCTCGCATTTCCAGAACTGGTGCTGGCGCAGCATGCCGCGCGTGTCGCGGCCGGCCGAGCCCGCTTCCGAACGGAAGGACGGGGTCAATGCGGTGAAGCGGAGCGGCAGTTTCTCCTGATCGAGGATTTCCTCACGCACCAGATTGGTCAGCGTCACCTCGGCTGTCGGAATGAGATAACGTCCATCCGTCGTCTTGAAGAGATCCTCTTCGAACTTCGGCAGATTGCCGGTGCCGAACAGCGCCTCGGCGCGCACCATCAGCGGCGAACTGACTTCGGTATAGCCGTGCTCGCGGGTGTGGAGATCGATCATGAACTGGCCGAGCGCGCGCTCGAGCCTGGCAAGCGGCCCGGTCAGAACCGTGAAGCGCGAACCGGAAAGCTTGGCGGCGCGCTCGAAATCCATGTAGCCGAGCGCTTCGCCGATCTCGAAGTGTTCCTTCGGCGTATGGTTCCAGCGCGGCTTTTCACCGATGGTGCGGGTGACGACATTGTCATGCTCGTCCTTGCCGACAGGGACCTCGTCGAGCGGCACGTTCGGAATGCGCGACAGCGCGTCGGTGAGCTCGGCGGAAAGCGCGCGCTCCTCCTCCTCGGCTGCGGGCAGCGTCTCCTTGATATCGGCGACCTCTGCCTTCAGCTTTTCGGCCAGTTCGGCGTTCTTCTGCGCCATGGCCGCGCCGATCTCCTTGGAGGCGGCGTTGCGGCGAGAGAGCAAATCCTGCGCCTTCTGCACGGCAGACCGGCGCTTTTCATCGAGGGCGACGAGACTTTGGGCCAGAGGCTCCGCACCGCGCTTGGCAAGGGCGGCATCGAGCGCTTCGGGATTCTCACGGATCCATTTGATATCGAGCATCGTCGTTCCAGGTCGTTGCAACAGAAATGACCCGGCCAAAGCCTGACCGGGCTTCGACCGGATGAGACGGCGTCACAAAGGGATTTCCAGGATCGCCTCAGACGCTGTCCGTCTTGGCAACGTCCGCGGATTCGGTTTCCTTTTCGAGCGCCTGCCGAGCACGCTGGCGCTCCACGAGTCGCGCCGCATGAATGGAAATCTCGTAGAGAAGGATCGTCGGTATCGCAAGGCCGATCTGGGACATCGGGTCCGGCGGCGTCAGCACGGCGGCGACGACGAAGGCAAGCACGATGGCGAATTTGCGCTTTTCGGCGAGCCATTGCGATGTCAGCAGGCCGACGCGGGCAAGCAGCGTGGTGATGACGGGCAGCTGGAAGACGAGGCCGAAGGAGAAGACCAGCGTCATGATCAGGCTCAGATATTCCGAGACCTTCGGCATCAGCGAGATCGCCACTTCGTCATGACCGGGCGCCTGCTGCATCGACAGGAAGAACCACATGACCATCGGCGTGAAGAAGAAATAGACGAGCGCGGCGCCCATCAGGAACAGGACCGGCGAAGCGATCAGGAACGGCAGGAAGGCCTGACGCTCGTTCTTGTAGAGACCCGGCGCCACGAATTTGTAGACCTGGGCGGCAATGATCGGGAATGCGACCACAAGACCGCCGAACATCGCCACCTTGACCTGGGTGAAGAAGAATTCCTGCGGCGCGGTGTAGATGAGCTGGGCTTTTTCGACGTCGAGATGGGCCCATTCCACGGCGGTTTTGTAGGGAATGACCAGATAGTTGAAGAGATGCTTGGCAAAAAAGAAGCATGCGATGAAGGCGACGAAAAACGCGCCGATCGACCAGATCAGTCGCGTGCGCAGCTCCATCAGGTGCTCGATCAGCGGCTGCGGCTTGTCTTCGATATCACCGCTCATGCCTCGTCCTTCTCTGTCTGCGCCGGCTTCTTCGGCGTTGCAGGCTTCCTCACCGCCGTCGTGCGCTTGGGCTTTTCCACCGGCACGGCGACAGCGGCCGCGGCATCGACCTTGTCAGCGGCTTTGACGCGCGGCTTGCGAACAGCCTTCGGCTTGGCGGCAACTGTATCGGCCCGAACAATCGCTGCGGCTGGCTCAAGCTGCACAGGCGTCGGCACCAAAGGCGGCGTTTCCGGCAGGCTCATCGACGGCGTCGGGGCCGAAACGGCAGCCGGTGGCACTTCGGTCTTATTTTCCGGAGCGGCGGACGCCTTCTGCAGATCGGCCTTGATCTCGTTGCCCATCTGGCGAAGCGGGTTCATCGCCTCGCGCAGGCTGTTGACCGGGTTGAGCTTCTGGGCGTCGCTGATGGTCTGGCGGACGTCGTCAAGCTCGGCTTCGCGCAACGCTTCGTCGAACTGCGCACGAAATTCACCCGCGACCTTGCGGGCGCGCTGCGTCATCTTGCCGAAAGCGCGCAGCATCGGCGGCAAATCCTTGGGACCGACAACGACGATCAGCACGACCGCGATGACCAAAAGCTCGGTCCAGCCTATATCGAACATGCAAGGCTCCTGGACGGGAAGCGCGGGGGCTGCGCTTTTTCCCGGACTTGTTTACTTCGTTTCGTCGGCCTTGTGATCGACGGTCTTTGCCGTCTCCGGCGCGTCTTCGTCCGTCATGCCCTTCTTGAAGCTTTTGATGCCCTTGGCAACGTCGCCCATCAGTTCCGGAATCTTGCCGCGACCGAACAACAACAGCACGATGACCAGAACGATCAACCAGTGCCACATGCTAAAAGAACCCATTACCCTAACTCCCTGTTTCGTTGTTCCCACGATGTAAGGATTTCTAACACCGTTTCCAACATCAAGCCTTTTGAACTGCGCTTAATGTCACGGTATCGCCCTTTGTGACAAGCCATTGACCTGCCGAAAAGTGGTGGCCCCCATTGTTTTCGCCATGCGTGGCAAAAGCAAGACGCAAGCCCCTCAATCTTCGGATGCGCCGCGCGGCGCCAGCAACCCCAGCTCTTCCAGATCCATCTGGGTGATCGGGTCCTCGTCCTCGGTCAATTCGTCGTTCATCGGTGAGGGAATATTGAAGTTTGCCGGAATCCGGCCCGACAGCAAGCCCGCTCCCTTCAACTCTTCGAGACCGGGCAGATCGCGCAGCTCTTCGAGCCCGAAATGATCGAGAAAATCGCGTGTCGTGCCCAATGTCACCGGCCGGCCCGGCGTGCGCCGGCGGCCACGAAACCGTACCCAGCCGGCTTCCATCAGCACGTCGAGCGTGCCGCGCGAGGTCTGAACGCCGCGGATATCCTCGATCTCGGCCCGCGTCACCGGCTGGTGATAGGCGATGATCGCCAGCACTTCCAGTGCGGCGCGCGACAGCTTCTTCACCTCGTTGTCGTCGCGGCGGATGACGAAGGAGAGATCGGCGGCGGTGCGGAAGGCCCAGGCGCCCTCGACCTGCACGAGGTTGACGCCGCGCGGCGCATATTGCTCCTTCAGGCGCAGCATGATTGCGTGCACATCTGTCTTTACAGGCAGGCGCTCGGCGAGGAAACCTTCCGAGACCGGTTGCGAGGAGGCGAAGACCAGTGCCTCGGCGATGCGCTCCGCCTCGATCTCAACCTGCAGATCGCGGCTCCTCTTTTCGAAATCGTCCTCGAAATCCTCTTCGCTCTTTGGATCGATCAAGCCGGCTGCTCCTGCTCCACCACCTGCAGCGTGGCGTGTTTGGGACCGCGGCGCATGTATATCGGCTGAAAGGCGCCGTCCTGGCGGATTTCAAGCTTGCCCTCGCGCACCAGCTCCAGCGAGGCGGCAAAAGCGCTGGCGATCGCCGTGACGCGTTCTTCGGGCGCTGCGAGATAACGCAGCAGATAATGCTCCATCGCCGTCCAGTCGCCGACCTCGCCGATCATCTGTGTCAGCAGTTCGCGGGCATCCGTCAGCGACCAGACATTGCGCCTCTCGATCGTCACCTGGGTGACGGCATTGCGCTGGCGCAGCGCCGCATAGGCGGTCAGAAGATCGTAGAGGCTTGCCGCATAAGCGGATTGCTGCCGGTCGGGAATATGCTCGGGCGCACCGCGCACGAAAATGTCGCGGCCGAGGCGGTTGCGGTTGACCAGGCCTTCTGCCGCCTGGCGCATGGCTTCGAGGCGTTTCAGCCGGAAGGCGAGCGTCGCCGCCATCTCCTCGCCCGACGGACCGTCATCCTTGATCTGCTGGGGAATGAGCAGCCGCGACTTGAGATAGGCGAGCCAAGCCGCCATGACGAGATAATCGGCGGCCAGCTCGATGCGGATACGCCGGGCGCTTTCGACGAATTGCAGATATTGTTCGGCGAGCGCCAGCACGGAAATGCGCGACAGGTCGACCTTCTGATTGCGGGCAAGATAGAGCAACAGGTCGAGCGGACCTTCGAAACCGGCGACATCGATCACCAGCGCCGGCTCGTGGCTGGCGCGCTCGGCACTATTATCCTGCCACAGCTTGTCCATCGGCGTTGCCGCCTGCGGACGTTCCGTGCCCTTGACCGTGTTCACCACCCTGCTCCTCTGCGATCAGACCGTCGCAAACATCGCTTCGAATTCCGCCCTCAATTCCGCTTCATCGGCGGCATCCGGCGCTGAGAAGCCAGCTTCCACCGCTTTCGCGCGGGCAAGCGAAGCGCCGGCCAGCGGGGGAACATTTGCCACGACATCCAGCATCTCGTCCATATGGCCATTGCAATGCAGCACGATATCGCATCCGCCTGCAATGATATTCGCCGCGCGTTCGCCGATCGTGCCGGAAAGAGCATTCATCGAGCTGTCGTCGGAGAGCAGCAGACCGGTAAAACCGATATGCTCGCGGATGACGCCGTCAATCACCTTGCGCGAGGTCGTCGCCGGATTGTCGGGGTCGATCGATGTGAAGACGACGTGGCAGGTCATTGCCATCAGCTCGTCCTTCATCGCGACGAAGGGCGGGAAATCATGGGCCTCCAGCTCATCGCGGGAAACGGTGACGACAGGCAGTTCCAGATGTGAATCGGCAAAGCCGCGGCCGTGGCCGGGCATATGTTTCATGACAGGCAGCAGACCGCCGGCCTTCAGCCCTTCGGCAGCCGCCCGGCCCATGGCGATGACGGTCTCGGGATCGCCGCCATAGGCACGGTCGCCGATGACGTTGCTGCTGCCCTCGACCGGCACATCGAGCACCGGCAGGCAATCGACATCGATGCCGAGGCGCGAAAGATCGAAGGCGTGCAGCCGCGACATCACCCAGGCGGCGCGCAGGCCGAGCGCCGGGTCGCGGCGATAAAGATCGCCGAGCGCCTGGCCCGAGGGATAACGGGCAAAAACCGGCGGACGGATGCGCTGGACGCGGCCGCCCTCCTGGTCGATCAGCACCGGCGCATGCCAGCCGACACTGTCGCGCAGTTCGGCGACAAGATCGGTGATCTGCCCTGCTTCGGAGATGTTGCGCCCAAAGAGAATGAAGCCCCAGGGTCGCTCGCCCCGATAGAAGGCTTTCTCTTCGGATGTGAGGGCTAGGCCGCTGCAGCCAAGGATCATCGCTTTTGATTCGGTCATATGAGAATCATAGACAGCGGCCCGCCAAATGCGAGCGAGGCTAGGCGCGATGCACAAAAAAGAGCGGCGGACCGATCCGGCCCGCCGCTCGTTAAATCAATCAAAGACCCGATGCTACTTGGAGATCAAGCAGCTTCCACCTGCCGCGCGATACTGTTCGCAAAGCGCTGCGGCTTCGTCCTTGGAGCCGGCCGGGATACGGACACGGTAGAAGATCCCCTTGCCGGCGACATCGGCCCTGCGGATCTCATGAGCGCGGCCGCTCAGCACGCCGGCAAATTTCTTCGACAGGCTGGCGTAGGATTTGTTCGCTTCGTCTTCCGATGGCAGCGAGGCGATCTGGATGCCGTAGCCGCCGGCAGACGCGGCCTGCTGCGGCTTGGCGGCGGCTGGCGTTGCGGCTGCGACCTCCGTCGTCTTCGGCTGTTGCGCGGTTGGGCGGACATTGCCCTTCTCGGTCACGGTGCCGACGACGTTGACGGGCTGGTCGGTCGGCCGGGCGGTCGGGATCGGAGCGGTATCGGTGATCGCCGTGGTCTTGACCGGGCGCACCGCCGGATCGACCGGGGCGGGATTTGCAGCCTGCGTGTCGGCGTCAGCTGCAAGCGGCTGGGCAGGCGCTGCAGAACGCGCATCGGCGGAAGCAACCTCGGCGTTTGACGGGAAGCTTGCGGCCGTTCCAGCGACCGGAGGCACGGACGGGGTCGAGCGGGCCGTCAACGGCGGCGTCGCTTGGGCAGATGGCGTCGCCTGGGCAGACGTTGTCGCCTGGGCAGACTGCGTCGCCTGGGCAGAGGGTGTCGCCAAGGCAGGCGTCGGCTGGTCGGCGGGCTCCGGTTCCTCACGGGCGACCAGGGTGCCGTCAGGCTTGACGATCATCGTGCGAACCTTGCGTGGCGAAACGGACGGCGTCTTGTCGGCATCGCTTGCGGGAGCGGTGTCGGCATTGCCCTGGTTCGGCAGCAGACGCGGATCCTCCGTTTCACCGACCGCGGTCGGTGAGACCTGATCGCCTGGGTTGGCGTTCTCGTCGTCCTCAGGCAGCGATTCCGGTGTCAGCGTGCGCTGGACGACATCAACCGGGGCCTCGTCGGAAGAAACCAGCGCCTTCTGCTTCGGCTCCTCGGCAGAACCCGCAACACGATCGTAGACGGCCTTATCCTGGTTCGGCACGGTCTTGCCGCCGGGATTTTCCGGAACGACCTTGACCGGGTCCTTGTCGGCAACGATCACGCGCGGCTCGCCGGATGCGACGATGCCGAGCCCCTCGCCGTTCCAGACGGAGGAATAGACGCCATAACCGACGCCGGCAAAGACCACGAGTACGACGGTTCCGGCCAGCAGCCGGCGCATCGACCGGGCGCGGCTGAAATCAGCCGCCTGGCTTGCCGATTCAATCCGGACCTCGGAGGTCTCGCGGCGCTCGACGGGCTCGCGCACGCTGCGGCGGAAATCCTCCTCCAGCGCCCGCTCGAAATCATCGAGGCCATCGGCGATGGTGGGCTTGACCGGCTTTGCCGCGGCGGCGGCCGTATCCCTGGCCGGGGCCGGGTTTTCCCGCGGCTTGGCCGGTTCGAAGAAACTCGCGATCTCCGCGTCGAGATCGAAATCCAGATCCTGAGCTTTTGCGACCGGTGCGGGCTGCTCGACCGGCGGCAGCGCCGGCACATGCATGTCCTCGACCGTTTCAGGACGTTCCTCCGGATCGGAGATCATCGCCGGATCAAACGGCAGGTCCTCGGTGGAGTCCGAGACCGGTGCCGCCCAGTTGAAGGCCGGAGCCGGAGCGGGAGTCGGCACCTGCGGCGCGGCAGCAAGGGCCGGAGCAGGCCGCACAGGGGCGGAAGCCGCCGGTTGGAAAGCCGGAACTTGCGGCTCAGGCACAAAAACCGGGGCAGAGCGAGTCGCGGCGGCCGCGGCCTGCTGGGAAGCACGCACCGGCGGCTCCGGCTGCGGCGCGGGCTCAGACGCTGTCAGCTCGGGCGGTTCGGAGAAATCGAGATCGGCAAGCTCCAGCTCGATGCCGGCAAGATCCAGCTCGAAATCATGACCGGCGAAGGGGTCGTCGGCGGCTTCCGCTACGGGTTGCGGCGCCCGCGAATATGCCGGTGCGGCAGGCTGAGGTGCAATGACCTCGGCAAGCTGCGGTGCGACCGGCCTTGCAGCTTCGGCAGCATAGACCGGAGCCGGCTCGACCGGCACAGGCCGAACGGAAGCAGCGGCGACCGGTGCGGGCGCAATCACTTGCGGCTCGACGAATGCGGCGGCAGCAACCGGCGCTGCGTCCACCAATTCGGCCTGCGGCGAAACGGGAGCCGGATTGGCGCGTTGCGGCACCGGATAACGCGAGACGTCGGCGAGCAGATCGTCAAGATCGAAAGTGCCGGCAGTGTGAGGAATCTCCGGTACGACCTCGGTCAGCGCGGCATCGGCCTGGATCTCGCCTTCGACGGCGGCGGCAATGAGATCGAAACCGGCATCGGATCCGAAATCTTCCAGCACGTCTTCGATTTCGACGAAGTCCTCGGCCTCGGCCGGTTCTTCCGACGCGATCACCTCGTCGTGGCGATCGAGCTCGGCAGGAAAGCCAAGCGACGGAGATGCGGATTCGAATTCCTCAGACGGCTCGACACTGACGACGGAGGCCAATTGCTCGACGACGGGGGCGGACGGCTCGATCACCGGCTGCGGCTTTGCAGCGGCAAGCTCGACGGGCGGCGCTTCCGCCACCGGCGCTGCTGCGACAGCTTCAGCCACCGACACCGGCGGAACAACCGCTTCCTCGCGTTTTGCGGCGTGGAAATTGGCAAGCGGCAGCCTGATGCTGGCGGCCGACCATTGCGGCGCCTTGGCGGGCTGCGGCAGCGACGAGACCGGAGCAGTGCCGATCGACAGCTCAAGTTCCTCGATCAGGTCGCGTGCACCGCCGAAGGCCGACTGCACTGGCGCCTCGGCGGGCTCGACGGCAAGCTGCTGCGGCCAAGCCACATGGTCGACGGCGGGCGCATCCCAGTTGCCTGCGTCGGGCAGAACGACTTCCTCAGCCTCGGCAGAGACTGACGAAACCGGCTCGGGAATCTCTACCTCGGCAGCGGGAGAGACATCGAGCGCGGGCTCGATGTAATCTTCAGGAACGACGTCGTCAGAGATCGGCTCGGCGGGGCGATCGAGCTCTGCGAGCGGACGTGGTGAATCGTAACGGTCAAACTCGCGCCCAAGCTCGTCTTCGAGATCGAGGGCAGGCTCGCGCCGTGCTTCGGTCACCGTATTTGCTGCAACACGCGGCTCGAAGCCGACGATACGGGCAAGTTCGGCCAACGGATCATCGTCGGCAAACAGATCGTCTTTTCCGCGCGTATCATACGCAAGTTGTTTATCAGCCATGCCTATCCCACTCGCAAACGCCAACTCTGAGATGCCAGCGCATTGTGGGGAAATGGTGACGTTATCGCATTTCGTCCGGTGCGGCAGTGCCTGTAATGGCAAGTCCCGACTTCAAAACCGACGCGACGGCGTACACCAGCCCAAGTCTGGCAATACTTGATTCTCGGTTTTTATCATTAACAAATCGTAATTCCGGCTGATCTTTACCTTTGTTCCAGTGCGCGTGGAAGGAACTGGCGAGGTCGTAGAGGTAAAAAGCGAGGCGATGCGGCTCCTGCGACTGGGCTGCCGCCTCGACCACACGCGGGAATTCAGCAAGCTTGGCGACGAGCTGCAATTCGGCCGGATCGCCAATGCCAGCAACGGTTTTCGCGAGTTCGGCGGGCGAAACTTCGAGGTCGGGAAAAGCCTCCCTCGCCTGCCGGAAGACCGACATGCAGCGGGCATGCGCATATTGCACGTAAAAAACCGGATTATCTTTCGACTGTTCCGTCACTTTGGCGAAATCGAAGTCGAGCGGCTCGGAATTCTTGCGGTAAAGCATCATGAACCGGACCGAATCACGGCCGACTTCCTCGACGACGTCCCGAAGCGTGACGAAATCGCCCGACCGTTTCGACATCTTCACCGGCTCGCCATTACGATAGAGCTTGACGAGCTGGCAGAGCAGCACCGTCAGCTTTGCCTTACCTTCGGAAACGCCGCGCGCAACCGCTTCCAGGCGCTTGACGTAGCCGCCATGGTCGGCGCCGAGCACATAAATCATCTCGTCGAAACCGCGATCGAACTTGTTCTTGAAGTAGGCGACGTCGGCCGCGAAATAGGTGTAGGAGCCGTCCGACTTGATCAGCGGCCGGTCCATATCGTCGCCCACCTCGGTCGAGCGGAACAGCGTCTGTTCACGATCCTCCCAATCCTCAGGCAACTGGCCCTTCGGCGGCGGCAGCGTGCCCTTGTAGACATAGCCCTTGAAGGTCAGGTCGTTGATCGCCGTGCGGATGGCGGCTGCGCCATTGGCATGCAGGGTGCGTTCGGAGAAGAAGATGTCGTGATGGACGTTCAGCGCCGCCAGGTCTTCGCGGATCATCACCATCATCGCGTCGATGGTGCGGTCCTTGACGATCGGCATCCATTGGTCTTCCGGCATGTTGTGCAGCCGCACGCCGTAATCGGCGGCCAGCGACTGCCCGACGGGCACGAGATAGTCACCCGGGTAAAGACCCGAGGGGATTTCGCCGATCTTTTCGCCGAGCGCTTCGCGATAGCGCAGGAAGACGGAACGGGCGAGCACGTCGATCTGCGAGCCGGCGTCGTTGATGTAATATTCCTTCTCGACGCCGTAGCCGGCAAAGGCGAGCAGGTTGGCGAGCGCATCGCCGACGACGGCACCGCGGCAATGGCCGACATGCATCGGGCCGGTCGGATTGGCCGAGACATATTCGACGTTGACCTTCCGGCCCTCGCCGAGCGTCGAGCGGCCGTAGTCGGTGCCTGCGCCGATCATCGAAGCGAGCAGCCGCTGCCAGTAGCCGACAGACAGACGAATGTTGATGAAACCGGGGCCCGCGACCGAAACATCGGCGACGTCGGCATCCTCCCGGAGCTTGGCAATGATGATGTCGGCCAGCGCGCGCGGGTTGGTTCCGAGCGGTTTTGCCAAGACCATTGCGGCGTTGGTCGCAACGTCGCCATGGCTCGCGTCACGCGGCGGCTCGACGGCGATGCGGCCGAAATCGAGTTCGGATCGCTTTTCCCTGACCAGATCGATCTGTTCAAGGGCGGTTTTGATCCTGGTTTCGAAGTCGGTAAAAACGTTCATCGCACTCTTCCATGCATAGGCTGTGCCAAAGGCTCAAATCAGGCCTCGGCGGGCGACCGCTGCCTATCGCAAATCCGGAGTGTGGTCAAACAAGCGCCTGTGGGCACTGATCGCGTAGGTATCGGTCATGCCGGCAAGATAATCGCCGACATGGCGGGCTTTCGGCGCATCGGCGAGACCGGCGATATGATCGACCCAGTAATGGCTCTGCATCTCTTTGGGATTGGCCATGTAGGCGGCAAAGAGATCGGTGACGATCCGGGCCGCACCGGCGCGGATGCGCATGATATCGGGATTGCGATAGATGCGTTTGAACAGCATCGCCTTGATCTGCCTGTCGGTTTCGGCCATCTTTTCGGAAAAGGTGGCGATGACCTGGTCGGCGCCGCGGATGTCGGCTGCGCTTTCAGGGCGCAGCAGGGAAAGGCGCTCCTGCGCCACTGCGATGACGTCTTCGACCATGCGGGTGATCTGCCGGCGCATGATTTCATGGGTGAAGCGGCTCGGCTCCAGATGCGGGTATCGCGCCCTCACCTCGGCCATCAACCCGGCCAGAAACGGAATTTCCTCCAGCATGTCGAAAGTCAGGTAGCCGGAGCGCAGGCCGTCGTCGATGTCATGGGTGTTGTAGGCGATGTCGTCGGCGATGGCCGCGACCTGGGCCTCCAGACTGGCATAGGTTGCAAGTTCGAGATCGTGCAGTTCGCAATAATCGAGGATCGGCTGCGGAACAGGGCCGCGCGTGCCCACACCCTCCGGCGTCAGCAGCGGACCATTGTGTTTGACGAGGCCTTCGAGGCTTTCCCATGTCAGGTTGATGCCGTCGAATTCGGCATAACGCCGCTCCAGCTTGGTCACGATGCGCAGCGATTGGGCATTGTGGTCGAAACCGCCATAGGGCAGCAGCACCTCGTGCAGCGCGTCCTCACCGGTATGACCGAACGGCGTGTGGCCGAAATCATGCACAAGCGCCACGCCTTCGGCCAGGTCCTCGTCAAGCCTCAGGGCGCGGGCAAGCGCGCGGGCAATCTGCGCCACCTCGATCGTATGCGTCAGCCGGGTGCGGTAGTGATCACCGTCCTGGGCGATGAAGACCTGAGTCTTGTGCTTCAGCCGGCGGAAGGCGGTGGTATGGACGATGCGGTCGCGGTCGCGCTGGAAATCGGAGCGCGTCGGGCTGCCGTCCTCCTGATAGAGCCGTCCGCGCGACGTCCAGGGGTCGGCCGCATAGACCGCCCTTTCACCGCTGCCGAAACCTAGAGCACGCCTATCGATCGTCATTCTTCACCGTCATCCTGCAATGTTGCCGCATCTGCCCATTGACGCCGCTTTGCGCTCTTCATACCTATAGCCCGATCAAACGGCAAAGAGGTGCTTTTCCAATCGCCTCGGCGCATCGTGGCCTTTTAGCGAAGATCATGATAAGTTTGTTTGATATCAGGCATTTGAACATTTAAGTGCCAAAACCCATTCTCTCCGGATCTTGACCCCGGCAGGAGGAAACATGACGGATACGAGTGTAACCCTTTCAGATGCCGCAGCAAAGCGTATCGCTGCGATCGTCGGCGCCGAGGCCGGCAAGAGCGCACTGCGCGTTTCCGTCGAAGGCGGCGGCTGTTCGGGCTTTTCCTACAAGTTCGATCTTGCCGAGGGCGCCGGTGACGACGACGTCGTCGTCGAAAAGAACAATGCCAAAGTGCTGATCGACAGCCTTTCGCTCGTCTACATGGCGGGCTCCGAGATCGACTTCGTCGACAATCTGCTCGGCCAATCCTTCCAGATCAAGAACCCGAATGCGGTGGCAAGCTGCGGTTGCGGCACCAGTTTCTCGATCTGAAGATCTGAACCTTTGACATTGTCCCCATCGAACCGGCCGAAGAACTGCTTCCGGCCGGTTTATCGTCTTGTCCCCCGGCGAAATACCGCGATACAAGAGGCCACTAGAATATTTTCGTTTTTCTTCGAATCACGAAAATGCTCTATCTCTTTGTTTTCACGCACTTTGTAATGTCGTCACGAACGGGACAGAGCCATGAAGATCGCGACCTGGAACATCAACGGCGTCAAGGCGCGCATCGACAATCTCACGCAATGGCTGAAGGATTCCGATCCGGATATCGTCTGCCTCCAGGAGATCAAGACAGTCGACGAAGGCTTTCCCAGGCTGGAGATCGAGGCGCTCGGCTATCACGTCGAGACGCACGGCCAGAAGGGTTTCAACGGCGTGGCGATCCTGTCCAAGAGTTCCCCTTCCGAAGTGAACCGCGGCCTGCCCGGCGATCCGCTCGACGAACAGTCGCGCTTCATCGAAGCGGTGTTCACGCTGCCCGACACGCGCATCCTGCGCGTCTGCTGCCTCTACCTGCCGAACGGCAATCCCGTCGACACGGAGAAATATCCCTACAAGCTCGCCTGGATGGAGCGCCTGCGGACGTTTGCCGCCGAGCGGCTGGCCTATGAAGAAATGCTGGTGCTTGCCGGCGATTACAATGTCATCCCGGAGCCGCACGACTGCTTCGATCCCAAGGTCTGGGAAAACGACGCGCTGTTTCTGCCACAGACGCGGGAGGCGTTCCGCCGGCTCGAAAATCTCGGGCTGACGGATGCGGTGCGCGCGACGACCGATGCGACGCAATTCTATTCCTTCTGGGATTATCAGGCCGGCGCCTGGCCGAAGAACAACGGCATCCGCATCGACCATCTGCTGCTGTCGCCTGAGGCCGCCGACCGCATGACGTCGGCTGCAATCGAAAAACATGTGCGGGCGTGGGAAAAGCCGTCCGACCACGTGCCGGTCGTCGCCTATTTCGATTTCGCGGCCTGAGGCTTCCGCTCAGCCTTAATCGTCAGAGCCGCTGGCGATGCTGTGCGAGAGGGATACCGCCGTGCGGCGGTCGGCCTCGTTGGCAACCGAGAAGGCCTGTTCCTGCAGCGCTTCCATCCAGCTGCAATCCTTGGGCTTGCAGCGGTCGAGCGCCGCCGTCATCATCGCCAGGCCGCGAGCCGTCTGGCCTTCGTCGAAAAGAATATTGCCGAAGACCGCCATGGCGCCGGGATGACCGCTCTTGCGGGCCTGGTTCAGCCATTTCTTCGCCTGCTGCGGGCTGGCATTGCCGCCCTCGCCGGCCAGCATCATCTGCGCCAGCTGGAACTGCGCCTCGGGGACGCCAAAGGTGGAGGCCACCTGAAAATAAAGCTGGCGCGCCTGGCCGAGGTCGATCCGGACCGGACTGCCCGAAATGCCGTGTTTGTAATAATTGGCAAGCGACAGCAGCGCATTGACGAAGAAGCCGGTATCTTCCGAACCGGGCTCGACGCCCTGCTGGGCGATCTCGCTGTAAATCTTGAAGGCTTCGAAATCATCCTGCGTGACGCCGTCGCCATCGGCATACATATTGGCGAGCGCCCAGCGCGAGCCGGTATGCCCCTTTTCGGCGGCGTATTTGTAGGCTTCGACCGCCTCTTCCTTCTGGCCGTTCTTATAGGCTTTGAAGCCGAACTTGAAGAGATCGAAGGGGCCGGATTCCTTGCTGACGGGCGCCTTGATATCGAAGGCGCGGGCCGGACCGGACAGTGCCAGCGTCACGGCCATAGACATGCCCATCAGCATGAATTTGAACAGTTTGAACTCGGACGTCACCATTTCAACCGATTTCTTTCGTTCATCGCAGGCAGGAAGCAGCGGCGCTCGCGCCATGCATTCCGCGGATGTATTTCGTCGAGGCGAGCGATCCCGCGGCGAGCTCGATGGCTCCTTTGCCCGCGTCGCATCCAGCCCACTGGCCTTTTCTCAAAGGCCGCATTTTCAGCGCATCTTTCAGAACCACCCAGCTCCCGGCATGGCCCGACTGCAATCTCCGTGGCACTCTTTCAGCAGGTGCGGCATCCGCCTTCCCGCCTTTATCGCATTCGTAAACAGCAAATGTGACGAAACCGGTATCGACATCTTCGGCAAGGCCCATCCGCTCATTCGAGCGGAGCGAAAACCGCAACGATGAACGGCTCGAGGGCATCGCCGCGAGGCCGGATCGGTGGCTGGAACAGCCTTGTGCGGAAAGCGAAACGACCGCCGACAAACGATTGTTGCCAATCATATCGCACGATCTGCTGTTACCGGAAAAAAATCGACCCATGCTACTGATTACACGCACCGTAAGTCTGCCATCTCGTCGCCTGCAAATAGCGGTGCTCCCTATTTGTGGCGGGAAATGGACAAATTCGCCCCACGACCATCATATGCAAACCGTCGTAAAAAAGTGTTGCTGAATCGTCACAAAACGAGACCGGGAATGGCATGGTTAACGGGCACGAATAAAGAAGAGCCCGGCAGTGCCGGGCTCCTAATTCTTCAAATCGGGGAATTAGAACTTGACCTTTAGGCTTGTCGACAGTGCAGCGACCAGATCGTTACCAAAGGAATAAGAGACGTCGTCGCCATAGGTCTGGCCATTATACTCGACGGGGCCGGACGAACCGCTCGTCAACACGCCCACGGCACCGGCAAAACGCCATTCGATATTTTCGGTCGGCGTATAGGCGGCGCCGAGACCGAGCGTCCAGCTGTCGGTCTGCGCACCATAACCCTGGCTGGTGCCGCGATCCCACGTGAGGCTGACTGCGCCGGCCCACTGATCGTTGAACTTGTGGCCGACGCCGCCGGCGATGGTCCAGCCGTCACGATAGAGAAGGTCGAGCGAGGTGAGTTCCGTCGCGCCACCGGCTGTGCAGGCGACTAGGCCCTTTGTCGATTTCGGGCAGAAAGCCACGGACTGGAGGACACTCCAGTTCGTCCACTTGACCGATCCGAAGGCGAGCCAATCCGGAGCGATACCGCTTTGCAGCTTCAGCTCCAGCGAATCCGGCGCTTCGGCGGAACCGAAAACCGGTGTGACCTGGCCTCCAAATGTCGGAACAACCGGAACCTGACGGAGATCGACAGTGCCGGTCAGATTATCGTACTTGACGCGGCTGTTGTAGACGAGGCTCGCACGCATCGCATATTCCGGAATCTCGTAAGCGACACCAGCGCGCCAGCCCCAGCCGCTATCGTCGAGATCGAGGCGGCCAATGCCGGTGCCGGTGCCGAACAGAAGCGGAACCGTTGAAACCAGACGTTCCTTGAAGCCTTCGACTTCCTGATAGAAAGCGCCGCCAATGAAGCGAAGCTGTCCAGGGCCGACATCAAAACGATAGGAGCAGGTGCCGCCATAGTTGCGGGTCTTGATCTCTGTCTCAATGTTATTGTTGGCGCCGGCCCAGTTCGAACCGGGGTCGGTATGCGCACCGAAGGGCTCCGAATAGTCGACAAGGCAGTCGACTGCATCGCCAAAACCAGCCTTAAAGCCGATATAAGGGATCGTGTAATTCGAGGTCTCGTCGGCGGAGTTTGGACGGCTGTTCAGATTGCCGCCTGAAGATAGCGACGTCTGTGTGTCTTGGACGTCCTTCAGCTTGCGCTGCGGCGTGACGTAGGTCACACCCGACTGAAACGAGAAAGGCGACGTATCGAAGAGTTGATCGATATTGTACCCGCCGCGCTCCAGACCGCCGGCGAAGGACGGCGAGGCAAGCGACGAAAAAAGAACGAGCGACGTTACGCCCTTGGAAAACCTACGCGATGCCATTGTGTCTCCCCCACTCCAGCAATTGATGTCACGCCACTCTAGTAAGTGTTCCCTCGACCTGGCAACGCGGCTCACGGCGGCATTCCCGGGCATTGCACCGACTAACTTACGTAAAGAAATTGACGGACACGTCAAAAAATCTGGTTAATAAAATTTTATTCCAGAGTTTTTGATTTTCAGATGGGCTTTTGGGTTTTCATTCCAAACATTGCGGAAGCTGTATCAATCCGACAACAGTGGCAGTTTTCGCCGACCTGTGACCCGTAAAGCCACAATCCACAGGCTCAGCGCCTGAAACCCGCCGCTTTCAGGACCGAATCACGCGTGCCCAGAATGACAAAAGACGCGCCCGAAACGAGCGCGTCTTTGAAATAACTTACCAAAATGGAGGGCGAAACTTATCCGGCTTCGCTCACCCTGGAAAGGGCAGTCTTCAGGCTGGTGATCTGCCCCTGCAGTTCATCGAGGCGCTCGCGCTCGGCCTCGACCACTTCGGGATTGGCGTTGGCGACGAACTTCTCGTTGGAGAGCTTGCCGTTGATGCGGGCGATTTCCGCCTCCATCTTGGCGATTGCCTTTTCGAGCCGGGCCTTTTCGGCGGACAGATCGATCAGATTGCCGAGCGGCAGGCAGATGGTGGCCTCGGCGACGACGATCTGAGCAGCACCCTTCGGCGCATCGTCGGCCAGCGATATCGCCTCGACGCGCGCAAGCCGCTTGATGGCGGCGTCATGGCGGAACAGCCTTTCGCGCGTCAGGTTGTTGGCCTTGACGACAACGAGCGGGGCTGTCGCCGACGGCGGCACGTTCATTTCGGCGCGTACCGAGCGGATGCCGGAGACGAGGTCGATCAACCAGTTGATCTCGTCGGCGGCCGCGTCATCGGCATAGGAGGGCGCCGGCCATTCGGCATGGCAGACCAGCGTGTCGCGCGCCTTGCCCTCGCCCGCCGTATGCGCCCAGAGCTCCTCGGTCATGAACGGCATGAAGGGATGCAGCAGCTTGTAGATCTCTTCGAGAATATAGGCGCTGCAGGCCTGGGCCTCGGCCTTGGCGCCCTCATCCTCACCGTTGAAGACCGGCTTCAGCAGCTCGAGATACCAGTCGCAGACCTCGTTCCAGACGAAGCGGTAGAGCGCGCCGGCGGCGTCGTTGAAGCGGAAGGCTTCGAGCGCTTCCGTTACGTCACGTTCCGTACGGGCAAGTTCCGTCAGGATCCAGCGGTTGATGGTGAGCTCGGCGGCTTCAGGCACGAAATGCGGGTCGCTCTTGGCGCCGTTCATCTCGGCAAAACGCGTGGCGTTCCAGAGCTTGGTGCCGAAATTGCGGTAGCCGGCGATGCGGGCCGGATCGAGTTTCACGTCGCGGCCCTGCGCGGCCATGATCGCCAGGGTGAAACGCAGCGCATCGGCGCCGTATTCGTCGATCAGTTCCAGGGGATCGATGACGTTGCCCTTCGACTTCGACATCTTCTGCCCATTCTTGTCGCGCACCAGCGCGTGGACATAGACGGTATTGAAGGGTTCGACGGGCTGGCCATCGTCGTCCTTCATAAAGTGCAGGCCCATCATCATCATGCGGGCGACCCAGAAGAAGATGATGTCGAAGCCGGTGACGAGAACGTTGGTCGGATAATAACGTGCAAGCTCCGGTGTCTGGTCCGGCCAGCCGAGCGTCGAGAACGGCCAGAGTGCCGAGGAGAACCATGTGTCGAGCACGTCCTCGTCGCGCGTCAGGATTTCGCCCGGCTTGAAGTTTTCCAGCAGGTCCTCGACATAGGCCTTCATCGGCCCCTCATGCGAGAGGTAATGCTGGATCGCCGCCTGCAGCGCCTCTTCCTCGGTCTTTTCGACGAAGACCTGACCGTCCGGGCCGTACCAGGCGGGAATCTGGTGACCCCACCAGAGCTGGCGGGAAACGCACCAGGGCTGGATGTTCTCCATCCATTCGTAATAGGTCTTGTCCCAGCTCTTCGGCACCATTCTGGTGCGGCCTTCGCGCACCGAGGCAATCGCCGGTTCGGCAAGCGTCTTGGCGTCGACATACCATTGTTCGGTCAGCCGCGGCTCGATCGGCACGCCGCCGCGGTCGCCATGCGGAACCATGTGCTTGTGCGGCTCGATCTTGTCGAGAAGACCTGCCTCTTCGAAAATTTCGACGATGACCTTGCGCGCATAAAAACGGTCCTGCCCTTCCAGGCGATCCCAGGCGCCATGGAGTGCTGCCGGATTGTCGAGACCTTCGAGAAAGTCCTCATTGTCCTTTATCGTAATCGTGCCGTCGTCATTCATCACGTTGATGATGCGAAGACCCGCACGCTTGCCGACATCGAAGTCGTTGAAATCATGGGCCGGGGTGATCTTGACCGCACCGGTGCCGGCCGTCGGGTCGGCATAATCGTCGGCAACGACCGGAATGCGGCGACCGACGATCGGCAGAATGACATGCTTGCCGATGATGCTCTTGTA
Source organism: Rhizobium esperanzae (assembly GCF_014197615.1). Lineage (GTDB taxonomy): Bacteria > Pseudomonadota > Alphaproteobacteria > Rhizobiales > Rhizobiaceae > Rhizobium > Rhizobium esperanzae_A. Next base: position 52,615 of record NZ_JACIFY010000019.1, read on the forward strand.
GCGCTCGTCCTTCGGATTGACGGCAACGCCGGTATCGCCGAGCATGGTCTCCGGCCGGGTCGTTGCGACGACGAGATAATCTCGCGTTTCGAATTCGGTCGGCTTGCCTTGTTCGTCGAAAGCGACCGGATGCTGGTAGGTGACGCCCTTTTCCAGCGGATAACGCAGGTGCCACAGACTGCTCTTGACCTCGACCGGCTCGACTTCGATATCGGAAATCGCCGTCAGCAGCTTTGGATCCCAATTGACCAGGCGCTTGTCGCGATAGATCAGGCCCTGCTTGTAGAGCGTGACGAAAACTTCGAGAACGGCCTTCGACAGACCTTCGTCCATGGTGAAGCGTTCGCGCGACCAGTCGCAGGACGCACCCAGGCGCTTCAGCTGATTGAAGATCAGGCCACCCGATTCAGCCTTCCATTCCCAGACCTTGTCGATGAAGGCGTCGCGGCCCATGTCGCGGCGGCCGGGCAGCTGCTGTTCCATCAGCTTGCGCTCGACGACCATCTGCGTGGCGATGCCGGCATGGTCCATGCCCGGCTGCCAGAGCACGTCCTTGCCGCGCATGCGCTCGAAGCGCACCATGATGTCCTGCAGCGTGTTGTTCAGCGCGTGGCCCATGTGCAGCGAGCCGGTAACATTCGGCGGCGGGATCACGATGGTGAAGGTCTCGGCCCCGGGCTTGGCGTTGGCGCCGGCGCGGAAAGCGTCCGCTTCATCCCATTTAGCGGCGATTTTCGGTTCGACGGCAGCGGAATCATAGGTCTTGTCGAGCATTTTCTGACCAATTTTCGAGGTTCGAGGGTGGCGTTTGTAAATAGGATGGCCACGGCCAAGTCAATAAAAAAGCCGCCCCGGAGACCGGAGCGGCTTTATCCAGGAAAAAGCAATCCGATCAGCGGCGCGGGCCGCGCGCCACGCGCTCGATTTCCTCGCGCACCAGCCGCTCGACCAGTGTCGGCAGATTATCATCAAGCCACTCGCGCAGCATCGGGCGCAGCATATCCTCTGCGATCTCGTCCAGCGAGCGGCGCTCCGCCCCGTCGATGGCAGCGGCGAGCTCCTCGAAAGAGCGGCTGATCTGCAGGCCGGCATCCTCCGAAAGCAGCGTCGGCTGGACCTCCTCCATAACGCTCGGCAGGAAACGCTCGGCAGACGACTGAGCAGGCTCCAAAGCCGGCGGCGCCGTTTCGATGGCGGCGGCCTGCTCTGCGACGACCACCTCAGGCGCTTCCATCAACACCGGCTCGGGGGCCGGCTGCTGGATTGCAACATGCTGGGGTGCCGGGGCAGCCGTGAAGGCAGGCTGCGCCTGATGTGTTTGCGGCTGCGGGGCTGCGGCACGGGGCTCCGGCATTACGGCCGGCGGCGGTTCGGGCTGGCGGAAGCCGCTCGGAATTTCACGCAGCGCCTGACCGGCCTGCACGGCGCTGCGCTCGGAGGCGGCGCGCACGCGGGCGGCGACATCGGCAAGCGACAGGGCGCGGGCCGGCACTTCGGGTTCAGGCGCGGTGCCGGCCGAATTGGCGGCGACGAAACGCGGATCGGAGGAGCGCATGGCCGGTTCGGGGAACTCCACGCCGGCATAGGTGTCATCCACCGTCAGATGGATCTCGGAGCCGTTCTCATCCTCGTCGGCGCCGTAGACCGGCGGCAGGGATGCGGAAATCGCCTTGCCGGCGCCGGGCTCATTGCTTTCGATGATCTGGCGGATGGAGGCCAGAATCTCTTCCATGGACGGTTCACGCGCTACACTTGGCTGAGCCATTTCTATCCCCGTTATCCAAAAACAACGATCGGATGATGTGGAGCGTTCACCCGAATCACCACGACCTTAGAATACCCCAACTGGGAAAAAAATCATCGCGAATCAAATGAATGCGGCCATGCACAGTTTTGTTACCGGAGTTTCCGACGTGGCGGCGTTCAGGATAAATCATGTTTGTGAAGGCTCTCACGCGGCCCTCATAGAAAAACGGGCGCCGATGGCGCCCGTCGCTGAATTCATCAATGAAATCGGCCTCAGAAAACGAATTCGCGCGCCTTGGCGAAACCCGGCAGCGGCTTGACCGAAGCGTTGAAAAAGACGTTTTCCGAAACGGCCCCACGCTCGGCGACAAAGACCTTGGCGCGGGCGGCATTGCCGTAACCTTCGACCGTGACCAGGCGGCCGCCATCGCGCAATTGACCGAGAAGAGCAGCCGGAACCTCCTCGACTGCGCCGTTGACGAAGATCAGATCATAAGGCGCGCCGGCAGCATAACCCTTTTCGAGCGGGCCGGTCACGACCTCGACCTTGGCGTAGTCGGCAAGCTTTGCCTTCGCTTCGGCGGCGAGCGCCTCGTCGCATTCGAGCGCGATGACCGAGCCGGCAATGATCGACAGCAGCGCCGATGTGTAACCCGTGCCGCATCCGACTTCGAGCACGAAATCATCCTTGGTGACTGCCGCCAGTTGCAGCAGCTTGGCAAGCGGCGACGCCTCCATCAGGAACCGGGCGGGCTTTGCCGGTGCCGCGGCCGATATCTCGACATCGTTGTCGATGTAAGCCAGCAGCTTCGCCTTCTCCGGCACGAATGCCTCACGCGGCACCGTGAGAAGCGCCGTCAGCACGGAATGCGAGGTAACGTCCGTCGTGCGAACCTGGGTGTCGACCATCTTTGCGCGCGCTGCTTCGAAATCCATCATGTCCTCTCGCTCTTTGAAAAGCGGTTCTTGTCCCCCGTCTCTTAATCCGCGCCACGAATGCTTTCAAGGCTTGGCAGCCATCGGCGAAAAGAATCCGGCGGGCGCCTCTTCCGTGCCACAGCAGGACCGAAGCGTTGCTACTCCGGCGTGGAATCCCCTGCCCCTTCATGTTATGATTCACAGCGGAGGAAACAGGAGGAGGAGCAGGCCATGTCTGCGATTTTGGCGTATTTCACGTTGTTCGATTTTTTCATCGTCGCAGCGCTCATCGGCATATTCTGCTGCGGGCTGCTGGACGGCGAAACGACCCTGAAATGACAGGGCCCCGAAGCGCTCAGGGATAGAGCTGGCGGCGTCTTGCCGCGATTTCGTCGCTGGCGATCCGGCCTGGAAGCTCCAGCGTGCAGTCGTTCCGGTCTGCGATAGAGAATGACTTTTTCAACCACCGCAGAATGGCGTTTTTCCGAAATGCCCTCTTGCGATTTCCTTACGATCATTCTAAACGCTCGCCACGGCTCTGATAACGAGCCCGTGAGGCCTCGTGGCGGAGTGGTGACGCAGAGGACTGCAAATCCTTGTACCCCGGTTCAATTCCGGGCGAGGCCTCCAAAATTCTCCCACATGACGTAAGCGATGTGAGTGCGGCTCCCCTCGGCGGGTGCGGCATCGGCGACCGCGCGGTGCTACCAGACCTGCCGGCCGGGCGAAAAATCGAACTGTGACGGATTGATTCCCGTGAGGCGGTAGAGCGCCTTCAGCCCGCCTTTCCGGATCTCCGCCTGATAATCGAGGTCGCTGAACCCAGATGCCTCTTCGATTTCGGGGCCGACCCCGAGTAGCCGTCGCATTGCCTCCGGCGAAATTCGGGTAAAACTGCGAATGTCGCCGCTGCTGTATTTGACGAGCAGCAGGCGGGCATCGGCGTTGTAGTGAAGCGCTTCTATGTCGCGCGATTGGATCAAAAAGGTTTGCATGCGCGCACCCATAGCGGAAGGTGATGCCGCCGCAACAAAATGGTTGACGTAACGTTAATGCGCGCAAGGTTGTCGAGGGAAAGCGTAGCCACTGCCCGGCGAATTGCGAGGCGGCAATGATTGCAGTTTGAAACAAATCGTCAGCTTGACGATCGTCCACCCGGCCTCAGATTCCCCCGGGAGGGTGATAGGAGCTGCAATGGATTGGGCTGCCCTCAAATCGAAGCACGCACGTGCGGCATACGATGCCGAGAGCCGCGATCTCCATGTAAAGTTCCCGGGTTCTCCGCCGGTGAAACATGCGGACATTCCGCCGCACGTCTACCAGAACCTGTTGGAAACGAGCGATCCGCACTTCTACTACAACTATTATGTTGCGCCTTCCCGCGTCGCATCGCGCGGCCGACATGCGGTTTCCCTATCCTACGCCATGAAGCTCGTCCTCATCCTTGCCGCTTGCAGCCTGTTGATGGCGACCAGCCTTGATCCGGACCATGGCGGCGTTTTCGAGGAAAGCGACATCAGATCGAATTAGGCCGGCTCAATCACAGGGCGGCAATGCGGCTGGATGCAGCGTCGAAATTGTCCGTTCTGTTCTGATTGCGATAGCGGCGGTCGTCCCGGTTGCGGTCGCTCCCGCCATCGCGCTCGTTGCGGCCGTTGAAATTGCGATAGTTGCGAGGCCCGTTATAGCTGCCGCCTTGGCCGTGGTCGACCACGCAGCCTTCGGGACGGCGGCAAATGCCGCGGGCGTCGAAACCGCCGCTATCGACGGCTTGGGCGGCGGCGGGAACGCCGGAAAGAATCGTCGCCGCTGACAGCCCGATAACAAAAAATGCCTTCATTTCCTCACCTGGACCATTGTGACGCATTTTTCGCATTTCACATTCCATAAACCACGAAAGCCAAAGGCGCCCGTTCAATGAACTTATTGCCGGGTGGTTGTCAGCCTGCCGGTTTCCGACGCCTGTGCCACCAGACCGCCAGCCGCCGCCGAAGCCGGCGGGCGACAGGCAGATCGTGCGAAAGTACAAGGAAGCCGAGCGGCAGCATCCAGAAGCCCAAGATCGGCAGGAAGCCCAGGAACCCGCAAAAAATGAGGGCCACGCCGATCGCCATCCGCGCGATGCGCGAGCGCGGCATGCCGATGCTAAAGGCGCCGAGCATAAGCCTGCCACTGGCGTGATCGATACCGAAGCGCCGTGCCCGCTTCCCGGGCCTATCACCGCCCCTCGTCTCTTCGCGTTCATTGCCATTCGTCATTCCCCAGAGATGGGCACAGCCCTTCCAAATACAAGTTCATTTCATTTTTTTGAAAAAACTGCTTGGCAAATCGGGAAAGCATTTGTATTAGCCCACTCACACCGCGCCAAGCAGTGATCCCTGGTAGCTCAGCGGTAGAGCATTCGACTGTTAATCGACAGGTCGCCGGTTCGAATCCGGCCCGGGGAGCCACATTTGAAATAAGTGTCTGTTTTTGTTGAGAAATCTGAAAACAGACACTTACTTCCGCGCTTTTCCTCCCGACTTTTAATGCCCGTTGGATAACATATCCTCGATCCGCCAGCGCAGTTTTACCTCAAGCCATATAGTCATCTCTGAACGAAGTCGGTGCGCCCGGATGGCGCACGCGTTTCTTTCGGGTGGATGGAGGTGCTGTTCATTTACCCTCTTTGCTATAAGGGCGAAAAACGGAAAAGCCGCCGGCAGGTGAGGCGACGAACAGGTTGGCGCGCGCCTCGCCTAGCCCTAAATCAGCACTCCCTAATCCTTGCGAAACTTTACGAGGCGGATAAATTCAATCTACCGGATAGCTTTTGCTGGTGACCACGGATGTACTGGCACCGTGCGGATGCAATCAAAGAAGGGTCGGCGCGAGCATTCGCCCCGACCTTTTTCTTTGTTCAGGCGCCGGATTCAACCCGCTCGCCGAGTTGGTCATTCGACGGGCTGCTGTGGTGGTTCGTGAGGTCCGACCGGCGGCTTCAAGGGGCCGGAGCGCTGGCGACTAAAAATCCCAATACACGGTCACACCTGACCGACGACGATAGGGGTAATCGTCGCGATAGCCGTAATAGTCGCGATGACCGTAATACCGCGGACGATAGCACGAGCCGTAGTACCGGCAATCGCGGTAAGCGTACCGGCTTTTCTTCCAGTGGCCATACGCATGTCCATTACCGTGGCGTCGGTCTTTGACCTGCTCGACGTCGGCGGCGTGTGTCGCAACCGCTTTCGGCACGACGATCGGCGTGGCGTTTAGCGGCAGGGCGAAAGATGCAGACAAGACCATGGCTGCAAGTGAGAAAAAAACTATCTTCATCGGTGCATCCTTTCAGGTCAGGATTCTGGGTTAATGAGGATTAACCTCCGATGAACGATGCTTGAAGGACGACTGGCCGGCGCGCTGCTGGCGTTGTGGTGACCACGGATGAACTGGTGCCGGCCGCATCTTAATCTCGCATCGGAACTCGTCAGAGAGCGGCGCAGGTTGTCTAGCCGCATGTTCTCGTATCGCGGACAATTGCCGTTCTGATCGGCCATCTTTGCGTTGCCGGTTTGATGGTATACAGACAGCCGCAGGACGCGACCGCCATTAACTTAAGAATGGGGTCGGGCGGCAGATTGACGTCACGCCGCTGCCACGAGATCACGTGGCCGTTCTGTCTTGATCACTGGAGTGCGGATACCGGGCTCCTTCCACGAACATATACATCGACACCCAAATAGCGTCAGCCACCTCTCGGTATGGCGCTCAGCTGGCCCGATGAAGCCGCACCGGCTCAGCCGACCACTCTAGTAGCTGCACGAACGGCCGTCGCCGGGACGAAATCCATCCGCGCAGGCCGGGTTCATCGAATCTCCAGGTTGATATCCCGATGCCGAACCGTATGAATTCGGCGCGGTCGAGCAGGCCGAGGCAATGGCGGCAAGACTGATGGCTCCGGCTGCTAGAAATGCCCGTAGTCCGTTCATCGATGCTTCTCCAATTCAGGCTGTGACTAAGACGATCGGTGCCCCTCCCACCGGGAAATGACAGGAGAATTTTCCCGAATTCATTTCCGTCCGGAGCACCCTGCCTGAAAACATATATGTACTCTCCGCGGTCGGCGTCAGCACCGAAGCGCAAGATTTTCCGTCCATATTCTGTGCGATCGCCGATCCTTCGGGTCGTCAGCCGTCCTATCGCCCGATTCACCGGTCGACAACGGGATGGGCTGCGCGGAATATCTCGCTCTTGACTCGCTCGCTACCGAGAACATAATAAGAACATCGGCGAAGCGGCCGCCAATCTGAAAACCTGCATTTGGATAACTCCGAAAGAGATCGAGATCGTGCGTCCGCAAATCGCCGAGACACTGGCAGAAGAAGCGCTGAGGGAAGAGATCGACGCGGTTGTCGCCTTTCACAACGGGAACGTGCGTGCCGCCATCACGACATTGCTGCTGGATTGCCGTCACTTGCGGCTTCAGCTTGCCCTTACGGAAGAGATGACAGGGCGCAGTCCGACGGCGGGATCGCGAGCGGCTTACCAACGGTCATGAAACATCGCCGCAGTATCGAGCTTACGCCCCCTGGGGGCTATGGCCTCGAGGAAAAGCAAACCCTGGCGACCTTGCCGCAGTGGTTCGTCATCCACGCCCGTTGCGGCGGGTGCGGTCACCAAACACCTCTCGAGCGGCGGAGCATTGCCCGGCGCTGCGGCTTTGACCTGTCTCTCGCCGGACTGGCCAAGCGCCTCAAATGCCGAGAATGTGGCAACCGCGACAATCTGCTGCTGCTGGAAAAGCTGCCGCGCGATTGACTGAAATCTCGCATCGGCTGGCGTTTGGAAAGTCCTCCTGCCAAGGCCAAGCCGGCCGGGAACAAACGCCGTGGTTAAAAGTTGAGGGGCATCAACAACGTAACGTCAGCCCTGACAGGAGGTCTCTCATGGGTCGCGGTATTTTACTTTGGCTGCTCGGTGTTCCACTGCCTATCATCATTCTTCTTGCTCTGTTTATGCGATAGGAACGGATCATGTCGGTTTCAATGACAGGTTCCGGAGAGATTGCCATTCCGGTCGAATCCTCCAAATCGGCGATGACATGGGGGCCTATCTTCGGAGGTGCCGCCGCTGCGGTCGGCGTGACCCTGATCCTTTTGCTTCTCGGATCCGGCCTCGGGCTGACGATGGTGTCGCCCTGGTCGGGGCAGAGCAGTTCGCTCGGGACAATCGGCGTGACGGCGGCGATCTGGCTTGTTCTCGTGCAATGGCTCTCTTCGGCGCTCGGCGGTTATATCACCGGCCGGTTGCGGACGAAGTGGGCAGCCGTCCACACCGACGAGGTTTTCTTCCGCGACACCGCGCATGGGTTCTTAAGCTGGGCTTTGGCGACAGTCTTCGTTGCCGGCTTTCTTGCATCGTCGCTGACTTCGCTCGCCGGCGCGGGTGCACAAGCCGCGGGTTCGGCCGCACAGGCCGTCGGGTCGACTGCCACTGCCGCCGGTACGGCAGCAGCATCGTCGGCAACCTCGCCCGTGGATCTCTCCACGTCCTATTTTACCGACGCCTTGCTGCGCCCTGATCAGGCTCGCGCGGCGGCGACATCCAATGATGCCGCGGCAACATCCGAGGTCTCCCGCATCCTGCTCAACGGCGCCGCCGAGGGCAGGATCCCCGATGATGACAAGGCCTATCTTGCCACCATCGTCGCTTCCCGGACCGGCCTTTCCGACGCCGATGCACGCACGCGCGTCGATACGGTGCTGAAGCGTATCGACGATGCCAAGGTCGCCGCCCAGAAAGCGGCCGATGAGGCACGCAAGGCCGCCTCCACCACAGCCCTGCTCGGCTCGTTGTCCCTTCTGATCGGGGCTTTCATCGCCTCTGCCGCCGCCGCATTTGGCGGATCGCAACGCGACGAAGAGGAAGATCTCCTCGTTACGTCCCGGCGCTGACAACCGGCTATTACGTGTCGTCGTCTAAAGCGCGTCGCGATCTTTCAGATTCGCTCTTCGCGCTTTAGATCTTTGTTTTCCGCATGTCGTTGCCGCAAAACCGCTGCACACTTTGGCGCGACATGCTCTAAAACCCGCGCAAACGCGGGTTTGTGCTATGTGTGCACCAGAAGTGCGGGGCACGCTGGAAAATATTGTGCAGCGCAGCAACTTTCTTCCGGCTGACGCGTTTAGTTGAGCATCACCGCCATCCCGGCTGCTGATTGGCGGAGACTTTGATGAGATCCATGTCAGACACGCTCGCACGCCTTGCCGCGCTGCGAGGAACGCTTCGCCCCCGCCCCCCGCAGGAAAATCTCAATCTCGTCGCCCTGGACACATTCGGCACAAACCCGGGTGCTTTGGGCGGCTATACCTATCTGCCGTCGAAGCGCGGGAAAAACGCGGCCCTGGTCGTCGTCCTGCACGGCTGCACGCAGTCTGCCGCCGGCTATGATATCGGATCGGGGTGGTCCGGGTTGGCCGAGGAATATGGTTTTGCGCTGCTGTTTCCCGAGCAGCGAAGGGCAAACAATCCCAACCTCTGCTTCAACTGGTTTAACCCGGAGGATATCCGCCGGGATCACGGCGAGGTCTTTTCCATTCGCCAGATGATCGCAAAGGTCGTGGGGGAATACGATATCGACATCAGGCGCGTTTTCGTCACCGGCCTTTCGGCCGGCGGCGCCATGGCCGCCGCGATGCTTGCCACCTATCCGGAGGTTTTTGCCGGCGGCGCGATCATTGCAGGCCTGCCCTATGCCAGCGCTGCGACCATTCCCGAGGCCTTCGACCGAATGCGCGGCCACGGCGGCCCGACCGCCGGAGAACTTCAGTTACGGTTGAGAAACGCTTCAGGCCACAAAGGTCCCTGGCCGACATTGTCGCTCTGGCAGGGAAGCGCAGACAGAACCGTCCTGCCATCCAATGCGAATGCGATCGTCGAGCAATGGAGACATGTCCACGGCGTCGATGCATTACCGTCGCGCGTCGACGATATCGGACGGCATCAACGAAGGGTCTGGACCAATGCGCACGGTGTCGAGGTGATCGAGCTCTATAAGATTGCCGGTATGGATCACGGCACGCCGCTCGATGTCGCCACCGGCTATGGGACAAGCGGCCCCTTCATGCTTGACGTCGGAATTTCCTCGACCGTCGAAATTGCCAGGTCCTGGGGTCTCGTTCCCTCGTTTGAAAAGCGCAGCGACGCAAAACTCTCTGTTGCGCAACCGGAAAACGCCGCGGGTCCATTCACCACGGCTAAAAACCGCGGCGGCATTCAGAAGGTCATCGAAGACGCCCTGCGCTCCGCCGGGCTGTTGCGGTAATCGGCGAATTGCCGCTATCGGTTCTGAGACTTCGGCAGCGGGCCGTTTTGATGGCTGAGGACGAGTTCGATCTGAACATCCTGCTGAAACTGCAGCACCCGCTCGCCGACATCACTCTCCGGCATCCCGGCTGCCAGAAGCTGATCGGCAATCCTGCGGCATTCGGCCCTCCAGAATTCTATCGCCTCGGTGCCGTGCCGCCGGCCGAGCTCACGGGCGCAGCGCTCGATATTGGCGGTTCCGGTTCCGGAGGGAAAAGCAATCACCACACCTTCACGAGGGGCGACGGGGCGGCCGGTCATTTCAGTAGCCATCGAACACGGGTTCCTTTGATCCTGTTCGTTGTCTACGGGACTATGGTTAATGCTTTCTATCCGTCGTATCCCTTCCTTTCGACGAAGCAAAATTTGCAGTCCGCGGCCGTCACGCCGCCGCGCCTTCGACCTTGACGCCGGCGCGCCGATGAGCACAGTCCGCATCACGATCGACACTCCAGGCAGAGACACTCATGACGATATCCGCTCCCCGCGATTTCCTGAAAAGCCTGTTCGACGCGGCGGTTCGCGCCGCCGACCCGCTGACCGGCATCAAGGCGAACCTGCCTGACAGGCCGAAGGGACGAACCGTGGTGATCGGCGCCGGCAAGGGCGCGGCACAGATGGCGCGGGCGCTCGAAAGCGTCTGGGACGGACCGCTCGAGGGCCTGGTGGTCACACGCTACGGCTATGGCTGCGAAACGCGCGACATCGAGATCATCGAGGCCGCCCATCCTGTTCCCGATGCGGCAGGATTTGCCGCGGCGAAACGGCTGATGGAGACGGTGAACGGACTGACGGAAGACGATCTGGTGATCGCGCTGATCTGCGGCGGCGGCTCGGCCCTGCTGCCTGCCCCACCGGAGGGGTTGACCCTCGAAGACGAGATTGCACTCAACGAAATGCTGCTTGCCTCGGGCGCGCCGATCTCGGCAATGAATGTGGTGCGCAAACATCTCTCCACCATCAAGGGCGGAAGACTTGCGGCAGCGACCGGAGCAAGGGTCGTCAGCCTGATCGTCTCCGACATTCCCGGCGACAACCCCGCCCATGTCGCCTCCGGGCCGACTGTGCCGGATGGTTCGACACGGCACGAAGCGCTGGAGATCGTCCGGCAATACGGGCTCAAGCTGCCGCAGGCGGCACTCGACCATCTGAATTCGCCGAAGGCCGACGCACCGCGGCCGGACGATCCGGTCTTCTTACGGCATGCGCACCACGTCATCGCCTCGGCCGGCGTATCGCTGGAGGCTGCCGCCGCCCTGGCAAAATCGCAAGGGATCGAGGCCGCCATCCTCTCGGATGCGATCGAAGGAGAATCGCGCGACGTGGCGCTGGTACATGCGGCAATCGCCCGCGAGGTGTTGGGCCGGAACAGACCGTTTTCCAAACCGGTCGTCGTCCTTTCCGGCGGCGAGACGACGGTGACGCTGAGAGCCAAGGGCGGCAAGGGCGGGCGCAACGGTGAATTCGCGCTTGCCATGGCGCTTGCGATCGACGGACAGGAGGGCATTCATGTCTTGGCGGCCGACACCGACGGCATCGACGGCTCCGAAGACAATGCCGGCGCCTTTGCCGATGGCGGCACGGTGAGGCGCCTGCGCGCCGCCGGCCTCGATCCGCGTCGGCTGCTCGACGGCAATGACAGCTATTCGGGCTTTGCGAGCGTCGGTGACCTCTTCGAAACCGGTCCGACCGGCACCAACGTCAATGATTTCAGGGCGATCCTGATCCGTTAAAGTGGCGGATCAGGTCTCGATCCGCCCCTGCCCGACCAGCCATCCCACCGCCTCCTGCACCGCCTGCAGCGAGGTGTATCTCGGGGCATATCCAAGCAGGTGTCTGGCTTTGGCGATCGAGCAATTCGGGCTGCGGGCGATATGCTCCCATGTCGCCTCCGCATCTTCGGCCGTCTGGCCTTTGGCCCAGGCGTCGAACGGCGCAAAAGTGAGGTTCGGCTGCCGCCCGAACCACTGCGACATGGCTTCCGCATAACCGCGTAGCGTCAGCGCCTGCTCCGAAACCGCGTGGAAACTTTCGCCGATCGAGGCATTCCAATTGGCGATCGCATCCATGAACATCGCCGCCACATCGTCGGCATGGACGTGATGGACGGTCTCCAGACCGAAATTGGGCAAAGCCAGGGCTTGACCATGGGCAAGGGTCGAAAAGACCTGCAGATTGAAATTGCCGGCAGGGTTGAGCGGCGCCCAGCCTTGGCCGACAATGTGGCCGGGATGGATGATGGTTGCCGGAAATCCGCGAAGTCTTGCCTGTTGCAGCAGCCAGGTTTCGATCGCGGCCTTCTGAATACCATAGTCACCGAAAGGAGACTTCGGTGCTTCTTCCAAGGTTGGCACGGCACTGGGGTAGCCATGGGTCCAGATCGTGCCTGTATGCAGGAAGTGGCCGACATGCCCGGACAGGGCCGTCACCAACTGCTCGGCACTTTCCAAAGTGAAGCAGATCATGTCGATGACGATATCGGCTTTCACTGCCCGCACGGCCGGGCCGAATTCGCCAGTCTGCTCCATCTCGGCCCGATCCATCTGGCGCTGATCGACGAAAGCCCAGGCATGGTTTGCAGTATAGGGCTTTGCCGCGCCGCGGCTGATGGTCACGACCTCGTGGCCCGCTTCCACCAGACGGGGAACGAGGTAGGTGCCGACATGGCCCGTTGCTCCGATGACCAAAACCCGCATTGTCGTTCCTCCTTTTGGCATGACCGCGCCGACTATGCTGCGACGTGCTGCGATCCTGCAAGCAGACTTTTCACCGAGAATGGGCAAGCCGGGCGGCTATGGATTTTTGAAAACAAGGCAGGTGCCGCCATGCTTGCGGATCTGGTTGCAGAGATTATTGGCTTCCATGCGCGTCTGCCGACCGATGCGGGCAGCATATCGCGGGCGAAAGCCGAAGCTGCGATCGCGCTGCCGCAGGATCAGCGGCTGCTCGGCATTGAGCGGCGCAGGCAGATCCTGCACGGCATCGAGAAACAGGCGCCGGGTCACCGCGACATCCGCATTCGCCGCAAGCTGCACGCCCCAGGGAGCCCAATCGCCCTCCGGGCGCCAGGGCGCGTCCTTCAACGTCCGCCGTTCGGCAAGCGCCACGCAGCCATCGAGAAAGGACTTGTCCTTGTCGAGCGGGGCTGCCGCATTTTCCGGCGGATTATCCTTCCATTCCTCGACCGTATGGGCGGTGATCGCCAGGACATAGCCCCGCGTCTCGTAAGGTAACCTGCCTGACTTTAGATAAGAGGCAAGGCCGTTTTCGCCGGCATTATAGGCGGCGGCGGCAAGACCGAGATTGCCGAAACGATTGCGCAATTCATCGAGATATTGCGCCGATTTCCTGAGCGCTTCCAACACCTGATAGCTGTCTTCGAGGCCGCGCATTTTCGCCGTTCCGGGCATGAACTGTGCAATCCCCTGCGCTCCCTTGAAGCTGACCGCATCGGGGCGAAAGGTGCTCTCGCGCCAGATGAGACGGGCGAAATAATCCGGCGGCAGTTGATTGGCGCTGGCGAAATGCTCGATCGCGACGCAGAGATCGCGATTGAAACTGTCCTTGCGGATGCAGAGCGTCTCATCCGGTCCCGCCGCCGACGGCCCAGAATAAAGGCAGGCAGGCTCAGCGGCACTCTCTTCCGGTTGGGCCTTCGGCATGCCTATCGCGCAAAACAGAAAACAGAGCGAAAGCAGCGCCTTCGCCGGGCTTCTCTCCATGTCGGACTGACGCTTTCGCCCTATCATCGGATCTCGGCAGGTTCGACTTCCATCGCGACGCTGGATTTCTAGATACCATCAATCATGGCGCGACGCTTCCCCATTTGGCGCGGACGGTCTGAGGTTTCCAATTTTCGTCTTTCATGCGAAAAAGCGCTCGCAGCCGACGGCGAGCTATTAGACGCCTGGGCCGCCAGAGTGGAGACCAAACATGCGTGTGACTAAGATCGCTATGGGCGTAATACTGCTGGGCACCATTCACGCCGTTTCAGCTTTTGCAGCAAACACCGAACACGTCACGGCAACGGGTCCTTTAGCGAATCATGACGATGCGGTCATCAATACGTTTCAGGTGATGTGCACGCTTGAGCCCGAAAACTTTGAACGTATCAGCGCCACAGCGCAGGCGATGTCCATGCGGAAGTCAACGGATAAGACGGAAAAGCAGACTGCAGACATTACGCGTCATGTCGAAGTCTTTGAAGGAACTCTCACCACTGGTCGCTTCAGCTTGCTTCTCGAGAAGATCAGCGGTCCCGCTATCAACGCCACAAACTGCGGAGTGGCATCAAATACACAGGATAAACGCGCATTTTTTGATGACATGGTCAGAACACTCCACCTGAGCCAGAGCGGCTCCAGACGAACCAGCCTAAATGGCAATTCGCTGACAACGTGGGACGATGTTTACGGCCCTCACACATTTCTCGATTTCACCGAACTCAGAGGAAGCAATGGCGTTCTGGTCCAGTTGCTGGATGCGCCAGCGAAACCTGAATAGCCCTGATCACAAAAAAGGCCGCCGGGCCAATGGCCACGGCGGCTTCGGGAGGGGGCTTCACAGCAGCGATCAGGCCGACGGCTGCTTCGTCTTCCTGAGATAGGGCAGCACCGTATCGAAGGAGCCGAAACGCGTGATCGCGTCTTCGTTGGACACCGCGGCGGTGATGATGACGTCCTCGCCCTGGTTCCAGTTCGCCGGCGTCGCCACCTGGTGTTTTGCCGTCAGTTGGATGGAATCGATGGCGCGCAGGATCTCGTTGAAATTCCGGCCGGTCGTCATCGGGTAGGTCAGGATCAGCTTGATCTTCTTGTCGGGGCCGATGATGAAAACCGAACGCACCGTCGCGTTGTCGGCAGGCGTGCGGCCTTCCGAGCTCTCGCCAGCGCCGGCCGGCAGCATGTCGTAGAGCTTGGCGACCTTGAGATCCTTGTCGCCGATCAGCGGATATTCGACGTCGAAGCCGGTGGCCGTCTTGATGTCGCCCTTCCACTTGGCATGGCTTTCCACAGGATCGACGGAGATGCCGATGATTTTGGCGCCACGCTTGGAAAATTCGCCCGCCAGGCCGGCCATGGCGCCGAGCTCGGTGGTGCAGACGGGCGTGAAGTTCTTCGGATGCGAGAACAGAACCGCCCAGCCATTGCCGATCCAGTCATGGAAGCTGATCGGTCCCTGCGTGGTGTCGGCAGTAAAATCGGGGGCAATATCGTTGATACGCAAGCTCATGGTCGGCCCTCCAAAGCCTTGTGTTAAATGTCGCACATCTCAAATCGAGGGTATGGAATCCGTCCGCCGGAAGCGGTCGCGAGATTACGATGATCAGGATCGCGCCCGCACACGGTAACAGCTTCCCATCCCAGGATTTTACTTAAGTTATATATCACGATAACCGAAGGCATGCTCTTTCGATTTCCGGCCCGTCGCCGCATTATTTTTTCCCGCCGGCGCACAATGAAAGGGTCAAAAGCAGGTGCAACTACCGCCCTCGCTCAGGCAGCCTCCACCGTCTCGACCGACTACTTCCGGAAGCAGCCTCATGAAAAGACGACAGTATCGACGTCAGCCTTGGATGGGCTTAGAATGCGTATGACTATACTGCGCCCGAAAGCGGCAGTTTGATCATTTTTTGTGCATATCCATTTATGCACACTTTTCAGGCGGGCGCGCTTGCCAAAATTGCTGCAGTGCGTCATGAATATAGCAATGACGCATCTCGATCTGACGATTCTGGTCATCGACGAAAATGCCATTCGCGCCTCGATCATCGAAGAAGGGCTGCGCGAGGCAGGGCATGCGCGCGTCACCGTGGTGCATGAGGTCAACGGCATCGCGCGAACCATCGAAACACTGATGCCCGATGTAATCATCATCGATATCGAAAACCCCAACCGCGACATGATGGAGCATCTGTTCCAGCTGACGCGCACGGTCAGCCGGCCGATCGCCATGTTCGTCGATCGCTCCGACACAGCCTCGATCGAGGCTGCGGTCGATGCCGGCGTCTCGGCCTATATCGTCGACGGATTGAAGAAGGAACGGGTCAAACCGATCCTCGACATGGCCGTCAGCCGCTTCAACGCCTTCAGCCGGCTGCGGCGGGAACTTGCCGATGCCCGCTCGGCGCTCGAGGAACGCAAGCTCATCGAGCGCGCCAAGGGCATACTCATGAAGATGCGCGGACTGTCCGAGGAAGAGGCCTTCGCCCTGTTGCGCCAGACGGCGATGAACGAAAAAAAGAAGATGTCGGAAATCGCCCAGAGCGTTGTCACCGCCGCGGGACTTTTGATGTGACGGCGGGCCTCCTCAATTTCCGGAGGAAACCGGAGTGGATATGATGACGAACACCGCCAGTTCCCAGGGCAGGCTGCCCCTGCCCGCGTTTATCAACAACGAAGGGCCGAAAGTGCTGCGCGCCGGCTTCATTCCGCTCGTCGACGCATCGGTGCTGATCGCAGCGGCCGAATTCGGCTTCGCTGAGAAGGAAGGCCTGACGCTCGATCTCGTCAAGGACGTCTCCTGGGCGAATGTGCGCGACCGCCTGGCATTCCGCCAGTTCGATGTCGCCCACATGCTGTCGCCGATGCCGGTCGCCTCCATGCTCGGTCTCGGCTCCAATCCTTCGCCGACGATCACGCCGTTTTCGCTGGGGCGCGGCGGCAATGCGATCACCCTATCGACGCGGCTCTTCGAACGGATGCGCAATGAGGCCGGATTGCCGGAAACGGCAAGCGCGCTGGATAACGCCCATGCCCTTTCAAAAACGATCGCTTCGATGAAGGCGCGCGGCGAGCCGCTGCCGACCTTCGGGGTCACCTATCCCTTCTCATCGCATAATTACGAATTCCGCTACTGGCTGGCGGCCGGCGGCATCGATCCCGACCAGGACGTCAGGCTCGTCGTCGTACCGCCGCCGATGACGTCGGACGCACTGGCGGCCGGGGCGATCGACGGTTTTTGCGTCGGCGCGCCATGGAACATGGTCGCTTCGGAGCGTGGCCTCGGCCGGATCGTCGCCGCCAAACAGGATATCTGGCCGTCGGCCCCGGAAAAGGTGATCGGCATGCGGCCGGATTGGGCGGAAAGCCATCCGGAGACCGTTTCCCGGCTGATCCTAGCGCTGGACGCAGCAGCCCGCTGGTGCGACCTGCCTGACAATCACGACGCGCTGGCCGCCGCCCTCGCCGATCCCCGCTACATCGCCGCCCCTGTCGACATCATTCGCCGCGTGCTTGCTGGCGAATTCAGCCTCGATGGCAGCGGCAACCGGCGCATCATTGCCGATTATTTCAAGTTTCATTCCGGCTTCGCCAACTATCCCAGGCCAAGCCATGCGCTGTGGATCTACAGCCAGATGATCCGCTGGGGACAGGCCGAAGCCAGCCTCAACAAGGCGCGGGCCGCTGCCTGCGCGTACCGGCCGGATCTCTATCGCGCGGCGCTCGGTGACGCCAGCGCACCCGAGGATGCCGATATCCGCATCGAGGGCAGTGACGAGGGCGACCGCTTCATGGATGGCCACGTCTTCGATCCGACGCGGCTGCCGGAGTATATTGCAGGCTTCGCCGTCAGAAGCGCCCTGCCCTTTGCCTCGGGCGACGACGTCTGATCATACCGGCCTGCCCAAAACGCCAGCAACGATCCGCGTTCACCTCACGAAATCAGCACAAAATATTTGCACGTTTTTTGGCAGGTCGAAAAACAAGCAGGCTGCGAATTTCTAAAAATATACTTCATATTCAATAACTTAAACAAATTAAGCCAAACTGGCACACAGCTTGCAAGGCTATTAGTGCACCGATCAACGGCGATCAGCGCAGAACGAGCGCGCGATAGGCGCTCGCAGAAGGCAGAGACATCCGGCTTCGGATCGAAGACGCAGGTCTCAGTGACATGAATTCGGCGTCCAACGGCGGGCGCCCCCAGCAAAGCCGCTGATCAGGATATTTCGCGCACCTCGTGCATGCGCAGCCTGACCAGCGGCTTTTTGTTTTTAACCCCCAGCGATGGATCGGCGCGACCTTGTCGGGCCACGGAGAAGCCATGTCTGTCATCGAGAAAGTGCCGCCCATGTCCGCCGGCGAACCAGCCAAAGCACTGTGGATCTCCACGGTCGCCTTCACCCTCTGTTTCGCCGTCTGGACGATCTTTGCGATCATCGGCATCCGCATCAAGCAGGAGCTCAACCTGAATGAGGCCGAGTTCGGCTTGCTGGTCGGCACCCCGGTTCTCACAGGTTCGCTCGTGCGCATCGTGCTCGGCATCTGGACGGGACGTTATGGCGGCCGTCTCGTTTACACGCTGACGATGCTTGCCGCCGCAGTGGCGACCTTTCTGCTGTCCTACGCCCATACCTATACGCAGATGCTGATCGCCGGCCTCGGCGTCGGGCTTGCCGGCGGCTCGTTTGCAGTCGGCGTCGCCTATGTCTCGCCTTTCTTCCCGGCGGAGAAGCAGGGAACCGCACTTGGTATCTTCGGCGCCGGCAATGTCGGCGCGGCCGTGACCAAATTCGCCGCCCCCTTCGTTCTGCTCGCCTGGGGCTGGCAGGCGGTTGCCGAAATCTGGGCCGTCTGTCTGGCGCTGATGGCCATCGTCTTCTGGTTCACCACGACAGATGATCCGGCCTTCCGCCTTCGCCGCGAGCGCGGCGTCGCCTCCAAGAGCCTCGCCCAGGAATTCGCGCCGCTGCAGAATATCCAGGTCTGGCGCTTCTCGCTCTACTATTTCTTCGCCTTCGGAGGCTTCGTCGCCCTGTCGCTGTGGCTGCCGCGCTATCTGGTCGGCGTCTACGGTTTCAACCTGGAAACCGCCGGCATGGTCGCAGCCGCCTACTCCATCCCGGGCAGCATCTTCCGGGCCTTCGGCGGCGTGCTGTCGGACAAGAAGGGCGCGCGCAGCGTGATGTATGCGATGCTGGCCGTCTCCGCGGTGGCCACCCTCATCCTGTCTCTGCCGGCTACGACAATTACGCCTGTCATCTTTATCGTCGTCATCTTCGTGCTTGGCTTCTTCATGAGCCTCGGCAAGGCAGCCGTCTTCAAGCACATACCGGCCTACTATCCCGAAAGCGTCGGCGCCGTCGGCGGCATCGTCGGGATGATGGGCGGTCTCGGCGGCTTCATCCTGCCGATCGCCTTCGGCCTTCTCAAGGACATGACCGGCCTTTGGTCCAGCTGCTTCCTGCTGCTTTTCGCGATCGTCGCGATCTCGCTCGTCTGGATGCACCTGTCCGTAAAGCAACTGTCGCGCCAGGGCCACTCGACGCCCGTGGCTGCAACCTGATCCAAGGACCTTCAAATATGACCGAAAAACTCGTCATCATCGGCAATGGCATGGCGCCCGGGCGCATGCTGGAGCACCTCTTCGAGCGGGCGCCCGGACGCTATGAAGTCACGATCTTCAATGCCGAGCCGCGCGTCAATTACGACCGCATCATGCTGTCGCCGGTTCTCTCGGGCGAGAAGGACTACGAGCAGATCATCATTCACGGTGACGGCTGGTATATCAAACACGGCATCATGCTCTACAAGGGCCACAAGATCGTCAACATCGATCGTGAAGCCAAGACCGTCACGTCAGACCACGGCGTCACCGAAAGCTACGACAAGCTGGTGATCGCAACCGGTTCGGTGCCCTTCATCATCCCGGTTCCCGGCAAGGATCTGCCCGGCGTCATCACCTATCGCGATCTCGACGACGTGCAGGCCATGCTGCTTGCCGCCCAGTCGCGCGAAAAGGCTGTCGTCATCGGCGGCGGCCTGCTCGGTCTGGAAGCGGCGGCCGGTCTTGCCCAGCGCGGCATGGACGTCACCGTCCTGCACGTCATGCCGACGCTGATGGAGCGCCAGCTCGATCCTGCCGCCGGTTATCTCCTGCAGAAGGCGGTCGAGGAACGCGGCATCAAGGTCATCTGCAAGGCCAATACCAAAGCGATTATCGGCAACGGCAAGGTCGAGGGCATCGAGCTCGACGACGGCCGCATCATCCCGGCAACCCTCGTCGTGATGGCCGTCGGCATACGTCCGAGTGTCGGCCTGGCGAAGGACGCAGGCCTGGCGGTCAATCGCGGCATCGTCGTCGATGCCGGCATGCAGACCTCGGACGGCGATATCTTCGCGCTCGGCGAATGCGCCGAGGTGGGCGGCATGGTCTACGGCCTCGTTGCGCCGCTCTATGAAATGGCCCGGATCGCCGCAGCACATCTTAGCGACGATCGCACGCCGGCTTTCGTTCACGCCGACACGCCGACCAAACTCAAGGTCACCGGCATCGAACTCTATTCGCTCGGCGATTTCGCCGACGGCGACGATCGCGAGGAGATCGTGCTGCGCGATGCCAGCGCCGGCGTCTACAAGCGTCTGGTGCTGAAGGACAACAAGATCATCGGCACCGTGCTTTACGGCGAAACCGCCGATGGCGCCTGGTTCAACGACCTGAAAAAGAAAGCGACCGATATTTCGGAGATGCGCGAGACGCTGATCTTCGGACAGGCCTATCAGGGAGGGTCGCCGCTGGACCCTATGGCGGCCGTTGCAGCCTTGCCGGATGACGCGGAGATCTGTGGCTGCAACGGCGTATGCAAGGGTAAAATCACCTCGACGATCACGTCGAAGGGGCTGACGTCGCTCGACGACGTGCGCGCCCATACGAAGGCATCCGCCTCGTGCGGCTCCTGCACCGGTCTCGTCGAGCAACTCATGGCGCTGACGCTCGGCGACAGCTACAATCCGGCCGCCGTGCAGCCGATGTGCACCTGCACCGAGCTTGGCCATGACGATGTTCGCCGCCTGATCAAGGCCAAGGGCCTGAAGAGCATCCCTGCCGTCATGCAGGAACTCGAATGGAAAACCTCCTGCGGCTGCGCCAAGTGTCGGCCGGCGCTCAACTATTACCTGGTCTGCGACTGGCCGGACGAATATGCCGACGATTATCAGTCGCGTTTCATCAATGAGCGCGTCCACGCCAATATCCAGAAGGACGGCACCTATTCGGTCGTGCCGCGCATGTGGGGCGGCGTCACCAATTCGAACGAGCTGCGCGCCATCGCCGATGTCGTCGATAAGTTCGAGATCCCGATGGTCAAGGTGACCGGCGGCCAGCGTATCGACCTGCTCGGCATCGAGAAGGAAGATCTGCCCGCCGTCTGGGCCGATCTCGGCAAGGCCGGCTTCGTCTCCGGCCAGGCCTATGCCAAGGGCCTGCGCACGGTGAAGACCTGCGTCGGCTCGGACTGGTGCCGCTTCGGCACGCAGGATTCCACCGGTCTCGGCATTCGCATCGAGAAATTCATGTGGGGCTCCTGGACGCCGGCCAAGCTGAAACTCGCCGTGTCCGGCTGCCCGCGCAACTGCGCGGAAGCAACCTGCAAGGATATCGGCGTGATCTGCGTGGATTCCGGTTTCGAGATCCATTTCGCCGGTGCCGCCGGTCTCGACATCAAGGGCACCGAGGTGCTCGGCCTGGTGAAGACCGAGGACGAGGCGCTGGAGCATATCGTGGCGCTGACGCAAATGTACCGCGAGCAGGCCCGCTATCTCGAGCGCATCTACAAATGGGCCAAGCGCGTCGGCCTGGAGGAAATCCGCCGCCAGATCATGGGTGATGCCGAGAAGCGCACGGCCTATTACGAGCGCTTCGTCTTCAGCCAGAAATTTGCCCAGGTCGATCCCTGGTCGGAGCGTGTCTCCGGCAAGGACAAGCATGAGTTCAAACCGATGGCGACGATCGGCTATCCGCAGGCAGCCGAGTAAGGAGATTGATATGACCTGGCCCAACGAAAACTGGCATCCGATCGGCGACATCTCCGACATTCCCTTACGTGGTGCACGCTGCGTGAAGACGCCGCAGGGCAAGATCGCCGTCTTCCGCACCGCCGAAAACGAGGTCTTCGCCATCGAGGATCACTGCCCGCACAAGGGCGGGCCGCTCTCCCAGGGTATCGTGCATGCCAAAGCCGTGACCTGCCCGCTGCACAACTGGGTGATCTCTCTCGAAACCGGCAAGGCGCTCGGCGCCGACCAGGGCGAGGTGCGGACCATACCGGTTCGCAACGACGACGGCGCCCTGTTCATCGCCCTCGAAAGCCTCCTGATGGCGGCTGAATAATGGCGGCTGAGGTCAAGACCACCTGCCCCTATTGCGGCGTCGGCTGCGGTGTCATCGCGACAGTCGACGAGGCAGGCGCCGTCAGCGTCAAGGGTGACCCGGAGCATCCGTCGAATTTCGGGCGGCTCTGCTCGAAGGGTTCGGCGCTGGCCGAAACGATCGATCTCGACGGCCGGCTTCTCTATCCGGAAATCGCAGGCGCACGCAGCGGCTGGGACGAGGCGCTCGATCTCGTCGCCCGGCGCTTTTCCGAAACGATCGCCGAACACGGGCCTGACGCCGTTGCCTTCTACGTCTCAGGCCAGTTGCTGACCGAAGACTATTACATCGCCAACAAGCTGATGAAGGGTTTCATCGGCTCGGCCAATATCGACACCAATTCGAGGCTCTGCATGTCCTCGTCGGTCGCCGGTCATCGCCGCGCCTTCGGCGCCGATACGGTGCCCGGAACCTATGAGGATATCGAACTCGCCGACCTCGTGGTGCTCACAGGCTCCAACCTCGCCTGGTGCCATCCCGTCATCTACCAGCGGCTGGCTGCCGCAAAGGCAGCGCGGCCCAACATGCGGATCGTCGTCATCGACCCGCGCCGGACGATGACATGCGACATCGCCGACCTGCATCTGGCAATCCGCCCGGACGGCGACGTGGCGCTGTTCATGGGACTGCTTGCTCATCTCGCGACAAGCCCGGCGATCGACCAGAATTATATCGCCTCGCACACCGAAGGTTTCGCCGGCGCCTTTGCGGCCGCCGCAGCACTCGATATCAACGATCTCCTGGAGCGGACCGGCCTGCCGGCCATGCAAATCCGGGAATTCTTCCGGCTGTTCGAGACGACCGAGAAAGTCGTGACCTGCTACAGCCAGGGCGTCAATCAATCCTCCTCCGGCACCGACAAGGTCAATGCCATCCTCAACTGTCATCTGGCGACCGGCCGCATCGGCCGTCCGGGCATGGGGCCGTTCTCGCTGACCGGCCAGCCGAACGCCATGGGCGGGCGCGAGGTCGGCGGTCTCGCCAATATGCTCGCCGCCCATATGGCGATCGAGAACCCTGATGATCGCGATCGCGTGCAGCGCTTCTGGGAATCGCCCGTCATCGCCGCAAAACCCGGCCTGAAGGCGGTCGACATGTTCCGCGCCGTGGCCGACGGCCGCATCAAGGCGCTCTGGATCATGGCCACCAATCCCGTCGTCTCGATGCCGGATGCCGACAGCGTCGAAAGCGCGATCGCGGCCTGTCCTTTCGTCGTCGTCTCGGACATCCTCAAAGAGACGGATACGGCCCGGCACGCCGAGGTGCTTCTGCCCTCGCTCGGCTGGGGCGAAAAAGACGGCACCGTCACCAATTCCGAACGGCGCATTTCCAGACAGCGGCCATTTCTCGGGCTCCCTGGCGATGCAAGGGCCGACTGGTGGCAGCTTGCGGAGGTCGGACGCCGCATGGGCTTTGCCGCCGCTTTCGATTTCGACACGCCGGCGGAAATCTTCGCCGAACACGCCGCCCTTTCCGCTTTCGAAAATAACGGCAGCCGCGATTTCGACATCGGCGCCCGCGCCGGCATGACCGGTGACGCCTATGACGCGCTCTCGCCGTTTCAGTGGCCGCAAGCGGCAGGGACAGAACCCGGCGTCACCCGCTTCTTCGCCGATGGCGGTTTCTACCATGCCGACGGCAAGGCACGCTTCGTCGCGGTCGAGCCGCCCGAAACCAACCGCACCAATGCCGACTTCCCCTTCACGCTGAATACCGGACGCATCCGCGACCAGTGGCACACGATGACGCGGACGGGAAAGAGCGCCCGGCTTTCCGCCCATATCGCCGAACCCTTTGCGGAAATCCATCCGCGCGATGCGATCGAGACCGGCATCTCGAGCGCGGGTCTCGTCGAGATCGACAGCCCTCACGGCAAGGCGATCGTCCGGGCGCTGGTGACCGATCGCCAGGCGCGCGGCGGCATCTTCGCGCCGATGCACTGGAACGACCAGTTCGCGGCAAAGGCGCGGATCGATGCGGTAGTCGCGCCGATCACCGACCCCTTTTCCGGTCAGCCCGCCTCGAAGAACGTCGCCGTCGCCATTCGCTCCTTCCGCGCCACGCATTACGGCTTCGCCGTCTCTGCCGTAAAACCTGCTACGCCCGACGCCGGCTACTGGGCGCTGGCGAAAGCCGATGGCGGCTGGCGGCTGGAGCTTGCCTTCACCGAGGCGGTCGAAGACTGGACCGCCTGGTGCCGTGCGGTTTTCGCCATTCCGGACGAGGTCGAGCCGCTCGGTTATGCCGACCGGCAATCCGGCGACCTGAGGCTCGCCTTTTTCGACGGCGAGACCCTGCTCGCCGCACTGTTCCTCGCCCGCGAGCCGGTTGCCGTCGCGCGCAACTGGGCGATCTCGCAGCTTACCACCTCGCATGGCGATCTCAGGAAACGCTTTGCGCTCGTCGCCGGGCGTCCCGGCGCCGGAAGGCCGGATCCGGGCGCCACCGTCTGTTCCTGCTTCAGTGTCGGGGTCAATCAGATCGCTGCCGCCGTGCGCGGCGGATGCCACAGCGTCGAGGCGGTCGGCAAGGAAACGAGTGCCGGAACCAATTGCGGCTCCTGCCGCAGCGAAATCGGCAGGATCATCGATCGCTGTCTGGCAGCCGCCGCCGAGTGAATACGCAAAGCAAGCAACCGCCGACGGCCGATGTCAGGCCGCGGCGGGGACGATCAGCATTCTGCGGTCGGCGGAGATGCGGACCGAAATCTCGTCATAGGATGAGAGGGTCGGATGCGAGGTTTCCATCTTCTGGTGATGGGTTGCCGTGACGACCATGACATCGGCGCCGGCCGCCTCACCAGCGGTGATGCCGGCAGCGACATCCTCGAATACCAGGCAATCCCGCGTGCCGACGCCGAGCCGTTCGGCGCCCAGAATATAACATTGCGGATCGGGTTTTCCGACCTTCACATCCTCCGCCGTCACCATGAATTTCGGCAGCGGCAGGCCTGCCGCCTCCAGCCGCCGATGGGCAAGACGCAGCGGCGAAGAGGTGACGATCGCCCAGCGATCCGGCGGCAGCGTACTCAGGAATGCTGCAGCACCCGGAATGGCTACGACATCGCCGACATCGGCGATTTCAGCCTCGGTTACCAGCCTGGCCTCATGTTCCGGGTCGACGCCCGGCAGGTTCAGCCGGGCGATGGTGTCGACGCCGCGCGATCCATGCATCTTCGGCAAAAAGGCGGCGACATCGAGCCCTTGACGCTTTGCCCAGTCGCTCCATACACGCTCGGCGGCACGGATCGAATTGAGGATGGTGCCGTCCATATCGAACAGGAAGGCGGCATAAGGCTTCTCGAAGCCGCGGAGCATCGGCAGGAACAAAGGCGGATCCTTTTGAGGAAGAGTCTCGGATGGTTGCCGCTATCGATGGATCAAACGGCAAATGATTGGCTTTTGCAAGCTCTCGCCGGGAGATACCCGTCATGTCTCCAATTGGCGACATGCATCAGCGCAGCAGCTTCAGCGAGCCCGTCAGCGAGCGGATCCACTTCGTCGGACCGGCGAGCCCGACGCCGTCGATGGGTTCCGAAGACAGGTCGCGTCCCGGCATCGAAGCCTGGTAATCGGCATAGACGTGCAGGGCGCGGGCAAAACGCGGGAACGGCACGACCAGGGCTCCGTCGGGCGCCGGCAATGCCTTCAGTAACAGCGATCTCAGATCCGCGGCTGCCGCCTGCAGCACCGGAACCGGCTTGTTGGCGCTGACATGAAATATCCGGCCTGCCTGATCGCTCAGCCGCGCACCGGCAAGCGCGGGGGCCGCAGCGCCGAGCCCGATCGACAGCACGGCAACTGTATTGGCAAGTTCGCCGGCCGGCAGCCCCGGCTCGACGATCACCGCGACACGCCAGTCCTCACCCGTCATCCCTCGTCTCCCTTCCTGGTTCGATCTCCTCACCCTATCGAAGGCCAGGGAAATATCCTGCCTATTCCTGTCGTCCCGCCCGCGATTTTGGTAGGATCTACCCTTTCATTGATAAAATTCGAAAGGACTTGCCGATGATGGAATTCGAGCCGGGAGATATCCGCATATTGAAGGCGCTGCAGAGCGAGGGGCGGCTGACCAACCAGGAGCTGGCGGAACGCGTGGGAATGTCGACTTCGCCCTGCTGGCGCAGAGTGAAACGGCTGGAGGAAGCCGGCGTCATCCGCGGCTATCAGGCGCTCGTCGATCGACGCGCCGTCGGCCTCGGCGTCCTCGCCTTCGTGCGCGTGCAGATCGATACGCATTCCCATGACGAGGCCGAGCGTTTCGAGCGCGAGGTCGGAGAACTGGAGGCGGTCATCGCCTGTTATTCCGTCGCCGGCGAAGCCGACTTCCTGCTGCAGGTGGTCGCAACCGATCTCGACAACTATGCGGAATTTGCCATGACGGTGATCCGCCGCCTGCCCGGCATCAAGGAGATGCATACGATGTTCGTACTGAAGGACATCAAGGCGTCGACGATCCTGCCCGTGCCGCTATCGGCCACCGGCCGCTCGCGCTGACGCGCTGAGACCGTCATCTAAAAAGCTGTGCTGCCGGTGGCGATCAGATCGCAGGCGAGGCGCAGGCCGATCTGGTCGTGGCACGGTGCATCGCGGCCGCCGGCGAGTTCCAGCTCGGCGGCAACGTCGGCGCGCAGATAGGCCTGCGTCGTCGGGTCGACGCGGGTCGGAACGGCTGGCCACAACGAGGGGCGGCTGACGTCGATCGCTGCTATACCGGCCTTCTCGCCGCCCATGGCGGAGGACGCGATCGCCATCCCGCCTGCCGTCAGGGCGAGTGCAAGGGCAATCTGGAGGACGAGATCTGCGGCCTCGCGCGGGGAAACGAACATAGCGGCCTCATGCTGCTGATTTTTAGCGCTTCACCACGCCACTAAGGCAGGCGGCAGCCGTGATCCAGCGGCTTCGGCGGTTAAGGTTTATGCGTAACCATGGCGACAACGCCGCATCGTACCGGCAGTTTTTCTACAACTTTCGGAACAATGATTCCCGCAGGCGGTTACACCAGGGTCATCCAATGTGAAAATCAAAGGAGGATATCCTCATGACCAAATCCCTTATCGCCGCTTCGCTGCTGGCGATCGGCATGGCATCGTCGGCCTTTGCCCAGTCGAACCCCGATCCGATCGGGCCTACCAACGGCGGCTCGACCGATCCGAGTTCGGGTAACTATTCATCCGATTACACCAACAGTGACAACGGCATGTATCCGGTGCGCGTCGCTCCGGTCGATCCGATGACGACACAGAGCATCGGTCAACCGCAGACGATGGAATGCCCTGGCATGCCGCAGCAGAGATCGGGCGTCGACACACGCGGCGGCGAAAGCGGCGCCTCGATCAGCGAAGCCTGCCGCGAATACGACAACTGACAGGCAGTCTTCGCTTCAAAGCATGTCGCGCAAAAGTGCGCCACGCTTGAAAAAGGCCGGTTCACGCCGGCCTTTTTCATGTAGCAGGCGATGAAACGTTTTCCCCGGACGAAACTTTTGATCCGGACTTTGCGTCCATCCGTAGCAGCCTGAAAGAACAGCAGGGAACGGTCTCATTGGCAAAGGACGCGGCAAAACCGGTCATTCTGTGGTTTCGCAAGGATTTGCGCCTTGATGACAACCAGGCGCTCAAGGCAGCCGCTCTCTCCGGGCGGCCGATCATCCCTCTCTATATCAAAGAGCCCGCGGCACACACCGGTGCGCTCGGTGCGGCGCAGGCGTGGTGGCTGCATCATTCGCTGGAAGCGCTCGACGGGTCGCTCCGCAAGCGGCAAGGACGGCTGATGCTTGCCAGCGGCGAGGCGCTCGAGGTGCTTGACGCCCTCATCCGGGAGAGCGGCGCCGAAGCCGTTTTCTGGAACCGGCGTTACGATCCATCCGGCGCTGCCATCGACATCCGTATCAGCCGCGAATTGGAAAAGCAGGCGATCGAGGTGAGAAGCTTCGGCGGCCAGTTGCTGCACGAACCCTCCCGGCTGATGACCGGCAGCGGCACCCCCTATCGCGTCTATACGCCGTTCTGGCGCGCGCTGGAGGGCGCCGGCGAACCGGAGCCGCCGCTGGAGGCGCCGCTAAAACTGCGGCTGGCAGCGCAGCTTGCGAAATCGGAAAGGCTGGAGAGCTGGAAACTGCTGCCGACGAAGCCGGACTGGGCAAAGGATTTTGGTGACCTCTGGACGCCGGGCGAACAAGGCGCGCGGGAAAAGCTCCGTTCCTTCGTCGAAGACAGACTCGACGGCTATAAGGAAAACCGCGACTATCCGGCGAAGCCGGCGACATCGATGCTGTCGCCGCATCTGGCGCTTGGCGAGATCTCCCCTGCCCGCATCTGGGACGCGACGCGCGGTCTGTCGAAACGGGTGCCGACGGCCGACATCGTGCATTTCCGCAAGGAGATCGCCTGGCGCGAATTCTCCTATCACCTGCTGTTCCATTTCCCGCGTCTCGCTTCGGACAATTGGAACGCTCGTTTCGATGGCTTCGAATGGCGCAATGGCGATGACGATTTCGAGGCTTGGCGCCGGGGTGTGACCGGCTATCCGATCGTCGATGCCGGCATGCGCCAACTCTGGCGCCACGGCTGGATGCACAATCGCGTGCGGATGATCGTCGCCTCCTTCCTCATCAAGGATCTGATGATCGACTGGCGCCGGGGCGAAGCCTGGTTTCGCGATACGCTAGTCGATGCCGATCCCGCCAACAATGCGGCAAGCTGGCAATGGGTGGCGGGTTCGGGCGCCGATGCCTCACCGTTCTTCCGGATCTTCAACCCGGTGCTGCAGGGCCAGACCTTCGATCCCGAAGGCGACTATGTCAAAGCGCATGTGCCGGAGCTTCGAGAACTCGGGGCGAAATACATCCACCGGCCGTTCGAGGCGCCGAAGAGCATGCTCGACGAGGCCGGCATCACGCTTGGCCAAACCTATCCGAAACCGATCGTCGACCATGCGAATGCGCGCAACCGGGCGCTCGCCGCCTACAAGGCAATGGGATAGCCTGTGAATGCATTTCGGCCCGCACCGCGCCAGACCCGTTATCGGCTTCGGCGGGTCCGGTCTTTTCATCCGCGCAAAGACGCCGAAACACATTGAACTGCTTCTATAGTCTTATCTTAAATCGGTTCCGATTTGAGCAATAATGCAGTAGCCTTCGATGTAATGGCCGGGGGGCCGTGTGTATTATCAGGTGCTTCGTCGTCCCTAACCGGCAAGAATGTTGGAGGAGGAGAGATGAGCAAGGCGCAGGACTGGAATTTGCTGGCTCGCGATGCGGTGACGCTGACGGCCGAAAACATGTCCCGCATGGTGAAGGGCCTGCCCTTCAAGGCAAAGCTGGCGCTGCGCGGGCTTCTGCACATGCAGCACGGTTCGCTCGCCGTTACTCTCCCCGATGGCCGCAGGCTGCTGGTCGAGGGCCAGAAGGCCGGGCCAAAGGCGGCGCTCAGCCTGCACAACTGGAACCTTGCCTATCGGGCGCTGACGAGCGGCACGATCGGGGTCGCCGAGACCTATATGGACGGCGACTGGGACAGTCCCGATACCACCGCCTTCCTCGAACTCTTCCTCGTCAACGGCGAGGCCGCGTTCAGCTATGCGCATGGCAAAAGCGGTATCGGCCGCCTCTTCGAGCGTGTGCGCCACTGGATGAACGCCAATACCATGACGGGCTCGAAGCGCAACATCTCGGCCCATTACGATCTCGGCAATGATTTCTACAGGCAATGGCTCGATCCGAGCATGACCTATTCCTCAGCTCTCTACTCCACAGGGGCCAACGACCTGCAATCGGCGCAGAACGCCAAATATCGCGCGCTCGCCGAAGCGACCGGCATCGGGCCCGGGGATCACGTGCTGGAAATCGGCTGCGGCTGGGGCGGTTTTGCCGAATTCGCCGCCGGCGAATTGAACTGCAAGGTGACGGGCCTGACAATCAGCCGCGAACAGCTTGCATTTGCGCAGGAGCGCATCCACAAGGCCGGTCTCGACGATCGCGTCGAATTCCGTTTCCAGGATTACCGCGACGAGACCGGGCTCTACGACCGGATCGTCTCGATCGAAATGTTCGAAGCGGTCGGCGAGAAATACTGGCCGTCCTATTTCTCCAAGCTCCGGCAATGCCTGAAACCCGGCGGCAAGGCCGGCCTGCAGATCATCACGATCAAACCCGAGTCCTTCGACCAGTATCGCAGCAATCCCGACTTCATCCAGAAATATGTCTTTCCCGGCGGCATGCTGCCGACGCGCAATCACCTGGCCGAACTCGCCGGCAAGGTCGATTTGTCACTGGTCAGAGACTTCAGCTTCGGGCTCGACTATGCCCGGACGCTGGCCGAATGGCGCGAGCGCTTCTGGTCGGTCTGGGAACGCATCCGCCCGATGGGCTTCGACGAGCGTTTCAAACGGCTCTGGGAATTCTATCTGTTCTATTGCGAAGCCGGCTTCCGCGCCCGCAATATCGATGTGCGCCAGGTCGTATTCTCGCGCCGCTGATCATTCCGCCGGATGCGGTGTCGCCGGATGGTGACCGGCCGATGGCGGCCGCTCGCGCCAGCCGGTGACGCGGCTCATCAGCGGGAAATAAGCGCCATAGGGAAGCAGTCGCGCGAGTTTCAGCATGGTGGTGAAACGCCGGGGGAAGCTGATCTCGAAGGCCTGCGATTTCAGCCCGGCGGCAATCTGCCGGGCCGCCTCCTCGACCGATACCACTGCCGTCATCGGAAAGGCGTTCTTGCCAGCCGCCGGCGTATCGACGAACCCCGGGCTGACGAGCTGGATGCGGATGCCGATCTTGTCGAGATCGAATTTCAGGCTTTCGGCCATGTTGATCAGCGCCGCCTTGGTGGCGCCATAGGCTGCACCCGTCGGCAGGCCGCCATAACCGGTGGCGCAGGAGACGATGGCGATCTGCCCCTGCCCTTTCGCCTTCATATGGCCGATCGCCGGCAGCAGGCAGTTGACGACGCCGGAAAGATTGACGGCGAAGCTTTTGTCGAAATCGGCGCGGTTCAGCTCTTCGGCCTGAACAGGCAGATAGACGCCGGCATTGAGGATCGCCATGGCGAGAGTGCCGTGTTCGTATTCGATGGAGGCCATGACATGTTCCATGTCCTCGGCATCGGTGACGTCGCCGTCGAGAACGACGATGCTGCCGGAAAGTCCGCGGGCCTCGGCCTGCAATTCGACCAGCTTTTCGTGACTTCTGGCGGTAACCGCGACCTTGTATCCTTCGGCCGCGAGCTTCAGCGCAAGCGCCCGGCCGATACCCGAGCTTGCCCCGGTGATCCAGACGACTCCATGTTCGGGACGGGCGATGAAATCATGCATGACATGTTCCTCCTGCTCTGCCTTGCCAACACGAAAACAGGTCCGGAAGTTTCTCTGCTCCTCCCGGATTTATGGTCCTATCACACCATTGTGGCTGCTTTCAGCCGATCAGATCGCCGATCATCTGACGAAAGGATCCCGTCAGCCTGACCGGCCCGTCCGAAACGGCAAAGGCGATGCAAGGCCTGTCCTTCTCGGCGACCGGCCGGTGGTCGACCGTCTCGTCGGCAATGGAGATGTCGCCGGGGCCGAAACGGCCGCGTTCATCGTTGAAGGCGCCGTCGAGGATGAGGATCAGTTCCATGCCCTTGTGGGTATGCGCCGGCAAGGCCCGGCCCGGGCGGATCCACATCAGGTTGACCTCGCAGCCGTCCATGTCGAGGCAATATTCCTTGAAGCCCGGCAACCGCGTGCGCCAGGGCACATCCTCGGCTTCGAAGCCGACAAGATCGCGCAACGCCTGGGGGAACAGCGTGTTTACCCGCCGCCTGGCCGCCGGCGCCGAGATCGGAGAGGCGGAGGAAAAGATCGCCGCAAGCCGCCGGTCGCGGTCGGCAATGGCGGCTACAGGCGCGCTTTCGAGCGCCTCCCCGGCGAGCAATTCGAGGCTGTTCACCAGGCTGCGATTATCCGGTTTCATTTCGAGATGGGACCGCACCAGCACACGCGCCGGCTCGGGCAAGGAGCCGGCGACATAATGCGCCATCAATGCATCGATCGTGTCGATCTGCTCGTGAACCATGTCGATTTCGGTCACGCCCCGTTGCCGCGCTCCGTTTTCGCTTTGTCGTCATCCGTACGGGGAAAGTCAATCTTCGGATCACCCCCACCAAGGGCGGGATCGTCAGCCATGCGTCATTTCGGGGGAGAAGGCCAAATTTTATCGTGTCCGACAGAGGCGTGGAATAGCATTTCTTGCCAACTCAGCCTTGTGAAGGGAAAAGACCGTTCCTAAAGTAAGAGTTCGAATAGAGGCAGATTCCATGACCTTCCACCCTTCCGTCCTCGAAGCCATCGGCAACACGCCCCTGATCAAACTCAAGGGCGCTTCGGCTGCGACCGGCTGCACCATTCTCGGCAAGGCGGAGTTCCTGAACCCCGGCCAGTCGGTGAAGGATCGCGCCGCGCTCTACATCATCCGCGACGCGGAGCGGAAGGGCCTGCTTCGGCCCGGCGGCGTCATCGTCGAAGGCACGGCCGGCAATACCGGCATCGGGCTGACCCTGGTCGCCAAGGCGCTCGGCTACCGCACCGTCATCGTCATCCCGGAAACGCAGAGCCAGGAAAAGAAGGACGCGCTGAAACTGCTCGGCGCCGAACTCGTCGAAGTGCCCGCCGTTCCCTACAAGAACCCGAACAATTATGTGAAGGTCTCCGGGCGGCTTGCCGAGCAGCTGGCGAAGACCGAGCCGAACGGGGCGATCTGGGCAAACCAGTTCGACAACGTCGCCAACCGCCAGGCGCACATCGAAACGACCGCTCGGGAAATCTGGAGGGATACCGACGGCAAGGTCGACGGCTTCATCTGCTCCGTCGGCTCCGGCGGGACGCTGGCCGGTGTCGCCGCCGGCCTCAAGGCTTTCAATGCGGACGTCAAGATCGGCATCACCGATCCCGACGGCGCCGCCCTTTATGAATTCTACCAGAACGGCACGTTGAAATCCGAGGGATCCTCGATCACCGAGGGCATCGGCCAGGGCCGCATCACCGCCAATCTCGAAGGTTTCACGCCTGATTTCTCCTATCGGGTCTCCGATGCCGAGGCGCTTCCCTATCTTTTCGACCTCGTCGAAAACGAAGGCCTGTGCCTCGGCGGCTCGACGGCGATCAACATTGCCGGTGCGGTCAAACTCGCCCGGGATCTCGGCCCCGGTCACACGGTGGTGACGATCCTCTGCGACTACGGCAACCGCTATCAGTCGAAGCTCTTCAATCCGGATTTCCTGACCTCGAAGGGACTGCCCGTTCCGGGCTGGATGGCCAAATCGTCCGAGATAGACGTTCCCTACGAACCCGCGTGAGACCCCATGCCCGTCAATGCCCTCTATCGTGACGACTTCTATCTCTCGACATGCGAGGCGATCGTCACCGCCGTTCACGAAGACGGGGGCATCGAACTGGACCAGACCTGTTTCTATGCGACATCAGGCGGCCAGCCGGGCGATACCGGAGCGCTTGAACGGGCCGACGGCACCAAAATCGCGCTCGGCCAGACGAAGCACGGCCCGAGCAAGGATATCGTCATCCATGTGCCGCTCGAAAACGAGCCGCGGCCCGATGTCGGCGAAAAGCTGGTGCTGCATGTCGACTGGCAGCGCCGCTACAGGCTGATGCGCATGCACACGGCCTGCCACCTGCTGTCCGTCGTCTGCTCCTATCCGATCACCGGGGCTGCCGTCGGCGAGGAGGAAAGCCGCGTCGATTTCGACATGACCGAGACGATCGACAAGGACGCGGTAACGGCCAGGCTGATGGAACTGGTCGCAGAGAATCATCCGGTCTATCTGCAATGGATTACCGACGACGAGCTTGCGGCCAATCCCGATATCGTCAAATCGAAGAACGTGCGCCCGCCGATCGGGCTCGGGCGCGTCAGCCTAGTCTGCATCGGCGAGAACTCCTCGATTGACAGCCAGCCCTGCGGCGGCACACATGTCTCGGAGACACAGGAAGTCGGCCAGATCCATATCGCCAAGATCGAAAAGAAGGGCAAAGAAAATCGGCGCTTCCGCATCCGATTCGGTACGCCCGGCGACGAAGCCTGACCATCAAGGGAGAGCATAATGAGTGAGACCAAGAGCCGTTTCGTCGTCTCGGCCGATTGGCTGCAGGCCGAGCTCGGGAAACCGGATCTGCGCGTACTGGATGCCTCCTTCTATCTGCCGGCGCAGAAGCGCGATGCCGACGCCGAATATGCCGCCGGCCATATTCCCGGCGCCATCCGTTTCGACCAGGACAAGATCGCCGACCATTCGACCTCGCTGCCCCACACGATCCCCTCGCCCGATTATTTCGCCGCTGAGGTCGGCAAGCTCGGCATCAGCGAGAACGACCGCATCGTCGTCTATGACGGCATCGGCCTGTTCGCCTCGCCGCGCGTCTGGTGGCTGTTCCGGGTAATGGGGGCAAAGAATGTCTTCGTGCTCGACGGGGGACTCGACGGCTGGAGGGCCGAAGGCCGCCCGCTCGAAACCACAGCACCCAACTTTGCGCCGGCGACCTTCACGCCTGACTTCGACGAGAGCCGCGTGGTGACGCTCGACCGCATGCGCGACATCGTTTCGAGTGGCGCGATGCAGATCGCCGACGCCCGCAGCGCCGGCCGCTTCGCCGCCGCCGAACCCGAACCGCGCGCCGGCATGCGCTCGGGCCATATGCCCGGCGCCCGCAGCCTGCCCTCCGGCGTCTTCGCCAATCAGGGCCGGTTCAAATCGCTGCCCGAACTCCGCCGGACGATCGAGGATGCCGGCATCGATCTTTCGAAGCCCGTCGTCACCTCCTGCGGCTCAGGCATAACAGCCGCGATCATCACGCTGGCGCTGGAATCGCTCGGCCATCACGACAACAAGCTCTATGACGGCTCATGGAGCGAATGGGGCAGCCGTGAGGATACGCCCATCGTCACCGGCCCGCCGACGCCTGTTAAAGCCTGATCGCCATGGGAAAGACGCCCGCTTCGCTCAAAGCCCACATCACTCGGCTGGAAATGACGGCGCCGCCGAAGGCGAGCATGCCGGTGCCCGTCAATATTCAGACGGCGATCATGCGCACGCCTGAGATCCCGCTGCCCTTCTACCGCTACCTCTACCGGCAGGTGGGCGCGCGCTGGCAATGGGTGGACCGGCTGCGCATGAGCGATGAGCAGCTTGCGGGGACGCTGAACGACAAGCGCAACAATATCAGCGTCCTCTATGTCAACGGCGCGCCTGCCGGCTTCTACGAATATTTCTGCGAGGACGAGGATACGATCGAGCTCAGCCATTTCGGCCTGATCGAACACGCGCTCGGCCTCGGCATCGGCAAATGGTTCCTGCTGCAGGCGCTCTACGCCATCTGGTCACTCAACCCGAAGCGGGTCACCACCACGACGAACAATCTCGACCACCCGCGCGCGCTGCAGCTCTACCAGATGTATGGCTTCTCTCCGGTATCCACTGGCACCGGCATCGTCCGGCCGCTGAGCGACAAGGAGTTGCTGGAGCTGGCGCGGAAAAGCTGACGGGTTCTTTCCCGACGCAGCAAGAGGCGGCGAGCGCTGCGTCAGGCTGCTTGGGCGGCGCGGATCATTGTGGCGCTCGAAATCGAGCGTGCGGCCCGACTGCTCCTTCAGTTCCGCCACCTCCCTCCTTTCGCCGTGCAGCGTCTCACGAAGAATAGCTTCGCTTCTCTCAGGCGCAAGAAACGGGTGGCTTGAGCGGAGGCTCGGGTGCAATTTCATGGCGATCACAAAGGAGATTTCCATGACCGCCATTCGTTTTGCCGCCATGCCGACCGCCGATGCCGAAGCCCTCTGGAACGGTGGCCGTGATGCCTATGACAACCTGCCCGAGACGATGATATCAGACGGCGACGGCAATCCTTGCCGCCATTGCCTGCAGAATATCGAAGAGGGCGAGGAGTTCTTGGTTTTCGCCTACCGGCCCTTCCCGGCGCTGCAGCCCTATGCCGAGACCGGGCCGATTTTCCTGCACAAACAGCCCTGCCGGCGCTACGCCGCCGAGGAGATCCAGCCGCCGGTGCTGGCGATGAGCCCCGATTTCATCGTCCGAGGCTACAACGAGGACAACCGCATCGTCTATGGCACCGGTGCCGTAACCCTCATCGGCGATATTGCATCCTATGGGGAAAAGCTGCTGGCGCGGCCTGACATCGCCTATGTGCATGTGCGCTCGGCGCGCAACAACTGCTTTCAGTGCCGGATCAACAAGGTAAAAGCGCCGGCCTCTGTGGAGACCGGCGCCTTTGGTTGACCTAGAGTCAGGAAGCTTACGCTACGTTCAGCACGCTTTCCGGTGCGAAGGCCTCATAGCCGAGTGCCTCGGCGACCGGCTTGTTGGTGATGCGGCCCTTGTGCACGTTGAGGCCGTTCCTCAGATGCTTGTCTTCGGCAATGGCGCGCAGGCCTCGGTCAGCAAGCGCCAGACCGTGGACCAGCGTCGCATTGTTCAGCGCATGCGCCGAGGTGACGGGGACTGCGCCCGGCATGTTGGCGACGCAGTAATGCACCACGCCATCGACCTCGTAGGTCGGATCGGAATGGGTGGTCGCATGTGAGGTCTCGAAGCAGCCGCCCTGGTCGATGGCGACGTCGACGATGACGGCGCCCTTCTTCATGCCGGACAGCATCTCGCGGGTGACGAGCTTGGGTGCCGCGGCACCGGGGATCAGCACGGCGCCGATAATCAGATCGGCCGAGAAGACCTCCTCCTCCAGCGCCTGGATGCTGGAATAGCGGGTGTGGATGCGGCCAGCGAAAATATCGTCGAGCTGGCGCAGGCGCGGCAGCGACCTGTCGAGGATGCTGACATCGGCGCCGAGACCGGCAGCCATCCGGGCCGCGTGCAGGCCGACGACACCGCCGCCGATCACGGTGACCTTGGCCGGGAGCACACCCGGCACGCCGCCGAGCAGGATACCGAGGCCGCCATTGGCCTTCTGCAGGGCGGTTGCTCCCGCCTGGATCGACAGGCGGCCGGCGACTTCGGACATCGGCGCCAGCAGCGGCAGGCCGCCGCGCTCGTCGGTCACCGTTTCATAGGCGATCGCGGTAACACCGGAGGCGATCAGCCCCTTGGTCTGTTCGGGATCGGGCGCCAGATGCAGATAGGTGTAGAGTAGCTGACCGTCGCGAAGCTGCGCCCATTCGGAAGGCTGCGGCTCCTTCACCTTGACGATCATGTCGCACTTTTCGAAAATATCCCTCGCGGAGGCGGCGATCTTCGCGCCAGCCGCGGCATAGGCGGCGTCATCGGCGCCGATGCCGGCGCCCGCCTTGGTCTCCACCCAGACTTCGTGGCCGTGGGCGACATATTCGCGCACCGAAGCCGGCGTCAGACCGACGCGATATTCATGATTCTTGATTTCCTTCGGGCAACCGACACGCATGGGCGTTCCTCTCCTGTCATCTCCGCAATCGCGGGATCTCCTCAGAGGATGAATCCAACCACCAAGGCCGCGAAATGTCCTTGCAAAGACGATTTGCCGAGAGGCGATTTTTCGGCGATTATTGTGTTCTTTTCCACTTTCTTCGAAGGTTCTTCGAATGGCCGATCTCGATACCATCGATCTTGCGATTCTCAAGGCATTGCAGGCCAATGCCCGGATCACCAATGCCGAGCTTGCCGAGAGGATCGGACTGTCGCCTTCGGCCTGTTCGCGCCGGCTCGACATCCTGGAAAGAAGCGGCGTCATCGACGGCTACCATGCGCGGCTTTCGCACAAGGCGCTCGACTACAAGATGATCGCTATCGTGCATATC
The DNA here is from genome assembly GCF_014197615.1 of Rhizobium esperanzae. Classification (GTDB taxonomy): domain Bacteria; phylum Pseudomonadota; class Alphaproteobacteria; order Rhizobiales; family Rhizobiaceae; genus Rhizobium; species Rhizobium esperanzae_A. The sequence continues at coordinate 90,565 of NZ_JACIFY010000019.1, forward strand.
TCGCTCTCCGGCCAGTTTGCCAAGACGCTGGCGGAATTCGAGGCGGCGGTGAAGCTCTGCCCCAACGTGCTCGTCTGTTATCTGATGTCGGGCGAATACGACTATATTCTGAGGGTCGCCGCCCGCGATCTCGAAGATTACGAGCGGATCCACCGCGACTGGCTTTCGGCCCTGCCCCATGTCGTCAAAATCAATTCGAGCTTCGCGCTCAGAGAAATCATCGACAAGCCGAATGTCGGGCTTTGAGGCCTTGCATATTTGCCGAAAGCCTGCCCAGACTTTTCATGCGCGCGGGCGTTTCCCGCTCATTGGCAAATCATGACATCGAAAACCCCAGGCTATATTTTCGCCCTGCTGGCGCTCACCATCTTTTCGCTGCAGGACGCCATCTCCAAACACCTGGCATCCGCCTATCCGCCGATCTTCGTGACGATGATCCGCTACTGGGCTTTCGCGCTTTTCACCATCGTCCTCGCCTCGAAGATGCGCGGCGGCCTCAAGGCGACGGCCCGCACCAAACGCCCCTTCCTGCAGGTGACGCGCGGCGTACTGCTTGCGGTCCAGGTGGTTCTGGCCATCACCTGTTTTGCCGTGATCGGCCTTGCCCGTTCACAGGCGATTTTTTCCGCGACGCCGATCCTGATCGCACTGCTGGCGATGCCGATCCTCGGCGAGCGGGTCGGGTGGCGGCGGTGGGCGGCGATCGGCGCCGGACTTTTCGGGGTACTGCTGATCCTGAAGCCGGAAGGCGAATTTTTCGATGTGAAGCTGCTTATCGCCGTCGCCTCCTGCTTCAACTTCGCCTTCTACGTCATCGCCACCCGCCTCGTCAGCCGCGACGATTCGTCGATGACGAGCTTCTTTTATACCGGCGTCGTCGGCGGCGTGACGATGACGCTGATCGGGCCATTCTACTGGAGCTGGATGTCGCCGGGCGACTGGGGCTGGATGGCGCTCGTCTGCATGACCAGCATTTCCAGCCATTATTTCCTGATCCGCGCCTACGATATTCTCGATGCCGCCGCCGTCCAGCCGCTGACCTATCTGTCGCTTGTCTATGCCTCGATCATCGGCGTGACGATCTACGGAGAAACGCTGAGCTTCAACATGATCGTTGGCTCGGTCATCGTGGTCGGGGCCGGCATCTTCACCGTCTGGCGTGAACATGTGGTGGGACGCAGGGCGTCCGCCGCTGGAGTACTGCGCGTCGAATAGGCTCCTAAGACGTTGGGCGCGGGACAGCCATCCGGGCGGCTCGATGTGCTCGTCAACAATGCGGGCATGATGCAGGAAGCTCTCGCCGAGGACATGACGCTGGCGGATTGGGAGCGGAACATCGCCGTCAATCTCACCACGCCCTTCATGCTGATCAAGGCCGCCCTGCCGCATCTCAGAGCGTCGACGGGCGCCATCGTCAATATCGGCTCGATCGAGGGTCTGGGATCGAACCCGAAACATGCGGCCTATTGTGCGTCCAAGGCCGGTCTTCACGGCCTGACGCGGGCAATCGCGATCGATCACGGAGCCGAGGGCATCCGCTGCAATGCGGTTGCCCCCGGCTGGATCGATACCGACCTCAACGTGGATTTCATCGAGAGCATGCCGGACCCGCAGGCCTTCCGCCGAGCGATCGGCCGCATCCATCCCGTCGGACGGACAGGAAGGCCGGAAGAAGTGGCGTCACTGGTCGCCTGGCTTGCCTCGCCGGAAGCCGGCTTCGTCACCGGTCAGGTCTGGACCATCGATGGCGGGCGCATGGCGAAGCTGAGCCTGCCCTGAATGAATGTGGGATGGCGAGTGCAGCGGTTTGCTTGTCACGCCGGCGCGTGAAACAGATCTAGAAAATGCTGAATCGCTTATATGATCGTTTCAGTGCAATTTTAGCCAAGCCACTAAAACCATTTCAATTTTCGGACGCTATGCTCTCTTTCTGTATCCAAGGGAGACAGTATGACCCGCAACTTGAAAATCACGGCGCGGAAGGCCGACCGGCAGAACTGCCGTGTCTTCGGCAGCGTCAAATATCTGAACAGCGAAATAGATGTCCGCATTCTCAACCTGTCGGTGACTGGCGCCGCCCTGGAGACGAAGACGCCGCTCCATGCCGCTTCCGGCAGCAAGGTGCGCATCGAAGCCGAAAATATCGGACTGCTCGAAGGCATCATCCGCTGGAAGCACAATGGCCGCATCGGCGTGCAGTTCGACGTGAATTCGAATGCTCGGGCACAGGTCTCCTCCTATTTCCGCTTTTTCCATAAGGAAATACGGCCGGTGCTGGCGGTACGTCAGCTGAGAGCCGCGACCAGCAGCGACCGCCCACCTCATTCGGCGGCGCCGACGCTGAAATCGTAAAGCCGCATCGCTTCTGCGCCGGGAACGGCTGAGATCGTCCAGGAACTGCGGTTGGTGCCGGTGCCGCCCGCAGGCGATGAAGTTTCCAGATTTGCCGCCGTCGCCAGCAGCTTTACCACATCGCCCTAAAGTGCCTGCGCCTTGCCGACCACTCGGGGCGCGATGGGGCCGACATCTTTGCCCCTCTGCGATGACGAACCTGCTCGTGCCCTCCCCGCGAGTTCCAGTCGAACGACTTTACTAAAAGTTGCGTTTCAAAACCATTGCGCCTTTGCCGCTGATTGTTTTGCCGTCCTGTCATTTTCGCAGTGTACTCCTCGCCAAATCGTCCTAATTCTGACGGGCCGGACGATGTTTTTGAAGGAGAGTTCACATGTCTTCCATTTTCGACGTTGGCGTCATGAGCCGCCGTTCGCTGCTCGGCGGGCTTGCCGCCACCTCCGCCCTGGTGCTGCTGCACCCTTTCAGCGCGCGCGCCAGCGCCAACCAGGCGCATCTCCGGCTGATGGAAACGACGGATATTCACGTCAACGTCTTTCCCTATGACTATTATGCCGACAAGCCAAACGACACGATGGGTCTTTCCCGCACCGGGACGATCATCGACAATATCCGCGCCGAGGCCGTCAATTCGCTGCTGATCGACAATGGCGACGTGCTGCAGGGCAATCCGATGGGCGACTACATGGCCTATCAGCACGGCATGAAGGACGGCGACGTCCATCCCGTGATCAAGGCGATGAACACGCTCGGCTATACAGTGGGAACGCTCGGCAATCACGAATTCAACTACGGCCTCGACTTCATGTTCAAGGTTCTATCAGGTGCGAACTTCCCCTTCGTCTGCGCCAACCTTACCAAGGGCCAGCTTGCTTCCGATCCGAAGCAGGACGATCTCTTCTTCAAGCCCTACGTCATCGTGGAAAAGCAGATCAAGGACGGCTCCGGCAAGGAGAGCCCGGTCAAGATCGGCTTCATCGGCTTCGTGCCGCCGCAGATCATGCTTTGGGATATCAAGAACCTCGAAGGCAAGGCACAGACGCGCGACATCGTCGAGGCCGCCAAGGCCTGGATTCCGGCGATGAAGGAAGCCGGCGCCGATATCGTCATCGCGCTGTCCCATTCCGGCATCGACGGAGCCGCGCCGTCCGAAAAGATGGAAAACGCCTCGCTGCATCTCGCCGCCGTCGAGGGGATCGACGCGATCTTCACCGGCCATCAGCATCTCGTCTTCCCCGGCCCGAAGAGCTGGGACGGCATCGCCAATGCAGATCCCGTCAAGGGCACGCTGCATGGCAAGCCCGCTGTCATGGCCGGCTTCTGGGGTTCCCATCTCGGCCTCATCGACCTGCTGCTCGAAAAGGACGGCAACAGCTGGAAGATCGTCGACTTCACCTCGGAAGCACGGCCGATCTACCATCGTGACGACAAGAAGAAGGTGGTTGCCGACTACGCCGACAAGAAGGAAGTGGTCGAGGCGGCAAAGGCCGAACACGAGGCGACGCTCACCTATGTCCGCACGCCCGTCGGCAAGACCTCAGCACCGCTCTATTCCTACTTCGCGCTCGTCGCCGACGATCCCTCCGTGCAGGTCGTCAGCCAGGCCCAGACCTGGTACATCAAGCAGATGCTCGCCGATACCGCGTTCAAGGATCTGCCGGTGCTGTCGGCGGCGGCACCCTTCAAGGCCGGCGGCCGCGGCGGCGCCGACTACTATACCGACGTTCCGGCCGGTGACATCGCCATCAAGAACGTCGCCGACCTCTATCTCTATCCGAACACGGTGCAAGCTGTTGCGATCACCGGTGCTCAGGTGAAGAACTGGCTGGAAATGTCGGCTGGCATGTTCAATCATATCGAGGCCGGCTCGAAGGATGCGCCGCTGCTCAACAACGACTTCCCATCCTACAATTTCGACGTCATCGACGGCGTGACCTACCAGATCGACCTGTCGCAGCCGCCGAAATATGATTCCTCCGGCAAGGCGATCAATCCGGATGCCAACCGCATCCAGAACCTCGCCTTCGGCGGCAAGCCGATCGATCCCGCCCAGAAATTCGTCGTCGTCACCAACAATTACCGCGCTGGCGGCGGCGGCAGTTTCCCGGAGATCGCGGCGGACAAGGTGATCTTCCAGGCGCCGGACACCAACCGTGACGTCATCGTCCGCTATGTCCACGACCAGGGCACGATCAATCCGTCCGCCGATGCGAACTGGACCTTCAAGCCGCTGCCGGGCACGACGGCCACCTTCGAAAGCGGCCCGAAGGCAAAGCAGTTCCTCGCGGCAGTCAAGAGCGTCAAGATCGAGGATGCCGGCGACGGCGCCGACGGCTTCTCGAAGTTCAGGCTCGTCCTCTAAGGGCAAGGAAATTTCGAGGAAGGCGCACTCGCGCCTTCCTCATTCGGCCGCAAGCGGGATTGCGGGTTCACGCAATTCGGCGATCCGGGCGTGGAAATCCGCCTGGTTCGGGCAATGGCTAAGCCGCGAGCGGAATGCGTCGATCATCCAGGTGGCGGCCGGCCCCGGCGGGTTGGCGAGGCGGCGCATCGAATAGATGGCATATTCTCCCTGCTCATAGGCATCCAGATCGAGATGGACGAGCGCGCCGCTCAGGAGATCGTCATGGATCAGGGACGCCGGAAGGCCGCCCCAGCCAAGGCCGGCCTTGATGAGCTGATGCTTCGTTGCAATATCGCTGACGCGCCATGTCTTGTAAGACAGAACGTTGAAATCCCGCCCCTTCGTCCGGCCCGATGCATCGGTGACGACGAGCTGCACTTCCTCGCGCACGTCACCGAGCGTCAGCGGCCGGTCGATTCCACCTAACGGATGGTTGCGCGCGGCGACCGGCATCATGAAGGAGTGACCGATCCGCTCGGTGACGACCGAATCGTCCTGCTTCATCACTGCGCCGCCGATCCCGATCGTCGCCTTGCCGCTCAAGACCAGATCCATGACTACGCCCAACTCGCCGACGTTGAGGTTCAACGAAACGGAGGGGAACATCTCGCGGAATTCGTGGAGCACATCCACCACCGCCTTCGACGGCACCATGACACTGATGGCGACGGAAACCTCGGCTTCGAGCCCTTCCTTCAGGCTCTTGACGCGCGCCCGCATGACCTGCAGGTCGCCGAGGATACGCCGCGCATCCTCCAGCATTGCCTTGCCAGCCTCCGTCAGCTTCGGCTGGCGAGCGCCGGAGCGCTCGAAAAGCGGCATTTCAAGCTGGGCTTCCAGATTGGCGATCGTATAGCTGACGACCGACTGGGCGCGGTTCAGCGCCCGTGAAGCGGCCGAAAAGCTGCCGGTCTCGGCAACGGTCAGAAATACCTGCAATTGATCAAGAGTCGGGTTCGGAAGCATCTTCCATCCATTCCATCGATAGTTTCGATCGACATTATCACCGTTTTTTCGATAGCAGGCCAGACCTATTTTCCCTCTCGACACCGAGGCTCACCTCCCAGCAACGGGCCGTCAAATCCAATTCGAAAGGAAATGCATCATGTCGTCCATCCTTCTCCTGACGTCCAGCCCGCGTGCCGATTCGCTCTCGACGCCGATCGCTGCCGATCTCGCCGAAAAGCTGAAGAGCCAGAAGCCGGGCAGCGTCGTCGTCCGCCGCGACCTCGCCGCCAGCCCGTTGCCGCATATCGATGACCTGTTCACCGGCGCGATCCGCAAGCCGGCGGAAGACCGCACAGCCGAAGAAATCGCTGCCATCAAAACCTCCGACGAACTCGTCGCCGAACTGTTTGCCGCCGACACGATCGTCATCAGCACCGGTCTCATCAACTTCAACATCTATTCCTCGCTGAAGACCTGGATCGACAACGTCGCCCGCGCCGGCGTGACCTTCAAGTACACGGAAACCGGCCCGGTCGGCCTGGTGACCGGCAAGAAGGTTTACGTCGTACTTACCTCCGGCGGCGTCTACTCGCAGGGACCGGCGGCTCCGTTGAACCATGCCGTGCCGTACCTGAAGTCCGTTCTCGGCTTCCTCGGCATCACCGATATCGAGACCATCTATGTCGAAGGCCTGGCCTTCGGTCCGGAAGCTGCCGAAAAGGCCATCGACGCCGCCAAGTCGCGCGTTCAGGAAATCGCGCTGGCTGCCTGATCGGCTCTCAACGCTTACTGTAGTGCAGCGGCCGGCATTCGCCGGCCGTTTGTCATTTGTCGATGCCGGCGACAAAATCCCGGACTGTCGCGAGGATTTCGGCCGACAGATCCGCATCGGCAGAGATCCTGGCAAGGCCGACGCCGCCTGCCATCATGGCGAAGGCCGTGATCGCCTTGCGCCGCCTTTCGCCTTCCTCCGCTCCCGCGGCCTTGCTTGCCAAAGCTTCGAAATTACGCCTCAGCCCGGCCGTCGCGATCGCCCGCGCCTTCTCGCCGCTGCGGGACAGATCCGAGGTCAGCGCGGCAAAAGGGCAGCCTTCGCCGGGATTGTCGCGATGATAGGCGCTGACATAACGATCGGCGATATCGGCCGCGGTCATCTCGGCCGGGTTCACTCCTTCGGCCTCAAGCCCGCGTCTCCATGAATCGAAGGCGAACTGGACCGCCTCGGCGACAAGATCATCGCGGGAGGCGAAGTGCTTGTAGAAGCCGCCGACAGTCAGCCCGGCTTCCTTCATCAGGTCGGCGACGCCGATACCGTCAAGCCCCTCCTCGCGCAGCCGCTTCGACGCGGTCTCGACGATCTTCTCGTGCGTCTTCTGTTTTTCCAGTTGCGAACGCCCCATCGGATTCTCCCCGCATTACGTCTTGACTTGCATGGATTACAATCATAATCCTTATAGATAACGATCATAATCCAGATCGTTGTCATTTCCAAGAGGAGCATGCATCATGCGTCTAAGAAACAAGGTCGCTCTGATCACCGGCGGCAACAGCGGTATCGGTCTTGCAACCGCCAAGGTGTTCATCGATGAGGGTGCCAAGGTAGTGATCACCGGCCGCAACCCGGAAACGCTTGCCGCCGCCGAAAAGGCGCTTGGGGCCGGCGTGCTGGCGCTGAAGGTCGATGTCACCGATGCCGCCGCCATCGAGGAGGCCTTTGCGGAAGCTGCCGCAAAGGTGGGCAAGTTCGACATCGTCTTCGCCAATGCCGGCATCGGCGGCGCGACACCGCTCGGTGACACGTCGCCGGAGCAGTTCAATCGGATCATCAGCACCAATCTGACGGCAGTGTTCTTCACCGTGCAATCGGCCCTGCCGCATCTCAACGACAGCGGCTCGGTGATCCTCAACGGCTCGGTGCATGCCGTGCTCGGCGCTCCCGGCTGGTCGGCCTATGCGGCCACCAAGGCCGCGGTGCGCGCGATGACGCGCAATATGGCGTCGGAACTCGCGCCGCGCGGCATCCGCGTCAACCAGGTGACTCCAGGCGGCACGAAGACACCGATCTGGTCGCCGATGGCACCGACAGAAGATGCGATGTCGGCGCTCGAAGCTCGCATGGGCGGTCTGAGCCCGCTCGGTCGCATGAGCGAAGCCGACGAAATCGCCAAGGCGGCGCTCTATCTGGCGTCGGACGATTCCGCCAATGTCACCGGCATCGAGATCACCGTCGACGGCGGCATGACAAGTGCGCCGTCCGGCGCCAAGACCTTCCGCACCGCCTAAGCAAATCGGACCCGGGCAATGCCAGAGTTGCCCGGGTCTCCATCTTGCTCCAGGTTTCGGTCAGTCGCCGAAGGCTTCCTATTTCTCCGCGAAGGACGCTTTGCCGATCGTCGCACGGTGGGCAATACGAAACAGGACGATTGCTGAATTCAGGCCGGCAAGCAGGAGCAAGACACAGAGCATCGCCTGAACGCCGGAGGAAACGATCAGATTGCCGGCGATCAGCGGGAAGCCGAAGACGCCGATGAAATAGGACAGCGAGAACAAGAGAAGCGATTGCGGCATAAGCCCCTTGGGCGCCTCATTTGCGGCCAGCCCATTGATGACGGAATAGGTCAGCCCATAGCCGAGGCCGAGCATCGCCGCGGCTCCGAGATAGGCCAGCTGACTGGACGTCACCACCAGGAACAGCAGGATGGATGCCAGCGTCAGGCTCGTCAGCACCAGAAGCGAATAGAATGGATCCTTCTTGACCACATATCCCGCCACGAACAGCCGGCTCAGGATGGCGGCGGACATGAAACCGATGAAGAACAGCGAATAGTCGAAGCCGTGTGCCTTGGCATAGCTCGTCTGAAAGCTGGAAAGCCCGCCGAAAATCGCGCCGCCGATTCCGACCATGGCGATGGAATAGATCGCCGGCGAAGCAATCACCTGACGGGCTGCGGCAAAGGAGATCTTGTTGACATGCGGCAAAATCTTGCCGGCATTGGTCAGCCGCAGATGCAGATAAAAGTAAAGCGCGCCGCCGGCGAGACTGGACAGGAACGCAAAGGCGAAGGCCGTCTCGATCGGCATGGACCAGCCGGTGGCAATTCGGCCAATGATCGGTCCGGCGCCGATGCCCGACATCATCGATCCCGATAGCAGGGCAAAGAACCGAATCCGATGCTCGGGTTCGGTGATCGCCGCGACCAGGATGGGCCCAAGCGCGTAAAAGGTGCCCCAGCCGATGCCGAGAACGAAACCGACAGTCATCAGGCTCAGCCCGGCTGCGGGGACGATGGCGAATCCCAGTCCGGATGCCGCCAGAAACAGCCCGGAAAGCGCCACCGCTCGGGCCGAGCCGATGGCATCGGCGATGTGGCCGGACAGGATGACCAGAATGACGGTGCTGACCGTCGCCGCCGAGATGATCAGGCCGGCGAGCGCCTCGTTGCCGCCCCGCTGCCCGACCAGCACCGGGATCAGAAAAGTCACGCCATAGGCGATCGAAAGAAGAAATCCTCCGATGCACAAAACGGCAAATTCGCCGCCATCGACCTTCGTTCGCACAGCCGTATCACTCATGTCTCCACGCCCCTCGCAGAAAGCTCATCCGTCGAGGCAATGGAGATCACGTTTGCATTTGACGAACAAGCCGTTTTTATGATTTCCGTAAACCATTGAAAACACGAATATCCGTAGAGATATGTTGTTGTTTATACAACATCCTCAACGCCCGCCTCGCTCTGCCCCGACCGATGGTCCTGCAAGCTCGCTCCGTCACGTCCGCAAAGCGCGCGACCGGACGAACCGTCGCCGACCACGGAATTCTGAGGCCAACGACACGCGCAAAGAGGGAAAAAAATTTGGTCCGCTCGGCAAGAGAGGCTTCGTGACCGGCCGATGGCCGCCAGTCCCTGTTCTCCGAGGGCGGCGACGTATCGAAGCTTAGCATCGGATGTCGAACTTCCTGTGCAGAATCCGTCCGCCCTCGCCTGAAGACTTGTATCTTGCCTTGGTTTATGCAATCTGTGGATGAATATTGCCGAGTTGAATCGGATATCGGGTGGACAAAAAGTTGGTGAGTGTACCCTGGATCTGGAAATTGGGAGCCTTCGCCGCTGCTTGCGTCGCAATCCCGCTTCTGGGACGAATTGACTGGGAAGCCCTTGTGCTAGAACACCAAACCCTCGTTACCGGTGTCCTTACCGTCATAGCCGCGCTTGGCATGATCGTGCAAATTCGCGTCAGCGATCACAGGAATGACAAGCGGCCCGAGGGTTTCATGCTGAGGACTCCGACCGCTCAAACCCGCCGCCGAGACGACGAAGAAGATTATTAAGCCGCGCTAAAGCGCGTCGTGATCGGTCAGATGCGCTCTTCTCGCTTCAGCTCTTGTTTTTTAGCCTGTCAAAACCGCTGCACACTTTGCGCGACATGCTTTAGCTAAGTTTCGTCACACCGGAACGGCCGACGACGCAGTTGCGGCCGCTCTTCTTTGCCGCATAGAGCCTGCCGTCGGCAGCCGTCAGCACGGCGGTAAAATCGGCGCCGTCCTCGTCGGCAGTGGCGACGCCGATGCTGACCGTGACCGGCCTGTCATCCGGCGTCCTGACGCTGGTCTCGATCGTCCAGCGCAAGCGCTCGGCAAGCAGCAGACCCTCCTCGTGGTCGGTGCCCGGACAGACGGCCACGAATTCCTCGCCGCCGAAGCGGAAGACGCGGTCGCTCGAGCGCAATGTCGTGCCCAAACGGGCGGCGATCGCCTTCAGCACCTCGTCGCCCTGAAGATGACCGTAGCCGTCATTGACATCCTTGAAGTGATCGGCGTCGAGAATGAGGATGGTGGTGAACAGTCCCTGCCTCAGCGCTTCACTCAGCATCAAAGGCGCTTCCAGCTCCATGCGCGTGCGATCATAGACACCGGTCAGCATATCGCGGCCGGTGCGCTCCAGAAGATCGTTGTAGCGCTCACGGAATGTCAGGTCACCGAAGACGTCGCTGATCGAGCGTGCCGATATGGGCGCCCCGGTCCGGCGGATACGATATTCATAGATTGCGAACATCACGGCATAGAGACAGACGGCAAGCATTTTCGCCTTCCATCCGGCCCAGAATGCCGCAACCGGCACATCCAGGAAATAATGCAGCGCGGCGAAGAAGCCGATCTGGTCGAACGTCAGCAGCACGAATCCCGAAATCAGGAAACGCAGGACGACGCGCCGGCGGAAGAAATCGCCGAGCTTTTCGTAAAGCAGGATGATGCCGAGCGAATCGACATAGAGCAGCGCCGTGCCCCAGACCATCAGCCAGCCCATCTCCTTGAGAAAATCGACGTCTGGCGTGTGGTCGGCCGACATCTGCAGCGGAAGGTGCAACTGCAGCACCCAGGCGATGCCGACCGTGAGCAGGTTGCCGAGGAACAGGCCATAGATCGGCTGGCGCACCGTCGCGGCATCCTCCTGCAGGTAAAGCATCAGGATCATCATCAGCTTGCCGGAGAAGAAGACGGATGAACCCGGCGATACATCCCCAAACGGCAGCGAGACATAGAAGACCGCCGCCAGATAGGTCTCCATGAAATGCATGACGCCGAGCGCGGTCAGGAAAACCCCGAGGCCGAGCCGATGACGGAAATGCAGAAGCGTCACCATCAGCGCGAAATAGGCGACGGCTTCGACGGCAAAGAGAACGAGGTTGAGCGTCTCCATCACGGCAGCTCAGCGAAGGATGTCCGCCCCCGGTATTCTGCCGGCGCGGCTATGCCTTTGGTCGATCGTCCGAAAAAGTCAAACACGAGAGTGTCCCGCAAATCCTGCAGGCGATACCTTTCACTCCAATCCTTTAAGATTGCGTGAGCGAAATCCCGGTCACTCTCGATGCACCCGGGTCACAGGATTGAAAAACAAGAATAATCGTGGCCGGCATCAAGTGCTGACCCGGCGGATCTCGATTTCAGACCTGACGAAGCTTCTCGCCGTCACCGAAGAGTGACGGACCATGCTGATCGATGATCTGCTGTGCCTTGCGCACCGTGCATTCGAGCGCATCGTCGGACGAGGAAAACAGATCGGCGCGAATGAAATTGCGCACCAGAACCTCGTCGCCGACCTTCTTTTCGATGCGGCCGGCAAGGCGATATTGGCTGCCTTCTTTACGAGGCTCCGCATAGATCGTGCAATCGCCGTAAAGCTGCGGCTCGCCGGAGGGACCTGCCGCTTCCGCGGCGGGTTTGCCGCCGCCGGAGAACATCGAAAAGAGATTTGAGATGAACGAAGCCATGTTCCGCCTTTAGCACGATGGTGCTGTTATCGCCAAGTCAAATGATCAGGTTGGCGAGGATCTCGTTTTCGGTGATATCCTCGTAACCCATACCGGCAGCTTCGAAATTTCCGATCAACCGGGCGAAATTCTCCGGCGCCTTGGTTTCGATACCGATCAGGATCGAGCCGAAGTTGCGCGCCGATTTCTTCAGATATTCGAAGCGGGCGATATCGTCGTCGGGTCCGAGCAGATTGAGGAAATCCCGGAGCGCCCCAGGGCGCTGGGCAAGCCGCAGGATGAAGTATTTCTTCAGCCCTGCGTAACGCATGGCTCTTTCCTTTACGTCAGGCAGGCGCTCGAAATCGAAATTGCCGCCGGAAACCACGGCGACAATGGTCTTGCCGCGGATCGCCTGTCTATCCATCGCGGCGATCGCCGTCAGCGACAGGGCGCCGGCCGGCTCGAGCACGACGCCTTCGACGTTCAGCATCTCCTGGATGGTGACGCAGATGGCATTCTCCGGCATCAGATGCACCTGTTCGGCCGGAAAATCGCAAAGAGCCGCAAAATTCAGGTCGCCGATGCGGGCGACGGCGGCGCCGTCGACGAAATTGTCGACCTTGGCAAGCGTCGTCACCCTGCCCGCCTCGATGCTGCGCCTGAGACTCGGCGCGCCAGCCGGCTCGGTGAAGACGAAGGCCGATTTCGGCACGGTGCCGTCGAGATAACCGGTAATGCCGGCGGCAAGTCCGCCGCCGCCGACCGGCAGGACGACCAAGTCTGGCACCGTTCCTTCCGGCAGTTGCTGCATGATTTCGGCAGCGACGGTCGCCTGGCCCTCGATGATGTCGGCGTGATCGAAGGGCGGCACCATGACGCCGCCGATTGCCTCGACATGGTCGCGCGCGGCCTGGTAGCACTGGTCGAAGAAGTCGCCGAAAAGGCGGATGGTGATGAATTCAGCGCCGAACATGCGGGTCTTGTCGATCTTCTGCTGCGGCGTCGTCACCGGCATGAAGACGACGCCCGGCACGCCGAAATGGCGGCAGACGAAGGCAAAGCCCTGGGCGTGATTGCCGGCCGAGGCGCAGACGAAGGTCTTGCCGGCGGCGCCCTGACCGATCGCCTTGCGGAAGAAATTGAAGGCGCCGCGGATCTTGTAGGAGCGCACCGGCGACAGATCTTCGCGCTTCAGCCAGATATCGGCGCCGTAGCGCGCCGAGAGATGATCGTTCAGCTGCAGCGGCGTTGCCGGAAAGAGGCTGCGCATCGCCTCTTCGGCGTTTTCGACATCAAGTTTCGTCACGGGCGTGATCCATTCTCATGATTACAGCGCCGCTATGGCACAGGCCGGCCGGCAAAAGAAAGCCTGCTTCGGCCATTTCCGGTTCGCCGCCGACCCTGTTTGCTAGAGCGGTTCAGGTTTTCACGGAAGCGCTGAACCGCTCTAATTTTTTGTTGTTACGCAATTCCCGGCAAAAGCGCTTCGCGCTTTGCCTGGGAAAACCGCTTCGCACTTTTCCTGGAATTGCTCTAAAGGCTCTCTTAAGCCAACCGCAAAATTGGCGGCACATGAACTGATTTTAACTGTCAATGAAAATGTCAGCCATTATATGAAGCAATGATGATCATCAAATACGCAAGACCGCTCGCCTGGCTGCTGCTCACCTTCATCCTCTTCGTCACGGTTTCGCCGATCGGGCTGAGGCCGGAAACGGTCACGACGGTCGATACCGACCGCGCTGGCGCCTATGTTCTACTCGGCCTCGCCTTTGCGCTCGCCTATCCGAAACAGTGGAAACTGGTGGCCATGCTGCTGATCGCCGGCTCGGTGGCCATCGAATATTTGCAGTATTTTGCGCCGACACGTCATCCGCGCCTGCATGATGCCGGCGTCAAGGCCGTAGGCGCCGCCCTCGGACTGCTGGCCGGCTGGGTGATCAACAGGTGGCGCGAGAGCAAGGCGCCAAGCACCGTTCCTTTCGCAGAACGCTGATTATTCCTTCAGGTCAGAAACCACGCAACTGCACGGCCCAGAAGAACAGAGGTATCGCGGCCAGCGCTGTTCCAAGAACAAGCGCGACACTGGTCTTGAAGATCCGGATGCGCCGAACCTTCGCCCCACTCCAATCGTAAACCATCGTCTTACTCCCACAAGACAACACTTACTCAACCGCCGCGGCGCAATCCTTGCACCAAAAATGTCATTGTCAATCAATAACGCGCTTTTACACACAATATACAGCATATTCAAACAGGAATATGAAGGATGGAGCGGGCGAACGGTATCGAACCCCGTGTCACCAGGCCGATAGATTATCGCCGAGAGCCCGGTACATTTGAGCGGCACCGAGAAACGACTGTGATCATATCAATGCAGCGCCCGCTTGACGCGCGACGGCGAGCAGGTCGCTTCCCCCCGCTCGCCGTCGCCTCGCTATAACACCGCAATCATCCACGATTAGCCGTCATAATGACCCGAGAATGCCGCCTCGGCCGACTGAACGGTGACAGCCACGTTCACGCCCTTTGTCACCGTCGCACCGGTGGCGCGAAGATCGGTGACCGCTTTCAGGCCGCCCGCCTTGGGGGCCGGCAGCGGCAATACGGTGCCGGCGTCCAGATCAGCGACCCAGAGCCCGTCTTGACCTTCAACACTAATAACAACAACTGTAGCCATGTCTTTCCCTTTCTAACGATTGATGTTTAAAATCCAGCTTTCTTCAGGCCTTCACGATAAAGATCTTTATGCCACTGCTCTTTACTTGGAACTGCAGACAACCACTTGTCCACATCGAAGTCCGGATTGCCTTCACGAAACCTTCTGACGAAGATCCGCGCCTTGTCCGGATGGCCTAACATGGCCCAATTTGCAGCAGACAGTCTGTCGGCCAAATTGGGATCGGCCATCTGCCCGATATAGTCCAGCGAAGCTTCGAATTCGCCGAGGGCATAGTTTGCTCCCGCAGCCGTCCAGAAATAAGTGTCGGGACCGAGCGGGTTCAGCTCAATTGCCCGCTCGATCTTTCGCAGGGCCATGGCGGGGAGCGAACAATGAACCAAGGTGTCGGCATAATCGGCGATCACGTCGGCATAGTGGGGCGCAAGGCTTTCGGCCACTTCCATTGCTTCGGCGCTTTCATCGAACGCACCCTGCAACAGTTTGGCGACACCGCGCTCGCGATAGCCGTCGGCGAAATCCGAGCGCATGTCGGTGGCCTGCTTGGCAAACGTCTCCGCCAGTTGCAAAAGATCGATATCGCCCCGGGCCGTCAACAACCATTCCTTGGAGTAGGTCCGCGCCATCGAACTCAGCGCCGGCGCGAAATCGGGGCTTTCGCCGAGCGCGGCTTTCATTTCCTTGCGGGCGCGCCGCAGGTTCGGAAGTGTGAGGCGCGCCAGGTGCCGCCGGCCGACAAGATATCGGTGGTAAGCGGCCGGGTTCAGATCTTCGCGCAACGCCTCATGGCGCTCGATTTCGCCGGAGACGGAGAGAGCGATCTGCCGGGCAACCACTCTTCTGTCTCTGGCGAGATCCATACGATCGAGGCTGAACCTTTCGGCCCAGACAATTTGATTCTGATCGAAAAAGATCAGCTGGGCGAACAGGGTCACTTCATCGCCGGAATTGCTGATCCGGGTGTCGAGGATATAGTTGACGCGATGCCGTTCGAAGAAGGCCTTCTGCGTCTCCACATGGTGACCGATTTGAACCGCCGAATACGGGGCTATGACCTCCAGGCTGTTGAAGACGCAAAATCCGATCGTGATATCCTCCACCAAGGATGCGGCGAGAAAACCGGCTTGGGGGCGAACGGATTGATTCCTCGGGGGAAGCAGCACCAGGCGGGGTATGGCAATCCGGATATCCTCGGGCTCAAGCGGGAGAGCCGCCTCGCGTTTCGCCTTTGACGACCCGGAGGCCGGACTGAGGGGTTTTGCGCCACCGGCATCGGCTGCGCTGCCCGCGGCGATGCCTCTCAAACTCGAATTGCGCCGTTGTTCAAAATAGCTCCGAACGGATTCGACTTCCTCTTCCGCCTTGAAGATCCCGATCAGCAATTGCAGCGTTTCCGGATCCTTCGGCTCGGTCCGAAACAGGATAACCGCGGCCTTCCTCAGAAGGTCGGATTCCTTTTGCGACTGGGCCAATCGCGACGCTGTTCTCAAAGTATTGGCGAGAAGCTCGACATGGTAATTTTCGCGCTCGGCGAGCCAGCGATGAAACTGACGGCTATGGCTTTGAACCGCTCCCAGAAAGGGCAGGTTCAGCAGCTTCACCAACTGTTTCAGCCGGGAGAACGGCTCGACCCCGTCCTCCTCGTCGGACAGCAGAATGTCGGAAGACAGAGAACCCCGCTCAAGAGTGAGCATGTTGCCCTGCGACGAGAGGATGTCGACCCCGAGATCGATCTGACGGGCCTTCATTCTCGAAATGACCTTGCGCAAAGTCGACAGTGCAACGTCCCTGTCGGCTTCTCCCCACAGAAAACGAGCCAGCGTCGTTCGATCCGCCGATCCCTGATCGGTTGTGAACAAATAGGCAAGCAGCAAGAGGCCTTTCTCGGGAAACGCGACATCGTTCCCGTCCTCGTCGACGAGCTGCAATCTACCGAAGGTCTTCAGAACAAAAACCATTTGCCCTTTAAGCCACCATACGTGCCGGCGTTTTCATGAGAAGTGAAGCGCACGTATTGTAATAGTAGAAATCACAAACACTACGCTTGCCGGCACTTTGTCCCAACGTTCCCCCCATTCAGCAAGCTTGTGTGCCCCAGGAGTTTGTTAGGATTTCCACATCAACTTGCATGAAATATTTTTCGCAATCAAACTATCCTGACCTTGCGTGGCAACAATGTCAATTTGCAACTGCGTGATGCGCATTCGCTTTCTGAAACGGTGGCCAGGCGCGACGGGACCCTCCAAACTTTGCAGCGGAATCGCACCACAACCCCTGAATATCGGTTGAGAATACCGTCTCTGTTTGTTAGCAGGAAGAACCACGCGGACGTGGTGGAATCGGTAGACACAAGGGACTTAAAGCAAATTGAGTGCGCCGGCGGAAACGCCGGATGTAGAACTGCTCAAAGTCGGGGAAACCTGTCAGATGGCAATCCCGAGCCAAGCCCTGCAAAGGGAAGGTGTAGAGACTAGACGGGCAGCACCTAAGGCAACGCTAAGGTGAAGGTATAGTCCAGACCACAAACGCCGGAAGGCGGCGGCGAAAGCCGTAGCTGGTAAGAAAATCCCTCGGCCTCGGCTTTGCGGGTTCGACCCCCGCCGTCCGCACCAGCCTTCGCTCTGTGAGCTTCGGCTCGGCGAGCCGATGCTCACAGAGCGAAGGCTGTCGCGCCGTAGTTCCGTGAGGAACGAAGGCGGACTGGTTCGACAATGTTCGCTGCTCCATTTGTCAAGTGTACTAAAAGGCGCGGCAAGCTTGCGCCCGCCGCACCTCATCATGCCCGCGTCAACGATCAGGCGAGCTTGGCGGCGAGCCGGGCGACATGGGCGCCCTGGTATTTCGCGCCTTCCAGCTCGATCTCCGAAGGCTGGCGCGAGCCGTCGCCGTTGGTGATGGTGGAGGCGCCGTAAGGCGAGCCGCCCTTGACTTCTTCGGTGCCCATCTGTCCCTGGAAGGCATAAGGCAGCCCGGCGACGACCATGCCCTGGTGCAGGAAGGTGGGGATGAAGCCGAGGATGGTCGATTCCTGGCCGCCGTGCTGGGTCGCCGAAGAGGTGAACACCGAACCGATCTTGCCGACGAGCTTGCCGGCGAACCAGAGGCCGCCCGTCTGATCCCAGAAATTGCGCATCTGCGAAGCAACCGTGCCGAAGCGGGTGCCGGCGCCGACGATGATGGCGTCATAATCGGCCAGTTCGTCGACGGTGGCGATCGCAGCCGCCTGGTCGATCTTGTAGTAGGAAGCCTTGGCAACGTCTTCGGGCACCAGTTCCGGCACGCGCTTGACGGTAACCTCGGCGCCGGCCGACTTCGCGCCTTCGGCGACAGCATAGGCCATGGTTTCGATATGGCCGTAAGCCGAATAATAAAGGACGAGAACCTTCGCCATCTTCTTGTCTCCTGAGTGCGCTGGTTGAATTTCGTGACCGGGACGAAGTTGTATCAGCGCCCAGGGTCGAACAAAGCCCTGCCCCCGGGAACTCAGTGTTCAACGCCTATAGACGAAAATTCACTTGCGTCTTCCATTTCAGCTTCAGCGACATCGGCCGGCTGTTTGCAAAGCCGCCGAAGGGCGCTACCTATTCACCAGCCTCACATCACGGAACATCCCATGAGCCATGCCATCGTCGTCACCGCCGCCATGCTCGCCATCGGCGACGAACTTCTTTCCGGCCGCACCAAGGATAAGAATATCGGCCACCTCGCCGATCTGCTCACCCTGTCCGGCATCGACCTCAAGGAGGTGCGCATCGTCGCCGACGACGAGGAGGCAATCGTCGAGGCGCTGAACGCACTTCGCAGCAGATACGATTACGTCTTCACCTCAGGCGGCATCGGACCGACGCATGACGACATCACCGCCGATGCCATTTCCAAGGCGTTCGGCGTGCCCTGCGAATATGACGAAGCGGCGATGGTGCTGCTTGCCGATATGTACAAGCGCCGCGAGATGGAGTTCACCGAGGCGCGCCAGCGCATGGCGCGCATGCCGCGCGGTGCCGCCCATATCGCCAATCCGGTCTCGACCGCGCCCGGCTTCATCATCGGCAACGTCCATGTCATGGCCGGCGTGCCGCAGGTTTTCCAGGCGATGGTCGACAATGTGCTGCCGACGCTTCGCACCGGCACGCCGGTGCTCTCGCTCGCCATCGCCTGCCCTTACGGCGAAGGCGAGATCGGCACGCCCCTGACCACGATCCAGAAAGCCCATCCGGACACCAGCATCGGTTCGTACCCCCGCTATGTCGGCCAGAAATTCTCGACCGAGATCGTCGTGCGCGGCCGCTCGCAGGCGGCAATCGATGCGGCCGGCGCCGAGGTGCATGCAATGATCGAGGCCATCCGCCAAAGGAAAGACATCGCCGAAAACCATTCCGCCGAGGCTTGAGGACAATGCCGGAGCTGGCGGCCATCCTTGATGTCGGTCAAGGAACAGGAGAACGCTCCGGCGCATTCCTTCCCTCGCGCCTGCCATTTCAGCGCAAGGAGAATTGATATGTCTTACAAAACCATTCTCGCCATCCTCGATACAACGGACAATAGCGGCGCTGTCGCCGATTTCGCCTTTGCCATGGCCGCCGAAAGCAGCGCGCATGTGATCGGCCTGCATGCCGAAACCATCTCCGCCGTGCCGCTGGTGGCGCCGATGGAAATTCCCGATCCCGTTGCCGTGCAGGCGCTGCAGGACATGGCGCATGGCGAAACGATCGCGGTGGAGCGGATCTTTCGCGCCAAAGCGGATGCAGCGGGCGTCTCCTCCGAATGGCGCAGCTTTGCCACATCCATCGGCTACGGCGCCGCACCGTTGATCGATAGCGCGCGCAGCGCCGATCTGTTGATCGCTTCGCAGGCCGACCCGGCCAGATCTTCCGACAGCCATGTCGACGTCGAAAGCTTCCTCTTCGAAACCGGCCGGCCGGTGCTGGTCATTCCCTATATCCTCCGCCAGCCGAAGCCGATCAGGCGAGTGCTGATTGCCTGGAACGGCTCGAAAGAGGCGGCGCGCGCCACCTTCGACGCGCTGCCGATCCTGAAGGCGGCCGAGGAAGTGGAAATCTTTTCCGTCGATCCGGCCGACACGGCGCTGCAATCGCCGCTGACATCAGGCGCCGAGATCGCCGCCACACTGGCCCGCCATGGCGTGAAGACGACGCTTGCGACGGCCAGAAGCGTGGACAAGAACGCCTCGCATGTCATCGAGAACCGGCTTTCCGATAGCAGCATCGATCTTCTCGTCATGGGCGCCCATCCGCATTCCTGGCTCTGGCAGATGATTTTCGGCGGCACGACCAAGAGCTTGCTGCAATCGATGACGGCGCTGACGTTGCTGTCGGGTTGACCGTCTTGCCATCATTATCGGCGCTTGCCTTTTGCCGGCAAATTCCGTTAATTGCGGCGACCGATGACAGCTTCGAGCCTCGGCACAGCTCGCGATCTCGCGCTATGCAGCTCGCGATCTCGCGCAGGCAGTTCGTGGGATTTGCGTTTTGCCAATCGCCGCCTTAAGCGCGTCCGGTCGCCGGCAAACGGCGTGTTGTTTTTTCATGCCGCGGAGCAGCCCGATGTCCCTTCCCGATAAAGCCTTTCCCGTTTCCTGGGATCAGTTCCACCGCGATGCGCGCGCCCTTGCCTGGCGGCTTGCCGGCCTCGGTCAGACCTTCAAGGCGATCGTCTGCATCACCCGCGGCGGCCTCGTCCCGGCCGCGATCATCTCGCGCGAACTGAACATCCGGCTGATCGAGACCGTCTGCGTCGCTTCCTATCATGACTATGTGAACCAGGGCGACATGATGCTGCTCAAGGGAATAGCGCCCGAACTTCAGGAAAATGGCGGCGAAGGCGTGCTCGTCGTCGACGACCTGACCGACACCGGCAAGACAGCGGTCCAGGTGCGCACCATGCTGCCGCGGGCGCATTTCGCCTGCGTCTATGCCAAGCCGAAAGGTGTTCCCACGATCGATACCTTCGTCACCGAAGTGAGCCAGGATACCTGGATCTACTTCCCTTGGGACATGGGCTTCACCTACCAGGAACCGATCGCCAAGGGCGCCGGCTGACCGCCACCGATCAGAGCGCGCGAGCTTCGTATTTACTACTTGAAATTGTTTCAGATTTTGTCGGCGGGGGTTCCCGAATCCGCTATCGGGATCCGCACATCTATTTTACCTTTTGCTTATAGACTCGGCAGCGTGCGAATCGTGCCAAGCTGCGCTCAAAGCGTGCAGCGCAACGATGCGGTAAAAGGAAAACAAGATGGCGCGGTGGGGGCATAGAGGAACGACTGCGACCATCGGGCTGGCGGCGTTTCTGTTTCCCCTCACACCCGGTTTTGCCGAGCCTGCCTACATCCCCCTCGTGCGCGATTATGTCGAGCGACAGGTGCGGCCGATGGTGGAGACGCCGCTGGTGCTCAAAGCCATTGCCGAGCAGAACGTAGAATTCGGCGATGTCAGCGAGATGGATATGCGGGTGCTCGACGAGACCTACCGGTCGGAGATCGATCGCCACCATCTGTCCATGGTCAAGCTGCTGCTCGACAAATCCGTGTCGCACTATCTGAAAACCAGGCAGGATGCCTCACAGGGCGCGATCGTCGAATTTTTCGTGACCGACAGTCACGGGCTGAACGTCGGGCAAAGCACCATTACCACCGACTACTGGCAGGGCGACGAGGAGAAATACCTCAAAACCTTCGCGAACGGTTCCCGCGAGATCTTCATCGACCGGGCCGAACGCAACGAGACCACCCAGATGCTCGAAACGCAGGCGAGCTTCGTCGTCCTCGACGAAGAGGAGAAGCCGATCGGCGTCGCCACTGTCACCATCGCCATCGATGCGCTCTGAGGGCCGCTTGCACGCAGACGAATCGCCATGCGCATTTACGGCCGAAATGCCATCACAAGATTTGCCGCAGGGCGCTTTTTTGCCATTCCAGCACTTTCCTTAGCCGACAACGCCCGCAAGCCATTGTAATTTCAGGGCTCCCCGGCTTTCCCCAATCTCCACAGGCGCATCCACAAGATGTTGTGGTTAGCAATCAATTAAGATCCAGCCCTTGACGGAATCACCTGTTTCAAACTTTATTGTTACTGATGTTGCGGCGGCGGCAGGACCGGAGGTAACGAGCCCGGTTTCCTTTTGAAAAATTGGACGCAGAATCAGGGTGATGGACCGGAAACGGTATCAGGCCTGACAGGATTTCTGCGCGATTTTCAGCCTCCAAAAAAGTGACGTCGGGACTGGCGATAATAAGCTGTTAATACTATATTTAGCGTTTGCAGCCACCATCACCACAAGATACAGGAAGGACATCTCCGGATGACACCCCTGTGACAATACGGAAACGAGACTGGCTGCACGACGACAATGTGCCGCCGGATAGGAATTTTGCGCCCCGGTCGTGGGGACTGGGCGCCAACACGAGGTCAAGACCATGCGCATCGAACGTCGTTTCACGAAGGCCGGCCAAGGCGCCTATGCGGATATCGAATTCCGCAAGGCGACGAGCGAGATCAAGAACCCCGATGGTTCGATCGTGTTCCGCCTCGAGAATATCGACGTTCCCGCGCAGTTCTCCCAGGTCGCGACCGACGTTCTGGCGCAGAAGTATTTCCGCAAGGCCGGCGTCCCCACCCGGCTGAAGAAGGTTGAGGAAAACGACGTTCCTTCCTTCCTGTGGCGCTCCGTTCCCGACGATGCAGCGCTGAAGACCCTGCCCAAGGACGAACAGACCGGCTCCGAAATCGATGCGCGCCAGGTCTTCGACCGTCTCGCCGGCACCTGGACCTATTGGGGCTGGAAGGGCGGCTACTTCTCTTCGGAAGAAGATGCTGCCGCCTTCAAGGACGAGCTTGCCTATATGCTCGCCACCCAGCGCGTCGCGCCGAACTCGCCGCAGTGGTTCAACACCGGCCTGCACTGGGCCTACGGCATCGACGGTCCCGGCCAGGGCCATTTCTATGTCGACCCCTTCACCGGCAAGCTGACCAAGTCCAAGTCGGCCTACGAACACCCGCAGCCGCATGCCTGCTTCATCCAGTCGGTCGAGGACGACCTCGTCAACGAAGGCGGCATCATGGATCTCTGGGTGCGTGAAGCGCGCCTGTTCAAATACGGCTCCGGCACCGGCTCCAACTTCTCCATGCTGCGCGGCGAAGGCGAAAAGCTTTCCGGCGGCGGCCGTTCCTCCGGCTTGATGAGCTTCCTGAAGATCGGCGACCGCGCCGCCGGCGCCATCAAATCGGGCGGCACGACGCGCCGCGCCGCCAAGATGGTGGTCGTCGATATCGACCATCCGGATATCGAGGAATACATCAACTGGAAGGTCAAGGAAGAGCAGAAGGTCGCGGCC
Source organism: Rhizobium esperanzae (assembly GCF_014197615.1). Lineage (GTDB taxonomy): Bacteria > Pseudomonadota > Alphaproteobacteria > Rhizobiales > Rhizobiaceae > Rhizobium > Rhizobium esperanzae_A. The sequence goes on from NZ_JACIFY010000019.1 coordinate 113,554, forward strand.
CTCGTCACCGGCTCGAAGATCGTCGCCCGGCACCTGAAGGCGATCATGAAGGCCTGCTTCAATTGCGAAGGCGGCGATAACGGCGATTGCTTCGACCCGGCCAAGAACCCTGCCCTGAAGCGCGAAATCCGCGCTGCCAAGAAGGACCAGGTTCCGGAAAACTACGTCCAGCGCGTCATCCAGTTCGCCCGCCAGGGCTACAAGGATCTCGAATTCAAGACCTACGACACGGACTGGGATTCGGAAGCCTACCTCACGGTATCCGGCCAGAACTCCAACAACTCCGTCTCGATCAAGGACGACTTCCTGCGCGCCGTCGAAAATGACGGCGAATGGAACCTGACCGCCCGCAAGGACGGCCGGGTGATGAAGACGCTGAAGGCGCGCGATCTCTGGGAAACCATTTCCTACGCCGCCTGGGCGTCTGCCGATCCGGGCATCCACTTCAACACGACGATGAACGACTGGCACACCTCGCCGGCCGGCGGCCCGATCCGCGGCTCCAACCCGTGCTCGGAATACATGTTCCTCGACGACACGGCCTGCAACCTTGCCTCGCTGAACCTTCTGCAGTTCAAGGACAAGGCCACCAAGCGCATCAATATCGCCGATTACGAACATGCGGTGCGCCTGTGGACCGTCGTGCTCGAAGTCTCGGTGATGATGGCGCAGTTCCCGTCGAAGCGCATTGCCGAACTCTCCTACGAATATCGCACGCTCGGCCTCGGCTACGCCAATATCGGCGGTCTGCTGATGTCGTCGGGCATTCCCTACGACTCTGCCGAAGCCCGCGCCATTGCCGGTTCGCTGACCGCGATCATGACCGGCATCTGCTATGCGACCTCGGCCGAAATGGCTGCCGAACTCGGGCCTTTCCCGAACTTTGCGCCGAACCGCGACAGCATGCTCAGGGTCATTCGCAACCATCGCCGCGCCGCTCATGGCGAAACCTCCGGCTATGAGGCCCTGTCGATCAATCCGGTCGCGCTGATCCATTCGGAAAACCCGGACCAGGATCTCGTCGCCCACGCCAAATCGGCCTGGGACAAGGCGCTCGAGCTTGGCGAACAGCACGGCTACCGCAATGCCCAGGTCTCGGTCATCGCGCCCACCGGCACGATCGGTCTCGTCATGGATTGCGACACGACCGGCATCGAGCCCGACTTCGCTCTCGTCAAGTTCAAGAAGCTCGCCGGCGGCGGCTACTTCAAGATCATCAACCGCGCCGTGCCGGACGCGCTGCGCACGCTCGGCTACTCGGAAAGCCAGATTGCCGAGATCGAGGCCTATGCCGTCGGCCACGGCAATCTGAACCAGGCGCCGGCGATCAACCCTTCGACGCTGAAGGCCAAGGGCCTGACCGACGAGAAGGTGGAAGCTGTCAACGCCGCGCTGAAGAGCGCCTTCGACATCAAGTTCGTCTTCAACCAGTGGACGCTCGGCGCCGATTTCCTCAAGGACACGCTGAAGGTTTCCGACGAACAGCTTGCCGACATGAGCTTCAGCCTGCTCGACCATATGGGCTTCTCGAAGAAGGACATCGAAGCCGCCAACATCCATGTCTGCGGTGCGATGACGCTGGAAGGCGCGCCCTTCCTCAAGGCCGAGCATCTGCCGGTCTTCGATTGCGCCAATCCTTGCGGCAAGATCGGCAAGCGCTACCTCTCCGTCGAAAGCCATATCCGCATGATGGCGGCTGCCCAGCCCTTCATCTCGGGTGCGATTTCCAAGACGATCAACATGCCGAACGAGGCAACCGTCGAGGATTGCAAGAACGCCTACCTGCTCTCCTGGAAGCTCGGCCTCAAGGCCAATGCGCTCTATCGCGACGGCTCCAAGCTGTCGCAGCCGCTCAACGCCTCGCTGATCGAGGATGAGAACGACGAGGAAGCGCTGGAAGAACTGCTGCAGGCGCCGGTCGCCGCCCAGGCCGTCACCATCACCGAGAAGATCATCGAGCGGGTGATCGAACGGGTTTCGCGCGAACGGGAGAAGCTGCCGAACCGCCGCCAGGGATACACCCAGAAGGCTGCCGTCGGCGGACACAAGGTCTATCTCAGGACCGGCGAATTCGGCGATGGCCGCCTCGGCGAGATCTTCATCGACATGCACAAGGAAGGCGCTGCCTTCCGTGCGATGATGAACAACTTCGCCATCGCCATCTCGCTCGGCCTGCAATATGGCGTGCCGCTCGAGGAATATGTCGAGGCCTTCACTTTCACCAAGTTCGAGCCGGCCGGCATGGTCATCGGCAATGATGCCATCAAGAACGCCACGTCGATCCTCGACTATGTCTTCCGCGAGCTTGCCGTCTCCTATCTCGGCCGCCATGACCTCGCGCATGTCGACACATCGGACTTCTCGAACACGGCACTCGGCAAGGGCATCCAGGAGGGCAAGACCAACCTGCTCTCCACCGGCTGGACCCGCGGCTACAAGCCGACGCTGGTCTCCGGCACCGGCGGCGAACGCCAGGCGGGCGAACCCAAGGGTACTGCCACCGCAGCGCCTGCCCGCGCCGCTTCGACCGGCACCGTGACCGCCTTTGCAGGTGCCGCGGCCCGCAAGCTGGAGCCGACGGTTGCCGTCTCCACCTCCGAGATCGTCGCCTTCAAGCGCGATTACGAGGAGCGCGCCAAGGAATTGGCCGAAGAGATCGCCGAAGAGGTCAGCGAGGAAATCACCAGCGACGCCACTGCCCTCTTCTCCGACAAGGCGGCAGCCGACGCGGCAACGGCCAAGACCGAAGCCAAGAAGGTCGAAGCCGAACGCCGCCAGCGCTCGATCATGCAGGGGTACACGGGCAACATGTGCTCGGAATGCCAGAACTTCACGATGGTGCGGAACGGCACTTGCGAGAAGTGCGACACGTGTGGTGCTACGAGCGGGTGCAGCTGAGCGGGCTTGCGGTTCTTCAGTGTCTGTTGAGAAATCGAAGCTAGTTCTGGCCAAAAGCCTCTGAAATTGGCCATTTCCGTCAGAAGAAATGGCCAACCGTCCGGGCACTAAAAGTGCCCGGACGGTGCCCGTTTTCCGAATTCGCAGCGAATAGCTGCATCAGCCTGCAATCTGGGGTATCGAAACGGGTTGATGCCTGCTCGAAGACCTGCTGCGGTTCTCCTGCCAGATCGGAACTCAGGACGGCGTCCAGAGTTTCGTCTGCGAGGTCGAGCTTAATTCGATTTCGGACAAGACACGTTCCAGGCTCGATTGAAAACCGTCACGCCGAAATCCGCGGGATGCTCAAGTTTCGCAAAGATAGGACGAGACGACTGACCTCCAAGTGACATCCGGCTAGTTTGCAGCTGTATCGGAGGCCCTTAATGCTCCATGAGTCAACACGCAACGAAGCTCTAACCGACGACATCGGCCTCGCGATAAAATGAAGCTGAACCCCATGCTGCCGAAACACCGCCTTATCCTTCTGCGCCACGCCAAATCCGCCTGGCCCGACGGTGTGGCCGACCGTGAACGGCCATTGGCGGATCGCGGGCGCAAGGCGGCATCCGCCATCGGCACGTATATGGTGCGCGAAAAACTGATCCCCGATCTCGCCCTCGTCTCGCCGGCCCACCGGGCGCAGGAAACCTGGAAGCTCGTCCGCAGGGCCTTTTCGAAAAAGCTCTCCGAGCGCGAGGCGGCGGATATCTACGAGGTGCCGGCCGAGCGCATTCTCGATGTGATCCGGGCCGTCGAACCTGGCATCCACACGCTGCTCATCGTCGGCCACAATCCCGGCATGGAGAATGCGGCCTCGCTTATCGTGGCGGACGGCGATGCCGATGCCGTGACACGCATTCGGGAAAAGTTCCCGACGGCGGGACTCGCCGTCATCGACCTCGATCTCAACGGATGGGACGAGTTTGCGGTGGGCACCGGTTATCTCGAGCGGTTCATAACCCCACGATCATTGGGATAACAACGGCACTTCCCGGTTTGAATTGGGTGGACCTAGTGCACGGTCCCGATTCCCGCGCCGGTCCGAACGGGCCGTCCACGGCAGAATGGTTCGACAGCGCCGACGTGGGCGGAGAACCCGTTTTCGTCAACGAATTGGGATCGGTTCTACAGGTAACCCATTGCGGGCATCTCTTCCCTATATGGTGGATGCTACACGCCCGGCAGCCGCTTCCCTCACCCCGTCAGAGTTCCGCCTTCGATCACTCCTTGGCCGGTACCTCCGGCCATTGTCAAAAGGGCAGAATGTCGAATATGCGCTTGCTCGCCCCCGCCGTCCAGGACGGCTTCACGGCGCCTGCGGCCAGCGGCGGGCCGGATGATGGTGCCAAGGGCGATTGATAGAACCGGTTGAGCATCGCGTCACAGGCGTAGTGACCCCAGTTCGTCAGATGCTCGGTCTCCTTCACGCCGAGGAAATGGAGATAGGTGCCGACCTTAGAGGGAACGACCGATGACGGCGGGAGCGTGTAAGAGGCGTATGGCTTGAGGTCGGCGTCCTTGCTGTCGATCGACCAGTAGACGCCATGGGTTCTTGCACGCAGCGCCGCTTTCGCGAGATCGTCGAGGCCGAGCATGTCGGCCTGTTTTGCTGCCTTGAAGCCGCCGATCAGGTCTCGGCGCCGCAAAGACCGCACCTGGTTATCGGTCGTATCGAGAACGCGCTTGAGCTGGGAGAGATAGTTCCAGTATCCGCCAGTCGAGGAGCACCAGGGCGCGCCGGCATCGCTGACAAGCAGGCAGTCGCAGCGTTTCAGCGCCGGCTCGATGCCGTGATTGTCGTAGACGCCGCCATCGCTCAATATAGCCCGGCCTGGAGCGACCGGTTCGCCAACGGTATTGTCGAGCTTTTCCCTTTTCCAGGAAAACTGTGACAGGTCCAATCGCAGCGGCGACAGCACGGGCGGAAATGCCGCCGAAGCGGCAACCGCGGTCGCGAGCGAAAGTGCCGGATGAAACGACAAGCCGATCCTGTAATCCGCGATATAGCGGTTGGACATGCGGAAGAGCGAACCGGTGCTGAGATTGCTGGCGCAAAATACGAACCAGGGCGAGCTCGGAAGATCGCTCAGGCTTGGCGATCTCCCATCGAACAGATGCCGCTCATAGAGCTTCGCGGCCTCCTGCGCCGCGCTCGAAAATGGATTGAACACGCCCTTCAGAAAGCTCGGCCCATCGGCGAATATCTGGCTGAAGGCCAGAATGCGATCGACATATTCGGTCGTGAAGTTGACGGCGACCTCGTTCTCGAAGACCAGCCGTGGCCAAATATGCGCGAGCAGGCCGGACGCTATAGATCCGCCCGATACCGACGAGATCATATCGAGCTTCGCCAGAAGACCGGCCTCGTTGAGCCTGGCAAGCGATCCCGCGTGGAAAAGCATGGCCCGATAGCCACCGCCCGAAAGGCAGAGGCCGAGTTTATAGCGCTCAGCGGGCTTCTCGGGATTAACGGATCCCGACAAGACGACACCGTCCTGGAAATGCTCGTCCTCTGACATGCTTTATCGCGTCACGTTGAAAAGAAGGCCGACATCCGATGTATAGCAGATCAGGATCGGCGCGAAGGAACGTGAGAGCAGTTTTGCGTCGAGTTTGGCGCTCCCGCTCTATCCGGCCCTTCGATCCGCCACTCCAGGAGTTGGCAAAGTGCACCTTGGCCGCCCGCCCCGATCCGACTTGCAAAACATTCCTCGCAATGTTCAATAACCGTCGCAAAGGCGAGGCGAATCGATGCGTTACATCGCGGCAGGATTGTTGTTTCTATGCGCATTTCCTCTGTCTGCGGCGGAGATTACGCGAGAGCCGTTGGAGGGCGACACCGACCTGATCTCGGTCACGGGCATCCTGAACGACGGTGACGAAATCGTCTTCAGAAACCTGGCCGCGGCCTCCAGCAAGGCCCTTGTTTTTCTGAACAGCGAGGGCGGGGATCTTAAAGCCGGGATCGAGATCGGGCGCGCCATCCGCCTTCGAGGCTTTGCCACGGCCACCCCGCCGGGGACCTTGTGCGCGTCGGCTTGCGCCCTCACCTGGCTTGCCGGGTCGCAGCGGTTTCTTCAGCCCGAATCCAATATCGGCTTCCATGCCGCCTATCGCGTGGTAGACGGCAAGGCCAGCGAGAGCGGCGTCGCCAATGCACTGGTCGGAGCCTACCTCAACCAGCTGGGATTGTCCGACACCGCCATCGCCTATGTGACGTCGGCACCGCCGGAAGGCATCGCGTGGCTGACGGCCGCCAAGGCGCAGGCCGTGGGCATCACCTACGACGCGATTGACGAGGACGGACCTGATCCGGCGTCGGAGGCGGGCAAGACGTTTCCGCACGATCCGATGGGCGCGGTGACGGCCTTTTACTCCGCGCTCGCCGCAGCCGATGGTGAAACCGCCTCGGCTCTGGTCATTCCGGAAAAGCGCGGCAAAGGCCCTTTCAACGAGGCGTCGATCCACGCCTTCTACGGCGCGATGGCGCAGCCGCTCAAGCTCACCGGCACGGCGCTGCGCGGTAATGACAACGTCCGGGTTTCCTACGAATACGCCACCAATGACGGCCGTCGCTGCAAGGGCCGCGCCGATGTCCAGACCACCTATGTGTATGGCAAGACCCTGGTCTCGATGATCAAGGTGCTTGACGGCTGCTAGCCAGATTCCTTTGCTTTGAAGCAGTCACTGACCGCCCGCTCTTTCCCTCGGGCAGACTGCAGCACCTGCGGTCACTGCCTGCGGGACCGGCAATATTTACTCTGCATACCTCCGGGAGTTGGCATCGCATTTGTGCCATTCCCAGTCCATTCCCGCTTCGCCCTCATGGCCATAACACCAGTCGAGGCGATTGAGCAGCGGACCGAGTTCGTCGCGCCTTTTGCAGGCCCGCTGTGTCGCGATGCCATCGCGATCGGTGCTACCGCGGCAGATGTCGTCCAGCCCTACCCACTGATCGGTCAACCGATCCGGCGCCTTGGCTTCCTTGTCCGTGGCGAGCACCTTTCCGGTCTCGGACTCGATCTGCAGGGAGGCCGTGTTCCACACGTAGGAGAATTCCGCCATCCCGACGGACGTCTTACCCGTGTCCTTGTTTCGGGCAAACCACTCGACAATTCCCGACATTTCGCATTTTCCGGCACAGTTCGCAGTCACGGAGCCGGGTTTGACGCTGTAGATGCGCTCCGGCCAGCGTTGGGCGAAGGCTGCCTTTTCCTTCAGGACGGCGTCTTTATCGACCGCGTTTCCGAAGAAGGAGACCTCGTCGGCATAGACGCCCGTCATAAAGGCCAACGCCGAGGCACTGTCTTTCGACCATTCGTCATTGTATCGGTTTGCGAAATCCACCGCCTCCGTGGTCAGGTCGCCGGGTTCAGGTGCGCCCGCCTCCTCGGAATCGTCGGGGTCTGACGGAATGTCGGCGGGTGCTGCGCTCTCCTGCGGTGCGGCGCCTGCCGGGGGCGACGCGCTTTCCTGTGCCGAGGGCATATCCTCGGGCGTGTTGATGTTCCAGTCCCGCATTTCCGCAGCGGTGAGATAGCGTATATCGGTGCTGTCGATCGACAGGCTGAGCTGCAGCAGATTGGGGCTTACCCCCATGTCGGTGAGATAGCCGATGATCTCGCCGGTCAGCAATTGAACAGTCGAGACTGCCAATGTGTTGTCCATGGGCATATCGAGGGAAACCCGATGCACACCGATGGAGCCCGGCTCGGCGAACCTTTCGACGCCACCGACGAAGGCGAAGGCGCAAGCCGATGCACATTCCATGGCTCTGATCTGGAGCGTTCTTGCATTCAGCGCACGGATGGCACGGCCGAAGCTGATCGCGGTGACGACGTTCCCGCCGGGCGAGTCAAAGCTGATGTAGTCCGCTTGGGACTGCTTGTATTCGTCGACAAGCTGCGCCGGATCGTCGGAGAATTCAAACACGCCCTTTATCACCAGGCCGCGCTCTCCCGGCGCGCCATCCAGGCGCTGGTAGGAAATGGCCGCATGCGCCTCTCCTGCCAAGGCGATGAACGCTAATAGCATCGATATCAACGAGACGGATTTGCGCATTCTTCTCCAGCCTTCGAGCACATATTTCTCCTGTCGTCACTCGCAGCATATCTTGCTCACTTGTTGCCAGGCCGATCACCGAGTTCTTGGCGTTAGCCCGCTTCAATGCGACCCAGGCCGATGGCGATCACAAGTGGAAGATCAACAGCTTTGACGAGAATATTTCACCCTACCCCAACAGCATCCGATCAATGCACAAGGGGCGATCTTCTGGCAAGCGGCACAATCAGAAGTGATGAGACACGGTAAATGCCGGTTCCTCTCGGGAGCCGCGACGTTCCTGTCCGCACAGTCGGAATGCGCCGGCGAAATGCCGACAGATATGCTCGAAATCGGTCCTATCAATTCTGACGCGGCGGGCGCTGTAGACCGATGCAATGATTATCGATTATGTCGCCTGCATCGAAGTATTTGACCCGTGAGGCAGTTCGTGACTTTTGCCTATGACAATCACGCCCTCGATCTGAGGAGCGATGCCGATTTCTTCTTCCTCCTCACCGGAAGCTACCTGCGCATCACCGGCCGTCATCTTGTCCAGGACGGGCAAGGACTGGACTGGCTCTATAACGATGCGCCTTTCGTCGTGCTTGCTCACAATACCGAGCCGGATCCGCGCTTCATCTACGCCAACCGCACAGCGCAGAACTGCTTCGAATATAGCTGGGATGAATTCATCACGCTGCCGTCGCGGCTTTCGGCCGAGCAGCCCGATCGCGCCGAGCGCCAGCGGCTGCTCGATGCCGTCACGCGTGATGGTTTTGTCGATAATGGCCGCGGTGTCAGGGTCGCGAAATCGCGCCGCCGTTTCTGGGTCGACAACTTCACCGTCTGGCAGCTCATCGATGAAGCGGGCAAGCTGTTGGGCCAGGCTGCGATATTCTCTTCGTGGCGGGACGCGTAGTTTCTACGGCTTCACGCGGTCGGGATGCGCCGCCTGAAAGGCGGGGAGTTCGGCGCATCTGGCGTCGATGTCGGTGATGCGGCTGAAAGCGGTCATATCCACGCCCCAGCGGCGCGCATTGTAGAGCTGGGGAACAAGGCAGAGGTCGGCCATCGCAGGCCTGTCGCCAAAGCTGAACTTTCCGTCGGCCTCGCCGATCATGGCCTCCACTCGGCGAAGCCCGTCACCGATGAAATGCTGCATCCATTCCTCGCGGGCATCGACCTTTTCCGTCAGTGTCATGAGATGCGAGACGACATGCAGATTGCAGATCGGATGGATGTCCATGGCGACCGCATAGGCCAGGGCGCGGACTTTCTGGCGATCGGCGCTATCGGACGGCAGCAATCCGCATTCCGGGCGAAGCTCGGCCAGGTATTCGATGATGGCAAGCGACTGCGTCAGTGTTTTCCCATCGATCACCAGGGTCGGCACGAGCCCCTGCGGGTTGAGCGCGAGATAGTCCGGCATTCTGTGCGCGCCGTCCAACAGGTTGATCGGCACGGTCCGATAGTCGAGGCCCAGGAGATTGAGCGCGATGCGGACGCGGTAGCTCGCCGATGATCGCCAGTAATCGTAGAGAACCACCTCGTTCATCGCGGCTCGGCTCCCTCGTATTTTCCGACCGTCTGCTCGATCGCCCCGAAGATCGAATGGCCGGCATGATTCTTCATCTCGATGCGGACCTGATCGCCAAACCTCATGAAAGGGGTCTTCGGCGCTCCGCTCTCGATCGCCTCGATCATCCTCAATTCGGCAATGCAGGAATAACCGTCTCCTCCCTCTCCCACCGGCTTGCCGGGGCCGCCATCGAGCTTGTTGGAAACAGTGCCGGAGCCGATGATCGTTCCGGCCGCCAGATGCCGCGTTTTGGCGGCATGGGCGATCAGCTGGCCGAAATCGAAGGTCATGTCGATGCCGGCATTCGGCTTGCCGAACGGTCTGCCGTTCAAGCTCACCAGCAGCGGCAGATGCAGCTTGCCGCCATCCCAGGCGTCTTCGAGTTCATCCGGCGTCACCGCGACCGGCGAGAATGCCGAGGCCGGCTTGGACTGGAAGAAACCAAAGCCTTTCGCCAGTTCCTCCGGGATCAGGCCGCGCAGCGACACGTCGTTGACGAGCATCAGCAGCCGGATGGCGCCGCGGGCAGCTTCCGGGCTTGCCCCCATGGCGACGTCGCCGGTGATGACGGCGACCTCGCCCTCCATGTCGATCCCATAGGCCTCATCCGCCACGACGATCGGCTCTCGCGGCGCAAGGAACCCGTCCGAGCCGCCTTGATACATCAGCGGATCGGTCCAGAAGCTTGCCGGCATCTCGGCTCCGCGCGCCCTGCGCACCAGTTCGACGTGGTTGACGTAGGCAGAACCATCAGCCCATTGATAGGCTCGCGGCAAAGGCGATGCGGCGTCATGTTCGTGAAAGCGGATCGTCGGCTGAGCCCCAGTCTCGATGCCTTCGGCAATCAATGCCAGTCTCGGCGCCACATGCTCCCAGTCGTCGAGCGCGGCCTGCAGGGTGCGGGCGATGTGGCCGACCTCCGAACAGCGGGTCAGATCGCGGGAAACGACGACGAGCCGGCCGTCCCGGGTAGAGTCCTTCAAGGTCGCAAGTTTCATGTCCGAATTCCCGTGCCGGAGGAGCCGATCTTCATTTGATGCCGGGGGTGCCGTCGAATTTGCGCTCCAGGCCATCCCAGCATTCCAGGTAATCCTCCTGCAGCGTTTCGAGCTCGGCTGCGTATTTCGTCAGTTGCTGCGGGTAGCGGGTCTCGAACATGAAGGCCATGGTATGATCGAGCTTCACCGGCTTCAGTTCGGCATTGGATGCCTTTTCGAAGGCGAGCGCATCCGGCCCGTGGGGCAGCATCATGTTGTGCAGGCTCATGCCACCGGGCACGAAGCCCTCCTCCTTGGCGTCGTACTGGCCATGGATCAGCCCCATGAACTCGCTCATGATGTTGCGGTGATACCAGGGCGGACGGAAGGTGTGGTCGGCGACCAGCCAGCGCGGCGGAAAGATCACGAAATCGACATTTGCCGTGCCGGCATCTTCAGTGGGGGCGGTCAGCACCGAAAAGATCGACGGGTCGGGATGATCGAAGCTGATGGCGCCCACCGGTGAAAATGTCCGCAAATCATATTTGTAGGGCGCGTAGTTGCCATGCCAGGCAACCACATCCAGCGGCGAATGGCCGATTTCCGTGACATAGAATTTACCGCACCATTTCACATGCACGCGGCAGGGTGTTTCCTTGTCCTCGAAAGCGGCGACCGGTGTCTTGAAGTCGCGCGGGTTCGCCAGGCAATTAGCGCCGATCGGCCCGCGATCCGGCAGGGTGAATTTGGCGCCATAATTCTCGCAGATATAGCCACGCCAGACCGTCTGCTCGCCGCTCTTCTGAATCTTGAACATCATGCCGCGGGGGATGAGGCAGATTTCCAGCGGCTCGACATCCATGATGCCCATTTCGGTAAACACTCTGATGGCGCCGAGCTGCGGCACGATCAGCAGCTCACCGTCGGCATTGAAGAAGTAATCGTCGACCATGTCTTCGTTGAAGACGTAGGCATGCGCCGACATGCCGACCTGGGTCTTGGCATCGCCTGCCGTGGTGATCGTCCTCACCCCTTGCAGAAAATTCAGCTTCTCAGTGGGAGCAGGCAGCGGATCCCAGCGGAGCTGGCCGAGCGGCAGCGAATGTTCGTCCAGGCAGGGCGCCGTTTTCCAGAGCGGATAGGATGCGTTCAAAAAGCGGCGCGTGTGACGTACGCTCGGGCGAATGCGATAGAGCCAGGACCGTTCATTCGTGCCGCGCGGCGCGGTGAAGGGCGAGCCGGATAGCTGCTCGGCATAAAGCCCGTAATTGCATTTCTGCGGGCTGTTCTGGCCCTGCGGCAAGGCGCCCGGCAGCGACTCCGTCTCGAAGTCGTTGCCGAAGCCCGGCATATATTTCAGCCTGCCTGCCGTCGCCGCTTCCGCGTCGGCAGCCTGGATCGATGTCTGGTCCATGCTCAACTCCTCCCCGAGAACTCTGCAACGCGCAGAGTTTACTCCGCTGCCGTGCCGATGACACCACGCTTGATCTGATCGGCCTCGATCGACTCGAACAGAGCCCGGAAATTGCCTTCGCCGAAGCCCTCGTCGCCCTTGCGCTGGATGAATTCGAAGAAGATCGGGCCGATGACGGTCTTGGAGAAGATCTGCAGCAGGATTTTCGTCATGCCGCCATTCACCACGCCTTCCCCATCGATGAGGATGCCGTGCTTCTTCATGCGCTCGATCGGTTCGCTATGGCCGTTCACACGTTCATAGGACATGTCGTAATAGGTCGCGGGAGGCCCCGGCATGAAGCGCAAGCCGTTAGCGGCAAGCCGGTCGGTCGCTTCGTAGATTTCTTCCGTTCCGACGGCGATGTGCTGAATGCCCTCGCCCCGGTACTTCTTCAGATATTCCTCGATCTGGCTGGTGTCGTCCTTCGATTCATTCAGCGGAATGCGGATCTTGCCGCAGGGCGAGGTGATGGCGCGGCTCACCAGACCGGTGATGCGCCCGTCAATATCGAAGAAGTGGATCTGCTTGAAATTGAACAGGTTGCGGTAGAAATCCCACCACTTGTCCATATTGCCGCGGAAGACATTGTGGGTGAGATGGTCGAGATAATAAAAGCCGATCCCCTCGGGACGCGGATTGCGCTCGCCCAGCCAATCGAACTCGGCATCGTAAGCCGATCCCTTGGCGCCATAGGTCTCGACGAAATAAAGCAGCGAGCCGCCGATGCCTGCGATGGCCGGAACATCGAGCATCTTGTCGTCGCCTTCATAGGCAACAGCGCCTTTCGACACGGCGTGGTCGAAAGCGTGTCTGGCATCGACGACGCGCCAGGCCATCGATGCGGCGCAGGGACCGTGTTTTTCGACGAAACGGGCGGCATGACTGCCCGGTTCGGCGTTGACGACATAGTTGATATCGCCCTGGCGCCAGACGGTGATGTCCTTCGTCTTGTGCCTGGCGACGGCGACGTAGCCCATGCGTGTGAAAAGTTCGCTGAGTTTCTCGGGTTCGGGATGCGCGAATTCGACGAATTCGAAGCCATCGGTGCCGGCCGGATTGTCGGCGGTGATTTCCGACGGCGGCGCATCATGCGGAAACGGGCCCATTGTCTTTCCTCCAGAGGAGATTGCATTTTCTATGCAAACTATGGCCCAAAACCCATGCAAAGTTCTTGCATTCTTCATCTATCAGGAAGAGATTACGCACGATCCGTGAGTGTTTTGGAGATTTTGCGCAATGGATGAACCGCTTGATAAATTGGATTTGCGCCTGCTCCAGGAACTTCAGAAGGACGGCCGGCTGACGAACAACGAATTGGGCGAGCGGATCGCACTTTCGCCGTCGCAATGCTCGCGCCGGCGGACGCGACTGGAAGCCGAAGGCTATATCCGCAGCTACCGCGCTCACCTCGACCGGGAAAAGCTCGGGCTTGATATGCTGGTGGTGATTTCCGTGACGCTTGCCACCCACAACAGAGACAATGCCCGCCGATTTTCGCAACTGATCAACGGGCTACCGGAAGTTCTCGAGGCCTATGCTCTTACCGGCGAAATGGATTATCACCTGACGGTGGCGACCCGCGGGCTCGCCGACCTTTCGAAATTCGTCAACGACGTTCTCTTGCCGCACGAGTCGGTGCAGCACGTGAAGACGTCGATCGTGCTCGACACGCTGAAGACATTCGAAGGCTTTCCGGTGCTCATGCCGGGTCATGGGCATGGCGACAGCACAAGGTGATATTGCGAGTATCTGGATCAGAGCGGCAACTCGGTCGAGAATTTCAACTCACGCAGCACGAAGCTCGAGACAACAGTGCGCACATGCGGGTTGCGCATGAGGTGGCGGGTCATGAAGGCCTCGTAGCTTTCGACGTCCCTCGCCCGGATCTTCAGCATATAGTCGAAGGCGCCTGATAAGGCGTAGCACTCCATGATCTCCGGCTGGGCCAGCACAACGGAAGCGAAAGAGGCGACTGCCTCTTCGTGGTGATCCTCCAGCGTCACGTGGGCAATCACGCAGAGTTTGAGATCGAGTTTGCCGGGATCGAGCAGCGTCACCCGCTTGCGGATGACGCCGTCGGCTTCCAGTTCCTGGATCTTCCGCCAGGCCGAACTCTGCGACATGCCCGCCTTTTCCGCGAGGTCCGCCAGCGACAGGCTGCCATCGGCCTGGACGAGCTTCAGAAGGGTGCGCTGGAAATTCCCAGGTTCTTTCATTTTCGGCATCACATTCGGGAATATTTGCCATCACTATGGCAATAGCCGGCACGAAAGAAAAGAAAATCCTCTTGATATGGCGGATAATCGGAAAAACCAATCCATCACTGGGAGGATCAGCAGATGGTCAAAGAAAGCAGCTACACCGCCAAACTGCCCGGCCCGGACGGCCTCTATGATTATAGCCCTGATGAAGATGCGATCTGGGGTGAACTCTATCGGCGGCAGATGAAGATCCTGGCCGATACGGCCTGCCGCGAATATCTCGACGGTGTCAAACTGCTGGGCCTCAGGCCGGACAAGGTGCCTCAGCTTCTCGATGTGAACAGGCGCCTGAACGAAACCACCGGCTTCGGCGTCGAAGGCGTGCCGGCGCTCATTCCACCCTCACGCTTTTATGAACTTCTGTCGCAAGGCAAATTCCCGCTGGCGACCTTCCTGCGCCGCCGCGAGCATATCGACTATATCGAGGAGCCGGATCTGTTCCACGAGGTCTTCGGCCACTGCCCGCTGTTGACCAACCAGAGCTACGCCAATTTCGTCCGCCATTTCGGCGAAACCGCCGTGCGGCTCGGCAAGGGTTATTCCTGGCACCTGTTCCGGATTTTCTGGTTCACCGTCGAATTCGGGTTGATCAACACGCCTGACGGCCGCCGCTGCTTCGGCGCCGGCATCGTCTCCTCGCCCAGCGAAGCCAAGGCGGCCATGGAAGGCACGGCCTGCGAATTTCGCGCGTTCGATCTCCTGAGCGTGCTCCGAACCCCCTACCGGATCGATATCCTCCAGCCGATCTACTACGTCATCGACAGCTTCGCCGATCTGGAGGCGATCGTGGAGCAGGATATCGAGGGCACGATCCTCAAGGCCAAATCGCTCGGTGATTTCGCGCCTGCTTTCGAAGCCAAAGCGTCGTGATCCCCTGACGAGAAGCGGAGATGTCCGCCGCAACCCTCATTTCGGAGCGGCGGCACTTCGATTGACGAAATCCACCAGCACACCCGGCCTGACCATGCCGGCCAACTCTTCGGCGTCCCAGTTGGTCAGCCGCACGCATCCATGCGAGCCGACCTTGTCGATGAGCTTCGGCTCGGGTGTCCCGTGGATTCCGTAGGTCGGCTCGGTCAAGTCGATCCAGACGGTGCCGACCGGGCCGTTCGGTCCTTTCGGAATGGTCAGGACGTGATCGTTCTTGCCCTGCTTGAAGTTCAGCTTCGGGTCATATCGGTAGACCGGCATTTTCGCGACGCCCTTGACCTTGTGTTTTCCCGACGGCGCCGGATTGTCCTGGCTTCCGATCGTCGCGGGATAGACGGCAAGCAGCGTTCCGTCCTCGGCATAGGCCAGCACCTGCCCCGCCTTTCGGTCAGCCTCGATCCTCTTGACCTTTCCTTGCCTCGGAAGATCGGGGTTCACCACCCACACCGTATCGCCGGGCGCAAATTGCGAAGCCGGGTTGAGCGCGTTGACGAGATCGATGCCCATGTGGAAGCGCTCGGACAGCTTCTCCGCAACGCTGGTATAGCCGAGACTCTGCATCTTTGCCTTCTCGCCATAGTCCTCGGGGATCCTGTCGACGAGATCCTTGGCGTCCTCTGCCGAGACGACGTAGCTCTCGACAACAGGGGCATTATCTTCCAGGCGGGAGGCAACGTCCGGATCCACCCTGCCATCGACGGGAAGCTTGTTCATCGCCTCGAAACCGGCCACGGCCTTATTGACGTTGTCGCCGGAGAGGCCATCGATCACGCCCGGAGATGCGCCGGCACGGTCGAGCAGGACCTGAAGGCGGACGACCGCCGGATCCGGATCTGCGGGCGCAGGTTTTTCTGTCCCGATGGAGGCGATCGAAGCCGCGTTGATGATATCAGGTTTAAGCCCCTGCGCGGCGGCACCGCCAACAGAAATGGTGAAAACGAGCAACGACATCGGCAGAGCTTTTTTCATGGACGACAAATGGCTGGCGACGCAACTTGTTCCACTGGGCAGGAGTGCCTCGGTCACGGCGTCTTTGCGCGCTTCCTGGCTTCGCGCGATCGTGCCGTTCGGCGAGCTGGCCTCAGTTCCGCGATCGTCGGCAGCCACCACGCTTTGTCGCCATCTGGAGACATCTTCGCAGGCCAGGTGCGGACGAGTTCTTCGAGTGTCGGCCGCCGCCAATATCCCCAGAAGTGATCCTCGGTCACATCAGGATAGACGTCGGCAACGACGTCCGGGGCGACCAGTTCGCCTGATATCTCGGTAAAGACGACGATCCCGTAGGTGATGGCGACCGGCCGCCCGATCGGCGGCAAATCGTGGCTGAGAAGCGGGTAACGACGGCGCTTTCGTTCCGCGGAGCGGAGCCTGCTGCGGATGTCCTCTTCACTCCCCTTGCGCTCCTCGGCCCGCCGCCGCCTCTCCTCCGGCTCGTTTCTGCGGGCGGCCGCTTCGATATCGGGCCAGCGGCGCCTCAGATCTTCATAGGATCGGAAGGGGACGTGCCATATCCGGAGATCGCCGTCCCAGCGGGAGAATGGCACCTCGCGCAGCTCGTCGACGACCGTCTTCGAATAGGGGGTACGGATTCGAAAGCCTGCCTTGCCGAGTTGAAGATAGGGACTGTCGATCGGATCGAAGACGAAGGCGTCGCGTCCCTTCGCATCCGCATGGGCGTCGGCCTCGGCCTCCAGCTCGGCAAGCCATCGTCCGATGCGGCGGGACGCGGTCCGGCCGGGAACGAACCAGGCCTTGCGGTCGTCGTTCCAGCGGGCACGGGGAAAGCGCCTTCGGAACTGTTCGACGGTCATCCTGTCGTAAGGGAAGGCAATGTCGGCGCCGGGCTTCGGGTCATCTTCACCGGGCGGCGGCTCACCGTGATCAGCCGGGGATTTCGTTTCGATCATCGAAGGAGAACGCTCTCGCAACGGAAACGGTTTCCGCTGCGGCAGTCGGCACGATCACTGAGGCACGGCCACGACGAGATCGCAGGAGCAAACGCGTCTTAGTGAATGGTTCTCGGCAACTTCTCCGGATGCGAAATGTTCTGGAGCGTCGCCATTAGCTTTTCGAATTCGCTCAGGACACGATTGAACTCGACATCCTGCATGTTGACGATTTCCGATATCGTCGAGGAAACGGATGCGATGAGCCTGTCGATCCAGACGCAGCGGTCGGCCGGCACATTGCCGAGAACCTCCTGCCGATGCGTCTTCAACTCGCGGAGAATGCGAACGATCAGCACTCCCCGCTCGGTCCTGCTCAAGAACCGCAGCCTTGTCTGCGCCCGTTGAATTTCGGTTATCAGCGCCGTCGCCATCCCCTGCTCTCCGACCCAACGCAACCAGATACCACAACCGCAGCGTTTGTAATACGGACTTTGGTCTGACTGCAACTCAGCGCAGTGTCAGACATCGGCTAAGTCAATTATTCCCAGCGATGACGAGCGGTGTTTCGCAGCTGCGCCGCGGCCCGTCCCATGGTTGATAGGTGTTGTCTTCCGGTCGATACGACCTGTAGCGAGCGGCGCACCAGGCTGCCGCCTGAGCATTCACGGCGAGATCCGACTCGTATGGCGAAGAGCAGGTACGGATTTCGCCGCTATAGGATCGATAACTGTTGGTCGACGGATCGAAGGAGCGATAGTGCTGCGTGCACCAGGCAAGGTGCTCGGCCGAAAATTTCGGCTGTGGTGTCTGAAGTGCGGTCGATAGGCCGGCGGGCTTCGTCTTTGCCGTTACGATGACCGGCGCCTCGGTGACATAGCTGGAATAGAGAGGCGCAATCCGTTCATACTCCTGCTGCCGCGGATCGACTTTCACCGGCTCCGTCGTCCAGAGATCGGGGCCTGCAAGGTCCCGGAGGCCGTGAGGCTCGGAATTCGCCACGACGTGGGAGGCGACGAATGCGGCGGCGATGCAGACGCCGACCGAGCTGACAATGCCGAAGGCTGTGGATGCAAGGGCGTTCATTTTCCCGACCCCTGCTGTTGAGCCGGGGGGAGCCAGACGCGACCGGCGCTGCTATGCTGGCCGGCGGTGGCGACGAGCGCGGCGAGAATGCCGGCGATGGCCAGCAGGATGGCGATCACGGGCACGGCAAGACCACCGGATTTCTCTTCGGAATAGATCATGTTCCTCTCCTCGGCGCCTGTCTTGGTTTTCATGATGATTTCTGCTTTAGCCGCACGACGACGTTGCCGGCCCTCGTGCAGCTGGTATCAAACTCTGAGCAGTGATCTCAGGAAGGAAAACGCGGCAGGAGCCGCGTGGAGGATCAGGTCACTTGATGACCTGGATTACCTTGCGTGACGACGGTTCGACGATGACGCGTTGGTCATTGACCACTGCGTAGGCATAGGTCGGATCATCCGGAATAGGCGTTACGACAACCGTTTCCGGCAGCGGTTGGCCGACAACGATCTTTTCCTTCACGACCACGCGGGCGGACGGCGCCGGAGCCTCGCGGACGTAGGTGACGACCTTTTGCGGCGGCGGATCGATTGCCGTGCCGACGACTGCGCCGGCGACGCCGCCGACAGCAGCGCCAACAGGCCCGCCGACGATCGCCCCGGTGACCGCCCCGCCTGCCGCACCATTGACGGTCGAGGACTGGGCGAATGCGACGCCTGATATCAGCGTCACGGCTGCTGCGCTTACAATTAGCCTAGAGAGCATTTTCTCCTCCTTGTGTTTGAGGCGCGGCCTTGGTGACCGCTGTCAAACCAACTGGTTACAGGCAAGGTCGTTCCACGCCCCAGACCTCAGTCCGACGGACCCCGGCCTTTGGTCCTAAACGCATTTCAATCACCGTTGCCGGCGCTATTTCAGCATCGAAAGACCCTGCACAAGCAGGCGCAGGCAGGAGAATGAATGGGATGGCACGATCCAATCGCCGGGAAGCTGGACGCAGGCGCCTGGCCATGCGTCTGCCGCAGATGCGGACGCTGATCATGGAAGCGCGCGACCCGTGGCAGCTCGAGCTCTTCGAGGCCTACCAGATGGCAGTCGAAGCGCGCGACGCCATTCGAAGGCGGCGGCCCAATTCGTATATGGTGCGGGAATATGACGAGACCTGTTGCGAAATCGAGCAGCACGTCATCCGGGCGATGGGCGAACTTTCCGTCGGAGCTGCGCCGCTTCAGCGCAAATCCAGCGAGCCGTCAGACCTCGGCGGATAGACGTTTTTCAACATTCCAACTGGAAAGCATGCGAGGAGCCTCTTGCGGCCTCCCGAAGAGATAGCCTTGCCCCGTCTCGCATCCGAGCCGATGCAGCGCTTCGGCTTCCAGTTCGGTCTCGACACCTTCGGCGACCACCTGCAGATTCAAGCCGTGCGCAAGTGAAATGATCGCCCGCACGATTTCCAACACCGCCGGATTTCCGTACATTCGCCGGACGAAGGACTGGTCGATCTTGAGCTTGTCGAGAGGAAGATCGACAAGGTAGTTCATCGACGAGTAGCCGGTGCCGAAGTCGTCCAAGGCAATGACGATTCCCGTTTGGCGAAGCGCACGCATCTTTGCGATCACGTCGCCGCCCTGGTCGAGGAAGGCGGATTCCGTCAATTCGAGGCACAGCCTGGAGGAAGGAAGCCCGCTGCTGGACAAGGCCTCCCTCACATCGGCCTCGATGTCGGACTGCTCGAATTGAAGTGCCGAGACGTTGACGGCGACACCGAATTCACCAGGCCAGGCAGCAGCTTCGGTGCAAGCCTCGAACAGCGTCCAGCGGCCGATATCACAGATCAGACCAGAGGATTCGGCGATCGGGATGAACTCGGCCGGAGATATCAGGCCGAATTCGGGATGGTTCCATCGGATCAAGGCTTCCGCGCCGACAAGGCGCCCGCTGGTAAAATCGACCTGCGGCTGGAACAGCAGGAAGAACTGCCGGTTTTGAAGAGCGGCGCGCATGTCCCGCTCCAGCCGGCGCGACCGCGCCTGGCGAACGGCGGTAGACGGATCGAAGGAGCACCATCGCCGGCCTTGCCCGGCCTTCGCTGCATCGAGCGCCGATTCAGCGGCATTCAAGATCGCGCCGGGTGCGGCATCACTTGAGCGGGCTATTCCGAGGTGGACCGAGATCGGCACGGCGGCACCGCCGAGGTGAACAGGCTCTTCGAACAGGGCCAGAAGACCATCGGCGAAATCTTCGATCGGCATTGCATCCGTCGCGGCAATGGCGATGCCAAAATGGTCGCCGTCCAGTTTTGCCAGCAGATCACCGGCGAATGCATTGCCCAGCCTCGCCGCCACGGCTTGCAGCAGTTCGTCGCCGACGTCGCGCCCCAGCGTGGCGCAAAGCGATGAGAAACGCTCGATATCCAGCACCGAGACGAAGGCCCCGCCCTGGAGGGCTGCCAGTCGGGACGCGAATTCCCGGCGATTGAGCAGCCCGGTGAGTTCGTCCAGTTCGGACAGCTTCTTGAGCCGCTCTTCGTAATCATAACGTGCGGTAATGTCTCGTATGATCAGGCAACCCGCAAACCGCGACCGCGCCACGGCCGGGCGCGCATCCGGCTGTTCGATCGGCGAAATCGTGACGGACGCTTCGTAATGGGTAGCCTGCGAAGCTCCGGTGCCGGCGAAGTCGACGAGAGCGGTGTGCACCTTGCCCGGTTCGGCATCGTGCTCAGAAACCAGCCTGCGCACGGTGTCGATGATGGCGGCATCGGTGCTGCCGAGAAGCGAGGCGCCGATCCCGGCTCGCAATACGGTCTTTGCGGATTCGCTCGCCTCGACGATCCTCAAATTGCTATCGAATGCAACGACACCGTCCGAACTGTCGGCGATGATCCGTCTCATCAGGCGCCGGGTGTTTCGGGCCTCGGTATTGGCGATGGCGACAAGCATTCGGCCGAGGTCGACGCGTTCGTTGAACGCGAGCATCCATGCGAAGAGCAGCGTCAACCACGGCCCGGCCGTTCCGACAAGGATTCCGTCCCGCGACTGCAGCAGAAATGCGCCTATCTCGCCGATGAGAACGATGAGCAGTCCGACTGCCATGATCGTGATCATGCCGGCCGAACGGCTGCAGATCACGCCGACGATCAGCAAGATCGCAAACACGAGCTCCAGCGGAGCCTGATCGACCATTCTGAGGAAGCGGTTCTGCAGCAGCGTCTCTGCCGCAAGCACGTGAATGAGCGGGCCTGAAATAGCGCCGTAGACGGGAACGGCGAAAATATCCTTGAGCTCGGCCGCAGACGCTCCGACCACGACCGAACGGTCTCTGATCGCCTCGGCCGGCACAGCCCCATTCAGCACGTCTGATAACGAGAATGTCGGGACGGTATCGGGCCTTATCGAGAAATCGATCGGCAAGGAACCGGAACTGCTGCCGATCCCGCCGAGGGCCGATGCGGCGGACTGGGTGGGGCTTCCGTCGAGCTGGCTTCCCAGATCGAAACGGCGGACGATCCCGTCCGCATCCATCGCGACATTGGCGAATGCGGGCCATGCATTCTGAAGGAACTGCGGGATCGGCCTCGTCACCGCCGTCTCGGAGGACGCCGCCTTCTCCTGCTGCCGGAACACCGGCAAAAGGACCCCTCCTCCGGATCTGGCAAGCGCCGCGGCAAGACGCTCGTCCTCCTCAGTGCTGGAGAACGCGCTGAAATCGACGTCGAGAAAGACGTCCTTGACACCGGAGGCGACCAGCTTGTCGAGCAATGTCGCGTAGATGCTCCGTGGCCAGGGCCAGGTTCCAACGGCGTCGAGGGAATGTTTGTCGATCGCAACGAAGACGATATTGCCGGTGGCGGTGCGAGGCGCCCATTGGAAGCGCTTGGCGAAAAGGCTGTTGTCGATTGCCTGCAGGAGGCCGAGGCTGGAGCCGAATATCGGCAGCGCCAGCATCACGGCGATCAGCAAAAACCGAACCGTGATCGTGCTGATGCCGTTGGAGAGATAATCTCCAGCCGCCTTGCTATCTCTCACTTATCCTTGCCCTTGCCGTGATCGCCGGAATTGCCGTTACCGTTGCCACCGCCGTTGTTGTCGCCCTTGCCGCTGTTTCCGCTTCCATTGCCGCCGCCGTTGCCATTCCCGTTGTTACCGCTGTCATTGGAATGACCGTTGCCGTTGCCGTTCCCATTGTTACCGCTGTCATCGGAATGACCGTTGCCATTGCCGTTTCCGCCGCTGTTGCCGTTGCCACCGGAATTGCCGTTTCCGCCACTGTTGCCACCGGAATTGCCGTTGCCATTGCCGTTATTGCCGTTGCCGGAATTGCCGTTGCTCCTGGTGTTTGCGCTGTCATCATCATCGCTGCTCGCGCTGGAACTGGTGCTCTTGCTTGTCGCCGCAGAGGTGTTCTTGGTCTCCGCCGCTTCGGTAGCGCCGGCGAGTGTCGTGGTGCCGACAGCAGGGATCGGGGCGACCGACGGCGCAACGGAGGTGATCTCGGGCTTGGACAGCCGGCCTGCCACCGTCATGCCGGCCTTCTTGTCGACAGCAGCGCTCTGACCCGGCGCCACGTTCGAGCGCTGGCCGCTGGCGAAGGAGGTGACCTCGACCAGGCCGCGATCCACCGAGACGGATGCTTTCGCCCTGCCGACCGTCACGTGAAAGATCGTTCCTTTGACGACGGCCGCGAGATAGGGCGTCTGGACAGCCGTATGAGGCTGGCTTCGCTTCTCGATTTCAAGGTCCAGCGAGCCGACCTGCTGGTAGATCTGCGTCTTCATGGCAGCGGATTCGTTGGTGGCGATGGCGGCAAGCGTATTTGGCTGGAAGGTGATGCTCTCCACCCCTCTGGCAAGCTGGACGCGCCCGCGCGGGCCGGTCGAGACCCATGCCCGGTTGGGGACCACCTCGCCGGCGCGCAGATCCACCCAGTTCGTCCTGTCGACGGTATACTTGACTTGATCCGTCGCTTTGACGACCCGCCAGTCGTCGGCAGTCGCATAGGCGGCTGTCGGCAGCAGGATCAGTGCTGCGATCAGAATTCTAAATATTGTCGACATGAATGCTATTCCCTCGGCCTTGGCACGAGTGAAGCACATTCACCTTAAGAATGATTATAAAATAGTATGATGATTGTAGGAATTGCGCGATTGGCGCATCGGCTTTCGCCGAAGGCGATTACGCAGCGCGACCGGCAACCACCAGCGCGCTCATCCTGCCGCTGGGAGAAGCTCCGTGCCGCGCTTCCACGCGCTCGGCCACCGCCTCGACAATCTCGGACATGCGCTCCGGCGCCCGCCACTCAATCTCTCCCCGGAGCAGCGTACCCCGGCAAAAGGCGGCTGCAACACTGTGTGCGCTGGCAGCAACCGATGTCAACTCGAGCCGATCGCAGGTCACCGCCTGAAATCCCGCCGAAGCCATCTGCGCCTTGATCGGACCGGGATCGAAGTAGGAATATGGCAAGCGCCTTAGAAAATCCGGAGGATCCGACGGGAAGAGGCTGGCCAGACATTCGTCCACACATCGTGCGAAATCGTTGACCAGGATTGAATCCCAGGTCGAGAACAGAAAACGGCCTTTGCTGCGCAGCACTCTTTCAGCCTCTGCATAGGCCCTCACCTTGTCGGGAAAGAACATTGCGCCGAACTGGCAGATGACGAGATCGAACATTTCGGGCGCAAACGGCAGATTTTGTGCATCGGCGTGCATCCAGTGAGTCCGCGACAGCGTCACCGATGGCGCGCCGACGTCGATCATCGCCTGGCTGAGGTCGGTGGCAACGATCTCCGTCGGCGGATCGAGCGTCGCGCGCAGAGCACGCGTCAAGGCGCCCGTCCCGGCAGCAACCTCGAGAACGCTGTCGGGTTTCGATCGGTCGGCGAGGATCGCCATCTCCGCCGCATAGGGCTCGAAAAGGATCGGCACGAGAAGGGCCTGGTAAAGGTCGGCGACACCTTCATCAAAGGATGGACCGGTGAAGGCGGCGTTGGCATTATCCTTGATCTCGGCAGAAATCGTCACTGGCAAATCTCCAAAGCTCCGAACCACTCACCCCTCAAATATGACGGAAACCGCCGACGTCTACGGCGTCGGACCTAGGTCCCAGGCTCTCCTCGGACCGAAGTCCCGAGGGTGGAACGCGCACCGGGCCGTGCCGTTTCAGGGGAACGAAGGAGATCCTGACATGACCCAGAGCAACAGATCACGAGTGAATGGCGCCTGCAACGTGTGCGTCATCGCCCTTGTCGTCGTTCTTGCCGCCCTTCTCTACGTCTTCGGCGCAGCCATGTCGGGCGATACGCTGCAGTTGACCAAAAGCATAAGAGGCGCGGAAATCTTCGATACCCGGGATCTGCCCTGATGCTGTCTGGAAAAATTTCGAGGAAGCGATAGGTTAGTCGGCAAGACTCTGACCGGTATCAAAATGAATTGGCTTCGCCGCTGGAATGCCCGCTCACTCGCCTCCCAATTCTTCATCGCGGGCGGGCTCATATCGATCGCCGCCATGTTCCTGGTCGGCATTCTCGTGACCCACCTCATAGAGGAAGCGGTCATCCACAATTCCGGCGCTGCGACGGCGCTCTATGTGGACAGCGTCGTCGCGCCGCTGCTTCCCGACATGCAGAAGGCGTCATTGCTGGACGAAGGCAGCGCTCAGGCTCTGGACGAGACGCTGGGTCAGGGGGCGCTCGGCAGGCGCCTTGTTTCGTTCAAGCTGTGGCGAAGCGACGGCACCATCCTCTATTCGAACGAGAAGGAGCTGGTAGGCAGGACGTTTCCGGTCAACGACAAGCTTGAGAAAGCCTTCGCAGGGTCCCTCGTCGCCCGCTACGAAATCGCCGACGATCCTGAAAGCGACAAGGAGCGGGCGCTCGGCAAGCCGCTGATGGAAATATACAATCCGGTGCTCCAGCCATGGTCCGGACAGGCGGTCGCCGTCATCGAATTCTACGAAACGGCGGAAGGACTGAGCGACAGTCTGGCCCATGCCAGGCTCCGCAGCTGGGCCGCCGTCGCCGCTCTGACGGCAATCTTTTTCCTCGTTCTCTCCGTCCTGGTGTTCCGGGTTAGCCGCACGATAGAAGCGCAACGCAGGGATCTCAAAGAACGGGTCGAGGATCTCTCTGCGCTGCTGGCGGAAAACCGCGGGCTGCAGCGGCGGCTGCAGCGCGCCTCGCAGCGCGCGGCGGCGCTGAACGAAACATATCTGCGCAGCATCGGCGCCGATCTGCACGATGGTCCGGCCCAGCACATTGCCTATGCCTCACTGCGGCTGGACAGCGATATGTTGATCAACGCCTCGACCCATCCCGAGGCGCGCGAAAAGGAGCTCGCCTGGATACG
Source organism: Rhizobium esperanzae (assembly GCF_014197615.1). Taxonomy (GTDB): domain Bacteria; phylum Pseudomonadota; class Alphaproteobacteria; order Rhizobiales; family Rhizobiaceae; genus Rhizobium; species Rhizobium esperanzae_A. The sequence continues at coordinate 138,995 of NZ_JACIFY010000019.1, forward strand.
CTCGAGCCTTGCCGAGGCGATGACCGAGATCCGCAATATCTGCAGCGGGCTGGTGCTCCCGCAGATCGAGAAGTCCTCGATCACCGAGATCGTCACGCGGGTGGTCGAAGCGCATCAGCACAAGACCGAAACCCGTGTCGAGACGATCATCGACGATGATGGACCTGAACTTGCTCCTGCCGTAAAGATCTGCATTTACCGCTTCGTTCAGGAAGCCTTGAACAACGCCTATCGTCACGGCGGCGGCGTTCAACAGGCGGTCAGAGCCGTCTCGCACAATGGTCACGTTCATGTCGAGGTCAGCGACCGCGGCGATGGCTTCGACCCGAGCGAGGTGAGGCCGACGAGCCTCGGCCTGGTGGGACTTCGCGAACGCGTCGACAGTCTGGGAGGCTCGTTCGACGTCAAGACAGGCGAAGGAGGGACGACGGTGACCATGACATTCGAGCCTATGGACGTGGGAGACTAGAGATGACATCCATCACCATCGGGGTCATTGACGACCACCCGCTTTTTCGCGAAGGCGTCACGCGCAGCCTGTCGGAAATCACTGGCTTTTCCGTCGTCGGCGAAGGCGCAAGCAGCGATGATGCGGCGATGATCGCTGCGACCAGCCGCCCCGACATCATGCTGCTCGATGTCTCGATGCCCGGCGGCGGACTGTCGGCGATCGGTGAAGTGCTGATGCGCAGCCCGACGACAAAGGTGCTGATGTTGACGGTATCCGAGGAATTGGACACGCTGCTCGGGGCCTTGCAGCGGGGCGCGATGGGCTATGTTCTCAAAGGTGTCGGCTCGCGCGGCCTCGCCGAAGCCATCCAGACGGTGTTGAGCGGATCACGCTATATCTCTCCGACAATGTCGACGAAAGTCATGGAGAGTTCGCTGAATGGCGGCGCGCCTGACAAAAACAGTCTGACGCCACGGGAGCGCGAGGTGATGGATCTCGTCTCGCAAGGTCTGTCGAACAAGCATATCGGCTTGCGTCTCAACCTGCAGGAAAAAACCGTGAAGCACCATATGACGCAGATTCTGAGCAAGCTCGGCGTCTCGAACAGGACGGAAGCGGCTCTCCAATGGCGCGAACGGCACTAAAGCGCGTCGCGATCTTTCAGATTCGCTCGTCGCGCTTTAGGTCTTTGTTTTACGCATGTCGTTCGCGCAAAACCGCTGCACACTTTTGCGCGACATGCTTTAAAACCGCTCACATGTCCCGGCGACAGGCATTTGGAATAGGATATCGTCGGCTGTATGGCTGATGTTTCAGCGAAGGTAGCGGCTTAGGCGGCGGGCATCGCTTGCCGTCGCCTGCCTGCTTATGATCGTACGGCCCTTCCCGTCCTTCATGACGTAGCGGCCACTTCGCAAGGTTTCGGTAATGCCGTTCGTGTGCCGGACGTCGATCGAGCCGTCGGAAGCTTCCGTCGCGCTTGCCACCGACCCTCCTGACGATCCCGTAGAAGAGGAAGAGGATCTGCTGCTGGAATTCCCATTTCCCGAGCTGCTACTGCCGCTGCCGCCACCGTTGCCATTGCCGCCACCATTGCCGCCGCCGTTTCCGTTGCCGCCGCCGCCGTTTCCGTTGCCGCCGCCGTTGCCGTTCCCTCCCCCATTGCCGTTACCGCTACCATTTCCATTGCCGTTATTGCCGTCTTTTGCCTGCGCGCATCCTGCCGCCAGAACAGGAAGGGGGCCGTCGAGGTTCAAGGTCAGCGGTGATGCGACAGCGAAGAGAGCAACGGCCGCGCCGCCGCCCAACCTCAGAAAATCGCGTTTCGAAAAACTCATGCCATAACCTCGTTCACCCTTACTGCGCCGTTATCTCTGCAATATAGACGCCAGACAATTTTCGCTGTTCCGAAGGCAGAATGCAACGGGACCTAGGTACTAGCTCAGGCAGGACTTTGGTCCGGTCTGCCGATTGCCGGGGCCAGCGCCAGCGCGGCGCGCCATTCGGAAGCTTCGCCTCTCCTCGTCGCGAGCCTGCCGCATAGAGCGATGACGCATTTTTCTGGAACTTCTTTCCTTGTCGCCGATTTGATTGTCCAAGAACAACGAGAGGAAACGGCAATGGCAAACCCGAACGAATCCCCCGCCGTCCAGTCCCTGCGAAAAGAGCAGGCCGAGCAGCGGAAGCGGGGGCGAAGAGGCGATCTCACTCAAGCAATCGAGGATACGTTTCCGGCCTCCGACCCGGTGTCGGCCACCCACACCTCAATTCCTGCCGGCCGCAGCGACGTCGAGGCGGCTGAGCGTGTACAGCGGGAACCCGACCCGACCAGGCTGGACGAGGAATTTCCGCTCGTCGATCGAGCCCTGCGCTCGACCGGCGAAACCATCGGCTCCTCCGAAGGATCGGATGGTGATCGCAAGGACATGCGCGCACTTCGGAAAGACACCGGCCGGATCGCGGAGTCGGCTTCGGAGCTGGCCTCCGGAACAGCCCGGCTGGCAAAAGCGGAAGCGCGCAGCTTCGCCCAGGAGGTCGAGGACAGAATACGCCGGCAGCCGCTGACCTCAGTCGCAATCGTCGCCGCCATCGCCTTCGTCTTCGGTGCGACACGTTGAGGAGCCGGCCTCGACTTGCGGCAGTCCCGTGAAAATCGCGACCTACAACGTCAACGGGATCAATGGACGATTGGCCATTCTGTTGCGCTGGCTGAAGGAGGACGCCCCCGATATGGCCTGCCTCCAGGAACTGAAGACCGACGATACCGGGTTTCCGCGAAAGGAGATCGAGCGGGCCGGTTACGGCGCCGTCTGGCACGGACAGAAATCCTGGAACGGGGTTGCCATCCTGGCGAAGGGCAAGACACCGATCCTGACGCGGCGCGGTCTTCCCGGCGATCCTGGCGATACCCACAGCCGGTATATCGAAGCCGTCATCGACGGCTTCGTGATCGGATGTCTGTATCTGCCGAACGGCAATCCGTTCCCGAGTGCCAAGTTCGACTACAAGCTCCGCTGGTTCCGCCGCCTGCACGACTACGCCGCCGAACTCCTCGAACTCGAGGTGCCGGCGATCCTCGCCGGTGACTTCAACGTCATGCCGACGGAGATCGATGTCTACAAGCCGGAGCGCTGGCTGGACGACGCCCTTTTCCGGCCTGAGGTCCGCAAGGCCTATGCCGATCTCGTCGCCCAGGGCTGGACCGACGCCGTCAGACATCTGCATCCGGGAGAACGCGTCTACACCTTCTGGAAATATTGGCGAAACAGCTTCGAGCGTGACGCAGGACTGCGGATCGACCACTTCCTGCTCAGTCCGGCCGTCTCACCATGGCTTCGATCGGCAACTGTCCGGAGAAAGCCGCGAGCCTGGGAACATACGAGCGACCATGCGCCCGTCATGATCGAACTCGACGTTTCCGAAGCTGGAGCCGAGCTATGAGCCGGGGAACAGGAGCGAGGGAACCTCGCCATATCGCCGGGAGTTTCCTGTCAAAGGGAAGCGCGCCAATGGACGAGAGCAAGAACTACCTGAACACCGACGAAATCGAGGCCGACGACCAGTTGTCGCCGAAGCCTCTCGAAGGAAAGGATCCGCCAAGGCGGGTGCGGAAAAGCGAGGAAGCCATCGCCGAAGGCTCCGACGATACCGAGCGCGTCCGGGTTCCGCCTCCGGTTGCCAATCCCGATTGATCGGCAGAGTTGCTATCCGCGGGCGGCGGCCTCAGTCATCGGCGGTGAGATCATAGATGCGGCCGGTCAGCCAAGCCGGCCAATCCCGCTCGAAGAAGGATCTGGCGCTTTCATCGAAGGTGCGGTTTGCACGCCTCGACAGCCTGATCTTGTCGCCCTCGAGCCGAACGACGATCTGCTCGTCCCGATCGGCTTCGCGTTCTCTGCGGAAACGATATTCCTCCAACGGACCTGCGCTCGCCAGCGGCAGGGATTCGCCCTCTGCATCACATATTGCGCGCGCGCCGCGGCTGCCGCCGCCCTTGCGAATGAAGTAGTCGAGCGCGCTGAGCACGGCTTCCGAGGCGAGCGCCATCTGCCGCCATTGCATGCCCCGGATCGCCTCGGCTGTGCGGTCATAGGCGACGCCCTCGGCGCGAATATCGGCATTCAGTTTGCGCGCTTCGATCAAGGCCTGAGCAACGCTCTGCCGATTGCAGATAATGCCGGCCTTGTCGCTCATCCGCGCCTGCACCTCCGCGCGGATTGATTTGACGGTGAGCGGGCTCTCGGCTCGAAGGGCAGAAAGAAGATCGGCGATACCTGCCTCTGCGATGCCTGACATATCGTCCGTAGAGGCCCGCTTCGCCCTGCCGCTCGCGCTGATATGCTCGGCCGCGCGGGTGCCGAACACCTGCCCGGCATTGAGCGCAGCACCACCCGGCCTCGTCACGCCATGCGTGCCGGCCGCTTCTCCGACGGCGTAACAGCCTGCGAGATTGCTGCGGCCCCAGGTATCGACCATGATGCCGCCGTTCATGTGCTGATTGTTGACGGCAAATGCCAGCGGTTCAGCGGCAATGTCGATCTTGTAGCGGCGGTAAAGCTCGATCGCGAGCGGGTTCATGTGCTTCAACCGGTCGATCGGCATCTCCTCATCGGCACCGGCCTTGCCGAGATAGAGGCGGACGTCTTCATCCAGTCTTTCCAGGCTGAACGGCAGGTCGCCCGGCACCGGCAGCGGATTGCGATTGAAGTCCATGAAGACCCGCCGCCCGGCGGCGGTTTCGCTTGATATAGCGAGATCCACCAGGCTTGAACCGAAATCGAGCATGCGGGTCGCATGAAACGGCCATTGATAGCCTTTGCGAAAGACGTTCGAGGCCAGTTCCTGCGTGCTGCGGTAATATTGCGCCAGGAAGTGGTGTTCGACGCCATCGGCGTCGACCGAATAGATATGCGGAATCGCCTGGACGTAAGTGCCCGACAGATTCCACGGGAAGCCTTCCCTGCGCGTTCCGATGCCGAACTGGCTTTCCGTCAGGTTCACCAGTTCGACGCCGGCCTCGAGCGCCAGTCCGAGAGAGCCGAAGCAGCCGTTGGGATACACGCTGTCGCGGTACAGCTCGCCCGGCCCGCCGGCCGCGAGCACGATCACATCGCTCGCGTACAGCGCGATGCCCAGCGGGTTCTCTTCGGTGCGGCCGCCGGCGCGCATGGCGAGTATGCCGACCACATGGCGGTCTGCCCCCTCGCCTTCGGTGAGGATCTTCACCGCGGTCGTCTGGTTGTAGAACGGCACGGCGAGCCGGATCGCCTCTTCGGCCAGCACCTTGACCATCAGGCGTGAGGTGCGCGGACCGCAGCTGGTGGCGCGGCCGACCTCGTCATGGTCGGTCTGGTATCTCAGCGTTCCCCCGAGCGGATCCTGAGGCAGCGGCAGACCGAGGAACTGCAGCGACGCCATCATCCGGGACGAGCCGACCGCCTCGACATAGGCGGTGTCCTCATCCATCGCGCCGCCGCTACGGATAGCGCGGGCCATCGCCTTGTAATTGTCGCCCTGATCGGCGGTGTTGGCCGTGTGCAGGGTCTGCTTGTCGGATCCCGAGCAGGCCGAGGTTCCGCCCCAGGCGCTTTGGCTCATGATGACGACGTCGTCGCCGCGCCGCTTCATTTCCACCGCCGCACGCAGACCCGCGGCACCCGATCCGACGACGACGCAACCGGCGCGATAGACCGGCACCTCGATGCCGGCAAGCCGAACCGCTTCCGAAGGGCCAGCTTCGGGCGGAAGCCTGGGCATGTCGACATCGGTCAGCGCGTCGAGAATTTCCTGCGGGACAGCTGTGGTCATCGACGTTCAGCCCAGCGGGATGTCGACCCAGCGCTTCAGCCGGGAGGACTCCATACATGCGTCGACGATCTGGCAGATGTGATGGCCCGTATCGAATGTCGGCCACATCGGCCTGTTTGCAACGATCGAGCGGATCACCTCCGCCGCCTCGATGATCTTGCTTTCGTTGTAGCCTATGCCGAAATTCGGCAGAGGAAGGAATGCCCGGAAGGTGGCGTTTTCCGGCCCCACATCGATCTCCCGGAAGCCGCGCCGCCCCGTGCGGTCGTCGTTGGAGTAGAAGCGCAGCCGGTTTATCTCGTCATAGCTATAGGCGATGCTGCCTTTGGTTCCATAGACCTCGTAGGTCTGCATGAACTTTCGGCCGGTCGCGACACGGCTGAAATCGACGATCCCGCCGGCGCCATTCTCGAACCGGCATAAGAGGTTCGTGGCGTCGGGGTTGGTGATATCAGCCCAGGCCTCGTTGCCCGTCAGTTTCACCTCTTCGCCATAGGCAAGGCCTTCGACGACGGGCCGGCGCGGCGTGACGATCAGATTGTCGGCGATCAGCGAACTGACGCGGCCGACCAGGAAATCCATGAAGCTGAAGATGTGCGAACCAGTATCGCCGACGATCCCCGTCGGCGCCAGCTTGCCGTCGGCGCGCCACATGAAAGGAGCTGTGGGATCGCCATACATGTCGACGTGCTGGCAGCCGCGAAACAGCTTGATCTCGCCGATTTCGCCGGATTCTATGATGTCTTTGGCCAGATCATGGACCGGATTGCGGGGAAAGGCATGTCCGACACGGGTAATCACACCCTTCTCTCTGGCGATCTCGGCCAGTTCCCGTGCTTCCCCTGCAGTGTTGGCCAGCGGCTTCTCGCAATAGACATGTTTGCCTGCCAGCAATGCCGCCTTGGCTACAGGATAGTGAAGATGGTCAGGCAGGCAGATATCGATCAGATCGACCTCGGGATCGGCGACCGCCAGTTTCCAATCCTGATAGATCCTGGCGCCCGGCGCCCTGTTGCCGATATCCGCGGCTGCGTCAGGGTTGCCGTCGACAAGCGCCACGATCCGCGCCGTTCCGTCCGACACGCCGAAGAAATGCGGAAAGGTCTGATAGGCCATGGTGTGGACCTTTCCCATCCAGCCCGAGGCGCCAAGCACTGCAACTCTCACTTCAGACATTGTCTTGCTCCTTAGCGGATGTCGGCACGGGCCCGGGGCCTCGCATCATTGCGTTCATAGGCGAAGATCGCCGCCGGCAGTGCGGGCAGCCCCCGAATGAGATCCGATCCCTTTTCGCCGACCATGATCGTCGGCGCGTTGGTATTGCAGGAGGGTACGCGAGGCATGACCGAGGAATCGCAGACCCGGAGGCCTTCGAGGCCATGGACCTTGAGATCCAGTCCGACAACCGCGTCTGGCCCCGTTCCCATCTTGCAGGTGCCCACAGGATGATGGTCGGTTTTGGCATTGGCGCAGCCATAGTCGAACAACTGCTCATCGGTCATGACCTTCGGCCCGGGAAGCCTTTCGGCCATGACATAGGGTTTCAGCGCCGCCTGCTGCATGATTTCGCGGGCGATCTTGAGCCCCTCCAGGGACATCCTCCGGTCGTGCGGATCGGACCAGTAGTTGGGATCAATCAAGGGTGCGGCAACCGGGTCTGACGATCCCAGGCGGACCGTCCCGCGGGAGCGCGGATGCAGATAGGCGGAATTGAGCGTCACGCCCGCGTTTTTCAGTCGCTCGACGCCGGCCTCGATGCCCGATCCCAGGCCGAGATGGAACTGAATATCGGGAGACCGTGCACCGGGATCGGCGTACCAGAAGCCACCGGTCTCGAAGAGCGACGACGCCACAGGACCGGTGCGGAACAGGACATATTGAAGCCCCGCCCAAAGCGTGCGGTGCAGCTTGGCGACGCCGTCATAGGTGTGATCGCCGGTGCATTCGGCGATAACGAACAGATCCAGGTGATCCTGCAGGTTGCCGCCGACACCAGGCAAATCGTGGAGCACCTTGACGCCCACCGATTTGAGATGGTCGGCCGGCCCGATGCCGGACTGCAGAAGGAGCTTCGGCGATCCGATCGCACCCGATGAGATCAGGACTTCGCGTTCGGCGCGCACGATCTCCAAGCCGCGCGCGGTGGCGATCTCGACGCCTGTCGCGCGGCCTCCCTCGACGACGATCCGCGCGACACGCGCGCCCGTCCGGACCGTCAGGTTCCTCCGGTCCCTGATCGGCGAGAGATAGGCGAGCGATGCCGAGGAGCGGCGGCGATTGCGCTGCGTCAGCTGATAAAATCCGACGCCCGCCTGCTGGCGACCGTTGAAATCATGATTATAGGGAATGCCGAGCTCCTGCCCTGCGCGGATATCGGCATCGCAGATCGGCAGCGCTGCCGCCGGCATCGAGACCCCCAGCGGACCGCCATAGGCGTGATAGTCGTCGGCGAAGCGCTGGTTGTCCTCGGCGCGCTTAAAATACGGCAGGATCGAACGGTAATCCCAGCCTTCACAGCCGTCTTCACTGGCCCAGAGGTCATAATCGGCAGCATTTCCGCGCGTATAGAGCTGAGCGTTGATCGACGAGCCGCCACCGATGACCTTTGCCTGGGTATAACGAAGCACCCGGCCGTTCATGTGCTTCTGGGGAACGGTTTGCCATCCCCAACTCGCCACGCCCTTGGTCATCTTGGCAAAGCCGGCGGGCATGTGAAAAAGAGGATTCCAGTCACCGCCGCCCGCCTCGAGCAGGAGGACGCTGATATCGGGATCCTCGCTCAGCCGGCTTGCCAAGACGCAGCCCGCGGGACCTGCACCGGTGATGATATAGTCGAATGCCATCTTACTGTCCTATTTGGGTCCGGCGCACGCCAATGGATCCGTTGACGCCTGCAAGTCTTTCGATGCGATGTGGTCCGCGACCCTCAGCGCCTGGCTGGCGACGGTGAGTGCGGGATTGACCGCAGCCGACGTCGGCAGGAAACCGGCGTCGACGACGAAGAGATTCTCGTGATCATAGGAACGGCAGTAGAGATCGAGCGGCGCCGTCGCGGGGTCGTTTCCGATGCGGACCGTTCCGCATTGATGGGAGGGCGTGCGCTTGTCGAAGGGCCTCGACAGCACGATCGGAAATCCGATCGACTTCAGGATCGCCTTCAGCCTGGCGACCAGTGCCAGATGCGCATCCCAGTTAGTTCGTTGCCATTGGAGAACGATCCGGTCTCCATCGACCATGACGCGGCTTTCGGGATTGGGAACATCCTCGCTCATCGCATAGAAGTCGATGGCATGGCTCGTGATGAAGCGTAACAGCCATTCCGGCGCCTGCGGCAGAGAGCCCTTGAGGACTTTTTCGGAGATGCGGCCGAGGAGCTGCACGTTGCCGAGCGGCGGCCCTCCCTCCCCGTCGGAGAGATAGAAGTCGTTGAAGGCAAACGTCTTCTGGTAGATGGCGGTGTTCCGGAACCCTGGCGAAACGCCGATGACGGCGGAGGCATTGTGGTTCATGAAGTTGCGGCCCACCTGATCGGAGGAATTCGCCAGGCCTCTGGGGAAGCGGTCGTTTTTCGAACGCAGCAGAAGCACCGACGACTGGACGGCGCCCGCCGAAAGGATGACAATCTCAGGCGAAACCGTCAGCGTCTGCCCATTCTTGACATAGGTGACGCGGTCGATCCTGCTCCCCGCCCCCGTGTCGAGCCTTGTCACACGCGCATTGGTTTCGAGCCTGACGTTTTGATGTTTCAGCGCCAGCGCAAGCGCTGCTGTCTCGGCATCCATCTTGCCGTCGCGGGCGTTCGGATGCGCATCCCAGGGTGTGCGCGCCTTGGAGAGCCAGGCGTCAAGGTCGAGGCCAAGTGGCAACGAAGACGGATGCAGGCCTTTCTGCTTGAGGCGCGCCCTGATATCGGCGATCGGCGCCTCGTCAGGAACGGGCGGGTAGGCGTAATCAGCCGAGTGGTACGGTTCGGTGGGATCGTCGCCGAGGCTGCCGCGAACCTGATACATCAGCTCCGCCTTCGAATACCACGGCTCCAGCTCCTCATAGGGAAACGGCCAGGCCGGCGACACGCCCTCGCGATGTCGGATGACGTCGAAATCCTCCCTGCGATAGCGCGACAAGACGGCGCCATAGAATTTCGAATTGCCGCCGACATTGTAGTAGTTGCCGGGATTGAAGCCCTTGCCGTCTGCCTCGTACCAGGTTTCCCTCGGGCGAAAATGCCCGCGCTGGAAGATGGCGCGCTGGTCACGATTGACGGGAAGATCGGCGATATGATCGCCGGCTTCGAGGATCAATATCTCAGCGCTCGATGCAGCCAGGCCGGCGGCGACCGTGGAGCCGCCGATGCCGGAACCGATGATGACGATGTCTGGGGAACTGCTCATATCAGCACCTGGCCGTCACACGATCCGCACCTGGCTTTCGGGATCGAAGAACACGGCCTTGTCGAGATTGAAGGCAAGGCGTGTGCTTTGTCCGGGCGCGATGCCGGCATCGGCGCGCAGTCGGGCGACGACGGACTTGCCGCCGAGCTTGGTGACGGCGAAGGTGTCGGAGCCGGCCGGTTCGACGACCTCGATCAGGCAGTCGCCTTCGGTGAGCGAACGCGCCTTGCGGTCGGCGCCGTCGGGATCGGTCAAGGCCTCGGGGCGAATGCCGAAGATCACCGGCTTGCCGGTATAGCGGGTCAGGCCGTCATTGCCTGCCATGACGGGCAATCTGAGGGGAGCGCTATTGGCCCGCTCGAGCGAGACCTCCAGCCCGCCCGCGCCGTTCTCGACGGTGGCGTTGAGCAGGTTCATCGCCGGCGATCCCATGAAGTCGGCGACGAAGAGATTGGCCGGGCTGTTATAAATCTCGGCCGGCGTGCCGAACTGCTGCAGCACCCCGTCCTTCAGCACGGCGATCTTGGTCGCCAGCGTCATCGCCTCGATCTGGTCGTGGGTGACATAGACGAAGGTGGTGCCCATGCGCTGATGCAGCCGCTTGATCTCGGTGCGCATGTCGACACGCAGCTTGGCATCGAGATTGGAGAGCGGCTCGTCGAACAGGAAGACCTGCGGATTGCGCACCAGGGCCCGGCCCATGGCGACGCGCTGGCGCTGGCCGCCGGAGAGCTGCGAAGGCTTGCGGTCGAGCAGATGGCCGATCTGCAGCATGTCGGAGACTTGGCTGATCGCCTTGGCCCGCTCCTCCTTCGGAACGCCGCGGATCTCCATGCCGAAGGCGATGTTGCCGGCCACCGTCATGTTCGGATAGAGCGCATAGGACTGGAACACCATGGCGATGTCGCGCTTGGAGGGATGCAGGCCGCTGATGTCGCGGCCGTCGATCCTGATATCGCCTGATGTGATCGTCTCAAGCCCGGCAATGGTGTTGAGCAGGGTCGACTTGCCGCAGCCGGACGGACCGACCAGCACGAGGAAGCCACCCTTTTCGAGTTCGAGATCGATGCCCTTGAGGATGTCGACGGCGCCGAAGCGCTTTCTGAGACCGGAGATTTCCAGGAAGGCCATGACTTACCCTTTGACTGCGCCCGCCATCAGACCGCGCACGAAGTAGCGGCCGGCGAGGATATAGACGATGAGCGTCGGAACGGCCGCGATCATCGCCGCCGCCATGTTGACATTGTATTCGACCACCCCGGTCGAGGTGTTGACGACATTGTTCAGCGCCACCGTCATCGGCATGGAGTCACCGGTGCCGGCGTAAGCAGAGGCAAACAGGAAGTCGTTCCAGATATTGGTGAACTGGTAGATGACGGTGACGACGATGATCGGCAGCGAGTTCGGCAGCATGATGCGGCGGAAGATCTGGAAGAAGCTGGCGCCGTCGACCTGGGCGGCGCGCACCAGCTCGGTCGGGAAGGCCTCGTAGAAATTGCGGAAGAACAGCGTGGTGAAGCCGAGCCCGTAGACGACATGAACGAAGACCAGATTGACCGTCGAATTGCCGAAGCCGAAGTTCCAGCCGGTGGCGTTCTGCAGCGTCATGCCGAAGCGGCCGAGCGAGCCGAGGATCGTCGCCATCGGCAAGAGCACCGACTGGAACGGGATGAAGCAGGCAAACAGCATCAGGCCGAACACCAGCGTATGGCCGGGAAAGCGCCATTTGGTCAGGATATAACCGTTGAGCGCGCCCATGATGGTGGAGATCGCCACGGCCGGCACCACCATCTTGATCGAGTTCCAGAAGTAACCCTTGATGCCGGCGCAGGTCAGCCCGACGCAGGCCTCGCCCCAGGCCTTGACCCAGGGATCGAAGGTCGGCGCCTGCGGCAGCGCCAGCATGTTGCCGCCCTGGATCTCGTCCATGGTCTTGAACGAGGTCGTCAGCATGACGAAGAGCGGCATCAGGTAGAGGATGGCGAAGATGACAAGCAGGCCGTAGATGACGATGCGGCCGATCAAGCGGGCGCTGTTGCCACGCGCGACACCTTCGGCTGCCGCAGCCGCTGCCGATGTCGATGAGGACGTGCCGATGGAAGAGGTGAGGCTGCTCATCGGGCCTTCTCCTTCAGTTCGGAATAGAGATAGGGCACGATGATCGCCGAGATCGTCATCAGCATGATGATGGCGCTGGCCGAGCCGACGGCCATCTCGTTGCGCTTGAAGGTATATTCATACATGAAGTTCGACGGCAGCCAGGCCGAACCGCCCGGCCCGCCCGAGGTCAGCGCCACCACGAGGTCGTAGGATTTGATCGCCATATGGGCGAGCACGATGAAGACCGACAGGAAGATCGGCCGCAGCAGCGGAATGACGATGCGCCGGTAGAGCTGGAAGGGCGAAGCGCCGTCGATCTGGGCGGCCTTCATGATCTCGCCGTCGATGCCGCGAAGACCGGCCAGGAACATCGCCATGACGAAGCCCGAGGCCTGCCAGACACCGGCGATGACGACGGTGTAGATGACGAAGTCCTTGTTCTTGATCCAGTCGAAGTGGAAGCTCGTCCAGCCGAAGTGGTGCAGGGTCTGCTCGAGCCCGAGGCCGGGATCGAGGAACCACTTCCAGGCAACGCCGGTGACGATGAAGGAGAGCGCCATCGGATAGAGGAAGATCGGCCGCAGCAACCCCTCGCCGCGGATCTTCTGGTCGAGCAGGATGGCGAGCAGCAGGCCGAGTGCCAAACAGATGCCGACATAGAGGAAGCCGAAGATCGCCATGTTGGTGATCGACGTATACCAGGAGGACGGCGGATCGCTCTCGAAGGTCCAGCGCCACAGCCGCTGATAGGCGCGTGCGCCGGTCAGTTCATAGGAGGGAAAGGTCTTGGAATTGGTGAAGGAGAGATAGGCCGTCCAGACGATGAAGCCGTAGACGAAGATGAGGGTGATGACGAAGCTCGGCGCCAACACGATCTTCGGCAGCGCATCCTGCAGCCGGCCCCTCAGCGAGACGCGCGTCGATTGCCGCGGCGTCAGAACCGGATCGGTGGTCGCAACTGTGCTCATGGTACCTCATCTCCTCCCCTGCATCGTCAGGCCCGCATGGTCGCGGGTCTGATGCTTCCCCGCGACGACGCGGGGAAGCAGTGTCATCGACCGTGGTCTCAGCGGGCGTCGTCGATCGCCTGGACGAGCTGGGTGACGGCTTCGTCGGAGCTCTTGATCTGGCCGTGGACGAACTTCGAGACGACGTCCTTATAGGCATTGGCGATGGCCGGAGGCGCGCCATAACCCTGGGCGAGCGAACCGAACAGCGTGCCGCCTTCATTGGCCGCCTTCAGATCGGCGATGCCCTTCTTGCCGCAGGCGTCGAAGTCGGTGTCGGGAACGTCGGTGCGGGCGGGAACCGAACCCTTGAC